>NZ_CM176623.1:1687500-2032500 GCF_058119865.1 Ruminococcus sp. 8Y-12 | reverse complement strand
GCTCTACATAAAATACAGAAGAAAAATTTCTTTGAAACACTTAGTTACCTTTTCTTCTAATCCTCATGTGCAGATTAACAGCAATTGTAACCTGAAGACCCTCTCCAATGTACTCCCCCTGGTGTTCTCAGGCTTTGCGAATTACCTTCCATACTATACCTACAGTCAAATATCTGAGACTGACTGCTTCCAATGTGTTTGGCCTTATTACTTGATTGCACATGATACTGTGCTCGTTTTTTCCGCAGACTTTACAAAGAGTATCCTGCACACGAATCCCGTACATGTTGAAATGTACCGTTCAGAGATGGAGCGCATTTTTCAAGATTCACGCCCTTTGATGTCTGTCAGCAGCTCAATTAATGACTCCTTGAGCTTATACCTTAATGCAAAGCTCGCCAAAGGGCCTGTGTGCAGTTCTATGGAGAGCATGCCTTGCTTTCTCCCCTGCCTACCCCAAAGCCTGCTGCAGCCCCTTTTCTCCTATGATGTGGATGGCCGGCTGCAAAGATCATTCCCCCAATTTGCCGATGCTCCGGCATCAAAGGCGTCCCCCTCTTACTTTTTTGAAGCAGGCTTAAGGAGTTTTCTTAAGACAGGGCAAATAAGAGGACAGATGTCTTCCTATCTGCCCCCATTGGATCTGGAGCAGAGGCGAAGCCTCTTGAGACGGTTTGTGGAGACAAATAATGGAAATCTTCAGGAATGTAAAATGCTGAAAACAAATTTTCCCTTTTCGGAAAATTTCTATCTGGAGCTATTGCCGGAAAACCAGCTGCTGTTTTGCATGTTTGAAGAGAACAACAGAATTCGCTTTATCTTAATCAACGAATCCAGTATTTTTGAGGCTTTTGCCGATTATCTCCAATATATGAGCGATTCTGCCAACTCCTATTCTCTGCTTGAGACAAACCGGTACATCTTAAATCAAATAAACATTGATTAAAAAAATGGGAGAGCGTCAGATGTCAAAACTGAGTGAACGATGCAGACAGCATCTGGAAATGAACGGCTACACAGTATATACATTTGCAAAAAATACCGGTCTGGATCGTGCGTCCATACATCGCCTTGTCAGCGGTCTTAGGCTGCCCTCCAAGGCCTTTTTAAGCAGCTTTTGTGATTCTCTGCGCATAAATGCCAGGGACCGCAGAGAAATCCTGAATCTTTATGAGGAAGAAAAATCAGGAGCCGCTGTTTATCAAAACAGAGAACACATAAAAAAATTGCTCTCTGAAATAATGGAGCTTGACACCAACAAGGCTCCTCTGTTTGTAAACCTGCAGGCTCCGGATTCTACAGACAAGCTGCCTCTGAAGTCTGATACACTTTTGCAGACCACCTGCCTGGTTTTTAGCCTTCTGGAGCGTGCTTTTGCTTCCTTGGATACAAATATGCCGCTGCTGTGTAATCTGCCTCCGGACTCCCCCTTTCCTATTTCCATTGCATTAAATCAGTATCACCTCAAATACCGCAAAAAGATCTGTTTTAAGCACTTGTTTTTTCTGATTCAGGAGGACAAGCAAGATTCCGGCCGCCTCCAGAATTTACAGGTTCTGCGCCATGTGCTTCCTCTTGCCCTTTCCAGGTTTGAGACCTATTTACCTTATTTTTCATACTGTGTGGAAGGGATGGCGGCCACAGCGGAAAGGGCCTGGCCCTACTACTTGATTACTGATATGGCTGTACTGGTGATTTCATCCGATATGACAAAAAGTATCTGTATCCAGGACCCCGCCAAAATCATAGCCTATCGCCAGGAGATGGAGAATGCCTTTTCAAAGGCCAAACAGATGATGCAGATCACTCACACCCCAGAGGATGCCGCTTCCCTTTACAAGCACGGAAGCGATCCCTGTATACCACTTGTGGCTTTTTTTAAGCAGCAGCCCTGCCTGACTTCCTGTATCCCTGAAGAAACTGTACTTTCCGGCTTCCAATCCTTGGGGTTGTCCTCATATCTGACCAGTGAATATCTTGCGCATCGCGAACCCGGAAAACGCCTTTCCAACACAACTGCTTTTTTTTCATGGAAAGGTTTAAAACTGCTGTGGGAAACGGGCAGGATTGTGGGTCAGGCCACTGCCTGCCTTCCTCCCCTGACGGTTGCGGACCGCAGAAAAACCCTTGAAACCTTTATTCAAGAAAATGGAAAGACAATGGCTTACAGCCTGCTTTTGAAGGAAACCATCGCCTTTCCCGACAGCCTCTATTTTGAATTGCTTGCGGAAAACCAGGTGTTCTTCTGTATGCTATTAGATCAATGTGACATGCGGTTTGCCATCCTCAGGGAACCCGGTATCTACCAGGCCTTTCTGGATTTTGTGCAGTATCTCTCCGACCATGCATACACCTTGGAGGAAACCAATCAGATTGTCCGCAGGCTGCTGGACGAAAAGCCAATGGATTAGATGCAGTTTACAGCATCTCTTAAGCTTCTCACCCCTACAATACGGATATCCTTAATTTTTTCAGCCGCCGCTATGGATACCTGGGGCATAATCACAGTGGTAAATCCCAGCTTTTTTGCCTCCTGCACCCTCTGCTCCGCCATATTGACAGCGCGGACCTCCCCGCTGAGTCCCACCTCGCCGAAAGCTATGGTCTTCTCATCAATTGCCCTGTCTTTATAGCTGGAGATCAACGCCAGAACGATTCCCAGGTCAATGGCCGGCTCGTTCATCCGAATCCCTCCAGCGATATTCACATAGGCATCACAGGAGGACAGGTGCAGCCCAAGCCGTTTTTCCAGCACAGCCATCAGCAGATTTACCCGGTTGTAATCTGTTCCCACCGCTGTTCTTCTGGGCATTGCCATATTGCTCTGGCAAACCAGTGCCTGAATTTCTATGAGAATGGGACGGGTGCCTTCCATAGAACAAGCCACTATGGACCCGGATGCCCCCTCAGGTTTCCCACTCAGCATAAACTCGGAGGGATTTTCCACCTCCTCCAATCCCCTGTCTCTCATTTCAAAAACACCGATCTCATTGGTTGATCCAAATCGGTTCTTCACCCCTCTGAGTATGCGGTACGAAGCGTGTCTGTCCCCCTCAAAATAGAGTACAGTGTCCACCATATGTTCCAGAACTCTCGGTCCTGCCACCACCCCCTCTTTTGTCACATGACCCACAATGAAAATGGTAATACTCATGCCTTTTGCAATCTGCATGAAGACTCCTGTGGACTCCCGCACCTGGGACACACTGCCCGGTGCTGAGGAGACTTCTTCATTATACATAGTCTGTATGGAATCTATGACCACCACGTCCGGCTTCGTTCGCTCTATAGCCTCCCGAACAGATGCCAGATTGGTCTCACACAGCAGGAACAGTCCTTCACCGATCTCACCAATCCTTTTGGCGCGCATCTTGATCTGCTGCAGCGATTCCTCACCTGATATATACAGAACCCTTTTGCCCTGATCTGTCAGGTTTTTGCAGACCTGCAGCAGCAGGGTAGATTTCCCGATTCCCGGGTCCCCTCCAACCAGCACCAGAGATCCGGGGACAATGCCTCCTCCCAGTACCCTGTCCAGCTCCTTCATTCCGGAAGCGGTCCGAATTTCTTCATTTGTCTCAATGCTATTTAGCTGCACCGGCTCAGCCGTTGTTGTCCTTCTGCTAATCTTTGCCCCCGGGGCCTTCTGTACCGTTTCCTCAGCAAAACTGTTCCACTCTCTGCATGCGGGACACTGTCCCATCCATTTGGCAGACTCATAACCACAGTTTTGACAGAAAAATACCGTACTCTTTCCTTTTGCCATCTGTCTTCCTCCATCATTCTCCAGCATACGTGTCAAAGACTTTTCTATGTAATAATAAAAAGAATCCTGCGCGCAGGACGATCCCGCCCGGAGGGCTTTTTATATCATAGGGAATTCCGAAGGACTTTCCTATGATATGAAAAAATCCGTATACAGATGTCTCCCACCTGTATACGGATCTTACTGCAAGACTAAGCTCTCTCGATTTTAATCGTTACTGTCTCCGCGCCTTCAAGCTCTACACTGAGCACAAGTTTGCCGCCCAGGTTCGTCTTCATTTCACCGACTTCACTGTCCTCCACAAAGATCTGATACTCCGTATCCTCCTCCAGCTCCACTGTGATCTGCGCATCTGTCGGTCCCTCTACCTGGAAAGTCATTCCCGACTCTGTCACATCCAGGTGATTCACCGTAGTGCCTGGAACAGATTCGTAAACAAACATCCCATTTCTCTCCAGCTTTGTAATTTCCCTAAAGGTCTTTACTTTATACAAATCACCATTGTGCTCAAAATCGGAAACTTTGGATTTCTGATCCAGTTCATAGTTGCCGAAACTGATCGTTCCATCTGCTTCTGTGCGTATTAACTCGCTGATTACTGACATTTTTATGCCCTCCTGGTATTGTCTCTATGTGCTAAATTCTATCATAAAACCTCGAATTATGCCAGAGCTTTTCTCTACTTTACAGAAAATTTAATTTCTTTGTTGGCTGTCCCCACAGCCACCGTGTCTCCTGCCTTTACCCTTCCCTCCAAAATCTCCTGTGCCAGGGCATCTTCTATCTTGCTCTGGATCGCACGCTTTAGTGGACGAGCACCGTATTTTTCATCAAATCCTGCCTGGGAAATCAACTCTTTCGCAGAGCTCCTCACTTCTAAAGTAATGTTCATCTGCTCCTTGCAGCGCTTTGCGAAATCCTTAAGCAAAATGGAAACAATACTTTTAATGTGTGTGTGATTCAAGGAGTGGAATACGATGATCTCATCAATGCGGTTGAGGAACTCCGGCTTGAACATCCGTTTGACCTCCTCCATCACACTTCCTTTCATAGTCTCATAGTTGGCTTTCTCGTCATTGGCCGCCGCAAAGCCGAGCTTCTTGGGCGAGATTATGGACTGCGCCCCTGCATTGGAGGTCATGATGAGTATGGTGTTTTTAAAGTCCACTTTTCTTCCCTGGGAATCTGTGATATGGCCATCATCCAGCACCTGAAGCAGGATATTGAACACATCCGGATGTGCTTTCTCAATCTCATCAAATAAAATGACAGAATAAGGATTCCTCCGGACCTTCTCACTGAGCTGTCCCCCCTCATCGTACCCTACATATCCCGGCGGGGAGCCGACCAGCTTGGAAACGCTGTGCTTTTCCATATACTCGGACATGTCAACCCGGATCATGGCCTGCTCGCTTCCAAACACTGCTTCCGCAACCGCTTTTGAGAGTTCTGTCTTACCCACTCCCGTGGGCCCTAAGAACAGGAAGGACCCAATGGGACGCTTGGGATCTTTTAAGCCCACACGCCCTCTTTTGATGGCCTTGGCCACCGCTGACACCGCTTCCTCCTGTCCGATTACTCTCTTGTGCAAGATCTGTTCCATCTTGAGCAGCCGCTGGGTCTCCTTCTGTGCCAGCCTCTTGACCGGAATCTTTGTCCAGGTAGATACTACCTCCGCAATATCTTCCTCCTGCACCACAGCTCTTTTGGATGCACTCCGCTTTTCCAGATTCCTCCGCATCTTCTCAAGCCTCTGCTCCTTCTCCTCCTGCTCTGCCTTCAGATTCCTGGCCAACGCAAAATCACCGGCCTTAATCGCCTCCTCCTTCTCGCTATAAAGCTGGTCTATTTCCTCCTGTATCTGCTCAATGTGATCAGGTGCTTTGTAACCACGAAGTTGGAGCTTGGAGGATGCCTCGTCAATCAGATCAATGGCCTTATCAGGGAGGAAACGGTCATTGATATAGCGGTTGGAGAGTTCTACCGCAGCCTCCACTGCCTCATCCGTAATCTCCACACCGTGAAAAGATTCGTAATTGGGCCTCAGTCCCTTTAAGATGGCGATGGCCTCTTCCTCTGTGGGTTCCTCCACCGTGACCGGCTGGAACCTCCTCTCAAGCGCCGGGTCCTTCTCTATATGCTTACGGTATTCCTCAATGGTGGTAGCTCCAATAAGCTGAATCTCACCTCTGGAGAGGGCCGGCTTCATGATATTGGAGGCATCCATGGCCCCCTCCGCCCCTCCGGCTCCGATGATGGTGTGCAGTTCATCAATAAACAGCAACACATCCCTGCTGTCAGAAACCTCTCTGAGTACCTTTTTTATCCTCTCCTCAAACTCTCCTCTGTACTTAGAGCCGGCAATCATACTGGCCAGATCCAGAGTGACTACTCTCTTATCCTGGACTGTCTGTGGCACTGCCCCGGTGACAATTCTCTGTGCCAGCCCTTCCACCACCGCGGTCTTCCCTACTCCCGGTTCGCCGATCAGGCAGGGATTGTTCTTTGTTCTGCGACTTAATATCTGCAGAATGCGTTCTATTTCCTCCTCCCTGCCGATCACAGGGTCCAGCTCTCCTTCTGCCGCCATCCTGGTTAAATCCCGGCTGTACTGGTCCAGGGTAGGGGTGGTGCCCTGCCGGTTCTTAGCCGCCTTGGCCCCCTGCGCCAGCTCCTTGTACATCTCCTCCTCAATTCCCATGGTCTCAAGAACTGCCATATAGAGTTTCTGGATATTGATTCCCAGGGTGTGCAGCAATCTGGTGGCCACGCACTCCCCATCCTTGATCATGGTAATCAGGATATGCTCTGTGCCCACCTGGTCCATATGAAACAGGGATGCCTCCCTAAGGCTCCCCTCCAGCAAAGCCTGGGCCCTGGGCGTATACCCCTCTCTCCAGGCCTCTTTCACATTTCCCTCCGGTGCGATCAGCTTTTCAATCAGCTCCAACAGCTTGTCCTCATCCACACCGCTTTCCGACAGTACCATCGCCGCTGTTCCCTTTTCCTCCTCGATCAGTCCCAGCAGCAGATGCTCGGAACCCACATATCCATGTCCGTATTTGTCTGCCGCCTTCCTGGCAAGTTCCAATGCCTTTCTGGCATTTTCCGTATATTGTTCCCGCATGTCGCATCCTCCTGTTTTGTCTAAATTCAGCTATGCTCCTGTGCATGATATTCGTCAAAAAGATCATCCACCATATCATGAACCTCCTGGGCTGAAATATTTTTGCATCTGGCCTTGGCCAAAATTACCCGGAGATTCTTTTTCATCTCCTCCATCGCCTGCAGTTTATCTATATCCAGCGCAATTATGGCGCCACGTCTGCGGTCTATGGTGAGAAATCCCTCCTGCCGCAGCACTGCATAGGCTTTGTTAACTGTATGCATATTGATTCCAATGTCCTCTGCAAGCTGCCTGACAGATGGAAGTGCATCTCCCTCCTGAATCACGGAAGTAGCAATTCCAATAATAATCTGGTTTCGCAGCTGTATATACAGGGCTTCATCGCTCTGAAAATCAATCTTAATCACCATAGTGTCACCCTCTTGTTTTCTTTTGTTATATTTATATTATAACAAGTGGAATGAACTGTCAAGTCACAACACAAAAGGGGCCTTTTTCAAGCCCCTTTCGCTTTCTCATCTAAAGTTCAACCATTGTCACATTTACATCTTTTTTCTCATCATCCGCTGTTGGTGCAGACTCTCTGTTGCCCGCTGCCTCCTGTGGCGTCTGCTCCGGCTGGCTGCCATTTGTCTCCTGAGTTACCGGCTGTTGTGCAGAGATGTCGGCTGTAATCGGTTTGCTGGGCAAGACATCCTCCGGCTGCATTCCCTGGTAGCCTCCCGGCGTCCCTCTTGTGCCAAAGGTCTCCTCCACTGCCGGTGCCACCGGCGTTACCGGAGCTGCCGCGGCATCCTGCTGCATATCCTGGGTGTTCTTTTCTCCACCTGACCTGCCCTGCTGGGTAGGCGCATAGTAGTTATCCGTCACCATGGACTTTTCTTTTCTGGCAAACTCATTTGTCTGATAGGCCAGCTGATCCTCAGCATCCTTCAAGTCATCTTTCAGATCTCTATTTTTCAAAATTAAGTTAATAATCAAAAACAATAAAATTACTGCGAGTGCAATCAGCCCATACACAATTTTCATCATCAAATCTGAATTGGACTTCAACTTTGTGATCTGATCCTGAAGCGTATTAGTTGCCGCAGCCTCTGTCTGGGTTTCTGTCTGCGCCAGAGGTTGGGCCACCGCCTCGGTCATCGCCTCCGTCGCCTTCTCAGTCTGGGGCTCGGTCTGGACTGCCTCCGTCTCCTTCGCCGCATCTCCTCCCTCGCTCACATACAGAGTGTAGGTCATGGGAGATCCGCTCTCCGACATGGTATTGATGAATACCGTTGCTTTTCCATCCTGCAGCACAGTACCTGTGATAGAAGTGATGGATGCATTTGCGTCCGAGGTGGTGGGTTCCAGCAGAAGCTCTGTAGTTCCCGGCTCCACTGTCACCTCATACTCCCATATATTATAGGCAAAATCCGGCGTGACGGTTCCATTGTGCACATTCAGTGCTGACAGGGAATTGTCATCGGATGCGGCCAGTACGGGAAGAGCCATAGCCCAAAGCAGCAGCACTGCCAGAGCCAGGACAAATCTCCGGGTTCTCTTCATTGTTCTCATAAATTCCTCCATTTGTGTGAGTCGCTTACGCTTCGTCAATTGCCTTTCCGATATCATGGCGGTAGTATTTGTTCTCAAATTCCACCAGCTTGATTGCTTCGTAGGCATTTGCTCTGGCCTCTTTTAAGTCCTTTCCTGTAGCAGTCACACCCAGCACGCGCCCTCCGTTTGTCACAATACCCTCTTCTGTCTGTTTTGTACCTGCATGAAATACATAGTACCCGTCCCGGTTCTGAAAGTTCTCAAGCCCTTTAATCACATAACCTTTTTCGTATTTTACAGGATACCCGTCAGATGCCAGAACCACACACACGGCCGCATTGTCCTCAAACTGCAGGTCAATCTGATCTAAGGTTCCGTCCACACAGGCTTCAAACACTTCCACAATGTCATTTTTCATCCTGGGCAGCACTACCTGGGCCTCAGGATCACCAAATCGTGCATTATACTCCAATACCTTAGGGCCATTTTCCGTCAGCATCAGTCCAAAGAAAATAATCCCCTTGAACGCTCTGCCCTCAGAAGCCATGGCATCCACAGTGGCCTGATAAATATATTTTCTGCAGAATTCATCTACTTCTTTTGTGTAGAACGGGCTGGGTGAAAAGGTTCCCATCCCACCTGTGTTCAGCCCGGTGTCTCCGTCCCCTGCACGCTTGTGGTCCTGGGCGGAAGTCATGGTCTTGATGGTTTTTCCGTCCACAAAGGACAGCACAGACACTTCCCGGCCTGTCATAAACTCCTCAATAACCATCTTGTTCCCTGCTGTGCCGAACTTTTTATCCTCCATAATGCTCTTGACGCCCTCTTTGGCCTCCTCAAGAGTTATGCAGATTAAAACCCCCTTGCCGAGAGCCAGGCCGTCTGCTTTTAAAACAATCGGGAACTGTGCCTTCTCAAGGTAAGCTAAGGCCTCCTTGGGGTCCTCAAAATTCTCATACCCGGCTGTGGGGATTCCATATTTTTTCATCAGATCTTTTGAAAATGCCTTGGACCCTTCCAGGATCGCAGCATTTTTTCTGGGGCCGAATACGCGCAGGCCCTGTGCTTCAAATACATCCACGATACCGCCCACCAGGGGATCATCCATACCCACAATGGTCAGATCAATCTCTTTGTCCTTTGCAAACTCTGCCAGCTTGTCAAATTCCATAGCGCTGATATCCACACAGGATGCATATTCTGCAATCCCAGCGTTACCAGGCGCACAGTAAATCTCTGTCACTTTTTTGCTCTGGGCCACCTTCCATGCAATTGCATGTTCTCTTCCGCCGCTTCCCACAATTAATACTTTCATCCTTGCTGCCCCTTCTCCTCTATCAAGACATGGTTATCTTCAACACGTATTTTACCATTTGCGATTAAGTCGATGGCTCTGGGCAGAATCTTCCACTCCGCCTCCTCCATCACTCTTCTCTGGAGGATTTCCGGGGTATCCCCCTGCCTCACTTCCACAGCCTTCTGCAAAATGATAGGACCGGTATCTGTGCCGTGGTCCACAAAATGAACTGTGGCCCCTGTCACCCTTGCGCCCCGCTCCAAAACTGCCTCATGAACCTTCAGTCCATAGTAACCTGTTCCGCAGAATGCCGGAATCAGCGCGGGATGTACATTGATGATCCTGTTGGGGTAGGCATCTACCATGATTTCAGGTATGACTATCAGACAGCCGGCCAGCACCACCAGGTCCACGTGGTAGGACTGGATCTTTTCCAAAAGCGCCATGTTAAACTCTTCCCTGGAAGCGAATTCCCTGGGAGAGATACAGACTGCGTCTATCTGGTGCTGCTTTGCCCTTTCCAGGGCATACGCATTTTTATTGTTGCTGATCACAACGGAAATCTCTGCGTTGGTTATCCCGCCGTCCCTGATGTTGTCAAGAATGGCCTGCAGGTTTGTTCCACCGCCAGAAACCAAAACTGCCATCTTTAGCATAATGTTACTCCTTTTTCCCCGGCTTTAGCCTCACCCAGCACATAGGGTATCTCACCGGATGCCTTGATTGCTTCCATTGTTTTTTCCGCATCCGCCGCATCCACTGCCAGTACCATACCGATACCCATATTGTAGGTATTGTACATCATCTCATCCGCGATCTTTCCCTCTTTTGCCAGCAGCTTAAAGATGGGGGGCACCTGGTAGCTGTCCTTTTTGATCACAGCGCACACACCCTCCGGGAGCATACGCGGAACATTTTCGTAGAAACCGCCGCCTGTAATATGGCTGCAGCCCTTGATGCGCACACCTGCTTCCTTTACCATTTTAAGCGCCTTTACATAAATCTTGGTGGGCGCGATCAACGCCTCCCCCAGCGTAGTTCCCAACTCCTCATGGTACGTATTTAAGGTCTCCTTATCCATCTGGAAAACTTTCCGAACGAGGGAAAAACCGTTGCTGTGAACACCTGACGATGCAATACCGATCAGTGTGTCACCGTCCTTAATCTCCTTACCGGTGATCAGATCCTTCTCATCCACAACACCCACGGCAAAGCCGGCCAGGTCATACTCATCCTCCGGATAAAAACCGGGCATCTCAGCCGTCTCACCGCCGATCAGAGCAGCGCCTGACTGGGCACAGCCCTCCGCTACGCCGCTGACGATGGTGGCAATCTTCTCCGGCACATTCTTACCGCACGCTATGTAGTCCAGGAAGAACAGAGGTTCACCGCCTGCGCATGCGATATCATTGACGCACATAGCCACACAGTCAATACCAACCGTATCATGCCTGTCCAAAATAAAAGCCAGTTTCAGTTTCGTGCCCACACCGTCCGTTCCGGATACCAGGGTGGGCTTTTCCATATTTTTAAATGCCTCCATGGAGAAGGCTCCGGAAAAGCCGCCAATGTTTGTCAGCACCTCCGGTCTCATTGTCTTTTTAATATGTTCCTTCATAAGTTCAACCGACTTGTATCCGGCTTCAATATCAACGCCTGCGTTCTTGTAATCCATTTTTCTTCCTCCTGGTACTGTGATCCTTTTCTTCCATCACGTATTTTATTTCTGCTTTAAATACTCTTTATATCCGATCTTCTGAAGCTTTTCATCTTTTGCAACCACCTGATCCTTCAGATCAGATGAATATTTTTTCAGTCTCTCCAGAAGTTCAGGATCTGAAGTAGCCAGAATCTTCGCTGCCAGGATACCTGCATTGGCACCGCCGTTGATTGCTACGGTTGCCACCGGTATACCACTTGGCATCTGTACAATAGAGTACAGGGAATCTCTTCCGCCCAGAGAAGTGGTGTGCATTGGAATACCAATCACCGGCATTGGGAAGATTGCCGCACACATTCCAGGCAGATGAGCGGCCATTCCTGCGCCTGCTATAATCACTTTAAATCCCTTATCCTCAGCTGATTTTGCGTACTCAAAGAATACATCCGGCTCTCTGTGAGCGGAAATTACAGTCATCTCATAGTCCACTCCAAGCTGCTCCAAAATGTCTGCTGCCTTTGCCATGATTGGCATATCTGAATCACTACCCATTACAATACCTACTTTTGCCATGGTATAATATCTCCTTTTTATGTATTTTCAAACGTTCCCTAATTTTATATTTTACTAACTCAGGGCTTCCTTGTCAACTATTCTGCTTCCTCTTCCATCAGTTTGTTCACCATATACGCCACTCCCTCATTGTCATTTGAAAGAGTAACACAGTCGGCCACTGCCTTCACTGCCTCCTGGGCATTGCGCATAGCCACCCCCAGCCCCGCAAAGGCAAGCATGGATTTGTCGTTAAATCCGTCACCGAATGCCGCTAAGCTCTCTCTGTTCATTTTCAAAATATTGAGTAGCCGCTGCAGGGAGGCCGCCTTATCAATATTCTCTGGCATGATCTCCAGGAAATACGGCTCTGATCGGTAAACTGAAAACCTCGTCCCCAGTGCCTCCCTCACCTTAGGTTCCACCTGCGCCAGATGATGGGAGTTGGCAGTCATTAGACACTTTGTCACTGGAAAGGTTATATAATCAACCAGACTTTCCACCTTTTTAATCTCCATATGATTAATGCTGGACTCTTTTAAAATATAGAAGTCATCCGGCTGCTCTGTGATCAGCCACTCATCCTGATAGGACACCAGCGCTGTCCCATGCTCTACCGACAGATCACAAATCCTCCTCACAGCCTCCTGGTTCAAAGAACTCTCATATACTGCCTTACCTGTACGGCAATCCGTGATCATTCCGCCGTTAAAGGAGAGAAGAAAGCCCCCGTACCTGTCCAGGGACAATTCCTCCCCAAGAGGCGCCACCCCATAAGTGGGACGCCCGGATGCCAGCACTACCCTTCCTCCGCTCTGCTGATACCGCAGCAGTACCTCTTTTGTGTAGGGTGTGATCTTCTTCTCAGAGTTGGTCAGGGTTCCGTCCAAATCAAACACCATTATCTTATACTTCATCCTTTTCCTCCAGAGGTATATTCAATTCTTCCGTACCCGGCAGCACAAACCTGCCGTTTTTGATAATGGGAATCCTGCTTCCATCCGGAGAGATCACCTCAATATGCCCCAGCTCCTGGTATGGTATGGTGATATCTGTGTGGCAGCCATAGTAAGCTTTTCCCGCATCCTCCCTGCGCAGGATGGAAACCTCATTGTCCCTGGCAATGATCTCCCGTCCATCCGGGTTAAACACCGGCGTATCCTCAGACCAGCTGTAGCAGGTGTCTCCCACAGCAAAGTGGGGTCCCATCTTCTCCGCGATCAGAATGGGCAGCCTCTTAGCTATCCCGTATCTTCTTGCCGCAGCGTAGGCAGTTGTATTGGTGCCTATGGCAAATTCTCCCATAGGAAGAGAGGCGTGGTGAAATAAAATATTCTCCCGGATATACTCCTGATTCTGCTCCTCTGACTCGAAGTTTGTACAGGTGTAGTCAGTAACCATACCATCCTGAAACTCCAGGTGCAGGCCTTGGTAGCACAGCTCGTTAAGATAGACCCGGCTCACCTCCAGAATACCGTTTGTGCCCTTTAATACTGGTGATGTGAATACTTCTCCCACCGGAATGTTTACGTCCGCCACACAGTTTTCGAAATTGGTTTCCCTTTTAGCATCCTTCAGTGTATGAAGCTGCACGGTCAGGTCTGTGTGGTTGCCGCCCTGTCCCTCTATGTGCACCGCACACCCCCGGTCCAGGGCCTCTATGATCGTCTGCTGAATCCGGCTGTATTTCTGATAGTCAAGGGTGTTGATCTTTACCACTTCATCAAAGATTTCGGCAAACTGATCTCCGATCTCTGGGATTGGAAATGCAATAATGGTAAAGCTGCGCTCCTCCCCCCTGATATACCGGTTGGTAATCTGAACAGATTCATTGTCCAGATAAACGCTGAGCTGCTGCTGTTTTGGTGAGAGGTGATAAGCGCTCTCCTTGTTACAGGGTACAAATGGATCCTCCCCGAAGGTCTCCACACACGCAGGTCCTCCGTGGACATAGGCCATCTCCTTATACTTCTCGTAAGCAGTCCTTTGAACACCCAGCTTCCGCTCAGCAAAAGGCTTGTCCAGATAGATTGCACTGTCTGCCCTGTGATCATAGTCAAACTGCTTGTTGGGAATCCCTCCATAATAACCTATCCTATGGTGCTGTCTCTTGTTAATGCTTGCAGTGGCTGCCCGGTAGATGATTGGTTTTAGCCCCATCTTTTCAAAGTTGAGGACCGCCTGGCGTATCATGCGCTCAAAGCCAATCTTATACCGGATATTTACCGTTTTCTTTTTTGACAGGTCCTTGTTTCCCAGCTCAAACCCAATCCGGTATCCCTCCGTGTAGGTGGATGCCATCAGCTTTATGGTCTCCTCCGGAAGCTTATTGAGATGTATGGCTGTCTCGATCTCATTTTCCGAAATATACTCTCCGTATTTATACAGATAGCGCAGGTCCTGCAGATCCCCCTCCATCACGATTCTCACAGCAAAATCTAAGGCGGGATCTACCGCCTCACGTACCCGCCGGGTTACGGTGAGATCACTGTAGTCACTGACAAACCAGTAGACAATCTGCTGGATGGTCCGATAGGTGGGAAGCTCCTCCTCAAAGCAGTTGTAAATCTCAATAAAAAGCTCCTGCAGAATCGTTATTTCTTCCAGGCGCTCCTCAAAGACGTAAACGATAATGCCCCTCAGTTCCGTATAGAGAAAACTCAGGATTCTACCGTGTATCTCACCCAGCTTCTCCACCGCATAGTCCGGATTTCCGTAGCTTTCGTGGTAATTTTCCGGCAGAATATCCTCGTACATCCCATGGTTCATCTCCTGCCACTGTTCCAGTGAAAACGTACTTACCGCCCCGCTCTCAATCTGCTCCTTCACGGTTTTCATCTTTAAAAGAAAAGAGGCCGTTTTTCTGAAATAATCGTCAAACGGCTCCGGTACCGTATCCTCCTCTAAAATAGAGGAGATACGTTCTATAGTAAGTTCATAGCGCTCTTTTACAATCTGAATCTCTTCCTGCATATCCCTTACTCCTTAATATTTCCTTTTTCTACATTTTCACAAATCAGGCCTTTCGCATACTGCCAAACCGCCTCTGACCCTTCCGGAGTGCGCTCGTTGCGCTTCAAAATCTGCGGAAGTCCCACCTCATGCTCTCTCCAGGACTTTCCACCGGAAGCTGCATTGAGCATCACCGGCTGCACCTTGTCCAAGGTGAGAGCAAACTTAGCCTCCGCAGTCTCCCCCTCCTCAAACTCCTCCCAGAGCTCTCTCATGTATGCGGCCTGATCATCGGGAAGAAGATGAAAGATGCGCTCTGCTGCCCTTACTTCCCGCTCCCTCTTAGATGCATTTCCCTGCGCGTCATAGGCATAGGTATCTCCTGCATCTATCTCCACGATATCATGGATCAGCACCATGGTCATAGTCCGCAGAACGTCAATTTTCCTGTTTGCATGTTCCGCCAACAGGGTGCACATCAGAGCCAGATGCCAGGAGTGCTCCGCATCATTCTCCTTTCGCTCACCGCTTGAAAGATATGTCTGCCTACCAATATTTTTCAGTTTGTCCACTTCTAAAATAAAATCCATCTGCTGTTTCAGCCTGTCCATTTTTCCACCCTCCATCTCAGATTCCGATCAAGATTACAAAGATCCAGACCGCCAGTACACATCCGTTTAAAATAGAGCCCAATTTGGAGAAAAAATAAAGGGTATTGGACTCCCGAAAGCTTAAAAGCCCCAGAATAAAGCCCGTTATGGCAAAGATCACACCTGTCAGCCCAATGGAGCCCAGATATGCTCCTCCCTCTCCTCCCAGATAGTACGCCAGGTAAGACAGAACCAGGAAAATCACTAGAGAAATCCCTCCCAGAATACTGGACACCAGCCCTCTCTGAGAATGCTTTTTCTCAGCAAATGAGTACATACGTTTTTTAGCCATATAACTTTCTCCTCATGTAATTACAGACAACAAAAGCTGCGTACCCCAGGATTCCCCCCAGCGTATTTAAAAGCAGGTCATCCACATCAAAGCTCCCTACCTTGGATACCAGCTGTATGGTCTCCACCAGCAAGCTAAACTCAAAGGTCATCACTCCAATCCGGATAAACCCGCGGGTCCGGTTCCACAGCACCGGCAGTATTGCCCCAAAGGGGACAAATGCCAGAACATTTCCCGCCAGATTCAGGAAGACTGCCATCAAACCCAGGCTCTCTCTGTATGTCCAGAACCGCTTGATTTCTTTTAGGGGCGTCAGATTGTATGAGTACTGCCTGTCCTGTATCGCTCTTCCATAGCTCTCTGCAAAAAACAGAAAGTACGTAAGCGCCAGCAGGTAGCACACAAACATCACAAAGCCGGCGATACGTATCATTCTCTTTGTTTCCTTCTTCATAATCTAAATTAACACATTCTTTTTATTCTTTAAGAGTCTTGCCCCGTTGATAATCATCATGATACCCGCAGAAATTCCTGTGACCATGATTATGATGCCCATAACCAGGTTTGCTCCGCCAACATTGCCCATGGTTTTATAGATTTTCTCGTTCATGCAAAGTCCTCCTCTGATATTCCGCCTGCTTATTTTGCTCCGTATTCTTCATAATATGCGTCAATGGCAGACTTTATGGCGTCATTGATGACAATCTGCCCATGACATTCCTTATTGTAAAGACACTCCACCACCTCTTCCATGGTCACGATCGCAGCTGCCGGAAATCCGTATTTCTCCTGGATCTCCTCCAGTGCGCTCTTTGTGCCTTTTCCTCTCTCCATCCGGTTTAGCGATACCATAAGCCCCTTGATCTCCACATCTCCCTGTGCCCTCAAAATAGGAAAGGTTTCCTCAATAGATTTTCCGGAGGTGGTCACATCCTCAATAATAACCACTCTGTCCCCATCCCGGATGGCACTCCCCAGCAAAATCCCCGCATCTCCGTGATCCTTGGCTTCCTTACGGTTGGAACAGTAGCGGATGTCTTTACCGTAAAGGTCGCTGATTGCCATAGTTGTGGCAACACTCAGAGGAATTCCCTTGTATGCCGGCCCGAACAGCACGTCAAAGTCCAGCCCGTAATTGTCGCGGATGGCCTTAGCGTAATACTCTCCCAGCTTGCGCAGCTGAGTGCCCGTCACATAGGCTCCCGCATTCATAAAGAACGGAGACTTTCTGCCGCTCTTTAACGTAAACTCCCCAAACTTCAGCACCTGGCTGTCCACCATAAAATCGATAAACTCTTTCTTGTAACTCTCCATATGTTGGTTTTCTCCTTATTTCCTCTAAAAATTTTCCTTCTGCTTCCCCGCTGCTCAACGCACAGCCCCGATCAATTCCGTAATCTTTTCAATCCCGTTGCGCTCCATATAGTCCGCAATCCCCTCTGCCACTTCCCTCGTGGCCTGTGGGTTATAAAAGTTGGCCGTGCCCACGGAAACTCCTGTGGCTCCTGCTAAAATAAATTCCAGGGCATCCTCCGCGCTGGAAATCCCCCCCATCCCTATTATGGGCAGATTCACCGCGCAGGCCACCTGATAAACCATGCGCACAGCAATGGGTTTCACAGCAGGCCCCGACATTCCACCAGTTTTATTTGCCAGCACAAAGGTGCGGCGGTTCACATCAATCTTCATTCCTGTGAGTGTATTGATCAGAGACAGTGCATCCGCTCCGCCCGCCTGGGCAGCACGGGCAGTCTCAGTGATATCCGTAACGTTGGGACTCAGCTTCATAATAATGGGCTGCTTTGCCACCCGCTTCACCATCCTGGTGATCTCCTCCACGGAAGCGGGATTCTGCCCAAAGGCGATCCCTCCCTCTTTCACATTGGGACAACTGATGTTGATTTCCAGCAGATCTACCGGCTCATCCGAGAGCCGCTCCACAACCTCACAGTAATCCTCCGCACTTTTTCCACACACATTCACAATCACTTTCGTGTCAAACTGCTTTAAAAAGGGCAGATCTCTCTTTACAAATACTTCCACACCCGGATTCTGAAGACCAATGGCATTGAGCATTCCCCCATAAGTCTCCGCCACTCTGGGCGTGGGATTTCCCGGCCAGGGCACATTAGCCACACCCTTTGTCACCACTGCCCCCAGCTTGTTCAAATCTATAAATTCACTGTACTCTTCCCCTGACCCAAAGGTTCCGGATGCTGTCATCATTGGATTCTTCAGCTCTACGCCCGCGATGTTTACTTTTGTATTAATCATATCTCCACCTCCGTGGATAAAAAGACTGGTCCTTCTTTACAGACTCTCTTATTGTGTACATGGGTGTGTCCATCTACCTCTTTGGACTTGCACACACAGGCCAGACAGGCGCCGATTCCGCATGCCATCCTCTCCTCCAGTGACAACCAGCACTCGATCTCCTTCTCCTGGGCATACGCTTTCAGCGCCCGAAGCATAGGAGTAGGTCCGCATGCATAGATAATATCCGCCTCCAGGTTCTGCTCGCGGATGGCATCCAGCACATTTCCCTTTGTTCCTGCGCTCCCATCCTCGGTGGCCACCGCATAAGCGTCAAAAGAACCGAGCTCCTCCTCCAGAAAGCGCTCATCCCGAAATCCGGCAGCTACCTGCACCTCACCTGCCAGCTGTCTTCCCAACTCCACAAGAGGAGGCAAACCGATTCCCCCTCCGATGAGCAGGGCCTTCATACCAGGCCTGGTCCGCTCTGTGGGAAAACCATTTCCTAGGGGGCCCATCACCCTGACCGTCTCTTGTGCCTTCAACTTAGAAAACTCTTCGGTTCCTTCGCCTGCAACCCGGTAAACGATGCGCAGCAGTCCCTCATCCGGCCTGATCTCACAGATACTGATGGGGCGCGGCAGCAGACGGCTTCCATCCGCGCAGTACAGGGAGATGAACTGGCCTGCTTTGGCTTTCCCCGCTATTTCCCCGGTCTGAAGCCACATGCTGAAGATTCCGGTTCCGATCCTATCCTGGCTGATGATCCGGCAGTTCTCTTGAAATTTTTCTGACATTCTAACTCTCCTTTGTATCGATAAACATCAGGGCGCTTGTCCCCTGTCGGTTTCTTTTCTATCGGTTTTTCAATGCAGTGTCAATATCCTCTGCCATATCCTTCACCGCTGCTCTCGCCGCATCTCCAAAATGCTCTGCACCGTACTTTGCATACTTTTCCTGCTTGTACGCTGCAATAATTCCTCTGGAAGAATTCACGATGGCTCCCAGTCCGTCCTCGTTAAAAAAGTGTACCAGATCCGCACCTTTTCCACCCTGTGCTCCATATCCGGGCACCAGAATAAAGGATTTGGGCATGATTCTGCGCAGCACCTTGCCCATCTCGGGGTAAGTAGCTCCCACCACAGCGCCCACATAGCTATAGTTCTCTCCCATACACTCTGCTCCCCACTGGGCTACCTTCTCGCCCACCAGCTCATAGAGGGGACGTCCGTCCACCAACTGATCCTGGAACTCTCCGCTGGATGGATTGGAAGTCTTCACTAAAATAAAAATGCCCTTTTTTTCCTCTTTACACACATCAATAAACGGCTTGATTCCGTCTGATCCCAGATAGGGATTGACAGTGGCAAAATCCTCGTCAAATCCCGCATAGCTCTTACTGCCCACCTGTACCCTGCCCAGGTGCCCCACCGCATAGGCAGCGGAGGTAGATCCGATGTCGCCTCTTTTTATGTCTCCAATCACTACCAGGCCCTTTTCCTTACAGTAATCCACAGTTCTCTTATACGCAATCATTCCCTCAATGCCGAACTGCTCATACATGGCAATCTGGGGCTTTACTGCCGGGATCAGGTCCCAGGTACAGTCCACAATTTCTTTATTGTACTGCCAGATGGCCTCAGCAGCCCCCTTGAGTGTCTCCCCGTACTCTTCAAATGCTTTTTTTTGAATGTGCTCCGGAATATAATTCATCATAGGGTCCAGTCCCACAACAATGGGTGCGTGCGTTTTCTGAATATTGCTTATCAGTTTCTGTATCATAATCTAATTTTCTCCTTATCTCATTTCGTCCGTATAGCGGTAGACAATTCTGCCGCCGCAGATAGTAGCCATCACTCTGCCCTTTACCTCTCTTCCCTCAAAGGGGGTGTTCCTTCCTTTTGAGGCAAATTCCTCCGCGCAGATGGTAAACTCGGCATTGGGGTCAATCACAGTCACATCCGCTTCTTTCCCCTCTTCCAGAGTTCCCCTGTCAATCCCGAGAACTTTAGCCGGATTGGCGCTCATCTTCTCTGCCATCTGCATTGGGGTCAAAATCCCCTTGTGTACCAGCTCTGTCATGGTCAATGCCACAGATGTCTCAAGCCCTACAATGCCAAAAGGCGCCTTGTCTATTGGCAGACTCTTTTCCTCCACGCTGTGAGGCGCATGGTCTGTGGAGATCACGTCCATGATGTCGTCTTTAAGTCCCTGCACCAGCGCATCCACATCCTGGCGTGTGCGAAGGGGGGGATTCATCTTATAATTGGCATCCGCTTTCTTTATGTCTTCCGTAGACAGGATAAAGTGGTGGGGACATACCTCTGCGGTCACAGCAACTCCCTCAGCCTTAGCCTTTCTGACCATCTCTACACTGCCGGCTGTAGAACAGTGGCATAAGTGCAGCCTTGCCCCTGTCTCCTTTGCCAGCATGATGTCTCTGGCCGCAATCACATCCTCCACAGCGTTGCTGATCCCCTTCAGTCCCAGGGCCTTTGTGTTTTCATCCTCATTTACCACTCCGCCTTCCACCATATTGATATCCTCGCAGTGTGCCAGAACCGGAATTCCCAGCTTTGCAGCCTTACGCATAGCCTGGCGGTAAAGCCCGGAATCCATTACAGACTTGCCGTCCTCGCTGATGGCAGGCGCTCCCGCCGCCACCATGCCCTCGATATCAGCCAGTTCCTTCCCTGCCTGTCCTTTGGTGATTGCCCCTGCCTGGAGCACATGGATCGGGGCCATCATCTCTGCTTTGTGGTGTACATAGGCCACTCTCGTCTTCTCATCCGTCACCGGCTTGGTATTCGGCATAGCCACAACTGTGGTGATGCCGCCTCTCGCAGCCGCCATGGCCCCAGATTCCACTGTCTCTTTGTAGGTGAATCCCGGGTCCCGCAGGTGCACATGCAGGTCAATCAGACCCGGCATCACGTAGCACCCCTCTGCGTCCAGCACCTCATCCGTCTCTTCCTCTATGTTTTTGTCGACCTTTACAATGCGTCCCTCTTCTATCAGTATATCATACTCTCCGTCTCTCCCCGTTCCGGGGTCAATGACTCTTCCATTTTTAATGAGCAGGCTCATATTTCTGGACTCCTTTCCTGACTTTCATTCCTAGTGTACTGTACTGGTGATATCTGGTTTAGCTGATATGTCTGGCAAACCAGGATTCCTTTTTTACAGTGCCTGTATGTCTATACTTTCGCTTTAGTTCTCTTTTCTGAAGCTTGTACTCCAGCTTATACAGTTTTCCCGCCTGCTTAGCATTCTTTGCCAAGACCTTTTTCATTTGATCTGATTGGGTCTTCGCACTGTTTTTTATGGAAAGTCCGATAAACAGAGCACCCAGTACTGCCTGCACCGCCATCACAAGCTTTTCCTTCTGATCTTTCGTAAGATTCATAGGCATGACCTCATTTCTTTACGTATTGTAATGATTATACATTATTTTGCAGAATCTGTGAAGCCTCACCTATTCATTTGATGAAAAAGTCTCGGGTTGTTGAAATCTTGTCTCACAGATGCTATGATAACATTAGCTTTTCAACAAGAATAACGGCAGTGGCGGGCGCAAAGAAATCGGTATCCCCCACTGACATGAAGTTAATCAACGCATCGAAAGATATGGTCGTATCCTGTTAAATTACCGAGCGTAGATTGAAACAAAAATCATTATGAATGGGGTGTAAACAGACATGTTATGGGGCGAAAAGCCATACCGTTCCCTGGATTATCAGTTGAGGAAGCAGTATGGCGAAAAAATTTACAAAGTCTCCCTCAACGGGGGCATGACCTGTCCCAACCGGGACGGAACTCTGGATTCCCGCGGGTGTATCTTCTGTAGTGCAGGGGGCTCCGGTGACTTTGCCGGGGATGCCTCCCTCTCCATCACGGACCAGATTGAAACGCAGAAGACCGGGATACAAAAAAAGTTCCCAGCCCGCCGTTTTATTGCGTATTTTCAGGCTTATACGAACACCTATGCTCCACCTGAGTACCTGCGCGTTCTTTTCACAGAAGCCCTGTCTCATCCGGATGTGGTGGGCCTCTCTGTGGGAACCAGGCCGGACTGCCTTCCCCGGGAGGTTTTGGAGCTGCTTTTTGAACTGAACTGTTTTAAACCGGTGAGTGTGGAATTGGGCCTGCAGACGATCCACGAAGAGACCGCTGCTCTGATACGCAGAGGATATCCCCTCTCCTGCTTCGATGAGGCTGTCCACGGACTGCGCTCTAAGGGACTGGATGTGGTGGTCCACACGATTCTGGGGCTCCCCGGTGAGTCCAGGGAGGATATACTTGCAACCATGCGCTATTTGAACCGCATGGATATTCAGGGCGTAAAGCTTCAGCTGCTCCACGTTCTGGAGGGAACTGACCTGGCGGACTACTATGCTTCCACCGGTTTTCATATCATGGAGCAGGATGAGTATGTGGATCTGGTGATCGCCTGCCTGGAACAGCTCTCCCCGGAAATCACCGTCCACCGCCTCACAGGGGACGGGCCTAAGGATCTGCTGACCGCCCCCCTCTGGAGCACAAACAAGCGATCCGTTTTAAACCAGATTCACCGTGAAATGAAAATCCGAAACACCTGGCAGGGCCGTCTTTACGCCCGGGAAAGGAGTAATTATGGCTGAACCCCTTACTTTATACAAGCTGATCATTTTGTACATGCTCAAGAAAGTGAATTTTCCTCTCACCAATGGTCAACTTTCTGACTTTATACTGGAGCAGGGATACACCACTTATTTTACACTGCAGCAGGCGATCTCTGAGCTGAAGGAATCTGAGCTGATCCGTGCGGAGACGGTGCGCAATACCTCCCAGTACCACATCACCGACTCCGGCATCGAGACACTGGAGTACTTTGAAAACAAGATCTCCCAGCCCATCCTGGATGATATCAACCGCTATTTGAAAAAGAATCGCTTTCGGCTGCGCAATGAAGTGTCCGTAGTGGCTGACTACTACAAAAATACGGACGGCGAGTATGCTGTCCAGTGCCGCGTAAAGGAAAAGCATTCCGATCTGATTGAACTAACGCTCACGGTCCCGGCCAAAGAACAGGCAGTGGCCATCTGCGACCACTGGAAGGACAAATGCCAGGAAATTTACGCGTATCTCATGAAGGAGCTGATGTGATCCATCTCAGGTATTCTGCGATGGTCCTCTCATACCCATTTTCACTGGGTTCATAAAATTTCTCATCCTCCAGCTCTTCAGGCAGATATCTCTGTCTGGAAAAGTGCCTGGGGCAGTTGTGTGCATATTCATATCCAACACCATGGCCCAGCCTGGATGCTCCTTTATAGTGGGAATCCATGAGATGCACAGGCACAGTTGCCTTTGTGCGCTTAACCGCCTCTGTTGCAGCAAAGATGGCATTGGTGGCGGAGTTGCTCTTGGGCGCAGTAGCCACGTACAAGACTGCCTGGGCCAGAATCAACTGGGCCTCAGGCATCCCCACCCGCTCTACGGCCTGCGCGGCCGCCACGGCTACCTGCAAAGCCTGAGGATCTGCATTACCCACATCCTCCGAGGCGCAGATCATGATCCTGCGCGCGATAAAGGTGACACTCTCTCCCGCATAGAGCATCCTGGCCAGATAGTACACAGCCGCGTCCGGGTCTGATCCCCGCATACTCTTGATAAAAGCGGAAATGGTGTCATAGTGGTTGTCCCCTGTCTTATCATAGCGGACCACTCTCTTCTGAATACACTCCGAGGCCACCTCCAGTGTCAGATGAATCTTTCCGTCCCCTCCTGGCTGGGTAGTGAGAACGCCCAGTTCCACTGCATTTAGAGCCGCTCTGGCATCCCCGCCTGCGATGTCAGCCAGAAACTCTTCTGCCTCCGGGTCAATGACAGCATTGTATGCCCCCATCCCTCTCTCTCTGTCATACACAGCCCGCTCTATGAGCTGCCGGATATCCGCTTTTTCCAACGACTTCAATTCAAAGACAATAGATCTGGAGATAAGAGCACTGTTGACCTCAAAATAAGGATTTTCCGTGGTGGCTCCGATCAGGATCAGGGTTCCGTCCTCCACAAAGGGGAGAAGGTAATCCTGCTGCCCTTTATTGAATCGGTGTATCTCATCCACAAAGAGGATTGTCCGTTTTTCGTACATCCCCATATTGTCTTTAGCCTGCTTCACCACTTCCTCCATATCCTTCTTGCCCGCCGCTGTGGCATTGATCTGTGTAAAAATGGCGCTGGTAGTGTTTGCGATCACCTTGGCCAGGGTAGTTTTTCCGGTTCCCGGAGGGCCGTAAAAAAAAATAGAACTGAGCTTGTCCGCTTTAATTGCCCGATAGAGCAGTTTGTCCCTGCCTATGATATGCTGCTGCCCCACTACTTCATCCAGGGTCCTGGGACGCATCCTGGATGCTAAGGGGGCTTCTTTCTCCATTGAATTGCTTCTCATATAATCAAATAAATCCATCGTACATTCCTTCTATTCTAAAATCAGTTTATCCACAGTGACAAATTCATATCCCTCTGCCTGCAGTATATCCACTATACGCAGAGCCGCCTCCACAGAGGAATCATAGTAATCGTGTAACAGGATAATTGCGTCTTCCTCCGCTTCCTCCACTACTTTGTTTACCACCTGGTCCGTATTTTTTGTGGTCCAGTCAAGGGGATCTATACTCCAGAGCACCGGAAACAGATTGATCCCGCACTCCAGCGATTTATCCCACTCCCCAAAGGGAGGCCGTATGTACTCTGTATCCTTCCCTGTGATTTCTTTTACCAGACTGCTGGTCTTGACGATCTGTTCGCAGGCCGCTTCCGGCTTGAGAGCTGTGATCTTCACATGATCATAGGTATGATTCCCGATCAGATGTCCCTCCTGATCCATACGTTTTATGATCTCTTCATTTCCCACAATATTCTTGCCCACCACGAAAAAGGT
This sequence comes from Ruminococcus sp. 8Y-12, assembly GCF_058119865.1. Lineage (NCBI taxonomy): Bacteria > Bacillati > Bacillota > Clostridia > Eubacteriales > Oscillospiraceae > Ruminococcus > Ruminococcus sp. 8Y-12. Next base: position 2,007,490 of record NZ_CM176623.1, on the reverse strand, counting down.
CGCTTTTACCTTTCTCTCCTTCAGCCCATCCAGTAGCTTTGGCGTATATATAGGATGGGGGCCGTCGTCAAAAGTCAAGGCAATTTTGGGCTTTACTTCCTGTATGTCCGCCCAGGCTGCCTGACTCGCTGCCGCGTGCCCCCATCCCAATAATAAGACTGCCGCTATAATGAATCCTATCGCTTTTCTCCACTTCAAAAAAATGCCACCCTAAAAGATGTTAATCCATTATACGCATTCCCATTCTTTATTATGCTCACTCCTCAGGTTTTTCGTCTCCGTTATCTCTGTACTCAGTTTGCATCTCCTGACCGGTTTGCTGCTCCTCTTCTTCGATCTGTGCTTCCGGCCTCTCTTCCAGAAACTCCATGTCCGTCCCTTGTTCCTGATCTATGGCCTGCTCCTCCTGGATGTCTTCCTCCTGCTCACTCTCAGGCACATATCCTAAAAACTCATCCTTTGCCTTGCGTTTCATGCTGACTGCCATTACATAAACCACTGCCCCCAGTATTCCCATGCTTCCCTTTTCGCCCAGACTCAGGACAAAAAAGGCCAGGCCTGCATATCCCACTGCATCCATAAAAATATACTTGTAATACGCGCTCTTTCTCTCCGGTGTGATGTCGTCCAGCTCATGCAGCAGCCTTGGCTCTACAATATCCAGCAGAATCCAGTATACGACCAAAAAACCAATGATTATTCCCATAAAAGCCCCCTGGTTCACACTCTGCTGTTTGGCTGAGAGAAACAGAAACACCGCAACCCCTGCCAAAAGCACCAGGGACACCGCTGTAATTCCATTTCTGATCTTCCGTCTCTTCCTTTCATCCATCTCCATAAAAAATCTCCTTCTGTACAATTTACCCTGTCCAACCTTTGGGCATGTACATTGATTATACACGAATCCGTCCCAACATTCAATATAGTAACCGTTTAGACAGGTTTGGTCCGTTATTGGATGAGGGGGACGCTTCCACCGGCGCAGGGCTATCCTTCGTGGACGCGTGCAACATTCCGATGAACTATCTGCTAACTACAACTAAGGGACTCAGGAGCTCCTTCGTCCCTAAGTTTCCGTAAGCAGAGGATTTCATCTACATTAAAAGCGCACGCTAATTGTCCACGAAGGATAGCCCTGCGCCGGTGGAAGCTGTTTCCCGTAGGCGGGAGATGGTGCCACTCAGGCGATCTCCAAACAAGCTCTAGGGAATTTCTATGTTCCAGAACACAGTCACCCGGGTGGCAACGCAAGTAACAGACCTCCCCCTTCTGAATTTTTACATTACTCAATATTACACGAATTTCCCTTTTTATGATTTCTTTATTTGCTTTTTACATCCCAATCCGCTATAATTATTCTGATAATAATAGAAATGAGGTACAGGTATGGGCCGGATATTCAACATGGATAACAAATTTTTCACCTTTATGAGCAGGGTGGCAGACCTGATCATTCTGAATGTGGTATTTATCGTCTGCTGTATTCCCATCGTAACCATTGGCGCTTCCGTGACTGCTATGAATTATGTGACAATGAAGATGGCGCGCAATGAGGAATCCTACATAGTAAAAAGCTTTTTCAAATCCTTCCGCGAAAATTTTAAACAGGCAACTATTATCTGGCTAATCCTGCTTGTAGCCGGTCTGCTGCTGGGTATGGATTTTCGCATTGTCCAGCAGGTGGAAAGTACAGGACTTCTCAAGGTGGTTACCTACGGGCTTTATATGGTCGCTTTGATCTATGCTATGGTGCTCTCCTATATCTTTCCGCTTCTGGCTAAGTTTGACAATACTATAAAGAATACCTTTAAAAATGCCATGCTGATGTCCATCCGCCATCTGCCTTTCACCATTGTGATTCTCCTGGTTGGTTTCGCCCCCGCGATTGCCACCCTTACGATTCCCATTGTGCTTGCCTATGGCTTGATTGTCTGGATCATGGTGGGCTTCTCCCTGATCGCCTTCCTTAATTCTCTGATGTTTGTACGGATCTTTGATCACTACATACCCCAGGAGGAGGATTCCCTTATGGAAGGATCATCGGACAGCAGTGAACACTGAATATATCAATAGGGGCTGTTGCAAAAGCAGATAAATAATTTACTGGAGCAGCAGCTCTTTTTCTGCGGAAAAAATCAAAAAAAGAGGGTGTAGAAAATCATCTATTTTGATGATTTTCTACACCCTCTTCTCAATTAGCCGATATTTTATCCGAACAAATTCTGGAAAAAGCCTACAATGGCATCAATGATCTTCGTAAAGAAATTCCCCACGCTCTCTTTGTCAAAATGGAAATCCAGCTGATCCAGCTTGTCATACAGCTCCTTCGCCTGTTCCTTGATGGCATCCACATTCAGGTTTAAGCCGTCAATCTTCTCCATCAGACTGGCAATCTTGGCCCTGTCCTCATCGGAGAGCTGTACCTCCAGCTCCTCTGAAGCCTGATCCACCAGATTCAGGATATCCTCCTCACTGCTGATTCCCCCTTCAACCACTTTCTGCTTCACAAGGGCAATCAACTGCTCCACCTTCTCGGCGTCTCCCACGCTCTCCACAATTTCACCAGTGATAACCAATTCATTGTTTGCTGCATCCAGCTGTTCTTTGGAGACATCCTCCCCGGTCATGGCCTCGTAGGCCTTGATGGCTCCCACCAGAGCGGCTGTTCCTGAGATAGAGTAGGGACCGGCCACAGTCACATCTGCGTCCACCACCCCTGCGGTAATCAATGCATTCTGATACATGCCGGGAGTGCAGTAGGAAATATTGTTGGTACTGACCTGAATCCCGTATCCGGACTCTTTGCCTACCACCAGCACGGATGAGAGTGCTTTGGTGCCGATCACGCTGGCATCCAAATATTCATCCAGATACTCATGCTCATCGCTGTTGGTGATAGTAAGGACATCATACTGCCCTAAATCCTCTTCTTTGACCCCCAGTATATTCAGCACCCGCGCTTTTTCTTCAGCGTTTAGGTCCGCCCCCAGAGAAATAAAAGGCTTATCCAGCTTAGCATCCACCCGATCCGCCAATACGGTCATACCTGAAGTCAGAAAGGTTGCCAATGCCAAAACCACTGCGATCAGTCTGTTTTTCTTCATCTATTTTCCTCCTGTCTGTTCCTCACTCTCCAAGTGTTCCGAGAGCCATTTATACAGTTCCTCAAAAACTTTGTCTTTGTCCAGTTCATTCAGTATCTCATGCCTGTCTCCTGGATAAAGCCTGCACTTTACATCGCGCATACCCAGATCCTTAAACTCTCCGTATACTTTCATGACACTTTTCCCGTAGTTTCCCACCGGGTCGTCTGCCCCTGCCACAAAAAATACTGGCAGTTTTTTGGGCATCTTTTTCAGGTAGGATGGGCTTGTGAGCTTATACAAACCTAAGAACATATTGTAGTAGGCATTTAATGTGAACATAAACTGACATCGCTCGTCCGCAATATAGGCATCCACAATCTTCTCATCCTTTGTCAGCCAGTCTCTGTCTGTGCGCGGCTGGCTCATTCCTCTGTTGTAGCCCCCAAAAGCCATGGCATCCACCAGTCTGCTCCGGTGTCTCCAGCCATAGACCTTTGCCAGACTTTCACACAGCATCATGCCTGTCTTCACCACTGCCCTAGGCTGGTATCCCGTACCCATAATGATGACTCCGCTAAGCCCCCTGCCGTAGCAGCAGATATACTGCCTGGTTAAAAAGGACCCCATACTGTGTCCCAGCAAAAAATAAGGTGCTGCCGAGTAGAGCTCCTGCATCATCTTTCGCAGTCTGTGAATGTCCTTAATCAGAACCATGTTTCCATGTTCACTGGCAAAATAGCCGTAATCCTCCTTGCTTCGGATAGACCTTCCATGCCCCAGATGGTCGTTTCCCACCACCAGGACACCCCTCTCGGCTAAATACTGTGCAAACAGATCGTACCGCTCCACAAACTCCACCATTCCATGTGAAATCTGAAGCACTGCCTTTACTTCCCCTTCAGGCACCCACTTCACTGCATGGATCAATGTGATGTGATCATTGGATAGAAACTCAAAATGTTGTTTATTTACCATATGTGTCACCCCTTTTCTATCATATGGCAGCTAACTTTTTCTGCCTCCACCCAAAGCCCTCTCCCTCAGAAGCCTCAGGTTCTCCTTTAATATACCACAGATTTATCAAAAACTCTTTAAGATTCTGTGAAGAAAAAAGTGAGCTAACTACCCTATTTGATCCTGGCAGCCAGACAGTCAGCCAATTTTGCAAACTGCGCAAGGGTAAGCGCCTCCCCTCGCACGCTTGGCTGCACTCCCAGCTCTGCAATAGCTCCCGCAATCTCCTCTTTCGCAGCTGGAATCTCCGGTGAATTGTTCAGCCCATTTTGCAGAGTCTTTCTTCGCTGGTTAAAAGAGGCCCGTATAATCTGAAACAGCAGCTTTTCATCCTTTACGGTCACCGGGGGTTCTTCATACTTGGTGAGCCGGATCACTGCGCTCCCCACCTTTGGCCTTGGCATAAAGCAATTGGGGGGCACATTGGCCACAATGTAGGGTTTGGCATAATACTGGACCGCCAGGGACAGGGCTCCGTAGTCCTTGGAGCCCGGTCCTGCCTGCATCCTCATTGCAACCTCCTTTTGCACCATAACTGTGATACTGTCTATGGGAACATGGCTCTCAAACAGCCCCATAATGATAGGCGTAGTAATATAGTAGGGCAGATTCGCCACCACCTTGATGGGTCTTCCCCCATTCTCCTCACGGGCCAGCTTTCCAATATCCAGCTTCAGAACATCCTGGTTGATGACTGTTACATTTTCATAGTCAACCAGCGTCTCCTTTAGTATGGGGATCAGCACCTTGTCAATCTCCACCGCTACCACGCGTCCGGCCGCCTCTGCCAGATACTGGGTCATTGTCCCGATTCCGGGGCCGATCTCCAACACAAAGTCCTCTTTGCTAATCTGTGCCGAGGCAATGATCTTGTCCAGTACATGACCGTCAATCAGAAAATTCTGCCCAAATTTCTTCTGGAAATCAAACTGGTATTTCTGTATAATCTCTATCGTTTTCTGCGGATTTGATAATTTTTCCATCCTTACCTCAATTTCTTTTCGAATTAAATACGCTCGGCGCACCGCTTTTCAGACCAACCGGTACATCCTCATAGCGTTCTCCCAGGTGGCTCTCTCAGCTTCCTCCCTGTTCACTCCCTTGATCTGGGCAATGGCATCCAAAATATAGGGAATCATCAGGGATGAGTTGCGCTTTCCGCGGTACGGCACAGGGGCCAGATAGGGACAGTCCGTCTCCGCCAAGATCCGGTCCAGGGGTGCGTACTCCACCACTTCCTTCAGGACTCTGGCGTTTTTAAAGGTGACCACGCCTCCCACGCCAATGTAGTAGCCCATGTCCAGATACTCCCTGGCCATCTCCCTGGAGCCGGAAAAGCAATGGATTACACCGCCCGTGGTTCCCCTGTGCTCCGCTTTCATGATATCCAGAGTGTCCTTAGCGGCCTCCCGGCTGTGGATTACCACAGGGAGCTTCACTTCCTTTGCCAGGGCCAGTTGTCTTACAAACCATTCCTTCTGCCTGCCGTGGCTCTCTTTATCCCAGTAGTAGTCCAGTCCGATCTCTCCCACAGCCACCGTCTTTTCCAGGGAACACAATTCCCTAAGCCATCTCAGCTTTTCCTCGTCCAGTGCCCCCACTTCGTCGGGGTGAATCCCCACCGCGCTATAGATAAAGTCATACTTTTCGGCCAGCTTTACGGTGGCTTTCACCCCGCTGAGGCTGGCCCCCACATTCACTATATGGGAAATGCCCGCTGCCGCCATCCCGGACAGGAGCTCCTCCCTGTCCTCATCAAATGCCTCATCATCGTAATGGGCATGGCTGTCAAATATCATTGTTCCATCCTCCCAAAACACCTGCCGCTCTTGGTCCTGCGTCCCAATAACGTCTCATTATCCCTAGCAGATCTCCGCTCCTGACGGCATTTCCTTTTCCGGAACCATAAGAGATAAGTTTCCGTCCGCATCTTCTGCGCAGAGCATCATTCCTTCTGACAGGACCCCGGCCAGCTTGGCGGGCTTTAAGTTTACCAGTACCATAACCTTCTTGCCCACCATATCCTGGGCGCTGTAACTTGACTTGATGCCGGAGACAATCTGCTTTACCTGGCTTCCGATGCGAACCTGGGAGCACAGCAGCTTTTTGGACTTTTTCACTTCCTCGCAGGCAATGATTTCCCCCACCTGGAACTGCATTTTCATAAAGTCATCATAGCTGATCTCTTCCTTGGGCTCGATATCAATTCCGGCAGTTTCCTCCTGCTCCTCTTCTGCTTCCTCTGCAGGGTGTAACTCCTCCACCTTTGCCAGCACCTCCGCCAGATCCAGACGCGCAAAAAGGATCTCGGGTTTATCCGTCACCCGTGTTCCGGACTCATACAGTCCATACTCTTTCATATCCCCAAGGGAACGTTTTTTCGCATTCAACTGGTTCAGGATGCGCTCTGAGGTCTCTGGCATAAACGCCTCCAAAAGGGCAGCCCCTATGGAAATACTCTCCACCAGGTTGTAGAGCACGGTGGCCAGGCGGTCTCTCTTCGCCTCATCTTTTGCCAGAGCCCAGGGCATGGTCTCGTCAATGTATTTATTGCAGCGTTTAAAGAGCATAAAGATCTCTGAGATGGCATCCGCAACCCGCAGATCGTCCATCTTTGCAGCCACTTCTCCCGGTGTCTTTAAGACAATGGCTTTCAACTCCTCATCCACAGGCTCAGCCACCCCTTTGTCAGCCACCACGCCGTCAAAATACTTGTTTGACATGGAGATGGTCCTGTTGACCAAATTTCCAAGGGTATTGGCCAAATCAGAGTTCATGCGCTCAACCATCAGCTCCCAGGAGATCACACCGTCATTCTCAAAGGGCATCTCATGCAGTACGAAATAGCGCACAGCATCCACACCGAAAAAGTCTGCCAGTTCATCCGCATAGAGCACATTTCCCTTGGACTTGCTCATCTTGCCGTCCCCCTGCAGCAGCCAGGGATGCCCAAAGATCTGCTTCGGCAGAGGCAGGTCCAGAGCCATCAGGAAGATGGGCCAATAGATGGTATGGAAACGAATAATGTCTTTCCCGATCAGGTGCAGGTCCGCTGGCCAGTCCTTTTTAAACTGCTCTGTGCTCTCCCCGTCACAGTCGTATCCGATTCCGGTGATATAGTTGGTAAGGGCGTCCAGCCAAACGTACGTCACGTGTTTGGGATCAAAGTCCACCGGAATTCCCCACTTAAAGGAGGTACGGGAAACACACAGATCCTGGAGACCGGGCAGAAGGAAGTTGTTCATCATCTCATTTTTTCTGGAGACCGGCTGAATGAACTCAGGGTGCGAATTGATGTGTTCAATCAGGCGGTCCGCATACTTGCTCATTTTAAAGAAGTAGGCCTCCTCCTTGGCCGGCTGCACCTCTCTGCCACAGTCCGGACATTTTCCGTCCACCAGCTGGGACTCTGTGAAGAAAGACTCACAGGGCGTACAGTACATCCCCTCATAGTGCCCTTTGTAGATATCCCCTTGGTCATACAGTTTTTTGAAAATTTTCTGCACCTGCTTTTCATGGCAGTCATCCGTGGTCCGTATAAACTTATCATACGAAGTATTCATTAAATCCCAGATTCTCTTGATCTCCCCAGCCACATTGTCCACAAATTCCTTAGGGGTAATCCCTGCCTCTGCGGCCTTCAGCTCGATCTTCTGTCCATGCTCATCCGTTCCCGTCTGGAAAAATACGTCATACCCCTGCAGTCTCTTAAACCTGGCGATGCTGTCCGCCAGAACCACCTCGTAAGTGTTTCCGATATGCGGTTTTCCTGAAGTATAGGCAATGGCTGTTGTCATATAAAACTTTTTCTTATCCATGATTCTCTTCCTTTCTCATTATACACTTTGGGTTGTCGCCAACACGAAAAAAACGCCCTCCCATACCTGAGAAGACGAGTATTTCCCCGCGTTACCACTTCACTTTATCCACTTTTCACAAAGCAGACCTTCACAAGTGCGCACCCCTGTGGGATGAACACTCCCCCGCTATAACAGGCGGACCCTGTTGCAGCCTGCTATGAGCACTTAGCGAGGTATTCTCGAGCTTAGTGCGAATGCACACCCTGTCCACTTGGTGAGGTCTTTTCGAACCTAGTGGCAGGGTGTTTCCTATAGCACTTAGCGAGGTATTCGCTTCCTTCTCATAGTTCGGTGCACCACTCAGAAGCCATCTTCCATCTTCCTTCCTACTTCCCTCTCAGCTTATGGGAATTCTCTGTAATATTCCAAAAGATGTACTCTCTTCATCTCTGCGTTTCTCTATGGTTTAGGCTAACATAACAAAACTTTCCTGTCAAGTACCGCCCGCAGACTTTATGCATGTTTCCAGACACGCGTGAACCGTTACGTTCAAGGCATCTGCTCCTCTGCTACTCTCCTTTTAATATGTAACCTGCTCTCCGATAACACAAGCCCGGCCAGAGTCAGTCCCGTCCCCAGGGCCGCCAGCCCTGTGATCTGCTCTTTAAGAACCAGGGCCGCAAAAATCAGGGTCACCACAGGCACCAGATAAATATACACGCTTGTCTTGACTGCGCCCAGGACCTTCACCGCCACATTCCATGTGGCAAAGCAGAGCGCGGAGGCTCCCAGTCCCAAAAAAAGGAAGTTAAGCGCCGCCACCGGGTGCATCAGCCTTTCCAGATTCCAGTCCAGGTCATACACCAGCAGTACCGGAATCATAAACACCAGCCCGTAAAGAAACGTCCTCCTGGTAGTCTGAATGGTGTTATACCCAAAGCTGCCCACCTTCTTCATGATAACCGAGTAGATTGCCCAAACAAAGGCAGCCAGTACAGCCAGTATATCTCCCATAGGGTTCAGCGCAAAGGCACTGGCTCCGCTGTAACTGATCAGAAAAATTCCGCCGATCGCAAACACGAAACCTATAAAAAAGGTTGTCCTTAATCTCTCCCCTTTCAGGAAAAAGTGGGCTAAAACCGCGGTGAATATGGGGGCTATGGACACAATCACCCCCACATTGGATGCAAAGGTAAAGGTCAGGGCAATATTTTCAAACAGAAAATAGAGGGTCACGCCGCAGAGTCCTGCCCCCATAAAGCAGAGTTCCTCCCTCCATCCCTTTGTCTTGAGTATGCGGGGACAGGCCACCGCCAGTGCCACAAATCCCAACACAAAACGCAAGAATAAAATGACCACAGGATCAAAATCCTGCAGCAGTGTCTTGGTGGACACAAAGGTCGTACCCCAAACCAGCACAGAAAACAGTGCCATCAAATGTCCTTTTAGCTTCTCACTTTCTCTCATTTCTTCCATCCTTCCCCGTTTTCTGGTATTCGGTCGCAACAGTTCAGACGGGTTAGATCTGTTACGTGCGTTACTACCCGAACGTCACCCGGGCATCGGCAACGCTCACGCAAACACGCGCAACGCTCTGGGGTACTAACTGTTACATTCAGTCTAGCATATACTGCAAGAAATTACAAATTCTATTGACAATAAAATTGATAGACCGTACAATAATCATTACTGTTCACACGTTCACAGTAACATGCATAAATCCATGCAAAGTCACCTCTGGCGAAGGGATTTATGCACCCCTGAATCATTTTCCCACAGTCTGAGCGCATATGCTCAGACCTGAGTGAACAGTAACCAATAGTCGTTATTGTCCATAATACAATAAAGGAGGTATTTCCGTGTCGGATCAACAAACAACTGTAAAAGAAAACAAAATGGGCACCATGCCCATACCTAAACTACTTATCTCTATGTCCCTGCCCATGATGCTCTCCATGCTGGTGCAGGCCCTCTACAATGTGGTGGACAGCATTTTTGTATCCAGAATCAACGAGTCCGCCCTCACAGCCGTATCACTGGCCTTTCCCATTCAAAACCTGATGATTGCCGTGGCCTCAGGAACTGCTGTGGGCATCAACGCACTGCTCTCCAGAAGTCTGGGGGAGAAAAATCAAAAGTCAGCAAATCTTTCCGCAACAAATGGCATTTTTTTGGAGCTGGTATTCTATGTATTATTTGCCCTCTTCGGGGCAACCTGTTCCCACTTATTTTTTGCCAGCCAGACCTCGCATCCCGAGATTGTAAAATACGGGCAGGACTATATGTTTTTTATAACCGTCTGCTCCTTCGGCGCCTTTCTGCAGATCGGCTTTGAGCGTCTGCTCCAGTCCACAGGCAAGACCTTCTACACGATGATCACCCAGGGAACCGGGGCTATCATCAATATTATCCTGGACCCGATCCTGATCTTTGGACTTTTCGGCATGCCGCGCCTGGAAGTAGCGGGCGCTGCCATCGCCACGGTAACGGGCCAGATTGTAGCCATGCTGCTGGCCATCTTCTTCAATCTCAGAAAGAACCACGATATCGCCCTCTCCTTCCGTAAGTTTAAGCCTCATATGAAAACCATTAAGGTAATCTTTCAGGTGGGTGTACCTTCTATTATCATGATGGCAATCGGGTCTGTGATGACTTTTGGCTTCAATAAGATCCTGCTCATGTTCTCCTCCACAGCGGCTGCCGTATTCGGGGTGTATTTCAAACTGAACAGTTTCGTGTTCATGCCTGTGTTCGGCCTGAACAATGGCATGATCCCTATCATTGCCTACAACTATGGGGCCAGAAATAAGAAGCGCATCACAGAGACCATTAAACTCAGCATCTGCCTTGCGGTGGGAATCATGTTGGTAGGTGTCCTACTCTTTCAGTTCATCCCTCAGGATCTTCTGCTGCTGTTCAACGCTTCTTCGGACATGCTCTCCATCGGTGTCCCGGCACTGCGCATTATCAGTGTGAGCTTTGCCTTTGCTGGATACTGTATTATCGTGAGCTCCGTATTCCAGGCGCTTGGAAACGGCGTGTACAGCCTTTGGATCTCCATTGCCCGCCAGTTGGTGACCCTCCTGCCCATCGCTTACCTTTTTGCCATGGTCTTTGGGCTGCACGCGGTGTGGTGGTCCTTCCCCTTAGCCGAGATCGTATCCGTACTTCTTTCCAGTCTTCTGTTTAAGCGCATCTACCGCATGAAGATCAAACCTCTTGGCAATTAAGCTGACTGAGCGGCTGCCTCTGCAAAAATACTCCACGGAAACGCAAATCTTTTCCATGGAGTATTTTATTTCGCTCTGTTTTCAATTTTGTAGCTGTTCAGTACCTTCACAATCATTTTCTTACAGTCAGCACAGTAAATGCGCAGACCTGTCGAATCGTTACTCTATTTCACTATAAAACGCCCGTCCACCTGCTGTGTTTTCATAATATTGACAAACGCACTCTCATCCGCTTTCTTAATCTCATTCAGCACCATCTTTACTTCCTGGCTGGAGACTACGGAGTAAATCATCTTTTTATCTTCATTTGTATAGCATCCGGTGCCGTCCAGAACTGTGGCGCTGTGATTTGTGCAGGCCATGATTGCCTGATATACCTCCTCATACTTTTCGGTGACAATAAACAAGGTGTGCTGCTGGAATCTGGTATAGAGAAGATGTATGATCTGGGTAGAAGCATACTGAAACAGTATAGAATACAGGGCCTTGTCCCACCCAAACAGCAGTCCCGCCACAAGCAGAATCAGACAGTTTGTGGCAAGTACATAGTTAAACGGGTCCTTATTGTATCTCTGCCCATATACGTTTGCCAGAATATCCAGGCCACCTGTAGATCCTCTGTTCAGCATAGTTAAGCTGACCGCCACACCGTTGATGATGCCGCCGAACACACTGGCCAGCAGTACATCGTCTGTGATGGGCAGAGCAGGTATGATATCCGTAAGAGCTCCTGTCAGGACTACAGAAAGGCAGGTGTACGCCAAAAACTTTTTCCCCAGATACTTGTAGCTCAGCAGCAGGGCCACAAAGTTTAGGACATAACTTATCACAGAATAGGGCAGGTTCACACCCCAAAAGCTGGAACCAGCCCTCTGCACCAGCAGCGAAACCCCGCTGAACCCTCCTGGATACAGACCTGCTACATTTACAAAGGAGTTGATATTTGCCGCCATCATCACCGCTGACAGTATGGAAAACAGGATGTGCTTAATCTCTTTTTTTATCATGTGTAACCCCTCCCTCTTTAGTACTATTTTCGATAATTTTTCTTCAGATGTCAAGTCTTATGTGAAGAAACAGGACTGTAGCCATGTAATTGAAAAAGAATCCCGCTCGCGGGATTCTCCGCCTGCGGCGGGGCTGCCCCGGCAGCCATCTTCCACTCCGCCGCAGTGCGATCCCGCCCGGAGGGCTTTTTATATCATAGGGAATTCCGAAGGACTTTCCTCGTATGTTAAATTATTATTAGTTCCCCATTCTGTTCTTGAATGAGTATACTGTTTATAGACACTGTGGATTAGTTGAACTTTCCTAACGCTTTGACGTTTGAGCATAGGCTCTAACCACGGTTGTCTGCTTTAATGTTAATCAGTTAGATAACGCATGACGTTTTATTTCGCACGAGGCTACATAGCAGGCAGTTCTGTGGGTTCTCCATACAGTGTCAATACATTGCAAAGGAGCATTACTATGATCTGCATTGGTATCGATATTTCCAAAGATAAGCATGACTGCCTTATCTCTAATTCTGATGGTGATATTCTATTTGATAACTTTACCTTTTCTAACTCTCTGGAGGGATTTGAATTACTTTTTTCTCGTATCCAATCCTGCTCTGACAATTTCTCCCAAATGAAAATAGGGCTGGAAGCAACCGGTCATTATAGCAACAACATTACAGAGTTTCTCGTTAACAAAAATCTTCCTATTTTCATTATCAATCCGTTACATACCAGTCTTTACAGAAAAAGTCTAAGCTTTAGAAAGACTAAGACGGATAAGGCCGATGTTCACTCTATCGTATCAATGCTTATGACGCAGAAGCTTACGCCCTACGTACCTGTATCATACCATAGAAAAGAACTCAAGTCACTAACCAGATACCGTTTCAATCTGGTGCAGGATTGTTCTGTCTTAAAAGTCTCTTTTTCAAGACTTATGAATATTATCTTTCCTGAGTTAGAAAAGATTGTTCACCAATTACAGGTGAATTCTGTGTATCAGCTTATGTCTGCATATCCTGATGCTGCTGCTGTTTCAAATGCTAATCTGACACATCTTACAAATCTTCTCCGGAAATACTCCAAAGGACACTATGGCCGGGAGAAAGCTATTGAAATACGCAATGCCGCAATGCAGTCCATTGGAACCAGTGATGGAATACTCAAGCTTGAAATGCAGCAGACGATTGCCCGTATCAGACTCCTCCGAGAGCAAATCAGCATTGTTGAAGTAAGAATCAAGGATATCATCAAGGAAAGTGATTCTCCATTCATTACAATACCTGGCATTTCCTACATTACTGCGGCTATGATCCATGCTGAAGTTGGTGATTTCTCTAATTTTTCATCGGCCGAAAAAATACTTGCCTTTGCTGGAATGGAGCCCTCCATTTATCAATCAGGCCAATATACTTCGACTCATGCAAAAATGGTGAAACGAGGTTCCAAATACCTGCGGTATGCACTCTTTACTGCCGCTAAAAATGTTGGCAAATGGGACAATACGTTCAAGGAGTTTCTTCAGAAAAAACTCTCTGAGGGAAAGCACTACAATGTGGCAGTATCTCATGTAGCCAAGAAGCTGGTCAGAACTCTATACAGTATGGAAATACATCATACTGCATACAGCAAGTAATTTTTTTCTTATAACATACTTCTCAAAGCAGCTGTATAGGTGCTTTATTTGTCATGCAATTATCAAGGTTCAAAAAAACATATTTAACTAACTTTCAAAAAAACACTTGACATAGTTAGTCTATGATATAAAAAAACGGCATAGCCGAAGCTACACCGTCTTAGGTTGTTTCTCATTTAAACTGGTTCGTTTTTTCGTCGTAATGATAATCAATGGCTGCCATCTGCTCTGTCAGCTTCTTTTTGTTCAAGCCCCTGCAGGTACACAGGGCTTCCAGTGACTCATAGTAGTCCCTCAGCTGTGTATTTACATAGCTGAGCAGGATCATTGGATCTTTGGGTATCATTTTCCTCTCCTTGCTCCAGTCAGCTTTCCGTCACACACGTCGATGACGATTGTGTCCTCCGCGCCGATTTCTCCGGAGAGAATCAGCTTTGCTGCAAGTGTCTCCACGTTCTTTTGAAGGAAACGCTTTAGCGGCCTTGCTCCATAGACGGGATCATAACCGCCTTCTATGATATAATCTTTCGCCGCGTCCGTCAACTCCAAAGTGATCTCCTGGTCCGCCAGCCGCCGGTTCAGATCTGCCATCATCAGTGTGATGATTTCACTGATATTGGCCTTGGTCAGGGGCTTAAACATAATGATCTCATCCAGACGGTTCAAAAATTCAGGTCTGAAGTGGCTGCGCAGATCATTCATCACCATGTCCTCCGCCTCCGCCCGGATCTCTCCATTGTCCCGGATTCCCTCCAGCAGATAGGCAGAGCCTATATTGGAAGTCATGATCAAAATGGTATTTTTAAAATCCACGGTCCGTCCCTGGGAGTCCGTAATGCGACCGTCGTCCAGCACCTGCAAAAGCACATTAAACACGTCCGGATGTGCCTTCTCAATCTCGTCAAAGAGCACCACTGAGTAGGGCTTTCTGCGCACCGCCTCGGTCAGCTGTCCGCCCTCCTCGTATCCCACATATCCCGGAGGCGCACCAATCAGTCTGGACACAGAGTACTTCTCCATGTACTCGCTCATGTCAATACGCACCATGTTCTGCTCATCATCAAAGAGGCTGATCGCCAGCGCTTTTGCAAGCTCTGTCTTGCCCACTCCTGTCGGGCCCAGAAACAGGAAGGAACCGATGGGTTTTGTGGGGTCCTTGATCCCTGCCTTGGAGCGGAGAATGGCGTCCGTCACCTTTGTCACGCCGTCCTCCTGTCCAATTACCCTCTTATGCAGCTCATCGTCCAGGTGGAGAATCTTACTCCTCTCCCCCTCGGTCAGCTTTGACACCGGAATCCCCGTCCATCGGGAGATAATCCTGGCGATTTCCTCATCGGTCACACTCTCATGCACCAGATGCATCTCCTGGCTCTTCACCTTCTCCTCTTCGATTGCCAGCTGTCCCTGAAGCTTTGGAAGCTCTCCATACTGCAACTGAGCAGCCCGGTTCAAGTCATAGTCCCGTTGGGCCTTTTCAATCTCCTTATTCATATTTTCGATCTGCTCGCGCAGCTTGGATAGATTCTCCACGGAATGCTTTTCATTATCCCACTGGGCTTTCTGGGCGCTGAACTCATCCCTCAACTCCGCCAACTCCTTCTGCAGGTTTTCCAGCCTGTCCTGACTCAGCTTATCCGTCTCCTTCTTCAGCGCAGCCTCCTCAATTTCTATCTGCATAATCCGGCGCTGAAGCTCATCCAGCTCCGTGGGCATGGAGTCCAGCTCTGTCTTGATCAGGGCACAGGCTTCGTCCACCAGATCAATGGCCTTGTCCGGCAGAAACCGATCCGAGATATACCGGTGGGAGAGAGTGGCTGCCGCCACCAGGGCCCCGTCTGTGATCTTCACCCCGTGGTAGACCTCATACCGTTCCTTCAGTCCGCGCAGGATAGAGATGGTATCCTCCACTGTAGGCTCATCCACCATAACAGGCTGGAACCTGCGCTCCAGAGCAGCATCCTTCTCAATATACTGACGGTATTCATCTAAAGTGGTGGCGCCGATACAGTGAAGCTCTCCTCTGGCCAGCATGGGCTTTAACATATTCCCCGCATCCATGGCCCCGTCTGTCTTGCCCGCGCCCACAATCAGATGCAGTTC
This sequence comes from Ruminococcus sp. 8Y-12, assembly GCF_058119865.1. Lineage (NCBI taxonomy): Bacteria > Bacillati > Bacillota > Clostridia > Eubacteriales > Oscillospiraceae > Ruminococcus > Ruminococcus sp. 8Y-12. Next base: position 1,991,623 of record NZ_CM176623.1, on the reverse strand, counting down.
GTCGATAAAGAGGATAATCTCTCCGTCGCTCTTCTTCACTTCCTCAAGAACAGCCTTCAGACGCTCCTCGAATTCTCCCCTGTACTTTGCGCCTGCTACCAGGGCTCCCATATCCAGTGCAAAAATCTTTTTATTCTTTAAGCCCTCCGGCACATCCCCGCGGACGATTCTCTGGGCCAGACCTTCCACAGCTGCGGTTTTTCCCACCCCCGGCTCACCAATCAGCACCGGGTTATTCTTGGTTTTCCTGGAGAGGATGCGGATTACATTGCGGATCTCCGCATCCCTGCCGATCACGGGGTCCAGCTTCTGGTTTCTGGCTTTTTCCACCAGATCCTGCCCGTATTTATTCAGGGTGTCATAGGTGGCCTCCGGATTGTCTGTGGTCACTCTCTGATTTCCCCTCACCGTGGACAGTGCCTGCAGAAACCGCTCCCTTGTGATTCCATATTCTTTAAACAATGCCTTTATCCCCTCATTGGGATAGCGCAGCAGAGCTAAAAAGAGATGTTCCACAGAGACATATTCGTCTCCCATGGCCTTTGCCTCATCCTCCGCGCTGACCAGCACTTTATTTAAATGCTGCCCGATATAGACCTGTCCGCCTGACACCTTTGTCCGTCTGTTCAGTGCATTTTCCAGATTTCCCGCGAAATGCTCCTTATTGATCTCCATCTTTTCAATCAGCTTTAAGATCAGGCTGTCATCCTGGTTCAGCAGACTGTACAGCAGGTGTTCCTGCTCGATTTCCTGATTTCCATATTCATACGCAATTTTCTCCAGGTCATTAACGGCCTGGAGAGACTTCTGGGTGAATTTATTAATATTCATAATCAAACCTCCTCCTGGGTGTATTTTCACTTGTTCTATAACTACTATAACACAAATTCAAAAATATGCAAGGACTTTTTTCTGATTTGTGCTGCAAAAAAACTCTTGTCGATTGACATACTATACCCAGGATCTATATAATATATTTGCAGCGGTACAGAAATAAACAGGTCCGCCAGATCGTTTTATTAAAACGGAGGTGTTACCATGGAAATTCCCAGAGAAGAAGGTGTCTTAAAAGAGTCCACATTTTTTTCCTATATACCCAGCGTTTCGGGGAAAAGAGTATTTCTCTATCCCCTCTATATCGGACACTATCAGACACAGACTGGTTACTATCTCCGAAGGAACCGGTATGACAGTCTTCTTCTACTGTTTACCTGTGGCGGATCAGGTACTATTGAGACAGGGTCTGGAAAATACATATTGAGCCCAGGGGAAGCTATGATTTTGGACTGCTATGCCCCTCATAGTTATTATCCAAACAAAAGCTGGGATTTTTACTGGCTGCACTTTGACGGAAGTTATGCACTGGAATATTATCAATACCTGACGGAGAACGTCAGGCAGCCTGCCACCATAAAAGAACCTTTGGAATTTATCAACACCTGGAGGAATCTCAGGGATCTTATGAAGTCCCATCCGGCTTTTTCCGAACCTATGATGTCCAAGTATATCACGGACCTGTTGACGCTCTTCGCTTCCTCTGGTTCCGTCCAGGGAAGCAGTAAAACCGTGAACGGTATAGACTGCTGTCTCACGTATATAAACCGTCACCTAGAGGAACACCTTCCGTTGGATAAGCTGGCAGATCTGGCATCTTTAAGCCCCTATCATTTTTCGAGATGTTTTAAAGCAGCCACAGGCTATACACCACACGAATATATTCTCACCGGCCGGCTGGATCTGGCCAGATTTTACTTAAAGACTACTTCCGATACCATCAAGAAAATTGCATACTCATGCGGTTTCCAGAGTGAACACAGTTTCTGCACCGCATTTAAAAAGTATACGGGCTATACCCCAACCGAGTTTCGCAATAAATGAAGTCTTATTTACTTACAAGACAAAAAGATTCCGGGTTGTATCATATCACAGTTAGCGTCATTGGATAGAACTACCTCTTTTCCAAAATAAAAGTCCGGAAAGATCCTGCGGTAAATCCCGATTAGCTCCTTGTAAAGCAAATCTCCAGGTTTGGGAGAATCCAGATCCAAAGAGAGGATTCTATACTTTACACTGAACAGCCAGGTTCGAATTTCCGTATCCCGAAGACCGTTTCTCCTGTAAAATTCCATACGTCGCTCACTGCTGCGCCTCTCTTCCCCATCCTCGATCACATCCGGGGCTTCCACCTCAGCCAGCACAGCTTTGCAGCCGCATTCCCGCAAGGCCTCCTGCCATTCCCTCATAAATCTGGTGCCGATCCCTTTTCCTCTGGCATCTGCCGTCACTGCATAATAATCCAAAAGTACATATTCCCTCTCCTGGGCTGAGGCAAAAAATGCATATGCCATTAGTTTTTCTTCCTCATACATCCCGTATGCAAAGTAGTTTCCCTCTTCCATGAGATATTCCATGGCCATGATGGGTTTAAGCTCCTCGGGCGTAAAATCCTCTTTCAGATTTGTCTCATAAAGTTCTGCCACTTCATCTCTGTTTAATTCTCTTATCATTATCTATAACCACCTTACTTTTATTGTTTGCGTTAACTATGCAACAGGTCTGCGCATTTACTGCGCTGACCGTAAGAAAATGATTCATGGATTTTTGCATGTAACTGAAAAGGTACTGATCCGTTACTTGTTTCTATAGGATGCCTGCATGGATGAGGCCATGCCACACACCGTCCTGGTCAATGGGATCTGTCACATAGTCAGCCACCTTTTTGAGAGGTTCGATGGCGTTTCCCATGGCGATTCCAAGGCCCGCGTATTCAATCATTTCCATATCATTCATACTGTCTCCGAATGCCACCACGTCCTCCCAGCCCATTTGATAGTACTCCAGCAGCGCCTGGATTCCTTCTGCCTTGGAGGCTTTTCGGTAAATCACATCCGCTCCATCCCTCCCCGCAAAGAGGGGCAGTTTCAACATTGGGAAGGCTTCCTCAATCTCCAAAGCCTGCTCCGGCGTGCCAAACATGGCCAGGGCGTAAAGTGGAAAGTCCGGCAGATTTACCGGATCTATAAACTCCCGGCTGCAATCCCCGAAAACCTTTTTTTCATGCGCAATGACCTCCTCCTGATTCACATAGCATCCCTTATCCCCAATATTGGAGCCTATACAGATCTTTCTCTCGTCTGCAAACCGAAGAAGAGATTGGATCAGTTCCGGTTCCATAAACAGCTCTCTGATTCTCTTTTCCCCCACTGTTACCTTCTGCCCATTGCTGTGCACAATGGCATCCGGCCGCACCAGTTCTGCCAGATGGCGGCTGAACTCACTGTCCATATCCCGGCCGGAGGCAATCACAAGGATATGGCCTTTCGCCCTCAGCCCGTCCAGCCCTCTCATGGCTGACTTTGGAATGGCAAATGTCCTGTGGTCCAGAAGGGTCATATCCATATCAAAACAAACTATCTTTCTCATAATTTCTCTAAAACCCATCCTTTGTCTGGTCAATGGCAGTTTTGCCATAAGTTTATGCTATATATAAAAAAAAGAATCCTGCGCGCAGGATTCTCCGCCTGCGGCGGGGCTGCCCCGGCAGCCATCTTCCACTCCGCCGCAGTGCGATCCCACCCGGAGGGCTTTTTATATCATAGGGAATTCCGAAGGACTTTCCTATGATTAAAAAAGGGTCTTACCCTCTCCTGGAAGATAAGACCCATCCTTGTTCACTCTCTATTCAGCAGCCTTGGTCTGGCTCTCTTTCTCTGTTTCGCTCTCTTTTTCAGAGGAAGCTTCCGAGGTCTTTTCTGAACCGCTCTCAGAACTGCCTTCTGAGGAGGTTTCACTCTCTGTGTCGGCTGCGTCCTTTACAACCGCACTATTTTGTACGATTTCAATGGCCTTGTCCTGCATCAGGCTGATCTCAACCATGGATTTTCCGTACTGTTCAACTAACGCGTCCGCGCTCTCAGCACCCAACTGCACAGCGTACTTTTCCGCACCCTCAGCAAATTCCTCATCGGAGATCGTAATACCCTCACTCTCAGCAATGGCTCTCAGAAGCATCTCCTGTTCCAGGCTCTGTTTCACTGTAGTTTCAACCTGGGTGTTAAAATCCTCCTCTGACATCTGGAGGTTCTGCTCCAGGAAATCCGCGAAGGTCATATCCGACTGCTCGGCATATCCCTCATAGTAATCTCTGTACTGCTTGATATTGTAATCCACCAGTTCCTGGGGATATCCTTTTATTTCAGAGTTCTCATATACTTGTGACATCAGGTCATTCAGCTTCTGGCTGTCCTGTACAGAATTCTTCTGCTCAATCAGGGAATCCTCAATTGACTTTTTGTACTCATCCACTGTCTTGTAATCAGAAATCTCTCCTACCAATTCATCGGTCAATTCCGGAGCACGCTTTACGGAGTTGACTGTAACATGGAAAACCACATCCTTGCCAGCCACATCTGCATTGGTATAAGTATCCGGGAATTTCAGATTCAAGTCTGTCTCCCCGCCGATCTTCTTGCCAACCAGTCCGCTTTCAAACCCCTCGATGAAAGATCCGGAACCAATGGTCAAATCAAACCCTTTATCTGTACCGCCGTCAAATGCTTCGCCGTCGATTTTTCCCTCGTAGTCGATGTTTGCCACATCACCTTCCTCAACCGTGCCCTCCTCCAAAGTAGTGAGCTTTTCATTCTGGGAAAGAGTGCTCTGGATTTCCGACTGAATCTCCTCATCTGTAACTTCAGTGGGGGCAAGCGTCACTTCCAGCCCTTTGTACTGGCCCAGCGTAACGTAATCCAACGCTTTGTATTCCGGTCTCTCGGCAGCAGCCTCTGTTTTGGCTGACTCGCTGGAACTCTCCGTGGCGGCATCCGCATTCTCAGAGGTCTGAGCCTCGGTCCCTTTCGTTGTGCTGGATTCTGTTGTCTTTGTGTTTCCGTTTGCACAGCCTGCCACTGTCATTGCAACGCACAGGACTGCTGTCATAAGTAATCTTTTCTTCATTCTGTTTCTAATCCTCTCTGTGTTTAATGCCACACCCTGTTTTACTCCCCTTACTTTACATCGGCGGAACCGGGGTAGGTCTCGCAGGGTCAAATACCGAATTGGCGTCGAAGAGATCTGTGAGCATCTCCGGATTGTAATACATCCGGTATCCGTCCAGGTTTCTTCTTCCCTGTCTCATAAAGTTGTCGCCGAACTGCACCCAATACTGGGTGGAATCCACATTGCAGTAGATATCGAAGCCCTGACTCTTTAAGTAAGTAAACTTCTCATTGTCTGAACTGTAAGGCTGCCAGTCTCCCAGATCGGCCCCAAAAGCAAATATAATAATATTTGTATCGCCGATGATGGGTTTTACATAGCTCAGCCACTTCTCAGTGTCCGTCTTTAAGCGGTCCACAGATGCCTCAGTGACATTCATGTGTCCCCAAGTGTGGCTGGCAAACTCCCATCCCTCTTCCTTCATGGCATTGGCAACCTTGGTAGCCTCCTCCACTTCCTGATTATATGTCTCTTCATTGAAGTCAGGATTTTCCTCAAAAAATTTCACCTGCTGGTCATCTAAGTTTTCCCTTGTCTTGTAAGAAATGTCCGTCCGGTATCCGAGCACACCATTGTATCCGGTGAGCGCGATGGTTCCCTTTGCGCCTCGGTAGGAGAAATCAGGATGCTCCTCCACGAAGCGGTCGATCAGGGGTACCATATCATAGTCACCTACGCTTATGGTCCCATCTGCCTCCCTGTACTCATTCTTCACCTGTCCATTCTCGTCAATAATTAGCTTGGTGGCCATGCCATCTCCATCCATATAGTGGTAATAGCTCACATCATCCTGAGAAAGCACAAAGGCTTTCTTATCAGGCGGAAGCATGATCTTTCCTCTGGAGACCGTGCCGTCTTCGTTTACGGTGCACATATCGTGAAGACTTACCATCACATATCCCTTCTCGTACATGGACTGCGTGATCTTATTGAACTCCTCAACGGTGGTCATCACCTGGTTGTATCCCGCTTCCTTGCTGTCCCCGTCAAAGGCAAGACCGGGGTCTCTGATGAGTGTATGGTAGAAGACATGCGTCACTTCCTCCAGCGGATATTCCACCAGAGTTGTCTTTGCTGTCTCATACTCTGATACCTTTGCGGCCATCTGTGCATTTCCGTCATAACCCGGTGCACTCTTCAGCATTTCAATGGCCGCATCATAATCATACATGGCTGCCAGTCTCCCGGCCTTAGCCATGACATCCTCCTTCGGTTCTGTCTGCGCCTCGGTCTGCGACTCCTTCTGGTCCTTCTGTGAAACTGCCTGTGACTCTGTCTGCACCCCAGACTTCTTGCCGCTGTTTTTCTTCTTTCCGAGATTTCCCTTCACCACCAGAAAGCACAGCACTGCAATGATAATCAGCAGAACCACGATAAGAATTTTGCAGATCAAGACCTGCCGCTGCCTCTTAGCCCTTCTTGCGGCAGCTTTTTGCCTTCTTTCGTTCTCCTCCATGATATCCTCCCTTATTACCCACACGTTACCATACTCTTTTGTATGCTCAGATTAATATTATAGCATATTTCGCATTAATTACCACATCCTTTTTTGTTTTTAAGAAAAAATAATAAAATGTCAAGAAACATTGCAAATTTCCCCAATTATATGGTAGAATGTAGAAATGTAAACAATGAAATCAGGAGGTCGACTATGTCCACATTTTTAACCGTGCTGCTGATTATTCTGGCAGTGCTTGTCGTTTTACTAATTGTTTTATACTTCTTTGGAAAAAAAGCCCAGAAAAAGCAGGCAATCCAGCAAGAGCAGATGGAAGCTGCCAAGCAAACCGTTTCCATGCTGATCATCGATAAAAAAATGATGCGGATAAAAGAGTCCGGTCTTCCCCAGGTAGTCATCGATCAGACGCCCAAGCTCATGAGACGCTCCAAACTTCCCATCGTAAAGGCAAAGGTAGGACCCAGAATCATGACTCTTGTCTGCGATGCCAAGATCTACGACATGGTTCCTGTAAAAAAAGAAGTGAAGGCTACCGTGAGCGGTATCTACATAACTGAGGTAAAAGGTGTACGGGGTGCCTTGGAAGCTCCTAAGAAGAAGGAAAGCTTTTTCAAGAGAATGAAAAATAAAGTAACCGGGAAAAAGTAACCGGAAAAAGCCCATCTGTCAAGAAAACAGATGGGCTTCTTTTCCGTCACGGGCCTGTATATTCATGCTGATGGTACAGTCAGCCAGATGCTCATAGTTCACCTCCAGAGCATAGTCCACTTTCACATCAATCTTGTTCTCTGCAGTGCTGACCTGAATGTCTGTTGCGGATATTCCCACGAGAAGATTTCCAAAAGGCGTGTCGTAGTAGGTCACGTTCTTTTTATTTTCCTCAAAAATCATGTGCACATTGGCAAGACCCCGCTTTGTCACTTCCAGGCTTCTGTCATTGACCTTGATCAGATTCTGGATCGAGCCGTCAAAGCCCTCCATCACCTCATCGTATTTGATATAGTGCTTTCCGTCCTTGTGAAAATAGCTGGCAGGTGTTATCACCTCCACCTGCTCCTCGCTGTTTTCTTCTAAAAACTGAAGACCTTTGATCTTCAATAAAATATCCTTTGTCATAATCACTAGTACTCCTCAATATTGATCTGCTTTGTCATTTCAATCTCAAAAGGCAGGATAGAGCTGGCAAATTTCTGAAACTTTTCAGCAAGGTCACTCACATAGAACTGGCAGCGTTCCCCCTCATCTTCCACAGCCTCAGGCCGCTCTAAATTTTCCCTTTTCAAAAGTTCCTTTAACTCTCTTGCTGTCTCATAGGCCGGATTTACAAGAGTCACCGCGTCCCCCACGATCATCCGCACCGTGGATCTGAGCAGAGGGTAATGGGTGCAGCCCAGGATCAGGGTGTCGATATCCTGATCCGTCAACTCCCTCAGATAGCGGCTGGCCACCTCCACTGTAACAGAATCTTTCAGCCATCCCTCCTCAACCAGGGGGACAAACAGAGGGCAAGCTTTGCCCAGGACCTGAATATGGGCATCCTTCTTTTGAATAAACTCTGTATAGATCCCGGAGTTCACAGTGGCCTCTGTGCCGATCACACCGATCCTGCCGTTCCTGGTAGCCTTGCACGCCACTCTGGCCCCCGGCTCCACCACTCCGATAATGGGAATGTCAAGCTCCTGCTTAATCTCCTCCAGAGCATAAGCACTGGCGGTATTGCAGGCCACCACAATGGCTTTGACATCCTGGGTACGCAGAAAGCGTATAATCTGCCTGGAATAACGAAGGATCGTGTCCTTGGATTTACTGCCGTAGGGAACCCTGGCGGTATCGCCAAAATACACAATTTTCTCCTGTGGAATGTTGCGTATAACCTCTCTCACTACTGTGAGCCCGCCCACTCCGGAATCAAAGATCCCAATGGGCGCATTACATCTATCTTTCATTTCCTTATCCTCAATCATTCTATGGGTCTTTACTTATTCTAACCGCAATCCCTGAATAATTCAAGTAAAAATCTGAGGAGCCCCCTCCACCATTGCAAAGCACACTTCCTCACAATCCCCATACTTCACCCTGCCGCTGGTGGCCTCCGTCAGCTCCTCCTTCAGCTTCTCCAGGTTTGCGGCCGGAACCAGAGCCTGCAGCTCCACCTCCTGAGTATACGTGGAGTCCACAACAGAGATCCTATTTTGCCCAAGCAGATACTGAATTTTCCCCACCCCATTGTAGTCTGTCTGCATCTTCAACAGATAGCCCTGCTGTTTTTCTATGACTACACTGCTCTTAAGTCCCTCCTGAACAGCCCTAGAGTATGCGCGCACCAGGCCTCCTGTCCCCAGCAGCGTTCCCCCGAAATATCTGGTCACTACCACCGCGGTATTGTGAACCGCCTCGCCCAGCAGCACGTCCAGCATGGGCCTGCCTGCCGTTCCCTGTGGTTCCCCGTCATCACTGCATCTTTGCAGTTCCTGATTTTCCCCCACCACAAAAGCGGAGCAGTTGTGGGTGGCATTCCAATATTTTTTTTTCATCTCGGCAATAAAAGCCAGGGCCTCCTCCTCTGATTCCACCGGGCGCACTGTGGCGATAAACCTGGACTTTTTCTCAACAATTTCCGATTCCCCGCCCTTGTAGGTGGTTTTATATGATTTCATCATTTGATCCGTCCTTTCCGGAAATTTCTGCTTATAAAGCAGGATTCTGGGTACATTATAAGATAGGTTTCGGAATTTCTCAATGGGAGATTCCTGTTTAGTTACTGTTCACAGTAACCCGGTTTACAATATAAGCCTTTATTTCAGGCAAGATATTTGTTATACTAGACCAAACCGGATTTTGCCAATTTACATTTTAACAATACATATTCTAAATGGAGGCTGATTTATGAAGTTTGACAAAGACAGTGCTTCGAAAAAGCGAAAAGAACAAACAGGTAAAAAGGTTGGCCGGAAAGCTGGACTGATCTTTGCAAAAGCGCTCTTGGTCTGTTTTATCGGTCTGGTAGTGATCGGCGCCGGAGCCGGGTATGGAATTATCAAAGGGCTGATTGAAAATGCTCCTGATATCTCCAACCTCTCCGTAGCCCCCTCTGAGGCCGCTACTTATATCTATGACATGGATGGGAACCAACTGCAGAAGCTGACAGCTCCCACCTCAAACCGTACTCTCGTAAAACTGGAGCAGATCCCGGAGGACCTTCAGCACGCAGTGGTAGCTATTGAGGATGAGCGTTTTTACACCCACAATGGAATCGACATCCGCGGAATCTTCCGCGCCTTTTTCGTGGGAATTAAAAATGGCGGTTTTACAGAGGGCGCCAGCACCATCACCCAGCAGCTTTTGAAAAACAATGTGTTTACGGATTGGACTCAGGAGACCTCCATGGTGGAAAAGTTCAAGCGGAAGTTTCAGGAACAGTACCTGGCGCTGGAGCTGGAAAAAAAGATGAGCAAAGAACAGATACTGGAGGACTACCTGAACACCATCAACCTGGGCGCCGGCGCCTACGGCGTACAGGCTGCTGCCCACCGGTATTTTAATAAGGATGTCTCAGAGCTGACGCTCTCCGAGAGCACCGTAATAGCCGGAATCACCCAGAACCCGACCCAGTTCAATCCCATCCTCTACCCTGAGCAGAATGCCAAGAGACGGGAAAAGGTGTTGAACCACATGCTGGAGCAGGAGTATATCACCCAGAGCCAATACGATGAAGTACTGGCAGATGATGTGTATTCCAGAATCCAGAAAAATGACGCGGAGACGGAGGAAATCTCCATCTACAGCTACTACGTGGATGCCCTGATTGACCAGGTCCTGGAGGATCTTCAGGAGCAGCAGGGCTACACAGAGCAGCAGGCCTATAAGCTGGTGTACTCAGGGGGTCTGAAGATCTTCTCCGCCCAGGATGAGCATATACAGAAAATCTGCGATGAGGAGTTTGCAAACCCCGCCAATTTTCCCTCAGGGACCGAGGTAGGTGTGGACTACGCTCTTACGGTCACCGATCCCCAGGGACAGGTCACCAATTATGGAAACGAATCACTTAAAGACTTTATGCTGAAAAAAGATCCCTCCTTCAACATGATGTTCCCGGATGAATCCTCTGCCCGCACGGCCATCCAGGAGTACCGCCAGTCTGTCCTGAAGAGCGGCGATACTGTGGAGGGGGAGCGGATATATATCATTCCCCAGCCCCAGGCCTCTGTAGTCATCATTGACCAGGCCACGGGCTATGTCAAGGCGATTGTGGGAGGACGAGGCCACAAGGAGGCCAGCCTGACGCTCAACCGCGCCACCTATGCCAGACGCCAGCCCGGCTCCACATTTAAGGTGATCGCCGCCTATGCCCCGGCTCTGGACAGCGCTGACATGACTCTGGCAACCGTATTCGACAATGCTCCCTATGCATACTCCAACGGCGTGGAAGTGAACAACTGGGACAGCAACAACGCTTACACAGGGTTGACCACCATCCGCAGCGCCATTACCAACTCCATCAATGTGGTGACTGTAAAATGCCTCACGGAGATTACTCCCCGCCTGGGCTTTGAGTACGCAGAAAAATTTGGCATCACCACCCTCTACGACGATGAGGGCCTGGATGTGCGTCAGCCCCTGGCTCTGGGCGGTGTCACCGATGGCGTTGTAAACCTGGAGCTAACCGAGGCTTATGCCACCATCGCCAATGGGGGCCAGTATAACAATCCTAAGTTCTATACCCGCATTGAGGACCAGAACGGCAATGTGATCATAGACAACAGCCCCGTGAGCACCACTGTTTTAAAGGAGAGTACAGCCTTTTTGCTGACCAGTGCCATGCAGGATGTGGTGACATCCGGTACGGGAACAGCCATCGATCTGGGCGATATGCCTGTCGCAGGCAAGACCGGAACCACATCCAGCTACAAGGATATCTGGTTCTCCGGATATACTCCCTACTACACCTGCTCTGTCTGGGGAGGCTATGACAACAATGACGATCTGCCTAACTCAGATATTTACCACACTTACCACAAGACGCTCTGGAACGCCATCATGAACCGGGTACATGCCTCACTCCGGGTAAAACAGTTTGAGAAGCCGGACAATATCGAAACTGCCCAGGTATGCAAAAAGTCAGGCAAGCTGGCAGTCAAAGGTGTCTGCGACGCAGACCCCAGAGGGTCCCAGGTCTACACTGAATATTTTGCCAAGGGAACCGCCCCCACGGACACCTGTGACGTCCACGTTGCTATGAAGGTGTGCTCCGAGACTGGGCTCAAGCCTACCGCCACATGCAGTACTGCCACAAGAATATTTATACAGAGACCTAAGGGCAGTGAGGGCACCACGGACGACTCCAAGTATGCGCCGCCCTCCGGTACGTGTTCCGGACACACTATTGTGGATAAGATTAAGGATCTGTTTAACGGAAAGGATAAGGATAAGATCCCTGAGGCAAGCACCAAGGACAAGGATAAAGAAAAAGACAAAAATAAAGATAAAGACAAGAATAAGGACAAACCCAAGGCTGAGGAGGACGCTGATAAGCCCTCCGGCGCCGGGGATGCCTCCTCAGGAGGGGATGATTCCAAAGACAACCCCGCTAATGCGGATGATTAAACTGCTATTTTGTATCTGTTTCTCTCAGGCATACCTAGCTGTCACCTAAAAGCATTGGAGGCCTGCTACAAGGCTCACTGGCGATTACCTTGACAAGCCTTCACTGGCAAGCTGATAACAGCTTGCAGAACACACGACTTTCACTGTTTAGAAACGTAAACCGCTGGGCCCACAAAGAAAAATCGCTGAGGTCGTGAGACTTCAGCAATTTTTTGATATAAATTAAGTATACCACAGACACAGTTCGTTGCCATGCACCAGTTTAATTTTCTGTTTAAATTCTATTTTTTCGTTCTAACATACACTGTCCTGGAATATTTCCCATAAATTTTTTGCGTTCCAACCTTCTTATAAGCCCGAATTCTCACATAATACTTTTTGCGTCCCATCAATCCGGTAATCGTTTTTGATGTTATTTTAGCTTTGGTAAGCGTCAGGGTCTTCTTTCCCCTAAACTTCTTGTTTGACGCATACTGGAGCTGGTAACCCGAAATATATTTTTCCCGTCTCCACCTGACTGTTATTTTTCGTTTTCCGCCGCTGGCTTTTTTCATGAAAGGGATTTTGGGCTTAATCGTAAATGTCTTTACAAGATTCCCTGAGTAGGCGCCTTTCAGCTCGATTTTCACCTTTGCCTGCCCTGGATTTTTATTTGATACATAGGTAAGCGAGTAGTCGCGTCCCTCTGTCAGCTTTTTGCCATTTGCATATACCGCTGCGGCTGGTTTTTTTAATTTTCCGTCATACGTATATACGCTTTTCGATAACTTAGCGCTTATGGACTTAGCTGCATAGGAAACTGTAAACTTGTAGTTTCCGGTACTCCAGTCCATCCAATGGCCATATCCATTAAACATGATATAATAACTGCCCGCCGGCAAATCCGCCTGATGTGTATTCACCACCTTCCTGCTGGTCTCATCCCATTTGTTTGTTTCAAAGCTCTTAACCTCCTTTCCGGAAGCATCATAGATATACATGCTGTAAACGGGCATTTGTGAAGTGACCTTTATATTAATAGATGCCGTTTTATTCAGTGTAAAGACAAAAAAATCACGGTCTTTCTCGTCATTTGGCAGCTTAGCAAGCTGTCCTCCTATCGTCTGTCCAATGGATATCCTGGTTGAATCCCGAATGGAATCATTCGGCTCTTCAAAACTTTCACCTGCGTCTGCAAATGTCAGCGCAAAATTAAAATTTCCAGTTGCCCAGTCACGCCAATAGCCATATCCATTTACAATCATATAGTAATCTCCCTTTTGAAGATCAATTGTATACGCATTCGTGACTGTTCCCGTAGCCTGATTCCAGGACTGCGTTGTAAATTCTTCCACTTTTGCCCCTGTACCGTCATAAAAATAAATACTATACTGGGGCATATAGGACGTGATATGGATGGAAAGGCGGCCTGCCGACGGCGTAGAAAACCGGAAATATTCCTCCTCTTCCTTTTCTCCGATCTCCGCGATCTGCCCATATATTCTTTGACCAAATGCGATTTGGGGAGCTGTCGAAACACTGTTATGTAGCTTCCCATAGCTCTCCCCGGAAGACTGGAAAGACAAACCGAATTGGAAATCCCCCGTCCCCCATGGGCTCCAATATTTATATCCGCTTACAACCATCTGATACGTACCCTGCATCAAATCAATGGTGTGCGTATTGGAAACCATCTGGGTAGCTTCATTCCAACCATTTGAAGTACTCTCCCATATCCATGTTCCATTCACATCATATAAATAAACGCTGTACCCAGACATATGGGATACAAAGCGAATGTCCAACCTGCCGGATTCCTTTAACGAGAACGTATAATATTTATTACCGCCTTCACCGCTTTCTTTTATAGAATCGCTTACCGTCTCGTCTATGCTGACCGGTCTGTAGTATGGTCCTTGCTCTGATATTAGCACTGCCTCCACGCCCTGGTCTGCCTGTAACTGTGCATCCTCCGTAAATTGTTCTGTCTGCAGCTCCGGTACTTCTCCCGTATTCTGAGTCTCCTGCAAAACTGTTGATTCCGTTTTGTATCGTCCTTCCGCCCCATTTGCTGCATAGACTCCCTGTGTTGGATTTGCCGAAAATACCACTGATGCAACGGCTAATATGCTTACTATTTTTTTCAATTCTTTTCTCATTTTCTAAACCTCCTGACGTGTTACGGCAGTATCTTTCACTGCCTGCAATGCCCCTTTGGGCTATCTTGTTCCGTTCCAATATAATAACTTTTTGTGAATTGTATCTTCTTATGAAGTTGCTTACAATATTACGGAGTTGGATGAACTACTCCATATCTCCACTCCGTCTTTCAAATAACAAATTCTGATACGAAAACTATATTTTTGTGATGGATTATAGTCTTCCAGCTTTTTAACGTAGCCAATTCCCTTACCGTTTCCTGTCTTAAATCTTTTATATCGTGTATTCCCTACTTTCCTATCAATAACAATTTTTGAAATTCCTTTCAGCTTCCCCCAGTTCAGTATCAGTATGTTGCCTTTCATGCTGCCACTCAGCTTCGGCGTAGGCGGCTTTCCCACAGCCTTTTTGAATACAGCTTTAGAGAACTGTGTGAAAACCGTCCTGCCCCCTATGACAGCACTTCCCTTTACCTTAAAGTAGTATTTTTTAGAAGACTTCAATTTAGGCACTGTATAAGAGGTTTTTCTTACGGCCTTTAAAAGCTTATACTTCCCCTTTGCAGAGGTTTTGTAGTAAATGCTGTATTTTGATGCACCTTTTATCTTCTTCCATGTGAGCTTTATCTTTCCCGCTCCTGCGATCTTTGCACGGATGACGGACTTTTTCTTTTGAAAAGATGCTGTCTGGGGGGCAGCAGCACTGTTGTGGCCCCCGCTTGTTCCGCCGCCCGAAATGTGGTTGGGCGCAGGCTTTGGTGTGGGAACCGGATTTTTCCTCCAGTGTGCATATGCGGTTGAACCCGTGGTAATCGCGACAATTGTCTCCGGGGTTATTTTATAGGCTGCTTCGCCTTCTGGCTGCAGATACCAGCCATCAAAGCTGTAACCGTCTCTGGTGACAGCAGGCAGCGTTCCAAAGGGGGTTCCGTACTTTACGGAAATATTTTTTACCGTGCAGCTTCCACCCGCTGCATCAAATGTAACAATATATTGATTAGCAAGCCAATGAGCATATAATGTACTATCTGTTGTTTTTGTATATTTCGTTCCATGTTCAACTAAATTACCACCTGTACTCGCATCGAACCATCCAGCAAAAGTATAGCCTTCCCTAGTAGGGACAGGTAAATAGTCGTACCACAAACTTGACCCACTATAGTAAGATGTAAACATGTATTCCTTACAGCATCTTCCACCCATGGCATCAAAGGTCACTTTGTACAACTTGACAGCCCAACTGGCATACAGGGTGCTGTCTGCTGTTTTCTTGTATATAGTTCCCTCCCGTATGAAATGATGATCCTGGTTAGGTGCTATGCTGTCTAGCCATCCGTTAAAAGTATATCCTGTTCTCGTAGGGGTTGGTAAAACCCCATATGAAGTATCATACGCTACAAGCTTATTTTCAATGGAGCAGTTTCCTCCCCTGGCATCGAAATGTACTGTATAAATACGGCCTGGTGGAATAAAAGCAAAATTATTCAAATTCGCCCCTCCACAATCATATTTATACGTAATCTCCTTTTCAGGATCTATTGCTCTTACAACCGTACCTTCTATAACCGCATTTACCCAATCAGATGCTTTTCGTATATCAAACCCTTGTAATGTGTTTGTATCGATGTTAGCGTCCCGTATTTCTATTTTATTATCGAAAGCCCGCACGGCTGGACATTTGTTACAATTTTCTACATTCAGGCTGGTCAGATTGTTTGAATAACAATCCAATTGCATCAAGCTATAACAAGTACTTACGTCTAAATTCCTCAGAATATTATTTTGACACAAAAGCCTCTCAAGAGCGGAACAACCACTTACTTCCAGACTGCTTAATCGGTTATATGAACACACTAATCTTTTCAAATTAGGACAAGAACTTACATTTAAACTACTCAAGCTATTATAGTCGCATACAAATTCTGTCAGTTCAGAGCAAGCGCTTACATCCAAACTGCTCAGACTATTAGTCGAACAAATTAACTCTCTCATATCAGGACAAGCATTCACATCTAGACTGCTCAACTTGTTATTCTCACAATCTAAAATTTTTATTTGAGGGCATTTGCTGACATCTAGGCTGCTTAGATAATTATTAGCGCAATACAAACTTTCTAAATAAGAACAACCGCTTACATTCAAACTATCCAGCCTAGTGCTCTCACAATCTATGTGTGTCAGGTTTGGACAACCACTTACATCCAAATTCTCTAGCCCGTTGTAACCGCATCCCAACTCTAGCAAGTTGGGACAGGCGCTCACATCCAAACTACTTAATCTGTTACTGCCACAGTACAAAGTTGTCAGATTCGGACAACCACTTGCATCCAAACAACCGAGTTTGTTACTGCTACAATTTAAGTATGTCAGATTTGGACAACTGCTCACATCCAGGCTACTCAATTGGTTACCAGAACAATCCAAATGTGTCAAATCCGGACAGGCACTCACATCCAGACTACTCAGGCTACTCCATTTACACTCCAAACTCTTCAGCCCTCTAAAGTATTCAATTCCTTTTAAATCATTAGTATATATTTTAATAGTAGTTATATTTTTTAACTCACTATCACTTAAGCTTCGATCCCCATTTGTATCAAAATTATCAATTACATACTGCCTAAAGCTGTCAGATGGAAAATTATCTATATTAATTGGTACACTGGTCGAAGCCTGGCTCTGTATTCCCAAAACTACACCCAATATTACTATTACTGTACAGCTTATGATAAAAATATAAGCATTTTCTTTCTTTTTCATTTCTTATTCCTCACCTATCAAAAGTCTGCTGCTTTGCATTGAAATCCTTTCTGTTTACTTCCTCGAAGTTAAACTAACTAAATTAGAATCCTTGCTCCATATCTTCTTCCCATTCTTTAAATAACAGGTCATTAAATAAAATTTATAGCTTTTTTTCTTGCTATAGTGATCAAGAGATATCCTATAGGAGATGCTTTTACCGCTAAGCGTCCTGTAAAGCTTGCAGCCCCCGGTTCCAACCTTTCGATAAAGCTCTGCCTTTGCCGTCCCCGGCTGGCTCCTCCACTTCAGCTCCATTGTATTTCCCCTTATCTCTGCATGCAGAGAAGGTCTCGGCGGCCTATCCAAGGCCTTTGCAGATACTTCTTCCGAATAAATCGTCCCGAATGCCCCAGTGCTGAAAGCAACGCTTACGCCTATCTTAAAATAATACTTTTTTCGCCCACTGCACCCTTTTCCATGAAATTTTTATTTTGTTTGGGCCAGCGTTTTGAGTATGTATTGCCAGCTCTTTGTCTTGAAAAGGATACTGTGCATAATTGCCCTCTTGACTGCTGCCGGATTTTTTGATGGTAACCTTAAAGGTTCTCATTGCAGTAACGATATTTGCACGGTTATTCACCTGAACGGTAACATAAGCAGTAACAAACAGATGGCTGCTTTCCAAAACCTTTTTTCTCTTTTCATTTTTGACCCACCTTTCTGAGGAATGCACCCATGTGTTAGGAACAATTTAAATTCTATTACCCTTTTACGTATTGCAGGTAAACTTCATCGGCCTCAAAAGTACAGGCAGCCATCACTTTCCTCTAAGTACGCGACACTTGGAATCGCTGCTCCAAATCTTAACTCCGTCTTTCAAATAATAAGATTTAATGAAAAATCTATAACTTTTCGCTCTGCTGTAGTTTGCAATTGAGAGTTTGCAGGAACTGCTCTTGCCGCTCACCTGTCTGATCGCTTTGTATTTTCCATTATTTACGCTCCGGTAGACGACGATATTTTTGACCCCTGACAATTTCCTCCATTTCAGTACTAACATATTGCCAGATACCTTTGCTTTTAATTTCGGCTTTGGCGGTTTTCCAACTGCCTTTTTAGAGATAGCGTTGGAATAATCGGTGTTAATTGTCCTTCCATTTACGACTACACTGGCTTTCACTTTAAAGTAGTAGGTTCTTTTTGTTTTTAATTTGGAGGCCGTATAAGAGGCGCCGCTTACGGTTTTCAGAAATCGGTATCCCTTTTTGGGAGAAGCGGTATAAAAAATGCTGTATTTTTGTGCCCCTGATATTTTCTTCCATGATATTTTTATTTTGTTGGCTCCGGCGATTCTTGCGCTGACTGAGGGTTTTATCTTCTGGAAGGCTGCATATGGTAGGGGTATACTGTTCCCCCCGCTCTGTATATTGCTCCCTGTATCTTTATTTGAGCTGTCAGAATCCTGGGAATCTGGAATATTAGAAGACTCCAAAGCATCCTGATCTTCCGTATGAGTGGCATCTTTTTCCGGCACTACTGTCAACTTATAGCCTATGCTTCCCCCCGTATAATTTGTTCCGTCCAGAGCCGATGCCATGATGATGCAGCTTCCTGCCCGGTGAATGGTAACCATTCCGTCATTGTTCACAGATGCAATCCCTGTATTAGAAGAACTGTAGCTAATGGTTCCGTCCGTATTCGTTGTCAATGAATTACGAAAGGCTCCGTCTCCATAGGTTTTTGTAATCGATGAGATTGCAAATTTCATGCTTGGCGAAGCCTTACTGATCGTTAAAGTATAGTCACGGTCCCCAAATAAATAATTATTTCCCGATGAAGCAGTGGCTGTAATGGTGCATTTCCCCGCGCGATGAATGGTAACCAAACCCGAACTGTTCACAGATGCTATACTGGTATTAGAAGAACTGTAGCTAATGGTTCCGTCCGTATTGGTTGTCAATGAATTGCAAAAGGCTCCGTCTCCATAGGTTTTTGTAATCGATGAGTTTGCAAAACTCATGCTTGGGAAGGCTTTGTCTACCGTCAAAGTATATCTGCTGCTTCCTGACGTATAATTATTTCCGGATGAAGCAGTGGCTGTGATAGTACAGCTCCCTGCACGGTTAATCGTAACCATACCCGCACTGTTTACAGATGCAATGCTGGTATCAGAAGAACTGTAGCTAATGGTTCCGTCCGTCGTTTTTGTCAGTGTATTGGTAAAACTGCCGGTTCCATATGTTTTATGAAGGGACGAACTGGCAAAACTCAGTCGCGGTGATGCTTTATTGACCGTGACTTGGAAAGACTTTGATGTTATTACGTGTCCATTTTTATCTTTTGCATCAACCCATACCGTAGTAGAGCCAGCAGCCTTTGGTGTAATGGTCAGTGGGATATTTCCCTGATTCCAATTCCCCCATCTGGCTGATACAATTTGATTATTACTGATACCGTAGGCTACAGTGGACACGCCATTTCCGGAAATCGTTACCGTATTCGTGACCCCGGTATCTCCATATGTAAAACTCATCCCTGTCTTTGAGAATGATATAGATACATCATAGGATACCGTAAATGTCTTTTCCTGCAGGTTGAAAACTCTTCCATCTGTGGTAGAAATGTCCCACCTATAAGAATAATTCCCGGTTTCTGTAAAATTGTACGGTACTCCCCGCCATCTGAAATACCCGGAAGCTTCATAGTAATTTGTGTCATACAAATTTCCATTTTTATAGATATATAACGTTCCGGATTTTAAGTACATATCCTCCGTAACGCACATATTAAAATAATAGCTCTCATTATAAATCAGGTTCGTAGTTCCACTGGGCATAGAACCCTGTGAGGCATTTCTCTGTACACAATCAACCGAAATGTTTGTACCGTATTGTGCTCTTGAAGCTTTTAAAACTTCTGGCTGCTCTTCAGGCTCCTCTTGTGCCGATACCGACAGCAGAGAACAGCAAAAAAACATGATAAATACTATGATAAATATACCCGACCTTTTATGCTCTTTCATTTTTCCTCCCGTTAATATCCAGTCATATTTTTGTGCCCTCGCAAATAGCAGCCCTTACCACAGAGTGTCTAAAATTAAACGATGTACTATTCTATGATCCAGCCGCCTCCATCGTCATCATCCACTATCCAGCCGCTTGGAGGATTATCTTGTGTAGGCGGGTTCGTCTGAGGCACCGGGTTAGAGCTGGCTGGTGACTGCAAAACCGGTTCTGCTCCCTTGCTGACCCGGATGATAACAGTACTGCCCTCTGCCGTCTCTTTCCCTGCATCCACACTTTGGCTCACGACAGATCCTGATTTTACAGCAGCGCTGTAAATAGTTTCCACAGTAACTTTTATCTTTAGGGCTTCCAGCGTCTTGACTGCCTCATCCTTCTCCATGTAAACCACATCTGGCATCTCAACCATCCGCGGCCCCTTGCTGATTACCAGATCAATGGCCTCATTGGTGCGGACTATGGAACCTGCTTTCAGGCTCTGAGACAGGATCTTACCCTTGGGAACCTCTGCATTATACTTTTTATCAATACTTCCCAGCGGAAAGGTAAAGCCTTTCTCTGCTTTCAATGCTTCAAGCACTGCTGCCGCTTCTTTTTTTGTTTTTCCTGACAAATCCGGAACAGTCACCAACGCTGTTTCCTTTGCTAACTGCCCCAGTGAGATAGAAAAAGAAACGGTACTTCCCGGAGTAACCTTCTCCCCGGACTCCACACTCTGAAAATAGACACGTCCCTTTTCCACAAAATCATTAAAATCACTGTCTATCGCTTTTTTGTCCAAAACAAGTCCCTGTGCATTCAACGCAGCAGCAGCCTCCTCTTCTGAGAGGGATTCCAAATCAGGCATCGTCACCTCCCGTGTCCCGCCGCTCATAATAACCTGCACGACATCTCCCACCTGAACCACTTCACCGGCAGATGGGGTCTGTGATACAATCTTATTGTATTCCACCGTCGTGCTGTAGTTCTTACCGCCGATCAACAGCGACATAGCACTTCCCAATCTGTTCTTGGCTTCCTCGTAGCTCAGTCCTGTCATATCCGGTACATATTCTTGTCCCTCCGGAAGTCTTTCCTGGACCTCCTCTGCTTTTGATAAGCCTGAAAATTCCCTTTTCCCAAGCAGTAAGATTGCTCCCACGGTCAGAAAAAAACATCCTATCATCACCCCTTTGACCCAACGTGGCGTCCTTACATGTGCCTCTGCAGCTGTCTTAGGGACAATACGCCTTACCTGATCGCTGTCCAAAGCTGATAAAAATTCTTCTGCGGACTGAAAACGATATTCTTTTTCTACATTTAATGCGTTCATCAGAGCATTCTCCACATTAAGAGGAAGTTCAATCCCTAACGCAGACGGCGGCTTTAGCTGGTCGTCTGCCCTGCGCTCAATAGACTCCTGTGGACGGATACCAGTAAGCATGCGGTACAATGTCGCCCCGGCTCCATAAACATCCGTCCATGGCCCCTGCTCTCCCTTACTCCGATACTGCTCCTCCGGTGCATACCCAGGCTTCAAAATGACAGACAGACTTCTGGAATGGGTTGATACTGCATAACGTGCGGCGCCAAAATCCAAAAGGCGTATCTCATCCATTGTTGTAATAAAAATGTTGTCCGGCGCAATATCCCGATGAATTATTCCTTCTTTATGCACATGTGCAAGCCCTGTAAGAATTGCCTTTATGATACTGAGCGCAGTTGGATAAGGAAAAGCCTTCCCTTCTGTCAGCAGCTCCTTTACCGTCTGACCATACAAAAACTCCATTACAATGTATCCTGTATTATTTTCTAAAAAACAGTCGTAAATATCCACGATTTCAGGAATATTGTTAAATTTTGCAAGCTTCCTCGCCTCGGCAATAAAGCTTTCAAGCCCTGCACAAAACTGCTCTGCTGCGTCCTGCGAGAAAACAGTCACATTTTTGCATCCCAAAACCCGTGTGGCAAAATCACTGGGGAGATATTCCTTAATCGCTGCCTTTCGTTTGAGCGTCATATCCCAGCCAATATAAGTCACTCCAAAACCACCGTAGCCAAGCACCTTTCCCACAAGATATTGACCATTCAAAACCGTGCCGGGTACCAGGTAGTATGCCTCCTTCGGTCCTTCCCCTGCCTGATAGCCGCAATGAGGGCAGGCTGTCATATGATCTTCATATTCTTCCATACATCCTAGACAACGAATCATAGTTTTATCCTTTCAATAACAATAATCTGCCAGGCAATTGCCTAATGATAATATGCCTCCCGAATGGTAGAGACATCCTGACTGACTTCCATCTCGTCCAACAAATCTCCAACAAGTTCCAGGTACCCGGTTAATTTAAGCTGTCTGTACTGCTCCAGCGCTTTCTTCTGGATGGGCAACGCCCGGTAATTTGTAAGATATGCTTCCTTTTGGAGGGATTCGTTCAGAAGACAGGAAATACATACCATGCCAGCCTCCTGCTGATTGCTGGTGCTGTTCTTATTGATTCCATAGCGATCGCAAAATACGGCGGCAAATTTTCCAGCTTTATTAAGTACAGGGACTACCTTTAGCTCCCGGGCAGGGATGGCATGTACGGTCACCTTCAAAATGTCATCAAAGCAGGAGAGATCCCCAGCTATGATACGGACAGGTTTGTCAGCCTTTCCGAATTCTTCTATGTCCTCGGGAAATCCCCACTCTATCTTTGGAGTCCCGGAAATTTCTGTAAACGTCAGAAGCTGAGTTTTATCCACCCTTGATTTGTTAGTCCTTTCCATTGATTCCTCCTGCTGTTTCGAGAGTCCGGGCAGTTTCAGATCTTCTTGCATTTTTTCCACATTTTCATAGGCAATCCCAACCTCGATTCCTGTCGGAACCGCGCGGGTATCCTTCACTTCCTCAAAATACATGTATTCTGAATCATCCAGAGTATTATAAAGCTTTTCAACACTTCCGCAGTATTCTTTCATCTCATCTGTAAGGCTGTCTGTGCAAAATACATCCGGCAGACTGTCCTCCTTACATGCCTCCCGCAGTTTCTCTTCGTAAGCCTTTTCTGGTATCTCCGTAATATTTAATGTTACCTGAGGACATATTTCATTAAATTTTTCTTCCAGTTCTGTGGTCAGATTGTTTTTATGTTCCTCATCTATTGGCAGCCACACAGAAATCGTATCCTCTCTGATGCGTTCCGGATGAAGGATGTCCTTTCCCATATAGTAAAAAATACCTGCCGTCACCCCAACCACAAAGAATGCTCCTCCAACCGCCGACAAGCCAAGTTGAACCGCGCGCCTGCGCCTTTTCTTCTTAAGCTCTTCCTCCGGAAGAAGTACCTCAGTATTCTCTTCGATACAATCCCTAAACTCCCTTGCTGTCTGGAACCGTAACTCCGGTTTTACCGCAAGAGCCTTCATCAGGATTTTTTCCAAATTTTTGTCAATAGAAATTCCAAGCTGGGAGGGAAGTTTTAGCTCATCCTGCACACTGCGGTCTGTCCCCTCTTCTGGACGAATTCCTGTTATCATTTCATAAAACACCGCGCCGGCTGCATAAATATCCATAAATGCGCCTGGCTGATAGGTACTTCGGTACTGTTCCGGCGGCGCATAGCCTGCCTTGATCACTACAGGAGACATCTTATCCGGCCCCTTCGGAAATTTGGCAGCGCCAAAATCAAAAATCTTTATATCTCCCTCACCGATGAGGAAAATATTGTCGGGACTTATATCACGGTGTATAATTCCCTGACTGTGAATCTTTTCCAGCGCATCTAAAAGAGGCAGCATGTACGACACCGCCGTCTCAACATCCATTTTCCCATTTTCCGCCAAATACTTTTTTAAAACAGTACCTTCCATATATTCCATGATAATATATGCGGTTCCATTGGCCTGAAAAAAATGATAGACGTTTACAATATCCTTGTCTTTAGAAAAGATGGCCATATTGCGCGCTTCATCCAAAAAGCATTTCAACTGGAGTGAAAACTCCGTCTCCTTATCTCCTGAGAGTACGCCAACCTTTGCTTCTCCCGGTGCCCGGTTTACAAGACCTGCCGGATAGAATTCCTTGACCGCCACCTTGATTCCAAGTACCATGTCATAGGCGAGATAAATGATTCCAAAACCGCCGAATCCAATACAAGTTCCTATGATATAGCGGTTTTCTAAAATAGTCCCGGGAATCAGATCATACGCCTGGGCAGGAGGCGTCCCCTCCACATAACCACAGTAGGGGCATACTTCATATTCACCTTTCCATTTAAAGCAATTCATGCATAATTTATTTTGCTCCATTTATTCCTCCGATACCCATATGGCAATTGCAGAGTAATTGTCCTGATCTGCTGCGGCTCCATTTTGCTGAAGAATCTTCTCCATTCTTTCAAGCCACTCGGCCGGATCTGCTGATTTCTTCAGGGTTTGTTCCATGTCCCGCTCCCTGACCAGTTCCCAGAATCCATCCGAACACAGCAAAAAAGCTGAACGTCCGGTTAGAATAAGGGATTCTGAACGCTCACATTGGCATGTTTCCTCCTCCCCTCCCAGCGCGCGCAGCAGCCGGCTCCGATCCGGATGATTCCTGATCTCTGATTCCTTAATTTCTCCAATCAGCGCCAACATCTGCGGCACGCTGTGATCCCGAGTGCGGCTCTTAAGCTTGTTATTTTGAAACATATAAAGTCTGGAATCACCCACATGTGCCCACATGGCTTTTTCTCCATCCAGCTGCAACAAGACCAGCGTTGTTTTCATAGCCGAAAAAAGTCCTCTGTGAACCTTCTCCTCCCGAATACGCCGCTGAGCATTTTCAAAAGCATCCTTTAAACAATCTGCATGAGGCGGCGCCTGCTGAAAGCTTAAACAAGCTTCTTCCGCTGCCAGCCTGGATGCCTCATCTCCTTTTCCATGTCCCCCCAGACCATCCGCCAGTGCAAACAAATACTCGCCAGATTTTTCATCTGCCCGTACATAATCCTCGTTCCTTGGTCTTCCCCCCTCTTTACTGAGCATGGCAAAATGAACCTTTACACCTAAAGACATTTCACATCTCCTTTCTACTATATACCAGCCTTACTCTATCGCACGATAAATTCTTCCTGGCTTTTTCCCAGGACGATTACTGTCCCTCTTCGACATTTTACTGGCTGATTTTTTTCAATCCGGCTGCCGTCCTTGAGAAATGTTCCATTTGTGGAATAATCCGTAATCAAATACTTATTTTCACCTGGATTATAACGGATTCCACAATGTACCCTGCTTACATGCGGATTCTCAAAGATAAGATGGCATTGCCCTTTGTCCCTTCCCAAAATGATTTCTTCTCCGCTTCTCACCGGGATTACCGCGTCCTTGTATTGTCCGGTCAGCAGCATCACGCTTCCCATACTCTGTGTAGGCTGATCCTCCTTGATTGGGGGTACTGGCTGCGGTACAGGATGTTTAAACTGCCCATTTCCCTGCGCCGCAGAGGATTGTTCTTTGTAATTTTCTCTTGCATCGTCCGACTGCATAACGTAATTCAGATTTTTTAGATAAAGCCCCCATGCCACATATGTCGTCACTCCATTTCGGGCAAATGACGCAAGCAAAGACAGGCTACCAAAAATAAATACACCGATAGCCGAGCCTGCCAGGAATCCGATCCCGCTGTTCGCGCCTGAGAGTATGGAACTGGCCGTGCTGGCAATACCGACACTTGAAGCAATTGTCAAAATAATCATGATCAGCCCGGATGTCCACTCAATCAGCGCCGGGATCAGAAGAAGCTTTAAATACGTCTTTCCCGTTTCCCGAATTGTTATGCCCTTTTGTCTGCCAAGCTCCCTCAGCTTGTCTCCCTGCTTATAAAACCAGTAGATCGGATAGATCCCAAATGGGATAAGCCATGAAAGCAGCCAGACTACCAAATAATTGGGTGTTCTAAGAGCATACCCATTTTGCGCTTTTGTGCAGAGCTTGTTGTGATCCTCCAAGGCAAACCACAGAACATAAAACATGAATGCGCTGATAAAGACAGATCCCAACAAAGAAAGTACGGTGACCCATATATGGGGCGAACCAAAAATCAAGGTTCCAAGAAGGCTATCTCTCGCTGCTCCGACTGCATAGGCAATCTCCCATGAACACGCGTTCATTATATCAATTAAAATTGTCCACAGGTGCCTGCCTATTCTTCCAAACAAAACTCGGCCGATGATAACAACCAGAAGAAAAAATTTTACATTTCTGTTTTTCCCTTTTAATTCCATAAAGCTATCCTCCATGAACTACCAGGTCACCTTAAGCTCAATCATTCCCGCATTGATGATATCTTCCTGATTCAGTTTTCTTCGTTGATGAATTTTCACACCGTTTACCATAGTTCCATTCGTGGTACCCAGATCCTGTATATAGAACCCGTCTGCGCCCTCTTCTATGACAAAATGCTGCTTGGAAAGCATCTCATCATTGAAATATAAGTCACAGATCTCAGAACGTCCTACAAAAATACTTTCTTCCACCGACATGGGGATTTTCTTCTTCCCCTGCGCTCTGTCATTTATTTCGAAGACAATGGAATGTCCGCTTTTCTGCTGCAGTTCTACCTTCTGCTTTATCTCTAAATTATTTCCGAGCATCACCTTTCCATCCATTACCACCATACCCTTTCGCCGTTTAATCCTGAAATAAAACAGAAGGAAAAACAGCGCCACTATCAGCACAGTCAAAACTGCCACCAAAATCATCCAATATTGCTTAAAAAACTTTGCAAAACCTGTGTCTTCTTTCACTCCATCCTCTATGGTCAGTGTATTTACACTGTTTACCCTATTGGCTTCCTTTGAATTATCATAAATATTCAGATAAGTGATCTCATAATCCCCATTATAAAATGGCTCAGAAAAGGTTAGTACCATCTCGCAGCCGCTGCTCTCCTGTCGGGCAACCGTGTAATTTGCCAATGGCTTTCCATCCCTTCCAGTAATCCGATAATTTCCCGGAAGAGCAGCACCTATGACCGGTTCGCTGAACGTAATACGTATTTCCCTGTCTGATATCTCCTGTACGGACGCCGTCGGACTGACGTTATCCGGTACGGAATATTTTGACGGCATATTGATTGTGGCCGATGCTTTTTTGTCTACTGTCACCGTTAAAGGCTGAGCCGTCTGCATAGTATGGTTTGTGTCGGCACGCAGCGTGAGAACTTTTGCTTTGTACAGTCCGTTCCGAATCCCTTCCAGACTCTGCCATGCGGTGGTGTCGTTGAACGTAGCTAGGCGTCCGCCGCTCTGACGGCTGAATTCTCCAAAAGTATTGATATAAGTGTTTTCCTCCCCTCTGTTCGTCTCCTCCGCCACCAGGGAATAAATGGGAAGTCCTGTGTCCTCCAAAATAGCCAGCGCTTCATTTGCTGTTGTTTTATTTGTGCTGAAGTCTTCTCCGTCACTGATCACTATGGCAATGCTTCGTTTCCTGGCATTTTCTTCTGTATCCGCCATTGCCGCGGCCTGATCTATTGCCTGAAAAAGAGCAGTCGTCATATCCTTATTTTTGAGGCTGTTAATCTGTCCGCTGCAGTCATCCTCCGCCCCTTTCTTTTCAAAAACTACGTTCACCTGGTCCCCAAAGGTAAGCAGGGTCAGATTATCCTTTTTATTCATTTCAGATTGGAAACGAATGATTGCCTGCTGAACGCTTTGAAAATATATTTCACTGATAGACGCTGACACATCCAACAGGAAATAATAGTCGATACCACTCTCAGGCTTGCAGTCCTTTATGGATACTACCGTTAGTTCTTTGTCTGCATATACGCCTTCTATATCCTCTATCTTTTCATTTACGCCCTCATTATCCAGATAACAATAAAGCTCTATATCCGGCATTACAGCATGGGCCTGTTCAATGCGAAGCTTTTCTGTCTTTTGCTCCGCCCCCGCTGCCTGAAGTGTAAGTATCCTGCTCTGACAAACCATGCAAAGAAGAAGTACCAACATAACTCCCAGATTTTTTCGTCCTATCTTTCCCATTTCCACTCTCCTCTGCAAAATGCAACAAATGTAAGCTCACTGTCTCCGATTTTAAAACAGTCGCCCGTGGTAAGCGTTGCAGGCTGTTGCAAAAATTCATCCTTCATATAGACCAGATTCCCTTCCCGCGGAACCAGATAAAATGTGTTCTTTTTGTAATCATAGACAATGGCGCAGTGACAGCCCCGGGAAATCTGCCTGTCTTCCGCCAGCTGTATATCTGTTTCAGGGTCATTGCTTCGGCTGATTCTGTTAAAACCGTGATGCAGAGTATAGGAGCGGCCTTTTTCTGGTCCCTCTGTACATACCACCCAGCCCGTAACAAAGTCGTTTCCTTTCTCTTTTGCAATAAAGGCAACTGTCTTTTCCTGATCAAAGTCTCCCTCGTAATGAACTGAATTCTCCATGAGAACCTTTAATGTCTGCGGCTTTATCACATCATCTGCCATTCTGACTGTGGCGGAATCCTCATTGCCTGCTGCTTTCTCACAGTGCGGACAGCTTCTGAACTTTCGATCATCGTAGAAATGACCTCTGGGGCATTGCACTACTCCCATTTAAATACCTCCTACTCTTTATCCTTTTATTCCCATAACTGCGCCTGTCATCCCCAGCCGCCATCGGCATTCTGTGTGTTCTCCGGTGTTTGCGCAGGCTGCTGGACAGGCGCCGGTATCGGAGTTGGTGTTGACGTCTGAGGCGGTGCAGGTCTGCTTCCTTTACTGATACTCAATGTTACCTCGCTTCCCTGATCCAGCAGCTCGCCTGCACCCGGGTATGTACTGATTGCATTTCCTTCGTCCACTTCCTCGGAATAGTCCAATGCTATGTCTGCATTTATGGACAATCCTGCCGCTTCCAGATTTAGCCTTGCCTCCTTTTCACTTAATCCATAGACTTCCGGAACCTTTGCCTTTTTCGGCCCCAGCGTTACCTTGATCTGTTGGACAGCGCCATCCTTTGCACAAGGCCGCACCATGGTTCCTGCTTCCACATCCTGAGCAGTAATGCTTCGATATGCAAAAAACGGATCATCCTTTGCACCTTCCTCGTCCAGTACAATGGAAAAGGTCAATCCCAAGCCGCTTTCTTCCCCCAGTCTTTCCAAACGTTCTTGTGCTGCATACACCGTCCCCTCTTCAACAAGGTTTGGGACTTCAAGCTTCTTCACTTCTTTTTCGTAATCTCCCAGAGATACTCTTAAATTCACTTTGGTCCCTTGATTTATCTCCCGATACTCCTCTCTCAGAGGTTCTCCCTCCAACAACACAGCAAGGATGCTGCCCTTTTTCACCTGCCTGCTGTCCTCATCAGAAGTATAAATCTCTTCAAATTCCTCCTCCGAAAAGACAAGGTTGCGCTTCTTTAACTCTTTTTTCGCTTCTTCTGCTGTCTTTCCTCTCATATTTGGAAGCCATACGCGCTCGTCGCCGCCGCTTACTGTCAGCTTTACCGTATCATTTCCCCCAAGTGACTGCGCCACCTCAGGCGATTGCTGGATGATGGTACCTTCCGTTCCTTTATCACCGGGAAGCATATCTGCTTCTTCTACGTTATCCCGTTTGATACCTGCTTTTCTGGCAGTCTTTTTCGCTTCCTCAACCGACATCCCACAAAGGTTGGGGATCAGTATATCTATAGCAGCATCAGCGTATTCTGTCCGTTTTTTTGGCCCCAGCAGTCCTGTAACTGCTGCTGCCCCCAGACAGACACATACTGCTGCCGACACTCCAACAAAAAGCGTTCTTCTCTTTTTCAACGTTTTCTTGTTCGCAAAAGTTCCTGAGATTTTGTCCACCTTTTTCGCCCTAAGCTCACGCTGAAAGTCCAAAGGGGTATGTGTTCGCTCCTCCGGAATGATCTGCAGGCTGTTCCACAGGGCATTCTGAAAATTTGGGGGAAGCTCCTTCCGCATTTTATCTGAAAATGCCAGTTGATCCTTGTAAACACGGTCAGCTGCAGACTGAGGCCTGTTTCCGGTAATCATATGAAACAAAACTGCTCCCACTTCATACACATCTGTATAAGCTCCTATTTCCCCACGGTTACGATATTGTTCCTGTGCACTGTAGCCATCCCGAACTACGGATGTGCGCTGTACTTTATTTCCTATAACCTGATAGCGGTAGCCTCCTGGTATGGTAATCTTTATCCAACCATCTGCAGTAAGTAAAATGCTCCCCGGATGAATATCCTGATGCCAAATACCCGCCTGATGCAGAGTAGCCACTCCTTCCAGAACCGCACAAATGACCTGCTTTGCCGGCTCCGGGGAAAAAATATGCTCCTCACTCAGCAGCTCCTTTACGCTCTGCCCATTCACATGCTCCATAATCAGATATCCCGTCCCATTCTCATAAAAGCAGTCAAAAACCCTCACTATATTGGTCAGGCTATCTGTTTTTGCCTTTAGTAACATTCCTGTCTCCACAAAGCTTTTCAGACCTCTGCGATAATCCCTCAACACATCTTGAGAGATACAGGCAAGTCCTATCCCGTTCTGCTCCCGCCTTGCGATTGCCTCCGGAACATATTCCTGAATGGTTACAATCTGATCCTCTATCATGTCACGCCCTGCATAGGTTACGGAAAAATCGTCCCATACAAGCGCCCTCCCCAAAAGATACCTGCCCTCTTTCAAAGTGATTCCGGGACTTAAGTGAAACGAGCTTTTCACACCGATATTCTGCTGCTGGTTGCAAAATGGACATACATCCTTTGTATCTCGTATTTTTGCCATACAATTAATGCAAAATTTCATGGTCTATGACTCCTCACTTTTTGCTGTTAGTTTTTTACTTTTACGGTATTTGACCAGGGACTGTACACCCTTTTCTTCCCGGCCTGGAAATAAACTCTAATCTTAAATGAAGTTCCTTTAGGCGCTCTTTCTTGGTGTATCTCATAGGTTTTCAGGTCATTTCTCTTCGCGCCTGCATAAAACTTATTATTCTTTCGTATCTCAATTCCCGCAGTGCCTTTTTCCATCTTACCCCAGCTAAGCCGCTGCTGATCTCCTACTTTTGTTATTCGAAGCTTTGGCTTCTTCGGAATACATTTATAAGGGCTGCTTACCGCTGATCTGTTAGCCACCGTTTTTCCATTCACCTGCATGGACGACACTACCCTAAAATAATAAATCCTTCCGGGCTTTAATCCACCCTTAACACAAGTAAGGGTCTTTTTGCCGACCGTTTTACATACCTTATATCCTGTTTTTTTCTTTGTACTCCAGCATACCTTGTAGTTCTGCGCATTCTCTGCCGCTTTCCAGCGAATGGTAACCTGAGTCGCATCTTTTTTGCTCCGAGACACCTTTACGCCAGTAGCCTTACCAAGTATTGGATCGGGCACAGAAGGAGACGGCTGGTTCTTTTTCCAATGAGCCGTATAGCTGCGGTTTCCCCAACTGCCTCTATTAATCATTACATTTTTATTCGTATTGCCCTTCAAATCCGTTCCGCTCCAGCCCTCAAATACATATCCCTCCCTGATTGGGTTTACCAGTATAATTTTGTCACTCTCTATGTTATAGGTATCCGGATTTCTTTTCTCTGTTTTTCCTCCTTCTAAGTTGTAAGAAAGAGAATAGCTGATAAGCCGCCATTTTGCGAAAAGTGTACTGTCCCCCTTTTCTTCGTAAATACTCTTGGAGTCAATCGTTTTTCCATCTGCATCCTGCCAGCCGGCAAAGGTATAGCCTGTACGGGCGGCAGTCACCGGAAGACTGCCATATGGTTCACCCAAAGTCACTGTGATACTATCTGTATTACACGTTTCTCCATTTACATTAAAAGTAACCTTGTATTTTTCTTTCCAGTGTGCATATAAATAAACATCCTCTTTCAAAATCGTATTATCTCCGAGCTTCACATCCTGTGTGCCGCCCTCACTCTCATCAAAAAGACGCAGATACCAGCCATCAAAACTATGCCCAGAATAACTTTGAATTTTTTCAGCAACTGTTTCCTTTACCTTCTCTTCCTCAATCCATTTGGAAAGATCTGTGCCATACTTTACCTCGGTAATCTCCTGTTCCTCCCAATTTTCCCCATTCTTATACAAACGCAAAGTGACCTTATAGGACTTGCTTCGCCAGCAAGCATATAAAACAGGGTTTGATTCTATCTTATAAAGCGATTTCCCAGTGATTTTATAAGCCTCAATGTCTTCACATTCATCTCCATTTATTTTTTCTGTACACCAGCCTAAAAAATCATGACCCTCCCATTCCGGACCAGGAAGTTGTGTTTGGTCACCCTTATATGTGATGTTCTCTGTCTTCTCCTGACCGCCCTCGTGATTTTCATTCAGCGTGATCTCATAAGTTTTCCCTTGCCAGATTGGTTTGATCTTTATCTTTTTTTCTTCCGTATCATATGCCACGTCGTCATTGATGATCATATCCTCAGTCACATCGTTTATGTTGCCCTGAGCATCTAAATAAGACCATTTTCCGATTTCATACCCTGGCTGTTCGGGATCCGGAGTAAACTTTTCACTAAGATACTTAAGAAGGTTTTCTCCATGTACTGCTTTATCTGAGAGTAGTATATCCTTCCCCTTATCGCCAGACGGGTAATCTGGTATCACCGTAGCATTATACTTTGTTTTCTCCCATTTTGCGTAGACCTCGAAAGCATCTGCATTTGTTAATACCGTATCATCATCTAATTTTGCCTCTCCTATAACCGTGCCTATATACCAGCCAGCTGTATATCCTTCTTCGTTATAGCTTAGCGTGAAGCGCTCAAACAAGTCCTTTGTTATATCTCCAAATGTGGTTCCTTTGGGAATCCCTTTTACTTCAAGCTGTCCATTTTCCAGAAGATTGTATTTATCATCTGTGCTTTCCGGCAGTACTGTAGTAAACATCCCGTCTTTTGCATCAAAGGTAACTGTATATCCTTCTGTCTCCTCAGCCTCTGCCTTTAACGCACCGCCTCCTAGCTGTAATGCCATCAGTAGCGTTATCAGCCAGACAACTCTTTTTTTTCTTCCCTTTTTCAGCCTCATCTCTTATTCCTCCTGTTCCCGCTTTGTTTTTGCACTATTTTTTATATCCGCGGCAATATTCTGTGTATTTTTCACCTTTCCGCATATAAACCACTTAATGCCATTTTGGTGAAGCTTTTCTATTGTATGTAATATCTGCCAAAGCAGCAGCGCTTCCTATTATTATCCTATCTGCTATCCTTTGCTACGCTTCGCAATACAAATATACACGTCATTAGGCACACGATCATGAATATGCTCAGAACCGTCATATCCGCAGCAATTCCCCTTTTCGTGTGCTGAAACATCTCTTCTGCCTCTCTTACATAGCCCGGAAACTCATCCTGCAGTTTGGAAGGCAGGGTATTCAAATCCGCCAGCCTTCCAAATCCTTCTACTGACCATTTACTAATGGTCAGACAAGAAAACCGGCTCCCTAATCCCTTTAAGTCAAAAAGTATGCCGGAAAAAAGAAGCTGTATAATCAGCAAAAATGGAGCGGCTGTCATCGCTTTATCCCCACTTTTCACGATCCCTGAGACCACAAACCCCATTGCCATTGAGGCAAGAATGGTAAACCAAAATACAAGGAACAGTTCTGGCAAAGCGCTTCTAAAAAAAATGCCTGCCTCCGGTTTACCTACACCAAGAGTAAATATTACTGTCATCAGAAATGCCTGTACAAGGCCTATCAGAAACTGTACAATATATTTGGAGAGCATATAAGCGCTAAGTCTTAAATTCCCCATATATTCACGCTTTAGTATGACTCGTTCCTTACATATTTCTTGAATAGAGTTAAAAAGTCCGATCCATATACCCGCACAACTCAGAGCAAATAAAATGGATTTCGTTCCATCATAAACCTCAAACACATGCTCCGCAGCTACCACCGTCAGCAGCACAGCAATCAGTACGGGCTGCAAAAGCAGCAAAAGTAAACGCTGCCTGTCATTCCATATGAGTTCCATATAGCGGCAGGTCAAAATTTTCATCTGACGGAACGCATTCACATGCTTCTTGCTCATATCAATCTGACTCTGCACCGTCTGAGGCTTTTCTTCCTCAAGCATGCAGCCCGCAAACTGTGCAGCCCACATTTCAGGCGCTTCCGCTATTTTATTATAAATATTAACCAAATTATCCGTGTCAAAAAACATCTTTGCCTGCTCTGTGGTTCCGTAAAAGCAGAGCTTTCCCCCTGGTCCCATAAAAACCACCTTGTCACACAGATGGAGATTCGAAGTCGTATGCGTCACCATAATAATTGTTTTTCCCTGGGTCTTTGAAAGTCTGCTCAAGGTTTGCATCAGCTTCTTTTCAGTACCTGGATCCAGTCCCGACGTCGGTTCATCCAGGAAGAAAAGACTGGGATCTGCCAACAACTCCACCGCAATACTTGCCCTCTTTTTCTGTCCGCCTGAAAGCTTTCGGATGCACGTAGATTGATGCTCCCGAAGTTCTACCATCTTAAGGACATCGCCAATACGTTTTTGCATCTCCTGCTTTTGGGTATCTGCAGGCATCTTCAGCTGTGCCGTGTAATATAGCATTTTTCGCAGCGTCAGATTTTCATAAATAATATCCTGCTGTGGAACATATCCGATCAGATTCTTCATTACCCTGAAGTTCTGGTGCAGAGGAATTCCATTACATAGAACCTCTCCGGTTATATTTTCATCAAATCCGCTGATTGCGTTCATCAGTGTAGTTTTCCCGGCGCCGGACCCTCCAATAATGGCAACAAATTCATTACTTCTGATATCACAGCACACGTTATTCAAAATCTTTTTCTTGCTCTTCCCCACAAATTTATTCACATTCCTGACATGTAATGAGATACCCTCCATGGAATTCTGATAATAAACCGCTGTTTTTGTAAAAATCAGTCTGGAATTGAAAATCTGAATGACATCCTTATCCTGCAGAAGCATAGAGTTTTCCAAAGGAACAAAATTTACAATCACTCCATTGGTACTGTGATTATCCCGGATTCTCCAGGATTCTTCTTCTTTTTTAAGGATGGCATGAACCCTGGAAACAGACGGGTGATTTAGTACAATATCATTTTCCACATTCCTTCCGATACGAATTTCAGGAAATTCCATATCGTATCTGATCCACATTTCCTCTTGCTGATTGAAGGTATACAAAATCAGTATAGATTCCCCTTCATACTGTATTCTCAAAATAGTCCCGTCTCTTAGTAAGCAATAGTTCTGGTTTCCTTTGAGACGCTTTTGTACACCACCGTCATAAATATCGGTTCCGTGTGTGCTCCCAAGATCAGCAAACCAGAGTGTATCAGCCACCAGTTTAAACTTTGCATGCAGATTGGATACAAAATTCTCCGGTAAAACAATATCATTCTGCTCCGGATCTCTTCCCATCAAAATCCTTTGCTTTCTAAACGAAGACAAGTTCATCTGGCGCATAGTTCCTTTTGCATCAATAATCATCAAATTATGTATCATTTGTCCATTCATTCCGATGATGGCGCCTTTTGCCTGCGGGTTTTACATTACTGCGCATAAACAACGTATATACCCGTCCTGCATTCTGCCATGCCGGACACCTTTCATTTTAGTACAATTGGAAACGGTTCTTTTCGCCTCCCACGTAAATAACTTCTCCTCTTTTTACAAACTGAGGCTGGTTCCTCATAATTCGTCTTTCATTGTTTATAAAGGTTCCATTGGAAGAATAGTCCGTAACCCGATACTGCCCGGTAATGGAGTCGAAACTTACGATGCAGTGCTTTCGGCTTATTTCCTCTGCTTCTATGATGATATTACACTGGGCAGGATCTCTTCCTATAATCAGTTCTTCGTTCTTTTCTATAGAAATGACAGCCCCCTTAAAAATTCCATCCAGACCTATCAGCGCAGCTGTTTCCCCTGCTATATCAGCAGCTTTTCTATACAGCACAAGTCCAATTACCGATACAACAACCATCAGGAAAAATAACGTCAATAGAAAGTAAAAACTAAGACTCAGACTCCCCGAATAGACCTTTGATGCTTCCTTTGCAAAAATATCCGTTAGGCTTTCCACATGAAAAATATCC
The DNA here is from genome assembly GCF_058119865.1 of Ruminococcus sp. 8Y-12. Taxonomy (NCBI): domain Bacteria; kingdom Bacillati; phylum Bacillota; class Clostridia; order Eubacteriales; family Oscillospiraceae; genus Ruminococcus; species Ruminococcus sp. 8Y-12. The sequence continues at coordinate 1,955,606 of NZ_CM176623.1, read as the reverse complement.
AATATATCTCCCGCTATGGAATCATCCACAAGTTCTTCCAAAACGTTCTTAACTCCCAGGGGAATAAACAGCTTGTGAGCACAAAAGGTAATCAAAAAACCGGTGCCGGACAAAATCAGATTTGTAATATATTTCCATCGCCCTCTCAGCCATGACAGCACAAAAACCACCAACGCAAAAAAATATGGGGCCAGTCCACAAACCATAAACAGCCAATAATATTTGCCTATCTCATTGCGGTACTTCCACACTTCCTTCACTATAGTAAATGTTGAATATTTTAACCCTTCCTGCCATACCGAATGATCTGTAAAAAACCGATAGATACTCCCCGTTACCGGAGACAAATCCAGCTTCAGTAACGGCAGAAAAAAACATACGGATATTAATGCACACAGTCCCATTGTAACAATGCTGCATATTTTGCTTTTTTTTGCTTCCTTTATCATAGAATTGTTCTACCCTTCCGCTTCCAGCTCATCCCATCCAAAGTCAGCCCCACAGCATGGTATAAACATCAGCTTTGTATCACCAAGGCTCAGAATATCTCCCCGCTTTAATTTCACCGCCGTCAAAACCACATTCTCATTCAGGTAAAACAGGCTTCTGGAATCCCCGGGCTGCGCCAGGAAATCCCGGCTTTTCGGCACATAGACAACTATGGCATGCCGATCTCTGGACACACTCCGATCCTTTGCCAAAACAATGTCCATCCCCTGAGCACGGCCAATAAAGTTTCTGCCTGTTTTAAGTTTAAAACTTTCCCCAAAATAGTTACCACTGATGCATACCAGCCAGCCCACCACAGGATCCACGCCTTTATCCTCTTTAAAATAAATTGTCTTGCTGTCCTCATCGTCAGCTCTGGTATCCGGAGTGGTGGCCAGATTACTAACGCTGTCTTTAATAGAAATTGGCTGGGACTGTGAGGGCGGCATATTCAGGATATTCGGCTCAGGTATACGTACAGGCGATATGACGTCACCTTGTACCGGTGTGGTGACTGCCCCTCCAACGGCATTGTTAATTCCAATGGTAGGATTGTGTGCCTGAGGATTTTCCTCCGGCTGTGAACAGTGCGGACAAGCTGTAAACTTATCCGCGTCATAAAAGTGTCCGTTTTGGCATCTCTTTAAATTCATAATTTTCCCTCCATATACCGTAGTTTTATTATTTTATTTCCTCCTGGTAGCGAATAATAGCCACCGAGGTATTATCCTGGGACCCCGTGACACGCATGGCGGCTTCGTTTATCAAAGCCTTTGCGGCCTTTTGCATATCAAACATATTTCGCTTCACAATTTCTATAATATCGTTATCCGTAAGAAGTCGATATAGCCCGTCACTGGTCAAAAGAATAATATCATTATCTTTCAGTTCCAATCCCCCTTTTGGACCCACATCCATCAGTGAGAGATTACGCATTCCCACAAAACTAATCAGTGCTTCAGCCTGAGTCTCCTTTTCACAGTATTCCTCCATGCTAATCTGCCCCTGACTCAGCATGTCGTCCATAGTCATACGATAGTTATGTAGCCTGTTCAAGCAGATAATTTCATGATCTCTTATAAAATATATTTTACTGTCACCCACAGAAAGCCAGTATAGACGACCTTTATCAATAATTATGGAAACCAATGTAGTACCGCATTCCAAAGACATCCCGTTCTCGTCACACAGATTTCCCACCTCCTGATCTGTCTTATAAGCTTCCTGGCATAAAAACTCCTGAATATCCAAAATCTCACCTTCCAGGAAGAAATCATTTGCCAATATCTGTACCGCTGTCTGGCTTGCAATCTCTCCCCCCTGCAAACCACCCATTCCGTCACAGACAATGGCAATCCCCCGTTCCCCGTTAAACTCAGCAAACACAGAATCCTGCTGACTCTTTCTAGTCCCCAGCACACTGCATATACCTGTGGAAATTCCCTGGAACCCCTCGTCTTCAAAAATATCGTCTTCTGTATACAGTTTTACCGTGATAATTTCCGACTGATTTGATTTTTCTATTTTCTTGTCATGTTTTTCCATATTCCACTCCTAATTTCACGGTACAGACGTCCACTCCCAATACGGCTTTGCTGTCTACCGGCAACTCATATTTTTTATATTTCTCCAGTGCATAACCCTCTACGAAAACGCCATTCTGTGATACATCCTCTATGTAAAAGCTGCCTGTCTGCGTATTGTATTCCAGAAGAAAATGCAGCCTGCTGATTTCCAGACTTCCTTCAATTACAATATCTGCCTGCGCTTCCGCCCTGCCTATTCCTACTTGTGTATTGCTTTTTATATTCCAACCTGCTCCTACCATTACACCTTCTATAATTTCCAAATAAGGGCTTCCTTTTTCTACACTACTCTTATGCTTTGCCGACAAGTCGTTCCTATATTCTTTTTTAGGTTCATTATAGTTCGTTACCGTAATTGGGAATAGTGCATTAATAAATTCTCCCACCGTTTGATACCTGTCCTTATTATTTAGCGCCAGCGCCTTGTCTACAGCATTGGACATCGAAGCGTCTATTCCCAAATTCATGTCTTTTAATTTTATATAATCGCTCCCTGTTAACCGGTCAGGCGCAACAGGAAGTGTAACTCCTGACACCATATAGTAGAAGGTTCCCGCCAGAGCATATACATCTGTATATCTGCCCTGTTTTGCCTGACTGGAATACTGCTCTGGAGGAGCAAAACCAGGTTTTAATACCACGGAAAGCTTTCCCCTGTCAATCGTCTTCGCATTCCCAAAATCAATAATTTTTATTTTCTCTTCTGTTGTAATCATGATATTTTCTGGACTAATATCACGATGAAAGATGGCAACTTTCTGATGTACCTGTTCCAGTGCATTTCCTGCGTCACATATAATCTGCATGGAAATATCGAGAGGCAGTTTTCCGCCATTTGACACAATGAACCTTTTTAGTGTCACGCCTCGAATGTATTCCATCACAAAGTAAACCGTGTTATTTTCCTGGAAATAATCCAGAATTTCTACTACATCAGGGATCTCACTGCAAGCATACAATACCTTTGCCTCTTCATAGAATCTCTTTTTTCCATGTACAAAGGAATCATATTTATCTGCGGCGGTTTCTGCCAGCGTCACATGATCAGCCATCCTACTGGCAATTCCCAGTGGGACATATTCCTTAACTGCTCGAATCTTGTTACTCATAATGTCATATGCGATGTAGGTAATCCCAAATCCTCCTGAACCTATGATGCGTCCCGTCAGATATCTGGAATGCAGCATAGTAAATGGTGGAAGCGCCATTGAATTCGTTTGTTCCGCTTTTCGATCATAGCCACATGCAGGACATACATTGTCTTCTATACGATCGGCAAAGCAATTCGGACAAATTGTATTAAAGCTTTCATTCATACTTAACATTCTCCCTCTGCCCAAAATGTCTCCGGGATCCTAGATCCTTTGCATCTCAATCTGATAGGGCGTAGCTTTTTTCCCTTCCTCAAGCCTCCTGCTTATTTCTATTCTAGTACAAATGTTTACTAAATACAATAGCAAACATACGTACTGTGATAAGCTGTTTAAAAAAGGGAATACTATTTTTATGAATTACATCACTCGTATGCGAAATTTGAGAGAAGACCACGATCTGACGCAGCAAAAAGTAGCTGATTATCTCGGCACTTCGCAAACTATGTATGCCCGTTATGAACGTGGTGCAAATGAATTACCAATTCGTCACCTAATTTCCTTGTGCAGGCTTTATCAAGTGAGCGCTGATTATCTTTTAGGTTTATCTTCCTATAAAACACCGCTCACCTAATCAAACCTGCTTCTTTTGCTATTCCGTTTAAACATATCATAGTCAAATATTGCCTTAATGTCTATAAGTGCATCGTTTTGTGCACTTATATTTTTTTTATTTACCTACCTTTTATGAAAATACGGAGGTATAATAAAAACAAAAAGGAGTCATCACATGTCTGAATTCAGCACACGCTGCCAGCAATTAATCGAAGCAAATAATACATCCGTCTACCGTATTTCTAAGCAGACCAATTTAGAACGTACTGCACTGCATCGCATGACAATAGGCCGGCAGATACCGCCCCAGGACTTTTTCGATAAATTCTGCGATTTCCTTCGCATCAGCCCCAATGAAAGACTGGAGCTTAGAGAACTCTATCTGGAAGAAAAAATAGGAAGAGAAAAATATCAAAACCGAAAATATATCCTGGAGCTTATTGAGCATCTGGCGGAGATGGAGGAAGTGTCATTAGCATCTACCTATTATCAGGAAAACCAGGATCTTTTCCTGTCTTCTGATAACAGACCCATGATTTCTTACAGTCAAAATCCCTTCCAGACTCATATGCTGCTTACCTCCGTCCTGGGCATCGCATTCCGCTCTGAGAAGAGGCAGTCCATCATCACTAATATTCCTTCTTCTTTTTCACTTTTTATGCAGGATTTGCGTTACTTTTTTCAATGTTATCAGAAGGATGTGGAGATCCAGCATCTGCTCACGTTTCACTCCAATCCGCATGGTTATAAAAATGTAAACTGTAATCTGGAAATTCTTCATGAAATCCTGCCGCTGGCGCTGTCCCCTTTTCAGAACTATATGCCATATTACACCTATAGCCAATATCTTCCCGCAGATATTGACTATCTCCCCATGCCCTATTATCTGGTGACCAATGACTATGTCCTGGCTCTTTCCTCCGATATGAAGGCCGCAATCCTGCATGACAATCCGAACATTGTACAGAAATACAAAGAGCAGTTAAAGCTTCTTCTTCAAAATGCCAAATCCCTGGTCCACTGTACCAAAACAGCTCCAGAATCTTTGCATTTTTATAGAACAGCTTCCTTGAATTCCGGTTGGATTTCTTACTCTTTAGAATCCTATCCTTGTATCACGCCCCTTATGCCAGAGGAACGTTTTGCAAAATATATGAAACAAACCATACAAGCCTGTTACTCCGACAGCAGCATTGTTACCTCTACTGTTTCCACATTGCTTGATCAAATAAAATGCTCTCTTAGTCACTCTCCCCAAGTCTTATTTACCTTGCCTGGTTTCATGCTCTTTTGCCAGACCGGAAAGGTTACCGGCCAAATCGCCTGCTATTTTCCCGCTTTTACTATCGACGAGCGGAAAAAGATGCTTAATAAGATACTGGCCTTAAATAATAATGCTAGTTTAAATAATTATGGCAGTATAAGATGGCATTTATGCAGAGAAGATTTCAAAATTCCCACCCATATTCATTTGGATATGTTTGACCAGCGTACCCTCATGTTTTCCAAATTCTGTTCCGGTTTTGATTTTCGTTTTGCATTTTTGGATGAATCCAGCATATTTGAAGCTTTTTCTGATTTTTTCTCCTCTCTGGAGGAAAGCCGCCTGATCTACAGTACAGAAGAGACGAATGCCATTGTCCGAGACTATCTTTCAGAATTGTGATCCTCCTCCAGTTCCACGGCTCAGTGGAAACTGCAGTTAAGCGTGGAAACCAAAACGTGCGCCGCTGGGCGCATAAAGAATGCCGCTGGCGGTATTACGCCGCCAGCGGCTCTCTTATCAGGCTCCTCACATAGAGGGCGGAAAATAGAAGCAAAAGCAGTGCCATGCAAAAATAAACTCTCAGAGTTTTCTCCTGTTCCTCCACCCGCCCGAGAGCCTCCTCATAGGGATTTTCAGACTGAATTCCCATTTTCTGCAGTTCGGCTATGACTTTTTTGGCATCCTGAATATGTTCCACCTTAATGAGCAGTCCCTGGGGTTCCCCCGTGTTCCCCTGTATCCGCTGCATTTTGGATGCCTCCCTCAGAGGAATCATCACAGAGCAGTCAAGCAGATCCCCCGCCTCCTTAAGTATGCCTCCAAATCGGACCTGCACTGTGCTGCCATCAGCCGGCCAGCTGGTGGCAGGATCTCCCTCCACTGGCTCCAGCTCTACCCACGAGAGGCTAAGCTCCTCCTCCGTCATCTTCTTTTCCAGCATGCTTCTCTCCTTTTCTCCCATCTTCTCCCCATCCCTGCGCACAAAATCTTCTGAAACCCTGTGTGCAAAGACCACTGAGGGCAGGCTTCCCCCTTCCAAATCTCCTCCCCCATATCTAAATCTCAAGTCCGCCCCTTCAAAGTCAAGTCCCCAGACCGTACCGTTCCACTGATAATCTCCCATGGCAATACTCCCCTCAAACGCCAAAAGCCCAGTGGCTGCCCGTACCTCCGACATGGCTCCCAGATAGTCCAGTACCTCCTGCGTAATCCCCACTTTATCCGCCTCTGCCTTCAGATACCCTTGTTCCCTCTTCTGCGCGCTGGCTCTTGCCCCCATAACCATCACCCAGATTACAAGCGCTGCCGCCGCCAGCATCACCGCTGCCCCAAAAAACACAGCATTCTGTTTCCTGTAAATTTTCCGATAAACGTTCTTTCCTTCCCCGCTACTTTCCATAGGTATCCGCCTTTCTCAGCACAAACCTGCGAAGGGCTGCCGCTCCCAGTACAGCAGCCATGCCTCCAAACGCAGCCAGAATGGAAATCCACCACTGTCCTGCCGCCTGCTCTTCCTTGGGCACCACGGGACTTAGTATTTCCGGTTTGTTGATATTGGTGGTAAACTCCTGTTCCTCTGTATAGACTTCTCCAAACTCATCCTCATAGGTCAGGGTGATTTTTCCCTGGGTTGTCCCATACTTCACCCCGCTTCCGTCCGTATCCACGTCTCCGTCCGCCTCTACCAAATCCTTGGTGCCAATGTACACAGACATAGTTCCCACCGCTGCGCTTCCCGCCTCCATATTCCCGATAAAGGCAGATTCCTTGGGCATCAATCCCGGCGCCTCCATGGAAAAGCGTACGTTGTAAATCTTCACTCTGCTCATATTCATCACCTTCATAGAGACCGGTATGGTCTCCGCTGCATACACCTTAGCGGGTATATCCAGATTCTCAGTCTCCAGGACAACAGGCTGGGTGATTTTTAAAATAAAGTCCTCAGTCTCCGTGATGGCTGTGGCCTTGGGGTCCTCATACTCAATGGTAAACTGCAGCTTGTCTGTGGTAATCAGGGTATCCTTCATCACCGTCACCTTCAGTTTTACAGAGAAAGTATTTCCAGCCGCTACCTTGTCAATATAGAAACTCTTTTTTTCAAACAGCATGGAATTCCCCTCAGCGCTGACAGCCACTGTTATGTTCTGAATAAAGGAGGACTTGTTTGTGTTTAGAAAAACAACCTCAATCCCGGTCTCCTCACCCGCACTCAGGATACTGTTACCCATGTTGACATTTTGAAGTATGACCTTAGGCTGCGGTTTAATCTCTGTCTCCTGTGTTCCCTCCCCGCCTCCGTAGCCGCCCAAATCCTGGCCCCCGCCAGGCTCTGCCGTTCCCTGCCCGCCCCCCGGATTCCTGTCGCTCCCTGCCTGTACGGTTATATAAAACGTATGTACCTGGGAAAAAGCCTGCCCGTTCTCCCCCTTACCCTTTAGCGTGACCACTACAGGATACGATCCAGGCTGCCGGTCTTTTTTCAACTCTAACTCCAGTTTCAGCAGATACGCCTGGATGCTGCCCTCCTTGAGACGGTAGCTCTTTTTCTCCAGAGTGGTGTTATAGTTCTTAAACACAAAAGGTGCACTGGAGGCATCCCCCAGATCGATTTCAGCCTGTACCTTTCCTCCCTGGACAGCAGCCAGCTCCGTAAAAGGCACTGTGAGGGATGCCTTATTTTTCCTGACTGCGGGGAGATACCCCTCCTGGAAAGATTTGTCCATGCCGTCGTACACATGGCTGTTGTCTATCTCCAGATAGGGCCCCTGGTACTCCTGTCCCTGGTTGTCATCCCCTGTTTCCGGCTCCTTCGGTGTGTTCGTTCCGGGACTCTCACTCCCGCTGGTCTCTGTTTCCTTTGATTGCTCATCCTGAGGCTTCTGGGCCTCCCCCTCAGATGCTCCCTCGTTCTCTGTCTGGTCTGCCTGTTTTCCTGCCCCCTGAGCCTCAGCAGACATACTGCTTTTCCCCTCCTGGTTCTGCGGCGCCTCACTCTGCGCTGATTTCACCACATCATTTCCCGCAGACATTCCCTGGGCCAAGGTTGTCTGTCCTGCTGTCAAGGCCAACGCCAGACACAGCATGACCAGTTTCTTTCCTCTCTTCATAGCGCAACGTCTCTCCCCTCTTTTACATGTTCTGTCCGGACCACTTGTAAAATCCCAGCATCCATCTCGCAGACCGTATCACACAATTCATCAATATCCTGTCCGTTGTGACTGGCCAGAAGGATGGTTTTTCCCTTTTGCTTCAGCTCCTTTAGCAGGGTTCGAATCTCCTGCACTCCACGCTTATCCAGCCCGTTAAAGGGTTCGTCCAGAATCAGCAGATCCGGGTCCTCCATGATCGCCTGGGCGATCCCCAGTCTCTGACGCATTCCCAGTGAGTATTTCTGTACAGATTTTTTTAGTCCCGGGTCCAGCCCTACCCGTCTCAGCACTGCCTCTATCTCTCCGTCCATCACCTTCCGGTTTAAGGACGCCAGGATCTGCAGATTCTTTTTACCTGTCATATTCCCAAGAAATCCGGGTGTTTCAATGATCACCCCCAGATTTTCCGGAAAATCCATATCTTTTCCCACCTGTTTTCCCCGAACCAGTATCTTTCCAGTGCTGGGATGTAAAAAACCGCAGATGCACTTCATCATCACCGTTTTCCCGGAACCATTGTTTCCCACGATTCCGTGTATCTTTCCCATCTCAAACCGATGAGAAACGCTGTGCAGAACCGTCTCCTCCCCAAACTTCTTGGAGACTTCTATCAACTCTATCATGTTTAACCTCCCTGCTTCTAAGTACATCGTAACGGTGCAGTAAAAAAACCGGACTGCTGAATCGTTACTGCGTATCAAAATGAAAGCTATAATTTCCCATAAGCCAGACTGCCAGAAGCGTCAGTCCCACAATCAATACTGCAAACAGGAAATAGGACTGGGAAAGTGTGGGCAGCCTGTCATACCCGAAATTGTGCATTTCGTATGTAGCGTGATTCAGGGGGGAAATCCATCCCAGAATCACATTTGCCCGAAAGGACTCCTCCTGGGGAATATTAAAAACAGTTCGTATGGCCTCCGGGCTTAACAACAGCCCATATAGGCTGTATGTGATTCCCCCCACGATACCGGCCCTCCTGCCCCATCTCAGATTCAGTACCAACATCAAGAGCACCAGGCTCAGACAATAGCACAGCATCAGCAGTATAATCTGCCCCATGCATTCATAGGGCTTTACATGCTCCATTACCTTCACCGCAATGGGCAGCTGCACTTTCTCCCCCATCTTGGAGTAGCCCAGGATCGCCCCTGTGGCACTCCACATATTACCCGGGAAACAGTTTTTCGCGCACATAGCCACTGTGGATACCAACACAAATGCCATATATACGGCACAGGATGAAAAAATATATGCCACCTGGCCCAGCAGCCACCGTTTCCTGGTGGTACGCATCAAATAAAAGGGCACTCCTGCATTCAGCATGGGAATATCTGAGTAAAGCAAAATCAGCAATGTGGAAATAATCATTATAGAGGACGCATCCCCAAAGGTCCAGATAAACGGCTCCGCCGCCTGCATGGCCTTGGCGTAAGATGCGGAAAAATCCAGCGCCTTATCACTCAGCAGAAAGCAGATCGTGAATGACAGCGCAAAAGTCATGAAAATCCGAGGGCTTTTGACCCACTGCCTGTAATTGTACAGTGAAATCTGTGCCACCTGACGCACCTTAAACATCCCATAACCTCCTTTCCATCATTTGCACACAACCAAGAAGCAGCACTGTGCACAGAAGGGCCAAAAAGACGTTCAGCCCCCATCCGTTTTCCCCCCAGTAATGTGTGGGTGCCAGCCACTCCTTTGGGTAAATGCAGTACAGAAAGGTAAAGTACCGCTCCACCAGCATGATCAGAAAATAGTACAGCACAAAAGGTGCAATATATGCCATATAGTTAGACATCAGCCATGCCGCCAGAAGGGCGCCTGCCAAAGCGCAGACAGCCCCTGTAAGTCCTGTGTTCAACAGCAGCTTTGAAAACTCCCCCCACATTCCCTGGGGTGCCGCCTCCTCCAGCGGGCGAAAGACCAGCCATCCAAGCCCATAGTCCAAAAGCGCACCCCCTGCTACCCCCAGTCCTCCCAAAACTCCCGCACAGACTGCCTTTCCCCACAGATAGGTCCTCCTACGGGTGCGGATCAGGTAAAATTTCACATATCCTGAGTTTACCTCCTCCACAAAGGCCGTGGTCCAGGGCAGAACAGAAAGTATGGGAACTCCCATGGCCCACAGATCACTCTTCATAGCCCCCATCACAAGGCCGGCGTGATAGTTTGCAGGCAGCCTCCCTGTGACAGATCCAAACTCAGCCCCCGCCGCCAGACAGAGGGCGGAAGCCAAGAGGGTAAAAAGAAAGCTTTTGGATGTCAGTCCCCTTTTGATTTCTTCCATCTCCCATCCTCCTGCATCATCTCTTTTTTATCGTAAGCCTGGAAAAGGCAGGCATCCTGAATGCCCGCCTTTCTCCGCACCTAATATCCCAGCCCACGGTCGATCACCGTGCCGTCCATGGCATTGATGGTCATAAAACTGTGGTAAGGTAAATTCATTTTAGAATCCTCCAGCTCCGTGGTGGTCCCATCCTCCAGGGCCTGCGGCTGATATACCATTCTCTGGGAACCAAAGAAGTCCCAGACTGGCACCAGGGTTCCGCTGCCAGGACTCCCCTTTTCCATGATTCTGGAATATCCCAGGCGCACCTCTGTGATATTGAATTCTACACTTTTAAAATACTCGGAAGTCATATCCGCGTTTTTCGTCAGGATCATCTGCTCAAAGATTGACGAAATCTCGGAAAAGGGAAGCAGGAAAACATATTCATCGGACAAATCCGAGATGGTGTAGGGATTCTCCCAGTTAAATTCCGCGAGACCCACATCGTCATAGACCACCTTCAGAACCTCATAGGGCCAGGATGTGGTATACTTATCGTTCTCCGTCTCCTCCACACTTGCCCCCGGATTGTCCGTATAAGTGATGGGAATCCCATCCACTACTCTGGTATAATGGATTCCATACCCCTTTGTGGCTTTAGCGGTACTGAGTTCGGCCTCCTCCGGCGCTATTGTGGTAAAATATTCCCCTCCAGCCGCCTTCATATAGTCAAATCCCAGGTCTGCAATCAGCTTGTCTGCCTTCTCTGTGGCCTCCTCGGGAGTCAGTTTCATGGGCAGATCGTTGTCCTTGGATTCCGGCCCGTAAATCTCCGAGTAATTGCTGCTCAGTCCAGCCCTGCGAAGAGAATTCTGAACCCATTTCCAGTCATGCGACCAGCTGTTTGTCATATAATACCAATAATGGTTCCCGTCAATGTCCACTTCCCCATCTATTTGATTATCATTCAAATCCTGGCTGTTCTCATCGTAGCTAATAACCGGCTCTACCACCTCTGTCTCTGCAGTCTCAGGCGCCAGTTCGTAGAGCTTATCAAATTTGGCGATCTCCTCATCCACATTGTAGTTGCCCTCCCCATAGTACTCATCAAAGTCCACGCCAGCCTCTCTCTTAGCTTTCAGCTGTACGATAACTTCTTCCAGCTCCGATTTGGTCCATCCGCCAGCCGGGTCATCCTCCCGGTAAACCTTAGCGGTCAGTGTTCCTCCTTTTAAAAGCACATCCACCTGCTTGTCCAGATCCTCCTGGTTAAAGACGCGCCCCTCCACTTTTTTGAGCCGAAATCCCTCCGCTTCCGGAATGACAATATCCGCATCCACATTCACCTTAATAATTCCGTTGGGATCCTTTACCGCTGCCGTATATTTTTCTGGTACCTGCACCTGGTCGGCGATCTTCATTCCCTCCTCTGCAGTCACCGTCTCCGCCTCAGTGGCTGCCTTTTTCTGTATCACAATGGGCGCTTCCGGTGTCTCCTGGCAGCCAGACAAAAACAGTGCCGCCAGAGTCAGCAAAAGAACTCCTCTTATTTTTCTCATTTTCACTCCTCGATTCCCTTTTACTTTTGATAGCAATACTATACCTCACTCTGTCCCGAAAATCCGCACTGAGATGTAAACGTTTTGTAATCCTCAAACACCACGCTGATGGCGGTTCCATCATCCAGCCAGCTCTCGATCTCCAGATGTGCTCCGTGCAGCTTTGCAATCTGCTTGCACAGGGCCAGCCCCAGCCCGATTCCCCCTGCTCTCTTGCTCCTGGACTTGTCTACCATATAAAAGGCTTCTGTGATCTTGGGAATCTCCTCAGGCGGGATTCCTTTTCCCCAGTCCCGCACAGTGATCCGATTGTTCATGGCCAGAACATCAATGGTGTCTCCGGGCCCTGAGGCTTTTATGGAGTTGTCGATCAGGTTCACCAGAAGGCTCTCCATGAGATCCACGTCCATAGGCAGCTTATCCATAGTGCAGGTCACGATGATCTGCATGTTACTTTCCTTGACGTGATAGCGCTCCAGGGCCACCACCCGGTCCAAAAGCTCCTGCACGGAAAACTCCTCCAGGTGGATGCTCTCATTGTTGTAAAGTCCGATCAGGTTCATCATCTTGCCGGAAAGTCTCTCCAGTCGCTTGCATTCCGCGTTGATGTGCTCCAGAGCTCTGTCTCTTTGCTCCTCGCTGATCTTCACGTGGAGCAGGGTATCGGAATAGCCAATGATGGAGGTCATGGGTGTCTTCAGCTCATGGGTCAGGCTTCCCAAAAGCTGCTTTCTGCGCTCAGAGACATCCTCCAGCTCCTCCACCTGGGCTTCCACCCGGTCCGCCATCTGGTTAAACACCTGGGCAACCTGTCCCACCTCATCCATCCTGCGCACCTTCACCCTCCTGGACAAATCTCCATCGCTGATGGCTGTGGCAGTCCTCTGCAGCTCATGCAAGGGCCTCAGCATCCGCCTGGTCACCCAGAAGATAATGTTCACCGCCACCGCAGCCAGCGCCAGATAGACAACCGCCATCAGACCCAGCTGCTGCTGGATATTGCTGTAGATATAGGAGATATCCTTCACCAGCAGAAGGAGGAACACATTTCTCCCGTCAGTGGAAAATTTTTTCCCCATGATCAGCACATGCTGGTTTCCATCCTTCTGAACCACATAGTTCACCTGCTGGTTGCTCCACCGCTCATAGTCTGGATTCACCATATCAAAATCCGTCGTGTTGCACAGCACCCGGTCCCCCTGCAGAAGCATATAATCATTATTCCCATACTTGTTCAGCATATATTGAAAAAACGACCTCCTGGCCGTTTCTCCAAATTGCTGCCAGGAGTTGTCCTTCATCTCCTGGGACATGGCATAAATATTAGAAGTTACCTGTCTCCGGTAACCTGCAATGGTCTGATTCAGGCTGTAGGTGGCTGTCTGGTAGAGCACCACAGCTCCAAATATCCCCGTAGCCAGCAGAATCATGAGCACTGCCAGCAGGGAGATCTTTTTCCACAATTTCATAGCTAATCCTCCAGGCGGTATCCAATCTTTGGAATGGTCTTGATCACATTGGAGAGTCCCAGCTTTTTGCGCAGCTGTCCGATGTGCACATCAATCGTCCTGGTCTCACCCAGGTAGTCACTACCCCAAACCTGGTTCAGCAGCTGATCCCTGCTGAAAGCCACATTCTTATTCTTCGCCAGCATGACCAGCAGATCGTACTCCAGGGGTTTCAGGCTCACCTGCACTCCCCCCTTGGTGACCATGTGCTCTGAGAGGTAGACCGCCACATCCCCGATCTCTATCACATCCCTCTGCTTTCCGGTCCGCTCCAGCACCTTTTCCACCCTTACCAGCAGCTCCAGGACTTCAAAGGGCTTCACAATATAGTCCTCAGCTCCGGCCCTCAGTCCCTTAATCTTGGAACCCACATCCGCTTTAGCGGTCAGGTAGATCACCGGGATACTTTTGGCCTTCATCACCTCCATCAGCTCAAATCCATCTTTTCCGGGCAGCATCACATCCAGAAGCGCCATATCGAAGCTCCCCTCTGTCTCCAGCACTTCCTCCACTTTATCTCCATCAAAAACAGGCAGGACCTCATAGCCTGCCACCGTTAAATTCATGCATATTAAATCTGAAATTGCCGTATCATCCTCTATTACCAATATTCTGTTCTGCAAAGACGTCACTCCCTCCATGCTAATGATTCTACCACATGAAGGGAGTGAAAAGAATCATCAAAATGTAAATTACCCAAAGAACTCTCTGAAAATATCTTCCAGTGTCTTGCGGGAAACCGGGTAGGGACAGTTCACCAGCTTGGCTTCATTTCCCATCATCCCCTCCGCTGCCTCCCTTCGCAGGTCTGCGCTGATCTGAATGTCTCTGCAGGTGCGTCTGATCAGGGCAGTAAACTCGTCCATATTGGCAAGCCCCATCAGGGAGAGAAAGGCCCTTCTGTCCTCCTCTCTGGCTGCCTTTACGTAGCCTGGCAGGAACACCCCCACTGCCTTTCCGTGGGGAACCCCATCCTGGTAGGTGAGATAATAGCTCAGTCCATGGGGAAGAGAGGTTCCGGTATGTGTGATAGCCATGCCGGCCAGAGTGGAGGCGTTCATCAAATTTTCATAGTCCGTCCAAACCGCCTGCCGCTCCCAGGTGAGCACATCCATGGCGCTGCTCCAAAGCTTCAGCCCCTTTTCACAGAGCATCCTGCTGTACTGTGTTGCATTGGAATTGATATAGCTCTCCGCAAAATGGCCCAGGGCGTCCACAGCGGTGGAGCAGAGTACCTCCCTGCCCGCACTGGACAGATATCCAGGATCACAAAGGGAGAGGGCCGGAAATACCCTGTGGGAGATGCTTGCCTTGGTCCTTCTGGTATGAACAGTCAAAATAGCATAGGGCGTGGCCTCAGATCCGGTTCCGCAGGTGGTGGGTATCTCCGCCACCGGAAGGGCACTGTCATCCCCCTTTTGGTATAGGCACTCTTCTCCTGCATCCCTCTGTCTCATAAGCAATGCAACCGCCTTTGCCGCATCCATAGGGGAACCGCCTCCAATGCCGATCACAAAGTCCGCCCCTGCCTCCAGCCCTGTTCTCCTGGCCTCCATCACATTTTCCACGGAGGGGTTTTCCTCAATCCGGTCAAAAACTTCATAGGGAATCCCCTCCCCATCCAGGGCTCTTTGTACATCCATAAGGGACCCGTTGGTTCTGGAAGAACGACGTCCTGTCACAATCAGCGCCCTGCTTCCCAGAGCGGCCAGCTCACCGGCATGGTTTGACACCGCATTTTTCTCACTGTAAATCTTTACCGGCATATAAAAATACATAAATCTTTCCCCCTTCTTTTATGATACCGAAAGCTTGTAAATCCTCTGGGCATTTTCATAGAAAACCTTGTCATAATGCTTTTCGGGAATCAGCTCTTTGACCAGTTCAATGTATTCAAACAGATTTACAAGAGGCCAGTCTGTTCCGTAGAGAATCCTGTCATAGTCTCCCAAATAGGACAGCCAGGTGCGGATATAGTCCAGGTATCCCTTCTTTTCGTAAAAAAATTGGGGGATATCAATTCGCCCCTCCAAAAGTCCGGATAAATCCGCCGCCACATTTTCATTCTTATCCATCACCGCCACAGCGTCCTGAATCCAGGGATTGCCAAGATGACACATGACAAACTGTACCTGTGGAAAAGCACATGCCAGTTCGTCCACGGACATGGGATGGCTGTATTTTAAAAGCCCCATATGCCCGGCAGTGGCCCCGGTGTGGATGGCCACGGGCTTATGGTATTTTTCGGCCAGTTCATAAAAGGGGGTGTAGATTTTATCCGTCACGTAATGGTGGGCATAGCCTGCATAGATCTTGATCCCCGCACAGGACTTCCGGCGCAGATGCTCCTCCACAAGCCAGACCGCCCTTTCCCGCTCCAGTCCCTCTGGAAGCGATTCATCCAGACCAATGCAATAGCTCATAAACTCCGGGTAATTGTGTGTCTCAAGGGCAAGTCCCCCGTTTCCCATCACAATGCCGTGTACAATCCCTGTCTGTCTATATACCTGCGAAAGATGCTCCCCGGTATTCTCATGGCCCGCTGCTTTTGCCTGTCTGGAAAAGTCCTCATAGCTGTGAAAGTGAAAATGTGCGTCAATGATCTTCATGCCCTCTCCCCCTGGTCATTCAGCCACTGTTTCATTTCCTGATAGAGGCGGGCGATAGGCAGCCCCACCACATTGTTGTAGTCCCCCTGAATCTTTTCCACAAAGACAGCGGCACGTCCCTGGATTCCATACGCTCCCGCCTTGTCCATGGGCTCTCCGGTTGCAATATAGTCCCTGATCTCCCCCGGCTCCATGGGATACATGGTCACATCCGTTTTCTCTGAAAAAATATGAACTTCCTCTGTGTCCGTATCCTTTACGATCACGGCCACTCCAGTGAAGACCTGATGGGTCCTGCCCTGCAGCTTTGACAGCATGGCAAAAGCCTCCTCTTCACTGCCAGGTTTTCCCAAAATCTCACCCTCCACCGCAACCACGGTGTCGGCTCCGATCACTGCCGCCTCTTCCCTCATCAGTCCCGCCACTGCCTTCGCCTTTGTGTATGCCAGCTCCTCTACTATCTGTGCGGGGTCACTTTTGGTAATCACTTCCTGGGCATCGCTCACCACCACCTCAAAGCGGACGCCTGCCTGCGTCAGAAGTTCTCTGCGTCTCGGAGACGCGGAGGCCAATATTATCTTTCTCATATAGTCCATCCTTTACCGTTTTCCAAAAGTATAACCCTTTTCACACTTTTTTACAATATATCTACCGGACCTTTACCGCAAATGCCTCAAAGGGCCGAAGGGTAAACTGCTCTCCCCAGGCCTGCTCCGGATAGTTACCGATCAGGCGTTCTACCACAGCGTAATCCCCCAGTTCCGAGGCTGGGATGCTGATTTCCTCCCTGGCGAAGCTGCATACCACCAGCAGTCTTTCCTCGCCCAGCTTTCTCAGATATGCGTAGATTTGTCCGTGCTCTGGCAGCAGAAGTTCATAGGACCCGTACACAATGATCTCCTGTTCTTTTCTCAGTTGGATCAACTTTTTATAATAGGAAAAGACGGAGTCCGGATCACCTGTCTGCCTGGCTGCATTGATTTCTTTATAGTTTGGATTTACCATGATCCAGGGAGTTCCTGCTGTAAAGCCAGCGTTCTCACTGTCATCCCATTGAACCGGCGTTCTGGCATTATCTCTGCTCTTATACCGCAGATATTGAAGCATCGTATCCCCATCAAACACGCCCTTGCCGGTCAGCTCATGATAGGCGTTAATGCTCTCGATATCCCGAAAATCCCCGATATCCCCAAAGGGCACGTTTGTCATTCCCAGTTCTTCCCCCTGGTACACATAAGGGGTCCCCTGCATCATATGAAGGCAGGTGGCCAGCATCTTGGCAGACACCTCCCGAAAGGCCGGACTGTCATCCCCAAGTCTGGAAAGCATCCTGGGCTGGTCGTGGTTGCACCAGTAGAGGCTGTTCCACGCACTTCCCTCCAAACCATTCTGCCATTTTGTCATCACCCGCTTCAGCTCCCGCAGATCAATCTTTTTGTCATTCCATTTAAAGGTCTCTCCACCGTCCAGATCCATATGCTCAAACTGAAAAACCATGTTTAGCTCTTTTCCATCCGCAGACGCATACTTTTTTGCCTCCTCCACAGTCACCCCTGAGCATTCTCCCACTGTAAGCAGATCGTATTTGGATAGCACCTTTTGGTTCATCTCCTGAAGGTATTCGTGCACCCTGGGTCCGTTGCAGACATAGGGTGAGAAGTCACCGAATCCGCTCCTGCCTATCGGCCCGTCAGGAAGCCCCTCGTCCTTGGAGATCATACTGATGACGTCCATGCGGAATCCATCAATGCCTTTCCTGCACCACCAGTCCATCATATCAAACACCTCTTCCCGCACTTTGGGGTTATCCCAGTTCAGGTCCGGCTGCTTTTTCGAGAAAAGGTGCAGATAGTACATATCCGTGGCAGCGTCATACTGCCAGGCGGAACCGCCGAAACAGGACCCCCAGTTGTTGGGTTCCCCTCCCTCCCTGGCCTCCCTCCAGATATAGTAATCCCGGAGGGGATTTTCCCTGGATTTTCTGCTCTCCACAAACCAGGAATGCTCATCTGAGGTATGGTTTACCACCAAGTCCATGACAATACGGATTCCCCTCCTGTGCGCCTCTGCCAGCATTCTGTCATAGTCCTCCATGGTCCCAAACTCTTTCATAATTGCCCGGTAGTCGCTGATGTCATACCCATTGTCATCATTGGGTGACTGGTAGACCGGGGAGAGCCAGATCACATCAATTCCCAGCTCCTTCAGGTAATCCAGCTTTTGTGTAATTCCATTCAAATCTCCCACTCCATCTCCATTGCTGTCCTTGAAACTTCTGGGGTAAATCTGATAAACAACGCTTTCCTTCCACCACTTTTTATCCATACCAAAACCTCCGTTTTCTGTCTTTATCCAACTTCCAATAAGTTCGTTAATTAAACCGTTACATTACTATTATAGTGGGGATTCCTGTTGATTTCTTCGCATAATCTAACCAAAAACTACACTATTTTGACATTATAGAGAGCGCAGTAAGACTGGCACCGTCAGCCTTTCTTTACACTATGACATAAAACACCGGAACCGTCAGCCTCTCTGCCAACGGTCCCGGTGTTCTATTGCCTTTACACTGCCAAAGCATTTTTCCGGCAGTTTTGATTGTCATATTCCCGCATTCCCTGCTCCACGTACTCCCCGTCCGCAGGACAGGGATAGGAGATCCTGCCGTACTTCTGTCTGGCCTCACTGCCCTTGCCCAAAACCAGAATGACTGTTTTCTCCCTTGCCTCGTGGATTGCCTTTCGGATAGCTTGTCCCCTGTCCTCAATACATTCATAGGGGCATCCCACAATCTCCGCATACTGACCGATCTCACGTGAGATCTCCATGGGTGCCTCGGTTCCGGGATCATCTGCAACCAGGTACAGTTTCTGGGAGTACAACCCTGCGATCAGCCCCAGATCCCTCCTCCTGTTGTACGCCTTACCGCCCGGACATCCGAAAATGGACACCAGCCTCCAGCCCGGATATTCCAGCATAACGGAATCAAAGAGCTTTTCAAAGCTCAGACGGTTGTGGGCAAAGTCCACGATAGCAGCCACTTTACCGTCGGCACTGCAGTACTGTTCCATCCTCCCCCTGACCCTGGCTTTCGCAAGGCCCTTTTCCATATATTCAGCGGGAATACCCATACTGTAGGCTGCCGCAATAGCAGCAAGCGCATTTTCAATGTTAAACAGGCCGTGCATAGCCAGCTCAAATTTCCTGGTAAATTCCTTACAGACCACCTCAAAGGACAGATGCCCCTGCTGCATCCGCACATTTCTCCCCAGAATGTCCGGCTCTCCCTTGGTCCCAAAGGTGACTATATGCTCCGCCATGCGCGCTGCCTTCAAAATGCGCTGGGCATGGTCAGAATCCATATTCACACAGGCTGTCCCTGTCTGCCTGAATATGGACAGCTTGGAGCTAAAGTAATCCTCAAAATCCTGATGCTCCGAAGGGCTGATATGGTCCTCAGATATATTTAAAAATACTCCCACGTCAAAGGTTATCTTTCTGACTCTCTGATATTTCAGGGCCTGGCTGGACACCTCCATTGTCATGTATTGAAATCCGCTATCCGCCGCGTTCCTAAAATGCCCGAACAGCTCCGGTGATTCAGGGGTAGTCAGTCTGGACTCCTGGCAGCTGCATCCGTCATAGGTCTCTATAGTAGAAATCAGACCGCAGGGCTGCCTCCCATGATCCCTCTGATATGCGTCCAGGATGGCTTTAATATAATAGGCAGTTGTGGTTTTCCCCTTCGTTCCTGTGACCCCTACTACCTTGAGTTGCTCATCCGGAGCTCCGTAAAACTTTTTGGAAAGCACCGCCATAGCCTTGCGCATGTTGTTTACAATAATATGGGGAACCTGACCACATGCCTCATAGCACTGCTCACTCACATAAGCTGTGGCTCCCCTCTGTATGGCCTCCAGAAGATACTCTTCTTTAAAGGCCGCCCCTTTACATAGAAAAAGGGTGCCCGGCACTGCCTGTCCGGACGCGTAGGTAAGATGCACAAGTTCTGCTCCGCCTGCGTCCCTCAGGCTGCTGTACTCCACCAGTCCCTCCTCCTCTAACAATTCCAAATATTCCCTCAGTGTATATTTCTCCATGGCCGGCTCCCCCTGTATCTGAAAAATATAGTTACAAAAATAGTTCCATCTATTAGAGTCATTTTTCATCAAAAATGTTTCATTTTTTTTCATTTTTTTCAGTATACAGGAAAGTACACACAAAAATATACATTGGGTTGTAAGCAAAATGTAAGTAATACGGTTTATAAGCCCATATCTTCTCTATACCATTTTTGGTAAAGTTCCCAGCGCCTGTCCTTTTTCATCGGAAAGGAGCTGCGGTACTTTGTTATATTCTCCGGAATATCCACCAGCATCATCTGCTCCTGTCCGGCAAATCCGGCAATGCGGCTTCCCAGGGGATCAAAAACTGCACTGTCGCCTGTGTAAGCCGTCTCTTCCTGCGCACCAAAGCAGTTGATTCCGGCCACGTAAACCTGATTCTCAATGGCTCTGGCCTGAAGCAGACATTTCCAATGTGCCCTTCTGGCGGCAGGCCAGTTGGCTGGAACCACAATCAGAGAACACTCCTTTGAGAGCATCTGAAAGGCTTCCGGAAACCTCAGGTCATAGCAGATCTGGATACCTATACACACTCCACGGTATGAAAAGGACGCCAGCTTTTCCCCTGCCCAAAAGCACTTGTCTTCTCCCAAATAGCTGAAAGGGTGCAGCTTGATGTAATCAGCCGTCACCCTTCCCATATCATCCACCACAGTATAATGGTTCTCTCCCCTCCCGCCCCGGAGTTTGGTCCATCCAAACCCTACTGCGATCTGCTGTTTGGCCGCAAGTCCCCTCATATCCTGAACCGTCTGGCCGTCCGTCTCTCCAGTGGTCCGTATATTCATAGAGAATCCCGTAAAACTCATCTCCGGAAAGAGCACAAGCTCTGCGCCTTTCCCTGCGGCCTTCTCAACCCAGAGACGGGCACTCTCCTTATTTTTTTCCTTGTCTTCCCACATTATCTGCGTCTGGCAAATTCCAAGCCTCATTCTTCTTCCTCCCCTCTGAAGATGCGTATGCAGTCCTTTCCCTCTCTCTTTGCCCGGTACATTGCTGCATCGGCTCCATCAGCTCTAAGACCTTCTTCACTACTCTGTCTCCCCGGTATGCCCCCAGGTATCATTAATGTGATTAATATCATCGATATCCAACATAGCCAGATAGGCATTCTCTCCACGTCCTTCCTCCAGCAGAATATCCAGATACCGCCTAATGGCTGTCCGGTTAAAGATCCCGGCCAGTTCAAAAGGCTTCGACTCGGTGATATCCTTTTCCGTATCCCACTGTATCAGCTGTGAACTTACTAGTTCAGGACAGACCCCACTGGGTGATCCAGGTGGTCAGTTTCTTATCCGCATACACCACGGTCATAAAGATGGGTACCACAAATATGACGCACACGCTGTTGTTTCAATCCACGCTCGGTAATTTAACAGAGTACGACCACATCTTTCAATGCGTTGATTGACTTCATGTCAGTGGGGGTTACCGTTTTCTCTCCGCCCTCCACTGCCGTTAAGCTTGTTTAAGGTGATTCCTCTCGCCACCTGCTTCAATATATTTATGGTTAATATCCCTTACAGCCAGTAAGGAATTATCCATCTTGTTGCTTAAGCTGTTAGAATGTAAGGAGCAATTGGTATATCGGTCGTCCCAAAACATACCAATCTCCGCAACTGACAACAAAATGCAGCCACCAGCCCCACTCTAAAGTGGGTTGTTCTCCATTGTCCTAAGATTTTACCGTACTCGTATCTGTTCATTCTCTGCCCTCATTTTGATACACTTGATTATTATAAGCTGCCTTTGCTTAACAAACGACATTTTTTATTGGCTTTATCATAGCACAATTTTTTATATCTGTCATTGCAGAACTAAGCCTATTGGAGCAGAATTAAGTCACAGCTTTACAAAATAATCAAAAGATCCAACGCATAGACTTACTGTACCATGCGTTGGATCTTTTTTTCTCTTTAAACTTAGCTGCTCTTATTCAAGATAAGCCTGCATTTCTTTTGTATTTTCTGCCTATTCCTGTGCCTGAAGCACGGGGATCTGTGTATTATGATTTAAGATCTCCATAAACTCATCTCCAGTGATTGTCTCATTTTCATACAGATATTTTGCCAGCTCATGCAGCTTGGACATGTTCTCCTGCAAAAGTCCTGCGGCCTTCTGATACTGCGTTTTCACAATATCAATCACCTTCTGGTCAATCTTGGCTGCGGTACTCTCAGAACAGGCCAGGGAGGCATCGCCACCCAGATACTGATTGGTGATGGTCTCAAATGCCACCATTCCGAAATCCTCATTCATACCATAGCGGCTCACCATAGCTCTGGCCATCTTAGTGGCCTGCTCAATGTCATTGGCCGCCCCGGTGGATATGGATTGAAAGACCAGTTCCTCCGCAACACGCCCTCCGGTATAGGTGGCAATGCGGTTCTCCAGCTCTGTCTTGGACAGAATATTGCGGTCTCCCTCATCCACCTGCATGGTATAGCCCAAAGCGCCTGAGGTTCGGGGTATGATGGTAATCTTTGTGACAGGGGCTGACTCGGTCTGCAGCGCCGCCACAAGCGCATGCCCGATCTCGTGGTAGGCCACCACCAGCTTTTCCTTGTCAGAGAGAATCCGGTTCTTTTTCTGATAGCCCGCAATGACCACCTCAACGCTTTCCTCCAGGTCAGCCTGAGTGACAAATTTCCGATTGTCATTGGCTGCCCTTAAAGCCGCCTCATTGACGATGTTGGCAAGCTCCGCGCCGCTGGCTCCCGCAGCCATTCTGGCAATCGCGGCAAAGTTTACATTGTCGCCCAGCTTCACATTGGCTCCGTGCACCTTGAGTATCGCCTCCCTGCCCTCCAAGTCCGGCAGTTCCACGGGTACCCTCCGGTCAAAGCGTCCGGGGCGCAAAAGTGCAGGGTCTAAGGATTCGGGACGGTTGGTAGCAGCCAGTATCACCACACCTTTTCCCCCGTCAAATCCATCCATCTCTGTCAACAGCTGGTTCAGTGTCTGCTCACGCTCATCGTTCCCGCCCATACCTGCGCCATCTCGTTTCTTTCCTATTGTATCTATCTCATCAATAAACACAATACAGGGGGCCTTCTCGTTGGCCTGCTTAAACAGGTCGCGCACCTTTGCCGCGCCCATTCCAACAAACATCTCCACAAATTCAGAGCCTGAGATGGAGAAAAACGGTACGCTGGCCTCCCCGGCCACCGCCTTTGCCAGCAGGGTTTTCCCCGTACCGGGCGGCCCCACAAGCAGCGCGCCCTTGGGCATCTTGGCACCGATTTCCCGGTATCTCCCTGGATTGTGTAGAAATTCCACGATCTCTTTTAAGATGTCCTTTGCCTCATCCTCACCGGCCACATCGGAGAATTTGATCCCTGTCTTGGATTCCACATAGACCTTGGCATTGCTCTTTCCAAAGGCCATAGCATTTCCCATTCCTCCCATCCGCTTGGTCATGCTGCGCATCAGAAGCTGCCCCACGCCCACGATCAGTACAATTGGAAGTATCCAACTGACCAAAAAGCTCAGAATGGGAGACATCTCCTCCACGATAGGCGTTCCGAATGATGTAATACCTTTACTGTAGAGGCGCTCAATCAGATTGGGATCATTTAGGTTCCCGGTCTTAAAATATTCCGGATTTTCTTTGTCCTTATTGCTGAAGATGATCTGGTTTGCCTGAATCTCCACCTCCCCGATATCCCCCTCGTCAACTTTAGACAAAAAAGTGCCATAGTCCACCTCTGTCACCTTAGGGCTGAGCAGTTTAGGAAACAGCAGGGCATTTAGCAGCATCAGTACGATCATGGCCAATACATAGTAAAATAAAATTGGTTTTTTCGGCGGCTTTACTTCCTTCACAAAATCACTCTCCTTTCTTTTGCAGCGCTTCCCGCATCATTGCGGCTGCCCGGGCCAGCAGCTCCAGCCTTTCCGGTTCTTCCTGAGCTATCCCCTTATTGATGGAGCATTGGACAGATTGCTTAACCGTATCCAAGTATTCCCGGCCATTTTCACTCAGAGCCAGATACACCACTCTCCGGTTGCTGGTATACCGTCTGCGCTCCACCAGTCCTGCCTCCTCCAGATCGTTTACCAGGCGTGTAAGCTGCTGCTTAGCAATATGCATCCTGTCTGTCAGCTCCGTAAGGCTGATCTGGGACTCTTTGCACCGGCTGATACAGCACAGGGCGCGGAAGGCATTGGAATCGATCCGGTATTTTCCGGTGTCTACCGGATACTCCAGGAAAATATCATAAATCTTCAAAAGTAAAAAGCAAAAATCAGAGGCTGTCTGCTCACAGTTCTGAATTTCCATAGGCTTCTCCTCCACGGTTTTTCAGTTTCTATGCCCATCATAGCACTCTGATTTCAAAAGTCAATGTGTTATTTACTTTTAACAGTTTGTTTATTATTATTTTATTTTTGCACTCCTGAATCATTTTTTACGATCAGCGCAGTAAATGCCCAGACCTGTTAAATAGCCGCTTATTTTATCTGCTCTCAATACTTCCTATGTTTTTGATAAGCACGGAGATGGTACCGTCCGGGTTTGTGATGAACTCTATGGTGTCCTTATTATCATAGGCCTCCATAGGAATCTTGATTTCAATCCCCGTGTCCGTCATCAAATGCTGCTTGCCAAATTTCTTTGTGGTGTTGGGATTCTGAGGAGCCACTGGCGCATCTGTGAGGTTCCACTTTTCCAGCTTCTCCTCCACCTCCACCCTCATTTCCGGCTTATCCTTAAATATCCTGTCAATCACAACCGGCACGTCCAGGCTGCCTTTCTCGGCCAGCTCCCGGTTGATAATGCTTTTTGTCTCCATCTGTACCTCAAACTGTTCTGACTCGCCATAATACTTTTTCTGGATATCCGAAACCGTCCTGTTTACAATGGCCAGCTTTGTTCTGGGAGACATGGAGCCCTTGCACTTTAGAAACATGGCAGAAAAGTAGTTTGTCTTCACCCCATTGACATCATACTTTTTCTCAATCAGCCTTATGGAATAATCCTCCAGGTTGATCAGCGCTGCCTCCTGAAGCTTTTGCTTATCTCCGGGAAGCAGTGCCTTTTGTTTTATAATATCATTATTATTTCCCCATGGGTCCGAGCTGGTCAAGTGTGTGTAGGAGGTCTTGTAATTCATTTTTAAAAGCGCCAGAAATGGGTGCTGTTCCACCGTGTACTCCACCACCAGCAGATCGGCAGGCGGGATGTCAATATTTTGATTCATGATTGTGTAGAGCGCTTTGCCGATCTCCTGGGATACGGCTGTAAACCTCTGGGAATCCCAATCCTGCAATAGAGCGAACACATCCGATTCCTCCTGCTGAAAGCTGCAGTTTTTCAGGTCATCGCTGGTGGCGGTGCGCAAAATATGCCCCCGCAAAAAGTCCCCGAAATCCGATCCATGATCCAAAAGGGTGTCGGAGAGCACCGGCATCCCAATGGCGGAATCCAAAATATGTACAATGGCATTCTCTATGCGGATATCTTCGTTTTCCATATTGATCTCCTTGCGTCCTTTGTAGTTTTTCCCTGCTTGGGAATGTCATTCGTCACCCTCTCAGTATAGCACAGCAGGTCAAGACACGCTCCATTTTACAATCCGTTCGTAAATGTTCTGATAAACCAGCGCGTAGATGGTTCCGAAAACGTTTGCCAACACCCTGACTGCAATCGCTCCGTAAAGTCCAAAGATACCCACAGCAACCGTCAAGGCTCCCAGCACATTAAATATGGTCTGAGCGCTGTAGCCTGCTGAAAATCCCACACCGATTCCTCCCAAAATACCTACAATCGGCAGAACCTCCTGTGGAAGAATATAGTGGAGAGCCAAAAACAGCAGACAGCCCACGATATTAAAGGGAGCTCTGCGTTTTGCCCGATAGACGGTATCGTGATAAAAAGGCACCAGCATGGACATCACACTGATCCCCACCCACATAACCCGTGGGAAATGAAGCAGGGATGCTATCAGCATTCCCAGGGAAATACCGAGAACAAACTTAATCTGCCACTTTGTGCGCTGTGTATGGATGTCAAACTCCCGGAAGATATCCCTCCATGTCCGCTTGTATGAGATATGCCTGTGTTTTATCCAAAAGATAAAACAACACAGTGCAGCTCCAAATCCAAGTGCACAGACCCGGGCGGCATAATCTCTCCCGGAGACATCGTACCCCTGCAGCAAAAGATAACTGAGTACAAAGGTAAACTGATTGTACATGATCACATTGTGGCATCCCAAGAGTACCATCCCGAAAATGCAGGCTGCATTGATAAAAAAGGCCGGAATAGGCCCTGTCAGGTTCGAGAGCTTGGGGCCAATGATAAAAATAAGAAATACCAGCAAAAGATTCACTGTGCCGTGTGAAGTCCTGATACCAAAGTCAGCCTGGCGCACTGCCAGAAGTGTGAGCAGCACAGCCACACCGGCAATACTGTTGCTGCTGCCAAACACCAGACTGAAGACCGTGACAAAGGTAAAACAGAACCCAACCGTGAGCAGTATCTTAAGCAGATACACAAAAGACCATTTCACCTTCTCCTTCTTCTCCCCGGCCTGACGGATCAGAGCCTTAGAACCTGCTGCATTGAGTTGCAAAGCCTGATAAACAGTCAATGAAATCCCTCCTGTTCAAATGAAAAGTAAAAAGTCGTATTACACATCGTACACACTTTTTCCCCAGGATGCAACCCCGTCAATTATTCACAAACTTTTTGGGATTTATTCCATTTTATTGTAATTATTTGTGAGAAAGTGCAAAAAATATCCGTAGTTTGCTCTAGTCACCGACTCTGAGGCTTGGTACAATAGAGCTATATAAAAGAACAAATTTATACAAGCATGAGGAGATGACACCATGAAGGATACAAATAAACCGAACATTCTGCTGATCATGACAGACCAGCTCAGAGGTGACTGCCTGGGCTACGCAGGCCACCCGGAAGTAAAGACACCTTATCTGGACACTCTGGCATCCAGAGGTGTTTCCTTTGAAAACACCTACAGCGCATGCCCCAGCTGTATCGCTGCCAGGGCAGCCCTGCACACCGGTATGTCCCAGGAGCACCACAGGCGTGTAGGCTATCAGGATGGAATCCCCTGGGACTATCCACACACCCTGGCTGGCGAGCTTTCAAAGTCCGGATACTACACCCAGTGCGTGGGCAAAATGCATGTCCATCCTCTTCGCAGCTACCTGGGCTTTCACCATGTGGAGCTTCACGACGGTTATCTTCACTCCGCAAGATACACGGATGTTCCCTGGCAGGAATCCCAGAAAAACGCAGATGACTATTTCCACTGGCTGAAGCAGGCAAAGGGCATTGACGCAGATGTAACAGACACGGGACTCGAGTGCAACAGCTGGGTGACAAGGCCCTGGATCTATGAGGAAAAATATCATCCCACCAACTGGGTGACGGACCGCAGCATTGACTTTCTGCGGCGCAGAGATCCGGGCCAGCCCTTTTTCCTGATGTCCTCCTATCTGAGGCCCCATCCGCCCTTTGACGCCCCGTCCTATTATCTGGATCTCTATGCCCGCCGTGATCTCACACCCCCCGCGGTGGGAGACTGGGAGGATACCGAGCTTCTAAGAAGCCAGGGCCGGGTCTTTGACTCCAAATGCGGCCCCATGGACCCGGATCTGATTCACCAGGCGCAGGCCGGCTACTACGCCTGCATTACCCACCTGGATCACCAGATCGGCCGCTTAATCCAGGCTCTTGTGGAGCATGGATTATATGAAAATACGCTGATTCTCTTTACCTCTGATCATGGGGAGGAGCTGTGTGACCATCACTATTTCAGAAAGTCCAGACCCTACCAGGGCAGCACCCACATTCCCTTACTGATCTGTGGAAATGAAAAACTGCTTCCGGGAATACAGCCAGGTAGTGTATGTTCGTCCGTTGCGGAGCTTAGAGATGTAATGCCTACGATTCTGGATTTTGCAGGTGCTCCCATTCCGGATACCGTGGATGGAGCCAGCCTTCTGCCTCTGACATCAGACATAAAAAAAGAGGTGCGGACCTTTCTTCAGGGGGAACACGAGTACGGCCCGGTCTCTAACCAGTGGATCGTAACAGAAAAGGACAAGTATATCTGGTATACTCAGACCGGGATGGAGCAGTACTTTGACCTGGAGAAGGATCCCAGGGAGCTGCACAACGAGATTGACAATCCCAGGTACGCCGTCCGTATCAATGAGCTGCGAGGCCACCTGGTAAAGTGTTTAAAAGACAGGCCTGAGGGCTTCTCAGACGGAACCGTTCTGATTCCCGGACGCCCCTACAAGCCCTATATAGAGTAATGCAAAAAGCCTGCCGGCGGCAGGCTTTTTGCATTACTGTCAAATATGGAAAGGCTGCTCTTATATCATCTCCTTATGCCAGACCGCAGAAGCATCTCCATCCGTTCAATTGCATAAGGAAAAAAAGCCCGATAGCTCTCACAGTAATAATTTCTCTGCTTACCGCCCTCCCCCTCTGTGTAGTCTCTCATACAGCCTCCCCGGCACAGGGGATACCACCGGCACTGGGGACAGTCTTCGCCGCGCTCCCTTCCTCTTGTAAAAAATGTATGCGTTACTGAAGGCGCCCCAAATTGAAAGCTTTCGTCCTGCACATTTCCCACCATGCAGTCATCCAGCGCATAGAAATCACAGGGAAATATATCCCCGTTGGCCTCCACCACATTCTGCATGGAACATCTCCCTACCCATACACATGCCTGGGGCTGCCCTCCTCCAAGCACATCCAGCCACTGATTAAATTCCCTCACATAGATCTGTTCTCCCCTCTCAAAATCCTGCACCCACAGGTCAAAGAGGGTCTTCAAAGCGTTTCCGTAGTCCTTTGGGGGCAGTGACCAGGGCTGCGCTCCCCTCTTTTCCCCCAGTGGGTCCAGACAGGGAATATATTGCTGATATCGAAAGCCCTCCTTTTTCAGATTCTGGTACACAGCAGCAATATGCCTGGCTGTCTGTCTGGTGAGCACGCAGAGCACATTTACATCCACTCCGGAGTTTATGAGCTTTTGAGCATTTTGCTTTGCGGTCTCGTAGCTATCCCGCCCCCCTGCATCCCTCCGGTTCCGATTGTGTAGCTCCTTTGTGCCGTCCAGTGAAATCCCCACCAAAAACTTCTCCTTTTTCAGAAAGGGAATCCAATCTCCATCAACCAGGGTTCCATTTGTCTGAAGGGTATAGAATACCTTTGTATTCGGTTTTTTTCTCTCCCTTACCGCTTTTACAAAGCGTTTATAGAAATCCAGTCCTGCCAGCACAGGTTCTCCCCCCTGAAATCCAAAGGTGCAGGAGATTTTGGCACTGTCAAGGGCCTTTTGAATCACTGTCTCTGCGGTCTCCTCTGTCATGCGCCCGTAGGAACGGCAGGACCGTTTTCTGCTCTCATCTTCATAGAAACAGTAGGCGCACCTTAAATTACAGTCAGAGGACACTGGTTTTATGAGTATCTGCAGGTGTTCCATTGTCTGCACCTTCCTCCCTTATTCACACATTCACAGCGCATTACCAGGTCTGTTCACATACGCACATCAAAGGTAATTTACCGCCAAAATGGCAATACCCAGAACAGTCAGCACCGCCCCGGTGGCCCGGTTGAGTACCTTTGGTTCCGCCTTATTGGCAAACTTCGCGGCAATCCTGGCCCATAGCAGGGTGCTTGCAATGCAGGCTGCCAGGCTGAACAGATCCGGCATACCGCCCAGAACCATATGGCTGGCGGCGCCGGTAAAGGCGGTAAAGGTCATGATAAACACACTGGTCCCCACCGCAGTCTTCAGCTCATATCCCAGGACACTGGTGAGGATCAGAAGCATCATCATTCCTCCGCCCGCTCCCACGAACCCGCAGATAAATCCAACCAATGCACCGCACAGCACAGACTGAATAAAGCGCTTCTTGCGGCTCACCGAGGCCATGCTCTCTTTTGTGGTCATTACGGGCTTTACAATAAATTTGATACCTAAAAGCAGTGTCATAAAGGTGGAAAATCCACCCATTGCCTGGCTGGGAACCAGGCTGGACACATAGCTGCCAACCAGAGTAAAGCAGAGTACAGAGCCCATCATGACAAGCCCGTTACGAATATCCAGATTTTTATTTTTCCCGTAGGTATAAGCGGAAACGGCGCTTGCCAGCACATCACTTGCCAGAGCAATTCCCACTGCCTGATAAGGGTCCATTCCCAAAAAGGTAATCAACATGGGGCTGATCACTGCGGCTGCGCTCATACCCGCAAATCCCGTTCCCAGCCCTGCTCCGATCCCCGCTATAAAACATACGATAAACTTGATCCATAAGTTCATTTGCTGTCGCCTCCATCACTGTCATTTTTTAATGCCCGCAGCACATTCAAGTTGCATTTTTCCTGCAGGCTTCGGAGCAGCATCAGCTCCTCCCCGGTGAAACCGTCATAGATGATCTCCTGGAACTGCTTCTGACAGTCCTTCAATTCCCTCACGGCCTCCCCTGCTTCTTCCAGAAGAGTCAGTCTCACCAGCTTCCTGTTCTCCGGGTCCGTCTCAGAGGCCAGGTATCCTCTTTTCCTCAGATTATCCAATGCATTAGAGACATTGGACTTAGCCAGCCCCCGCAGAGCCACGATATCCTTTGCCGTGTTAAATGACGGATTGTTATGCAAAAACAATAGAATATCAATCTCTATCTGTGTAAGCTCATATTTACCAGCCGGCTTTCTGAACATCTGGTTGTACAGCTTTTTATAATAGTTGAGATAAGGCAAAAATTCTGCTTTCATATTCCCTCCTGCAAAATAATGTGCTTAGGAAACTGTACAGTTACTGAACAGTTACGTTCTTTTTATAACAGTTATATTTATAACTCTTATCTCACCTTCTGTCAAGTATTTTATATGCCATTCCGCTACTGCTTTTGTATTTTCCTATATTCTCCCGGCGTCTGGCCGCAGATACTCTTAAAAATCTTACCAAAATATGCCCCATTGGAAAACCCTGCCTGTAAAGCCACCTGCATGGCCGG
Organism: Ruminococcus sp. 8Y-12; assembly: GCF_058119865.1. Classification (NCBI taxonomy): domain Bacteria; kingdom Bacillati; phylum Bacillota; class Clostridia; order Eubacteriales; family Oscillospiraceae; genus Ruminococcus; species Ruminococcus sp. 8Y-12. The sequence continues at coordinate 1,924,336 of NZ_CM176623.1, read as the reverse complement.
CAGATCTGTGGTTCTCAGCAGACGCTTTGCCATCTCTATCCGGTAATCCTGCAGATATTCAAATGGTGTTTTATGTATGCAGTTCCGGAAGCAACGCAGACACTCCCGCTTGCTGACAGAAGCTGACAGTGCGATGTCCTCAAGAGATATTTTCTTCTGATAATTTTGCTGGATAAACGCCATCATGAACTGAATCCGTTCCTGGTTCATCCTCGTATCCGGCGCCTCCCGGAAATCCTGCTGTTTCATTTCCTCCAAGAGAAGCAGCCATATTTCGGAAAACAGGTTTCTCGTCTGAAACTCCGTGTCTTCCCTCTTCTGCAGATAAGCTGCTCCCTTCAGCTTTACCAGCATTTCTCTCTGTCTTCGGTTCACCCCCCTGATCTCCAGGATCTCCAGCTTTTTATTCTGCAGAACAGGCTCCACATATTTCGTGGCAAAGACACTCTTAAAATGTCCGTACAGAAAAACCGGGTGAAACAGATGTGAATCCATGACAGCCGGCAGCTCCTGTTCCATGGTGCATAATACATTGGAGTTGATAAAAAAGCCTTCGTTTTTGTGAAACAGATAAGTTTCATTGGGGGTAATCAGCTTTACTTTCCCACTCACAACATAGTTGAACTCCAACTCCTCATGCCAATGCCATGGAATCTTTGTAGCGGACAAATTTGCATAGTGATAGACGTAGGGATAATCCGGTGACAATCCCTCGATTTCTTCCAATTGGTTGTCCTTCAGCCTTATCTTCACAACGCCCTCCCATTTATAATAGTTTTTCGGTTTCTTGTCTTTATTTTTATATAATTTGTCTAAATCTATATATTAATAATATCATTTTACAATTATAATTATAGTATAAAAGACAATCAAAGTAAACGGAAAGGAGCTGTTGCCTGTGTATTTTGAAACATACGAGAAAATAAAACTATATGCCAGTCTTTACCCTGAAGAATTTGACTCGCTCACACAACAGGAACTTGACACCTTTCGTTCCTCACTAAACAAACAAAAAAACCAAACAGACAGCTGCGACATCAGTGTCTCTGCTCCTCCAGTGCCAGACGGCCCTACAGACATATTGAACAACTAGTGTACTGTGAAGGTACTGGACAGTTACGACTAATCAGCAGAGAACAAAACGGTCCCTTCCTTTATGGTCCGAAGAATACGTATCTTAGGAATCTCCTCCGTTTCCACTTCCAGCGGGTTTCTGTCCAGAATCACAAAGTCTGCACGCTTTCCCGCCCGGATGCTGCCCTTTTCGGCCTCCTCGGAATACTGGTACGCTGCATGGATGGTCACTGCCTTCAGGGCTTCCAGCACTGTCACAGCCTCCTGGGCTCCCAGCACCCACCCGGACCGGGTTTTTCGGCTGACAGCGCACCACACCGTTTCCAGCATATTTGGCTCAATCACAGGTGAATCCTGATGAAACGTAAAACGAATTCCCTCCCGAAGCGCTGAGGCCGCCGGGCTGATCACTGCAGCTCTCTCCTCCCCAAAGTTTTTCCTGTGCACATCTCCCCAATGGTAGACATGCGCCACAAAAAAGGATGGGAGAATCCCCAGCTTTCTCACCTTTGCCAACTGATCCAGTCCCAGCAGCTGGGCGTGTATCATCACAGGCCGAAGCTTACGAAAATACGGATATTTCTCCTCCGTCTCCTTCACACACCGAATATACTGGTCCGCTGCCGCGTCACCGTTGCAGTGGGCCAGGATCTGCAGTTTTCTTTTTGCCGCTTGTGCAAGCGCTTCTTTCACCTTCCTGTCCTCCATGGTACCGTATCCATAGTACCCCTCCTGAAGCTGATATGGCGTCCTCATCCATGCTGTCCTTCCCTGCGGCGAGCCGTCCAGAATCACTTTGATGCCGCCGATCCGGAAGTTGCGCCAGTACCTTCCCACGCTCTCAGGAAACGCCTTCTCCAACACATCCAGCTCGTCCACGGCAGGATATCCCACCACATCCAGCTTCAGCTCATCCTGCGCAAGCCAATGGCGGTAGAGCGGAATCATCTGCTCCACCATCATTCCGTCCTGGACAGTGGTGATCCCATAGCCCGCATACTTCTCCTGGGCCTTCCTGCATGCGTCTGTCAGCATCCCGAGATCCGGCATAGGGATCTGCTTTAGATAACTGACAAATGCATTTTCCTCCATGTATCCGGTAAGTTTGCCCTCAGCCTGCCCGATCACGCCCCCCTTGGGCGGTTCTGTCTGTGTGGTGACTCCCAGGCGGTTCAGAGCGCAGGTGTTGAACACCCCCATATGGCCGGACTTATGCTGAAGAACCAGGGGATTCTCAGGTGCGCACTCATCTAAAAATGCCAGGGAGGGGTGCTCTCCATTTAGGAACAGATTGTGGTCATATCCCTTTGCGCTCACCCACTCTCCCGGCTGTACCTGTCTCTCCTCCATAAATGCTGTGATCCTACTGTGCACCTCCTCCAGATCCGCAGCCTCCTCCAGACCTACCTGCAGCTGTCCATAGGCCAACCCTGAAAAATGGCTGTGCGCGTCAATGAAAGCCGGCAGCATCGCAGCCCCCTGTAAATCTATTATCCGAGCCTCCGGCACCCTTTCTTCCAAATCCCGGAGACTACCGGTTTCCACAATCCTTCCATCCTCAACAAGCACTGCCTCTGTGTAGAGTGTCCCCTCCTCCATGGTCAGTATTGTGCCGTTACAAAAAATCTCTCCCATAATTGTACCCCTTTCAAAAGTCTGTTTCTTACCATCCTTAACAAAAATCCCTCCTGCTATACACAGAAGGGATTCCTTTTATACAATACCGTATATCACTCCACCAATATGGCATTTGGATAGATTTTTTCCATGCGTACATCCGTAAAATGCTCATCCAGGAACCTGGTGACCGTGCTCTCCTCTGTCTTGGAGCCGGTGTGCCGCTCCGTATAGCGGTTTAATGCCAGCCCGGAAATCACAATATTGAAAGCCATAAATACAATCATTATCCAGGCGGCAATCATACCTGGTTTTTTAGGAATCTTTTCTATCCAGACTGAGAGGCGGGGATAGATCAGCTTCATCCACACCACTGCGGCGATTCCCCAGAAAAAGCAGTACAGAAGGTTGATCCTGCCTCCCAGATTAAAAGGGATGTCGCTGTAATCCCAAAATACGGTGCCGAAAACAAGCTCCGTGAAAACACTGCATATGTACTCGTAGGCGCCCCCCAGCACAGTGCCGAACATGAAAATATATCCGTCACTGCGACTGCGGTATTGATACAGTATGGAGGTCAGAAGAACACATCCCAGCCCCCATACAATACTAAAAGGACCATAGACCACACTGCTGCGGCTCATCAGTCTTCCGGTGGTAATCAGGCAGAAAATCGTCTCTGTAATATCACCTAAAAACGCCCCTAGGAAGAACAGACAAACCAGCTTATAGAAGGAACAGCCTACCGCAAAGACTCCGGCCTTCTCCCTGGCTTCCTCCTGCTTTTTCTCTTTTTCCTGACGCGCTTTGACCAGTTCCCTGGCTTCCAGGCTGGGGTAAGCCTTGGCCATATGGCGCTGTACCCATCCAGCCAGCCCCTCACCCATAAGGTCCGCCGTTTTCTGAAGATTTTCTGATACATCCTCAATGATGAAAACTTTTCGCAGCCGGGAGTGTACTGCCGCAATACCGGTCACTGTCCCCACCAGATCCAGTCCCACAATCACATAGCAGGCAATCAAGAATATCTGGCCCACACCGTCCGGTATAAAGGAAATTGCCTTTTTCAAAAACGGGTTGGCAAACGAGATGCACAGTACTGAGGCAATTCCCCACACAACAGTAAAGGGGAGATTTACATAACCGCCGAACTGAAATCTCTTTCTGGAATAGTCCCACCATTTTCTGTGAAAAATCCGCTCCAACACAAACCCTGTGAGAAGCGTCACTCCAAAAGACAACACCACGCCACCCAAAAATAAAAAGAACAGCTTATTTCGCAGCTCCGGAAGAAAAACCGCAAATGCAACGGCGCCGAGTCCATAAGCAGGACAGTAAGGCCCATACAAAAAGCCCACATCCACAAACTTCTTCTCCCGTACTGCAGCCACCGCTGTCCCCACAGCCCACCCCGCAAACGAGTAAACCAGGAAAAACCACAACAGATGATAGATTGAGTATTCCAAATCTCTCCCCCTTCTTTTGTCACTTTGGCGTCAATAGAGCGCCGTTCTCTGTTTGTATCTAAAATAGCCGGTTCAAATGAGATTACTCTGCCTCTGTCTCCTGATCCGCCACCTCGTGATCCAGAAAGAGGATTCCGTCCAGATGGTCCAGCTCATGACAGAGACATTTTGCCATCTCGTCCTCCCCTGTAATATGCAGCGGATTTCCGAGTTCATCCATGGCCTCCACCTCCACTTTTTGGGGACGCAGTGTTTTAGCCGTCCGCTCCGGAATGCTCAGGCATCCTTCCATACATATCTGGCTGCCCTCCGATGCCACGATTCTGGGATTCACCAGCTTCATGGTTCTCCCCATGTAATCAATCACCACCAACCGTTTCAGTATTCCAACCTGACAGGCAGCGAGCGCAGCACCGTTCCCAAGTTCATGCAGCGTATCCATCATATCGTCCAGAATCTGATTTATTCTGTCATCCACTTTTTCCACTTCTCTACATTTCTTTCTGAGTATTGCATCCCCTTCATACCTAAGTTTTCTAACCGCCATCGTTTATCCTCCTATCGCTCCACATAGCAGCTTCCTTTTGCATCTTATTTTTTTAATAGGCCAGTATCTCGTAACCTCTCTGGGTAACCAGCACTTGAATCTCCCACTGGGCGGAAGGCTTCCCATCCCGGGTGTAGATGGTCCACCCGTCTTTCTCATCCATGAAAATATCGTGTCTTCCCATATTTACCATAGGTTCAATGGTAAAGATAAACCCTGGCCGCATGATCAGCCCTGTCTTAGGACGCGTGACGTAACCCACCCAGGGGTCTTCATGAAAGGCAAGCCCAATACCATGCCCTCCAATCTCCCTCACGATTGAATAGCCGTTTGCATGTGCGCAGCGGTACACCGCCCATCCCATATCCCCCATAAGTGCCCCAGGTCTAACCTGCTCCAGGCCTTTTTCCACACACTTCCTTGCAATATCCACCAAGCTTTGCTTTTCCCCTGACACCTCCCCTATGCAGAACATCCTGGAGGAATCTGAGTAATATCCCCCCAGGTTTGTTGAGACATCTACATTTATGATATCACCGTCCTTCAATACAACCTTTTCTGATGGAATTCCGTGGCACACCTGCTCATTCACAGAGGTACACACGCTCTTTGGAAAGCCGTCATAGTGCAAAGGCGCGGGAACCGCCCCGCAGGCCAGCGTCTGGTCGTATACCCACCGGTTAATCTCCTCTGTGGTAATGCCCTCTTTGATATTTGCAGCTACATAGTCCAGCACTGCAATATTGACCCTGCCGCTCTCTCTGATCCTGCTTATCTCTTCCTTATCCTTGACCAGCCTGTCAGGGATTGCCTTATATCCCCTCCGCTGAAGCATTCTGATTCTTTCACCCGTTTCCTCTGGGGTGATCAAATATTCGCGGCGCTGCCTGCACCAGCATTCATTTTTGTTATTCAGGTGTTCCATCCTATATTCACGCTTTCTTCCCCTGTTAAATCAACAATATTCTTTTTATCATCTTACTCGCAGGCATCTTATAGCATTCCCACTTTGCAAGACTGCAGAAAATCATTTTCCTGACTTCGAAAAAGGCACTCCTTGACAAAGAAGTGCCTTTTTCTCACCCTCTGAACTCCGTTTACTTAGGTGTCGGTAGATTCACTGGATTCACCGACACAAGGCTGGATATAATGAATCCCAAAGGACATATTATTCCAAGATCATTATAACATAAATTTTAAAAAGTACGGCAGGGTTGTATTGTATTTTATTTTGTACATTATTCTGAAATTTTTCTTTCTGCTTCTATGGCCATTACTGGGAACAAAGCAAAGCGGAAATAATTCTATGCTGTTTTATGAATGCCACCCCATAGTTACTGCTTCTTCACAACTGGTATCCAGACCTCAAACTTGGCATTCATTGGGTCCGGGCTGATATACAGTTCCACGTCCGGTCCGTTGTCGTACTCATAGCCGGAGGACGGCAGCCACTCTGTGACAATGCGTTTTTCCAACTCCTGAATCGCCTGTGGACACTGGCCTGTTCCCTCAAAGATCGCCCAGGTGAAGGCCGGAACCGTATATTCCTCCCATCCTTCCTCCAGAGCGTCCTCTGTGGCTACTGCCAGATAATACCTCCACTCATTCTCCGCCATACATGCGGACACGCCCAAAACCCCCTGCCATTTGCCGTTCATATGCTGTACCAGCCTGGGAATCGTGCCGTCTGTGGCTGCCTTTTGCCACAATTCGGGCACTGCAGCAAAGTTCTGCTCAATTTCCTTAGCCAGGGGCGCTGCCACTCCCATCACACGAAATGCTTCCTTCTTCTCAATTCTGTAGTTCATCTCTTCTGCTCCTTTTACTGTTATTTTGAAGCTGATAGGAAGATAGGTCTTCAGATATACGCCCTCTTTCCCTGCCAGGGAGGGGGCGATTCCATGGACTGACTGAAAAGCCCTGTTAAACGCTGTGGGCGAGGCATATCCATACTTTAGCGCCACATCCAGTACCTTCTCTCCTGAGAGCAGGTCCTTTGCAGCCAGAGACATTCGTCTGCGCCTGATATACTCTGAAAGTGGCATGTCCGCCATATAGGCAAACATTCTCTGAAAGTGATAGGAGGAACAACACGCAATCCTCGCTGCCTCCTCCGTTGAAATTGTATCCGCCAAGTGTCCCTCAATATAGTCCATTACACTGTTTAATCGTTCGATCCAATCCATTCTATCCGCTCCTTTACGTCTTTTACTATACATGTTTGTAAAATTATTGTCCTCTCAATCCCTGTACGTTTTGGAGAGACTTTTCTTTTAGGATAACATCCCTGGGCTCTGCGGTCTACCCTCAGTCAACGGGAATTTTACACATCTTACCACTTTCCTACATATATTAAAAAGAGTTTAGTCACTTGGGAGCATATTTATGCAGAAAATAGATTTTGATTTCGCGGTCATTGGAGGAGACGCAAGGCAGGTATATCTGGCCTCCAAGCTCTCAAAGCAGGGCTTTCGTGTATGTGCATACGCCCTGTGCAGTGAACAAAAGCAGCCGAATGTTCTCACAGCATCCTCCCTGGAGGACGCAGTGGCTCACTCAGAAACGATTCTGGCCCCTGTCCCGATCAGTAAGGATAGGCAAAATATAAGCCAACAAGCCAAGGCTTGCGACCTTTCCATGTCCCACCTCTTAAATGCCCTGCTGAAAAATCAGCGTTTGTTTGCAGGCTGTATTCCTGCGGACTTTCAAGCAGCCGCCGCTGCAAAGGGCGTTCTGACTTATGACTTGATGAAAGCCGGGGAATTGGCTGTTTTCAATACCATTGCCACAGCGGAGGGTGCTCTTGCAGAGGCAATCTGTAAAAGCAGCCAAAACCTGCACCACAGCTGCTGTATGGTACTGGGCTTTGGAAGATGCGCCCGTACACTGACCGGCTCTCTAAAAGGTCTGGGCGCTCAGGTAACCGTTTGTGCCAGAAATGCGGCCGCGCGCGCGGAGGCTGAACTGAATGCCGACAATGCAATCCCGTTTTCTCAATTGGGAGACTGCCTGCCGGAGTATGATTTTTTATTCAACACAGTCCCGGCCCTGGTTCTCACCAAAGAGAACTTATCTAAATTGAAACCCGGTACACTAATCATAGACATTGCCTCCTCCCCCGGCGGGGTAGACTATGCTGCTGCCAGAGAACTGGGGGTTTCCGCCTGGCTCTGCCCGGGCCTTCCCGGTAAGTATTCCCCCGAGTCCTCGGCCAATGCCATCGCCGACACTGTGCTTTCGCAGATCAGATCGTTTGAAGGTAATGCATGATTATCCGCTTTAAATAGAATGAAAAGGAGTTTAAGTTATGACTATAAAAGGAAAAAAAGTGGGAGTGGCCTTTACTGGCTCCTTCTGTACCTATCAAAAAGTATTTAGTGAACTGGAAAATCTTTCCCGAGAGGGGGCTGTGATCCAGACTATTTTCTCGGACGCTGCCCAGACCATTGACAGCCGTTTCGGGGAGGCAAAAGACTTTGTGGAAAAGGCCCGCGTCCTCTCCAAAACAAATCCCATGCTGACCATCAGCCAGGCAGAACCCATTGGGCCCAAAAGTCTTCTGGATATCCTGGTCATCCTTCCCTGCACGGGAAATACCATTGCCAAACTTGCCAACGGCATCACTGACACACCGGTCTTGATGGCTGCCAAGGCTCACCTGCGCAATGATAAGCCCCTGCTTCTCTCCATCTCCACCAATGATGCACTGGGCATGAATATGAAAAACATCGGCCTGCTCCTCAATGCCAAAAATGTCTATTTTGTTCCCTTTGGTCAGGATGATCCGGAAAAGAAACCCAATTCCATGATCGCCCACACAGACCTTCTGATCCCCTCCCTGGAGGCCGCCCTTGAAGGCAGGCAGTACCAGCCTGTGATTCAGTCAAAGATTCCACCGCAAACTGGCAGGGAATAAAATGGCTGCACGGTACAACTCAGACTGAAAGGAGTATCTATATGTGTGGAATTGCAGGCTTTTGTAACCCTCAGCGTAATTACGCTGAGGAAACGTCCAAGTGGACCCGGGTTCTGGACCGGATGAATGAAGCTCAAAAACGCAGAGGACCGGACGATGAAGGCACTTACCTAAATGGCGGCTGTGGTCTGGCCCACGTGCGCCTGTCCATCATCGATCTTGTCACAGGCCACCAGCCAATGATAAAGGCCACGCCGTCCGGCGAATGCGCAATTGCCTACAACGGTGAAATCTACAATATGAAACCCCTGAAAAAGGAGCTGGAAGAGGAGGGAGCCACATTCACCACCGCCAGCGACACAGAGGTGATTTTAAACGGATACCTTCTTCACGGCGCAGACTATGTGAAAAAGCTAAACGGCATTTTCTCTGTCTCAATCTGGGATGAGCGAAAGCAAACGCTGTGGCTCTTTCGGGACCGCCTGGGCGTAAAGCCCCTCTTCTACACCCGCCTGGGGGATACACTGATCTTCTCCTCTGAAATCAAGGGACTCTTTGCCTATCCGGGGGTCACTGCCGTACTGGATCAGGAGGGACTGTGTGAAGTCTTTGCACTGGGCCCTGCAAAAACCTACGGAAAGGGCGTGTTCAAGGACATCTGGGAAGTCCTTCCGGGCCAATGCGTCTGCCTGGGGCGCCATGGATTAACCAGCCATTTTTATTGGCAGCTTGAGAGCCGCCCTCACGAGGACTCTTACGGGGAGACCGTGGAAAAAACCGCCTGGCTTGTGGAGGATGCGGTAAAGCTGCAGATGCTCTCCGACATCCCCATAAGCACCTTCCTGTCCGGAGGTGTGGACAGCAGCCTGGTGACCGCAATCTGCGGAAAGGAGCTGGCTGCCCGGGGCAAGGTGCTCAACACCTTCTCCTTTGACTTCACAGACAACCAAAAGTACTTTACCTCCAACTCTTTCCAGCCCAGCCAGGACCGTCCCTGGGTGGAAAAGATGGTATCTTATACAAAGACCAACCACCGCTTCCTGGAATGCGGCAACCAGGAGCAGCTGGACTGTCTGTTCAAGGCCGTGGATGCCAGGGATCTGCCCAATATGGCGGACGTGGAATCCTCCATGCTGTACTTCTGCTCCCAGGTAGTTGAACACAACAAGGTTACGCTCACTGGGGAATGTGCGGATGAGATCTTTGGAGGCTATCCCTGGTTTCACAAAAAAGAAGCCTTTGAGGGAAACGCGTTCCCCTGGTCCATGAGCATGGAGCCGCGGCAGACGCTTCTCTCGGATGAGGTGATCCGGGAGCTCCCCATGGAAGCCTACGCCCGGGCTGCCTATGAGAGGACCATTCGGGAAACCCCTGTGCTTCCCGGGGAAGCGCCGGAGGAAAAAAGGCGCCGTGAGATTGCTTACCTGAATCTGCGCTGGTTCATGGTGACCCTGCTGGACCGGATGGACCGCACCAGCATGTACAATGGCCTGGAAGCACGCGTTCCCCTGGCTGACCACCGGATTGTGGAGTATGTATTTAATGTTCCCTGGAGCATGAAGTGTCCTGGTGGAATCGTAAAGGGCCTTCTCCGCCATTCCGGTGCGGGCAAAATGCCGGAGGAGGTACTGTGGCGCAAAAAGAGCCCTTATCCCAAGACTTATGATCCAAACTACGAAAAGCTTCTGGGTTCCCGGTTAAAAGAGGTGCTTTCTGATCCCAATGCCCCGATCCGCACACTGCTGGACCGCCAAAAGGTAAAGCGCTTTTTAGACAGTCCCTCAGACTATGGAAGGCCCTGGTACGGTCAGCTCATGGCCGGGCCTCAAATGCTGGCATACATGCTGCAGGTAAATTACTGGCTGGAAAAATATAAGATACGTATTATTTAAGAAAAATAAAAGAGCTGGCGCCTTCCACGACACTAGTGTAATTTCATTGACAAATCAGCAACCGTTGCATATAATCTTTATAGATGAACGCGTTCACAAAATATGCGAAAGGAGGAATTCTGTGAGAAGAAAAGACGATACCCTGCGCGATACATTGTTGAACTCAGCCCGCTATATTGCAGATACGGAAGGCATATATGCGGTCAATATCCGTTCTATTGCTAAAAAAGCTGGCGTAGCGACCGGAACAGTGTATAATTACTTCTTGAACAAAGATGAGATTCTACTTGCCCTAACGGAAGAATACTGGAAACAAACACTGCAAGAACTAAAAGCACTAGGTTCTGCTGATTCCTTCTGCCGACAGCTGCAAGTGATATTTGCATTTCTGAAAGAGCGAATAAACCAATCAGCCGGAAAACTCATGAACAGTCTTGGAAATGTAGAAATGACAGGACAGGCACGTATGGAAACCATGCAGTCAGAATTGGAAGCAGCTCTCATTCAACGAATGGAGCAAGACGTCAATGTTCGAAAAGATATTTGGAATGATGTATTTACAAAAGAGCAATTTGCGCGCTTTCTAATGTTGAATATAATAATGCTATTAAAAGTGGACGCACCCAACATCGATTTTTTAATAATTATCATTAAACGTACAATTTATTAAATGAAAAGGAGAAATGATTATGCCACAGGCAATCGCTGAAACTGTTTTTGATGTATTATATCTGAGCTTTGCACTTATTGCAGGACTTACGATGTTAGTAAGGGGACGTAATCCTTTGGTAAAAAAAGCAGGTTTAATGGCTGCTCTTCTTGGGGCAGGGGATTCCTTCCATCTTGTCCCCCGTTCCTATGCCCTTTGGACAACAGGACTGGAAGCGAACGCGTCTGCGTTAGGTTTTGGAAAATTCGTTACTTCTATTACCATGACCATCTTTTACTTAATTCTGTACTATATCTGGCGCGACCATTATCAGATTAAAGGCCGTAAAAGCCTTACCTGGACAATCTGGCTGCTGTCCATACTGCGCATTGCTCTCTGCTTACTTCCGCAAAATCAATGGTTTCATTACCATCAGCCTCTTTTCTTTGGTGTGCTTCGCAATATTCCTTTCGCCATTATGGGAATTATTATCATCATCATTTTTGCACAGGAAGCCAAAAAAACAGACGACCGTGTATTTCGATACATACCTTTGGCAGTTTTCCTCTCTTTCGGATTTTATCTGCCCGTCGTCCTGTTCAGTGGTATTGCACCGATGGTCGGTATGCTTATGATCCCTAAAACACTGGCCTATGTATGGATTGTTTTGATGGCATGGCGGCTTTACAGACAATCACAAAGTTAAAAAAAGTTATAGAGGTCTGGAGTATCCGCTCCAAACCTCTCTGCAACATAAATTTAATCATATAAATTATCCGCGATCTCCGGGTTTTCAATATTCTCTGCATTATACCACTGACTTCCGGTATCCACATCTTCTACACTCTCTCCGTTTGCCGCCTTAACCGCAATTTGTACCGTCTGATAGCCGATTTCAACGGGTGCCTGGGTAACTGCTCCTGCTAATTTGCCCTCTTTAATGGCATTTTTGATCATTGTTCCGGAGTCAAATGCCACACCGACCACATCATTTCCCAGTCTTTCGAGGTTTTCATCACCGGTTATCATTCCTTCACCGGTTTTATCATTGGATGCAAAGATGCAGATTGTGTCATCTTTATTTAATAAGGTCTGTGCGTCCGTTGTCATCAGGGATGCCTCTACCTTTGACGGAACCGCTACATCCAGGATGACCTGTGCGGAATCGCCTTTTTCTGTCTTTGCATCCGTTACAAACCGGTCATTTCCAGTTATGCTTACGGTCTTTCCGTCCGCCTCAATCAAGGCTGTGATCTTATCGATAAAGCCAAGTCCTCTATTGATGATTGACTCTGAGGTGGCATCCTGATTCATCACGCCGATTCTCACACTTCCCGATGCCTCTTTGATCTTATCTGCAATGAGCGGATAGGTGTTTTCCGCTGCAACTTCACCTGCTTTATAGTTATCGGTTGCCGCATTGGCCACAACTGAGCCTGCGGGGGCGTTCGGCGCTCCGGAGTCAAATCCGATGATCGGAATTCCGGCATCCTGGGCTGCTTTGATCGAATCATTTAGGGCCGATACATCAAGGGCTGCCAAACCAATTGCACTGGGACTCATCTGCACGGCATTGTTCATCATCTGAACCTGCTGGGCGATATCTGACTCTGAGTCCGGCCCCTGAAACTCAAGCTTTACGCCAAGCTCATCGGCTGCACTCTGAGCACCTTGGAGCACTGCCTGCCAATATTGGGACTGAAATCCCTTGGCAATCAGGTAGACCGTTTTATCTTCGTTTGATGCTGCATTATCTTTCTTCTCAGGCGCATCGGCCAGTGTCTGACTGCCGGAAACCGTTTCACTGTTTTCCGAAGCCGCAGGACTGCTGGCGGGTGTTCCGGAGCATCCGGTAATCATAGCCGCACTCATTGCCACGGTTAATAAGGTACATACAATCTTTTTCTTCATTTTCAATTCCTCCTGTTTTAAATTTGTGGGTATGTGAAATATTTCTCCAACTACTACGTTTTTAGTTCTTTTTCCTGCTCCTGTATACATCGGCAAAAACGGCAATAATTAAAACAATACCCGTTGCGATCTGTTGAAAGTGAGTTTGCAGGCCCACAAAGGGCAATCCCGTCTTCAATATGGAAATGATGAAGACACCTATCATGGTTCCGGCAATCGTTCCGACGCCGCCTGTCATCGAAGTTCCGCCGATCACCACACCGGCAATTGCATCCATTTCAAAACCGCCCCCGCCGCCCGGCAGCAAGGTGGAATAGATCGTGGCATAGGCCAGACCCGCAATGCCCGCAAACGTTCCGCTGATGATATAAGCAATAATCAGATATTTATCAACATTCACTCCTGAAAGTCTGGTTGCCTCTTTATTACTGCCAAGCGCCAGTATATATCTTCCCGTCCGGGTTTTATTCAATACGATTGCCATGATAACCGCTGCTGCTATCAGCAGAATAAAACCGGTTGGAATCAGTAGTCCGCTTTCTGTTTTCCATTTAAAGAGAATCCGGTACCAGCCCTCCGCATCGGTACCCGCTTTCCAGGTGACTGACTGGGCACCGGTTATGGTTGAGCCAATTCCTTTTGAAAGCATCATGGTTCCCAGTGTGGCTATAAATGGGGGGAGCCCCATTTTGGCTACCAATATTCCGTTTGCAATTCCAAAGATTGTACCGATCATCACGCAAATGATCATCGCCAGCCAGATAGGAATGCCCTTTTGTACACTCAGGAAACCGGAAACCAGCCCTGCCATGGTAAGTACCGTTCCGATGGACAGATCAATCCCTCCGGTGGCAATGACGAAACAGATACCGATAGCCATAAATCCAATATAATAAGAGGCGTCAAAAATATTAACCAACGTATTATAGGTAGCAAATCTTGGATTCATCAGGCCAAAAACCAGATACAAAACGATTAGCGCCAGCAGTGCTACCAGCCTTTGGGTACCAACTGCTTTTACTAACGCACTATTTTTTATTTTATCCATTGCTATTTCCTCCAGTTCTAACTCCTCATCGTTGCGGCCGACATGATACATTCCTGGTTGGCCTCTTCGATCGGTATATCTCCGGTAATCCTGCCCTCGCACATAACGATAATCCGGTCACTCATTCGGAGTATCTCTGACATCTCCGAAGAAATCATAATAATTGATTTCCCCTGTTCCACCAACTGATTCATCAGATGATAGATTTCACTCTTGGCTCCCACATCTATCCCCCTGGTGGGCTCATCAAAAATCAGGATGTCGCAGTCCCGCACCAGCCATTTCGCAATTACTACCTTTTGTTGATTCCCTCCGGACAAATTCAAGACCGGTTGGTCTACACCAGGAGTTTTCGTATTCAGCAGCTTGACATATCTTTCAGCCTCCCGGGTTTCCTTGGCCTTATCGATAAAAAGCCGCTTAACAAACTTTTTCAAAACTGCCATACTGGTATTCTCAGCAACCGATTTCTGAACCACGATTCCATACCGCTTTCGGTCTTCAGAAAGATAACCAATTCCATTTTCCACTGCATCTACCGTACTTTTTATCTCTATCTTTCTGCCGTTCACATAAATCTCACCGCTGTCCTTTTTATCTGCTCCAAAGATGGCCCTTGCCATTTCCGTCCGTCCAGCTCCCATGAGGCCTGAAAATCCGAGTATCTCGCCTTTGTGCAACTCAAAGCTGACATTTTTAACCATCCTTCCTGCATTGAGCGAATCCACCCTTAACACCACGGGTGCATCTGAAGAAATGCTGCTGAACTGCTTTGGGTCCTCATAGATCGCTCTTCCGACCATCATCTTAATAATATCGTCTTTGGTACACGCTTCTGTATCCAGCGTCCCCACATATGTACCATCCCGCATGACAGTTACCCGGTCTGTTATGATCTTGATCTCATCCATACGGTGGGAAATATAAACAATCCCCAGATTCTTTGACCGCAGGTCCTCAATGATCTTGAACAGCTCCTTGATCTCCGACTCCGTCAATGCTGCTGTCGGTTCATCGAATACGATCAGCTTGACTTCTCTTGAGATCGCTTTTGCAATTTCACACATCTGCTGCCTACCCACCGTTAAATTACCCATTATTTCAGTGGGATCAATTTCAATATTCAGCCGTTTAAAGATTTTTCCTGCCTCTCTATTCATGTAAGCGTCATCAATAAAACAGCCTTTCCTGACCTCACGGCCAATAAAAATATTCTGTGCAACTGTGAGATGGCTCATCATATTCAATTCCTGATGTACGATTGCAATGCCTGCTTCCTGTGCTTCTTTTGGAGTCGTGAATTCGACTGTTCTGCCATCAAATACAATCGTTCCGGAATCCTTACTATAAATGCCCGTAAGCACCTTCATTAGGGTAGACTTACCGGCACCATTTTCCCCCATCAATGCATGTACCTCGCCGCGCCTGACTTCGAAATCAACATGATCCAGTGCATGAACCCCGGGGAAGGATTTGTCAATGCCTTCCATTTTAAGCAATCGTTCTTCCACATTTTCACCTTCTTTCCTTGTCACCAACACTGGTTACTGACTGATATCAGTATATCTGCTTTAAAATATGATTTACAGAGAATATTTTATATAAAAAGAAGAGGATTTTACGCATCAGCGAATCCTCTTCAACACTCTATCAGTATGTTATTTAGAACGGAAACAGCAGCTTTTGATTCTCCTTATCATAAATATTTTCTAGCGTAATCACCTCTGTATCGGAATAAATAATAGGTTCCACCTTATGCCCTTTGACCAGTTCCACCGCTTTCTGAACGGAAAGATAGCCCATATTAAAGGGATTCTGTACAATCAGGGTATCGATTATCCCTTCCTCCATATACTGTATCCCTTCTACATCATTGTCAAAACCAACAATCTGGACCCGGTCTTCCAACTGCATTTCCCGCACTGCCCGGCCGACTCCAACCGTTGAATAGAGATTGGTTCCGGCAATCAAGGTAATATCACTCCGCCGTTTTAGTAACTCCTTGGTCAGCTGATAAGCCTGTTCGTAATCCGAGTTGGCGTACAGCACTTCAACAATATTTTTCTCATAGGGCCCAAGTCCTTGCCGCAGCCCCTGCTCCCGCTCCATCGCAGTAGAAGAATCTTTTACATGGGACATAATTACTATTTTGCTGTCTTCCTCAATGAAATCCAAAATTTTTTCGCCCATTTTTATGCCTGCCTCCACATTATTTGTGGCCACATAACAGTCCTCCAGACTCTCGTCCAGGTTAGAGTCCATCATAACCAGCTTTATCCCAGCTTCCTTTACCTTTCTAACCGTATCCGTCATCTCTTCATACAAAATCGGCGAGATGACCACCGCATCTGCATTTAGCTTGATCGCTTCCTCGACATATTTTTCCTGAAGCTCATAGTCCGTTTCAATATCCGGGGCAAGCACGATGAGCTCCGCATCGAATTCTTTTGCGGCACTGTGTCCACCTGATATAATTGACATCCAAAAGTCATTGGTCTCATCCTTTACTTTGGGTAAGAAAACGATTTTCGGCACCTTCTCCGGCTGCCACTTATCCCGAATAAGAAACATTGCAGCCAAGATAAGAAGAACAGCGGATACAGCCTTCACAACCCTGCTTTTCTTAATTCTTTTCATCGGAACCCCCTCCTTCGGAAAACTCCATCTTCTGATACGGGATCGTGACCGTAATCGTGGTTCCAATATTTACTCTGCTTTCGACCTTAATCCCACATTCCTCTCCGTAATGTAGCTTTAATCTGGATTGAATATTTCCCAGTCCAACACCCGTATGCCGTCCCTTCTTTTCCTTGTTGTCCGATATAGAAAATATTTTTTCCAGCTTACTTTCTTCAATGCCAATACCATTATCGGTAACACGAATGATTACTTTCTCTGCGTCCCGATAACCGGTTATCTTAATATTTCCCTGCTGTGTTTTATATTTCAAGCCATGGTACAGGGCGTTTTCCACCAATGGCTGCAATACCAATTTTACAATCCGGCAATCGTAGATTTCTTCATCCACTTCAATATCAAATGTTATCTTATCCCGGTAACGCATCTGCTGAATCAAAAGGTAATTTCTGGTATACTCCAGTTCCCTCCATATTGTTACAAATACATCCGAATTTCCAATGGCCTGACGGAAAAAACGAGCC
The DNA here is from genome assembly GCF_058119865.1 of Ruminococcus sp. 8Y-12. NCBI lineage: Bacteria > Bacillati > Bacillota > Clostridia > Eubacteriales > Oscillospiraceae > Ruminococcus > Ruminococcus sp. 8Y-12. The sequence continues at coordinate 1,907,055 of NZ_CM176623.1, read as the reverse complement.
AAAACAGAGGTCATTTTAATCGCTTCTTCTGAATCATCGGTTTCAATCATCCAAATGATCGAATCCAGAGTATTATATAAAAAATGGGGATTGATTTGGGCCTGCAGTGCTTTCATCTCACTTTTGCGCTTTTCTGCCTGTTCTTTCATATTGCGCTGCATTAATTCATCAATATGGTCCATCATCCGGTTAAAATAACGGTTTAAACTGGCGATTTCATTATCTCCGCCAACCTCAATGTGGAGGCCCTGAAAGTTCCCATTCTCTACTTCCTGCATCGCGGTCTGCAGGCGCTTGATTGGCTTGGCAATATTATTTGAAATGACGAATGCAATTACGATAGTAAATACGATAAGCAAAGATGCCGTCGCAAAATACATCAGCCTGACCGCCTGATTATTTTTCACCAATTCGGAGGTGTAAACCACACCCACCAATGTCCATTTTGTTTTTGGGGATAAAAATGGCGTGTATATCTTCTCTTCCCCACTCTCATCCTGAAAGCGGATACTGGACCGGCCATTCAGAACTTCTTTCAACAACTCATGTTTCACTCCGCTTAGAATCAATTGCTGCTGCGGATGATAAACAATCTCACCCTGTTTATCAACAATATAGACATAACCTTTATTCCCTAATCGAACCGATTCACACAGGTCTTTAATCAAATCGTAATTCATATCTATAATCAGGATACCTTCGACTTCATTGGTATGTGGATTCGTGATCCCTCTGCTTAATGTGACCACCCAACGGTACTCCCCCTGCACCATATTCTGAACATGCGAAGAGGATATCGTAATGTCTGAACCTGCCTCTTTTGCCTCCTGATACCACTCTTTGCGGTCCAGATATGCACCGGGATTCAATTTCCCTTCCCCATCATTGATCAGATATTTTCCGTTATATCCTATAATTGCAATATTAAAAATATCTTTTCTCGCCTTCAGCAGCGTCTGAAACTGTTCAATGAGATTTGCGGTAACCTCCCTGTCGCTTTGGCCAAACAGGTATTCCTTCATATCCCGGTTGTTGATAACGACCTGGGAAATACTTTCCATATATTCAACATAGTTCTGAATGTTTAGATTTACCTGTTCCACCAGCATCCTGCTGTTTTCTTCGGAATTTTCCGTCATATTGTCTTTAGTATATCGGATCGAAAAAAACATAAAAATCATCAATGTCAGCAAAATCAAGGAGGAAAAATATGCAATCAATCTTGTCCTTATACTTTTAAACCTTGGTCCTCTTTTCATCATTTTTCAACTCTTTCACGTATACACGAGGACTCTTCCCAACGGTCTTTTTGAAGATAGACCCAAAATAATTGGCATCATTGTAACCGCATACTTCGGCTATCTCGTAGAATTTCATGGAAGTGTTCGCCAATAGTTCCATTGCCTTTTCAATTCGCTTTTTGGTTAAAGCCTCAATAAACGTCATTCCGGTGTAATTTTTAAAGGCTGTACTAAAATAACTGACACTGATCGCAAGTTTTTCACACATCAGCTGAAGTGATAGCTCATAATCACCGTAATGTGTATCCATATACTCCAGCGCAATCTCCACCTGCTGATCCCCGTAGCTGCTCCGTTTTTTATTCATCAAATCTGCTGCTGCCAAAAAGTAGTCCAATACGGCCTTTTCCATATCTGATATATACTCACAGCTATATAATCTGGATATGACTTCCTGGTGCCTTTGAAAGAACTCTTTGTCTTCGATATTTAATCTTTCAAAACAGTTCATCAACGTCATCATTAAATTCTGGTATATAATTACCACCTTGGTCTTGGCAATCCATCTTTCGCCGTATTCTTCACGGATACTGCAAATATCCTTTCGGATATCATCGGTAAGGTTACTCTGAACTGCAAACACCAGGCGCTTTTCCAGATCCTCTTTTTTGAGATCCCACTGGAGACTGAGCCGCTGCTTATTATAGATTTCCCATTCATATATGCAGCCCTGGCGTTCCAGGAACGTAAATTCACTTAACTCTCTGGCTTTTTCATAGGAACTATTCATCAGAAAAAGCTCGGGGACTGCAGGACCAACCAGACAAGAGAATACAATCCCTGTTTTCTTATGCAGTGAATTTAATAAAGCCTGGCATTGAAATCTAATCACCCCTCTTGTCTTCTCAATCATCTCCTGACTGACTATGGCGATAACCGTTCCGTCATTTCCCTCAAAGGCAAGCATTTCTCCTTCAAAATCCCGTTGGATCACGCTTATGGCATTCCCTAATTCATTTCGCTTAGATGAATCTTTTGGAATCAAAATAACTGTAGAATAAAAGGAACCTTTCAGTTCAATGCCAAACTCCGCTAACTTTCGGGGAATTTCTACACGGGATATTTGGCCACGGATAAGTTGATTTAAAAATTGATTTTTGAGTGCTGGAAAACTATTTTCGTATGACGAATATACCTGGAGATTTTTACGTTCGCTCTCCAGCAATTGGTATATCTGCTTTAAATTTCCGATCAGCTCAGCGGCTGTAATCGGCTTTAATATGTAAGAGAACACATGATACTCCAGTGCCTTTTTTGCGTAATCAAATTCATCATAGCCGGTGATAATGACCACTTTTGTACTCGGCATATTCTCCTCTACATATCTGGCAACCTCCAATCCATCCACGTATGGCATGCAAATATCCGTTAATACCACGTCAACCTCATTTTTCTGCATCCACTCAATTGCATCTTTTCCATTTTCACAACAGGCCGATAGCTCAAACCCCAGATCATTCCAGGGAATCCGCTTTGAAATTTTTTCTCTGATCAGTATTTCATCATCCACTAACAATACTTTATACATTGTCTCACCCTTCATCCATATGTACGCTGCTGTCTATGCAATGCCATAAACTCTTTGGGGCCCCGGTTATAAGGCTTCCCATATAACCGTGGCCCTGATGATTGCCTCGCATTATCTTGTAATGATAACTGTTTTTGCCTGTCCTCTATTTTTGAGAACTTTGTTCTTGTAGTTCCGTTGCTTTGCAGACGGCACTGATATTTTTGCTTTCTTATGGATACCTCTTAACGCATTCGCTCCAACTGACTTCAGCTTTTTACTCTTAATCGTGATTTTTTTCAGCGCACTGTCCTTATAAAATGCTTTGCTTCCAATCTTTTCAACATTTTTACCAACCGTTACCTTCTTGAGTGCCTTGCACCCGGCAAACGCATTGCTCTGAATCATTTTGACATTATTTCCGATCACGGCTGTCTTCATTTTCTTATGATTCTTAAACGCGTTTTTACCGATATCCGCTACCTTATAAGTATTATTCTGATATTTTACTGTATCCGGTATCTTTACGCTGGTGCGCTTATTTTTCAGTGATTTCACTGCCTGTACGCTGCCCGCTTTCCCCCCGGATGCCGCTTTCGTTACTTTATACCGGATGTCACCGGCTGCGAACGTAAATCCAGCCTTCGGAGAGGGGTCGGGCCGTTCAGGTATCTTTTCCCACCGTGCATACAAGGTCAAATCTGACTGTACCTTCACCCCCGCTGTGGCCTGCTGCCCTCCTGCGGGGGAGGTATACCAGCCCAGGAAATGATAGCCTGTTCTGGCCGGTGACTGCAGACTTCCCAGTGGCGTACCAGCGGCGTATTTTAATTGTCCTGACACCTTGTTATCATAATTCAAATCCAAGGTGACAGCGTATTCCCTGACCAGTCCGCTGATTGCCGCCTGCAGCGCCGCCGCTGCATCCCTGATCTGTTTTGCAGCTGCATTTTCATCCAGCTCTACCTGCTTTGCAGCCTCTAAGGCTTGGGCAAATGTGTTCCAGGAGTCTTTAGTATAAAGGGTAGAAGCGTATTCATCTGCTTCTTCCAGCAGCTTCCTGATCTCTGACTTGTCAACCTGAATCAAGAGTTTAGGGGCATTGCTTTCACCGGCCTCCCGACTGCCGATCCTGATTCTGTTGCCCGTCGCACTTATGTTTAACGCAAAGCTCATTACTGTCTCTCCGGGATTCTTTTTGATAAACTGTCTGACCAAATCGGTGACATCCAGTTTGACCTCTTTTCCCAAATCCGCAAAACGAAATGCCTCTGAAGAAGCCATGGTATTCTCCATATCGTCTGTATCGTAATACAACGCCGGCTGATTTTGCCAGGTTAAGGTTCCCGGATCTGCCCAATTCCCGTTTACACTCTCCCGGCCGATTCCCTCTGTCCAGTCAGAACCCGCCAGAACCGCCTGCACTTGTCCCTTCTCCGCATTGCCAGCTGGCTGGCTGATATATACCAGGGATAAATAGGCCTTTTCCACATCTGTCTCGGCTGTTAATTGGTATTCAGAGATATCGTATTTCAGGTAGCCTATTTTGTTATCGTAGTTATTGACTGGTCTGCTTCCTTCTCCCAGGTAACCATTTCCATAGCTAAGATGATTCGGATCTTTCTGCAATTGGATATAATGTTCGGCTCCATAATTCTTTCCGATTTCATCCTCCCAGGACTGTGAATTGGTATCTTCCACAGGCTGGATTCCGCCCCGGTTTTCCAAGGGGTTCGGCTGCTGGCTGAATGCTGTGAGCTTCTCAGAAGAAAACGGAACTACAATCACCTTGCTTCCATGCTGGTCATTGGCAAAGTCTGATTCTTTCTGGACATCGATCACTGCAAAGGTCATGGCTTTGATCTTTCCATCTTCCACGTAAATGTTTGGGCGTTCGATCTTTGTCCAGTTATTCTCGGTTCCATCCGTATATCTCAGGAACTCTGCATCCGGTGTGTAAGCCGTTCCCGGATGACGCTTCCAATTTGTAATCCCATCCTTTGAGGTCAGATAATACGCCATCCGTGCATCCCACTTATTCACTACAATGTGGTATAAGCCATCTGAGTACCAGATCACCGGATCTTCAATATTTTCGGTGGACATTCCGGGTACCTGCCACCAAAGTCCGTTAACCTTTACATCCCAGGTACCGGCGAGAGAATCCGCTATGGCAATATCGCCGTTTCGGTTTGTGGCCTCGTACCTGCCGTCCGGCCTGACCATGATGCTGATATTGGACAGGGAAAATCCCGTCCCCCCTGACGCTTTTAACTTGCCGCCGTTATTGTTAGATACCAATTCCCACGGTCCGGCAACGCTCTTTGCAATATGAATCGTGCCATTAGCCGTCTCTCCATGCATACCGGTATCGCTGATTGAAATGGCATACCGATACCCATTATCGTACAGTGGATCATCTTCGCTGAGTGCAAACGGAAAGACATTATGTCCGGCACCTTCGCACCAATCCGGCCAAATGGGACCTTTATCCTCATATGGTCCATACAGATTGTCACTGACCGCATAAACGGCCTGTGACCCCTGCCATCCGGGAATCCCATCTTGCCCCCAATGCCCGCCAGCCTGATTCCATCGGCTGGCAAACATATAATACTTCCCGGTCTCATCGTCCTTCACAATGCCGCCATCCCAGTAAGAGTAGGCCGCCATTTTTCTGTCCTCCAGCCCATTGCCCTGATCGCGCGCCCCTACCTCCGGGGCGCCCCAGCAATCAGTTGACAGACTTTCTACAATCGGCATTGGTTCAAAGCAGTCCATAAACTGTGTCACACCAGCGGTTTCACTGGTAACAGACAGCTCCTCTGCCTGAACGTTCCGTGCCGGAAGGGCGACGGATAACAACATCGCTCCTGCAGTAATAAACGTAATTGCCCGTTTCACATTATTTCTCATCGTACCTCTCCTTGCGATCATGCTTTAAGTGGGTAAAAATCACCTCACATAACTCTACTTAACGATTTTAACTGAACTTTTCTGCCCTTTTTTGTTTAAGATCCTGCGATATTTTTTCAGGTTTTTGGCTGGCACCTTAATCTTAGCCTTGCTGTGGATTTTATAGAATGCCTTTGATCCTACCTTTTTCAGTTTTTTACTCCGAATGGTTATAGATTTCAGCTTCTTATCACCTGAAAATGCCGATTTCCCGATATTGGTAATTCCTGTCCCTAGGGTTACTTTTTTCAGTGAGGTACAGCCTGAAAATGCTTTTGTCGGTATTTTGGCTATTCCATTTCCAATTGATATGGCGGTCACTTTTTTATTGTTTTTGAAGACATTCGATGCCATGCTGGTGACCTTAAAGCGGTACTCTCCATGCTTTACTACAGACGGCACACTGATTGTCTTAGATTTCTTGCTGGCAATCGCGATCACCTGGGCGGTTCCATCCGCTTTCGAAGTGGGCATTTTCGTTATTTTATATTTAAGACTGCCTATGGTAAAGGTATCTCCCCGTTTTACCTTATCTTTTGGAGGTTCTTTTGAAGGATCCTTTGAAGGTTGATCCGGCGCCGCTTTCTTGACGGTCACAGTGCACTCTGCTTTTTTTGTTTTATCAGAAGCAAGCATTGCCGTAATAACTGCCGTTCCCTCTGACACTGCTGTTACTTCACCATTGTTCACCGTTGCCACAGCCCCATTGGAGGTACTCCATAATACATTCTTGTCAGCCGCAGCATCCGGCAAAACAATCGCTGTCAGAGTCTCTTTCGCTCCGGGCTGCAGTGCAAGCGTCTTCTTATTCAAAGATATGCTCCTGACCGGCTCCTCTGTCCCCTCATCCTTCACTGTAATCGGAATCGTAACGCTTCCGCCATACTCCGTGCTTAACTTGATTTCTGTATCGCCCTTCTTAAGCTTGCTTCCCGGGGCAATACTTGACGTAATGGAATATTCTTTAAAATCATCCGCTGTCAAAGTGTCATGGAGACTGTCAGCAAAATCCACCGACAATTCCAGCCCTGATAAATCAAGCTCCTGTCCCACATTGTAGGTAAGCTTGGACGGTCTTGTCTTTACTTCTATTTTCCTGATTTCAGGGGCATGGAGATTATACTCATAGACTGCCTCATGATCACACCAGATGGTTCCGTCACTCTTCTCGGCAAGTTTGTTCAAATATAATGCCGTTTTATTTCCCTTGCCGCTTGGCAAATTGTAATTTTCAGCAAAATACACCAGGATTGCCTCTCCGTCCTGATTCACCACATCGCCGTGCTGGCCGCCTATATCCATCTGGGAATCCATCGGCCAGGTTTTCCCGTCGTCCGATGAGAACAGCGTCAGCCTCTGGTTATAGTCGAGAATCATCCGGTATTTTCCTTTCCAGAAGAATACATTTGGGGCTTCCTTGCCACCTGAAATATTGATATTCTTAGAGGGCCCCCAATGATACAAATCATCGGAAAATGACACATATGTTTGTGATCCTTCAGCCTTGAACCACATTCCATAGGTTCCATCCTCAAGCCGGAAGATACACGGATCAATGATACCTCCCGATGGCTGTCCGGGAACGGATGACTGATGATCCCAGTTAATCAAATCTTTGCTGGTATAATGTTCAATGTTCGAGGCTCCTCCCCAATTGGAGTGGATTCCTTCTACATACGACACGTACATGTGATAGATTCCATCATTGTAAATAACCTCGGGTGCCCAGTAAGTATCTCTGGAGCCATAGGTTTTGCCAAGCGCAAGTCCCTGGGCAACACCCACGTACTCCCAGGTGTTTCCGCCGTCTGCAGATTTTGCAATCCCGATATCCGATCCATATACCCAGCTGGTTCCAGGTTCATAATCAACGGAAGCTCTTCTCTGGGTATAGAATAACCACCATTCCTTTGTCTGCCGGTTGTATACGAGTGTGGGATCTGCTGCTCCGTCATATACCGGATCCTCGTACTTCATATTCTCCGCCAGAACCTTCACCTTGTTATTCCCTGTATATTCCTGTGAATAGCCTGAAGGCACAGACACTTCATAGTCGCGTTTGATGGATGTCTTCCCAATGGTGATGTCTGCAGTGAGTACTACCTTTTTCTCGCCCTCCTTTGGACGCTTGACTCTTATCCAGATTCTATCCTTAGGATCTACTTCCTCATCCATCACAGCTTTCTCATCGTCACAGGTCCACTTGATGGTGGAACCATACAGCCCCACTACAGGAACTCTGATACCGACGCCGAGATAGTATGTTTCCGGAGTGATATCATCAGCTGCCTGAGACAGCTTTTCTTCAACCGGGATATCCGTGTCATCATGAACGAGGCCATAAACCTGATCATCCGATAACGCGTAGTCATAAATTTTTACATCATCCAGATATCCATAGAAAACATCACCGTCCCAGAAAGTGCCACCCGCATAGAAATCGATCTTTGATGCCGGAGTATCTACACCATCTTTTCCCGAAGTGATTTTCTCACCGTCTACATAAAGCGTAGCATTATTGTTTTCATCTACCGTATAGGTATAATTAGCCCATCGTTCTGCCACACTGGCTCCATGTTGTAGCCAGATCTTTGAAGAACCTTTGCCATTACTCCACAAAAACGGACGTCCATCTATAAACCTGGTGCTGATCCAGTTCTCATTGCTGCGCGTTCCTCCATCACGGTTTCCAAACAAAACGGAATTACAGGCGCCAAGATTCGGTGTGGAAAGCTTGACCCACATGGATGCCGTATGAGTGTTACCCTCAATGGAACCAAGTTTTAGACCAAAGGAGCCGTCAAATTTAAGAGCGCGGCCGATTTTCCCCTCGGAATACTCCAGCTTGGGTGTTGATCCCAAAGGATCAAGTTTTCCATCTTTTACGCTTACAAAGTTTTTCTCCCAGTTGTCATCTTCAAAGTCGTAATGGAGCATCGGCTCGGGAGGCGGAGTCATTTCTGCTTCCATAACGGTAAAGGATATTTCCGTGGCAAGACCGTTGTCCTCAACCTTCAGCGTATATTCGCCCGGTTCTTTTAACTCTAAATTTTTAATTCTATATAGTTTTTTCCCATTTAAGGTGACTACGCCTCTGGGGATTTTCACACTTACACTTCTTTTATAGACGCTGCCGTTGTCTGCACCGATAATGAGGGGGGCTTTTTCATGGACATCCATGTCATAGGTAAAATAATCGATGTCGATATAGCCGCTCTCCCCATCGTTGTTGAAATTAAAGAAACCAACGGAATCCCCCCGGTATGATCTCCATTCCAAGCCATAGGAATTTGCCCCAATATACTTTGCATCATCAAAGCTGTAGTAGAATTTGCTCATCATGTTGATGTCCCATTCAGACTTAAGATACACTACATTTACGTCTTTGGGCACCTCCGCTATCTGGTTGACACCTCCGCCTGAATAAGAGCATATATATTTTACATCATCCTTCATCATAATACCCAGGGCGCCGTATCCGTCTGATGCGCAATGCTGCAGCCCGGCATTTTGTCCGTTGGCCATACCGGATATGTCTATCTTGGTCTTCACGATGTTTGCATCCGTAGCGTAGCTTCGCTGAACAAGTGAATTTCCTGCCCGGTCTAAACGGTTGGGTGTAATCGGTTTATATGCATACAGCCTTAAATGGCCCGGTTTTTCCGTAAGGGACCACATATCACTCTTGGGCTGGTAGCTCCACATCCATTGAACTCCCAGTTCACTGTTATTAAAATCATCCGATGTCTGCGGACGTTTCACCTGGCTTTCCGAAAGAGGCTTGGGGATATTTTCCCACTGCTCCCGATGTTCCTTCGCTGCCGGGAATCCATCCTCTCCCCATTCCACCGGAACAAGGCAGATACAGCGTCCTAATCCAGGCTGTCCACTCCCCTGATGGCTCAAAAAGTACCACTTCTTCTCGCCTTGATAATTCTCTGAGGTATCAATGATATTCCCCTGACACCACTCATTGTACCCATTCTCCACAACACCGCGCTGACTATGCTCATATTTTCCGGGATTCGCAAACGTACCCGGGGTACCATCCTCTTTATCACCGTAGATACTCTTTGACCGCATAAAGAATAGCTCTCTGGGTCCATTTACTACCGCGTTATGCAGAAAATAGTAATAACCATCCTTTTTAAATATTTTATATGCCTCCGGGTTCCCCTCTCCCCGTCCAACCAATAAACCATCATTCGATGAATGAATCTTCACGCCGTTATCCAGGACTCTTGTTCCATCAGCGGACAGCTTAAAGAGATAGTTGCCATATCCGCCGCCAAAGTTATTTGCAATCAGATAGCCCTGACCGTCATCATCCCAAAGTACACCGCAGTCATTCCACCCGAAACCGAATGAATCGCCGTTTGCACGTGTTACAGGCTGAACATCGGACCACTCGTTGTTAAAGATACCATCCTTTGTGGCCGTTACCACATACAAGCCCTCATCAGGATCACCAAAGTGAATATAGAATTTCTCATCATGCGGATTGAATGTAATACACGGAGCCCAGACAATCCTCCCATACCTTTCCATTTTGTCATAATTGTATTTATCGCTTATAAGGGTAAGATCCTTAATAGCACCGCCCAAGGTCTCCCAATTTACCATGTCCACTGAGTGTAAAACAGTAATACCCGGTACAAATTGAAAGGTCGAAGTGATTAAAAAGTAATCGTCACCAACGCGAATCACATCGGGATCAGAATAATCCCCCGGCAAGATCGGATTGTTGTAAGTTCCATCGCCGTTGTCGCCCCAGGCTCCTTTGTTGTATGAGCCTGCCATTACCTTTGATGCACTCATTGGCATCAAGATCATTGTCAGCAAAACCAAAATCAGCAGAGTCATTCTCATACTCTTTTTCTTAAAATTTCTCATATGCAATATCCTTTCCTTTAAATACTTATACAGGATTTCGTGATAATCTCTGTATCCCTCTTTCCCCCAGCTATCGTTTCCAAATCTACCCGTTACTCAATAAGGCCACAGCTTCGCACTGGTGGTGCGGACTTCAAATACTCCGCCCGCCGTATAGCCCGCCTCGTTTGCCCGATAGGTAACGGTTACTTTAGTCTTTCCGTCCGTCAATCTGCTGGGTATATCCAGATAATGGTATTCCCAGGGATCGTTTGGTCTGTTCCTATCAAGTGTATATGTCCCGATCACCTCCCCTTCCACTAGAATATCAAATGTTCGAATGCCGGCGTTACCGTACTCATTGCCATAAAAAACACTCAGCAAATAGTTCACAGAGGTGGGCTTAACCTTCAAATCATAGCAAAAGGAACCTGGACCTGCTGCGTCTCTCCAGCCTTTCTCCTGCCACATACCACTGGATGTCGTGCCGTTCACCTGAAGATTGTGTGCTGCCTCGGAGTTGGAATCATTGGGCTGAACCATATCGTATGTTGCACTGTCCAACTGATCTTGAAAGATCTCTTCCGGACCCCGTGATTCTTCATACTGTTTCTGTGTGTATAAATTCCAGTAAACCATGTATTTTTCAGAAACAAACTCAAAGAACGGCTTGAGCGAAATGGATTTTGAACCCGGCTGCAAAATATCTCTGATCTCAAATCTAAGTTTGCTTTCATCCGTCTTGGTTAAAATCTCTTTCGGATCTCTTGATTCGGTAATAATATATGGAACTTTATTCCCCTCAAACTCACCTGCAAGAAGAATCGGTCCATACTTAAAAGCAACAATCTTGCCTTCCTGATCTTCCCTGGATTCATATAAGCTGTAGTCCATGGGCAATGTCAGCTTAACCGTATCTCCGGTACACCAGGCTTTTGTAATGGTAACATAGCCATCCTCACCTGGCTGGCTATTCACTTTTTCTCCGTTTACCACGATCTGCGCTCCCTTTGTCCAGGCTGGAATCCTGATTTTAAGCGGCAGATTTTTGCCGGATGCCTGTTCAAATTTCAAAGTCGATTCATCTGAGTACGGGAAATCAGTGGTCTGCCTTAATACGATTCCCTTCTCCTTCATCTGCAGCTCGGAATCTATAAATAGATTGACCGCAATGCCATTGTCTGCATGTGAATAGATCATCCGGTAAAACCTTCCAGGGTTCTCCATACCCGTACCCTCGCAGCAGGTCATATCCTTAAAATGCTCAAAGTATTTTTTATGTCCGCCCATAGTCAGGTCAATATTATAAGTTTTGTCCCCAACAGGATTTTGCGAGCCTAAAATATGATTATAAAGGGCATTCTCATAAAATTCGATGTACTCTGTTTTGGGGTCTACTGAATATAAATATTCGGTCAGTTTTAGCATGTTGTAGACATTGCACGTTTCAGTAGATTCAACGGAGCGCGGCTCTGTCCCCTGCTCTGTGAAAAACTCTTTATCACAGTGCCCGCCAGTTGCATACGAACGGTCATAAACTACAAACTTCCAGAAATTTTCCGCTACGTTTTTATAATATTCGTCTCCGGTAAGCTGATATATTTTGGCCGCCCCAATCATTTTAGGTACCTGAGTGTTCGCATGAAGGCCAGAGAGATTGTCTTCTCCACGTGAAAGCGGGTCCATGACTTTTTTGTGGCTGAATCTCTTTGCCAATATTAAATAATCCTCTTTTCCGGTAATCTCATACAGCTGGGCAAAGGACTCATTCATGCCGCCATACTCGCCATCCAACATGTAATCCATACGTGCGGGAGACAATTTATCCGTACCTCTTTTGGCATACTTGGCCATGTTCTCCGCAATTTCCAGTGCCCTCTCTTCTCCCATATAAAGATAGGCATCAATCAGTCCACCATAGATCTTATGGATCGAATACCACGGAGCCCACATTCCATCCAGGTAAGCACCGTTGTATCCTCCGGCCCAGAAGGTTTCCGGGTTATTAAATACATTATCCATTTTGCTCTTTGCCACACCGCCCACATATCCGTCGTCATACTGGGCTTCCCCGATCAGATAGATTAGCCGCAATGCCCGATCTCTGAAATCTTCATCCCCAGTCTGCATATACATAGAAACACAGGCGGAAAGATAATGCCCTACGGAATGTCCGGGCAATCCGCCACTTTCCCAACCACCATACGGTTCTGCCGGTGATCTCTCCGGAAAATTATTGATATACAGGGAGGCTGCCAATCTGTCCGGCTCATAATACTTTAGATACTTCGCACCCGTTTCCAACTGCTCTTTAAAATAAGAATCTCCCTTCAGTCCCACATCAAACCCATCAAATATGGCCGCCTTTGTGAGCGTTTCCACCGTATCTCCGAACATATCCTGTTTCAGTACCACTGAGGTAAGCGGACGCAACGTATTTGCATCCCAGACAAATGCCTTGGCGGATTTAAATTTTGTCACTTCTTCCTGTGACAAGGATATCTTGAGGGCAGCTTGCTTCGCCGCATTGGGCGGTAATGCAAGCGTCTGATTATGAATCCTCAAAAGTTTTCCTTGGCTGTCATATAGGCTCAGTACCATGAAAACATTTCTGTCAGTGGTCCTTTTATTGCACAATTGAAAATCTGCTTTTATCCCGTACACCTCAAGAAAATTTCGGTTTAAAGATACAACTGCCTCCAGCTCCCTTGTCATAGAACAGTTTCCACCTTCCAGCCGGCTTTCACTATCACCAAAACCCGTTCCGGAAGCCAGAACCTGAGGCATTACAGACATATTCAGGCTCAGAGCAACGATTACTATGACCATTGCCCTATACAATTTATGCTTTATTTGATACATATTTTGAGCATCCCTCCCTTACGATTTCTTTTATTAATTCGTTTGATAGCTATATAGTACAAGTAAATTCGGAGTAATTGAATGGGTAAAATACGCCGCCTTAATGTCAGTTTTTAACCTTTCAAACGTGCTTTGGTAAAATTCCTCCTGTCTTTCAGTTTACCAGTTTAAAAATTGAATTGATACCCGTTTTTATCCGGTAAATGTATGAGATTTTTGCACTACTGAATCATTTTCTTACGGTCATCCCAGTAAATATTATTCGCTTTAACCCGTATCGCGAAAATGCGGAAGAGTTCCGAGCCGATCCTCCTCCGCATTATACGTTACTGTTCACACGTTCACAGTAACATGCATAAACCCATGCAAAATCGCCTTCGACGATGGGATTTATGCACCCTTGAATCATTTTCTCACGGTCTGAGCAGTAGATGCTCAGACCTGAGTGAACAGTAATCATTTTACCTTTAATGCTTATATTACTTTTTTCTAATCACGACTTTCGAACGGTTACTCTCAATTTTTTTATTCTTTACCTTCTTAAATGCCTTCACATAATAGTAATACTTCTTATTCTTTTTCAAATTAGCGGCCCGGTAGGACACCATGCCGGCTTTGTTTAAGGTCTTTACCTTGCGGTACTTACCATTCTTAGCCGTGGACCGGTAAACATAATATCCGGATGCTCCTTTTACCTTCTTCCATCTGAGTGTGATTCCATTCGCCCCTGATTTTTTCAGTTTTAGTTTCTCAGGCGCTTTCGGAATAATCGTAAACGTAACCGCCTTTGAACCTGCATAATTTCCTATTCCTCTGATTGTAATTTTTGCCGTACCAATCATCTTATTCCCTGAATAGGAAACCGTATAATCTCTCCCTTCCCGGAGTTTCGTATTGTCATGGGTGACCACTGGTACCGGCTTGATCATTTTGCCGGTATAAACTTTTTTCGAGTCTGCTTTAATCTTCAGGTTTGCGGCCGGGTACGCTGTAATGGTAAAGGAGACACTCTTCTTCACGTCTTTATAGCCATTCAATCCATTGACCTGTATCGTGGCGCTGCCCACATTTACATTATTCTGATAGGTAAGGCTATAGTCGCTTCCGGCTTTCAGTACTTTACCCTGGTCCTTCACCGTAACCGCAGGTGTGATGGCTTTTCCGGTATAGACCTGAGAGGAAGGTGCGGATACTGTAAAATCCTTTTTTGTTTCCGGTTCTTTACGTTTCAGAGCCGATACTTTACTGTTTAATTCTTTGACTGCAGTGTCAAGCTCCGCCTGACTTACATCCGTCCGCTCAAACAATTCCTTCGCCTTTTGATATGCTGCTACCATGTCAGCCCAGGATTGCGTATCATATTCCTGCTCATCTGCCAGAAGGGATTCTGCTTTTGCAATCGCACTGGCCAGCCCCAGCTCCTCTCTCTGGTTGAAAAGCTGGAACTCCCAGATCGAAATCTCCTTGGTCGCAGTCATGACCAGACGTACCTGACGAGCGGTAATCTCATCAAATTTGATGCCATAATACGCATGAGCTGAACTTCCGCCCGGATTTGGTCTGGATAAATACATATCTGCCCCAACATTATTTCCATCAAAATTGTAAGCGGTCTGCCATTCTCCTGTCTCTAAATTCTGATACTGGAGCTCAAATGTCTGGATTCGGTTTGTCTCACGGTCTACGGTTTCCACGTATTCATCGAGATAAGCCTGGTTAATCACTGTTGGCTCACCTAAATCAACACTTAAAATATAGTCGCTGTAGTTTCCACTGACCGAAAGCCTTGTACCGGCATTTCCATCTACCGCCTTATCTGCTCCCTGCCCATTATATATATTGCGGTTAATCGCCGCTGCTTTATTTAGCGCTTCATTTTTATTGGCATAAATCAAATAGTCCGCTTCAAAAGAGTCCCCGACCGGTACACCGGTATCCTTAATAAACTGTGCTGCCCGAACGCTTACCTTTCCGGTGGGTAACGTGACCGCACCGCTATACAGACAGGAATCTCTCGTCACTTCACTGCCATCCAGGGTATACCGCACTTCCATCCGATCATTCTGGGTGTGTTCAATGGCCAGTTTCTGCCGCTTCTGGTATATTCCCGGCTGAAGCGATCCCACTAGCTGATAACGGTAGGAATCCTCATACTGCCTCATTGCATCCTGCAGTTTCCAGATTGCTTCCCGGATCGCTTTAGAGTCGGAATTTTCGCCAAAGTAGGCATCCTTCGCTGCATTGATAACTGCCTGCAGCTCTTCGTTGGCGCGTTTATTGTACAACTGGCTGTCCGGCTTGTTCTGCTGAAGCAGGGAATTGGCTGCATCGATCATTTCTGCCAGAGAACCATTCGTTACATCCCCGTTATAAAAGTCCACGGTAACCACATCGCCCTGCTTTAGGTTAAGTGTGATGTAATCACTGTACTCGATCTCTGCTTTTGCCGGTTCTGAGACAACTGCATCGCTCCATTCCATGCCGCACTTAAGCCGGATGGTCTGATCGATATCCGAACGGATCTGAACATTTGCGGTTCCTTTTTCGGTATTCCAGCTCATCTTCTCAACTTCCGCTCTGGTTCTGGCCAGTATACCGTCCATAGAGCCTGATTTCCAGTCTTCCGGCAGTGCCGGTATGATTTCTATTTCGCCGGTATTCGAAAATACCATTGCTTCCTGGATCACCCCTACGGTACCGATTATGGTATCTGTACAATATGTGCCGTTGCGGCGATTCGTGTCGTGATCCCCCATCATTGACGTATAATAAAGATTGTCTGTCATCAACGGTTTCAGTGCCGTAATGATTCCTTCCCCATCCTTCAGTCTTGCATTGACCAGAGCCTTATGCATCCAGCCATGGCTCGCCGTCGTATCACCGTAATTATAATCATTGCGGTTTGCGACAGCCTGCTTTGCCGCTTTAAACAGCGCTTCGTCATTCTGGGTCTCATAACCCGGCCAGGCCAGATAGAGATGGCTGAGGTGGCGGTGGTCATTATTTTCGATATACTCTTCCATCGCCCATTCTCTCAGGGCACCTTTACCGGAATCGGTATTGTCAAACTTATATTTTGGCAGCAGTGACTTTAAGTTTTCCCACTTCTCTATGGCCGCTTTGCTGCCCGGTCTGCCCACCGCCTTTTCCATCTCGATCACCATGCTCAGGCCATCCCTGGCTGCTGCAATATCCATGGTGGAATTTGCAGTTATCGTACTGTTATAGCCGCGCGGATGATTCTCCGGTGAATACGTGGGGATCAGCATATAAGTTTCACCCGGCTCTAACTCCGTCTTACCTTTTTGATAGCAGGCTTTACCATTTTCATCGATATAGTATTCCGGGGTCAGGAATTGTTCCCAGAAGTTCGCTTGTTTCGTTAACAGCGGCAGTAAAATATCCTGCTCCAGATCCAGGTATCCCTTTGCTATTACCGCTTCCATTTCTTCTTCGGTGTATCCGCCATCCTCGACACAGAGAACTGATTTCAGCGATTGATAATCCAACATATCAGTCAGCGGGATCTGACGGTTGCCGTAACACTGCCAGTATTCAAAAATCGGCAGTAACGTCCAACTCGCACCGGAGTTCCAGTACTGGAACGGATAATCTCGATAATATTCCACCAGGATTCCGCGTTCACCGTCGGAATTTACCGGAACCTGAATTGCATCGTGCATACCATAAATCTTTTCGGCATTCACTTCAAAGTCCGGAGCATTTCTGAGAAAGAAAGTGATGTATCCAAGGGCCGAATCTTCCATATTTCCGGTATTCATCGGTGATACCTGAATATTGACATTGGCATCAAGAGTATAGATGCCCCGCCATCCCGGCTGCCATTCTCCGGTCCACATGCCGTACAGACGAGGCGCCGATATTCCGGCACAGCAAAGCTGGGCATAGCGTCCGGCGTTGTAGGCGCGCTCAATAAATGCATGATTCAGTCGGTCGCGCTCACCTTTCTGCTTGTTGATCAGGGTCTCGTTGTCCAGCAATTTATCCGCTTCATCACCGTCCAATTTAAACTTAACGGCATTAAACTGATCGCCATGCAGTTTGGCATGAGGTGCCAGTGCCTTGTCGTAATCAAAATGACCGTCTGTCTGATATTCTTCCTTGTCAATGACACCGTTTATATGATTCAGCAATTCATCCAGCAGATCATATTGGGTCTGGTTCCTGAATTCCTCATATGTTCCCATCGTATGGGTACGTTTTGACTTGGTCACGAGATAGACCGCATCCGCATCGGTAATCTTAATCGCCGGATTCTGATCTTCGCCGACATTGATCGCCTCATTTGTATCTTGCAGTAAGACCCGTTCTTTCTGTCCGCCTACGGTAACTACTCTGGTGAGACCGACAAAACCGCCTTCCTTCAGCTCACTATTGTCATAAGCCGGATAGTGGCCCACCTCGGCAATGTAATCCGCATTCTCATCGACCAGCTTCTTATACTGCATTTTGCTGATTGTCGACATCCCATCCCATGACTTGCTCATTGACTGAATATCATCAATTGATACCGTCATATTCACTTTTTCGCCTGTTGATGACTTGTCAATCCTGGTGATAACCACATTATCTTCCCGCGATACGAAAGTCTTGCGCTGCCAGTCCCCATTTTTGTCAGAATACTTTACTCCTACCTCCGCTGTCTCATAATCCGTCCAGCGCTGATAATTGCTGTAACTATTTTTTTCTGCCATATTCAGCGCCAGCTGGTGCCCGGGATGAAATGCATAAGAATATTCCGGACTCCGTCCGTGTACATTCCAGCTGTCATCAAGATTAAAGACTGCCTGTCTGGCTTCGTCCAGATATCCAGTCTCATCAGGCGTAAATCTGGTCGCCGCAGACGGGAAGGAAAAATACATATATTGGTATATTAACCGGTCGCCATAAGGTGATCCGGTGGTAACCACACCGTTCTCGCCATTTCCACTTATCATACCGTCACGCCAGCCGTCTCCGGTAACCTCAGTCCAGCTTTCATTGAAACATTTTGTGGTCTCTACTTTACTACTTTCCTGTGCCTGTACACCTTTCGCCAATTCTTCACTCGTTTTGCCGTAAACAGCCGGTGAAGGGATTCCGATCACCATAGCTGCTGCTAATAACAATGCCAGACTCTTTTTCTTACCTTGCATCTTCTTCCCCCTGTTCTTTTACTCTTATCTCACAATCCGCAGTTTGGCCACTTTACTGTAAGTGCCGAATACCTTCTGTCCCGTTGAATCCATTTTGTAAGCCCTTACTTTAAAGTAATAGGTCTTCCCTTTTTTCAGCTTACTGATAATTCGTTTTGTCTTAACAGTCAGTACCTGCTTCTTCCCTTTTTTAAACCGCTTATCCGTTGTATAAAGAATCTGGTATCCCTTTGCACCTTTTGTCTTTTTGATAGAAACCACTGCTTTTCTGCCTTTTTTATTCTTTACAGATGGCTTCATTGCTTTCGCTGTTTTCACCCGTGTCCATTTAGAGGTAAGGGTCAGATCTGTATTTACAGCTGCAGTAAAATTGTACTTCTGGCTTCCCTGATACCATCCGTCAAACAGATAGCCTTTTCTGGACGGTGCCTTGGGCTCAGATGCTTTCTCACCTTCCTTGATCTGCTGGTCGGCGATTGCTGCATTCCCTGAAGATGCAAATTTAACAGTATAGTATTTTATCTGCGGAGTCGGCGGGGTTGGCTCTGGCGGGGTTGGCTCTGGTGGTTTCGGACTTTCCTTTTTCTCCCACTGTGCAGTAAAGACCAGGTCGTTTGCCGGCATCCGAAGTGAGGTTCCCGGCTGGTACTGTATTTCTCCATCACTCCAGCCCGTAAAGGTATAGCCTTCCCTCGCCAGGCTACAGTCAGGAATAATGACAAGTTCTCCCTCCTCGCTGTACATGGTACGCGGCAGTGTTCCGGTTCCTTCCGGCGATTCAAAGGATAAGGAATATTTTTTCGTCTCTTCCCAAACTGCGTTTAATACTTTATTTTCCTTTGCTATCGTATACTCTTCCCCCGGCTGGTAGGTTTTGCTTCCATCGCTCCAGCCCGCAAAAATGTAGCCGCTTCTGCGCAGGGCGGATTCCGGTATGGAAATCTTGGTGCCCTCTATATCCTGATACGCCTCCGGGAGCTGTCCGCTGCCTCCGTTTCTGCCAAAGGATACGGTATAGAGCTTGTTCCAGACAGCGGTAAATTCCACGTCTGCCTGAGGCATGGTAAATTCCTGCCCGGCCTGATAGACATTTCCGCTGTAGCTCCATCCTGCAAACCGATAGCCGGTCCTTGTAAGATTGCTTTCCGGAATTGTATATACCTTATTTGCAGCTAAAAATCCTCCGGTTGGCAATTTACCGCCAGTCCTGTCATTTGCCTGAAACGTAAGGTTGTATGTATCTTTATCAAGTAAATTGTCAATAACCTGCTGTAGTTTACTTATTTCAGCGTGTAAATCCCTTCCCGGATATTCCATTTCAGCCGGATTGACTTGTTTTGCCGCCGCAATGGCTGCCTGCAGATTCTGATAACTCTCTTCTTTGAGATCTTCCTCACGGTATTTCTCCGCCTCTGCGATCAAAGCATGGAAGGCATCTTCGGCAGCAGCATTGTCATAAATGATAATATAGGACACCACCGGGTCCCAATACGATCCATCCGGCTTCTTAAAATCGATAACCGCCTCACTTCCTCCGTCCATTTCCAGCTTCGTATAGAATGTATACGGACCATTTGCTGCTTCCGCATATCCGATCTTCTCTTGGCCGTTTTTATCCGTTTTCAGCACATCGAATACACGCCTGTAATCCTCCTTGGGAACATACAGTTCAACATCGTATTCGCCCTTATCCAGCGCAAACTTATACCCAATGTCCCAACCCGTGTCACCAAAACGGCAGGACTGCTCCTTTGTCATTCCCGGTTTGGTACCGGAAAAGCGAACGGTCTCTCCAAAGTACCCCCATGCATACCCAGTGACACTGTCCTGTCCATATTCCTGATCCGTCACACTGTTAAGCGTACCGAACAGATCTCCCTCAGCCGTCTGGCTGGGATCATAGGAGCCGGCATCCACAAAATAAGCGATGGCCGGGTCGGTTCCTTCCCGAACTTCCACATCCTTCTTCACCAGACCTTTGATTGCCGCTTCCAGCTGATCCGCTGCTGCACTGATCTGGGCAGTTGTGGCATTATCCACAGTCAGGAGCTCCGCTGCCTGTAAGGCTGCCTGCAGATCGCCATAGCTCTCCTCAGTATACTGATCCCGGGAATAAGTGCCTGCCTCTTTCTTGACCTCATCCAACCGCTCCATCGCAGCGTTTCTGTCATATATTTTGATATATGCCACAATGGGGTCCCAATTTCCATCTTCAAACTTGGTAAATAACAGTTCCAGTTCTCCCCCAGTCGTCACCACACTGTCTTCCACCAATGTCGCTTCGCCCTCGGGTATATCCTGGGTTTTAATCTCTGTTGCCAGCGTTTTTGTATTCTCGCCTTCTTTCGCGGTAACATTGACCACCCGCTGACCCCACTCGGCAAAATAGTGTGGTATCCCGATTTCCAAATCGTAAGTTCCGGCCGGCAGCTCGAAACGGTAGCTCACATTATAACCCGTTGAGCCACAGCGATAGCTGAGCTTCTTGTCCATTCCATCCTGGTAATCTCTCATCGCATCCCGGTCTGTCTGCGAATTGACGCCCCAGGTTTTTCCGGTAACTGCGTCCTCTCCATATTCTTGGTCTGTGACACTGTTATAAACACCGTACATCTCGCCATCGTTGATCGTTGTGGGATTTTGATCGCCCGCATCGACAAAATACGCAAGAATAGGATCAACCGGTTTTTGGTCACCCCTGCTTTCTTTTGCCAGCACAGATACTACCGCTGACTGGATCAACAGTAACATTGCTAATAAAACAGATACCAACCTTTGAACAAACTTTCTCACCATACTTCTCTCCCTTCTCTTCATTTTTCCTAATATAGCTTAACAGATATACTCATTATAGCAAAAAGAATAGGGGGAAAAAAGGGACTTTTTTATACAAATATACTAAAATTTTATTTGACAATCTTTACTGTTTTCTTCTGTCCCTTTCCTTTCAGCAATTTTTTGTATGTTCTTATCTTCGAAGCCGGAACCTTTATCCTCGCTTTTTTGTATATATTTTTAAATGCATTCTTGCCGATAAATTTTATTTTTTTACTTTTAATCACAATGCTCTTTAAGCTTTTATTGTTATAAAATGCATTTTTTCCGATCCTCTTCACATTGCTGCCTATTACCAGCTTTTTTAACTTCGTCCTGTTCTTAAAGGCATTTGGGGCAATGCTCTCCACTGAAAAGGTAAATGTGCCGCGCTTTATCCTAGCCGGTATTGATACACTCTTTACTTTTTTGCTCACCGATCCAGTGACCTGTACAATTCCGTTCCTGCCAGATAAAGCGGGTTTTGCAACTGCGTATCTCAGACCTTTGTAATTGAACCGAAATCCTTTTGACGGGGAGACAGGCGGCTTCGGAATTGCCCTCCACTGTGCATAAATGGTAAACGATTCTTTTACCTGGGTATCCGCAGAGATCCTCACGTCACCGGTTCTGGAAGTATACCACCCGGTAAACTCATATCCTGCTCTGGCCGGGGTTGGCAATACCCCAATCGGTTTTCCATCCTCCCGCGTCAGCTGTGACTGCGTAACAGTACCTCCGTTCCCGTCTAAGGTTACTGTGTGAGTCTTGGTGGTAATCGCGGCTTTTTCTATTGTAATCGTCTTTAGCCCTGTGATCCCGCTTCCGTCTTTTGCCGTTGCCCTGATTGTTGCTCTCCCTGCTGCAGCTCCTGTCACCAACCCGTTCTGGTCAATTGTGACCGTCTGATCCTCTGTGCTCCAGCTCACACCTTTCTTTTCTGCATAGGACGGCAGCACTGCGGCTGTCATCTGTAACTTTTCCCCTACCTGTATCGTATCCTTCCCAGCCCTGACCAGGATCGTATCCACTGATATACCGCCGGTTATGGGATCTGCATCTGCTGCTACCGCCATGGCAATAAAATTGGGAGCCTCATAATCCTTTGGCGCCTGCAGTTTCACCACATGGTTCCCTTTGTCTAAGAGTACTTCCAGCTGAAAAACATTTAATACATCACCTGTGGAATAAGCATGGGGACTGCTTTTATCATTTATGACATCAAAAATTCCTGTGGACACACCATCTATAGTGGCCTCAAGCTTGCGGCCTGAACCTCCTATGGTCAGAAAGCTCAATTCATAGGTATCCGTCTTTGGAACATCAACATTGATATTGATATATCCGGCCCAGTCACCGCCTCTGTTATCCAAAGCGTTTAACTGGGTTAAGCCGCCGATCTCTTTTATTCCTTCCTCAAAGAATAACCCGATCGTATTGGGATTATAGTTCTGCAATTCGCCAAACCGATTATTCGTCTCTACACTTCCGTTTGCGCCTCTCCTGTCTTCGATGGCAGGGTCCCCGGCCCATATAACATCTCTGACCAGGTATTTCGATGAAACGTAAATGTGGGTATCTGATTTGGATAGTATTTTTCCATCTGCGCTTAAGATATATATATAATATTTCCCCTCTATCACAGGCAGATGGATCGTGGAACTGTCCCCTGGCACCCTGCTCATTCCCAGACTGTTTTCGTCGAATTCTCCTTCTTTTGTCTGGTCCGGGGCTGCCCATATGTATACGTCCGCATCTTTCAGACTCTCTGTAAATGCTATCTTTTTGCCCGGTTTAACTTTTGGAATAGATTCCGGAAGCAGTCTGTTCGCCTCTGGTATGACAGTTAGTGTTGCCTGGGATTCCGGTGAGGTAGTACCATCCTTGCTGACAATATAAAGTTTATACTTGCCGTCTGCTTTCGGTATCTCAATGGTCCCATCCGTCCCTTTCGCCGTTTTCATCGTAAATCCTTCCCGAAACTCCGTTGTCCCACTGGGTGCAAGCCAAACGGTATCGGTCTCATCTCTTGTTGATTTGATAGGTATTGACATCCCCCCTGCTGCCTTTAAGCTGGCCGGAAAGATGATATCCTGCAGCCCCATAAAAGCGCTTGGAATAATATCCTGGTACTCCTCCTCAATACCTGCATTGACGCATATTTCATAAGCCTCTATGGGCCATACCGCATCCGGATATTTATGGAACGGTTCAAAGGTACTGTTTGGCACATTGGTATCGTGGTAGGTGCCTTTCGTAGTATAGTTATTTATGTAATGCAGATCATGCTGATAGCCCCAGGTACCAACCTCTACCGTATCATCCACCCCGAGATCCGTATCAATCACATTATTGATGTTTGTGATATAAGCGGACCCTTCATCCGGATGAAGCCCATATTTGTGACCGGCCGGAACTCCTCTCATATAATTACCGCTAATCGTTGTATCAGGCTGGCTCCCTAAGGTGTAGATGGGGCCGGAATCGGCTAACTCCTGCATGGTATTGAAGACCCAGTTGTCCGCTACCGTATTATTTTTCATTGTTGTGGACGGATTTCCCGGTGTTACCGCTCCCCATCGGTCCACGCCGTCAAATTCCCACCAGCCAAATCCCATGCTGAGTCCATTATAGGCAGTATCATTGACCAGGTTGTTGGAGAAGGTCAGTGTGTCCGGATAGTATGCCATCACTGCGGCATGTCCTTTAAATAGTCTGGTTGTCTGGTTCACAAAATTATTCTTTACATCAATATTCGAACATGCCCCTTCAATGCCCGGCGCATATTTTTCACGGGGTCCTCCGTCGCCTATGAAAACGTGCTGGGGATGGGAAATGAGAATCGCACTGCCAGCAATGTCATATATGGCGTTCCCTGTTAGACTGGAATTTCTGACATCGTTGACCATGCTGATTCCTTCCGCACCGGTATGGGCCAGGGTATTTCTCTCAAATACGATGGTATCACTGTTGTTCACACAGATTGCCGCAGGGCAAACATCATCCCTGCGCATAAATCCATTCTGGTACTTCCCCTGCTCATAAGCAACCTGAACTGCTGCTCCCTGAAGATTCGCTTTCCCGTATGATCCGTCAATCTCTTTCAGATTCCAGTCGGAATATTTAAAGGTCAGCCCATAGAAGGTCAATCTCTCCACCCTGTCGCTTGTGGAGCTTCCCGATATATCAAACAAGGTCTCCAGACCGTTTGGGGCATATACCGATGCCGCAGACATATCCTCATCGGATTCTTTATAATAGTAAACATATCCCTCTGACCGGTCAAAGTAAAACTCCCCGGGGGTATCGAGAAATTCAAATACGTTTGAAACCTTATGGGATGCACCATAACCTGTCTGAAAAGCTGCCCCTGAATCCACCCGCTGGGCAATCGATCCATATGGCTGCTGAAGCTTTAAGATTCTGTCGCCTCCGTCTGTTGTCACCTCCCGGAAACAGACGATTGCCTTATTCCAGGTGGAACCGGACTCGCTTTCGATGTCAGAGGGATTTCTGGGCGATGCCGGAAAATCCTCCCCGCGGTATTTTATCCCATCTGACTGTGTGCCGCTGTCCCATGCCCAGGGAGCGCTGCCCCCGGTTACGGTATATTCTCCCCAGCCTCCCTGGCAGGTGATGGTCCTGCTGGCCATATAGGCTCTTTTCTCATTTACATAAAGGCTGCGCAGCTTGGCTGATCTTGACAAGGGCGCTCTGTATATGTCCCCGTCATACTGCGTCCAGCCGGTCACTTTTTCAGCAGCCATAATCACCGGCGTTTCCTTGGGATATGCACGGTAATGTATTGTATATCCATTTGTCCCGGAATCCTCCGGGGTAAATGTAACGGTGTCTGTCAGGTTATAGCTGCCTTCTCTCAGATACACAATAATATCACCTGTCATATTTTTATTTACTGTCCGGACAACATCCCTGGCCTTTGTAATGGTCTTAAAAGGCGCATCCTTCGTCCCTGGGTTGCTGTCATTGCCCTGCGGTGAGATGTAGTAAACCGCTTGTGGTTCCGCTGCAAAAGCAGGGATTTTAAATAAGGTACTTGCAGAAAGAACGAATATTATGAAAAGTAAAGCAACAATCCGCACCATTTGTTTTAACCGGCTGGCGTTTAAAGTCATTTGCATTTCCTCCAATCACTTTTTAAGAGTAGTCAGACAGACTACCTGGTTTACAAGATTTAACAGGTTTATTTCCGATAATCCATGGGGCTTTTGCCTGTTCGTTTTTTAAAGACTGTGTAAAAATAGTTATAATTTGCAAATCCCACCTCCTTAAACAATTCACTTCCCTTATAACTTGTCTGGATTAACAGTTCCTTCGCTTTTTCAATACGAACCTCATTTAAATAATTGGTAAACGTATTATTTGTCTCCTTCTTAAAAATCCTTCCCAAATAAGCTGTATTCAGATGAAATTCCTCCGCCAGATTTGAAAGTGATAATTCCGTGTCCGAATATTGTTGCTGCACACGTTTTATCATGTTATACACCAGTTTTGAGTGATTGTCCTCATGACTTTCTTTCACCAAATCAATAATTTCATAAAAACAATGTTTGACGGTTTTTTGGATGAGATCTAAGCTGCTCTGGCTTGCACTCTTCTTTAGCGCCCTCTCCTTCATGTCCTGTATTTTCGTTCTGTCTATCATTGGATTTTCATCCAGATACTGAAAAGCCAGTATGATCATTTCCAATGCACAGTTTCGAAGGACAAACTGATCCGCAATGACCTCCTTTTTTAAATACCCCTCAAAGACCCCATCTACAAAGGCATCCGCCTCTGAAGCGCTGCCATTTTGCATCAAGTTTCTGATTTCATTGCGTTCAACTGCCGGCAGGTTATTTTTTTTCTCAAAATACTCCTTGATCTCATCAAAAAAAAGTACACAGTTTATTCCGAATACAAATTGATGTCCCAATGTATCTGCCGCTTCCTTATAACTCTGGTTCAGGCTCCTGTGTGTCTTTACCGTGCTGCCCGCTGAAATAACTGTGTCCAGTTCTAATTCCTGATGGATACGGATCTGCGCCTCATCCAAAGTCTCTTTTATGTATAGCATGCTGTTATCCCGCTTCACTTCTGATAGGATAATCACTACTTTCCCGATGGAATCAATAAATACAATGCCACGGTTTTTTCTTTCTATCATGTCCTGGCAGATTTCACAGGCAAGAAACGTCTGTCCCAACATTTGATTTTGCCCATTTTCTATGATTTCGACTACTACCACAGAGTAGGGCCCCTCAGGTAATTTCAGTTCCAGCAGTTCAAATTTCTGTTTCATTTCCATCCGTGACAGATCATTTCTGATCAATCGACTCATTACATTTGTTTTCAGCAATGTCAAATGTTCATTATTTATGAGTTTTGAATTAATGTCATCCTTAAAGTTCTCAATGATCTCTTCAACGATCTGGAGGATCTCATCTTTGCCGGAAGGTTTGAGCAGGTAATCCATAGCTCCGTTTTTCATAGCCCTGCGGATCAGATTAAAATCATCATACCCGCTTAGCACAACAACCTTTGAAGTTGCTTCTCTCTGCTTTAATTCCTGCAGCAATTCAATGCCATCCATAACCGGCATCCGTATATCCGTAAATATTATCTGCGGATGGAGGTGTTCAACCAGTTCAAGAGCCTGCCGACCATTTTCAGCTTCACCACAAATTTGAATATTATACTCCTCCCAGGGCATCATTTTCTTTAAACCGTCTCTGATCTGTTTTTCGTCATCCACAATGATCATGTTATACAATTGCGTTCATCTCCTCTATAGACATGGCCGGTGTAGTCACCTTCACTGCAGTACCATAATGCAATATACTCTGAATCTGAATCCCATACTCCTGTCCAAACAAAAGCTTCAAACGCTGATGTATATTCTGTATCCCAATACTGTCAAATTCATCCTGGCTCTCTGCATTTTCCAGACGTTCTCTTATACTCATCAAATGTTCTTCCGACATCCCTTGGCCATTATCAAATATTGTTATTTCCAGTTTACCCGCTTTTTGCTTTGCGGTTATTCCAACGATCCCTTTTTTACCCGTTAAGACAAGTGCGTGTTTTATCACGTTTTCGACCAGTGGCTGCAGGATCAGTTTCGGTACTCCAAAATCCAGATATTCTTCTGGTATCTGGATGTCAATATCCAGCTTTTTGTTAAAGCGGTAGGACTGCAGCTCCAGATAAGTTCTGACATACTCGATTTCTTCCTCCAAAATGACGATCTTCTCATTTGTCTTCATACTCCAACGGAAAAGCTTGCCCAGGAGTACAATCATCTCCGGTGTCACCTCATCCCCTTCCTCGATGGCCTTCGCCTTGATACTTTCCAGTGTATTGTATAAAAAGTGTGGATTTATCTGCATCTGCAATGCATTGATTTCTGCGTTTTTCCGTTGAATTTCGGCCCGGTATACCTGTGCAATATAATTGTTCAGTCTCTCACACATTTCATTGAAGGATTGGCTGAGTAAGCCAATCTCATCCCCGGAGTTGAAGGGGAGCCTGAGCATGAAATCTCCTTCCTGAACCTTCTCCATGGATTCCAAAAGAATCCTGACTTTTTTATTAAAGATGTAATAGATCACATAGCTGATCAGCAGTGTAATGCCGATTGAAACCAGCAATACCAGTGCCGTATTGTATTTTATTTGATTAATATCATACAATAAGATGTCATTGGGCAGCTGGTAATCAATGGTCATTCCTGATGTTCCTATTTTTTGTGTTTTACGGTAGACATCTTCTTTCATTTCACCGTAGGAATCTTCAAACTGTTTTCCCAGCTTCTCTTTTGCAGTGCTGAATAAAATCTGTCCCCCGGCACTGATTAAGGACAGCTCTCCTTTGCTATTCCCTTTCTCCAGCTCCAAACCTTGGTCAATATCGTTTATGGAGATATTTATAATGTAGATACCTACCGCCCGTTTGTGTGGATATAAACTGGCGTCATGAATCTTCCCCACAAAAGATACCACCGGTTCCCTTGCTCTCAAAGAGTAATCGGTAGGATCATCATAAAAAATCTCCATATTTTCTTCAGAGGCAATAAATTCCTGAATGTGCTCGTCCTCCCAGAATGGGTAACTTGGCTTGACTTCGTAGCTGGCTTTTGCGGTACGGGAGAATACCGCCCCGGTAATTGACAGTAAGATTACGTCTACAATCGCATCATCTGAGGATTCCACTCCGGCGAAAAAAACATTGATCGCATTGATATTCCTGTATTCATAGGCTTCTGACTCATCATTTTCAATCTTTCTGAATATTTCAGATATTTCACCTCTGTTCATATAATTTGAAAGGCTGTAAATCCGATTATACCTTTCCAGCATATAGTTAGAGAGTTTCTCTATTTTGGTATCTCCCAGGGCTATCTCTTTGTCTTTCAAAGTTTTAGAGAATTGCAGTGTTACAAAAAGAACTACAAAAACAAGCGATAGGATCAATACCGCTTCAAATAGTACCGTGATTTTAAGAAAAATACTGGAACTTCTTATTTTCATCCTGATGTTGTTCTTTTGTTTTTTCATAACGCCTTTACCCTATAGGAACACCTCAGATATTACCCGTTTCACATTGGGCCGCGAGCAGAACTGCGATCGCTTGAAAACCCTCTTCTACCATAATCTTTAAGTGTTTGTCCCCTGTATCTATTGAATAGCTCCCTGCCGCAAAAACATTTTGGATATAATAATCGTTTTTAAGAGGCAGCGCAATCTCAACCGGATTCCTTATCGCAAACGTATGTATGATTGCAACCGCATGCTCCTCATTGCCGGCATATCGGATGACTCCCTGCCATCCCCTGGGACAGCGGTAGCTCTGCTGCTCTGTTCCGTAAATGCAGGAATACCCCTGGGTAATGATCGGAGAAATCATTCGATAGAACTGAATCCCTTCTTCTATCAAATCCCATTGCGGACGGCTGCAGTCAAACACATCCCCTGACAGACACATCACCCCTAAAAAGGTGGCTGCAAGGGAATACACAATTCGCTTGTTCGAATCATTCTTCCTGATCACTGCCCAGATCTGACTTTGCATTGGTAAAATAGTCCGATGCAGGTTCGCTGCGATAATAGGTATCTCCTTTTCCTCATGGGCATCCGAAAAGGAAGCCATATTCCCGATTTCCATCATGGATGGCTCCAGGCGATGCCCCCCGGAAGAACAAATTTCTATCAGAATACCAGGAATCTCTCTCCTGATCCTCCCAAGGAAATCCTGAGCGGCAAGCATCTGCTTATACAAGCCCTGCCCAAGACTCTCACAGCCATCGCAGCCGACTCCGATACTCTCATTGTAGTCCACTTTTATATACTCAAACCCATATTTCTTTAACATCCCGATCACTTTATCGGCCAGATATTCCTGGGTCCATGGATCGCGCATATCCCAGAACATCCGGTTTCCTGCCCTAATTACCTTACCGTGTTTCTTCAACAAATGATCCTGCTTCTTTGAGACTTGGGCATCCTTTCCGACAATCTCCGGTTCAAACCAAATCCCCGGCTTTAACCCAGCCTCTCTTATTTTATCCACCGCGGCCTGCATACCCATGGGATATAGTTCACTGGAAACATCCCAGTCTCCCATATTATTTTCCCAACCTTGGTCCCGGTCAGCATACCATCCTGCATCAATAATGAAATAATCAATATCCTTATCACTGATAATATCAACTATCCTGCAAATACTTTCGAAGCTGGGGTTCCCCCATGTGGTACAAAACTCGTTAAAAAGTACAGGAAGCCCTTTCGTTTTATCAAACCTGCACGCCCTTTCCTGCATTCGGGTAAGTCTTTGGCACGCATCGTCCAGGGTCCCCCGGCATACCGTCAGATATACTTCCGGGGTATCAAAGTACTCATCACAGCTTATTTTTTTCATCCAATGGCCAAAATCATAGTCCGGAAGGCCTCCTGAGAAGCACAGTGCCTGATCCCTGCGGTATACCTCCATCTGCCATGAGGACGGACAGGCGATTTGAGCTGCCCAAATCACCTGGTTATCTTTATCCTCGATTGCCGCAAAGGGAAAATATTTTCTTACCGGCATAGAACCGATTTGTCCAAACTTTTCACTCTGCACGCCCCAGCGGGACCAGGACGGCTCTAATTGAAGCTCCTCGATGGTTCTGGTCTCTTTACGTCCCTCATTGCTCCACTTACTCCTTATCCGGTGTAACAAAAGCATGTCCGTTCCCTCCTCTCTGGAAAAAGGTGTGATTCCTCCAAGAGAGAAAGAAGAAAGCATTTCAAGCGCAGTTTCTTTTTCATTCTGGTTTGTGATTCGCGTTTTTATCTTAAGCCCCGGATATCCTTTGTGATACGTCAATGTATGTTCCAGTCTCTGTCCCCGCCGGTTCTCCAGGATTGTCCTGATCACACAGGAATCCCCATTCTCATCAAACCGTTGGTCTTTAAAACAAAATTCAGATACGGAGGCGGAATTTCGCATGGTATGTCCGTTTCCAAAACCAAAGGGGGCTGCATCCCCTTCTATTTTTATCTGAACCAGGGAATCTGTGGAACACTCCTTATTTTCTATTATCTTGTCTCTCAGCTCATAGGGTGCAATACAGAGTTCCGTCTGTCCATGTTCAGATTGATAATATTGAATCAGCATATCTCCCAGTTTGTATTCCGAGCTTTTCTTTCTCATTGGCCTCATCCTTTCAATGCTCCCGCCGTCAGGCCTGCTATAAACTGTTTCTGAGCCAGTAAATAGGCTATGATGATCGGCATTGTGGCAAACATAACATAGGCAAAGACGGTTCCCCAATCAGCGGTAAACGGGCCGATAGCCGTATAGATCCCAACCGTAATCGTTTGTACCTGGCCGATCAGCAACGGTGTCAAAAAATCGTTCCACATAGATAAGCCAATAAAAATCCCCACGGTAGTGGTGCAGGGCTTTACCAGGGGCATGATGATCTTATAAAATATGGTGAATTGCCCCGCCCCGTCAATAATCGCTGCCTCCTCTAATTCATATGACAAGGACCCGATAAAACCCTTATACATAAAAACCGAAAAGGAAACGCTTCCGGAAACAAACACCATGATCAGACTTGGAAGATTACCGCTTATGCCTGTTTTATTAAATATCATCACCAGCGGCACATATACTATTACATAGGGGACCATAAGCCCAAACAGAAAATAGATATATAAATATTCCGCAATCTTTTTTTTGGTTCTCACGATATAATAAGCTGCCATTGAAGATATTAGTATGCAGATGACCACCCCGAACCCGGTAATACATATGGAGTTAAAATACATATGGCCAATTTTTATATTGGGGTTATTTAATATGTTTATAATATTATCCAGTACCGGTGGGATTGGCAAAGCCATCGGAGAAGCTGATATTAGTTTTGTGGGCTTAAAAATATTGATCAGCGTTATGTATAAAGGTAACGCAAAAATGGCTGCCATGAGCACTAAAATTGTTTTCAGAATCAGATTCCCTGGACGAAGCTTTTTACGCATCGTATGTTTCATAAGCTATACCTCCATCCTGTTACTGGCTTTTATTTGGATCACAGAAATCACTGCAATAACAACAAACAGAAATACCGCAATTGCCGATGAGTAGCCCAGCATATTATTGCCAAATGCCTGTGTTACAATATTGTAGGTGACCGTCTCTGTGGAGTAGCCCGGCCCCCCATTGGTAATTACTTTTACGATATCATATTGTTTCATCTCGGTCATAATGCTCATAATGACACTGATCGTTATTCCCGGCACGATCATGGGAAGTGTGATATAGCGGAATTTCTGCCATCTGCTTCCGCCGTCTACCGTGCATGCCTCGTACAATTCTTCCGGCACGGTCTGTAAGGATGCTAAGTACAGGACCATATGAAATCCCAAAGTACGCCAGATTTCAATAATACAGATGCTTATGACAGCATTCTTTGTATTTCCAATGTAATCCCCCGCCAAATTCCCGAATCCCAAGGTCTCAAGCACACTGTTCAGCACTCCCGTATAGGATAAAATCGCAAGTCCGATAAAGGATATGGCGACGGTACTCATTACATAAGGCATAAAAAAGATACTTCTCAGCACATTTATAATTTTTCCTGCACGGCTGAGTAAGCTTGCAATAAACAGACCCAGCACATTCACCGTAATGCTGACCACCAGGGTTATGGTAACCGTGACACCGATTGCATTATGGAGACGTGTATCACTTAGCATTGCCACATAATTCTGAATCCCGATGATGTCAAATCCCGGAGAGATTCCGTTCCAATTCGTCAGGCTTAAATAAAAAGCGCCCAGAATAGGAATGATCATTAGCAGAGTGTACACTAAGAGCGCGGGCAATAAAAAGATTTTTGATTTCTTACGCATATTACTACTCCAATCCCTTATTAAATATAGCCTGAAATACAGGATTCTTTTGCACTTCAGGCTATTTGATGAGCTATCGGTTTTCCACTAATTTCCTGCTGATTGTAAACGTTCCATCTCAGCATCCCAGGTTGCAAGTTCGCTTTTCACATCTGCCCCGGTGAATACATTCTGTAAAGATTTACACGTAAAGTCTTCGAATCCGGTGGGCATAGCCGTATCGCCTACCGCTTTCATGATTTCCGGAACCAGCTCACACTCTTTATAATTTTCCACAAACTCGGTTTGGATTGGTCCCATCTCGTATTCTACAGGATCTTTCGTCACAGAATAGGTTCCGTCAGCCTGAAGATAGTATTTATAGATTTCGGGATTGCCGCCCAGCACATATTCGCAGAAATTAAATGCCGCTTCTTTATTCTTACAGGTTTCAGCTACCCCCCAATACTGCGGCATGGTGCAGTAGCTTTTTGCACCTGACGGAGCCGGTACCACAAATACTCCGATATCCTCTGTGGTCTTGCCTTCTGCGTCATAGGTGGGCGCTTTCCATGCACCATCCATAAACATGGCTGCGCTCTCATTGGCGAATTCTTCACTGGCCTGTGTATAGCTGAATGTCATACTTCCCTTGTGATAGTAACCGGCATCAATCAAGGTCTTCCAGGCATTTATTGAGTCCACGATCACCGGATCTGTCCATTTGACCTTTCCGCTCAAGACATCCTCATTAAATGTTGGATATTTCTTCATAATATCTGAATTTGTCACACCGGTCCACCACCCAAAGCTGGTAGCCCATATATCCGAAGCGCCGACGCCCATCAATGGGGTTTTTCCGGCTGCCGCCAGTTTCTCACAAACCTCAAGGAATTCCTCCCAGGTTTTGGGCTCTTCCGTTATCCCCGCCTCTTCAAATTGGTCCTTATGGTAAAAACACTGAGTCCGCAGTGCTTTGTATGCCGGGACTAATGTATGTTTTCCATTGTATGTAGCAATGGATGTCTCCTCATATTTGGCCAATAGCTCTTCCGGAACTTCCGCATAAATTCCCTCTGTACTTGCAAGATCAACGGGGTCAATATTAATATCCGGCATATTGCCTGCCGCCAACATTGTTTTTAGAAACTGAGGTCTGGAATCCCCGGTCATCAGGACCTTCTCAATCTTAATTCCAGGATTATCCGCTTCAAAGGCATCGATAATATGCTGCCACACTTCGGCTGTATAATTATCCGTCTCAAAGACTGCCCAAGTCAGCGTGATGTCCTCGTCACGATCCGCTTCTTCCTCAGCCGATTGTTCTGCCGTCTGGTCTTGTGCCGATTGCTTTTCTGTTGATTGGGACTCTTTCGATGTGGAGCCTGCCGGTTCTGAGCTGCTTTTACTGCAGCCTGTAACTGCCGTCAATGTCATCATTGCTGCCAGTAAAACACTTACTGTTTTTTTCTTCATAAAATTACTTCCTCCCTTTTCGAGAATTACTACGGGTAACTGATTACTTATTGTAACTGTTCCGTACCTTCACAGTTACTTCTTACTCTATAATATTAATATCGTCAGATATCCTTTTCAATTTTAAATATTGTATATATATCTAAAGAATTATAACTTAGATTTCCAATACGAAAACAGCGGGGTTCAAACCAAAAATGTTTGAACCCCGCTCCCTTTTGATTCCTCAATGAAACGTAAATGCATGCATAATCGGCCGCTGCTTTTCATCCCAGATAAATATCTTGGCTGCTTCTTCCGCATGAAGCGGAGGGCTGTCTATCTTAATACCCTTTTCAAAATGCTCAACCTTTTTCTCTTTTAATGAACCTTGTCTGTCATATATTGCTGTGATCTTCATGCCTCCGTCTGTCATATTCTCCGC
This sequence comes from Ruminococcus sp. 8Y-12, assembly GCF_058119865.1. Taxonomy (NCBI): domain Bacteria; kingdom Bacillati; phylum Bacillota; class Clostridia; order Eubacteriales; family Oscillospiraceae; genus Ruminococcus; species Ruminococcus sp. 8Y-12. The sequence continues at coordinate 1,872,313 of NZ_CM176623.1, read as the reverse complement.
TGCATGCATATCAGACAGTTCTTTCACTTCATCGCTGCTAAATGCATAGTTATACACCCTGAAATCACTCATTTGGCCTTTAAAATAGCCATCTGCCCCATATTGAGATTTCGCCAGGTAATTCTGGACGGTTCTGCCCAGGTCAGACGGAAAGTATCCAAAATTCCCGCTCTCTTTTAATGTCCCGTTAACGTATACCTTGGCATCCGTACCTTTCCATGTGACAATCACACTTGTCCACTGGTTTATCGGCAGACTATCGATGTCAATTCCATTTTCACCTCTGTAATCCCCCAATGTTACGGCTGTTCTTAAATAGCCGCTGGGGTTTGCCGGATTCATAAAAATATAACCATTTTCAGAAGAGTTCCCAAAGGTCCAGGCAAACACATTTTTTCTTTCTTCCGATGGTTTTATATTTACCGCTATTGTGGTACTGTTGCATTCCTGCAATAGCCCTGCCGGCATTGTCACATAATCATTCACGCCGTCAAACGTAATTCTGCCTTCTCTCACATCCGCACCACCAAGAATGGTTCCGTTGTTCCCATTTCCGGAGGCATCTGCCAATATTTCTTCTGAACTCTGTAAAAAGTTGTAATGCAACAGTTCTTTTTTGTCCGCAGGATCTTGGATCTCAATATCGTATTTCTCCATCAAAGCATCATATTCCGCCTGGGTGATGGGCATAATGGTTCCATGCCGCAGCCCTTGTTCCGTTTGAAACTGCTCCCTGGTAAAATTCCCGGCTGACAGATCATCTGTGGTATACAGCATATACTTTTCATCTGAATCCACAAACAATCCCCATTTCTCTTCTCCATTAAACTGAAAAGCAGTAGGCCCTTCCGAATTTCCAATAACCAGCCCAGTTCGTTCCCAGTCCGCATCGTTGGCGGAAATATAGTCTGTTTTGCACACTTCTCCGGTAACCGAGCCATTAAGCTTGGCAAATCGGTAGTACTTATTATCCGCTGTGGATTTTATAATGTGCGAATCAATCACTTCTTTATCACCGTTTGACATAAAAAGCTCCGGTTTTGTAAAGCTTTTAAAGTCTCTGGTATATGCCCGGTATATTTTAAACTGCCTGCTGCTGGTTCCCTCATAGGTATTGGAGGACCAGTACAGCATAAATGCCTGCTCCTTCTCATCCCAGATCGCTTCCGGCGCCCAGACGGTTCCTGCCCCCTCTGGCGCTACTTTTACCCGACGGGCCTCTGACCAATCCACCAGATTATCGGATTCCCAGATGATAACGGAGTCCGAACCATTGCTGGAGGCATGTCCCCAGTCATAGCGGTTGTGATTTAAATACATATTTAAATCAGTCGCGATAATATAGAATTTGCCCCCTTCGGGTGAGCGCACAATGCACATATCACGCACCCCTTTTTCACCGATCGTACTGCGCAGTACGGGTCTTTTGTTGTTCAAGGTGATCCAGTTATGAGCATCTTTCGAAACGCTGAAATACACCTGTTCTTCATTGGGTGTACTCTGGTTACCGATAAAATGGACAAAAATATACGCTGCCAGCTCATCTGGCTGACTCTGCCCACTCATTGCTTTTGCCCTTAGAACCCCGTGTCCGGAGATCTGACCGGCAGAGCTTACCAGGGTGAGAATAAGGCATAGGAGAACAACGAACCTCCGCTTTGAAAATTTTAATTTCATATTATTTTTAAGCCTCCTGACCTAATGTTGGCGAAATACGCCTGGGCGTATTTGCGGCGAAGCGCGTGTTATAAACAGAACGCCTTCGTGTGCTGTGCATGATATAAATCATCTGCGCGTTTCTGCCAGCCACAATCTTTTACATGCGGGGCTTGAAAGCACAGGGGCCCAAACCAGAATGGTTTGGACCCCGCAATCGTTTTTATAACTTATTTAAAAACAAATGCATCCATGAGAGGCCGCTGCTTCTCATCCCAGATAAATATCTTTGCTTCTTCATTTTCATTTAACTGTGGGCTGTCAATCTTGGTGCCTTTTTCATAGCGCTCAACCTTTTTTTCTTTTAATGTACCCTGTTTATCATATACTGCTGTAATTTTCATGCCTCCATCCGTCCGATTCTCCACAGCATGCATATCCGACTGTCTCCTTACTTCTTCGCTGCTAAAGGCGTAGTTGCAGACCCTGAAATCCCGCATCTGCCCTTTGAAATACGCATCCCCTGCATATTGCGATTTTGCAAGGTAGTTTTGAATGGTATCCCCCAGTTCCGATGGTAAAATGCTCAAGTCCGCGCTTCCTTTTAGCTCTCCGTCAACATAAATCTTAGAGTTTGCCCCTTTCCATACAACCGTAACGCTTGACCACTGATTTACCGGCAAACCGTTGATATTTATGCCCCTCTCCCCGCTCCAGTCGCTCTTTGTCACTGCAGTCCTTAAGGAGCCGCCGGGATTTATAGGATTCATGAAGATGTAGCCGTCAGACGAAGAATTCCCAAAGGTCCATGCAAACACGTTCTGTTTCTCCTGTTCCGGTTTTATGTTTACGGTGATGGTCGCATTGCTGCAGTCTTTAAGGATTCCGTTTGGCATCTGCACATAATCATCAACGCCATCGAAGGTGATCATGCCATCCTTCACCACTGCGCCGCCTTTTACCGTTCCGGTATGGTCGTTGCCTGATAAATCTTTTAAAGACCCATTCTCGTTTTCAGTGAAGTTATAGTGAAGCAGCTCCTTTTTATCTGTCACCACATCCTTGGGGCTATAGCGCTCGATCAGTCTCTCATACTCCGCCCGGGTAATCGGCAGCACGCCTCCATGTCTTAAGGTGACCGGTGATGTCATCCCATCTTCCACCGCAGTCTTAACAGGTGTGAAATTTCCGCTGTCTAGATCGGTGGTCTCATATACCCCATAGCCTTTATTCTCCATATGGCGGTCCAGATAGAGATACCATTTCTTCTCTCCGTTTACCTTCACGGCAGCCGGGCCCTCAAAGCCGGTCGTTGTCGCTAACGTGTAGCCCTCCACCGGTGTGAAGGGGCCGGATAACGACTTGGATTGCTCCATGATAATCGCCACCGGATCACAATCTTTGACGAACCGATAGTAAGTATCGCCTTCGGTCAGGATGCTGATATCAATTAAATCATATCCTTCTTTCTCCATATACACGACCGGTTCTGAAAAATTCTTAAAGTCTCTTGTCCTGGCACAATAGATTCTTTGCCGCTTGAAATTATCCCATCCGGTTGTAGAACACCAGTACACCAGATAATCACCGGTTTCCTTATCGTAGCTGCTCTCCGGTGCCCACGCGCACCCGGCATCATCCGGCGCTACCTTCACCATCCTCTGCGGCTCCCAGTTTACCAGATCCGCGCTCTCAAATACCATGATGGATTTGGAACCAGTTCTCGTATCGTATCCGGTCTCAGTGGATTTCAGGTCTGTCGCTACCATAAAGAACCGGTCTCCCTCAGGTGAACGGACAATCTGCGGATCTCTCAGACCTCTTGAGCCCAGCGTACTTGTGAAGATTGGATTCCCCTCATTCAGAACATCCCAGTTCAAACCATCCTCCGATACCAGGAATAATATTTTCTCACTCTGGTGGGGAAATTGGTCCTGTCCAAACGTCACCATCAGATATGCCTCCATATCTTCTTGCTTCGGAGGTTTCGCCTTGACTGTAACATCATAGTTCTGTGTTTGCTCTTTCCCATCTGTTGTAAACGAAGCCGTCAGCCTTACAACAGTATCCTCATCCTGTCTTGTCACCACTCCTTTTTTATATCTTCCGTTATCCTGATCCGTGATGATATCTGGATTGCCGGAATTCCACCGGATTTTGATGCCATCTACGGAATCCGCCAGATAGATGTTTCCGTACGCTTCTTTAGGCGGCGCGGCCTTATCCGCTATGGCTCTGCTTTGGTTTGAAGCTATATCCTGCGCATAAACGTTCAGATTGTAAAAGCCCAACGGCCAATTCCCAGGTTTTATGAAGGCAAACAATAAAATAGCTAAAACCATACAGACGGGGATGATCTTTTTGCTTCCCGATGTTTTTTTCACCTCTCCCCCTCCCTTCTTTTAAATTTCCTCTCACCTTATTTTGTTTTTTTAAAGGTCATCGTTTTCTTAGCTCCCGCCTTGATGATCGCTTTTTTATACTTCTTATATTGCTTTGACGGTATCATAAATTTCGCCTTCTTGTTGATTGACTGGAAGGTTCCTTTTCCAAACTTTGTCACTGATTTACCTTTAATGCTGATGGTCTTTAACTTACCGCAGCCTTTAAACGCGTAGTTTCCGATCTGCTTTACGTTTGCTCCAATGGTCACTTTTCCCAGTTTTCTATTCTTATAGAATGCTTTCGCCGACACAGCGGTTACCTTGTAGCTCTGGCCTTTATATACTATATTGGACGGAATCACGAAACTCTTGAGCGTTTTCTTATTGGGTTTTACAAAAGTAACTGCTTTGACTGATTTTGATGCCTGTAAAACGGCGTAAGTGCCATTCTTATACTTTATTTTTGTACCCTTTTTTAAATACGGTTCCGGTTTTGGTTCTGGTATTGGTTCCGGCTTCCGTTCAGTCAGGCCGCTGTAGGCTGTCTTCAGTGCAGACAGGGCAGCATCAATCTCTTTTTGTGAGGCGCCGGGTTTACTCAGGATGGCTTTCGCTGCTTTTAGCTGTGTCTCAAATACCGCCCAGCTCTCTGTCGTATATTTATTCTTTTGGATGGCCTCGTACATCTTTACGGTCTGTGTCAGGTTCGTTTTATCTCCCTCCTGAGGAGTACTGGATTTTACCCGGAATTTCTTTACCAGCGGTGACTGTGCATCCTCAGAACCGATCACCAGCGCATACTCGCCTTCCACAGGAGTGCCGCTAAGCGGAAACGTAAAGGATACCTTGCCATTCGTCATGGTGTACTGATCCAGATATTCGATTTTATCCAGATTCCCCTCAATATTAGCCGGGTTTTGATCCCATGACGGGTTATAACAGATTACGGAAATATCTTTTCCTGAGATTGCTGCATTTTCCGCCGTGACGCTGACCGTTTTGCTTTGCTGATTCGCGGTAATGGTTACATCTGTGGTTTTCGCCGATACCGGCATGACTCCAATCCCGCACAGCATGCATACAGATGCCGCTAAAACAAACAATTTTTTAATCGTTTTTCGCATTTTCTTTCCTCCATTTCTACGTTCCCTTGACCTTAATGAGTTCCTTTTTGGATTACTAATTATTTAAAAAGATGGATTCCCTCTGTTAACGGTTTTCCGGTACCACTCTCCCACAGGTAAACTTTTGCATAATACCCATTCTTTGCATACTGCCCCTGTACGTTTTCGGGCATGTGGACCTCAACCTGACAAACGGTTTTAGTAAATGCCCGGATAGACTTGTTCTCTCTCTCCAAATGAACGAGTTTTCCATCAGGTGCATAGACCGCTACGGACATGGTGGCAGCCGTCTCTCCTGAATACCCGTTCCAAACGGTCAGTTCCGTTTTCATGGTATCAGAGGTAAGGCTGGTCAAAGGTTGATTGTTGCTGTCATACACCGAGACGTCTTTCACTTCCATACGGTCGGTAGCCCCCAACTGTAAGGCCAGCGTAGGCCGATATGCCTTCGACTCTCCTGCGCCCTCCCGGCTGTAAAGCTGGATCTCCGCCCCTGCTGTTTCAAACAGGGCAAAGCTAATATACTTTTCACCCTTGGGCGCTTTTTCCAGAATCTTCGACACATCAATGGTAATCCTCGTCCCTGATGGCGAAGACAGAGCGAACGGTTCCGATTCACACAAGGTCTCCATATCAAACTTTAAGTGATAATCCTGACCGGCTCTTAAATGGTTCCACATTACTCCATCGTTTTTATCTCCCCCATCGTTTCCGGTGCCCTCAGTCCAGTTTGGATCTATCACCCTGGCTGCGGCCAGTGAAGTCTGGGTTTTGCCGTTGTCCGTTTTAAGTCCATTGTAGGTCAGATAGAGCTTGCCTCCCACCAGCTTCCGATCAGCCTTTAATTCTTCAATATTGAATCTGATAAGTGAAATCTTAGCATCCAGGCTATAGACATCCACTGTATTCTCCGACTCGCCATACTTCCCATATACCCCTGAAGGCATGGACAATAACCTCAGTATACCGGCGCCGCCATAGTTTCTCTTCTGCTCATTGGCCGAACTGTTGATCCAGCTTTGAATTGTCACATCTCCATCCGCATCCGCAATCATTGGCTCAGCCAGTTTCACCAGTCCTTCGTACGCATTTATGAGGGTGGTATATACTTGTTTCAGCAGTTCATTATCTGCATGTACCTCACCGCCAACATAGGTCCTGGCTTTCCTTAGCGCAGACTCAAATGTTTCCCATGAAGACGGACTGTAGACATCCGGATACAACTGTTCACAGGTGTTAACCAAATCTTCAAGCTGGTGATAGCTTGTATAATCCGGCAGATTTTCATCCCCTGCCTCCAGTGGCCGGATATGTACGGCGATTCCTGTTCCAAATTCCATCTGGCGGCCGATTATCGTATTACTGTCAACCCTATACCGTGCAAATAGCAGCTCAGCGCTTGACGTATGGTTATCCCGGTTGCTGTTGTTACCATTGTTTCCTTTTCGGTCAAAGTATATCTCCGCTACATACTGGTCCCCCTGTGTAAGGAAATCCAAAGGAAGCTTCAAATATTTTGAAGCGGCGCTGATTCCTCCCAGATACCATTCATCTCCTGTCCGTCTGGCTGTAGCGGCTGATTCTGAAAGATCCGCATTCAAAATCACGAGCTCATCCCAGGTGGCCGGCATGTACTTCCAGAATTCCCGCTCCTGAGCCGGCAGACTCTCAATTGTGGCGCGGTTATTGGTATCAGTATTTGCCCATGGCCAGTAGAGGCAATTCAGACCGGTTGGCCACAGTACGGCGGATGCCAGTTGATATCCTCTGGATGCCTTGCCCGGATAACAGGTGGTATGATCTGCAAATCCCTGGATACCTCTGGAAAATAGAGCATTTACATCCCCTTCCACATGGTAAGTCCTCAGCCCCTCATCGCCGAGCACGCCTTCCGCGCTGAGTAAGTTGGGGTACTGCCTTGATATTCCCGTTTCAGCCCATTCATCATGTACAGTAAGCATTAGCTTGTATTTCGCAGCAATCTCTACCAATCTTCGCGTACTCTTTTCTGCCTCCTGGGTTTTATCCGGTACAAATCCGGGTTTCACTCCCGAGACGCCCCAGGATACGAATTGCTCAAAAAGCTCTTCGATCTCAAACCGGTTGAGCTTGTCATTTAACTGCACATCATTCACATAGAGAAATATCCCCACCCCCTGAGAATTCGCATATTTTACGATTTCCGGTATGTCCAGGCTGGGAGCCATCTGGATGTTCCCTCCCCAGGGACAATCCTCATATACGTTAAATGGCCTCCCGGTCGCATCGAATACCCCGCTGCGCGGAACATAGGGTCTCATAAAATCTTTTGCCGCAGCAATTTCAGGGGAATCATTGGGATCTGGCTGCAGTTTTTCAGGGTCCAGTCTTGGATCAGATTTTTTTGCAAACTCCGGACCATACCATCCAAAATCCATCAGCAGGTATTGAAGTCCGCATTTTTTCGCAGTATCGATCTGGAGCTTCATTGACTCGGTAGTTTCATTAAACATGCCCATCATCAGTGCTTTTCCAGGCTTTACCCATTCACTGAACTGATATTTGTCCTCATCCGGCGCATCATTCAGATTGAGAATAATTTCTTTGTTGACTGGCAGCTCTGCAAGGTTCTCCCCCACAACAAATGTCCAGTAAGGAGACGCTTCCGGTCCTTCCTCTGTGACATTCACCGTGGATGCCTCCGGCTTTAAGCGCCCTTCGGCGTTGCTTTTTAATAAACTGTAGGCATAGTTATTTAACTTTGAGAGAGCCAACGTAACTGCCGGCCCGTCGTCAAATACTGCCGTGAGGGGCGGGTATATCCTGCTTGTCTTCGATTGCAGATCGCCGATCTTATATTTTGACGGAGTCTGCTGTTGTCCGTTTTCATGACAGAGTACAATCCCCTCAGGTGCAAAGTCAAATCTGGTCTGTTCTTCCGTTATACGATAATTTCCGTGATCAGATGCATCTGGAAGCAGATAGCGGAATGCCACACCGGTGTTATATGCCCTCATTTCGATTGCGAGACTCAGGTCTCCACTTTGCTCTAACTGAAATGTCTTGGCATTGTATTTATCCTGTATCTCCGCTTTTTCGCCCACCAGCGGTGACCAGGTACTGTCGCCCGAGTCACTGGATATCACACGAATTCCAGTAAAATCCTTTGACAGACTGCCCAGCGAGGTTTCCAGCCCGATCCTGGAAGCTCTCACTATCTCCTGGTCTTTAAAAACAATACTGTAATATGGTCTCCCGTCCTCAAGCCACAGATACATCTGTAAATCAACGTCCGGTGCGCTGATCATCTGTGCACCTGCGGGAGCAGCTTGAACCTCATTTCCCCCGTGTTCGAACAAGTCCCCTGTTAAAACCCCGGCAACAATCACAAAGGCAGTCAGCAGCATGGGGAGTAGCCGTTTACAAAAAAATACCCTCTCCTTATTCATAGAATTTTCCTCCTAATTAGTCTATAATAGTACATATATCATACGAAAAAGACAACGTAAATATAATATCTTACATAAATTCTTTAATATCTTATTTGTCAGACTCATCAAATACCACAACTCCCGGGAGTTAAAATAAACTATGCCCCCTCCTAAGAGACAAGTTTTTATTGATTCACTTGTCTGCTTAGAAGGGAGCATATTAATATTTAAAGAAGCCCCTTAAACCTATAAGCTATTTGATCCGAATCCGAATGGACGCCTTCTTCCCGCTTCCATCCAAAGCCCTGGCAGTCACAGTCACACGTTTGCCTTTTCCTGCCTTTTTCGTTGTCAGCAGTCCCTTCCGGCTGACCTTAGCGTACTTACTGTTGCTCACACTCCACTTCATATCCCGGTTGATCTTGGTGGATGGCGCCAGCTTCGCTGTGATTTGCAGCTTCCTTCCTGCTTTGACGGTCTTGGTCTTGGCAGTCAGCCGGATCTTCTTCACAGCCCTTTTCATAATCTTTATCTTATAGCTGGCCTTCTTTGCGCTTCCGTCCAGCGCCTTTGCAGTGATCACCGCCGTCTTTCCTGCCCCTGCTTTCTTCACGGTCACTTTACCATTCTTGTCCACTGACGCATATCTGCGGTTACTGCTGCTCCACTCCACCTTCGGGTCTGTGGCATTTGCAGGACTGATCTTAACCTTCAGGCCAATCTTCTTCCCTGCCGCTATCTTTTTAGATTCTCCGGTTATGGTTACTTTTTTCACCATTACCGGTTCCGGCTGGTCCGGCTTGGAGTCATCCGGCTTCTCCGGGTCCGGTTTGTCCGGCGTGGGATCTTCTTTGGTTTTCTCCAATCCCTCCAGGGCTGCTTTTAACTGCCTGGTCATATCATCAACCGCTGCCTGGTGGGTAATATTTAAGCCCTCTCTCTTCAGCAGTTCTCTCGCCTGATCCGCCGCTTCCCGCAGCGCCTTTACCGTCTCCTCTGTGTAAGTATCCGCATCTTCCAGGCTGTCTGCCTTAGCCAGTTCCTCCTCCAGAGCCTTTGTATCCGCTGCTCTGTATACCAGACTGTCCAATGCCTTCTCCAGAGTCTCCATGGTTTCGCGAATTTCCTCCGGCGTTTTTTGATCCAGCTGCGGGTCATTTAAAAGATCTTCCGCTTTTTGGGCAGCCTGCGCAAGCGCTGTCACACTCTCCTCCGTAAAGAGACTTTCATCTGCCCCTTTGGCATCCTCCAGTTTCTGACGGAGAGCCTCCCTGGTTGCCTCAGAAACCCTCAGTTTACGGATAGCTTCCTCCAGGGCCGTTTTCGCATCCTCCACTCTCTGCTGGTCTCGGATGGTCAATGTCTCATCACTCTCCACTGTCCTTGCCGTTTCCAGTGCAGTTAAGTAGTCCTCTGTGCTGTCCTTGGTGTAATATGTGAGATCTCTGTCTTGTTCCTTTTCCAGGAGTTCCCGAAGCTTGCCTTTCTCCGCTTTCTTCAGCGTCAGTCCGTCTGCGGCTGTCATAAGTGTCTCGTATGCCTGGTCCGCCTCTTTCTGTTCTGCCTCTTCCCCCTTGTCCAACACTTCTTTTGCCGTATTTAATGCATCCTGCAGTTTCTCATAGGTGTCCTCTGTATAGTCTTCCCCGGTGATTTTCTTCTTTTCCTCATACAGCTTCCGAAGCGGTTCTAAATCCACCGCTGCTTTCTCTGTGACAAAGTTTCGGACAAAGGTATGCTCTGAAAAGTTTCCGGCTTTATCCACGAAAGCGCCCTTCTTTACGGAAAGCTGATAGGCGGTTCCGTTTTTCAGGCCTTTGGGAATAATCTCCACCCGGTTCTTTGTCACCTGAACAGTGAACTCAACATCCGCGCCCCCGTCCTCTTCTCTTAGTGCGATTTTCCCATCATCCACCTGAACATCCGTCTCACTGACAATCATTCCCACAGGACTTTCAGTGCCTGTCACCTGTCCCTCTGCCACATCCGCCGCCAGGATTCTGGGTGCCGTCACATCCTTTGCTGTGTTGGAGAGGGCGAGATATGCCAGATATCCCTTATAAAAGCTGGCTTTTTCCGTGTCTGCTGTGGTCCCGTTGACACTGTGTCCCAGGTTCAGGTTGATAGCGGTATTGTTCAGAGTAGCGGCTGTAACCCCTGCGGCTGCCACACTCTTCTCTGTCTGATCCACCGTCATGGTCATCGTCTGCGCCCGGCGGTCATAGACAGCTTTGACGTGATGCCATTTTGCCTCCTCCCCGGTTGTGATAAGCCCTGCCTCTGTTTTCAGGTTCACATTTCCGCCGTTCTTGCGTATGACAAAGTTCAGGGACTGGTCTGCCTGGAGCTCCAGTGCAAACCCGGCTGCTCCCATGCCTTTCTTGTGTACAATGGTCTGTGTAGCAGCATTCTTTTTGGGTACTTTCATCCACAGTTCTATATTCAAATCCCGGAAACTGCTCAGGGAATCACTGTTTCCGATCTGAATGGCGGAATTTGGGGAGCCGTCAAAGGAGAGCACGTCCCCCATTGTTATGTCCTTTACAATTGCGCTGCCAGTGTTCAGTTCACCACTGTTACCATATCCGGTAAGGTCAGTCACCACTCCGTCCGCTCCATCCAAGTGATACTCTGCTACTGTCTCATGCTTTACCACTTGAATGTAAAAGCGGTCTTCGTACCCATTGCTGAACACAAACGTCAGCTCTGTGCTATCTTTTATACCATCCAGGTAGCTCCTGGAAAATACAATCTTCTCCCCATTCAAGGCGTAATCATTCTTCCCAAGTATACTTTCTTTGCTGCGGATTTCTATTATGGTGTTTCCACTTAGTACCAGCCCTGCTGTGATCTCTGCCGGATTCTCAGAATCGTATTCAGCTTCTTTGGCTCCGGTAATATACGGCTTTCCTGTCAATGTGGTAAAGCTTACTTTTAGCCCAGCATCCAAAGTATTTTTGCTGCTGTCCTCGATTGCATCGGCCGGTATCACTGCTTCATAGACAGTGCCATATGCCAGCTTCTTTACCGGCTTGATCGTCAGACGGGTTCCTGCTGCGCTCACAACCGTGCTGACTGTCTCTTTGGCTGCCGCTGAACGCAGGCAGATGGTGTGCTCTTTCTCCTCCCGGATACGGATCTCTTTGCTGAAGACAGCCTGTACACTGGTGTCCAGAGCTGCCCCTGTCTTTCCATCCTCCGGTTCAACGGACACTAACTGAGGGCTCTCCACATCCCGTACCCCGTTGCTGATATGCAGGTTTGCAATCTGTCCGGTCAGGAAGCTGTATTTACTTTCCGGGTTTACTCCATTTTGATAGGCCCAGCCGATCGCTAGACTTGCATTTGCATTATTGATGGTATCGAATGTCACGTTTTCTGCTTTTGCTGATTTTAGCAGTTCGCCATCCACATACACTTTCATTTCTTTGATGTTATTGTCAAACACAGCCTTAATGTGCTGCCATTCTGCCTCCTGGCCCACTTTGATGGTGTCCGGGGCTGTGCGGACTGTGGAATTTCCCCCCTTGCTGTGGCGGATTACAAAGTTCAGGGAAGCATCTGCATAGAGCTCCAGACCAAAACCGGCCTGTCCCATTCCCTTTTTGCTTAAGATGGTCATGGTCTTTTCCACCTGGTCCGGTCCCTTCATCCAGAAGTCCAGACATAAGCTTTCAAAGGAGTGGAGTGTGGGGGAATCCTTTACCTCAACCGTATTGTCCGCTGTTCCATTCAGATTCAGTAAGCTGCCGATTCCCTCCTGACTCTGAACCGCTTGGGGATTATTTACAATGCCGTCATTGCTGTTTCCGCTCAGATCCCTTATGACACGGTCCTCTGCTGCGGCAAAATCAAAGGATAGCACTTCCATTTCCGGCATTGCGTTGGACAAATGGATGGTGAGGGGTATTGATATATCATCGCCAAAGGCCAGAGTAAATTCTGCCCTTTCACCTGCCGATCTCTCAAGAAGCTCTTTTTTCAGAATCAGTTTTCCCTTATCACAGCTCCAGCTGGACCCATCCGCCTCCTCTTCACCGATCATCACTTTTTCCAGTGTTCTTCCCTGCATGGAGAGAGAGACTTCTACGTCCGCAGGCTGTGTCCTGTAATAGGTCAGATTTTCATCCCATATAAAGGGGGTTCCCTGGCCTTCTCTGGTTGTAAAACTCAGGTAAAAGCTGTTCTGCAGTTCGTTTCCGCTCTCATCTGCCACAGTCCCTGCCGGAATGGATAGCTTGTAAGATATTCCATATCTCAGCCCATTTTCAGGTACGATCTCCAGTTTTCTTCCATTGTGTTTTGCAGAGACACCCACAGTTCTGCCATCAGCGGTCAATCTGACTGCCGCATTGTCTGCCATTTTGACATTCTCTGAAAAATATATACTCAGCTTTTCCGAAAGCTCTGCCTTCATTTCTCCCTGTTCCGGCTGTGAATCCAGTACCAGGGGTGCTGTGGTATCCTCCACGGTATCCTGAATCAAAATCTCATCCAGCAGCCCGGTAAACGGTTCTGTGTCATCCGCATGCTTTCCGAGGCTGAGCGCCAGGTCATTGCCGAGCACCGCTTCACTGCCCAGAGTCTTCTCTGACTGCAGTTCGCCGTTTAAGTATAGCTGCATCTTTTTATTCCGGTAGGTACAGGTCACATGGTACCACTTATTTTCACTTAAAGGCTGCAGGGTGTTGATTACATTTCCCCCTGCTCCCGCTGTAAACCGCAGCACATTTGTCTTCGTCAAATCCACCATAAATCCGGTGGTTTTCCCCATGGCCCGTTTATTAATCAGCTGGGCGTTCCCCTCCGCCCTTGGCAAAATTTTTACAAAAAAGTCAATCTGCAGTTCCTTCTCCAGTTTGTCCAGACTCACACAGCCCTTCTTTCTGGCTGCGCCTGATCCGTCAAAGGCAATTGCCTGCCCGTTGACACTTTCCTGTACCCTCTTGGCACCGCCGTTTATGTCCAGGTGATTCCCGTTTCCGCTTCTGTCTTCTACGGCCTGACTGGTCTGGGTCTCTTCAAAATCATACTGAGCGAGTGTTTTGGGTTCCTTGCTGTAAAGCGTCAGTCCAAGCGTCAGTTCCATGCCCTTTTCAAACTGTACTTCCACTGTGCAGGAGCCCGGTGATGTATGACTGACCAGATATTGCTTTTTCAGTGTCAATACAGCGCCTTTTTCCTGTTTTGGCTCATCCCGGATACTTTCCAGATGCTTCTTCAACTGGGCATACCACTGGTTGCTCTCACCTACTTTTTCCAAGTACTCTGCCAGATATTCCTCTGAGAGAAAGCTGTTTCTGGTCAGCACGGTTTCCTGAACTTCATATGCATCTTTTGGAAGCTCTTTGCCATCTAATATGACACCAGAGATGGGATTTCCTGAAGTATAGATCTCATAAGACACATCCCTGGCCTTTGCCAGATTCAAAGTTTTCTCCGTATCCTTCAGATAAGGCACATACTGGCTGTCCATATCCAGATTCACCTTTACCTCCTGAAGCTTCATAGCCTTTGTACCTGTGAGCACTATGCGTACATATCTGCCCTGACATTTCTCTGCAACCTTTGTCCGAAAACTGCTCCTCTCCCCATAAAAGGCTGTTTTGACAATAGACGCATCCTCCAGAAGTTCCTGCACGGTGCGCTCCCCGAATGGGTTCTCTGAAATCAGTACCCACCCCTCTCCAAGAGGCTGGGGGCTGTGAATATCCAAAGACTTTACTTTCTGTATCCGCCCGATATCCACCTGCCACCAGGGATCTTCCTGCGTGTCTGTGGCGCTGACGGTATTTATATTATTGTCCGCTGCCTTTTGTGCATCCTTGCCGGATGACTGGGACGCCTGTTTTCCCTCCGCCAGATTGTAGTACAGGATCTCAGCCCCATCCAGGGGATTTTCGAAGGAACTCTCCTCATAGGGCGCATCGCAGCCCGCGTTGCGGACAATTTCCTCCGCCTCCACAGGAAGGACTTTCGTATAAGTATAGTTGTCCCCCAAAATCGTATACTCTCCGTCAAACGTATAGTCAGGCCTTCCGTTGGTGGTTCCGTAGCCCTTCTGCATGTAGTTATTATAGGCCACCATGCCCCGATGCAGCCCCACTGCGTTTGCGGATACCCATTTGTATTCAATATTCGTCATCACATTGTTTCGCAGGGTAGCATAGTCAAGCCCAGCGTCAAAATAGACGGCATTGTCCACACCATTGCGGTTAAAATAATTATATTCCACAACGGTTCCAGGCATGGCATTGATCATATAGAGACCACCGCCGTCGTGCATATCTGTCTCTTTTTTCATATAATCAATGATCCGGTTGTACGCAATATAATTGTCGTGCATATGGCTCACGCGCCCGGTCTCACGCCAGCCCCATCCCACATTGATGCCTGTGTAGGGTACATTCTGGACTGTATTGTGTATTACCTTCAGATCACTTTCATATCCGCACCATATGGCGCAGGTATCGGAAAACTGCTTTCCGGTATCATTCACAAAGTTGTAGGAGATCTCATTGTTATAGGAAAGTTCCCGCTCTTCTAAGGGGATGATCTCGGGGGATACAATGCCGGAGGTGGAATAACTGGGCCCTTTTGCATGGGGGTCCTTTGCCTTGTCGCTTGTGTGTTTGTTTTCCCCCAGATAGATGGCTCCTCCGGACAAATCCTCGAAGCTGCTCTTTGTAACCGTACAGCTGCGGCTTCCCTTTGTCACCGCAAGCGCAGTGCTGCCGATCTTGGAAAAACTGCAGCCCCGAAATACAATGCTGTCTCCGGAGTTGACATAAACTGCCCCGTGAGGCGGCGCTGCATAGCTTCCCCAGGGATCGGAAAATGCTCCTTCGGCTTCCGGCCCTGTGAGAGTGTGTCCCCCCTGAGTGCCCACATACCCGTCTTCTGTTCCGGGACGCAGAAAGGTATTGTGCTGAAAGCAGATATTTTCGAAGGTAATGTTTTTGATCTTCTCATTCACAATGCCCCCCTTTTCTCTGCCGGGCTGGGGATAGGTAATCTTGTCTGTGTCCCGGCCCTCTGCCACCATTATTTTTTCCAGGACAGGAGCCACCACCTGTGCGCTCTCCATATCCTCCCCATCTCTGGGTATGTAGTAAAGCACATGTCTGGTATTGTCCAGATAAAATTCACCCGCCTCATCCAGAAAAGCATAAGCATTCTGGAAATAAGTGACACCTCCGCTGTAAGCTCTCCAGGATGCCCCGTTCCAGTCATAGTGGACACGTTCCGTGGTGGAGGTGTTCCTCCATGCCGTCTGCTCCATATAGACAAGGTCTCCTTCCACCTTGTCCACCGGGACCTCAAAGTGCCTCCATCTGACATTGCGCACCGCCTCCAGCTGGCTGATATCACCAAATCCCCGGACGGTATCCGCAATCTTCCCCTTCAGGCCCAGCGTCTCAAGCCGCCCCTCGGCCTTCCCCTCATATGCGGCATC
Source organism: Ruminococcus sp. 8Y-12 (assembly GCF_058119865.1). Classification (NCBI taxonomy): domain Bacteria; kingdom Bacillati; phylum Bacillota; class Clostridia; order Eubacteriales; family Oscillospiraceae; genus Ruminococcus; species Ruminococcus sp. 8Y-12. Next base: position 1,856,283 of record NZ_CM176623.1, on the reverse strand, counting down.
AGAAGTGCTGTACTGCAGTCCCGAGACACTGCTGCGGCTCCTGGCCAGCATTGCCCTGGCACCGTTGACATAGAGGTCTCTGGTCACAAAATCCTCATCCAGCTCCTCGTATTTATAAATGTTCCTTTCCGGATCATGGAGCACCCACTTGCCCTCCAGTTCCTTTCCGCCGGATATCACAGGCTTGTCACTTTCATCCTCAGCCATCCAGATGATCCTGTGTCCATTCTTTCCGGAATCCTCTCTGGTAAAAGTCAGAGTCTCCTCCAGGTAATAGGTTCCTCCCTCCAGTCTCACCTGAATATCTGTGTCTGCAGCCTCACTGGCCTGGCGCGCCAGGGCTTTCGCCCTTTTGAGGCTGGCCGGATCTGCCTTTGTACCGCTCCCCGTATCACTCCCTGTGGGAGCAGCATAAATCACAGTCTCCGCCGCTTCCTTTTCCTGCGCATTCGCCGTGTCCGCTGCCGCCGGCATTCCCGCCGCCAGCATAGCTGCAGACAAAAGTAACGAAAATCCTTTTTTTACCCACCTGTTCATCCTTGTCCCTCCTGCAATCTGCTCTTGCTTTTCACCCTGTCTCTTTATTTATTATCTGACATCCTCTGTTCAGAGTTCCACCACCACACCCCCATGTGCTCTGGAATACTCTGCCGCGTAAGCCATTTCATGCCCCTGAAGCGAAAGCGCTGCGCTGTACATCAGGTTCCCATCCTCGGGGTTCCGAAGCGCCTTGGTAAAGGTCTCCATAATACACTCATCTCCTCCGGAGTGAAGGGTCTTGGGGGTATGGATGTGCACGGTTGTCTCATGCCCCGTGGCAAAATCTTTAATTACAAACTCGTCATCATCAATGCATCCCTCAATTTCCCCTTTGGTCCCCATGATCTTTGTCTGCCGGATCACATCCATGGTGAAGGCACAGGCCTGCCAGGAGGCGGTCACTCCTCCCTCATATTCCATGGTCACCACCTGATGGTCAACGGCATCGTTGTCACAGTGGTAGACACATCTTCCATAGGGGGATTTCAGGAGATACTCCAAAAACTTCTGGTTGTCATCCGTACGCATTACAATATCCTTAAAATTCTTGCGCAGCTTCCTGTCATCCAGATATTTATAGGCTGAGTACATGCAGGCCTTATTGTGCGGGCATCCCACACAGGTCATGGCTGCGCCCTCCGGCGCGTTTTCTGCCTTAAAATGCGACAGATATCCAAAGGAGGAAATCCGCTTGCACTTTCTGCCACCCAGAAGATAGTTCATGATATCCGTGTCATGGGAGCACTTTGCCACAATCATAGGGGTTGTCTCCTCTGTATTTCTCCAGTTCCCTCTCACATAGCTGTGTGCGAAATGCCAAAAGCCAATGTTTTCAATATGGTGGATAGACTGTATCTCCCCGATGACTCCCTGGTCAATCACTTCCTTCATCTTCCGGAAGAAGGGGGTATGCCGGAGCACATGGCAGACCATGAGCAGGGTGCCTTTTTTCTCGGCAGCCTCCACAATCTCACGGGTTCTGTCCACAGTCTCAGCCATGGGCTTTTCCAGCAGCAGATTATACCCTTTTTCAATCACAGCTAGGGCCGGTTCATAGTGCTGCCGGTCCTGGGTGGCAATGATGATGCCATCCAGCTCATAGTTTTTATCCAGCATGTCCCGCCAATCCTCATAGCGGTCTTCCTTTGGTATGCTGTGGTTCTCGGCAAAGGTGTCCCTTCTCTCCCGAATAGGCTCTGCAACACAGACAAAGGCTGCCTCTGCCGGGTATTTCAGGGCATAGGGGGCATAGCAGTTGGCCCCCCTCTCCCCGGCTCCGATCAGTCCAAGTTTTATTTGCTTCATTTCTCTCTCCTCCTTATTGTCAGCCTTTCACGGCTCCTGCAGTCATACCTGCTATAATATATTTCTGTCCAAACGCATACACAATGATGATGGGTACCAGAATCATTACCATGATGACACACACCAGATTCCAGCTTCGCTGGAACTGTCCGAAAAAGCTGTAGACCATGGTGGTCAGAGGCATTTTTCCGGATTCATTAATTACATAGAACGGGGTGATAAAATCATTCCAGGCATTCATAAAGTTCAAGATTACCACAGTCACCGTCACTGGCTTTAACAGCGGGAAAATCACCTTCACAAACAGGCTGATGGGGCCGCAGCCGTCAATGATGGCTGCCTCGTCTATCTCCCTTGGCACAGTACCGATAAACCCGTAATATAGAAATACCGTAAAGGGTGTAACCAGAGCCGAGTACAGCAGGATCAACCCCAGCAGAGAGTTCATCAGGTGCAGTTTTTGAAGTACCAGCACAGCAGGCACCATGTTCAGGGGCGCCACCAGACCCACCAGGAAAAAGAAATAGGCCATACGGTGAAGCTTTGTCTTTCTTCTGGAGATGACAAAGGATGCCAGCGCTGCCCCCGTGGTAGCGATCAGCACGGTGCTGACCGAAATGATCAGGCTATTTCGGAATGCGCCGAACACATCCACCTGCTCCATCACCTGGCTGTAGTTCGAAAACACCCACTCTGTCGGGAGCGCAAACCGCATGGAAACGGATTCTCCCTGGGTTTTCAGTGAGTTGAATACTATGATGAGGAGGGGAATAAACACTAGTATGGAGACTCCCCACAATATAATGGCCTTTATAAGATTACCGATCTTTCTGCGCTTCGTCATCTCACTCCTCCTCCTTTGACATAGCTTTCAGCACCGAAAATGCCACGATGCAGGTGAATACAAACATAACGAATCCCAGCGCTGTGGAGAACCCATACCGTCCTGAGCTGTACTCCTTGTACACCAGGGTGTTGAGTACCTCCGTCATCCTGGCCGGCCCCCCGTTGGTGAGCACAAAGACCAGATCAAATACTTTAAGTCCTGCAATCAGGTTCAGCACCAGGTTGATGGTGATGGAGGGAAGCATCTGGGGCAGTATCACGTAAATCAGCTTCTGGAACTTTCCGGCTCCGTCTATGTCGGCTGCCTCCAGATAGTCGTCGGAGATCGCCTGCAGCCCTGCCACATAGATTACCATATTCTGTCCCACCAGACGCCAGATCTCCACGATGATCACAGCTCCAAGGGCAGTCCCAATGTCGCCCAGCCAGTCTTTTGCCAGCACATTCATGCCAATTGCCCGCAGGAATTCATTGATCACGCCAAATTCCGGATTGTAGATGGATTTAAAGACCAGACCGATAATCAGAGGGGACAGCATAACCGGGAAGAAAAAGATAGTTCGCAGAATATTCCTTGTCTTGAACTCTTTATTTAAAACCAGGGCCATTCCCAGGCCGATTACATTCTTAAACAGGGTGGTAATGATAGCAAAAATCAACGTGTTTCGAATCACAATCAAGTACCTTGAGTTGGTAAAAATTTCAATAAAGTGGGATAAGCCCACAAAATGTATTTCATCGCTCACTGAGTTCCAGTCTGTAAAGGAGAGTGCCAGCCCCATGGCGCTGGGGAGGATAAACAGTACTACATACAGGATCAAAGGAAGCAGAATAAAATAAGATGGATAAATCTTTTTATGGTTCATTCCATGCTCCTTTCTTTGTGCGTCCTTCTCTTATTTTTTAAGCATAACGCCCGCAGGCGTTATGCTTAAAGATAGAACGTTGAAATCTGTTTTAAAATCCTTCCTGACCTGCATCCTTTGCAATGGCTCTGCGGTAGGTGTCAAACTCCTCCAAAACCTGCTTGGGTGTCAGAGTTCCCACAAACATCTCCTGGCAAAGCTCACTGATCTTGCCGCCGTCGTAGAAGTATACACTGGCCTCAGCGCCCTGAAGTTCGCCTGCCTCTCTTTCCCTTAAATCCTTAAACGCCTTGGTGGGGCTTGCCTCAATTCCTTCCACTGAGGAGGATACATAGGTAGTCTTCTCTTTGTACAGGGTCTTTAAGTTATCTTCTCGCGCCAGGAATTTTAAGTACTGCTTTGCCTCCTCAATGTGGGGGCTGCTGGCATTGATACACTTTGTGGTTCCGCCTGCAGTCAGGGTCACATACTGGTTGTCAGCAAGGGGGCTTGGGAACATGCTGTACTCATCCGGGTCTACGTCAGGTATATTGTTCACAATCTCGTTGGGGTAGGAACCGTGGATGATGATCATTCCGTATTTTCCGCTTGTCAGCGCATCGTAGGAGTTGTCATAAATGTTGGACATGCTGTTCTCGCCAAAGTAGTTTGCTTCATACATTTCCTGAAGCTGTTCCAGGGCGGTAACGAATTCCGGCACATCCGCAAATCCGATCTCATTGGTGTTCAATTTTTTGTAGAGGTCCGGATCATTGGTGGCTGCCAGTGCGCTGGCTCCCTCCATCCAGTAATGAGTGTGCCACAGGTCCTTCACAAACTCATAAATTGGGGTGATTCCCGCCTCCTGCAGTTTGTCGCAGGCTGTCTTGAACTCAGCATAGTTGGTAGGCACTGTGATGCCCAGTTCCTCAAACACTGCCGGTTTATAGAGTACTCCATTGGTGTCATCCACACCCGCTGTGTTCTGGGCGTACAGGACACCGTCAATAGAATTTCCGTCAATGGCCCACTGCTCCAGCTTTCCTACCCACTCTTCACCTGAGAGGTCCACCATGTTCTTCTGAGGATTAAAGTCTTTTAGCTTGGTTCCGGAATAGCTCATGAACAGGTCCGGACCCTCGCCGGTGTTCAGCTTGGACTTTACAATGGTCTGGTACTGGTCATCCGGGCTTAGCTGAAAGTCAATGGCAATGCCGGTCTCCTCCTCAAACTTCTTTGCCAGATCCTTGTCCACATCCAGTATCCAGTTCTGGGACGCCGCAAAGGTGAGAGTGACCTGTTCTCCGCTGGCTGCAGGTTCCGTGACATTCTCGCTGCCCTCCTGGGCCTGTCCCTTAGACTCCTCACTCTGAGTCTTTGTGTCCCCTGCGGATGCACTCTCTGAAGCGCCTTTGCTGTCCCCGCAGCCTGCCAGCATACCCGCTGTCATTCCAAGGCAAAGTCCATATGCAGTCAATTTCTTCCATGTTTTTCTCATCTAAAATTCCTCCCTTTCCTTTTCTCGTTTCTATGAGATTTTGTTTATGGGCTCATTATACGTGAAAACCCCAAGACATAAAATGCACAATATTGAACTCTGATGTGGACATTTCTGAACAGTTTTATTTCGAAGAATATTTCTTTACATCTCCCCGGTTCTGTGATATACATTAAATAGGAATCGTCATTATTGCTAATATTCAAGATAAATATTTTGCATTTTATGTGCGATAAACACAAAGGAGTGCTGATTATGAAATACCTCCCCCCTAGCCTCATACGCCACAGGGTTTTAGAAACCAAAAAGCCCCGTCTGCTGCGCCACTCTCTCAACTCAAAAATATTCTTTGCCTACGGAGCCGTTTTTCTGCTGCTGGTGATCATTGCCGCCAACTTTTACTACTTAACCTCTTACCACAACTTTTTAGAAAACCGGCGCAGGACTTCCAGCCAGCTGGCCAAGATTATCTCCAATCAGACAGACCAGTATATTGAAAAAGTCAACTCTATCCAAAAACGGATTCTGGAAAACGATTCCATGATCCAGTATATTTTTGAGGAGGCCTCCCTCCATGATGTAACAAAGGACTGGGCTTTCCGCAAAGGCATTTACTCCATCACCGGTTACGATCTGGACTTTTACCATATGAATATCGTCAATCTGGCGGACAATACACTGATCACCTTTGGTCAGGAATATTACTACAAGCCATACACTCCTGACCCGGAAGTCCATGACAAGCTGATACAGCCCATTCTGGACCTGAACGGAGCCAAACGCATAGCAACGCCCAGTGATCCTGTCTTGTATGAGCCAGATCCGGACAAAGAGGTATTCACCCTTTCCCGCTCCTTTGGGCGCTACTCTCTATCCATACCAAAGGCAATCATTGAGATTCAGATGAATGTAGACAAGCTGCAGAGTATCATCGCGAACACACTCCTGAACTTTGAGCACTCTGAGGAGACGGTGCTGATCTTTGACCAGAGTCATAAGCTGGTCTACCCCACCTCTCTCTCGGACAGTGATCTTGTCTATTACACCTCTCTGGACACCAGCCGGGAGTATCTGTTTAAACACACAGGCAGCCGCCAGACGGAACTGATTGCCTCCTGCCGCTCAGAGGACAGCGGCTTTTCTGTGATGCTGGTCACTCCGGAGTCCTACATTGTGCAGAATAAGCAGATCTTTCTGCAGATCTGCCTGCTGTTTTTCGCCTGTGCCATTCTGATCCTCATGCTGATTACCTATCGGATTGCCCGCAGTATCACTTCTCCCATCATAGCCCTGAAGGAAAAGGTCTCATCCCTGGATCTGGAACAATTGGGAGAGAAGGAGAGTACGGATCTGCAAAATGCCGGTTTCAATGAGCTGGAGATCCTGAACGATGCCTTTAACCGGATGCAGGTGCGTTTGAAAAGGTCTATGGATGACACGATCGCCTCCCGCACCCTGACGATCCACTCCCAGATGATGGCTCTGCAGGCACAGATGGATTCCCACTTTCTGTACAATACCCTGACCATCATCTCCATCATTGCTGAGGAGAATGACGATGAACAAGCCTCTGTCATGTGTATTAAGCTGACGGAAATGCTGCGGTACATCACAGAAGACATCTCCAAGGCAACCACCTTTGAACAAGAGTGGCATCACACCAGGAACTATACAGATCTGATGTCTATTCGCTTTGGGAGTAAAATCCGGTTTTGCTATGAATACGACAGCCAGCTTCGCACAATCCCTATCCCGCGATTGATCATACAGCCCATTGTAGAGAACTGTGTCAAGTATTCCCGCAAAGACTCCTGTATCCTGGAAATCTCTATCCGCTCCTTCACCCTGGACGGGTGCTGGTATGTAAATATACGGGACAATGGAGATGGCTTCTCGCCAGAGGCCATTGAAAGCGTCAATGAAAAAATAAGAGGATTTGACACAGCAAACGCTCATCCGGTACTGTCCATCGATGGGATGGGACTTGCAAACATCTATCTAAGACTTCATCTGTACTACACGGAAAGCTTTACCTTTAAACTGGAAAATATAGAAAAAGAGGGCACTGTCACAGGTGCATCCATCACGATTGGAGGGATACTTGCATGAACACAGACAACACACAGAAAATAACGGTTCTGATCGCTGAGGATGAGGACATCATCCTGAACAATATTGCAAAAAAGATTGAAAAGATATCACCGGAATTTCTGGTGTGCGGGAAAGCTGCCTCCGGCAAAGAGGCCCTGGAACTGATGTCCCAAAATCCCTGCGATATTCTGATCACAGATATTGAGATGCCGGGCATCAATGGGCTGGAGCTCATCAATCAGGTTCAGAAGTTCTATCCCTGCACAAGAATCGTGATCCTGAGCGGCTACAGCAACTTTGAATACGCCCGCACAGCCATCCGTTACGGAGTTGTGGATTATCTGCTCAAGCCCGTGTCATTCCCCGTTCTCTCAGAGCTGTTTGCAAAGCTGGCTGATGAGATCCGCCAGGAGAAGTACGACCGCAAAAGGGAAATTCTATCTCTTGCGTTAAAGGGGAACCTGCCGGACGACATGCCCCCCTATATGATTCCCGGAAAGGAAGTACTGCTGATTCATCTCACCTTGGGCAATCCTCCCTCCTCCTACGGAACACCGCCGGTTAAGAATTGCACCACTCTCTGGGAAGCTCTGGACCTTACCGGTTTTTTCCGCCAATTCCCAAGGTTGGAGCACCTCTGGGTGGTGGACGAAGCATACCCTCTCCAGAAATTTCTGCTTCTGCATTTGGAAGACAGCTCCTACCCTGCCGATTACTTTTGCTTATCCCTCCAGAGATATCTCTGCGAACACTGCGACAGCCTTCCCTTTACGGGGATCATCTACCCAGAAGCCATACCCTATTCGGAACTGTGGGAATGCGCTAAAAAAATCCGATCTTTTTCCAAAGATCATGTGCTCCCCTTTTGCAGGCAGGTATTCCCGTTTCTTCCAAAAGACACAAAAGATGCCTCCCTGGCATCCTGCAAAGACGACATTCCGGTTCTCTATACCCTGAGTACGGAGAGAGCACTTCTTCCGTTTCTGCAGACCACCACAGAGCGGTATCTAAGCGAGGAGCGGCCTGCGCCAGTGATCTATGACCTTCTGCATGAGGGCTTTCTGGCACTTGCCCAGCTGACCCAGCTGGAGTCCTCCCTCTGTCAGACCGCGGCAGGCGCCTTTTTCGGAGAGTTTTACCAGTATGCAAACCTGTCGGACTGCTTTGACGCCTACTCCAAAGCTTTGCACACTCTGGCGGAGACAGCTCCTGGAGTTATCACCAATAACACACTTTGCGCCAAGCTCCACCAGTACATTCAGAACCATTACCGACAAAGGCTCTCCCTCTCGGACCTGTCCGCTGAGTTTGGCTATACGGACTCCTACATCAACCGGATCTTTAAAAAGGAATACGGCCAGTCTCCTCTCCAGTACATCAACAGTTTAAAGCTGGCACACGCAAAGGAACTGCTCTGTACTTCCCCAGACCTGGATATCAAGACCGTGGCATCCGCCTGTGGGTATGAGGATGCCAGGTACTTCAGCAGGGTTTTTAAAAACGAGACAGGCATGACCCCCTCAGCCTGGGGACGGTCAAAGAAATAGATTTTGGCTAAAACAGCCGGTACCCTCCCGGGCCCCGGCTGTTTTTTGTATGCTGTTTTGGAGTGCGCTTTTTACTTTGTTTTGATTTTAACGCTCTTCTTTTGCCCTCTATTTTTCAGCAGTTTTGTGTAAGCCTTTTTCCGTGCTTTTGGTATCCGGATCACTGCCTTTGAAGAAATATCCTTAAATGCCTGGCTTTCCACGGTCTTCAGCTGTTTTGTCTTGATGATGATGCTCGTAAGCTTGGTGTCCCCCTCAAAGGCACGTTTTCCAATTTTCACTATATTGCTTCCAATGCTCACTCTCTTCAGCTGCTTCTGCCCCTTCAGCGCTCTTGGTCCAATCTCCGTGACCTTGCAGGTGATGCCTTTTATCTTGACCTCAGACGGAATCGCAGCGTTTTTAAGCTTTTTATTCATGGTTCCAGAAAGAGATACCTCCGTGCTCCCTGCTCTGCTGCTTTCCACTTTGTACTTAAAGATGCCTGCCGTATAGGTCTTACCCTGCACAAGAGCGGTGGGATTTGGATTCTGTTTCTGAGCCTCTTCCACAGCCTTTTGTGCTTCCCGTACTGCTTTCAGAGCTTCCTCTACCTGCTTCTGCGCTTCTTCTACTGCTTTTCTGTCTTTTTCCGCCTTCTTAGCCTCTTCCTCTGCAAAACGACGGCTTTCTTCCGCTCTTTTGGCCTCCTCTGCTGCTGACTGACGCTCTTCTTCCGCTTTCTTCCACGCATCCTCCGCTTTCTGGCGCTCTTCCTCCGCCTTCTTAGCCTCTGCTTCCGCTCTCTGGCGCTCTTCCTCCGCTTTCCTGGCCTCTGCTTCCGCTCTCTGGCGCTCTTCCTCCGCTTTTTTAGCCTCCGCTTCCGCTTTCTGACGCTCTTCCTCCGCCTTCTTAGCCTCTGCTTCTGCCCTCTGACGCTCTTCCTCTGCTTTCTTGGCCTCCGCTTCCGCTTTTAGACGTTCTTCTTCTGCCTTCTTGGCTTCCGCTTCTGCTTTTAGACGTTCTTCTTCCGCCCTTTTGGCTTCCTCTTCTGCTTTCCGGCGCTCTTCCTCCGCCTTCTTCCAAGCCTCCTCCGCGGCCTTTCGCTCCTCCTGGATCTCGGTCTTTAGTTTTTCCACCGCCTTTTGAGACTCTTCCGCTGCTCTCTTTGCAGCATCCGCTGCCTCCCTGGCCTTCTCTGCTGCAGCCCTGGCCTCTTCGGCCTTCTGGCGGTCTTCTCCGGCTGCCTCCGCAGCCTCCTCGGCTGCCCTGCGTTCTTCCTCTGCGTTTTCCCATGCATCTTCTGCCGCTTTCTTGGCATCCTCTGCGGCCTTTAACATATTTTCCAGAAGTTCCAGGAACTCCTCACTGCTGTTTCCAAGTGGTTTGACGGTATAGGTCTCCCCCTCTTCTACAGAGAACTCAATGGTCTTCTCCCCGGAATTCTCAGTCTGTCCATACACGGAGGATACCAAAAGGCCATTCTTATCCGCCACAAAAGCCTGCTCCCAGGGGATCACTACCCTGGCATCCCCATCTGTCTCACTGGTGATACGGATGTCAGCCACCTGGCCGTCCCTCATTTCTGAGGAAACCAGCATTGCTCCCTTTACACGGATGTCTTTAAAGGAGGCGTCGCTGCTATTCCATGTGGGGAATACTTTGATAAAGCCGTTGTGGGAAAAAACCATCATGTCATTGAGCGCCTCCGAAACGCCCACTTTTTCCCATCCATGGGTGTTGTCTTTTACATAATAATTCCCTGCCATCTTGTTAACTACAAACTGCTTGATCTTGCTGATCAGAGTTGCTGCATCGTATCGCACCCTTGCAGCGTGTGTAAAGATTTTAGGTGTATTATTCACCATGTTCCAGCCCGCGCTGCCGTAGGAGTAGCCATCGTTTCCACACACATCCACTGTGTTTCTGGCTACCTCTAAAAGATAGGGGTCTGAGTCAAATCCCAGCTGTTCTCCGGGATGTACACTTTCCATATTCACGGTTGCGGAGATGGGGCGTATTTTCCGGTCTTCAGATAAACCAAAGATTTCTTTGCCCAAATACTTAGAATTTTTAATGGAGTTTGCATTAAATCCCTGGTACTCATAGATGGATGCCTCCATTCCCGGGAGATGTGCGGCAATATCCTCCCACACTGCATACTTCTCTCCTGTGGGAGCTGCGTCTTTCCCAATGGATACCAGCGTATCCAGCAGATTCTTAAGGTTACCCACAGTCACGTTGGGATTAAACTCAAAAGAGCCCTCGTGGGAACCGTCAAACAGTACATACACATAGTCGCCGTTTCCATCGTACTCAGGATATTTCGCATAGTTGGCCGTATACTTTGTAGTCTGGGACTGTCCTCCCGCATCGGAGCAGGGATTGTCTTTTATATACTCCTGATCTACTCTTGCGCCGCGCTTTTCCACCCACTGTTCATAGAAATTAGCTGTCTTTACCAGGAAGTCATAGGGCGAATACATATTGCCGGATGCAGATGCCTGTTTTGTCATCAGCCACTCCCGGTCCAGGGTGTAGTTGTAGTAGGCACAGATCTGTGATGCGCAGAACAGTGCATTAATGGTCTGATTCAGGTAGGATGCGCCATCGGCAGTCGTCTTGTAGGGCTTCAGTCCCACGGGATACAAAAGTGCATCGGTAAACCCGTTCTGGAACTCCTCTTCCCTTGTACCGTAATACCAACTGCTGATGCTCTTTAGGTGCTCGGGATTCGCCGCGCGTTCCAAACCGGAATCCATGTACTCAATAAACACGTCAAACATGGGCTGTGAAAATTCCTTTAACCGGTTGCTGGAATAAGAGCCGTAGTAGGGAGACTGGAAATTGTAGTTCAGATGATAGTCCCCCTGCCATCCGCTGTTGTCTGTGGTGGTCCACACACCGTATAAACCGGGAGCCTGTTCACCCGCTCTGGTACAGCATCCAAAAATATACTGGGAACCGTAATAAAGCCTGTTCAGGCTGGTATCCCCTAGATCCGCGTAGGACAGCTTATAGTAATCCTGCCACCACTTTTCATGATTCTCCTTGAGCTTCTCCACGTCTTTGATATTCTGAATCTGATCTAATATTTCCATGGCCTGCTTCACAGCCAGCCCTTTTTCTCCATCCGGAGCCTCCGTCTTCTGATTGGGCGCACAGTCTATGGCCGTAACCACGGTCACCGTCTCCCCTGCCGGAATGTTTACACGGATTACGCCAGCATTGTCCTGGGCGCCGTACTTGGCGTTTTCCCCTCCCAGCACCTTTGTTGCAATGGCAAATTCGCTCATCCACTCTGCAGCTTTTACACTCTGTGTTCCATCGCTCTTCTTCTGGATCTCATCTTCCACATTTGATTTTCTGGTAGCCCACACCGCTTCACCTAAGACTCCGGACTGGGCCAGGGTACTGGGCTTGCTCAGTACATTGGCGTCTGTGGTTGTCTTTGTGAGCGTATTTTTCCCCCATGGACTGATGTCAATGGTTTGGTCCTGATCTCCATTGGAGGTGATGGTGGTAATCATCAGATTTTCCTCTGCAGACAGCCAGTTCTCCATCTGTACCGGCACCTCTCCCATATCCATGGTGGTGCGCACCTGGGCTTTAGAAATATCCATCTCTTCCCGAAATGCGGTGGCTGCCATGGCTCTTGTCTGTACTCCAGATGTCTCCGGAACAGGCGCACTTGCTGACACTGCCTGGTCGTTCTCCGCATCCGTTTCCAAAGCCTCCTGTGTATTCTCACTGTAAACAGGAAACTCCTCCACCGGCATACACACATTCGGGGTTTTTGCGCTGTTGAATGCGTATATCTTTGCGATTCTGGCCCTCTGGTCACTTGCTGGAGTCTGCTGCCCCTGGGTCACATGAACCTTAATGTACTGTGCTTCCATGGGCTGCAAAAGCTTGATAGAGACCTGCCCATCCCGGTTGTCTGTGTAGTCACCTACCGTCTCCCAGTCGGTTCCGTCCCTGCTCACAGATACGGTGAATTTCTTAGCCTTGAATCTGCGGTACCCCACATTTCCCTCTTCATCCGTATACTTGCTGTTGTCCGCATTCACCGCGCCGCCCGCTTTAAGATCCTGGACAAGCCCTTCCGCACCTGCTAAGAGAATGCCCACCTCATCGATGGTTCTCACCTGCCCCAGATTTACGGCTGCCCACTGAGGCATTGCCGCGTGCAGGCTGATCCACCCATTATAGTCATTAATATTGTTCTTATCTGGTTTTATAAAATTATCTGAAATCAAACACTCTTTGGTGGAATATGGATCTGAGGATACCTCCACAGAGGCGCCCTTTCCTTCCACCGCATAACTATTTTGAAAATCCTCGTCCAAATACAGCTCGAGCTGACTGATCCGGGCTCTGGCCTCGCTGTCTGCTTCCCCGGATGCCCTGGTGATACAAAGGCGCACGGCCTTTGCGCTGACCGGATAGAGCATCCTGCGGTCTGTAACGTCTGCCTGATTGTCCTCGACACGGTCAATGGGAATCCAGTCACTTCCGTTTCTGCTGATTTCCAGCCTGAAATCCTTTGTATTGTAAATCTCTCCTGCCTTTGTGGTGGCATTGTTGTGTTTAACATGCCAGCGGTTAAACTGAACCGTGTTCTCAAAATTCAGCTGGAGGTACTGTTCCTGTCCCGGCTCTGACACCCAGCCTTCAAAAACCTGTTCCTTGGACTCATCCATATACTGGAATGCCCCTGAAACCGCCGCCGCTGCCGGACCATCCTGTGTCTGAGAGCTGGCCGTAACATCCGCCAGATAGGCCAGGTTGTACTGCGCCTCCTCAGGTGCAACAGGCTTTTTCCCCTCATCCGGATTTGGCTCCTCAGGCTCAAACTCCAGAGGCATGGAGAACAACGGATTTTCCTGATTGCTGTATACGTACACCTTTAAGATCCGCGCCCTTGAGTTACTGGCCTGTTCTGCCTTTGAGATATTAATACGGATATATCTGGCTGTGACCGGTCCGGACAGCTTTTTATCATAGATACTTTCACTGTTTCCGGTGATGGTATCCAATATCTCCCAATTTTCTCCGTCGCAGCTGACCTGGATGGTATAGTCTTTTGTAGTAAACTTTTTATACCCGGAAGAATTGGGGTTACTGGTTGCAGTCAGATCATCCGTCTGAGCCTGAAGCCCTGTATGCAGAATCGCCAGCTCATCGAATGTGCGCTCCTTCCCCAAATCGATCTTGGCCCAGTGGGGGCTGGTGGTACCGCTCACCCATCCGCAATAGTCATTTCCTCCGTTGCCGCTGGTAAACCAGTTGTCATTGATCATATTGTCCGCAGACCGCTCCTCATTCATGACGCTGGATGCACCGGCAGACGCACCCTGATCCAAGGTTGCATAGCTGAGGGCGTAATTGTCATCCCTGTAGATCTCAAGCTGGCTGATTCTGGCCCTTGCCATACTGCTGTCCTCCTGGGAGGGCTTGGAAATATGCAAACGCAGATAACGGGCAGTGTGGTCATAAAGCAGCTTTCTGTCCGTGACATCCTCCTGGTTGCCCTTTACGGAATCCACGGTCACCCAGTTTGTTCCATCACTGCTGATCTGCAGCGCAAAATCCACGGTATTGCGGCTTTTTCCTTTTTTAGAGGTATAGTTGTCATGCTTTACCTGCCACCGGTTAAATTTGGTAGCTGTCTTTAAATCCACCACAAGGTACTGTTCCTGTCCAACCTCCGACACCCAGCCCTCCGCCTGCTTAAGACCTCCCACCGCTTTTCCGGCTTCATGTCCCACTGTCTGGCTGCTGGCATAGACGGGCATCTCGTAAACCTTGTTGTAGGGATGCTCTGACCCTTTGTTGTCTGTGATTGGCATGTTATAATCATCGTTTTGATAGTAGGCCTCTATTTGGCTGATCCTGGCAATTCCATCCTCACCCTCAGCCGTGGCCTTGGTAATGTAGAGGCGCAGATAGCGGATCTCCTGTGGCCCTGACAGTTTAATCTGGGTACTGTCCTGCTCGTTACCCTGCACTTTTTCCAGAGTAATCCAGTCTCCCTCTGCGGCCTCCTCCGGCTTCACGCCCGGTTTCAGAGTCTGAATCTCAAAGTCTCTGGTATTTCGCTCTGTCCCCGCCTTTGAGGTATAATTGTCATGACGCACCACGATACGGTCCAGCTTTTGTGCAAAGGTGAAGTCATAGAACACCCACTGGGGCATTTCACTGTCCTCTGCCTCCCATCCGGTAAAATTCTTACCGTCACCGTTGATATTCTTCACATACAATCCGCCTGTGGTCAGCGATGCCCCGTGATCCCTGGCCTGTGAGCTGGCAGTAGCCTTGGCATTGTATGCCAGGTTGTATGGATGCTGGCTCTCTGTGGGCGATATGGTGAGGCCACCCCCGGTAATGATCTGGGGCGATCTGCCCACATAGCCAAAGTAAAGCGAATTGTCCGTCCAAAAATTATTGGATGAGAGCAGCCAGGTCTTCTCCGTCGCATTTCCATAGGAGGTGGCCCCGATGTCTCCGTTTCCCAGAATCGCTGTGCTGGGCATTCTCTGGGAAATGGCATTGGAATATTTTGTATCCGTCCAGACTGCTTTGTCCGCAAAGGTGTCCATGATGCCTGATATTTTTTCCCATTCCGCATCTCCTGCCTCAACTGCCCGTACCTGCATGGCCGGCGTTCCTGTTGAGATCAGCATGGAGGCACACAGTACACCCGCCATACCTCTAAACAATCCTTTTTTTGTTCTTTTCATCTCTTTCCCCCGTTCCGTTTTATTTTATCTTACGGAATCATTATAATCTGCTGCTGCGGGGGATCAAAATGCACATTTCAGGACTCTTATGTGGACTTTTTTGACTTGTTTCAATACACGCTCAGTAATTAAACAGAGAACAACTACATCGATGCGTATATTGGCCTATAAAGGTGGGAGAAACCTCACTTATCAAGTTAAAATGTAACTATTCAGCAGGTCTGCGCATTTACTGCGCTGACCGTGAGAAAATGATTCAGGAGTGCAAAAATCCCATCACCGCAGGTGATTTAAATGGATTTTTGCATGTAACTGTGAAGGTACTGAACAGTTACGTTAAAATAATAATCTCTACCTGCACCTATACAGAAATCCTGTGTCCTGTTTCCACAAGGGCATCTATTGCCTTGCGGTAATGCTCCTCTTTCACAAAAATATAGTCCGTATTATAGGTGGACACCGCAAAAATGCCAATTTGGTTCCGGGCCAGCAGGGTTGAAATCTCAGACAAGATGCCAATCAGAGAAAAATCCAGGACTCCCTGTATACGAAATGCCCTCCATCCGTCCTGCCGCTCCAGCACAAACTCCGGGACATCCTCTGTGATACACACCAGTGAGATCTCCTCGTCTGTCTTTCCCACAAAGCAGAAGTCCCTGCTTAGGTCTATCCCAGCGGTGTCCTTTACTTTGCATATAGAAAATTTATGTGGTATTTTCATCAGATTCATCTTAACGCCTCTCCTTTCTAAGGGATGCATATATGCAAACCTCCAGCAACCGTTTTTCTGCATAGATATATTTACAGTAATTCTGCTGTCCGCGCCTATTTGTTATTGGGTAAATATAATAAAAAGAATCCGGCGCGCAGGATTCTCCGCCTGCGGCGGGGCTGCCCCGGCAGCCATCTTCCACTCCGCCGCAGTGCGATCCCGCCCGGAGGGCTTTTTATATCATAGGGAATTCCGAAGGACTTTCCTATGATATAAAAAAAGCCCTGGGAATGTTAAATTCCTGGGCTTTTAAGAGGCGACAACCAGATTTGAACTGGTGATCAGGGAGTTGCAGTCCCACGCCTTACCACTTGGCTATGTCGCCATACAGCTTTTATATTTTATCAAACATCCTAGCATTTGTCAATACTAAAATATTAGAAATGACTCCTACGGGAATCGAACCCGTGTTACCGCCGTGAAAGGGCGATGTCTTAACCGCTTGACCAAGGAGCCGCGTTCGCCTTTTACAGCGACGCTTATTATATTATCACATGATAGGTATAATTGCAAGACATTTTTTAATTATTGGCTTTCTGGATTCTTGAAATGTAACAGTTCAGACGGGTCCGGTCCGTTATAGGCTGAAGAGGAAGCTGTTTCCCGTAGACGGGAGATGGTGCCGCTCAGGCGATTTTCTAACAATCTTTGGGAAATCTCTAGGTTCCAGAATACAGTCAACCGGGCGTTGGCAGCTCTCAAAGCAAACAATTTACGTGCGTTTTTAGCGGCGGGGAAATCCACCGTTTACGGAAACTTGGACGCAAAGGCTTTCCTGAGCGTCCTAGTTGCAGTTAACGGTTAGTTCCCCAGAGCGTTGCACGTGTTTGCGTGAGAGCTGCCAACGCCCGGGTGACGTCCGGGTGGTAATGACCTGTCTGAACAGTTACCTTGAAATAAATGCAACGGGAACGTACCATTTTGATACGTTCCCATAATTTTACCATTATTTTATCCTGGCATCCAAAGAAGTCTTTCCCTTAAGCTGTTTACTGTACTTTGCCTTTTTGGATTTCGGAACAGAGATCTTTGCTTTTTTCCCAATCTTAGCAAACGCACTCTTTCCTACTGTTGTTAACTTCCTGGTTCTGATATTTATGCTCTTGAGCTTTCTTGCGCCATAGAATGCCTGTTTTCCAATGGTTGTGACATTTTCACCGATCGTAACCCTGGAAAGCTTCTTTGCGTTCATAAACGCCTTGTCTGCAATCTTAGTGACTGTACACGTTATGCCTTTTATCTTAACCGATTTTGCAATGGTAATTGCAGAGACATCATTTCCCTTCACTGCAGCCACCGTCTTTTTAGAGGGATCTGTAACCTTATACACCACATTCTTATATGTGACGCTGTCACCTTTCTTCAGTTCCTTCTGCAGCTCCAGTTCTTTTTTGACCTCTTCCAGCTCCTTTTTCAGCCGTTCTGCTTCTGCCCAGGCTTTCTTTTCCTCCGTGTTGGCCCTGTCTGCCTCTGCCTTGGCTTTGTCTGCCTCCGCTCTGGCTTTCTCTGCCTCTGCTTCGGTTTTTTCAGCCTCTGCTTGTGCCTTTTCCACTTCTGTCCGGGCTATATCCGCTTCTGTCTTGGCTTTTTCCAGTTCTTCCCTGGCTTTCTTAGCCTCAGCTTCTGCCTTTTTTGCCTCCGCTTCTGCTTTCTCCGCCTCCGCTTTCGCTTTATCTGCTTCTGCTTTTGCTTTTTCTGCCTCTACTTTGGCTTTTTCTGCTTCTGCCTTAGCTTTTTCTAGCTCAGCCTCCGCTTCATCTTTTTCTGCTTGCACCTTGTCTAAGGCTTTCTGCAGCTCGTCCCTGGCTTTCTCTGCTTTCTGGGCTGCTTCCTCTGCCTGCTTCACAGCCTTTTGAAGGGCTTCTATTTGCTCTGCGTTTCCAGATGCCTCTTCTTTCAATTTTTCTACTGTCTGAAGCGCCTCTTTCAACTCTTTTTCTGTCTTTTCCAGCTTATTCTGGGCAAGAATCAAGTTGTTTTCTGCTGTCGCATACCGAATCTGGTTATAGGTTTCCACCTCCGCAACAGCTCCAAACTCTCCTTCCCCCTGCAGTATTTGGATCTGAATGTATTTCCCGTCCATTCCTTCCGGAAGATCCACATTGACCCAGCTGCCGTTTGCAGGGTTCGCTACCATGATCTCCGGACTCTCTACCCCATCGGTAATCTGGTTGAGCGCTTCGTCAAATGTATTTCCTACCACATATTTAAATTTTTGTACAAGTCCATTTACATTGGATGGCCTTTGCAGGAACCGAAATCCATTGTGTGCCTTAGCATCATCTCTTAACTTCAGTGTTAAAATAGCTGGATTCTCCTGCGTTAACTCAAATCCGCTGCCATTCCACTGTGTATGCCAGAAGGAAGATAAATCTCCATCAATAAGACAGCTGACTGGATTCTGCACATCCTGTGTATTTGCATAAGCGTTTTCAAACTGTCCGCTGAAGCTCTCATAATCGCTTTCCTTGAGTATCACTCTGCATTTCAGGGATACTTCCTTCCCATTAATGCGTGCAGAGACGTTAATTACAGCGGTTCCGTATCCATAGAACGTTATACGTCCTGTCTCGTCTGCTGCGGCTACGTTCTCGTCCGAAGACGTATAAGTGATGCCGCCCTCCAATTCCGCGCCTTCTTTCACTATGGTTTCTACTTTTGTTACCGCTCCCGCATCCGTCACCAGGATCTCTTCTTCTTTCAGAGTCATGAGTTCTTCCACGTCTGATTCAAAGGCTCCCAGGTCCGGCTTTGTCTCTCCCACAGGATTTCCCGCGAAATCGCGTCCTCCGTTGTCCGGGATACGGATGCCTGCATTGATAGCAGGCGAATCCTCCTGCAGGGCGTATCCGCCCAGTGAATCAAGGGCAGGCTTGCCGGGTTCTGTACCGGTTCCTCCTTTGCCCGGGTCTGCGAACATAGGATCTGCCAAAATTTTATTCGGGTCATTCGGTGTAGTGTCAAATCCGTAAAACAGGTTGGTGTCATAGGTAAATCCACTTCCCCAATTGTTGTTCGGAAGCTCGATGCCTTCCGGACAGTAGAAAATGTTGTTTTTCAGCGTAGCCTTTCCGTTTGAATCTACTACTTTTTTCAGATTTGGCCCAATATAGAAGGTATTATTGTACACATCTGCATTGTCCGGGTTGGACATCAGGAACAGACTGTCCTCATCATTCTGGCTGACATTGTAACGGATCACGCTGTCCAGGGCCTCGTTCTGGCACACCAGTATAAATCCACCTTTATTGTTGTGGCTGTAGTTATACTGGTAAGTGGTGTGACGGCTCCAGTCACAGTCGTAGGCCTGACCATCTCCGTTTTCGTAAGTGTCGTAAGCTTCATTAAACTGGAAGACAGCGTCCTCGCATCTCCACGGCCAGATGGCCGCATTGTACATGGTCCACTGGTCTTTGGTGTTCACACTGGCTTTGTTGCTAATGTTGTACTCGATCAGCGGTGAAATGCTGAACATGGGTACAATGGCATCCCCACCCGCTTCTTCCACATAATTGTTTCGGATTACCACGTTGGTATGTCCGTATTTTTCCTTCACTTCGTCCGGAATGATTCCGCCGTGTCCGTCCCAGAGCTCGTATGACTCAGTCATTCCAACAGAGATACCTGTACGGCTGACTCTCTTTACAGTACAGTTCTGCACAGAGATATTGTTAAATCTCGTGTCGTCGCTCTCATCCGTTACTTCGTAGTAAATCCCGCCGTTTGGCAGAGTCTTTTCATCCAGCGTTCCATAGACATCATGCACATCCAGGCTGTCTAAATGAACATCTTCCATTACACCGCACCCGCTGGCCTCCACAAACACTCCGCTGAGAAGCTGACGCTGGGCAGCATTGTTGGATACTTCCAGGTTTCTCACAGTCACATGATTTACATTCTTTAAGTGTACGGTGTGGCGTACTTTTCCTTCGCCTTCAATATGGGGCTTTGGGCCTTCCCCATACATATCCACGATGATGGGCGCTTCCTCTGTACCACTTCCCTGCAGCACTAAGGCGCCTTTATAAGTAGTTCCTGCTTTAAAGAGAATTTTTGTTCCCGGTGCAAACTGCATGGAATTGACCTTATCAAGAGTTGCCCAGGCCCCATCCTCGCTTTTTCCGTCATTGCTGTCAGATCCTGCTGCGCTGTCTACATAATATATGCCTGGCTCTGCTGCCTCTCCCCCTGGTTCTTCGCCCTGTTCCCTCCTCACGGTAAGAATTTGGATATCTCCCAGGACAGGAATGCCGCCATCTGTGTTGATAAACTCAATCTTGACAGAGGATGCAGATACCGGAGCCTCCAGTGAGAATGTACGGATTCCCTCCTTCGCTGCCGCCTGCTCAGACGCAAATTCGACCGCTGTTCCATCGCTGAACGTGCACCTGATATTTCCTGTGTATGCTCCCCCGCTGCCATCCACAAGTACAATATCGCTTACTTTAGAGCTTTCAAACCCAAAGTCTAACCACTCCTGTTCTGCCGTCTTCGCCTTCCATTCATACTGTTGATGCTGTTCACTCAGAATATAGTCCGTCAGACCATTTACCGAATATCCGTCTGCTGTAGAGCTAGCGGTTACATTTGCTCCCACAGCTGCATTCTCTTTTTCCACCGCCTCTTTTTCTACATAGGAGATGACGGGCGTAATGTATACAGAGGCGTCGGTTAAATTCTTTTTCGAGGTCAGTCCCACAGCTATCCGGTCGCCAGTCCGGACCTGCACAGGAATGGGGTATAAATACATTTTACTTTGAGCCTGCAGCAGTATTTCACCTGACGCGGGATATATTTTTTTTCCGTTTTTCTCGATATACACCCCTACATTTCCGGAAGTCTGATATTGTCTTCTCAGATAAGCCTGGTGGGCCATGGAGACTTCCACCACTCCGTCTCTTGGCGCTTCCCACACAGCGAGGGAATCTGCCGTTGGGGCCGGTGCAATCAATCCCATGCCATTTTCCATGCCGGATGTCAGGACGCCTTCCAGCGCGATAAAACAGTTCCAATCCTCTATCCACTCTTCATATTGCATTCGTTTTCCTTTGTCGTTTCCACTGGTAAACTGATATTCATGATACCAGGCCGGTCCCTGGATTCCCCCTGCAAAGTCAAGCGCCAGATTGTAGCTCTCCCGTTCTGCCTCATTAACCTTCTCTTCTGCCGCCTGTACGGGCATTTTGCCAAGCCCTCCGATAATGCCAGGAACCGTCATGGACACGGCCAGAATAAGTGACATTTTTTTTTTCCACTTCATTTTCTTTCCTCCTCACTAATAAAATCGTATAAACCCTCTTCGTTAATCTCTACTACTGCTTCTTCTGCCTGCTGCTCAATAAAGTTATTAAACCTATCATCCAGCATTATGTTTTTTACAGCCATTTGGTCTGACTCAGAGAGGATATCCGCTTTTCTCAAGCCCTCGTAGCGCACAAGCCAATACTTTCCTTCCAGCATCACAGGCTCACTTACCTGGCCTTCCGAAAGTATCAATATAGCTTCTCCGTTTAAGTCTGACCGAACCAGTTCCCTCAGTTCGCCCTGATTCATCTCTCTGGTTTCAAGCCTGTATTTCGTTCCGTCTGTATCTAAATACTTCTGATCCTGTCTGGTCCCTTTCCTCAGCTTTTCTGCCAACACACCCAAAACATTAACGGTATCCCCATTCTTTTCATCCATCAGCTCTGTCACCTCGCACATTGTATAGACATACCTTTCTCCCTCAAGGGAAAGCGGAAGTTCCTGCTGCTGATAGTATTTCAAAATTTCTTCTTTGGTGATCTCACCCCCTTTTTCCTGTAAAATGTCATTTCTTAATTTATTGACCATGGCATCGACTTGATATGTATAAAACTCTTCTTTGCCAAAGTTCGTTAATCCGTAGATAACCTCCCCGTTTTTTACTTTTTCTTCCCTCAGGATGTTCTCTTCTTCCAACTGTTTTAAAAATACCTCCCATTTAAAAACCTCCGCCAATCCCCTGTCCTGGGCCAGCTTTTGCTGTACTTTAATACGGCAGAGTTTCTCTACGTTTTTGTCCACTATTTTTCTCCAGTAATCATCTTCTCCGGAAAAATACTGCTCTGCTTCTATGTCCTGGGGTATCTGAAACTCCTCAGCCAGTTCCCGTTCATACTGGAGTCGGTTTTCTTCCATGACCAGAGAAAACTCCTCCCGGCAGACCGGCAAACCATTAATCTTTACAATTTCATTTTCTTCAAATCCATTTTTTCCCTGGCTTCCGTATCCAATCATCACAGATATCCCAATCAATACCACTGCAGCCAAAATTCTCTTTTTCACATTTTTCATAGAAGCACCCCCTCCAGCTCCTTATCTACTGCCAATGCGTTTCTATTTCTTCTTTTATAATGTCCACATACCTCTTTGCTTTTGGGATATCGTGGTTTATAGTGTACACATCCCTCTGGGTGATTTCCAATTTGCATCCTCTAGCCGCGTGAAGGGTTGCTCTGAGGGTCTTTCTAAACTCCTCCTCATCCAGCACGGTACCTACTCCCAGAAAATTGGGGGACGGCTTCCTGTGAAAAATAATATTACTGCCTCTCAGCCGTTCTCCCATGGTCTCCTCCTTGCACCATGGAGAAATAGACACTTTTCTTAAGTTTGTAAGCTTTGAAATACAGCTCTCCCACACAGGATCTACCGGTTCGCAGCACCCATAAGAGAGGAGTCCGAAGCGGCTGGCTATCCGCTGGTAGCATGGAAAAATAAACTCCTCAAACATTGCAGGCGAAAGTCCCACCGTTTCCTGTGAATCCATAAAGCCCCACACGTCGTTTGTCTTAAAGGAACGCCCAGCGCGGACTTCCTCTCCCGGAAGGTCATGGGTATAGCAAAGGCTCCCCTGTCTCAGCCTTACATGGTCGGCAGTGGGAAATATCAGATTCTGCCCTTCCAGGAAATCAAAGTAAGCTATGGTATCCTCTGCGATCCGATCCATCATTTTCTTAAAAAGTTCGGGATAGTCATAAATGTTGTACATCATATTTTCCATTTTCATAAAATGGATAATCATCTGCGTGGGAACTGAGTGCAGGCTGTCCATCTTGACTTCTACGGGCAGGATGTCCCCAAATGTCTCCTCCAGCATTTGCTTCTTTTTCCGGGTAGTCTCCAAGTCTACGCCAAAGTCGGTTATCCCCAGCTTGTCGTAATCCTCCTCCAGATCCTCCACTACGGAACTGAACTCATGGCCAACGCTTCCTTCCTTAGCCTCTTTTTTGTGAATCTCGATGCCAAACAGGGTAAACCAGGTGTCATAATAAAGGATAAAGCGATCCGGAGTCACCATATCATCGTCAAAGAGCTCCTGATTTAGAAAGTTCAAATATAACTGTTCTTCCGTCCTCCTGGCAAGCTCTCCCTCGCAGCGAAGTTTTTGAGGGATAATTTCACTGGCAAATGTCCCCATTTCCAAATGAATCATAGGGCGTCTTCCTTTTAAATCATTGTGCTCATACCACTCGTTAATCCTCCTTTGATTCTTTTCTGTCTGAGAATACTCATACTGCTTACGGGCAAGTTCTCTGAGAATCTTCCGGTCATGAAAACTGATCTCATAATTGCGCACTTTCTTTACCTCCGTCTTTTTTTTCATTATAAAATTTTCTATACTATTTATCATTTGATTAACTTGCTGTCTTATGTCAAAAAATTGCTTTTTGTATTGTTAAAACCCAAACGAAATTTCCTCCGATTTCTTGAAAAAGAATCCCGCCCGGAGGGCTTTTTATATCATAGGGAATTCCGAAGGACTTTCCTCGTATGTTAAATTATTATTAGTTCCCCATTCTGTTCTTGAATGAGTATACTGTTTATAGACACTGTGGATTAGTTGAACTTTCCTAACGCTTTGACGTTTGAGCATAGGCTCTAACCACGGTTGTCTGCTTTAATGTTAATCAGTTAGATAACGCATGACGTTTTATTTCGCACGAGGCTACATAGCAGGCAGTTCTGTGGGTTCTCCATACAGTGTCAATACATTGCAAAGGAGCATTACTATGATCTGCATTGGTATCGATATTTCCAAAGATAAGCATGACTGCCTTATCTCTAATTCTATGATATAAAAAACAGGAAGCACCATATGTCAATCCATATCATGCTTCCTGGTTACATTTCTTATTTAGTTGTTCCTGCCCATTCTTTTATTCCAGTTTAATCTATCCCAAACAAAACAGCTTCGAAAGGGCGCAGGATATAGTCTGGTGCGTAAATTTTCGTACCTCCATAATTGGAGATAAACACTTCCCCGGGTATTCCGGGAACCGCTACCTTCTGCTCCCTGTTTACAAAGTTCAGCATGACGCATACGGTCCGGCTTCCAAAGCTCCGCCTATAAGCAATCACATTTTCTTCCTCCTCCAGTTCCGGTTCAAAAGTTCCATAGACCAGAACATCTCTTAGAGCCTTGGACTTTCTCAGACGGATCATCTCACGGTAAAAATTTAGTATACTTCTGCCCTGCTCCTGCGCCCTTACGTTCACTGTCCGATAATTTTCATTAACAGGAAAACAGGGGAGACTCGGGGAGAATCCTGCGTTTTTGCTATCTTCCCACTGCATGGGAGTGCGCGCATGATCCCTGCTCCTGCGGTTGGCCATATCCAGACACTCCTCCTGGGAAATCCCCTCCTTTTTGGCCCGCTCATACTGCCCCCAGGTCATAATATCCTCATAACAGTGAATATCATCAAAGTGGGTATTGCTCATTCCGATTTCCTCACCCTGGTAAATAAAGGGAATCCCCCTCAGAGTCAGATTGAAAACCGCCAGCATGGTGGCGCTCAGATATCCGATCTCCTCCTCCCCAAACCACTTGCTCAGAGACCTGGGCTGATCGTGATTCTCCAGCACCACGGACAGAAAGCTGTCGGCTTCCTGGGCCATCTGCTGGCTCTCAAACAGCCTCTCTTTGATCCGTTTTGCTGTCACCTTTCGGGGACGAAACCACTGAAATGCATCCACATCCAGCTCCATATAGCTGAAGTCAAAGATACTGCAAAATAATCCATCCGGACCAATATATTCCTCCAGCTTCTCTGCATCCACCCCCGACATCTCTGCAACGGAAAATGCGTCGTACACATCAAATGTTTTGCTGCGCATCTCCCTCAAAAAAACTTCGATTCCGGGATAATTCGAGGAGACTGTCTCCAGGTCAGCCAGGCCATCCGCCCCGTCCGGGGGAAGGCTTCTGTAAGAAGGGTCTTTTTTGATATAGGTGATGGCATCCACCCTAAATCCCCCCAGCCCCTTTTGCAGCCACCAGTTCATCATGCTGTAAATTTCCCGGCGAAGCCTTGGATTTTCCCAGTTCAGGTCAGGCTGCTCCTTAGCAAAGGTATGATAATAGTATAGGTTGGTCCCCTCAATAAGTTCCCACACACTTCCCCCAAAGATAGATCTCCAGTTGTTGGGCGCCTGGCCGTCCCTGCCCTCCCTGATAATAAAGTAGTCCCCGTACTCACCCTTTGGATTTTGCAGTGCTTTTTGAAACCACTCATGCTCACTGGAACAATGGTTTACCACCAAATCCATTAATATGCGGATATCTCTCTCCCCGGCTTTCACCAGCAGTTCCTCCATATCGCCGGAAGTACCGAAAACAGGGTCAATGCTGTAGTAGTCCGAGATGTCGTACCCATTGTCCTTCATGGGAGACTGATATATCGGGCTGATCCATACCAGATCAACCCCCAGACTCTGCAGATAGTCCAGCTTTTCCACAATTCCCCTCACATCCCCTATTCCGTCCCCATTGCTGTCATAAAAGCTTCTGGGATATATCTGATACGCTACTTTTTCATTCCACCATTTCTTTTTCATGTGCGAATCTCCTGTGTATATTCTATTTTACCGCCCCGTTGGTGACTCCGTTTATGATCCACCTCTGAGCAAACAGATAAAAGATCAAAATTGGCAGAAGCGCCAGCAGGTATGAAGCAAAGGCCACATTATAATTTGTTCCGAAGGATGACTGGAAGAGAAGCTGTGCCAGGGGCAATGTGGTGGATCTGCTGTCCCCACCGCTCAAAATGACCAGAGGCATCATTACATCATTCCAGGTGGAGAGGGCCGTCATGATCGCCACTGTGGCGTGCATGGGCTTCAGCATGGGAAACACCACCTTCCAGTAAACCCTCCAGTGCCCCGCGCCGTCTATACATGCGGCCTCCTCCAAAGCCTCGGGAATATTTTTTAAGTACCCTGTGTACAAAAGAGTATTCATAGGCATATTAAATACAATATAGAGAAGGATCAGCCCCAGCCTGTTATCCAGTCCGAAAACGCTTACCTCCTTTACCAGAGGAAGCATCAGCATGGAAAAAGGGACAAACATGCCGCAGATAAAGTATGTGTAAATCCATCTAAAATATCTGCTTTTTCCCATATTTCTTCCGATCGCGTAGGCTGCGATGGAATTGAGCAGAATCACGCCCGTCACAGCCCCTGCGGTGATCAGAGAACTGTTGGCCAGGGTGTGAAAGAAGTCCGTGGTCCGGATAGCCTCTGCAAAGTTATGGAAATCCAGCTTCCCGGGCAGGGATAAAAGACTTCCGATCTGATTTGTCATCTCTGAAGGATCTTTGAGTGCAATCACGATGGTCATATAGAGAGGAAATACCACGGTGATCAGCCCCAGAGCCAGCAGAATAGGAATCCCTGTACTCTTTTTACTTGCTGCTGTCTTCACTATAACTGCACCTCCCTTTTATTTAACACCTTCATCTGAAACAGAGATATGAGTACAATCACTGCAAAGTAGACCACTGAGTTGGCAGACTGGTAGCCGAACTGGTCTGCTGTCATCCCTGCCTTATAGATCAGCATGGAAATGGACTCTGTGGACTGAGCAGGCCCCCCATTGGTCAGGGACATGATCTGATCAAAAACCATAAGGAAATTCCTCATACAGAGCACTACATTTATGGTAAAAAACGGAGCGATCAGCGGAAAAGTCAGTTTCCAAAACTTCTTCCACCCCGTGGTTCCATCAATGGCTCCTGCCTCATACACCTCCTCCGGTACGGTCTGCAGCCCGGAGATATAAATGATGGTATTAAACGCTATGGACTGCCACGCCACCACAATCACCACACCGATCCAGGCCAGGCTGGTATTGCCCAAAATGCTGACACTGAGTGTCTCACTTCCGATCATCTTTCCGAACTCTGGTACCAGAAAGGTAAAAATGTAGTTAAAGATATACCCAACGATCAGGCCGCCCAAGATATTGGGCAGAAAATACATGCCTCTGAAAAATCCTTTTCCTCTGATTTTGGCGTTCAGAAGCAGCGCCATACACATACTGATCACATTGACTGCTATGGTACACACAATGGCGAATTTAAAGGTAAAGAGATAGGAATTCAAAACACGTTCATCTTTAAACAATTCTATATAATTGGATAACCCAACAAAATCATAGCTGCCGAAACCCTTAAAATTGGTGACGCTGTACATCAGCCCCCGTATCAGAGGATAGGTATGAAGTACCAGGAACAACGCCAGCATGGGAAGTGTAAAAAGTATATGTACTCTTTTCTGTTTTGACATCCTAATTCCCCTCCTTGATCTTCCGTATAATATCTTTGTTGGCTTTCTGCCACTCTTTATCCATTATGCTCAAAAAGGCGTCCTGATCGCCGTCAATCAGATACGTCTGGATCATCTCCGCATAGGGAATGGCCGCATTGTATACAGACTGTGCACTCATCACCAAATCCCCCTCCTCAAAGTAATGCTTTACCTCCTCCAGCTCCTTGGCGTAGGTAAAGCTGCCGCTCACAGCCGGAACCGCCGTCTGCTCATCCATGTACTGCTGCATGTTTTCCTCCTCCAAAAGGAACTGGAGAAACCTCATGCACTCCCCTCTGTGATCTGTTGTCCGAAATATGGAAAACATCAAATCCACCTGTGTGGTCATATGATTGTCCGCCTCATTTTCCGTCACCGGAAGCACAAACATGCCGATATTGGCATCCGGATTTGTCTGAAGGATGACCGGCAGGGCCCAGTTTCCCTGATGGAACATGGCTGCCTCCCCATTCGCAAAGCTGACGCAGGCATCATTGTATCCATATCCAAACAGATCCTTCTGTCCATAGGAGGCAAGCTCTCTGATCTGATCTGCACATACGCTGTAAGCATCCTTTAGCGCTGCTTCCTCTCTATTGACTTTGGCATAGAATTCCGGTTTCACTGTATTTGCTGCGATAGCTCCCCAGGGAGCCGATACATTCCAGGCATCCTTAAACCCAAATACGCAGGGCTGCACGCCCATTTTCTGAAGTTCGCTGCATAAACTGATATAAGCGCTCCAGGTCTTCGGCACTTCCAGTCCCTTTTCCTCAAAAATGTCCTTGTTGTACAGGACAACATTGGCATTGCCCGCATAGGGAACTGCAAAGGTTCCCTCCTTTGGAATGGACTCCAGCTGCTTTGCCATGTTCTGGTAAACCGGAGTCACCCTATCAAGTACCTCCTCCCCTGAAAGATCCAAAAACATATCAGAGTCCACAAAGCTGGTATAACTGGAATCCCCCAGCACTGCCGCCAAATCCGGCTCATCGTTCTTGATCAGTCTGGTCTTCAGGATCGATATGGGATCTGAGGGAGCTGACAGATTGACCCGTATATCCGGATTTTCAGACTCAAACTTTTGAATCAGAGACTCAAACGTACTGGTACACTCTCTTTTTCCCAGAAAAAATTCGATGGTTGTCTTTGCCCCATCCTCCTGCCTGCCGCAGGCGGTCAATATTCCCAAAACGGCTGTCCCAAGCAGAATCCCTGCCAACACTCTTCGTTTCACATCTTTTCCTCCTATAATGATAGAAATCCGTTTTCCGCTAATGTCAAGGTAAGGACTAACGATTTAAGATTTTCTTAAGAAACCCCTGTCCACTTCTTAACTATTCTTAGTTTTATGGCATTTAGTTCTTTTTAACCCGGTACAAACCGAAAAAGGAATAACCTCGCTTATATGCTTGATCATCCCTTTAATCTTCTTTCATTCCAATTCCAATGTGTAATATAATGCCCTTTTACTGTCAACTAATATATGTAATATTCGTAAAACCAGCACACTATTTTCTCTGTCATCCACTAAATAAAAAATAGTATAATTCTTGTAATAATGCTTTCGGATGCCAACACTTGCCAGTTGTAAGTCTTCATCCAGTTTATGTCTTTTCGGGTTTTGATTTAGTTTTCTTATTTCTTTTCTCAACCCTTGCATTATTTGCAATGCTGTTATAGGCGTCTTCAAATTAAAAGCAATGTAGTCGCCAATATCATTCAGATCTGCTTCTGCTAAATCGGTAATTTCGATTTTATAGTATTGCATCCTTATACTTTTTCTCCAATCGATCAAAGACCACATCAAAGTCTTCGACTTTACCCTGTTTAGCTTGTTCTAAACCAGCAAGCACCATTTCTCTAATTTCTTTTTGATTTTCATTGATTTTGCCATCAAATTCGTTCTTTGCTGCTATAGCCATGTCAAACACTCCTTTGTACTCTCATATTTTTATTATACTTGTTTCTTTATACTTTGCCAACTCTTATTTCAGCCATGAATTACACCAATCTTCACATTTCCATACAATTTTCACCTCCGTTTCATTTGTCACCTGAACTGTTCTCAGCATTTCATTTAAAAGTTCTCTGGTTATCCATGACATATCATCTAACTGCATCTTAACGTCCAGCATATCATTAAGATGGCACGCATTCCTCTTCCCCGGCTGCACGGCATTTTCTTTGCTCTTCAATACCTGCAGCTGAAATAATGCTTTCTTTTCTAAAAAGATATCCTTATTTATCTGCCCACTGCTGAATTCTTCATAAAGTGCAAGCATCTTTAGTTTTTGTTCCCCAACAGAACTCATATCTGTTTCAACTAAATTTACTTCCTTAATCGGTTTTTGTCTTTCTGCCATGTCCTCACTATGCAGTTTCAATACAAAATAAATAATATTTCCAATTGCACTTAGTATTTCTCTTTCCTCTATTTTTACTTTCCTATGCCCTTTATCGTCTGCATAACGTGAATGACGGCAGCGGTACCAGCCCTTTTCTAAAATCAGATTTTTACCGCAATATGAACATTTCATAATCCCGCTGAGAGGGTGGACCATCTGCTGCTTTTTCTTATTCAGATTATTTACTTTCTTTTTTCCAATCAAAGACTGCACTTGTTCAAAGGTGTTTTTGTCAATAATTGGTTCATGCATATTCTCTACAATAATATTATCCTCTTTGCACACTTTCTTTAAGCTGCTTTTTCCAATCGTCTTTCGCTCCACACGATGATTAATTACGTTGCCCAGCACTACTTCATTTTGAAGGATTTGGGCTACCGCTTCTGATCGCCACCGCAGGGCTTCTGCCTGTTTGGTATCTTTCGTGTGGCCACGTATCCCCAAACGCCATAAACGCCTCGCCGGACTTTCTATTTCCTGCCTGTTTAATATTCTGGCAATCTCACTATACCCTTTCCCCTCAAGTGCCAGTGCGAAGATGTGCCGAACTGCCTTTGCCGACTCCGGATCAACCACCAGATGATATTTATCCTGCGGGTCTTTCAAATATCCATATGGCGGAATCCCGGCCAGGAATAACCCCTTTTTTGCCAGGTTTCTTTTTACCTGTACCACCTTATGTGATAACTCCTTACTATAATGATCATGAATAATATTTTTAAATACCACATCCAGCCCCGGTACATCACCGTTACTATTTTGGCTGTCATAACCATCATCGACGGAAATGAACCTTACTCCTAATACTGGAAATATCTGTTCTAAGTAATTGCCAACCTCAATATAATTACGCCCCAGTCTCGAAAAATCTTTTACAATGATACATTTGACTTGTCCATTGCGAATATCATCCAGCATTGCCTGAAATGCCGGCCGTTCAAAATTAGTTCCTGAGTATCCGTCATCAACATATTCTTCTATTTCTCCCCGTTTAACATCCACATGCGACATTAAAAAACTTTGCAGATGCAGCCGCTGATTCTGAATACTGGCGCTTTCTTTTTTCGTGTTGTCGAGGTCCATATCCTCCCGGGAAAGGCGGATATATAATGCGGTAATATCCATTAGCACACTCCCTCCGTTCGGACACTTTCGTACACCTTTTGAATTTCATCCTCAAACCGGAATGAAATCTGTATCTTGTTTTTGTCTATAATGGTCACTCTCTTAACAAGCAATTCTGTAAGCTCTCTCGTAAGTTCATGAGTTTTCAAGAATTCACGAAGCTGCTCTGTGTATATATCAGTTACAGAAATATGCGTTTCTGCCAACATGTCTTCTTTTTTCAGTTTTTCCAACTGCTTTTTTGCATCCTCTTGTTTCCTACGGTATTTTTCTTTAAGTTTTTCATATTCAGAGAAAGTAACATTTCCCTCAACCATATCTTTATACAGCAAGGCTCCCTGCTCACGATATTCTTCTATTTCTTTCTGAAACTGAACCATTTTATCCGCTCTGCTTACCCGCTCTTTCTGAATATTAGTCTGCACGTTCTTCTTTTTAAGCGTTCGCTGCTGAGAGAACAATAGCTCAATATGGCAGCTCATTACTTTTTTCAGACTATTATACACTTTGTTCTCGCTGATGTAGAACTTCGGGAAAAAGGTACCATCCGGTCTTCGATTCTTGGTGGTTATGTAACCATAAGAAATTCGGTTATTCGCGTATACATTTCTGGTTCGGTACATTTTTTGCCCATCGATACTGTAGATCATGTTCTCCAACACATACTCTGAATTAACCAGATTATCATTCCGCCATCTCTTTTCCCGATTTATCTGAAGTTCTTCATCGCATATTTCCTGAACTCTTTCAAATAATCCCGGCTCAATAATTGGTTCATGAGTATTTTTTACAATAATATATTCGTCTTCACTCTGAGCTTTCGCACCCGGTCGCCCATCTGCGAGACACTGGCGATGCTTTCCCTGAACCATGTCTCCTAAGTACATTCTGTTTCGAAGAATATTTCGGATGGTCGGTGTACTCCACATCACATTTGCATACTTTTCATTACGGACTAGACCTTTCCGGTACCAGTATTTCATCGGTGCCGCTTCGCCCGTCTCATTCAATATATCGGCTATATGAGCATATTTCTTTCCTTGCTGTTTTAACTCATATATTTGCTTAACTACCTGACTGGTGTGCTTATTCACAACCAGCTTATGTGCATCATCTTTTGCTTTATCATATCCATATGGCGGAATATTGCCTACGAACATTCCCTTTTCCATTAAAGCCTGCTTTGCACTATATATCTTTCTGGATATATCTTTAGCATAAGCTGCGTTCACGATATTTTTCAACGATACCGTAATATCACTATCTTTGCTTAACGTATCGTAATTATCATTGACAGCAATAAAGCGCACTTTTAAAAATGGGAAGATGACCTGCAGATATTGTTCCACTTCAATGTGATTTCTGCCTAACCTAGAGAGGTCTTTCACAATAATACAATTTATCTTTCCCGCTTTGATATCATTTATCATTTGCTCAAATGCATCCCTTTTGAAATTAGTCCCGGTACATCCATTATCACAATATATCTGAACAATCTGAAATTCTGCCTTATCACTTAAATAATTCCGAATAACCTGTTCTTGATTATCCAGCACCTGATCACTCAAATCTTCATTATGCTCACTGGATATCCGTAAATAAATCCCTGTCAAATATACTTCAGGGGCAGAGACTGTACCTGCCGCACTTTTATTATCACTCTGTTCCGCCGCACTTTTTCTGCTGATTCTTGCCATCCCTATGCCCCCTCTTTAACGTCTTTGATTAAGAGCCGCATCTTTTCAAACTCGCTCTGATAAGAGAAACATATATTAATTTTCTTACCTGACAGAACATATATTTTTGATGTAAGTAAAATTAAGGTTCGTCTGTCTAAACTGGTTATATTGGGGAATTTCTTAAATAAGTCTACACATTTTTGAAAATCACTTTCCCCTTCCAGAATACTCTTTCTCTTCGTAAGTAATCGACTGATGATCGGCGTTATTTCCTTTTCCTCGTTGTCATATATGTTCTTAAAATCGATATACTCATCTTTACTTATGATGCCCTCATGATAATGCTCATAAAGGCCTGCCTTTAGCTTCTTGTATTTTGCTGCTTCCACTTCCAGCTTTTCTATCTGCTCATCTACTGCTTTTATTTCACTCTGCTGCAGCGGAATCATATCTAACTTAGATATCAGTTCATCTGCATCCAGTATAAGCTCAATCTGCTTTTGAATGGCTTTTAGCACCACCTTTTCAAGTTCCGATTCGCGAATTGCAATTCCTTTGCATCTCACTCTATGCCTGCTGGTATAACAGCCATAGTATATGTATTTACCCTTCTTTGTTGAAACGGTTCTTCTGCTCAATGTTTGGCCACAATGCGGGCAAAACAACATACCGGAGAATAAATATAATTCCCCTTTCCCGGGTGCCTTCCTGGTATCACGCAACAACAATTTTTGTACCACTTCAAAATCAGTCGTTGAGATAAGCGGTTCATGTGTATTCTCTACTTTGATCCATTCGTCACTGCTGACCGCTACCTGCTGTTTAACCTTATAATTAGGGCGCACATTTTTTCCCTGGGTCAGGTTTCCCAGATATATGTCATTTTCTAAAATCCGCAAAATACTCTTTACCGACCATTCGGAATTCCTTCCCACTGCAAAACTTGGTTTATAATTTTTCCCCTGCTCTGTCTGCTTCTTATACTCATAGGGCGCCAATATTCCTTCGGCATTCAATTTATCTACGATTCCTGCATTACTCATACCTTCGATTTTCATGTTGAAGATTTTTCTTACAACCTGACCGGCTACTTCGTCTATGACTAATTGATTATGATTTTCTTCGTCCTTTTTGTAACCATAAGGAGCAAATGCTCCTACATAATCGCCTTTTTTACGTTTGGCATTGAGATTGGAACGCACTTTGACGGAAATATCCCGGCAATAAATATCATTAATCAGGTTTTTAAACGGCAAAACGATCTGGTCACTCTGGGACTGGCCTGCAGCACTGTCATAATTATCATTTATGGCAATAAAACGCACCTCTAAAAAAGGAAATATCTGTTCGATATATTTTCCCGTTTCAATGTAGTTACGCCCGAACCTTGACAAGTCTTTTACGATGATGCAATTGATCCGTTTTGCTTTTATATCATCCATCATTCTTTTGAAATCAGGGCGCTCAAAATCAACTCCGCTGAAACCGTCATCGGAATATTCTTCTACAATGTTAATATCGGAATTAGATTTTTGAAAATTTCTGATAAGTTCTTTTTGATTATTAATGCTATCACTTTCTGATTTGTCGCCATCCTCTCTCGATAACCTTGAGTATGAAGCAGCATAATAGCATTTTTCAGTTGATGTTTTCACAAGTAATCCTCCTTTTAATGAAGAACGCTTGTAAAAACAAAGAAATCCTAATTTGTCCTATTTGGATAATAACAGAATCTTTTTCATTTTTCAAGCGTTATTCAAATATTCATGGTCTCAAAATATCTTTCCATTTTTCTTTGCAAACTTTCACCATCCGGTTCAAAGGAAATACTAA
This sequence comes from Ruminococcus sp. 8Y-12, assembly GCF_058119865.1. Taxonomy (NCBI): domain Bacteria; kingdom Bacillati; phylum Bacillota; class Clostridia; order Eubacteriales; family Oscillospiraceae; genus Ruminococcus; species Ruminococcus sp. 8Y-12. Next base: position 1,821,462 of record NZ_CM176623.1, on the reverse strand, counting down.
CCTCTATATCGCCTATTTTGAAATTGTAAGGATCACCGATATCATCGATGTATTTTTTGATTCGTTCTTCTTTGCTTAACGTATGTGCGATTGATACCTCCGATAAATCCACTAGTTTTTTCTCTGCCACTGCCAACACTTCTTTATGCCCCTTTCTCTAATCATATTCTCTGGTGTTTGTCCTTTATTCGTTATGGAATGCATGGACGTTTATTAAAGTTCGCATAAAACTACGATGGTTTCATGGTCTTATGCGAAATCTAATGTATTGGCATTGCAAGCTGCATTACTGCAGCCGCAATTTTATATTTATCCCCGCCCCTTACCAATGGGAGTATACCAGGCTGGCTTTAGCTTGCCATCATATCATCCTACTGCAGCCCTTTCATCACAGTAAGCTGGTCCCGGACGCTACTCCGGGCTGCCGGCTCCTCGCCGGCAGAAGTATCATTGTCCTCCTCGTTTTAAACAACCTGCTACCGGTTGCCCATGTAAACTGCCGCTATCATACCTTTTGCTTCTTCTATTACGATTCCTGGCGTTGATCCGTTGTCTGACAGGTATTTCATGGCGAAGCTGATTGGTTTACATCACTTTATGTGCTTTGGATTAAGTACCTATGTATACTGGCTATTTAGTTTTCGGTATTAGACTCTTTATCAGTCTATGAAAAAGCACTGTTGCCAAAATGCCTTTTCATAGACTGATAATTCAACTTGCTAATTAGCTCTTAAAGACTTTTTAAGTTGACGCACCATATCACGAATAATAATTAGCTCATAGTTCGTACAGTCCAACAACTCATCCACTACAATTTTGGTGTTGGGATTAGACGCGGTCTGGTTTGATTCCTCTAAGCATCGTGAAACAGGAACATTTAACACTTCTGCCATTCTTCTCAGTGCTGTCATACTCACCTGTTTTTTATTATTTTCAATCTGGGATATGTAATTTGAGGATAATTCTGATGCTTCAGCAAGCTGCTCCTGTGTCATGTTTTTCTCTAATCTAAAGTGTTTTATTCTAGAGCCGCTGACCATCTAAATCCTCCCCTCTTTTTCATCTTTTAAATATATTTTATTGAATATGATTAAAATTAGGAAGTGACTGACAGTCAAAGCATATTTGAAAATATGTAACAGTAACATAAACCCCGTCACAAAATGCCGAAAATTGTCGAATGCATAAAAAAAAGCCCTTGTCGGTTTGACAAAGACTTCTGAGCTCCCAATGAATAATTATCTTTTTTTTCTTTCAATTTTGTATTTTTGTTTCTCTCTTTAGTTATAGAAATAATTCAATAAAAGAAAGAAGCATCCTCCTTTGTTTAAACTATTTCATGACAAATACCACCAGTGTTCATTATTGAAAAAACTTTATTACCTAAAAACGCCAACCTATTCTACCGCTATTAATTCTGAGTCATACTCCTAAATCCCCTTCTAAATACATTGTTTCCCGCACTCCTCTTTGCTTCAATAGCTAACCTCATGTACGCCATACGTTCATTACTAAATCTATGTTTTACATAACAGAGAATTTTCCCCACCGAAAGACCATGTTCATATCCTATTATAATTTCTTTTAGTTGCTTTTCATCAAATTTGGATTTTTCGTTGAATCCATGCTCAAAATATATTTTAATCGTTTTATGGGTAACTTAAAACGTCCCAGGCAAAAGATTATGGTAAATCTCTTTCGCTTAATCGTCCGCCCTTCTTTAGTTAGCGTTTTTATTATCCTTTTCCTGTATTTCATCCTGAGTTTTTTTATATCTGATATCCAGCGCGAGATGATGCTACTGATTTGTGTCCAATATTTCCTCGTGTATATGCTTGCGCTGCCTCTACCAGCAGCCTGCTTCATATCCGCAAACAAACTCGAAATCATCTGACATCTTTTTCTGATCTGTTCTAAATATTTTAAAATCACCTTGCGGCAAAATAACATCTACTGTTGACACATAACATCATTGGTTTCAAATCTATAACAGCAAACAGTAAAACTTTCCTTATGGGCACCCACCCCTATAAATACTGTACTATTTATACGCAGCCTTATTTTGTATGTATCATACCGGGTGCCTATTGATCTTTTACAAAATTAAGTATTCCTGTAGATCCGCGTTTCTATAAACATAGGGTAACTTCATATTATCTACCGGTACAGTGTACCGAAACTCGTCACGTATACCTGAGAAATATTATCCAGATTAACCATCTGGACAATACTCCCAGTCTTTCTGTTTTAGTCAGTGTCGATCGTCAGCATGACCTTTTCTAAGATTGTTAAGAGCAGATAACCAGTCTTTAAGCGACAACGGGACACTACCGTCATAACAAATCGCCATCGCAGACTACTTACTGCTAGTTAATTCCACCTTTTATTAATACTGTTCATGAGGAATATTCTCGGGCAAAACGCAATATCATCCACATACCGTTGATATTAAAATTTTAGCCCTACCAGCTTTACTTAGATATTGTCTATGCCAAACTTCCCGATTTCTTACTTATGAAAAAATAGTGATATTAGCGCTTCTCCGATAATCTTTAGGCGTACAAACAACATGCTTTTTAAATACGCTCAAAAAATAATGCTTATTAGTATATCCCAGCTTATTGCCTAGATCGCAAACTTTAATCTCTGTATTTATGAGTAATTCCTTTGCCTTTTTCATTCTAACCGCGGTTAAAAACTCAATATAGCTTATGCCCTCTTCACGCTTAAAGACACTGCTAAAGTACGATGATGAGAGTCCTACATATCTGGAGACAGTATTAAGCGTACACTCTTTATCCATATAATATTTGTTAATATACTTCTTAGCTCTTTCCGTAATTTTGCCATAAGACCAATCTAACATTTCATCTCTGATTCGAAGTGTATATTGGAGAATCTCACGCAAATAAATCCTGGTCAGTTCAAGAGACTGCGAATACAACATAAAATTTGCTTCATCAGCGAACTGCTCCATAATAGTGTCCTTAATGCTGCGTTCCTCTAAAAAGCGAGAAATCTGAAAACTAATATCCATCAAAACATACTGCCTGTATATCTGCATTTGCATCATTTCCAGATTTATATCCCTTATATACCGGTCAACGAATATATTTATATCATTTAAGAAACCAATTTTTAGAAATTCCTGTACTGCATAACTATCATATGCTTTATTGTTCAAAGACATAGTCAATTCCCCCCTTCCGTCTAGGTTTAATAACCTTATTTAATACGGACTGTTGATTTCTGTCCTCTATTTTTCAGTTTCTTTTGATACAGGCTTCGTTTCTTAGCCGGAACTTTGATGACCGCATTTCCCCGTATTCCTTTGAAAGCACTTTTTCCAACCTCCTTCAATACAAGGGATTTAATTTGGATATACTTTAGCTTACCGCAGCCTCTAAAAGCCTGTTTTCCAATCATGCGGATGTTTTTTCCAACTGTTACCGATTGAAGTTTCTTACTTCCTTTGAATGCCTTCGCCGCAATAGCGGTTACTTTAAACGAATATTTGTTTATCTTTACCTTTGACGGTATCACTACTTTCTTCATGGTCATGCGAACTGGTTTTATCAGTTTTACTGTCCCATTTTTTGTTGCCGACCTGGTCACCTGATACCTGTATTTGCCCACCTTCACCTCTGCCCCCTTAGCAGGCAGTTTGTTTAATGATTCATATGTGGCCTTTGCATCTACCAATACTTTATAGTTAGTAACAAGCTTCTTCTGTTCCGCCGACAATGTCTGGTATGCCTTTTCTGCCGCCGCAATGGCTTCCTTGCTTCCTGCAGTTACTGTTCCAATCGCATTGATCTTATCTTCCACTTCGCTGGCCGCAGCCTTATCTGCCGCCTGAATGGCGGCTTTCACCTCGGCCTCATACTTTGCTTCTGCCTGTATCAGCAAGCTGACATTGGTTACCAGATGCTTTAGCTCCTGTTTTAGTGCATCATATGCTGTTCTGGCTGCTTTTATGGCTACCTTACTGTCAAGTGTCACCGTTCCAATTGCAGCAATCTTTTTCTCCACTTCCTGGATTGCTCTTTGATCTTCAGCCTGTGACTCATCCTGTGCGTAGATCTTAAAATTATCTATCAGACCCGTGAAGTATTCTCCGCTGCCCCAGTTGCCCTTGCCAATCTGAATGATGCCCCCCGTGCTATCAACGATATCGCTCAACTTGTAAGTACTTACCCTGCTATCCTGAAGCGTCCCGTCAATATACAATGTTGTATCGGCCTCTGTAATAACTAATTCAACGTGTTTCCAGTTGGCGGAAGAAGAACCCGTAAGATTGCTCCCCGGCCTTGCACCTGAGTTATGATAGCGCTCGACTGTTACCCCAGTGGTCCGATCCATGATGCCAAGATAATGCTCTTGCTGGTAGATTTGTGTATTTGTGTTTGGTGCAGCATAAAATGCCCATCCCTGGGAACTTGTATTTGTTGATTTGCTATAGTAAGATATAGTTATCTCTTCCAGATCTTTCAATAACGGAGAACCATCTTCTTTTGTCACCGTAAGCCAGTTACTACTACTGATGCTGATTGCTTTTCCATTTTCTTCATCAAAGCTGTCCGAATATACTGCTGTTCCATTTTCGGTTGCCTTTGCCCCCGCTCCCTTTAGTCCTGTGGCTGAATCATTAAAGTTGAAATCTGCTATCAGCTTCTCATAATTTTCCTCAACTATAACTGTACAGCTGGCTGACTTTCCGTTGTTAGTCGTTGCAGTAATCGTAGCCTTCCCTTCTGATTTGGGTGTTACCACTCCATTTTCTACCGTTGCTACAGAAATATCCGATGTCTCCCAAGTCAGACTTTTATTCGTGGTATTTGCAGGCATAAAGGTTATATTTGCTTTCTTGCTCTTTCCTGTCCGCAAGGCCATTGTTTCAAAATCAAAGCTGATACTGGTCGCTGAAACATTGTCCCTTGCATCTATCAGTCGGTCGTATTCTTCCTGCGTAATGTTTACAAATCCGCCATGGCGTTTCAAGGTAGTCCCCGAATTATATGCGGTCGTAGCCTTCCAGGCTGACGGATCATCCATATCGGTGGTGCGCAGTGCCCTATATCCTTTACCGGAACTGTACTGGTCAACCATCAAGGCAAATTCTGGAACATTCGGGTTTGTCCAGTCCTTTTTATTGAGTTGAAACAATTCCGCTCCTTCGACATTATTGCCCGTTAAACCGGTAGCACCATGGATGTTTCCTAAAGCTACCCAGTCTCCACTGACTACCCTGGAACCGCTTGTGCCATTTGCGGTCCATACAGATGGTTCCAAGAGGTTTGTACTCTTTGATATGGATATCTGACCGTCAGAAACTGCTCGATAATAATATCCATTATGTTTTACAAAAGTAGTATCAATTACCGTAGCATTTGTATAATTCATTAGAACCTTATCTTCAGTTACAGTGCGGAAGTCCCTGGTTTTTACATAATTAATGGTGTAATACTGATTTGTCAGCGATTTTGATGCCCAGAAAATAATATATTCATCTGTATTCGTATCATGGACAATTTCAGGTGCCCAAGCAGAACCGACTCCCTCTGATTTGAGGTTCAGCAACCACGGCTGGGACCATTCCACAAGGTCTGTAGATTCCCACACCACGATGTGGCTGCTCCCTCCGCTGATGACCGACCACCCGCCACTCCACCCGCCGGAATGATACACGGACAGGTCTGTGGCAATCATATAAAACTTGTCACCTTCAGGTGAGCGAATAATATACTGGTCACGCACCCCCTGCGTACCAATATCAGAGATTAAATTCGGAGTGCCTCCCACATGTAGATCCTCCCAGTAATTCGCATCCTGACTGACAGCAAAATATGTTTGCTCGTCGGTCGCCTTTTTTTCGGTTCCTATAAAATGGGTCAGGAAATATGCAGTAAAATCATCATCCCTAAGTTCCTTAGCCGCTTTCTTGACAGTCAGAGTAAAATCTTTTACAGATGTTGCCATACCATACTCCACCGTAGCACGCAACTTTACCATCTTGTCGTTATCTGTTGGACGAGTTACCACTCCTGCTGGAATGGTTGAATAGCCATTTTTACCTGCCATTGCACCAGTGACCGGTCTCTCAAAAAGGTCAATCACCTCATTTGCAGAATTATCGGGGGATGTCCATGTGATTGCTGCGCCTTTTACTTCAGACGCAAGTGTGATACTGCCTCTAATCTGATCTGCATTAGGAATCTGCAGCCCGGCAGCCACCGCGTCAGCTTTTTCCTGGTCGGTAAGTACTTTCGATTCTACATGCAGTGCGGCAACCTCACCATCACTCAACACTTTGTTATAAATTCTAAAATCTGCCAGCTTTCCTCTAAATGGCGGATCTCCTCCATAGGGAGATTTCGCAATGTATCCTGCATATCCGCTCCCATCACCATCTAAAATCGCTGACAGAGAGCGTCCATGTGTAAGTGTGGAAGATAAAACCCCGTCGATATAGAGCTTTATCATACTACCTTCTGCCGTTACTGTGACATCATGATAAACATTCGGAGTCATTACCGGTAAGCCACTCAGACGCTCCTCAGTCGATCCAGTTTTAATGCCGGCCCGAATGGCCTGTTGATCTATTGACGATCTTGGGTTCATAAAAAGATAAGTTGAAGTATTCGTACCGGCTCCGAGAAACCATAAAAACTGCGCCCAACTATCATTGTTTGTCTTCGTCCTTGTATGTATGGTCACGCTGTTACTTAGTTGTTCAGAGATACTATACGGCAGTTTTACATAAGTCTTTCCCCCAATAAAGTTAACTACGGTTTCACCTTCATCTTCCATAAAATATTTCTGGTTTAAGTTTTCAAAAATTCCATTGTGCCCATTTCCACTTACATCAGTGAGCGTGGAACCGTCGGTAGTCATGTCGTAATGCACAACCAGACTATCATCTGCGCTATTATCTGCTGCTACCTGTAATGCATTAACCGGTAATATAGATAGTAACATCGCAATCACCAGCAGCTTGGAAAATATTTTCTTGATTTTCATTATAAAGTTTATCCCTTTCTTAATTTCATCGTTCTCCTATACCCAATACGTGTATTAAAAAGTTTCTTATACTGTGCAAATTTCTTTTTGGGAACTCTGATGGTTGCATTTTTTTTAATACCTTTTAAGGCGTTTTTGCCGATAGAATTCTTTTTTAGCTTCGTAGTCTTGATCGTAATGGACTTTAACTTGCTACATCCGGCAAATGTCTGTTTTCCGATCTCACGAACATTCTTTTCAATTGTAACAGCAGTTAGTTTCTTGTTCTTCTGAAAGGCTTTGGCCGCAATGGATGTTACCTCATAAGTATAGTCATTCAACTGAATTTTTGCCGGGATAGCAGCCTTTTTCATGGTCTTGCGCACAGGATTTAACAACTGTACGGTGCCGCCCTTAGCTGCCGACTTGGTAACCTGATACCGATATTTACCCACCGTGTGTTTACTCCCTTTTTTCGGTACAGAAGCAAGCATTTCATAGGCTGCTCTGGCTTCGGTCAGCACTTTGTAATTCGTAACCAGTTTCTTTTGTTCTGCATTCAGACTGTTGTAAGCGTCTTCTGCTGCCTTAATTGCTGCCCCACTGCTCTTTTGTACCGAACCGATTGCTGCAATTTTTGCAATTACCTCGTCAGCTTTTTTCTGATCTGATGATATCCCTGTTGGTTCCCAATGTGCATAAACCACCATGTTTCCATTAACTTTCGTTGCTGCGGTAACTATTGTTCCACCCACTGCTTCTGTATACCACCCCTTGAAACTATGAGCACTCCTGGTTGGGTTCGGCAAGGTTCCGATTTCTTCTCCTCCTTTTCTTTCAAGGGAGGTCGGTGATACTGCTCCGCCGTTAGCATTTAATGCAACTGTATAGGATGCGGAAACCTTAATTATCTGTTTTACTGTCCGGTATTCTGCTTTTAAATAGCGGTCTGCCGTCATATAGAGAATGGGCGCACCATCAAAACCATAGTGTACGGTCCGAAATCCGGTGTCCCGCCCGGTACCGCTGGTACCTGAATGGAATACGAGTACATCCCTTCCATATTCGTCTTTAACAAAGGAATTATGTCCTGGTCCCGGCTGCGCGGGAACATGATACTGTGCCAAGATAGGGTAACCTGTTTTTTCCCAGTTTGCGACATCTGTCAAATCTGTTCCTGGTGTTGCTTCTAACAAACCAACGGCATAAGTTGAATCCGTTCCACTTCCCGAAATTGTCAGGAAGATTCTACCATTGTGTTTAAGTGCATATGGTCCTTCGTCGACATTGGTTGAAGCATTTTCCCAGCCAAAATCTGGCCTGCTCATAATAACAGGATCCGTTATCAGTCTAGTCGGATCTGACGGATCAAATTTAGCAATGGCAATATGGGCATCACCAGTTGTCCCGGCATAGTTATTTGTATAGCGCGCAGACCATAGATAATAATGATTACCATCATCCTCAAGATATGTCATATCCAGCGATATGCCCATTTTTGCCCCATCTTTGTTTACCAGATCTGAGCCATCTGTTCTGAGAATGCGCTGGGGTGTATTCCAGTTAGTCTTAACCATTGGATCCTTTCCTGCATCCAGGGTTATAATATGGCACTGTACATCATCCCATTTCCCATTTGCTGAGATTGCTGCCAGGATACTGAGTTTTCCATTAATCACATGCAATTCGGGTGCCCAGAAGCAGCCTTTATAGTCAGTACCGTCACTGGTACTAAGAAGAGTGACCTCGGCTGCATTGGCCAAGTCTTCTAAGGTATCGGCTGAACGCAGGTTAAATACCGTTTGCTGGCCATTATCTCTGGTTGCAATGAAATAATACTTTCCGTCAAACTTAATTGCAGCTGGATCAGCACGATCATGAATGCTTGGGAAGGGATAGTCCTTCACTGCTGCCTGTCCTGTAACCGTGTAGGTTCCTTCTTTATCCCAATCTATTGCATTCAGCTTTTCCATGTCCCAGTCAATAGGGATATCCCCAGTAGAGGTATCGGTATAATGCGCCCGCAATGTCTGTGGCAGTTGATTGACTGAAACTGTTTCACCCACCTTGACATTAATCTGCTCAAGTGAATCAACGGTCGTATTCTTCACCTCAATCAACTTTTTACCCAAATACGCTGCTTCGTCTGACGTAACTAGGAATTCACAGGTCACTGTCGCGTCTGAGATTCCCTGGTTAATGTTCAGCCGATCTCTTGTGGACTGTACCGGTGCACTGAAAGCTTTCCAGTCAGATGTAAAGCTCTCCCTCTGCCCTGAACCATTCTTCCATGTAATGTTGTAACCACCTGCCTCACTATCATAACTTACCTGCGGCGCAGTAATTTCCTCATTCCCTATACTTACCAAGCCCTTGTATTCATAATTGACCAGATCGGTTGTTGTCCAGTATGCCAGCTTACCGACTGCCTGATCCGTCCCACCGGAAGTAATATACTGCGCTACAACACCCATAGACCCGTCTTTCAGCCTAAATATCCACGGGTTTTTGAGGTTGCGAGAAGAAGCATAATAATCATCCTGGTGAAGAGCAGGGGCATAAAGTACACCCAAATTGAAATTGAGCTGGGTCAGCGTTCCATCAATGTCCATTGCCAAATGCATACTGCGGCCACGTTTCTGGTCAGGCTTGGTTCTTGTATACGCATAAACCATTTTTGAATTGGCTGGCAGTATCGTTATCTGAAATGTTTTTGTTTTGCTACCAATCTGGGCTGTCAGTACTACCTTCTGTTCGTGGGAATCGGCAACGATTTCGAAACCATTAAGGACTGATTGCACTGATGATTCCCAAGTAACATTACACCCTTTTATTTCCATCGGAAGCTTATAATTATCTGTCAGATAACCTGGCAGTGAGAGGTCCGCAAAAGCTGCATCTTCCAGGTGTTCGCTATAGGCTGCCTCTACTTCGGCTTCAGACAATACCCTGCTATACACCTTGTAATCATCAATTACACCCCTTGCAAATTCGCCGCTGTTTCCCCATTTAGCATGACCGATATATGTAACTGATGCCGTCCCCAGCATATCCGCTAAGTTTACCGAACTGTCCACGGTTGCCTTAGGCTCACCATTTACATACAGGGTTGACAAATTTGCTGAATTTGTTACTGCTACATGCGTCCATGTGTTTGCTGTGAAACCGGACATGGACGGGTTGGACGGACGGCTGCTACTATTATTATAACGCTCGTATGTAACGACCGTATTCGAAAGAATTCCGGCATATTTTTCTTGATTGAATGATTGCGTGTTTGTGTTCGGTGCCGAGTAGAACCACCATGATGTAGCGGCATCGGCAGCTTTCACCCAGAATGACACCGAGTATTCGTTAAGTCCGTTCAGCAACGGTGTACCACCATTGCCGTAAGCCTGGATATATCCTGCATTTCCGTTTAACACAGCTGCCTTGCCCGATACGCCGTCTGCATACGTGATAGTACCATTTGCCGTTGCCTGACCTACATTGGAAGCAAGGCTGTTGTTATCAAATGACAAATCCAGTATCAAGCCATCCTCCAGAGCATCTTGCATTGCTTTGTCATTTTTTCGCATTACTGTCTCACTGCCAACTTCAATTGTATTTTCTCTTTCTGCTAATGCCTGAAATGACATCCCACCCATTAAAATTGTCGCCGCTATTACCATTGACAGCACTTTATTTAAGAGCTTTTTTCTGTTCATAATAACCACCTCATTTTAATTTGATTATTTTCACCTTATTCCATGGACCATAGACTTTCTTATTTTTCACCTTGCGATAAGCTCTCATTTTAATATAGTACCGTTTCTTATTATTAAGATTTTTTATTGTATAACTCACTGTCTTTCCTTTTTTAATACTAATATTCTTATACCCTGATTTCTTTTTCAGAGAGTACTTTATCTGATACCCGTTTGCTCCATCAATCTTTTTCCACGAAACCTTAATACCATCTTTCTTCTTTTTTAACAGACGCATCTTCGGTTCCGCCAACTTTGTTTTTATAGTAGTAATATTTGAAAACTCAGCTACATTAAGGGTACCGCCCACGACATTATAAGCTCGTACTTTATAATAATATGTTTTATTATACTTAAGTTTTTTATCTTTAAACGTTAAAGAAGCATTTCCTTGGACCGTACTTATCTTTTTAAATACTCCTGTCTTGCTCTCAGAACGAAATATCTCATATCCGGAAGCATCTTTTACATTATCCCAGCTAATTGTAATGCTATTGTAATTGACTGTCTTTTTCTTAACCAGCGTTTTATTTAGTTTTACTTTATACTCATTTTTATGACCATCTTCTTTCTCTCCATTATCTCTATCTGGTTGCCGTAAAATAAGATTATTAATTGCATTTTCCAATTTTAGAAGTGCATTGTCCACTTTCTCCTGATCATTTTTCGTAAGGTTTTCATCTTTTAAGATTTCACTAACTTCAGCTAATGCCTCCTTAAATACTTTTACTGAAGCCTCCGTATATTTCTGTATATCAATGCTTTCAGCTTTCTTCATAACCTTCTCAATTGATATTTTATCGGCCTTCTCTTGCACAACTACCTTTACTTTGACGCGCTGTGCCGTAGAGCTATAAAGCTGTTTATCTGATGCAAGATAATTGGTCGAACCATTTTCTCCTATCCATTGATTATTATTTGCTCCAATAGTCTGAACAGTACCCGTTATTTCATAAGAACCAGCCTTACTCAAATCAACATCCGATATATCCCACCTCACCGGAAGTAAACAAACGCCCATGTTATATGCAAGTTCCACTTCTGCTTTTACTTGTTCTAATTTGTTTTCCAAACTCTCTTGACTTAATTCCTCAACAATCTCTACGTCTCCCAGCTGCTCTGATGTAACAGATTTTATATCGGCATTACGAATTGAATTATACTGGGATTTTGTCAATGAAATTACTCCTCCATGTTTTGTATATTTCCTCAGATAATAATCAGGACTATCCAACTTATCCCAGCCAATATCCAGATTATTTGTTATCATCGGCATATAACCGGGCGTTGGCATATCATCTACAAATAAATACCAACGATCCTCATTGCTATGATCTTTAAAAACAGCCGGACCTTCTACTGCTCCAAAATATTTACTACCAATTCCTTTTTGCATGGTTGTCCAGTCTGAAGAATCGGCTTTCCACCATTCTTTCTTTTCTGTTGATTGCATACAAATTCCATCAGCATTTGATTTAGTAATATGATAAGTTTTACCCTCATTTTGTATAATTGTAGTATCAATAACCCCTTTACCTTTTCCATCATCCCAAAATATACCGCCGTACTCATAAGTTTCCTGTGTAAAGTCAGTCGTTGCTCCCCACATTATCTTTGGAAATGAAGTAACATCATGGTTTGGATCCGTATCACTATATACTTTGGAGGACCAATATACAACAAATGCCCCTTTTCCGTCTTCATAATAATCTGGGACCCAGGTAGCTTCAGGAGCCCACATCATCCCTAGTTCCGCGAGCTTTTCTCCATCTGCATTGTAAGCCACATCAAATTGACGAACATCTGTCCAGGTGATTAAGTCTTTAGACTCCCATATATTCATTTTAGTGCTATAACTTTTCGTCCATGTACTCCATCCTGCGCCATCCCCACCAAACACTCTAAGATCAGTGGCAATGATGTAATACGTTTTTGTTTCTGGATTATACGTCAAAAATGGATCACGTACTCCGGTTGTACCAAGATTAGATGCCAGGATTGGCTCTCCCCCGTTCAAGGGATCCCATTGCTCCGCATTATCTCCTCTTGTAATATCAAGATATATTTTTTCTGCATACCCACTACTATTCTCAATAAAGTGAACCATCAGATATCCATAGGGATCATTATCTGCAACTTCCGGATATAAAACTGCTTTTACTTCCTTGTTTAATTTTTGTCCTCTTAGAGAGATTACTGCGGTAAGTGTTTCTTCACTTTTTTCACTACCTGCTACCGGTAATATAAACTCTCCTGTTATGCCATCCTGTTCGATTTTTACAGATGGTGAATTAGATTTCCACTTTACATAACCACCATAATCCGGCAATGTTACCTTTTTATCTTTTATTGTTATGTCTTCAATCTCTTCACTTAGAGCATCCAGCAAATGTTCTATTTGATTATAATAATCTCCATGCAACTGACTGTCTGCTGCTGCCATTGCCTCAATTTCTTCGCTGCTTAACGCCCGATCATAGACACGAAACGTGGATACGGATCCCTGAAAAAGAGGGTCATTATACGGTGCTCGTCCGATCGTATTTCTGGATTGGTCGCTTACTTGAGATAATGTCATTGCTGAGTCTTGTATCTCAGACACCTTAACACCGTCAATATAATAAGAAAGTGTCTTGGTTTCCGCATCAATAACAGCGGTCAAATGATACCAGCGTTCTCCCTCCAAGCCATGGGAACCTCTTGCTGTTTTTTCCGAACCTCCATATTTAATAGAAGTGCGTGGATCCTTTGTATTCATGAACCAATAGGTATTTGTTTGAGAATTTCCTATACTCCATAAAAAGTGATATTTTTTTACTATTTCACTACTGGGTTTTACTTCGATACTAATAGTGGCAGAAGTTTTTCCGCCTAAGATATTTTCTGGTAATGAAACCCACGTCCCAGTAGGGTTATTAGATGTTCCTGCCCCCGAAAATACCAGTGCCTGGTCTTCCCATACAGCTGTTGAAATATTTTGCAATACTGCATTTCCCACTGCATTTGTACCTGAAACTGTATTTACAATTGTCTTACCATCTTCTGGTTCTTCAGCAAATGAGTAGTCGGCAATCAAGCCTGCCTGGGGAATTGCTGCTGTTTCCTCAGGAGATGCTGCCATAATTTTATTCCTTTCAACTGGTTGAGCAGAAAACCATATAATTAATGACATTAGAAATAAGAACAGCTTTTTAAGCCTTTTTATTTTTTTCATTTTGACTTCCTTTCTTATCTTTGTTTTCACCAGAACAGTCGAAAGAACCAACACTAATATAGGTTGACTCTTTCTACTGTTTTATTTACTCTCTTAGCGAAAGTATCAAATCTTTGCCTATCTATACTTCAAACGAACTTCTTGGGCTAATGAATTTAAGTGCATATGAATCGGCTTGTGCTTTTACCATCCTTCTACATTTAACTATTTACTGATCTTCATGGATTTCTTATAACCCGTCTTTGCTTTTAACAACTTCTTATACGCTTTCACTTTCTTTGAAGGCACCTTTATGTAGGCATTCTTTTTGATCTTGGCAATCGCTTTGTTTCCGACTTTTTTCAGCTTTGTTGACTTTATCGTGATCCTACTTAGCTTGCTGCATCCATAAAACGTTTTATTACCGATTGTAGTAACATTCTTGCCAATTATGAGCTTCTTAAGGGCCTTGCATTTACTAAAGGCATTCTTTCCGAGTGTTACAATATTTTTTCCAAGTGTCACCGTTCTCAGGTTCTTATTACCTTTAAACGCATTTGCAGCTATCTCCGTTACTTTATAGCTTTCTTTCGTTTCGGATGCCATTACCAGATCCTTAACTTTCAGGCTCTTAGCCTTACTGCTCTTTGCATATCCCAGTAGTGCTACCTTACCTTCACCAGCTTTAGTTTCCGGCGTTTTTACTTTGTATTTGAAACCACCCGTGGTGAATGTTTCGCCCTTTTTAAGTCGTTTTTCCTCTGGTGTCACATTACTTTTGGCTGCCCATCTGGCATATACCACCATATCCTTATCGAAGGTTGTCGCATTTGTTATTTGTGTTCCACCCTCTTTTTCCGTGTACCATCCCTTAAAGTCATAACCAGACCGAACGGGATTTGGCAGCTGAATTGCTTTTCCCTTCTCTATTGTCACGCGGGCGGGGGTTACGCTTCCTCCATTTCCATTAAATTCCACCGTACAGGTTTCTATCTCCTGCTGAATTCTCCATTGTGCATAGATGGTCATGTTTCTGGTAATCACTGTCTCATTCGTCACTTCTGTCCCACCAACTTTTTCCGTGAACCAGCCTTTAAATATATATCCTCCCTGTACCGGACTCGGTAATTCTATTGTCCTTCCTGCCTCTACTGTCATCTGAGCAGGATCTACACTTCCACCATTCGCGTCAAATATCACCATATACGTTTCTGGCGCCTGTGCTTGCCACCGCGCATAGATGGTCATATCTGCAGTGATTACTGTGTCATTCCTTACCTCTGTTCCACCTGTTCTTTCTGTATACCACCCTGTAAACTCATAGTTACTGCGCGTTGGAACCGGCAGTTCCAGTGTCGCTCCAGATTTTACCAGAACACTATTCTGAGATACGTTTCCGCCATTTGCATTAAAGTTCACAGTATAGAAGACTTCCGGCTCATTTCCCGCCTTAATCTCATGGGTTTCGATGATAAATTTCCCTGCTGCTACTCCATTTCCTCCCCGGGCACAGATCTTTCCGATATCAGTGACCGTTTCCGCTCCTGTCCGGAATACGAAGCCTGCTGCTAAGATCTGCTCTTTCCCCGTATCGTCCGTTATATATACATTGTAAATTTTACTTGTGACATTCACTTCCAGTCTTACTTTATAGGTCTTATTTGCCTCATATTTAATCTGGTTGGTTGCCGCAAATGCACCACCGTTCCTTGCATCAAAATAACCGCTCGGCGTCAGTCTGACCGCAATTGGCGCGTGTCCCCAGGCACTTAATAGAGAGTTCTGCCCCGTATAGTAAATAGCACCATCCTGATTATCCTCTAACGGTCTTATTGTAAACTCAATTACCTGATTACCGGTATGCCCGCTTCCTAAGTCGACGGTACTCCAGTCTGCTGTAGATGTATATGGCTCCCAGCCATCTCCTGAGTTCTCTGTCCATCGAGCATATAGTTTCATATTACTTGTTATGGATGTCTGATCAGTAACCTTAGTACCACCTGTTGCTGCTGTAAACCACCCTTCAAACTTATAACCTGAACGGCTTGGGGTTGGCAGATTAGCTGTACTCCCCGCTTCAACTATCAAGCTTTCGGGCACTACCGTTCCGCCATTGGCATCGAGATCTACCGTATAGGTCTCAATTGGTGTTGTACCCCTGCTTATTTTATGATCTAAAATGACAAACTTACCTGCCGTTACTCCATTTCCGCCTCGGGCACACATTTTTCCGATATCTGTAATCGCCTGTGCATCCAGTCTAAAAGCATAATCTACTGCTAACGTCTGTAAATTTCCCTCTGGTCCGGTTATATATACGCTATACTTCTTTGCATTTATGTCAACCATAATCTTAACTTTATATGTTTTGTTTGCTTCATATGCGATCTGATTTGCTGCCGCATATGAACCACCATTTCTGGCATCAAAATATCCATTGGTATTTAAACGGACCGCAATCGGAGCATCTGCCCAAGTGTCTAAAACAGTATCATAGCCCGTATAGTAAATAGCTCCATCCTGCTTTGCTTCAGATGGCTGAATATTAAACTCAATTGTCTGATTTCCAGTATTCCCAACTCCTAAATCCATTGTCATCCAATTTGCAGTAGAAAAATATGGATACCATGTTCCTGTTGAGTAATCCTCTGTTGCCAATACCTCCACGTCTGTGATACTGGACCATTTATTTACCGTATTCCCATAACCTGTTATGCGCACTGAGGTTGCCTCAACTGGTTCAAATTCCAAGTACTCATAGCTACTGCTGATTCCTGAAGAATTCTCTTTCTCCCTTACTGCCACCCAGTTTCCTGCAGAAGTTAATACTTCCACTTTATATGAAGTTGCACGCTGTGTTCCCAAATGGAATGCAATTCCAACCTTATTAATAATAGCTTTATTAAAATCAAGTTTTATCCATTGACCTTCTTCTGTAGTAGATTCAGCCGACCAACGTGTTCCCAGATTACGATCCAATACATTTGAAGGAACATTCTCTGCCTCCGGAGATGCACTTGCTGTAACTGTCGTCACTGGTACTAGATTTTTCGGTGCTGGAGGAAGTATATATTCAAATCTGTTTTCATACTTTGGTCTTTCCGGAAATTCTCCATTTGTCAACACCGCATCTAATAGTGACAGCAGGTTTTGATCCCTTTCCGGCATAAACAGACTTTTCTGATGGCAAACCACAATAATATCTCCATTTATAAACAACTCTTTTCCGAGTGCTTTTGCTATACTTTCCAACGACGCATACTCTACACTATCTCTTATTATAGTTTCTGTTGGAGTGTAATTTAATTGCTCAACAGCAAAATCTTTTGATACGAAAATAATACCATCTTCTTTTATGGGTGCGTTTTCTATTTCTTGAACATGGCATGCTTCACCCTTATAAGCAGTTCCTACGAGAATCTTATTTGAACCAACTTTTATTCCAACCGTACTTACCATATTCTTCTCAAGCATTGGCTGCAAGTCTGTATTCACAATACCACTTTCCATCTTAGATAACTCTGCCAGCATTAGGAGTACTGCTCCTACACCAAAATCTTGTGTTTGGGCATAACCAATATCCTGAGTCGGTGCCGGGTTTTCCCCTATTGGCTGAACACGGCCAACTCTTCCTGTTGGATGAATAGCAGTTGCATGCATACCATTAAAAGCCTTTATAATTGCCGGCATATAGGTATCTTTATCCAGCAAGCCATTATTAACGCCCCACGAAAATGCATAGGTGAAAAATGCCGTTCCGCTTGTTTCTGGCTGCGGCAGCTCATCATAGTCTCCTAAATTCCTGCGCCAAAATCCATCATTGCCCTGCCGTTTTATTAACGCTTCCGCCATTATTTTAAACATACTTTCATATTCTTCCCTGTGCGGATCTGAATCCGGTAAATCCTGCAACACTTTAACCAGAGCGCCAATTACCCATCCATCACCTCTTGACCAATACACCTTTTTCCCATTACTGCTTTTAGCGTGTGATCCGTTGGGATAAATATATTTTGTATCCCGATACCATAAACCGTCTTCCGTATCATACAGTCCAGGCCCACCCAAAGCCGACTTAGTATGATTATACATTTCATACATCCAATTTGAATATTTCGTATCTCCTGTTAATAATCCAAGTTTTGAATAAACGGGCATTCCCATATAAAATGCATCTATCCACCACCAATGTGATTTATCATTTGCTTTTATTTGTTTGTCTATTACATATTGCGCTATTTTTATTTTTTCATCATCCGGCTCTATATTATACAGGTCTATAAATGTTTGATACTGTGTATGGTTATCTGCATGAAAACCTGAGCCATATGCCGAACTTGAAGTATCATAGTTGGTATTGCCCATCCATTTCCAATGCTTAGCCCATGTTTCACTATAGTTACGATAGTTCTCATCGCC
Source organism: Ruminococcus sp. 8Y-12 (assembly GCF_058119865.1). Taxonomy (NCBI): domain Bacteria; kingdom Bacillati; phylum Bacillota; class Clostridia; order Eubacteriales; family Oscillospiraceae; genus Ruminococcus; species Ruminococcus sp. 8Y-12. The sequence goes on along the minus strand of NZ_CM176623.1, from coordinate 1,803,105 downwards.
TGTTAAATAATATAATTCCATATTGCCGGTATGATACACTGCGTTATTCCAAAAGTATGTCCTAAGATCCGCACCATTTAAATTTATCCAGTAATCATTTACTTTTTTAGCAAGATCAATAATCTTATCATTTTCTAATAATTGATCTGGTTCTTTACAATCCTGCCCATACACTTTAAGCTCCGTAAGTGCTGCAAAGCCTAAATTTTTCTCTGGTTGTTCCAACTCTTTTAAATGCACCCAAGAGACTTTTTTCTTCTCATCTAATTCAAAAGTTTGAACTGCATTCGTCTTTTCAAGTTCAACAATCTGTTCCGATCCATCCGAGAATTCCAGTACTGCCTTATTCCAATATGTATCGTGTCCGTCATGCCACTGTGCACGAAGTATGATATCTACCTTATCAATTTCTACAGTACGGCCAAACATGACAGAGAAGTTGAGGTCACTACGTGCTCCACCTGCCCATGATTGATATGGAAAGAAAGAGTGCCAGTTGTTTAGTTCAAATCCGTCTATCGCATTACGCGGAACAAATCTTAATTCGTCACGTGTGACTACATTAGCAACCGCATGGGGGAAAGAATATTTATTATAGTGCTGATTATAAGGAGTTGTTTCATAATTGTCATAAGGATTTACAGCTAGATTTCGATATTCATAGATTTCTTCCTCCGTTGCAACCCTGGCTGTTATTCTATGAGTATTTCCTGTAAACGCCCGCGGGTCATAAGGACTAAAATTATTTGTTTCACTATAATTTGCAGGCTTAGGAACCGTAAACCGAATTTCCCCATTTGGTGCATATACAATTGATTCACTATAAGTATAATCAAAGTCAGCTCTTGCTTCCGTTTCATTAGCTGCACCCGCAACTTCTTCTCCTGTAACTGTCGGTATTCCCACAAATTCGTCAACTTGAAGTACCATATGCTTTACACCTTCCGGTGCTTTAAATACTATGACATCGTTATTATAGTTATAGGTTCCATTATAAACTAAAAAATCATCCTCTTCATTTTCTTTACTCGCAAGAACTTCTCCTTTATTGTTCTGAACTTGTATCTCTACATTTCCCAAATCTTCGTCTATATCAGATTCATTTCTTATTGTATGATTTGTAATAACAAATTGACCAGCAGGTGCATTCAAGCCGCCCCTGGCAACAACTCTACCTATATCAGATATATTTGCTTTATTACGAAATGCATAGTTTGATGCCAATTGTTGTATTGTTCCGTCAGGACTAGTGATAAATACATCATATGTTCTCTGACTAAGCTTCACATGAATCTTTACATGATATGTCTTGTTTGCTTCATATGGTATTACAGCATCTGCTTTATAGCTACCTCCATGTGCCTCAAATACCTTTGTTGTAGGATTTGTCCGAAACGCTATATGCGGATTTCCCCAATCACTTATAGTTCCAGTCTGGGATGTATAACCAACAAGTCCATCGACCGCTTCTGCTTTGGGGGTGATATCGAATTCAATAATCGGGTCTTCTGTATTATCACTTCCCAAATCTACCGTATCCCAACTCGCCGTAGATGAATAGTCTGTAAAATCATAATCTCTGGAACTTCTTTCCTGCCTTTCTGAATTTTCTGCAAAAACACTTATTGGTATCATTGACACTAACATTGATAATAGTAATAGAAATGAAACTATTTTTTTCATACTCTCTTTCCTACCTTTCTTCTGTCATTTTTATAATTTCGTTTGATGTTTCCATATTTATATAATAATTTGGGCGGTTGATTTCGTTGATAATCGAAGCATCTTTTTACTTCTATATTTTAAATTACCTCAAAAATAATTTCCTCTTCACGATTCACACGATCCCCTTCCTCCTTTCCCCTCTTTAATACTGCAGTTCAACCGCCTACAAAGTACCTCTTAAAGTCTGTTTAAATTGAGCTAATTTTTGATTACCTTAACCGTTTTCTTTTGTCCCTTTCCCTTTAATACTTTATTTTTGTATTTGTTGAGCCTGGAAGGCGGCACTTTTATTTTGGCACTCTTATGGATATTCTTAAACGCATTTCCTCCTACGGATTTTAGCTTTTTACTTTGTATTATGACATTCTTTAGCTTTCTGGCCTTATAAAATACCTTACTTCCTATTTTCTCTGTGTTTTTACCAATTGTAACTTTGACAAGAGATGTACATCCATAAAATGCACCATTTGAAATCTGCTGCACATTATTGCCTATCTTCACGTTCTTTAGCTTTTTATTATTCTTGAAGGCAAACTTTGCGACACTTACTACTTTATAAGTAAAACTTCCTGATTTTACAGTTAATGGTATGGTTGCTTTTCTTAAGTTCTTATTGACCGGTCCTACCACAGAGACAGTACCTTCCTTACTTGTGGAAAGTGCTGGTTTTACTACCTTATACCACAGTTTACCCTTCTTAAACCTGCTTTCCGCTGCCAAAGACTCCCAGTGTGCATAGATAGTCATGTTGCTGGTCACTTTCATAGTCATATTTACCGCTGTTCCACCGTTCGCAGCTGTGTACCATCCTTTGAACGAATACCCATTTCTGGTTGGTGTTGGTAATGTTCCTATTTCTTTTCCCATAATAACTTGGATTGATGTCGGTGATACATTACCGCCAGTCGGGTTTAACGTTACCGTATATGTGGCTACATCCGATATCTTTTCCCAGCGGGCATATACCGTCATGTTTCCAGCTATTTTAGTAGCAATGGTCACTTTTTCACCTCCCGCCTCTGCTGTATACCATCCTTTAAAAGCATACCCGCCTCTGATCGGATTGGGCAATGTTCCTATTTCTTTCCCTGCTTCTGCCTCAATTGATGTCGGCGATACATTGCCCCCCATCGGGTTCAGTTTCACAATATAATTGCTGTAGAATTGAATCGTATAAACTTTGATAGCAGTCTGGTTCCCATCTTCCGGCACAAATCGAATAACGGTAGTTGGATCCAGTGTGGTTGCCGGAATAACGGTAACTGCAGCATTGTTCCCTGCTGTAGCCGTAATCTCAGGGAATTTTTCCCCTTCTTTCGGGAATGGTAATTTTAATATATTATTTGAAAACTGATTTATATAATCTTTGCCGTTGATTTGGATTTCAATATCTGTTGCTATACTGTTTAGGAGTGGTGTACGCCCATAAACTTCAAGTTCATTAACACCTATGCAGCAATCCGTCTGTGCTTCCATACGGATACGGATCAAACTGGTTTCAACCGGTTCAAATGTAACTTCCAGCATACGTTGGAAATCTGTTCTTAAAGGTAATTGTGGTTTTTCAATATATTGAACTTCGGTCCAGTTTTCTGATTTAGTAAGTGGATTATCAGGCCAGTATTCGGTATTTTCCATATGGCCTCCCTTATCAATATAGGCTCCGTTATCTTCCATCGTATATTCAGGACCATGATAATACTCAACATAATAAGATTTCGGAATCCGTATTGTTTTGGTACTGGCACTTCCCTCATCAACTACGCCAAACCGAGCAGTATCTACCACCTTTTCAACAATCTGTCCTCCAACTGCAATCGTTGCTGATACCCAATCCTCAGAGCGTTGTACCTTATTAGGATCAACTGAACTTGCGACATAGTTACACCAGATTTTTTTGCTGCTGCCCGTGTCAAAGGAAATATCACCATCATTTAAATAGGAAGCATTGTCCTTACTGTTCGGATTCACATAAGTATCATTTGTAAAAGAAGCAAGTCCGGAGGGTTTTCCCCAACCGTTAAACATCAGGACATAATTATCACTTTTTTCTGCTTCTGCCGAACGTACTGAAGCCTTTACCGGCAGCGTTTTGTTACCGCAGATTATCACGCCATTATAAATCTTAATATCACCTGCTCCGATCTCTGGTTCCTGACTCCAGTTTATATTCATCATTTCTTCCGTACCATCACTAAAGTAGACGGTTGTCTGGTCCGGAAGTCTTACCGGATAACCTGTAACTGCTCCGAGAGAAATATTTTCTGCTACTAGTGGCCCGACCACTTCAATTGTCGCTGTGGGCCTGACTGCTGTCCCCTCTACCAAACCATTGATTGTAAATCGTCCAACTGCCGTATATTGGCTGGCATCGATCGTATCCCATCTGACACTTACCTCATTTGACAATCCCCTGTCATAATTTGCCACTACTTTGTCTGGTAAATCAGGCAATGTTCCAGGATTCGTTTTAACTAAAACAGCTTCAAAGGAAATAATTTGTCTTTCTGCAGCATCTTTCTGAATGTCAATCACCATTGGCGCAGAGTCCAGACTAACACCCTGATAAGACATATGTGCAATAATCTCTACTGTCCCGGCTAAATAAACATATAATTTCCCATTTTCAATTTTGGCCTGGCCAGTTTTGTTTTCCACTGTATAAGAAATGGATGCTTTTTCATTTGAAATCTTAATCCCGTCTTCTAGTTCACCTGCTACCTGAAGCGTAATTATTTCATTTTCTGTTACTGTGCCCGGATCCAAGAGAATAACTTTACTTAAAACAGGATTTTTCCGATTAAACTGTACCGTATAAATATTAGAAGTTTTCCCATCCTCCGATATTACCTCTATAATTGCTGACCCATAAGCAGTGAGCGACTGACGAACAAAACAAGTTGCATGATCCTTTGCAGCTGCACTCACTTGAGGTACCGGATCCAGATATCCCAAAGTTACCGTATAATTAAATACATCAGAAGCAAACCCAGGTATAGTTTCATTATCTATTTTGAGTTCTTCCAAATGAGCCGTTTTATTTTGTGTGACTACATCTGAGTACACTGATATTTCTGATACACCTATGGATGTTAATCCTCCCAAAAACGCACTTACTGAGAAGGTAAAGCGCAACTGCTCAGTCTGAATAGGATCAAATGTAACATTAACCGGATCATAAAGAATAAAATCCTTATCTTTCTGAAGGTTTGATACCTCTGTCCACTGGCCCTCATCATTTAAATACTCAATTTTCACAGAATCAGGAACTTGGTACGCCTTTTTCCAGATATATAGTTTGACTTTACTGATCGTATAGGTTTTATTAAATTTCAGTTGAATCCAGTCGGACTTACTTGCTCCGCTTCCGCTGTTACTATTATTCCAGGCATCTACCTGATCCCACTTATTATCAATTACCCGTTCCGCAACATCAAGTCCTGCGGAAGCGTCTGCAACGGCTCCTCCATTTTTCGGAAGTGATATAATAGCCTCTTGTGAAGTTCCTATCCGAATATTAGCAACCGCCTGGAGATCAGAATAACCTTCGATCGTTCCATTGATGCAAAAAGTTCCCAGATTATTTAGTTTGTCTCCTGAAATAGGCTCCCAGATTACTGCCTTTTTCTCAACACTGCCATCTGTCCAGATGACATCTACTGTTGTTGGCATAGCGGGTTGGATATTTACTGTGGTAGCTACCGAAACCGGACGTGCCCCTGCAGGTCCGCGTATGATTAAGGTTAAGGTCGTTTGTGCTCCTCCTTCTACTATACCCTTTACAGTCAATTCGGCCGGATGAGCCAATTGTTCGGCAGTCACCAAATCCCACTCAACATTTACCGGTGTTCTTGAGCCATCCGCCTTAATTGCATCCACAGTAACTGGTAATGTAAGTTCATCAGGGCTAATTCCCGAATTAACAACTATGGCTGCTGTCTCATATCCCAAAATCTGGTCACCCGTTAAATCTTCTTCACTGGTATATATCGTTACAGAGTCTGATTGCAGTCCGGAAGCAGTGGCAGTGAGGGTAAAACTGCCCGCATCTTTAGTTGATTGCACGATTACCAATGCCTTTCCGCTAAAGGCACTGCGTTTCCAAATCCCACTATAGTCCTTATATCGTTCCCAGGTCTCGGAATTACCATTGTCCACACCTACAATCTTTCCGTTACCGCTGATATTAAAATAAATTTCATTATCGGCAGTTGGAACAAAATTCCCCTCTTTATCTTGTACATCTACCGTAATATAACTTAAATCATAACCATCTGCACTAATAACAGAACGTTCCGGCACTGCATCCAGCTTTGCTGCTGTACCGGCAGTTACAACCTTGTCACGGGCAATTATATTCCCTTGTACGTCATATGCAACTGCCTCTATCTTTGTCCCCACTTTATAATCCCATTCCAGCGGCCACTCAAGATAGAGTCTGTCACTGTTTTCTGATTGCTGCTGATACCTGTATCCATAATTTGTTGTCTTTTGTACAAATGATTTCTTCCCCTGGCTTTCCCCATCGACAAACAGTTCTACTGAAGGAGCATTCGAATAAATGCGAACCGGTATTTTTCCGCTGTTCGCTCCTGATTTATAAGTCACCTTGGAACGCAGCGCATTATCCTCCCAGTTCCAGTGGGGGAAGATATGAACCATAGGATCCCTGTTCACATCAAGCCATTGACTTTGATACAAATAATAGCTATCCTTTGGAAATCCTGCGGTATCAACGATACCGAAATAAGAACTTTTGGGGCCACTGTTGCCTTCACCGCCTTTAGAGCCAAAGGGTGAAGGTTCTCCTATGTAATCAAAGCCAGTCCAAATAAATTGACCTGCAATGTATTTGTTGTCACGATCCGGGATAAGGGAGTCTGTTGCCGTCCGTCCCCAGTTTACACTACTGTTATCATAAGATGAGAGCTGATACTCATTAATATATCCCGCCCCAAGATCCTTCTCCGGATCAGAATAATAGCCGCGGCTGGTTACCGCAGATGCCGTCTCCGACCCATAAAGTATCCAGTTTGGTTTATGAGTAGCATGATATTCCTGGTATCTTTCTTCACTATAGTTTAAACCAACCACGTCCAGTAAATCCGCCATTTGTGTTTTTACGCTTGTCGCGCTGTAAGCATTTCTCTTAAAACCATTTTCACCCATTGTACAAGGATGACCAGCCGGATCTACTTCCTTGGAATATTTCTGCACAGCATCTCTAACCCATTCTGTTGCCCATGAACCAGAGTCAAACACTTCGTTACCAATACTCCACATAATAATGGAAGGACAGTTTCTTGACTTGCGTATCATTTGCTGAAAATCATATTGTCCCCAAAAAATTCCCTCTTCAGCATCTGGATGTGTACATACCGTTCGCCAAAACGCACCGTAATCGTTAGATGACTTTTTCGTCCACCATCCATCAAACGCTTCTTCTACTACCATTAAACCTAATTCGTCACAAATCCGCAGTAATTCCGGAGTGGCTGGATTGTGAGACACTCTGATGGCATTGACTCCCATTTCCTTCATAATCTGCATTTGCCGTTCTATCGCCGCAGCATTTGCCACTGCCCCCAAGGCTCCCTGATCGTGGTGCATACACACGCCTTGCATCTTCATCCATTCCCCATTCAATGAAAACCCGTCGTTTTTATCAAAATCTGACCACGTAAAACCAAATCTGCTTTCATAGGTGTCAACTACTTCATTATTTACCATTATTTCAGTTTTCATTTTGTATAGGTTCGGATTGGATACAGACCAAAGGCGCGGGCTCTCTGCCATGATTGACTGTTCTATATCTTGCTTCTGACCAGCCTCTAAAGTAACAGGTGCACTGGTATCTGTACTGGCCCCGGCAAAAACATTTCCACTATCATATTCTAAAATCGTATTGCGCACAGTAACAGATGCCGGTACCATCCCCTCATTTTCTACGGTTGTCCTTGCCTGTACTGTTACCAAACCACTCTGATACTCAGTCTCGATATTCGGTGTATAAATCGCAGTCCCCCATTGTGCTACATGGACTGGTTCGGTAACCGTAAGCTTTACATCCCGATAGATACCACTACCGGTGTACCATCTGCTGCCGCCAATAGGGCTATTTACCTTTACTGCAATTACATTTTCAGTTACTCCGTCACAAACCAGATACTCCGTAATATCAAAGGAAAATGCCATATAGCCATAGGGATAATGACCGGCCAATTGACCATTTACATATATGTAACTATTCATAAATACACCATCAAAGTCAATGTTCACCCGTTTTCCCCCATACGTTTCCGGTAGTACGAAGTGTTTACGATACCAGCCTGTACCGGTAGGCAGCGCACCATATTCCACACTGACTTCTCCTGTGAAATCCTGCTCTATGCTCCAATCATGAGGAAGATCAAGTTTCCGCCAAGATGAATCATCAAAGTTTTTGGAATAATAAGTCGAATCGGGTCCTCCATAGGTAGATTTGTTTGGTCCTGCATTCAGCCATGCACGGAAAGTCCAATCATCATTAAAATCCTCGCTTCTTGCGGGCGTTTCGATTACTTTTGTGGTATTAGCTTCAACCGCCTGCTTGTATGCTTCATTTTTCTTGCCTGTAAATGCAAATACTGGCAATTGTATTATCATAGCTCCAACTAGTATTGCTGCTAAGATACAATCGATTCTTTTTAACATCTTGCTTCCCCCCTTTTTATATGCGTACAGTTTGCTTTTTACTGATATATCACTTAATTTTCACTGTATTCGCCTGCCCTTTTTTTCTAAGAAGCTTTTTATATGAATTTAGTTTTTTATTTGGTACATCTATCACAGCATACCTGGAGATTCCTGAGAATGCCTTCTTTTTTACTGTTTTTAACTTCCCAGACTTTATAGTAATTTTCCTAAGGGCCTTAGCTTTGTAAAATGCCCTGCTTTCGATCGTCACCACTTCTTTTCCAATTGTCACCGTTCTCAGCTTCTTATTATTTTGAAAGGCCTTCTTTCCGATTTTGGTCACTCTAAAGGTATATCCTTTGATCTTTACCGTATTCGGAACAAGAATTGTTTTTCTGGTTTTCGTAGTTGCTTTTGTCACCATTACTGTTCCACCTTTTGCTGCTGATTTTGTAACCTTATACCATAAATATCCTATTTTGCAGGTGGTATTTTTTTTAGGAACTTGATTATTTGGAACCGTTACCGGAACTTCTGTCCCGTCCTCTGTTGTGTTCGTATCAGGTTCTGGTTTTTCCGGCTCATCCGGCTGCTCAGGATTTATTTGTTTGAATTGTACGGTGTAGTTTTTTGAAAACTGACCATCTTCTGACACCGCTTCAACTATTGCTAAACTATTGCCTGTTAGCGCTTGACGTATAAAATAAGTTGCATTCTCTTTGCCGGAAGCTGTCACCTGAGGGATTTGTTCACCCTCTTTAAGAAGCACAGTATAATGATATCTATCTGCACTAAAGCCCGATACCGTCGTTCCTCCTACTTTTAAATCCTCTAACTGGGCGGTCTTATTTTGTTGAACAACATTTGAATATACCCGTATCTCTGAGACTCCTATCGCGGTCAGCCCCGTATCATATTTCGTCACTGAAAATGTAAACCGCAGCTGTTCAGTTCGAATAGGATCAAAGGTAAAATCAACCGGATCATAGAGTACAAAGTCTTTATTTTTTCTCAAACCAGATACCTGTATCCATTGTTTACTTTCATTTAAATACTCGATTTTAACTTCATGCGGAAGCTGATATGCCTTTTTCCAAAAATAGATACTTGCCTTATTTATTGTATAATTTTTGTCGAACCTTAGCACAATCCAATCAGATAGTTGGGAAACTTGACCGTCCGCTGTATTATTCCACGCATCCTGCTGATCCCACGCATCATCAATCAATCTATATCCAACATCCATTCCTGCCGAAGCATCTGCAACAGCTCCGCCATTTGCCGGTGACGAAATGATAATTTCCGCAGGAATTCCAACCCGAATATTTGCAACCGCTTGATAAGCCGGATACCCCTTTACCACGCCATGAACTGAAAATGTACCAATTGCATTCAATTGAGTCTCTTGAACATCATCCCATTGCACTGCTTTTTTCTCCACTGAACCATCTGTCCAAATAACATCCACCAAACCTGGCATAACAGGTTTCGTATTTACAGGAGTTGCTATAGAAATGGGGCGTACACCAGCCGGTCCCCGGACACTTAGATACAGCCTTGTCTTTTTCCCCTCTGCTATACCACTGATAAGTAATTCATTTGGATTCGCCAATTGAGCAGCTGTTACTGTATTCCATTCAACGCTTACTGTTGATTTCGTTCCATCTGACATGAAAATATTTACCGTCTTTGGCAACTGAAGCTCTGAAGGCTGTGATCCAGCATTAATTACTGCTGTTTTCGCCTCACACCCGGCAATTCTCACTACTTGAGATTCCAGTTCATTGGTTAAGGACAATTCATCTTTCCCATTTTGTCTCACGCCTGTGGCAGATCGTGCTGTTCCTTTTACGGTTATCTGACTGCCTTCATCCTCAGATGTAATGACATATTCCTTTTTTGTTGCTCCAAAAACAGGTATGCCGTCGCGATACCACTGCCATGTATCTTCCTCCCATGTTTCATTAAATATTGCCGTTAGTTTTGTACCAACTTCCGCGGTTCCATGTTGCGACACACCATTTACACTTACTTTCGGTACTCTCTCCGCCGGCACACCTTCATATGTGACTTGTACAGGTTCTATAAGCGGCGTTCCTGAGTTTGGTTCACTAAAAGTTAAACGTGCAATACGAACTTCGCGTTTATTACCTGTCCTGATTTGAATATTCTCTACTTGGTCAAAAAGTCTTGGACGCATTGAGTCGGTAAGAAAACAATGATAGACAATATACCAGTCGTCTGTACCCGGCACCTGAATAATAGAATGATGTCCCGTCCCCAGAATTCCTTTATTCGAGTCCTTCTGCAGGATTGCCCCCCGATATGTCCAAGGCCCTGTAATGGCCGGTGCTGTGGAATAATGAACGCTATACCCTTCATTATTTGTATCATCCACTGAATACGTAAAATAGTACGTCCATTCACCTTTGTATTTTCTTGCGTGAAGATATGCACCTTCATTGAACCTCGTGGCTACCGGTGTAACTTGACCACTTGATTTAACACTGATCATATCATCATTTAATTCAGCAATACGCCTGGCATTACTCTGGCCCCATGTCAGATACCATTTTCCGGTCTGCGGATCTTTAAATGCAGCAGGGTCAATCCCACTTGTAACCTTAACCGGTTGTAATACAAAACCACCATCCGGCCGGTCAGATACTGCTACATTAGATTGGTTACTGGCACTGGTATCAGAATCGTCTCTGCCGGAAAAATACAGAAAGTATTTTCCATCCCGTTTAGCAATGCCCGGAGCCCATGCCCTCATGCTGCGATTCGGTAATATATCTGTATCTTTTACACCGTCAAGGTTCTGATCCTGCAAATCTATCATGATACCTTTATCCTCCCATGTAACAAGATCATCTGACTCAAAACAGCGGATTTGCCATCCTTTCCACAAAGCATGTCCATCGGTTGTAGGATACATATAATATTTACCATTATCGTCTACAAATATATCGGGATCTGCAAAGAACTTCATCCCAAGTGTCCCTGTGGCATCGTTAATACCAGGGATCCGTATCGGTGTTATTAGAATTACAACACGCACCTCATACATTTTAAATACATTTGCATCACCATCCATCTGCACCTTAACTTCAAATGGTACAGAATAATCCTTTGTTTCTGCAAGCTTTTTCCCGTCCACGCGTTCTACTGCCGCCCCTTCGGATGTCTTAAACACGATCTCAAGATTTGATTTATCAGCTCGTGTTCCATCAACAGCCCCTGTTTTCGACCAGTAATCGTGAATAACCGTAATTATATTTTTACCTTCCTCTGACGAAACAGACGCCGAAAGTACTTGGTCATTCGTCTCAACTTCAAGAGAAAGCTCTTTATCCTTCTCCGTAGCAAATGTATGCATTTCAAATACTTGAAACACGATTACCAAAAATAACGTGAAAATAAATATACTCTTCACTTTGTTTTTCATCATTCTCCTCCTGAACTCAAAACGCTTTCTACCATATATAGAAATGTGTAAATATCACAATAATGATATATAGTAGAAAGCTATTTGATTTTACCTGATATTTTATCTGATATTAAACCTTATCTTATCTTTACTGTTTTGGCCTGCCCTTTATTTTTACAGATTCTTTTGTATTTCTTTACCTTACTATTCGGAACATCAATGATCGCTTTCTTGTTAATGCCATTAAACGCCTTCTTTCTTACCGTCTTCAGTTTCTTGGTTTTAATAATTAGTTTTTTGAGGTTTTTGTCTTTGTAAAATGCTTTGCTGTTGATTGTTGTAAGTCCCTTTCCAACCGTTACTTTGTTAAGTCTCGGACAATTCGCAAAAGCAGAGGCCCCAATTATCTTAACATTATCCCCAACCTTCACTGTTTTCAGCTTCTTATTTTTCTGGAAAGCTTTCTTTTTAATTTCGGTCACTTTAAAGATATAACCATTGATGTTTACCTTATTAGGAATTTTAATGGTTTTTCTGGTTTTCGTATCAGCCTTTGTTACCATTACTGTTCCACCTAATTCTGCTGATTTGGTTACTTGGTACCACAAATACCCAATCTTATGAGTGGTACTCATTCCCGGAACTAATTTTTGATTATCAGAATCTGCCAACCTTTCAAAAGTTGCTGTTACCGTCAGTTCTGTCATTACATTCTCCACCGTATAAGTGAATACACCATTTGTATCTGCTGTGGCATTAACCGCTTTCCCATTCACTTTAATCTCATTAACCCTGTAACCGGGGGTTGGTGTGGCAGTTAGTTTAACAGAAGCACCTTCTTTTACTTTCATCTTATCTGCTGTCAATAATCCACCTGCTTTGGTCTGAACCGTAACCGTGTAATAGGTGGGCTCCGGAACTTCCAACACTTCAAACCTTGCCGTTATCGTCAAATGTTCCGTGACATTGGTTACCGTATACGTAAATGTACCGCTGGCATCTGCCGTGGCATTGACTGCCGACTCATTTACTCTTATTTCTTTCACTTTGTATCCGATATCCGGAGTAACCGTTAATTTCACGGCTTCACCTTCTCTCACTTCCTCTTTATCCGCAGTTACCGACCCGCCTGCACTTTGCTGAATATTAACCCCGTAATAGCCCGGTTCCGTAAGCTTTTCATAGCTCACCGATACGGATATATCGTTTTCAACATTCAGTGTATATGTATACGCTCCATCCGCTCCCTCCGTTGCATTGACTGCGGTTCCATTTAGCTTAATCTCTTTAAATCTATAGCCGATCGCCGGTTTGGCAGTCAGCGTCACAGATTTATCGGCTTCTGTCTTCTCTACCTCCGTTCTGCTTGCCGTCAATGAGCCGCCGGTACTCTGCTGAAGTTCCAATATGTATGGTAAACTTGCGGTTCCGGTTTTCACACCCTCAAAGACATTGATAAAGTCAGCGTATAAATCACCGTCCGCATCTGCTCCGTAAAGTGACAGCCGGTCAATAACAAGACTTGCATTCCAGGTACGCAATGGCTGATTAGACAATACTTTTTCTCCGTCTATGTAGAAATCATACGTTCCGGTATTCATATTTACAACGTTCTGAATGAGATACCACTTATCCGCTGCATAACTTCCGGCATCAACAGTTGTACTTGCATCACGAACATTATGGCTGCGAATTTTACCATTTACCATTGCAATAGTCGCTGAAGGATTAGTGGAACTTCCCGGTGCAGAAGTATTGAAATAATTATTCGCATAGGTATAGAGACTATACTGATTATTTTGTGTGGATGATCGTTTCAAACGCGTTTCAACTGTAAATACTCCACTTAGATTCAGCACTTCCTTGTTATATATCCCCAAAGATCCAGAGGATCGGTTTATATGCAATAATTTATCTTCGGGATTTGCCGGATTCGCTACTATTTCCAACTTGTTGCTTCCGCCAGTACCAAATACGTTCCAAAAATTATTATCTGTAAAATTACCAATGGTGTATTCATTAAAGCTTTCCATAAAATATGCCGGCTCCGGCCGATCAGGTGCCTCATAGTCAGAAGCTAAATAAAGTTCATCAAGGTTTTCCGGCAACAAGGATATTGGTGCTGGTGTTATTTCAGAGGCATATTTGGAATTATAGCTTTCCGGCGGCCCGTAATAGGAAGTCACTTCACCTCCGGTATTTACTACAATACGGTCAAAGCCGATGCTTGGATCAGACTTATATACTGCCAGTGTATGAACACCTGCTGACGGAACTGTAATACTTGCCTCGGTAATCTTATCGGTATGTTCAAGTACCATTTTTTTCCACCCGCCAGCGCTGGTTTGGGCACTTCCTCTTGCCAACACAGGTATCGAGTTATTAATTCCAATAGCTGTTCTGGCCGAACGAGTCACACCATTTTCAGAACCTTCGTTCAATGTTGGGTTGCGGTATAATGTTACCTTATGTGTCCCTGCCGTCTTAAAGTATACCTTATATTCCAGTCTTGCTGACTTTGTCATAAAATCAGCCTCGGTAATATCAATCCGACGTGCGACATCCGGATATACACGCATAGAATCACCCACACGTCCCCAGTTCTTAACCAGCTTCCACTCACTGCCCCCTGCGGCAATGCTTCTGCTGAAATGTTCTGCTTCAATTGCCACATATCCGTTCGCTTCCACGTAATCTGCATTCGTAATGGTGTTATTATCTATTTTCTCAGCCGAGACATTAAATGTCTTATCCAGGCCTGGCCCGGTCACTCTGACTGTTCCGTTTGTAACTCCGGATGACAATTTATCCCAATCTATAGATATCCAGACGCGTTCTTCCACCTGCACATTTCCGGATGACTTGGACAGTTTGATGAAATCACTGCTTGGTGTAATTGTCCACCCCCCTGCTTCCTTACCCTTCGTAAATACATCAAGGAAACGCCTGTCATTTGTTAAAGATGAAAACTTGAGCGTTATGTTTTCATTACCTGTCTCCTGACCTTCGCAAACCGTGCCAAGGCCGGTTCCGGCAATAGTTGGATAAGTGTAACTTAGTACTCCTTTGATCTGTGGAATCCAATCCACATTTGGATTGATAATCTTATTCCATTTCCCATTCTGCAGATCATTGTTAAAATATTTGAGGTCATCCTGATAGCTTTGGTATGCTGCTTTAGATGCATCCGCATAAGCGATCACGCTTGCATATCTGCCTTGTTTTGCATATAATTCATGCTTCTGGTGATAGATATTCTTTTCCAGCATAAATTTACTAACTCTGATCGGATAGTAAACCATTTCATAAAAGGCATCTTTCCGCACCGGGTCCATGTTTTCATAAATATCTTTTGCACGGTTAAACAAATCATTTAGGCGATTCACTTGTATCTGCCCCTCATCACCATAATTAATCAGACTGAATAAACTTGCCCCATCGCTGTTCTCGTAACCTTGAAACTCTGGTCGTTTGGCTATGTTATACTGATAATATTTGTTCATAATATCCGAGATCTCATTTGCGGTTTCTTCATCTGCCAGAAAATCCCGGCTGGCAACCTTCTGCACATAATTTGATATATTGCTGTCGTCATATTTATTAATATCCCGTGCCATTTCCGCAAAGAATTCCAGCGATATCTCTGATGGCTTAATATCGCCAACATTCAAGATCCAATAGTTAGCAGCCCCGGTATCATAGGCTTTTCTACATTCCTCATACATATGGGAAAGCGGCGTTGTATTAATCCATAGATAACTTCTCGGACTCCCCCAGTAAGAAACGTGGTAATAAATACCTGCTCCTCCCGAACGCGTCCTCTCTGCTTCGGTAGGTACCTGACGCAGTTGACCGTGATTATCTTCTGCCCACATGAGGATTACATCTTCCGGTACTTGCAGCCCCGCATTATATAAGTCGGCCACCTCTTTATAAGGGATGAAGACTTGCGGTATCTCTTCAATAGGTTTGCCAAGTACATCCACAAGTATTTTACGCTGCTCGGTGATGATTTCCTCTAATACCGCCACCTTCTGTGCTGTAGTCGGATTTGTCAAACCACCAAAGGACAAGCCGCCATCGTGTCTTCCCCGCATACCTAATGTATAAATATTATCAAATTCCTTATTTGACTCAACACGCTCACGCCAATAAGCCAGGAGTGCATCTGGATTTTTAGTATAATCATAGGAAAGATTCCTTCCATACTTGGCAGCATTTTGTTCCTTCCAAATATCCCAAGCCTCATCAACGCTATTGCTAAGCATCGGTTCACAATGAGAACTACCCATCATAATCCCATATTCGTTTGCCCAATAGGCATTAATTGGTATACCATTCGGATCAAACTTGGTTATTTCTCCATTCGAGTAAGTATATTTATTAAATTCATCACTGTATTCATGCATGGCTGGCCATAGAGCATTCAACTTTAATCGTAACAGCAGTTCATATACTTTTTTGTAAACAGCGGCATTAGGCTGGCCTGGACTTGCTTCCTGCAAATCTTTCAGGTCGTTCTTAAACTGAGCCGACCAATTCCAAAGATTGCGCTCATCATTAATGAAGATACCTCGATATTTTACCGTTGGTTCACCCTCTTTTTTAATTAACCCGTCATGTAAAATGATTTTATCCAACTCTACCGGAGCAACATCCGCCCACCAGTGATATGGCGAAATCCCCATCTGTTGAGACATTTCATAAATGCCGTAAATCGTACCACGCTTGTCACTTCCGGCAATAACTAACGCTTTATCACAGCCAGCCACAGGATTGTCAACCACTTTCATGACAAATGCTTCCCATTTTCCTTGCAGATCCTTTACCTCATCCAATTTGCCGGCAGCCATCAGATCCTGAATTATCTGGTTTTTCTCAACTGAACCGGCTATGATCATTAACGGGGCACTTCCACTCGTCTTTATCTCCGGCATATTACCCGTAACACTGTTTATATCCTCTTTCAGATCCCCAGCCGCACGCTTGATCTGAGAAAAATCGTCATCTGAAACATAAATGTCCGAAACAATATTTCCGTCAAATAATGCAAAGCCTCCTTCGTCATTATTCATTAATGCAAAACCGGCCGTTACATTTATATCTGACTGAACATCCGGCAACGTATAAGTAACTGTCCCGTCTGCATCGAGCAAAGAAGCACCGAAAACTGAATTTCCGTTTATACAAAGATCGGTAACTTTATACATTGAATTAGGAGTCACTGTCAGTTTTACCTCTTGCCCTTTTTCTGCTTTCATTGGGTTTGCTGTAATCTTACCACCGACACTTTGATTAATATTAACGGAATAGATTTCATTAACCTCTTCTTCAGGAATAAGCTTAATATAATCAAAGCCCATATCAAAGCCTGTGCTGCCGGTATTTTTGTCTGTCAGCGTATAACGAAAGGTGTGCTTTCCTTCAAGGTTTAGCGTTCCTGCTGATGCTTCAAGATAACCGGCATTAGAACGATACATATCAATCGGTGTTCCATACTCTTCGTTATCAATGGAAAGCTGTACCGTACCTCTGGTTCCACCTGCACGATAACCGGTATATACCTGATACTTAGCTTTGTTTGGAACATTGAGAGTAAATTCTACGAAGTCTCCCACTTCATTTGGAAATACTTTGACCCAATAGCCATTACTTGCTCCATCATTCCAGACTTCATTTGTTACGCCCTCTGACAGATGATAAGATAACATTTCTGCTTCATAATTTATTTGTGACTGACTTGCCGGAATTACTTTTTGAGTAGTAACTCTAACACATCCATATGCAGGCATGTCAATAACAAGGTTGGTCCCTGCCTGATACGATAAATCGTTCGTTTTCACCCATTGCTGTCCTTCATAATAACCCTCTTCTACCGTCTCAACCTGATAATTTCCCAATCCCTTCAGCGTAAACTTTGATGCCGTTGTACTTACCAGCGAAATCTCTTTTGAGTTCTTTTCAATTGCAATTCCTGTGCCGCCATTATCCGTTTTGTAAGTAACGTCAATTCCCCGGATTTGTTTTGTTATTTCTTCTGCGGCAGTACCTGTATCATTAAAATACTTCAAAGTAGTTCCAAAAGCTCCATCCGGTCTTCTGACTGCCAGATCATAAGATATTTTATTGAGCATTTTATTTGTATTTCTCAATTCCTCTACATAAGCACCATGAGGCTGAATATTATCCCCCTGCCCAACTCCTCCATCATATAAGGAATGACCGTCCGGACTGCATAGATCATAGACGTTGTAAAAACCTCCTCCTGCCAGCGTTTTCATAATAAACTTAGGTGTACGATCATCTTCACCACCCATTTCCATAACCATCGGCAGATTGCCGAACCTTGCATATATTGACGAATGTCCCAGGTTATAAAAATAGTTCAGCCCCTGTCCATAGGGGTCAATACCAATGTAATCCACATTGGTTCCGGTAGTTGCCCGCATTTGTTCATTATAAGCAACCCCTTCTGCATCTGTACCCTGAACATTATTTATTCTTGTCCACACTGAATAATCAGATTCTTTCACCCCGGCCGCAAGATTATTGGTATATTCCCACATAGTCTTATCACGAAACGCCTGATTACCCATGCTCCCTTTCAACGAGATACAATTATCACACATGCAATGAGGAACTGTCTGTCCATTTGAGTTTTTAACAGAACTACCATGTAATTTTCCAATTTGAGGTTCATTTGCCACCTGACAGCCAATAATCGTGTTTTTAATACTTGCTGAAGCATTGTACCTGGCCACATGGTCAAACATATCCTTAATAACCTGCTTTTCTTTTGCCCTTAAATCCATATCATTTTTACACATCAGGTACCAATATGTACCGGTAATCCTTACCCCCGGATCACCGGATTGTTTCTTGAAAAACGGAAGTTCTTCATCCGTCAAGCTTTTCTGATAATTATTAAAAACATACAAAGGAACACGGCTGTCAATTGTGACACTGCAGGTATCTGTTGCGAACCACAGAATTTCTAATTTGATTCCCGCATCTTCCGCCCATCCAATCACCTTATCCAGATAGCTCCAGTCATACACATCCTTCTGGGATACCACCAATTCGGTCCACGTTTTGTCAAATTGAATTGTTCCTGACACATCCTCTGCCGCCTGAAGAACAAGGCTTACCGTTCCGTCATCACCATACGCATTAACAAAATCCGTAACATCAAAATCATAATAGTTGACATCGTTCACCTTATCATATTCGGGCGAAACACTCAGTACATGAACTCCGCTTCCTTCTACTGTATACCCGCTGTGTCCTGGGGCATTATCCCAATTAAGCGTTTCGGCATCCCAACTGTCATCTTCCAGTCCATAAACATTTAATTTTTGTCCGGTGCCGCCTCCATAGAATCTGATTTTAGCACCATCCCACTTGGCTTGCTGTTTTTTTAACTCTGCTATATCAAATTTGATGTACCCCAGTGAATGGTTTATCCCCTCTGCATCATATTCGATTTTCAGATGATCCTCTGCTGCGAAATTTGCTGTGGCATCTGCTCCTGAGATATAGGTACTCTCAGTAGCTTTTACACTCTGATCCGGTTGGATATCAGACCACCGAATTTGGGCATTTACAACCGTGAAGCCATCATCTTTGGCTACTTGAAAGAGATTTTTAATTTGATCATCTGTAAATTTATAAACATCTTTTAGTTTATCAATACGAATTTGTATCCCATTATAAAAAAACGGCTCCCCGTCCACTTTGAGTACTTGACGGTCATATTCTGTATAAGACAAATCAACCTCCGATGTTACCTGAGGATTTGGGGGATTTTCAATAACCTCTTCATAGTAAAGCTTAATCTGATTACCCGTTCCGTTTGCTGATATTTTAGAAATAGATGTTATATTTTTAATATTTCCGGAACTGTATACATATTTTTTATCCCCTACGCTTATTTCCTGTTTAGGGCTGCAGGAATATCCTCCGTAAGCATATGCATCATCCCCTGTATATGATATAAGAGAATTGCCAGCATCATCATAACAAGTCACCGTAACAGAGGTTGGTATTTTTATAGATAACAGCGGTGGTGCAGCACTATTCTCATTGTAAATACGACAACCTGCCGCCGGTGTTTGTGCACGCAGTATAAATCCTGTCTTATTTTCATCTATTGCATTTGTCAATGCATTTTTAACATTAAAGCTAATGTCTTCTTCTCCAACTGCAAAACCTGCCGCCGGTGTTCCGTTGGCTATTTTCTTATCACTCCACATTGCAGCTTCATATGAATATCCATTTCTAGCACTATATGTAGCCTCATTTGACGGTGTTACTGCATCCGGATTACTAGTCTCATACAAAGCCATACGGAAAAATTGATTTGCATCCGGCAGCCCGGTAGAATTTAACTTTAAAGTAACCGTTGCTTCTGCATCCTCTGCAAATTCAAGGGCTAAATCCTCTGACGACAATGGAAACTGCAAGCATCCCACACGTGGATTATATCCACCAATGCCCTCGGATACTGTATCACCTAAAATAGAGGGTGCCGATTGTTTGTTTCCTGTCTCGCTTGTTACATTTGTTCCTATGATAACACGATTAGAGCTAAGCTCACTCTGGCTACCGGTCCCCCCTATAGTTCCGCGTATGGTGTAGGAACTACGTTCCACAGTCTCCACAAGCTCCAGAATATCCTCTGCCGTGTTACCCTCAGACTCCGTATCCGGTGCAGCATATATTTTCCCCATACCCAATCCTTGTAACGCTAAAACACAAGCAAGGAAACACGCTACAATTTTTTTTACTTTTTTCATATTCTCTTTCCCCTTCCTTTTTGTAAATCCCAAAACTTACATATTTTAATTTTAACAAAACATTCTAAAACAGGGCAGTAAAATTATTGGAAAAACATAAGAATATTCTCATGTTATTTATAATTAAATTATAATCGAGTAGCAGGTAGGTAATTGTTTTTCCCAGGTAAGAACGCATTCTTTCCCACTGCCAAGACAGATTAAGGACTTTCGCACGCAAACGAAGAGCCACCGCAAATTATTTTGCGGTGGCTCTTCGTTCTTTTTCCCGAAACTGTCGTGGAGTAAGTCCTGCATATTTCTTAAACACTTTTGAAAAGTAACTGGGATCTAAATATCCTGTTTTCAGGGCTACCTCACTGATTGTCAAATTACTTCCCACTAATAGCCTCTTGGCTTCTTCCATCCGTATTCCCTCTATATAAGAGATAAGATTTATCCCAGTTTTTTCTTTAAAAATTGTAGATAAATAGTTGCTGTTTAAATAAAATTTTCGTGCAATATCAGATACGTTTAAATTATTGGAATAATTTGCTTTAATATATGCTTTGATTTTACTAATAACGTCATCACTCTGTGTGCTGCGTAGTGAGTTAAATATCTGCTCTGCCAGATATGTTAGATTACCTTTTAATTCTGATTCTGAATGATATTTAAGTAAATAATCCTTATTCTTAAGCTTGTGGAAGATAATGTTAAAGTCTGTATCGTCATTAAATTCCACCATAAGGTATCTAAATAAAGTTAGAATATCATTAACGAATTCCTCAATTATTTCAACAGAATATTCCTTTTTTATTGTATTATCAATAACATCCGCTAAATCATATAGAGCTGTGTCATACTCTTTTCGATACCCCCACTGTAATATGTTCGATATCTTTTTCTGAAATATCTTTTTCTTCTCCAAGGATATTTTTTCATCTGGTAAGTTATTGGCTAAAATTCGTCTATCTGGATAAAATATCTTTTTTTTAAGACTACTAATGCTTTGTATAACTATAGCCCTTGCCTCGGCATTTTCACGTATTTCTGAATATACTGCCACCCCTTTTTTATTTGGTATAACATTCCATACCCTTTCAATCAATTGATGGATGAGTTCATTATTCAGTTTATCAGCATTAATAAAATATACATAACAATCGCTAATCGAAAAGTCTTCTAAATAATACACTATTAAATCTTCTTCTAAACTTAAGGCACATTCCTCTATTTCCGCTTTAATAATTCTCCCAGTCTCTTCGCTCTCTTCTAAATAAAATGCTATAGACACCACATTACCACGGATAAACATTTTCTTATTCTGTTTTAAATCCCAAGTTTGCTTCCTAAGCCACTCTTCATTTTTAATATACAAAATTTTTTTTAAAAGTGTGGTCAATTCTTCTTCCTCAATTGGTTTTAAAAGATAATCCATTACTCCAAATTTCAGAGCACTTTTTGCATATGTGAAATCATTATACGCACTCATAACTACAAAAATACATTGGGGATGTAAATTACTTGCTACTTTAATAAAAGTCATTCCATCCATCTCTGGCATTTTAATGTCCACTAATACAACATCTGGCTGAATCTGACTTATAATATCTAACGCCTCCTGACCGTTTTGTGCTTCGGCCTCAACCATAAAGCCGAAGTGTTCCCAGTCTATTTTATAGCGAATACTAATCCTTATATATTTTTCATCATCAACAATCATTACTTTGTACATTATAATTCACTCCAAACTTTCAGAATTTAAATTTTCCGCCAATTCCGGAATTGACGGTATTTTAATGGATATACAGGTTCCCTTTCCTTCTTTACTAAATATTTCCATACTATATGTTTTCCCATAATAAAGCTTTAGCCTCAAATGAACATTCAGAACTCCCAGACTCTTATAACGTTCAATATACTCCAAAGGATGTTCTGAGGTAGCCTTCAAGCGTTCATCCAATTCTGCCAATTGGTCACTGGGTATTCCGGCTCCATTGTCAAAAACCATTATGGATATGAATTGCCCTTCCAACTTCACTCGAATCCTTAACATACCTCCTGCTTTCTTCTCACTAAGTCCATGGGAAAGTGCATTTTCTACTAATGGCTGCAAAGTGAATTTAACAATCTGGAAATCAAGACATTCTTCATCTATATCATAAAATACTTCAAACTTGTCTTCAAACCTTATTTTTAACACCTGAACATAATTCTGGACTTGCTTTAACTCCTCTTTTAATACTGTAATATTGCCAAAACGTGTATTATAGCGGAGCATGTTGCTCATACATTTGCTTACCGTTATAATAGCTTCATCCATTCCAACTCTAGCCAGTCCCATGATCGTTTCCATAATATTGAACATGAAATGGGGATTAATTTGTTGCTGCAGTGCTTTGATTTCCGCTTCTTTGAGTAAAATCTGTTTTGATTCCACCATTTTGACCAATTCATCAACATTTTTCATCATCTCATTGAATTCCTCAATTAAAAAGTTGATTTCATCCGGTGTACCTGTTTTAACCTGAGTTGTCAAATTCCCCTGCTTTACCCTTTTCATTCCTTCAACTAAACGTCTGTAATTTTCTGTGATAATCACAAAAAATTTTTTCGAAGCCAAAATAGTTGCAGCTATAATTAAAAGCAACGCAAATGCTAAGATTTTTACCATCTCGCCCTGATTCTTGAAAATTTCCTGTTTTGACATAGCTATACACAATCGCCATCCTGTATTTTCTGAAATACCATAACACATGATATAGTCTTTTGTTTCATAAATATCTTTTCCTGGCTTTTGGTATGCCGCATCGGGGACTTTTACAACCATTTTATCATAAAAAAGTACTTTTCCTTCAAAATCCGAAATTGTAGTTCCTGCAATCTTTGTATAATTGTGAAGGAATCTTTCTTTTAATGAAGTTAAGTCTATATCAATACCTAAGTATCCCACTGTGTTCTCTCCGTATACATCTCTAATCCGATAAATAATGGAATGAACAAATGCCTTACCATCTTCATCGGTGTTATTGACAATTATACTCTTATCAATGCTACTTTCCGCAAATTGTTGATACCATTCAAAATCTCTAAAGTCAAAATTCGAAGTCACATTATTATTAATTGAATATTTGTTATTATAATTTCTCTCTTTGTAAAAGATAATCTGTAAATCTGGTCTTGAATTATAATATAAGCTCACTATCCCATCCAAAAACTTCAAATCCTGCACCTTATCTTGTTCACTTTTCATAAACTGAATTACTTCGTAATTATAGATAATCGAATCAGCTATGTTATCAATATCCCCGAAATACTGCTCCATCATTGTAAGATTGGATTCCATTAGGTTGCGTCCCATATCCACAGACTGAATCCTCATATTATTTTGCACTACAAAATAATTAATGGCAAACGTAATCAGATTAGATAATACAATAATTCCAATTAAATATACAAGAAATCGAATTGTTATGGAGCTTGTTCGTTTCATAATTAATACCCGCCTCCTTCTCTTCCAAATTTATTCCTGTTTTAGCACTGCTATCCTCGCGTTAATATTTTGAAAAGTTTGATCAATACTCTGTTCCTTTATCAAATATAATCGAACCTCGTCTTTAGCAATTGCAAGTGCCTCATGATAGAGGATATTGGCCGGTACACTTGAAATTTTACCTTTTCCAAAAAGATTATCTACATGTTCAGGCATATTTTCTGTCTGTCGAAAGATTTCAATAATTTCTTCTGAATTCCATGCCGGTATCATGCTATTCTGGGCAAGGATTTTCGCCCCTTCAGCACCCACAACAAACTTCATAAAGTCCATAGCCTCCTCTGGGTAACGTGTAGACTCAGCCATTGAAATAACCGCTGCATCTGATATTACATAAGAATCTTTTCCTTCCCAGTGAGGCATGGGTGCTATATCATAATCAAAATCCAAAGATTCATCCTTTATTCGGCCGTTTAAAAACTGCAGTGACCAATCACCACTATAATACATACCAATATTTCCATTTAAAAACATGCCATTATAGTCAGAACTTACCACCCCTGAATGTTCTGTGTAGGGCATCTGTGCCTTCAAGTCATAGGTCAAATAATAACACCACTCAGCCGCTTTACGAAATTCATTCAGATCTTCCTTCTTCATCGGGTCATTGGCTCCCGCTGTTCTTGCCGGAACGCGCCACCATGTATTATTCGGTGCAAAACTCATGGATCCATATATTTTTTCACCATCAATTTCACCACTAAGGCGCTTCGCTATATCCGCATACTCTTCCCATGTCCAATCGTCTTGTGGATATGCCACCCCCATTTTATCAAAAAGAGTCTTATTATAAAAAACTGCCCATCGGCTCATTCGATAGGGAAGCATATAAGAAGCACAGATATCCTCTCCTTCTCCATACCATTTACCATAATGCTCCTCATCTACTATCTCCCCCCAGGAATCCAGATTTTTCAAAATGTTTTTATTCTTCAATACCAACGCAGCCGGAAGACTGGGATTAAAAATACAGTCTACTTGCTTATCTCTATTTTTTAAAAGAAGCATTTGCTGCTCATACTCTGAAATAGGTATAAAATTAGTGTGAATTATAATTTCGGGATGTGTTTCCATAAATTTTTCTGCTAGAAGATTTAAATTTTCTTCTTCATCCTGCCAAGAAAACACTTCCAAAACAATGTCCTTGTTGACCTCTTCAGATTCATCACTTATTATTTTATATCCCCTGTCACAACTTACTACAACTAAAGATAATGATATCATTAAAAAAAGTAATATCATAAATTTCACAATCTTTCTCATATTCGTTAACCCCCTTCACTAAAAAACCTGAATTTTATAGTAACCTGACAACTATTTAATTATACCATATAAAGCAGACTATCAAAACTTGTTTCAAGCAAATAGCAGGCACAAATATTATAGAGAAACTCAATAAATACCGCATAACGCTGCCATACTTTTCAAATGGAAACTTACGCGTCATACGGTACTAAGATATAACTAATTCAGCTGATGTGAGCATTAAGCAAGTGTAAATATCCAATTACTTAAACACTATTTCATAATCCTCATAGTCTTTTTATAGCCTGTTTTTGCATTAAAATATTTTCTATATTTACTCATCTTCTTTGAAGGAACTTTCAGCACTGCATTCTTTCGGATTCCCGCAATTGCTTTATTACCTACCTTTTTAAGTTTTGCCGACTTAATAATTATTTTGGACAGCCGTTTGCATTTATAAAACGCCTTTTTACCAATTGAAGTCACTGATTTGCCGATGGTAAATTTTTTAATTGCACTGCACCCCTTGAATGCACTTTCACCAATCTTAACCAGCTTGCCCATTGTTGAAACATTTGTCAACTTCTTACATCCCATAAATGCATTATTCTCTATTGCTTTAA
The DNA here is from genome assembly GCF_058119865.1 of Ruminococcus sp. 8Y-12. NCBI lineage: Bacteria > Bacillati > Bacillota > Clostridia > Eubacteriales > Oscillospiraceae > Ruminococcus > Ruminococcus sp. 8Y-12. The sequence continues at coordinate 1,777,077 of NZ_CM176623.1, read as the reverse complement.
CTGCTTTTGCACCTTTAACCGTTTTCAAGGCAGTGCATTTAGCAAAAGCACTCTTTTCTATAGTAGTTACATTTTTGCCGATAGTTACTGCGGTAATCGCTTTATTATTACTAAATGCATTGGGAGCAATGGATACCACTTTATATGTTTCTATTGTAGAAGGAGCGGTAATAGTAGCTGGTATAACTACTGATTTTACCTTACTGCTTGTTGCAAATCCTAGTAATTCTACCTGACCAGCCTTTATTACTTTATACTTAAAGCTATCAGCCGTAAATCCTTCTCCGATCCTAAGAGAATCTCGCGTCCATTGTGCATAAACTGTCATATCCCTATGAATAGCAGTTCCATCTGTTACTTTTTCCCCACCGGTTTTCGCGGTAAACCAACCATTAAACTTATATCCCCCAAAGTTTGCTATTGGAAGTTTCAATGTTTTTCCTGATTCTACAACCATGCTAGTAACCGCTACCTTTCCTCCATTTGCATCGAAGATCACCGTGTGAACCACAGCTTTTTGCATTACCCAGCGGGCATAAAGCGTTATACTCCGGGAAAATACTGTCTGGTTTGTTACCTGTGTTCCTCCCGTTGCCTCTGTAAACCAGCCTTCAAAACTGTAACCATCACGCATTGGTGTCGGCAAAGACAAGGTTTGCCCTGATTCCACCGTCATACTGGCTGGCGTCACTTTACCTCCATTTGCATCCAACACTATAGTATATATATCTTCCCAGCGGGCATAAAGCACCATACTCTGGGTAAATACCGTCTGGTTTGTTACCTGTGTTCCTCCCGTTCCCTCTGTAAACCAGCCTTTAAACCTGTAACCATCACGCGTTGGTGTTGGTAAGGACAAAGTTTTTCCTGATTCTACTGTCATAATGGCAGGCGTCACTTCACCTCCATGAGCATCAAGAGTTATGGTATATGTCTGGATTTCCCAGTGGGCATAAATCGTTGTATCCTGTTTGAATGTCGTCTCATTTGTCACCGGATTCCCACCTGTACTTGCAGTAAACCATCCCTTAAATTCATGGTGGCTGCGTGTTGGAATCGGCAAATCCAAGGTTCCCCCTGACGGAATAAGCATATTGTCCGGAGATACGCTTCCACCATTTGCATTGAAGGTTACTGTATGGAAAACTTCCAGTTCAGACCCGGCCTGTATAGTAAGGTCTTCAATAACAAACTTACCTTCCGCTACACCTGCTCCCCCTCTGGCGCATACTTTACCGATATCCGTGATTTGCTGTGCACCTGTTCTGAAGTCAAAGCCTGCTGCCAACAACTGCTTTTCTCCATCAGAGCCCGTTACATATACATTGTATTTCTTATTCTCCAAATCGATATCAACCGTTACTGTATAGGACTCATTCGCCTCATATGCAATTTGATTCGTTGCCATATAAGAGCCGCCGTTTCTTGCCTCAAAGTATCCATTCGTAAAGAATCTGATCGCAATAGGTGCATGTCCCCAGTCACTCAGCAAAGTATTCTGTCCTGTGAAGAAAATGGATCCATCCTGCTTTGCCTCTAATGGTGTTACGACAAATTCTATGGTCTGATTTCCTGTGTGACCGCTGCCTAGATCCACACTGTTCCAGTTTGCCGTGGAGGGATAAGGTTCCCAGACACTTCCTGCAATTTCCGTCCACTGTGCATAAAGAGTCATATCTTCCTGGATAATCGTCTGATTTGTTACCGGTGTTCCTCCTATTGCTTCTGTGTACCATCCTGTAAACCGGTAATCCGCACGCGTTGGCGTTGGCAGACTCAATGTCTTACCTACTTCTGCCGTCATACTGGCTGGATTTACGCTTCCGCCGTTTGCATCGAAGGTAACCGTGCGAGTTTGAACCCCTTCAGGTTTTCCAATCTTGTGGTTCATAATCATAAACTTGCCTGCTGCTGCTGACGCTCCACCCCTAGCACATAATTTACCAATGTCGGTGATTGTTTGTGCGCCTGTTCTGAATGCAAAATCAAGTGCTAATATCTGTCCATTAATATATACGCTGTATTTCTTTGCCGGCACATCAACCGTTACTTTCACTTCATATTCCTGGTTTGCTTCATATGCAATCTGGTTGGTCGCCGTATAAGCCCCACCATTTCTTGCATCAAAGTATCCGTTCGTGTTCAACCTGATCACAATTGGCGCATGCCCCCAATCGCTTAAGGTTGCTGCCTGTCCTGTATAAAAAATTGCGCCATCCTGCTTGGTCTCTAGCGGTTTTACAACAAATTCCATTGTCTGGCTTTCCGTATTTCCAGCACCCAAGTCCACCGTTGCCCAATTTGCAGTAGAAAGGTATGGGAATATAGCTCCCTTAGGAAGATCCTGAATCTCATCCATGACTTCTTTCACCTCATATTGACCAAGTGCACGTGAGTAAACTCTGATATCTGCCATCTGACCATAAAATCCACCAATGGTATAACTACCACCCCCAATGCTGTCCAACATATCTTTCATTGATAGCCCTGAGGTGTCAACCAGGCCATTGACATATGTTTTAGTGCGTCCTGTGTCGGCATCATATGTAATAGCAAAATGTGTCCAGCCCATGTTTGTTACAGACTTAGCTCCACTGGTACCACCAGTTTGGTCTTTATTCCAGTCTGAATTGGATAACATATTGGTACTTGTAATCTCCGTACTGCCGCCTTCCCCTGCCGTAGTTAATACCGGAAGCCGACCAGGAAGTGACATGGAATCGGTAGAAGCAATATCTTTTACATATAGCGAAAACGCTCCATCTGCAAAATCAAATAATTTCAAATTATGCCCGGAAAGATAATTGCGTTCAGAAATATCTGCATACATACTAATGGTAAAACTTTTCATTGCATTGTCTGCAAAAACATCTCCGTTGATCTGGATTCCATCGCTGCTGCCAGAAAGTTCCAAAACACCCTCTTTAACCGTGGCATCCCCCAATAAGCTGGCATTATAATTACCTTTTGAATCCTCCACAGTACTGCCCTCAGTTGTTTTGAAATCATACCCAATAAACATGCCGGAAGTTGTATCTACATCATTGGGCTTTGGAATATCAAAATCAGTTCTGACCGATGTCGGATACCCATTAGGGTAACTTTTACCAACAATCCAATAATAATAATCACCATTCAACCACAGCAGCCGGAACTCATCTTCATGAGCATTTTTTACTACAAACGGCCGCACATTGTTTTTCACGGAATCTCTGGTGATTTGCGTTGTTTTAACTATCTGCTGACCATCCGCACTCATTTCATATTTTATAATTTCGTAAACCTTGCCATGGCTTCCTTCAACAGGCACGGAAGCATATATGATTTTGGGATTTCCCTTGTCCAGCGACATACCGCCAGAGTAACAGTATTCCGTATTTGATGGATGGAACTTTCCTCCGGCATTGGTAAGAAATGTCTTGGTCCAGCTTGTTCCATTCCATTTTGCATAGTAATAGTCATGAGAAAGTTTGTCATTAGAGATCTTTACCAGCGCAATAACAGGCACGTTATTATCCAGGGCAATCTCCCATACCCAACCTCTTCCACTTGTATTTCTATCATTCACAACAAAGTTAGCATCCGTTTCATTCCCATTAATTGCAAATGGTGCGTTGCCTATGTTACTCAGACGATTCCCCTTCCTATCGCGTAAGGTCATGTCAGTAACATCAATATAGGAATAATAAATAGGGTTAGGATGTATATTGTCTGGGTGGGTTGCGGTATAAGTCATATGTATCTTGCTTTTGCCATCCGATACATATTTTGCATAAGGGCGAACACTGCCTCCTACAGATGAACTTACCACCTGTTTTGGACCCCATACAAACTGAACCTCATCGTTTTCGTTCGGCATAGACAGCTTGGCCAAAGTTGGATGCCAGTTTATTCCTCTCCACGTAAGGTAAATATGGTCAGGATCATCTGATAATATAAAAGGTGACGGATATGTTGTATTATGTGTTGTCACCAGTCTATGTTCCTTTCCAAAAGTAGTAATATCTCCTGCTTCTTTGGAAACTCTGTAATAGAAACACTTTTCATCGGTATGACGTGAATAAAAGACCATTACCCTGCCGTCAGGAAGTATTAAAAATGTGGGATTATTATGGTCGTCCGGCTGAAAATTAGATCGGATTAAAACCTCCTCGGTCTCTTTGGTATTATGATTATACTGGGTCGCTTTAATCGCCCCATGAACATCAATATATCCAATATAAGTCATATCAATGGAACCATCTTGATTCTCATAGTGAAGAGCTCGCGGGTCTGCAAACCAGCACCATGCCCCCTCCTCTGTAACCGTATTCCCTGAAAATGGAGCAGCCTCACCCTGTCTGCTGTAAACCAGCTTTATTTCGTTGTCAATACCTTTTGTAACTGTCAGCGACAATACGGAAGCTTCCGGATTGTATTGATAGAAAACACCATTATCATCTTGAATGATCTGTGCCGGCTCACCACTATAAGTATATTCTTCCCCTTCCTGAACCTGGACTGTAGAATCAGGTATTAACGTATTACCCTCTTCATCAATTGTCTTTATGGTAACAGGAACATTCTCAAGCGTTTCATCTGAATATGTAAACCTAAGCGTAGGTGCTGAAGTCGCATATTCAGAATATACCCGTATGCCTCCCACTTCAGGACCGGCAAGTCTAAAGGATAACTCATTATAGCCAGATTGATCTACAATATTTTTTACATATTCTATGAGTTTATTGCTTCGAAGCGAAATTGTCTGTCCAGAAACGGTCGTAGTATTTGCCGTTCCATTTCCAGCCGTTATAGGCTCCGTAAAGCCAAGCAGTTCCAATTGATCAAGCCCTGATTCACTACTGGCACCAAAAACAGTTTTACTGCTTTGTTTATTCCATGACTGTGTCAAGCTGTTTCCATATACGGCAAGCCTGGCACCTGGTGCTATCTGCTTAACATTTCTAATTGTCAAATCAAGTTCTACCGTTTTGATATCTTCCGCTGACTGCCCCTCAGGAATCTTAAATGTAACAACTGCGTTGCGGGGAGAACCAAAAGCAGTTCCTGTCACAGTAGGCATTGCTGTCTCCGTACCGTCACTGTCTGTGAAAGTTGTCCCGTTAGCGATACTCCATGTATTACTTGCTGATCCTGCTATGAGAAGATCCTTTCCGCTCCACTCGCTACTGCCAGACTCGTTTCCCATCAGGAATTCTGTTCCCGAACTGAAGCCAACCGTTCTCACCGCCTCTATTTGGGAGGGCTGGGGTTTCTCCAGATATTTAATTCTTAACTTAGGTTGTTGTTCTAAAGAGGCATATTCCGAATATACACGAATGCCACCCACCCTGCTCTGTCCTGCAAGCCTAAACGACAACTCGCCTTCCTCGTAAGCAGGATCATTTACAACACCTCTCACATATTCTGTAAGCAGTTTGCTTTTAAGTGAAACCGTCTGACCGGAATCAACCGGAGTAGTAGAAGTAGTACCCACTGTTATTGCATCTGTAAACCCAAGCAAGTCCAATTGATCAAGTCCTGAAGCAGTACCATTCGCACCAAAGATAGTTTTATCACTGGTTTCATTCCATGGATGTGTCAAACTGTTTCCATACACACCCATTCTGGCTCCTGCTGCTATTTGCTGAACATTTCTAATGGTTAGATCAAGCTCCACAGACTCGATATTTTCAGCCGGAAGTTCTCTGGGAATTTCAAATGTAACAACTGAATTTCTGGCAGTGCCGAATACAGATCCATTTAGGTTGGATAAGGTCATCGTACCGCCATCAATGTCTGTATAACTAAGTGGTATGGACCAACCATCCTGATTTCCAGCTACAAGTACATCATGTCCAGACGCACCGCTTGCATTATTGTTGCCTAAAAGCCATTCAGCAGCTGTATTGAAACCAACAGTTCTGATTGCTACCGACTCATATATTCCACCCGATACAGAAGTATCCTCTGCATGTACAACTGATATGTTTCCTCCAAAGCTGCCCACAACCATTCCTGTAACTAAGAAAATGCTTAGAGCCTTCTTTAATAAAAATCTTTTTGTTTTCATTCCAGTCCTCCCTTAATGATTTTGACGTTTTTTCTGCTCTTTTCCTGCCAGCAAAATTTGATATGCCTTTAATTTACTTAATAGTACTTTAATACTTCGCTGTTTAATTCATTCGCATCTATCCTTTATTTTATAGTCTGACCAGGAAATCAATTCTACCATATCTTCCCTTCCCTGCTTTTTCTACTTAATCACCCCCATTATCCCTGTAAGCAAAAGTGTTCCAAGTTAACCCAGATAGCGTCTATTCTTTAGTACATTTTCGCAAATATAATCTAATTATAACAAAATCAGATAATTGAAAGTAGGAAAATACTTAGTTATAACAAGGAATTTTATTAGAAATCCAAAATAATAACGCCCCTTCATTTTATATTGCAAATCACTACCGGTGTATATTTAGTTGTCGACATTATTAAATATAGCAAGCACTGGTTTTGTTATAACAAAACTCATTATTTTTGATTTTCTCGCTTTGCGGAGATCAAAAAAAGCTGGGATATCCCAGGCCCTTACTTTCCCCCCTTAATATCCATATCTCACGTTTCCACCGACATCCCTTGAACTGTTTTAGTATTAAAGAGAATATTTATTCCACCCCTATAGTAAATTTACATTTTGCTTAAACATTCAAAAAAGAATCAGAATACAAGTAATGTATTTATATCCTGACTCTTTTTTTGATAAAATATTTTAAGTCCCACAGTTTATCTTATTCGCTTCGAGGAAAGCTGCTAATTTCAGTGAACGCATATTCCACGGCTAAATCCATAGATCAATATCATTTTCTAATGCAGTACGAGCCTCTAAAACATCAGTCGTATTACTGTTTAGATGTGGTGTTACTTCTATCTTTTTTAAGCTTTTCAGTAATCTCTTTCATTTTGTTCTTAGTAATCGGATAAAAAATCATTCCTATAAATCCAATTACTGTACATATTAGACATACACCGGAAAGTGAGAATCGAATTGCAAATATTGCAGAATCAGGTTGAACTGCAAGTGTGCTATCATAATTTCCTAAATAAAGGATAAACGCAACTACAGAGCTTGCTAATGCACTTCCAACCTTGTTGAACAAACCAAAAATTGCAGTCTGTGTTCCAGCAAGGTTTCTTCCTGTTTTGTATTCTCCATAATCAATGCTTTCAGAGAGAACAGCAAAAACATTCGGATTCATTACTCCAGCGGCGAGTGCCATAAGTCCCACAAACAAATAAACCAACATAAGATTGGTCTCTGCAAACCAACATCCAACCCATGAAATCATCTGAACACCTAATAATGCCATTAATAACGGTTTCTTCGAAAAACGCTTTCCTAAAGGAGTTGCAAAAATCAAGCCGCCAAGACTTCCTGCGATGAAAATAAGATACAATACAGTAACCTGACTTTCGTCATACAAGTAATATTTCGAATAATATGTTAATACACTTGTCATACATGCCAAAGCTAACGCATTAGTCAATATATATACCAATAGTACAAGAAATGGTCTGTTGCTGAATATGTTTTTTAAATTTTTCACAATTGACTCACTCTTCACTTTGGGAGGCATATTTATTTCTTTTGTAAATATTACGCATAAAGAATAAATGGCAGACGCTACAAATGCCAATATTAATGCAGTTTTCGAATACCCCGTGATGCTGTTAGTACCACCATTCATCTGAATCATTGCAGGAACACCCACCATTGCAATCAAAACACCCAAAGTACCTCCTAAATTTCCAAATGTCAGAATTGAAGTACGCTCATCTGGATCAGGTGTCATAAATGACACAATAGAATTCATTGGTACATTTATCAAGGTAAAACCAAAGCAGAAAATCATGTAACTTACATAAGCATATAGGAGGCGAAATTCCGACGCAAACTGCGGAGCTGCAAACACCATAATTAATCCGATTGCATAAACCGGAATGCCAACTAGCATCCAAGGTTTGTTACGTCCTAATTTTGTGTCTGTTACATCAATCAAACTGCCTACTATGTAATCTGTAACCCCATCAAACAATTTTGTAACCAAAAACATAACTGATAATAACGCTGGGTTCAAGCCAACTGCATCCGTAAAAAATATTAGTAAAAATGTGTTTACCATTGAGTAACCAATATTGCATCCAAGCATTCCACTGAAATATCCCATTCGCTGACTAATTTTTAATTTATTCACTTATTTTCCCTCCACTATTTTGTATTGATAGGTGTTAAAATCTGCTTCAAGTGAAATGAATATTCTATCTTTTTTCCAAGAAAATATCAAAATATTTCCCATTTGCTTTACACAAAACTTACTATCTATAGAAAATGCAGAATGACAGTTTCTGAGTCGCAGCAAACGGAGCTGTTCTGTAACAATTTCTTTACTTAAGGATGTGGTTATCATTTCTTTTGTGAGATTTGTTCTGTTAATCTCCTTATGCCCGCCTGTGCCTGCTTTCCTTACCGCTTCAAAATCATTCTTTCCTGCAAATAAATCCAGATACCAAATCTGGGGTTTTCCAGGCATAAAGAGTTGGACAGCTCTGGCAAATAACAGTTTCTGAGCATCCTCACCTAAAGCGCTGAAATAGGTTGCATTTACCTGATAGTAAGTGTCCTTCTGTCCATGCAAATTCTTCACATACCCGCCTCTGGTCACGATTAGATCTATCAGTTCTTGTATTTCATCATCTGACAGCTTCCCCTTTAAATCCAGCACTGGAATCCCATCGTGACATCCCAGCATGTTTACCAATTTCAAGTTTTTATCCTTAATCTCTTCTGCCCATTCTCTCAATAACATCGGATTATGTTTTTCCATTGCATAAATAAGTAATCCCGGCAGGAAGAAATCATAAGATATATATTTCTGGTCTGCTAGCTCGTCACAAATATGTTCTTCATAACCTGCATGAATTTCAGGTAGAAATAAAAGATTATTTTTTTCTCCCATTTCCTGTACTCTCCGAAGAACTTCCCACGTTTCAGGTATATTAAGGAAATTCCTTTTACCAATCTCTTTTGACGTATAGGCAAATGCATCAAGGCGTATCAGACTAGCACCATAATCCGCCATTTTTTGTAATGTTTTTTCGTAAGATTCCCAAACAAGCGGAGATTTTATATTTACATCCATTTGTCCTGAATACTTCACTGTACCATCCGGCATACTGGTTTTATCCTGGTAAAAAGTATTCCAGTATGGAACACTCCTACCATCAGGAAAATCCACCATCAAAATCGGAAGTCCTGGTTTCCGAAAAAACATCATTTCTGTATATTTTGATTCAGGAATGATATACCCCTCTTCCCCAATCTGCCCACAGTTAATCCAAAACTTATTCCAATCAATAAAGTAATCTCTATAAAGTGAATTTTGTCCATTTTTAATAATATCCTGAAACTCTGGTGACTGTACAGACTGATGATTTAATACAAAATCAAGTTTCAAGAAAATTCCCAGTTGTTTAATACGTTCTAGATCAGCCCTTGTAGACATGGATTCTTCCAAATCATAATCAATAATACAAAATCCCCTGTCTAAATCAGAATGAAACAAACTTGGCAAAATATAAAAGCTATCAAAACAATCTTTCAATTCTTTTTCCAAAAGATCGGCAATATCAGAAAGTGTCCCCCCCATACTATCTGGATAAGCATTCAGCATCGGTCCCCAATTTAACTGTTTCATACTACTCTCCTCCTTCCTTTATATATTTACAAATAAATTTATCTACGCAATCCGCATACTCTTCTGGATACACTAAAAGTGAAGTGGCGTGCTCTGCTTCTGGAAACACATGAAACTCTTTTTCGCTTACACAGGCTTCATAATTTAATTCTCCCATATAGGTAGGAACAAAAGAATCTTTTCCTCCATGAGTAAAAAGAATAGGTTTTTTCGCTTGTGTAACGGCTTCTACTGGTTTTGCTTTTTTCATGTCAACCTTGTGTACAAGTCTTAAATACAAATTTGCTATTTCCATTACAAGTCTATTACCAGGAAATTGTATTACATGAAGAGCTTCATCAAAATAACAAGAGAATCCACAGTCTGCTACAATACATTTCACTTGATCCGGCAGCTCTTTCCCACTCATCATTAGCACTGTTGCAGCTCCCATGGATTGCCCATGCAAGATAATCTGAATATCTTCACCAAACTCTTTTCTCATAAAAGCGAGCCATTCCATATTATCCTCTGATTCATGCAATCCAAAACTAATATGTGTGCCGCTACTTCTTCCATGTCCTCTGTGATCAACGAAAAAGCAGTTGTAGCCGTGCTTTTCCCACATCGGATATAAACAGCCAAATTCCATGCCGCCGTCCGGAGACCGATAACCATGATTATAGAATACATATACATTCGAAGCTCTCTTAGATTTAATCAAATATCCATGCAATAGAAATCCTTCTCTGTTCGTGATTTCATATTCCTCCGAAATTAGTTCTTTAGCTTTTGAACGAAGGGTTTGAATAATATCTGGTGCTTCACCAGATGCTTCATTTTCTTTTAATAATTTATCTATATTTCCATTACGATTGGAACCAATATATGCAATCGCTATCCCACTTGCCAATAATAAAACAGCTATTACAAGAATTATGATTACGACAAATATCATTCCACTTCTCCCCTCTTGGAAACACAGATTTTAGCAGTATTTCGCTGAGAAGCTAATAGTTCTTGTTCCAAATTTAAGACAAGTGTAGTAAATAGACTATCCACCTCGCCGTCTCTATTTCTGGATCGACGATGCTCCAAGGTTTCCTCTGGCGTGCTATTTAAGAAAATAGGCACATCAATTTCCTGCAAATTCGCATTATTTCCATGAGTCCATTCAATAATCAGCACCTTTGTTTCTGCAAATGCCACTTCTTCATACCAAAGTTCTGTAATCTGGCGGCCCATTCTTCGCAAAAAGATAGCGTCTTTTCCATCATGAAACTGCCTGATTATTTCATTTACCTCTTTATAGTTGATCTCGTACTCCGAGCCAAGATACTTTCGCAATCCTTCAACACCGAATTTTTCATATACCTTTTCTCTCTCTTTGTCATTATAGACTGGGATTCGATGTGGATAATTATCTCCAGACATGGTATATGAGCGAACTTCTATTTGAGAAAAATAAAATGCCAACAAGGAAGCAATTTCAGATTTGCCAACACCTGAACCACCATATACCGATATAACAATCTTTTCTTTGCTAACTTTTTTTAGTTCTTCTAGCAACAACGGAAAAATAAGTTGCGCTTTATTTATATGCTCTTCCCCAATCACCACCTTATCTCCAGGCATATCTCCGTGTGGAATTTCATCCATTATTACCGGGGGAATCCAAGTTAATGGAATTTTTTCAAGAATACTACTCATTACTTATTCACCCCCTCTTTCTGTGGAGCAAAATAAGTTTTTACCGCATATTGATATGCCTGACGGAAATTATCCCTAGCTTCACAAGCAAGAGTTGACTTTGGTGAATTTATTTCAAACGCATGATAACCGCCCTTGTATATGATGCACTCTGCCTCAACGCCAGCATTTTTTAAATTTTGAATATATTGCTGTGTTTCATCACAAAATGGATCGCAGGAACCTACATAGGAAAACGCTGGCGGTAAATTGCTGTAATCAGTTTCTCTGGAAGGAGATGCATACTTTGATACCTCTGGCGAACGGAAATTTTCACCTAAATACATACGCCAAGCTACCATGTTCTTTGCCTCATTCCAACCAATGCAGTTATTATCTTTCATCGACTCTGTAGACATTGTATTGTCGAGCATTGGATATAAAGGCATCTGGAATGCAATGTTTACTCTTCCACGATCTCTTGCCATCAACGCAAGAGAAACCGCCAATCCACCGCCGGCACTGCCACCGCCAAGGAAAATCTGATCAGAACGTATACCAAGTTTTTGTGTATGCTTATGTAACCAGAGCAGTGCATCATAGCTATCTTCTATCGCTGCCGGGAAAGGAACTTCTACAGACAAGCGATAATCAGGAGACACTATTACACAAGGCGACCATTCCATCAGTTGTTCATACACAGCAATTTCCGCCTCTGGAACACCGCAAGCAAATCCGCCACCGTGTGTCCACAGAATACCAGGGAGTTCTCTGTCTGGTTTCTCCAGCGGTGAATACACACAGATTCGCAATTTTCCACCATCTCTCTTGATAATCTCAAGTTCCTGACAGACCATCTTTTCACTTTTCTTTCCCTGACTAAGTCGTCTGCCAAGCCTTTCGTTCCTTCGAAAATCCTTTTCAGTTCGCATTGGGAGAAAATCCAATATTTTCCCTTTGCGATAGATTTCCGAATCAATCATTTCTTTTTTAATTCTCATACCGCAGTTCCTCCTTAAATATTAATTGTATAAAATCTGTAAAACATTGTTTCCATACATTCCATTCGTGACCGCCATGATATATTCTACGAATGTTAGCGATATGATGCTGTTCTAGGAACACGTCGTCATTCGTGAAAATGGAATAAAATTCATCCTTATCCCCTATTGCACGAAAATACACATCCATAGCCTCTCCATAAGTTGCTAAATTAGTTTCACATAAATAGTCCTTTTCTTCACTTAATGGATTCTGTACAAATCCGCTAAACAAACCGACGCACGAGAATAGGTCCTGATTCTTCATTGTGATTATTGATGTCTGCAAACTCCCCATTGAAAGACCTGCCATGCCGCGATTTTCTTTATTACACAAGGTTCGATACCTGTTATCTATAAACGGAAGGATCTCCTGTATCAGCATCCGCTCGAATCCAATAGCAAAATCAAGTAATAAAGCGTTTGACGTTGCTCTAAAATTCATCCCATTTGACATAACAATAATCATTGGTGTCATCTTCTTATCAAAAATCAATTCATCACAAACATAATGAATTTTGCCCTGGTTTATCCATGCTGTTTCATTTTCCCCATGGCCATGCTGTAAATACAGTACCGGAAATCTTCGATTCGGTTCGGCATAATACTGTGGTGGAAGGTACATCATTACTCTATGCAGGCATTGAAATTCATTGCTATAAATCATCTCTGTAACAATACTCCCCCTTGGAACACCTAACTTAGCATCATCATTTAGATCTATATAATTGCATGGTTGATTTTCCATAAAGCAAATAGGGAAACATTGATTTAATATGTAATTTCCATCAAGTATAATATTAATCATCTGGAAACCATCCAGCCTTTTACAGCCGCCTTCCCACCATTTTCCCTTTACCATCTGAATAGTATGTATTCCATATTGTACTATTACTGAATGCGCATTGGGATAATAAAGCTTGAAGATAATCTGCCCATCATCCACTAACTCATAAGGCTTAGGCAGGATATCCAAATAATTATACTGTGCTAATGCTCCCGGATGCTTATTCATGTGAATAACATTTTTATCACGCAATGATAGCAAATCTTGTATGTACATTTTTCTTTCCTCCCAACAACCTCTTGATAAAAAACTCTTGCTAATTTTCCTGTTTTGTAGTAAACTTTTATAGGAAGGTACATTTGTACTATCCTAAAATAACAATAACAAAATATTAAACTTTTTTCAATATCTATGCAGTCGGACTAAACAAAAAGGTGGGAACTGTCCTATGGAACTTACTAAAAAACAAAAAGAGACCTTGAAAAGAAATAACGCTGAATCAAAATTTATCACTCGAGAAGCGATCAAAGAAGCTTTATATATATTAATGGAAAAGAAAGATTATGATGAAATAAGGATATCAGATATCATTACAAAATCAGGAGTATCCCGTTCTGCATTTTATCGTAACTATAAAATAAAAGATGAAATTCTACATGATACATTAACCGAAATATATGATTTATTCTTAGCAAAAGGGACCTATTCTCTTCAAAGTAATTGGGAACTTATATTTTCAATATTAAGAGAAAATAAGAAAAAATTAGATTTGATACTCAAGGCTGGATTAGAATACCACCTGCTTTCCAAATTCAATGAAAACTTAGATATGAAAAACGGAAAAGATTTCAAGAAAGCGATGAACAATGGACTGATTATTAATGTCCTCATATATTGGGCAAGGTGCGGAATGAAGGGTACAGATAAAGAAGCTGCTGAAAGAGTTATTAAATCTTATAATCAGATAAATAAAGATTTGGAATTGTACTACTGATACACCATAGTTGGTTCACCGTTAGTTTTCCCTATTTTTTTGGTAAGTAACATTCATGTATCATTAACCCAAGGACAAAGTATTTAAAATTTTTATAGATAATAATAGGCCAACATGGATCAACTCCAGTTAGCCTATTATCATGTTAGATTGTATGGCTTCTGACAAGATTACTATAATTTTGAGTCAGAATTCTATTTTAAGTTTTGTCAATTTTACGCCTACGAATGATAAAGTGAATGATATAAGGAATTATAATTGTCGGGAAGCATAAATAGCCTAACATTCCATAGCCTTTTGTAACTAGGAGTGTGTGAAGAAAAGTCTGTAAATACAGTTCTTCTATGATAAGTTTGAGCTGGTAAGTTAAGGAATTAGCTTCCAGCTCTTGTTTTATATATACTTTAGATATCCTTGCATGTCAAGAGAAGGCGAGTGATTCCCGCCTTTTTCAGGACTGTACTTCTTATTCTGGCAGTCGGTCCGAATACATGATACTCAGTTCCCCATAGACCTGAGCCCAGTTCCGAATTGTTGTTGTCCAACCCTTCGTGGCTTCAAATGTGGACAGATAAAGTGCTTTTAACAGAGCGGTATCGCTCGGAAATACACTTCTCTGACGATTCAGCTTGCGATAGGTGCCGTTCAGGCTTTCAATCGCATTCGTCGTGTAAATGACCTTTCTAACCTGTGAAGAAAACTTAAAAATCGGGGATATGGCCTCCCAGTTATCACTCCAGCGTTTCATGGAATTGGGATATTTAGGTGTCCATTTTTCGCTGACCCGTTCCTGGGCTTCCA
Source organism: Ruminococcus sp. 8Y-12 (assembly GCF_058119865.1). Taxonomy (NCBI): domain Bacteria; kingdom Bacillati; phylum Bacillota; class Clostridia; order Eubacteriales; family Oscillospiraceae; genus Ruminococcus; species Ruminococcus sp. 8Y-12. The sequence goes on along the minus strand of NZ_CM176623.1, from coordinate 1,762,059 downwards.
GCGCTTTCTTCTCATCTGGTGCATGGTAGATGGTTTTAAGGTCTGTTGCAAATGCTTTACGGTCTTTGTCAGGTACGTATTTTAGAGTATTTCTAACCTGATGGACAATGCAACGCTGGTATTCTGTTTTAGGGAATGCAGCAGCAATAGCTTCTTTGATTCCGCTAAGCCCATCGGCACAGATGATGAGGATATCTTTTACTCCACGATTTTTTAGTTCATTCAGCACAGAGAGCCAATACTTAGAACTTTCATTATCTCCGACATTGATTGTCAGAACTTCCTTCTTTCCTTCTGTGTTGATCCCAAGAATAACGTATGCGGCTAATTTTCGAATCACGCCATTATCCCGGACAGAATAATGAATGGCATCTATGTACAGGATTGGATAAATCTCATCCAATGGACGGTTCTGCCAGTCTTCAATCTGTGGAAGAATCTTATCTGTTACATCTGAAATAAATCCTTCTGATGCTTCAAAACCATAAATATCCTCCATCGTTTCAGATATTTGTCGGGTAGTCATTCCTTTTGCATACATGGAGATGATTTTCTGATCAATATCAGAGATATCCTTCTGGCGTTTTCTTACAACCTGAGGTTCAAAGGTTGACTTACGATCCTGAGGAACATCGATATCCATGCAGCCATAGCTGCTGTTAACACGTTTGGATTTGTAGCCATTACGATAATCATCACTGTCTGAACGCTCGGATTTTTCGTATCCAAGGTGGTCATCCATTTCAGCTTCCATCATTTCCTTGATGGTTCCGCCAAGTAAATCTTTGAGTGCATCCTGAATATCCTGTGCAGACTCAATGTCATACTCCTCCAAGAGCTGATGGATGATGTTGCGTTTTCCTTCTGTCATTTGTACTCTGTGTACTGGTTTCTTTTCTCTTTTTGCCATAATAAAAGGCCTCCTATGATTTTATTTTATCATAGAAGACCCTTAGAATCTTTATTTACAGAAAAACTTTCACAGACTCGTAACTAGTGATAAAAGACCAAATTGCGCAACACCAAATCCAAGCAAACATAGAATAATGGTTGTAATAATCACTTTTTTTGTTGGTTTAGCATCTGGATTATAATTTTCATCTAATCTTTTGCATACCCTTGCCGTTCCCGCTGCAACCAGATTTACAGCTGTTGATATCGATCCTACTATAATGAGTAAAGATATAATTGGAAGCCCCTTCTTACTGTATTCCTTCAGTTGAACTGCCGCACTGCCGCTTGGGTATTTTCCCGTCTCGCCTATTGCATCCCATACCCACATCTGCTCTTCCTTTTGCAGATATGACAACTCCGAGCCTGCAATTACTGCTATCTTCTTTTTGTCAACTGCATCCAGCAGTTCTTTTTTGAGATATGTTAAACGAATAAATCGCTGCACTGTTCTCTCATTATCGCCAGCCTTCTCACCAACTTCCTTAGCTGTGCTCCGCCCTTTCTTCCCTTGATGTTTCAGAGCTGCCATTTTCATCTTGTATGCAAATGCCTTTTCACTTGGCAATAAATCCTCTCGTTGAATATTGCTGTCTACCATAATGATAGTCGCTTCATCATCCGTCAGCTCTCGTACGATCATTGGGACTTCTGGAACTCCTGCTATTTCGCAGGCCCGGGTCCGCCTGTGACCGGCTATTACTTCATAGGAGCCATCCTCTTTCGGTCTGGCGATCCCGGGTGTTAATACCCCATATTGCATAATACTCTGCACAAGTTCACCCATCTTGTCATCATCAGCCACTTTAAACGGGTGATTCTTAAAGCTATAGAGTTTGGCACAGTGGATATTCATAAGCTCCATCTCATTCTTTATGCTGCTGTCATTAAAGATTTCTTCATATCCGGCTAAATTTATCCCGGTGTTTCTTCTACTCATGATCTTCCACCTCCAATGCAACCTTCAAATACCTGTCGCCTGCGTCACTCATCGGCAGATATTCAAAGATACTGCTGCCACAGTTAGATGCTTCAGATATCCGTATCGTATCTCTGATTGTATTTTTAAAGATATGGATTTGATCACCATAGGCTTTCTCAATTGCTGTTTTGATCCGCTTTGTATTCTTTAATCGCGGCTTTTCCTTATTATATAAAATCCCCTCTATCGTCAGACTGGGATTATATTTTGACTGAATAACCTTTACCGTGCGCAAAAGTTCTTCCAATCCATCTGCCGCGTACTGTTCCAATTCAACTGGGATTATAACGCTATCACTCGCCACCAGCGCATTCATCGACAACAAATCTAACGTTGGGGCACAGTCGATTAATATGTAGTCATATTTTCCCTTCACCGTATCCAGAAACTCCTTCAATACCGACTCACCATCCGTTACCGTTGTCAGATATATTCTCATAAATCCTAATGATTTGTTTGCCGGGATGATATCTATCTTCTCTTCATGATGAAGGATGACCTGAACCGGATCAAAGTCCAGCTCCTCAATTACATTTTCTAATATAGTCTTTAACGTGTATCGCTGTTTTTTATCAAAACCTAAACCAATCGTCAAATGCCCCTGCGGATCATTATCCAACAACAGCACCTTTTTTCCGATTAACGTAAATGCAGCTCCCAGATTGATACATGTACTTGTCTTTCCAGTTCCGCCTTTTTGGCTTGCGATCGAAATTACTCTACCCATAACTTTTATCCTCCTACGATTCTGACTTTTCTATTTCTGCGTATACCCGAAAATGCTTATTAGTGCCTTTGTTGGCAAACGGTTCAGAGAATTGTAAAACCTTCACCCCTTTGCTGACTTTTAGCACATGCTTGTACCAATTAATTTCCTTGATTGTTCCCTGCAGCCTTACTTTCAGCATCTTATTTACCTCCCTGGCAATATTCCGGATAGCGGATCTTAACTGCCTGCCAGAAATATGGTGCGTAACCACAGCAGAATAGTTCTTCAACCGTATAACATTTCGCTTCGGCTAATGCCTCTTCTGAATTATCTTCATAATCAAGCACACTGGGTGTGCCGTTGCAGTAAAGATTATATGCCAGCCGCACAACTCTTACGCTGCCGCTGGTCATCCAACCATCATGCAGACAATCTGTTTTCACATATCCGGTCTTAAAGTCATAAATCGAATTAACGTGTTCCCTGGTATCACGGCTTATCCCTAATGTATAAACCAATGCTTTATGGTATACGTCCGTATATCTGCATTTTGGCAGGTGTTCAAAATAGAATTGCTCATGTTCTTTAGAATTAAAAGTTATGGTGTTTGTAATTCTTTCTTTCTCAAATTGGGCTTGTCCAATTTTTGCACCTAACGCTGTATTACTCATCCCCAAATCCTCCTTTGGCATAAAAATTTATTAGTTACAAGCCACGTCTGGCATGTTATAATTGCTATAGCATTAAATTATTTATCAGCAAGAAAAGCTGATTGAAATGAAATAAGGACAAATCACGGAATTCCTTGTTTTTACAAGTAATTCTTTGATTTGTCCTTATTATGACATCAGCCTCCATTAATCCTGTTTGTTCTCCCAGTACCGTCTCCTCTGTTCCTCCCAGAATTTCCTGTCCTCCTCTGTGATCCTGCGTAGAACCCTGCACGGATTTCCCGCTGCAATTACATTTTCCGGAATGGGCTTTGTAACCACCGATCCAGAGCCAATGATGGTATTTGCTCCAATAGAAACGCCCGGATTTACCACAGTGCTTCCACCTATCCACACATTATCCCCAATAGCAATGGGTTTGCCAAACTCAAGACCCCCGATCCGCACTCCGGCATCCACCGGATGACCAGCCGTGTAAATACTGACTCCTGGCCCGAGCATAACATTGTCTCCGATATGAACCTCACAGACATCCAGAATCACCAGATTGAAATTTGCATAAAAATGGTCTCCCACATATATATGCTGTCCATAGTCACAGTGAAACGGCCCCTCAATATGGCCTCCTCTTCCGATTCCTCCCAGCAGCTTTTCCAGGATCTCTCTCCTTCTCTCAGGCTGTCCCTCTGTTGTCTGGTTATACAGCCTTACCAGCTCTCTGCACTTTATAAACTCTCCTTTTAGCTCCCTATCCTCCGCACAGTACAACATTCCGGACAACATTTTTTCCTTCTCAGTCACTTCCTTCACCTCTTTACGTTTTACGTTAAACTAATCTTATAATGGCATCATAGCACCATCCGCTTTTCTTTGCAATAGTTTTACGTTAAACCATCGTTTTGTATAATTTATAGTCTTTATTTTTGTCTGTTTTGCACAATCATTTCCTGTCACCCTGCACTCAAAAGAACTTTTCACCGCCCCTTCCGTATATATGGCAGTAAAAAAAACGGCTGCAAGCCTTGACGCTACAGTCGTTTTACGGTTATACATCTCTATTTTTCTTTATGACAGTTCCCTGACCGTTTCTCGCTCTGCCAGAGTAACGGGCAGCCGGATATTTCTGTCCTCTATCTCCTCATTATTGATGCTGCGGATCAGCTGTTTTACTGCCAAGGTACCCTTATCCCCCACACCCTGCCGAACAGTGGTAAGCCTGGGCGCAGTGAGCCTTGCCATATCAATATCATCAAAACCTATCACGGAAAAATCCTCTGGTATTCTAACGCCTCTGTGCTGCATATAATCCATCATCTCAATGGCATAGTAGTCATAGCAAAAAGCCAGGGCCGTAAAGGAGTCTCTCTTATGATAGAGCGCTTCAAACAGCTCCTCCTTGTTCCTCAACTGCTTATTTCCCACAAATATAAGCTCCCGGTCCACTTCAAGTCCTGCCTTCTCCATTGCCCGAAGGTAACCCCTTAACCGAAAGCTCCCCACACCTTCCTCCTCCTCATTTCCCGGATACGCGGTGTCTGCAACATACCCTATCCTTCTATGCCCTTTTGCAATCAGGTAGGCTGTGGCCTCAAAGGCCCCCTCTTCATCCTCTGTTCCCACATTTAGAAAAGGCTCATTCTCATGAAAATAACAGTCCGTATACACAGCAGGAATCTTTGTAAGGCTACCCAGCTTTCTGCAGGTCTGGGTATCAACCCCGATCGTGATGATTCCATCCACATTCCATTTGCTGATTAACCCTTCAATCTCCTCCGTCACATCCGAGGCGTAGAGCATCATATAGTAGCCCTGGTTTTGTATCTCATTCTCTATGGCACCCAGCATTTCTGCGATAAAAGGACTGTGCAGCTTCCCTTTAGACTGGTCTGTGAGGATATTGGAAATCACACCGATAATTTTTGATTGGTTCTGCACCAGCATCCTGGCCCCCATATTGGGGACATAGTTCATTTCCTCCATGATCCGGTTTATTTTCTCAATGGTGGCCTTGGACACCTTTTTGGTATTTCCATGGATCACATTTGACACGGTAGTAAAACTAACTCCCGCTTCCCTTGCGATATCTTTTATAGTTGCCATTTTTCCTGCCTCGCTTTTACTGAGATCGATACTATGATGTTGGGGATGAAATGCCTTATCCCCAACATCATAACATATCTTATTTTTCATGGCAACTTTGACATTAGTACAGCTTACCGGATCCTTTTCATTTTATCCGCGCTGAACTAGATAAACCTTTTTTATTAAGTAACCTTTTATAAGCCTTTTGTTTTTTCTTGGGCACTTTAATGGTTATTTTTTTGGCCGTCCCCTTAAAAGCCTGACTGGATACTTTATTTAGCTTTGTCGATATGATCACCACAGTCTTTAGTTTATTGCTATTGTAAAATGCCTGCTTTCCAATTGTTTTAACATTTTTACCTATCGTTACTTTCTTTAACTTCTTCTGTTTGAAAAATGCCCTTTTGCTGATCTCAGTAACATCAAACGTATATCCTTTTATTTTAACAGTTGCCGGTATGATAGCATTTGTGATATTCTTGCTCTTTGGTTTCACCAAGGTTACCGTACCATTTTTCTCGGCAGATTTCGTCACTTTGTACTGGAATTTGCCGACATACGCTTTGGTTCCTTTTTTCGGCGGCGCATCCTTCACTGGAGGTGTCTTGTCAGTACAAACTTTGTCATATGCACTTTTGGCGGCTATCAGCACCTGATAATTAGTAACCAGCTCCTTCTGTTCGGCGGTGAGTGCATTGTAAGCTTTCATCGCATCCTCAATTGCTGCTTTGCTGCTTGACGTAACCTTACCAATCCGGTTGATCTTCTCAATTACTTTTTGGGCTGCAGCTTTATCTGTCTGCTCCTTTACCAGCTGATCATATTTAGATTTTGCCTCATTTAATGTATTGGCATTCGTAACGAGTTTTTTCTGCTCAGGTGTTAAACTGTTATATGCCGTAAATGCTTCGTCAATTGCGTCTTTACTGTTTAATGTAATCTGATCACCGATTTTTTCGATCATCGAAACCACTTTATTCGCTTCTTCCAGATCAGCCGGGTCCGGACCAAGTGCAGTGATTTTCATATAATGCACGTTGATTGTCCGGCTGTTTTCTTTTGCTTTTCTGACTTGTATCGTCAGGAATCCATCCTTATCCGATTTTGCCTCACCAGTGACTACTCTGTTTCCGCCTGAAGGAATCGACACATTTTGGGCAATCTTCGTCTCTGCTGCTTCACCCTTATTCGCATAAATGTTGACAGGGCTGGAGTTGTTCCAATTATTACCCACGCACACTTCAACGCTATACAGCCGGTCCGGATCCACCTGGAACTTATAATCAATATACAGTTCCGGTATTGATACCTCTCGGTCCTGCCCTCTGGCATAGCGAAATGAAGCTTTCTTATCGAGATGATCCTGTATCTGATACTCATTGGCCCAAGTATATCTGGTATATACAGCATTAGATCCCCCCGGTGTCGGATCTGAAGGTGTTGTACTCGAATCCACAAGTCCCCACAGTTTTTTCGTTACCGGATCTTCGCCAAATATCTGATCGGTCACGGTATTATTCACTCCGAAATCTTCACCCTCTGTTAAAGTCGCCGGGTCATGATCACCACAGTCTACGAAATAGATCAGATTAGAAATATCACTCAGACCCCTGACAGCCGCATAGAGTTCGTCATACGCCCGGTTAATTTCCCACTGCTGCGCATCCTGTTTATTGATGACGGCTTCGGCACCGGATCTGGCAGCCTCAAACTGCTTCCAGCTGCTACTTGAGTAGCTGCCCTTCTGCAAATCTTTATACTCTTGGAAAAGGGCCTTTAAGGTATCCTCCTTCGTATCCGGTTTGGCAAAATATATCTGAACCTTCTGGTCACTCTGCACTCCATCAACTTTCAGGTTATAGGTATTGCTCTCCTTATGGAATACCAAATCCTCTTTGCGTTCTTCCCCATTTACCAGGGCATGCACGATTTCCATCCCCTCCTGCGGAATCATCGAAACATTATAAGCCTCATTTTTGGCCACGACATTTTTATCTGCAAATGCCATACCATACTCTGTACTCACCACATCAATTGGGTATTCTTCCGCCAATGCGGCCGCATGTTCAAGTGCCATAGGCGTGATAATAAACTTATCAAAATTAGGCGTATAGTTCGGCAGACAAGTGGTGGCCGCATGGTATGGGAATTGGCCGTAAGTAATATTCCAGCTGTTATCGTTATAAATTCGAATGCGGTTTTCTCCCGCCTTTAGATCCAGCGTAATTGTCTTCTCTCTAAAGGTATCGTCAGAGAAGGTATTGATAAAGAAGTAACGGTCGCTTTCATTCATCAGATTCCGGTAGTCGACAAACCAATCGGTTTCCGGGCCCAATTTACCCACATAGACATTCTCGGGAAGTTTTCCTTCTTCTGCAGATGCAAAGCCGCCGTTTGGCAGTTTGATTATATTATCCGCAACTTCGAGAACATCGGAAATCAATATATGTGTCATCAGTACGGTATTCTCTTCTGTGGTTGCTTTTACCAATAATTCTACCTTTCCGTTATCATTCGTAACCGCATCGGTCAGATCAATGATCTGCTTTTCTGCCTTTTTACCGCCTCCGCCAAGCGAATAATTTAGGGCTACGGCTTCCACGCCCTCGGCGATCAAATTTACACTGGAGGATGCACTGTTATTCCAGAAATTACTCATTCCTACGGTTACTGCGTATTTGCCGGGATCCAGTTCAAACTTGTAAGCCACATAGCGGGGGCTGATGCCCGCTGAATCTTGTCCATGGGCATAACGGAAGGTATCTTCTTTATTCTTGTTATCCAATAAATCGTTTGCTTCATTAGAGAGCGCTTTTTGATAGGTGGTGTAGACTGCTTCATCATTGCTGTAATCCAATGAATTAACTGCACCGCCCTTAGGCGTCAGCACTTCTCCTTCGGCTTCCATCCATACGCCCCAGCTGTAACCGGTTGTATCCTCACCATATATGCGGTCGGTCAAGGTATTATTGGTACCTAATGCGTCATTTCCGCTTACAGTTGCCGGATTGTGGTCACCACAATCCACATAATAGCGTAGAGTTGGGGTTACCGTTTCATCATCAATCAATTCAAATTTAGGCGAATCCGACTTCCCGTTTACTTCAACAACTGCATATTTATCCACGACTTTAATGTTATAAGGGTGGGTTCCTGCCAGTACCTCATTGGAGTGAAATGCCTGCATTTGATATTTTCCTGCCGCCGGGGCATTGTAGATAAATTCCAGATAATCGGGGCTGCCATAGGAGCCTTCTAATCCTTTCACATATCGTCCGCCGGATGCTCCTGCACTTTCAGCTACCAAAACCTTGTCCGCAAATTGGTCGGGAATGGTATCTTCCGCCTCAAATGTGGTGGAATGTTCCTGTTCAGACAGTTCCCTGACCCGCATATAATCCAAAGCCGCTGCTGCTGTCATGTCGATATCCACGATGTTAATACCTTTTTGCAGATAGATCGACGCGGTTACATCCTGCCAGCCGCTGCCTGACTGGATTTGAACCGTCTTATTGATACGGTTCAAAGTCACAGCGGTATTTCCAACATAGATATTGGCCTGCCCGGCGGCAGTGGAATGATATCTCAATGTGATGTTGTAAAGGCCGCTGTTCTCAACCACTACCGTATTACGGATGCCGCCGCCCGCCGAAACCAGGCGCTTGGAGAGGCCGATAACATAGCCGCTTCCGGAATAACCTGACAAATCCGTCTGCGTGGAGACGGTGGAATCGGCATTCCCCAGCAGCCGGTTCACATCTGCCAGCTCGGCTTCATAAACCTTGTTGAAACCTGATAATTCCTCACCGTATACCCCTGCGTAGGATACTCTGAGAAAATCATGAAACAACATACCAGGCTTCGCATCACCGACTGTGGTTATTTTAATCGTGTGCTTACCAGCCTTTAAATCGTAATACAGTGTTTTTGAACCCGTCATGGTCCTTCCCAAAGTAGATTCCATAATCTGCGTTTCTGCCGCGCTGTCATCCAAGGCAAAGCTTTGTTCGATATTAACGGGATTATGGTTAGGCATATCGAGGTGCTCTGTACCCTGGCCGTTTGCATAAGCAAAAGCCAGTTTGTATTTCCCATCTCTCGGTACCTCAATGGCATATGTCATCGTTGCTCCCGCCGGCATCTCTACCGCACGATTTGAACTGGTGCCATCGCTGGACATATAGTAGGAAGGCCATCCAAATGCTCCCGATGAAGTCTGAGCACCGTTTGCTAATGCTGCATTCTCCGCCTCGTACACATCACCACTGGTCCTTTTCAGTATCCTATCTGCCACTTCGTCTTTTCCAGCCTGGGTAATGGTCAGATTGTAGGCGTTTGCAAACAATGTATTCGGTATATGTACTGTAATGCTGCCATCATCATTGACCGGTATTGCCCCTTCCAGGATGACAGGTGTCTCCGTAACCGCGCCATGAAATCCAGCAAACATGGTCTCCTGTACTTCCACGTGCACTACGGAAGCATTGGCAAATGTATCGGTGGATGTCACATTATTCAGCTGCACTTCCGTATCACCGTCAAAGCCGCCGAACAAAGTCGTGGAAATCTTTTTGGCTTCGTCCATCGTGGAAAGACCATATAGTCCGTCATAATTGGTGCTGGTGGAAACCGGCTGTGTTACGCCTGACATTTCACCATACCATTTATACAGCCACCATGCTCCGTTGCCTTCATTGGCGCCTGCGGCCAGATCATTCAGGTTATTTGCCTGATGCCAGAAGGGCAGACAGCCGGTCACCTTCTCATCCTCGATTCGGCTAATCCAGTTGACCAGGCGCCCCGGAACTCCGCAAAAATCCATCTCTCCATATTCGTTGAAGCAGATTTGAGGCATGACCGGGATTCCTTCCGTTCCATTTGCTTCATTGTATTTTGTCCAGTCAATTTTATTGTTCCAGGCATCTACCGCATCCTCTATGTGCCAGGACATCCCACTCAGATCCTCTGTTTCCAGTTCATGCCAGGTGATCACATCCGGTACGCAGTTGTTATCTGCACAAAACTGCATAAAGGGGAGAAACTCCCCGCTCTGAGCCTGCCAAGCGTAACCGGAGTCATTAGGGCCAGCTACTTTGGCATTGATATCGATGGATTTAACGGTCTCATAAGTTCTTTTCCAGGCCCGATAGATATCACCGCTATTCGGATTCCCCTCGTTTATCGGTACATAGACCATCGCCGCATCAATATCGATCTTGGCACCGATATTATCCTTGGGGTTATCCGGTGTCCCATGCTCTTCTTTCCATTTCGCTTTCCATTCTATTATCGCCGGGGCCATATAATTCTTTATATCGCTGCATAGCTGGTCAACCGTAATATTTCCGGTGACTTCTCCATAGAAATTGTTATTGTACATCTGGATCTGCTCTCCGCCGCTCTCCAAAAAAGTTTTAGCTACATCCAGAGCATCCCCATAAGGATGCTCTGTGCCAAGAGCCGTCTTAGTCACCAGTATCTTTGCCTTCAGCGGTACAATGGTATTTGTTGTTGGCACATCTGCACTGCTGACGCCATACAAGAAACCTGTCGCTCCATGGGCAATCTCACCGGTATTGACATCAGGATCCAAATCCACAGTCAGGGTAGCCTTGGGGTTCTCCTTTTGAGCGGCATGAACCTGAGACTGCATAAATTCCGTTGGCAATATGCTGCTCATCAATAACACACCTGATAGGATTCCTGCACCAGTTCTACGTATTCTTTTAATAAATCGTTTCATCCTATTCCCCTTTCAAATACTAAAATTTTGACCTTTCACAACGTTGTTGCCGCACTCTCAGGTAAATACCTGCCATTCAGTTATATTCTTATTATATTGTTAATTATTTTATATACTATTTCACCTGAATCTTTATCCGTGCTTTCCTTCCATTATAGGTTCTTAAAGTGATATATGCAGTCCCTTTTTTCTTAGCCGTTACCACACCATTGGCGGAGACCGATGCCACTGTTTTTTTGCTGGACTTATACGAAATCCTGTAGCTGGCTGTTTTTGCCGGAAGCTTATACTTGATTTTATAGGTTTTTCCTCTCTTCAGCGTCTTTGCCGTTCCCTTAACCGTAATTTTCTTCGGAGCTTTCTTTACGACAATTTTGCATACTGCTTTTACCCCATTGGATGTTCTTGCGGTTATGGTCGCCGTTCCGGCCTTTTTCGCTTTTACAACACCCTTGGAGGAAACGGATGCCACTGCATTTTTGCTGCTCTTCCAGGTTATCTTTGCGGATACATCATCAGGCTGTATTCCTGCCTTTAGAGCTACTTTTTCTTTCACGCCCATGACCATTTTCTTTTTATCCAGAAGAATCTTTTCCGGTTCTACAGGTACGAACTCCGCCGTGACCACATGGTCTTTCATAACATCTACGTCCGTTCTGGAAACAGTGGTTACCCCATCGCTCCACCTGCTAAACCGGTATCCCTTTTGCGGGACGGCTGTAACTGCACTACCGCTTCCTCCGGAAACTACCTTCTGTGTAGTTTCACCCTGTATGGTTCCGCCTTTTTCTGCCTTATATGTCAAAGTATAAGCTTTTGGCTCTGGTTTCGGGGCCTTTTCCTTAACAGTCACCTGGAAGTCCGCTTCTTTGGTGACTCCCTTCTCCGTATAGCTCACCGTTATGGTCTGCTGACCCACAGCATCCTTATCGTAGCCTTCCACGGTACAGTCTTCTTCTCTTACTTCCTTTTCCTTACCGTCACTGTAGACTGCTGTCACAGTCATTCCGGTAAGATCCAGTTCCTCTCCCCGCTCATACTCTGTCTTTTCTGGTGCTGTCACTACCAGAGCGCTAAGCACTGCCTCTGCCGGTTCTGGGGTCTTTTCCTTTACTGTCACCTGGAAAGCAGCTTCTTTGGTCACTCCCTTCTCCGTATAGCTTACCGTGATCGTCTGCTGACCCACAGCCTCCTTATCGTAGCCTTCCACGGTACAGTCTTCTTCTCCTACTTCCTTTTCCTTGCCGTCACTGTAGACTGCTGTCACAGTCATTCCGGTAAGGTCCAGTTCCTCTCCCTGCTCGTACTCCGTCTTTTCCGGCACTGTTACATTCAGGCCAGTAAGCACTGCCTCTGCCGGTTCCTTCGCTGTGCGTATCTTAATATAATTCATATTGATTGTTGCATCCTCTGAATAAGCCGCTGCCAACAGAGATTCCCCTTCTGCTACTGTTACCACTCCTGTAACAATCTTATTGCCGCCCTGTGGAATGCCAAGCGTATCCGGATTCACTTTTGCATCGTTCAGATAAATATCCGGGTTGGGGGAATTGCCCCAATTATTTCCCATACACATTTCTACTTCATAGGTTCCCGATTCCAATTCAAACTGATACTTTACATATCTCGGAGCAATTCCGCTTTCCTGCTGGCTATGCGCATAGCGGTAGGTCTTTTTCTTATTCTGTCCGTCTGCCGTCTCTTCGTCTGAATTCTGGTTTGCTCTCTGATACGTTGTGTACACTGCCTTATCCCCGGCCCGCTGTGGCTCAACCTTCACATCCTGATCACTTGTGACAACGCCCCACCTTTTCCCGGTGAATGCGTCAGTCCCATACAACTGGTCCGTGACACTGTTGTAAATGCCCAACTTATCTTTCCCCGTCAGCGTTTCCGGGTCATGGTCTCCGCAGTCTACGAAATAGAGCAGCTCCGAATCCTGTACCTCACTGATCAGCACCAGTGCCTGGAACGCTGATTTCAGTGTCCTCTGCGCCTCATTTACTTCTGCCTGGCGTGTAAATGGCAGGCTGGCTTCGCTGTCCTCCATAAGGAGCGCTTCCGCTGCACTCAGCGCTTCCTGGAATGCGGACCAGGATCTGGCTGTATAGTTCTCCTGCTGTGTGTCTTTCGTCTCATTATATAATTCCTGAAGCCCTGATAAATCGGCGGTTTCCCGATAGGGAGCAATGGTTATATAGTTCATCTGAATCGTAGCGTCATTGCTCTGTGCCCTGACCTCCAGAATCACACGTCCCTTATCATTTGTCTCCTCATTTCCGAGATCAATTTTTCCTGTGGCAATCTGATTGGTATTGGCGGCCACGGAGAAGGCACTGTCCGTAATCGCATTTTCATTCAGATAAATCTGCGGATTTCCTGCATTGTTCCAGGTATTGCCCATACATACCGCTACTGTATATTCTCCCGGTTCCAGCTCAAAACGATATTTTACATATCTTGGGCTGATACCATTTTCTATTTGATCGTGCGCATACCGGAAAGACTTTGTTTTATTCAGATGATCCGTCACCTGGTTTTCATTTGCCCATTGGTAGGTTGTATAGACTCCCTGTTCTCCCCGGCTGATTGGGCTGTCCTCCTCTGTCGTAACCACTCCCCAGGAATATCCAGTGATCCGGTCCTGTCCGTAATGCTGATCGGTCACTGAATTATAAGCTCCAAACAAGTCCCCGTCAGTCAATGTGGCCGGATTGTGGTCGCCGCAGTCCACAAAATATGCCAGCAGTTCATCCACCTGTTCCATATTCCGTTCCGGAACCTTCTCCAACGAGAAACGATCCAGACAGATGCTTCCATTTAAAGCTGAGGCGTCTGCCTCAATGGTCATCTCCCCATCGGCTCCTACGCTGACGCGGAGCAGATTCTCCATATATGAAGCTCCTGCCATTAAAAGTGTGCTCTGGTCCTGTGCTTTGAGCACTGCCTGTCCGCTTACCGTGATTCCGCTTTTCGCTTTGCTGTAAACGCTGAGGAGATAATCCCCCTCGGGGATACCCGTTACTGTCTGTTTCAGAGTCCCCTTCGACATCTGCACATAATACCCCTCCAGGCTGTCTGCCACGAGATTCTCTACTACCGTTTCGCTGTCACTGGCCTCCCAGCCTCTTAAATCCTTTGTTCCAAATCCGGCATTGGTGATATAGGGATCAATATATTCACCGCTTCCCTCTTCAAAATACACCTGGATTTTCTGGTCTTCCCGAATGTCTTGCAGAACAAGGCTGTCCTGTCCGTCACCCTTTACCAGGTTTTCCGTCTGGTCTGCACCATTTATCAGGACCCGCTCTACCCCTTTCTCTGAAACCAGGGTGAGTGCTGCGTCTTCACCCGGAGCTGCCTCATTCTTATCAGCCGCCGCATATCCGCCTGCCGTAGACTGGATGGAAATCTGGTATCTCTCTTCCGTCTGAGCCGGACTTTCCAGAGCCATGGGGGTTAAGATAAAACGGTCGAAATTTGGAGTATAATTGTCCAGTTCATTTGTTCCCGGAGTGCTCTGGGAGCCTCCCCATTTTACCTGCCAGCTGTCGTCATTAAAGATCTTTATGGTATTTTTACCTTTGTTCAGATGCACTCTCACAGATTTTTCCTTAAATGTATCATCAGAGGATGTGTTGATAAAGAAATAGCGGTTTTCCTCTGTCACCCTGCCGCCTGCGTCCTGTACCTGGATGGTAGCATATTTGTCAATAATTTTTATATTATAGGAATGGCTTCCGCAGATATCATCATTTGACTGGAATACCTGCATCTCATAGGTTCCCTCCTGCTCCGCGTCAAAGGTGAACTCCAGATACTTATTTTTATCGGAAGCTGCATTTGCGTCCCCCTCGTATCCAACCACATAGCTTCCCTCTGATGCTCCCTCACTGTCTCTTACCTCAATGGCAGAGCCATCCGGAACACAATTTTCCGCTTCGATCACAACCGGACCACCCTCTGAGAGGGATTTCTCCGCCACCTTCTGAACTTTCATATAATCCAGGGCAAGAGACACATCTGCATCCACATCAACGATATTGATACCCTTCTGGAGATACAGCGAGGCGGTAACTGTCTGCCATTTCTCCCCTGTCTTTGAGACTGCCACACTCTTGCCCAGGGAATCCAGAGTGGTAGTGGTGTTCCCAATATAGATATTGGCCTTTCCCGCCCTCTCGGTCTGATAGCGCAGGGTGAAATTATAGATTCCGCTGTCCTCCACTACTACATTCCAGCGGATTCCACCTCCTTCTGTCACTTTTAAATTTTCCAGTCCAGTGACATAGCCGTTTCCGGAATAGCCTGACTTATCTGTCTTTGTATAAACCTGGCTTATTGTACATCCCGCCAGCTTATTGAAATCCGCCTGTTCCGCTTCGTATACGGCGGACCATTCAGGGAGCTCCTCTCCATAAGCGCCCGCATAGGTTACAGCAAGAGCATCGTGAATTACATCCGCATCCTCTAAACTGGTAACCGTCACGGTATGGGTTCCTGCCTTCAAATCCACATATTTCGTATAACAGTCTGTGATTGCCGTAAACAGTGTACTCTCCATAATCACGTTCTCTGCCGCATTCCCGTCAATCTGATAGCTCTGCTTTACATTCAGAGGCTTATGGTGGTACATATCATTTCTGCTGGAACCCGTTCCATTTCCATATAGAAAATTCAACCGATATCTGCCGTCCACAGGCGCCTGAATCTCATAGGTGAGCTCACTGTCCTCAAAGTCCATCAGGACTGCATACCCGTCTGAGAAATAGTAGGTGGGATTGTAGTCCGCCCGCCTCATCACCGTTAACCCATCACAATCCGCCTGCTCTGCTTCATAAGTCTCTGAGTAGCGGGCCACCATAGGGTTATCCATTTCCTCTTCGTTTGTCTTTGTGACCGTCACAAAATACGCGTCTGCATACCGTGTGTTTGGAATGGTAATCTCCACGCTTCCGTCTGCAGTAACCGGAAAATTCCCTTCCAGAATTGTGGGAACTTCATTTACCGTTCCTGCGTATCCATTGTATGCCGCCTTCTGCACACTGATATGTACCTTGTTTTCCTTTCCGAATACGTCTGTGTTTCTTATATTCTTCAGAACCAGCTTCTGATTTCCATCTTCACCGCCCATCAGCACGGACGCGCTCTGTTTATTTGCGTCAATGGATGCCACACCATACAGACGCTCGTAAGAGGTGGATGTCTGAACCTGTACCGTCTGTCCCGACATATCCCCATACCATTTATAGACCCACCATGCCGCTGCCCCTTCATTGGCATCCGAGGTCAGGCCATTTAGGTTGTTGGCCTGCTGCCAGAAGGGAAGACACCCGTAGATCTTCTCATCCTCCAAGCGTCCGATCCAGTTCACCAGCGCCCCGGGAACGCCGCAGTCCTTCATCTCCGCGTATTCGTTGATTACGATCTGGGGCATTTCCAGTTTTTCCCCGTGGGTTTCCAGCCACTTTGTCCAGTCAATTCCTGCCCAGATGTTGTTGAAGTCATCCATATGCTCTGACATATCCCGCAAATCCGGGGTGTCCAGCTCATGCCATGTAATAACATCCGGCATACAGTCATTGTCCGCACAGTACTGTATGTGATTTCTAAAATTTGTATTATTAAACTGCGTGCCATACCCTGCACTGTTTGGCCCCGCAATGGTTGCATCCGGGTCTCCTTCCTTGATCGCGTCATAGTAGGATTCCCAGGCTATGTTTGTGTTGGGCGCGCCTACCACCGGAGTCCCCTCATTGATGGGGATGTAAATGATGGCTGCATCAATGTCCACCTTTCCAAGCTCGTCTTTGGGATTTTCCGGCGTTCCGTGCTCCTTCTTCCACTCCTGTTTCCATTCATAAACATGGGGAGCAATGGTATCCTTCAGTACTTGGGAATAGTCCTTGTAATTAGCCGTGACGCCAAACACCCCGTAGTAGTTGCTGTTGTACATCATGACCTGCTCGCCGCCGCTGGAAAGGAACGTTTCCGCCACGTCCAGCGCATCTCCGTAGGGATGTTCCGTACCCAGGGCTCCCTTTGTGGCCAATACCTTTGGCTTCAGGGGCACTAAGGTATTGGTTGTGGGAACATTTTCATTGGAAATGCCGTACAGGAAACCGGACGCCCCGTGCAGAATATCTCCTGTCTCGCTGGTCATATCTACCGTCAGTGTGGAAGTCTCCTCCACTGCGGCGGCTTTTGCCTCTGTCTCAGGGATCACTGCACCTGACAATGCCAGGGCTGCTGTCAGTATTCCGGCCAGGAATCGTTTTCCCAAACTCTTTCTTTTCATGTATCCTTCCTCCTCACTTTTCATTAAAACACCTTCTCCGCTTTCCGTTTTATTTTTCAGAATCCGCTTTTTCCATCTTTAAAAATACAGGCATACTGTCTAACGTGACTGGTATTTTTACGGTTGTACCTCCAACGTATATTTTCTGGTTCTCACATTCTTTCCAGTCACACCCCTCTGGCAGATACACACTGCGACTCTTGGCTCCCGCATCCAAAACAGGGGCAACCAGCAGCTTTCCGCCGTACATATACGAATCCTCCACCTCCCAGCACATCTTGTCCTGGGGGAACTCGTAAAATAAGGTTCTCATAATGGGCGTCCCCTTTTCATGTGCTTCCTGCATCAATTCTCTGGTATAATCTCTCATCTCCTCTCTTATTTTCATATATTTTTCACAGATTTCATAAACCTCTTCTCCATAGCACCACACTTCGTTGGCTGCACCGGAACAGCAGGAGGCTCCTCCGGTTGTCCCCACCTGGGGCTGTCTGGGTTCCCTGTCTCCGTGAAGCCGCATGACAGGACAAAAGGCTCCCCACTGGAACCAACGGACAAATAATTCCCGAAATTCAGGGTCATTGGGATCTCCTCCGTGGAATCCGCCGATATCGGTAGTCCACCACGGAATACCCGACAGCCCCATATTCAGGCCAGCTGCCAGCTGGTTCCTCATACTCTCAAAACTGGAGGCAATATCCCCGGACCATACCAGAGCACCATACTTCTGACTTCCCGCCCAGGCGCATCTTAGCAGATTCACAATATTATTCTGCCCTTCCTCCTTCATCCCCTCATAAAACGTGCGGGCATATTCTACGGGATAGATGTTTCCAATCTCCAGATCTGTTCCCCGGTAGTAACGGTAGTTGTCAAAATCATAGGCCGTATACTCCGGCTCCGCTTCATCCAGCCAGAAAACCTTTATGCCTTTATCATAGTAATTTTTCTTGACCCTTTTCCAGACGTACTCCCTGGCGCCGGGGTTGGTGGCATCATAGTGGATCGTGGCTCCCTGGAAATTCAGTCCAACCCTAAATCCTCTCTCCGTGCGAATCAGATAACCTTTTTCCAGCATCTCTTCATAGTTTTCGCTCTCTCTGTCAACTGTGGGCCAGATGGATACCATCAGCTCAATTCCCATCTCCTTTAGTTCTTTTACCATTCCATCCGGGTCGGGCCAGTACACAGGGTCGAATCTCCATTCTCCCTGCTTTGGCCAGTGGAAGAAATCGATGACGATCAGGTCAATGGGGAGATTTCTTCTCTTGTATTCTCTGGCCACCTCCAGCAGTTCTTCCTGGGTCTGATAGCGCAATTTGCACTGCCAAAACCCCAGTCCGTATTCCGGCATCATGGGAACGGTTCCCGTGGCAGCCGCATAGGCCTCCTCGATTTCCGCAGGGGTATCCCCCGCCACAAACCAGTAATCCAGCATCTTGGTCCCATAATTTTCAAAGCTGGTGATGTTTTTCCCAAACACTGCCCTTCCCACTCCCGGATTGTTCCAGAGCATTCCGTATCCCAGCGATGATACCAGAAAGGGAACACTGGCCTGGGAATTTCTGTGGGCCATCTCCAGATCCAAGCCCTTTAGATCCAGGTAAGGCTGCTGATACTGCCCCATGCCGTATATTTTCTCCTTGGGGGACAGGGATTCAAAGCGCATGGTCAGATGGTAATCCCCGCCGATATTGGGCCGGAACTCCCTTGCCTCCACCTCAATCGCGCTGCACTTGGAATCTGTCACATCCCGGCGGTTCCTCCAGTATTCCTCCAGAAGCAGCTCTCCCCTCTGGTTATACATGGTGATCTTTCCGCCGTTTGTGATACACACCCGCAGCTTTCCGTTTCTCAGCTCCATCCCGTCCTGGGCTGTCAGAAGCTCTGCTTGTATTTCCTCCGCCATCGGCTGCAGCGCCCAGTTCTGCATAAGCATACCGGCGTTTTTCGTGGACCGGATGCGCACCGCATTTCTTCCCCAGGGTTCTATCCACAGTTCTTCCGCGTCATAATGATAAATAATGCAATTTTTCTCCTGTCTTAGCATCTTTTCCTCCTATCCTTTTACCGCTCCGCTTGTCATACCGCTGATGATATATTTCTGCATAAAGATAAAAATCAGCGCTACCGGAATGATCGTCACCACAGCAAACGCAGTCAGGTAGCTCCACTTTGTTCCATACTGTCCCATAAAGTTAAAGATACCTGCTGTGATGGGCCTTTTCTGCTGGTCTATGATAAAGGTCATGCCATAGGCCAGATCCCCCCAAGCGTAGAGGAATGAAAAAATGGCGCACACCATCACTCCCGGCTTGGCTATGGGAATCAACACTCTGATAAAGGCGGAAAACCGATTGCAGCCATCTATATAGGCCGCTTCTTCCAGTTCCTTTGGAATGGAAGCAAAATAGTTTTTCAGAATCAATATGGAGAATGGAATTCCAATGGTGGCGTCCGCCAAAATAGCCGCCATAGGTGTGTTGTACACATGCATACCCTTAAACAGCATAAACATGGGGGTCAGAAGCACCGCCACCGGAAGCATCTGAGTTACCAGAAAGCTGAGGAGTATAAAGCCTCTCCCTTTAAACCGGTACTTTGCAATCCCGTAGGAGGCAGGCACTGCCAACACCACGGCAATCAGCATGGCACCCACAGAAATCAGAATACTATTTCCGAAAGAGCGGAACATATTGAAATCTCCCGTCTCCACCTGCGCCGCGTAGGATTTCAGGTTTAACTGTTCCGGAATAATCGTGGGAGGAATCCGGAAAATCTCCTGCTCTGTCTTTAAAGAGGTTACCACAATCCAGAACACTGGAAACAGGAGCACACAGAGCAGCAAAACTGCCGCAATACAGAGAAACACATTTTTCATTCCCCTGATTTTCTTTTCTTCATCCATTATGCTTCCTCCTCCTTTGTCGCTCTCAGATAAAATACCCCAACCACCAGAAGAATCACCAACAGTATATTGGCAACAGCTGCTCCCTTACTGTACTTAAACATTTCAAAGGAGAGCTTGTAAGAATAGGTGGACAGCATATGAGTGGAATTTACCGGACCGCCGCCGGTCATTACATACACCAGATCGAACACCTTAAACGTATAGATAAAGCCCAGAATCAGGACGGACTCTATGGTCGGCCGCAGCAGCGGAAGGGTGATTTTAAAAAAGGTCTGTACCTTACCTGCTCCATCGATGGATGCACTCTCATACAATTCCTTAGGGATGGTGGTAAGCCCTGTGGAGATCAAAATCATATTGAATGGTATGCCGATCCACACATTGGCGCATATGATCGCAAACAGAGCCGTGTTGGTGGAAGTCAGCCAATCAATATTCTGGGATATCATTCCCAGGCTTTTTAGTATGTAATTTAAAATTCCCACATCTGTACCAAAAATAAATTTAAACATTAATGCAGTTACAGTAATGGGAATCATCCAGGGTATCAGCATAAGTCCTCTCACAGGTTTCGAGATCCGGAAGTGCTGATTAAAGAACAGGGCCAGCAGAAACCCGATGACAAACTGAAAGGCCAGGCAGCATACTGTAAAAAGCAGAGTGTTGGTTAGAGCTCTGACAAATACCGGGTCCTGGAAAATGGCGGTATAATTCTTCAGACCCACAAAGGGCTTGTCCGGCGCGGTCAATGTCCTTACGGTAACATCCTGAAGGCTCAGCACTATGTTTCGCACAATCGGATATCCCACGAACACCAGCATATAAATAAAGGCCGGAAGAACAAAGAGCATTCCCACATTGTCATATTTAAAGAATCCTCTCTTTTTTGCATATTTCACCTTATTTTCCTCCTTTTCAGGATCAAAACGGAGTATACGGATTGTCCCGCATACTCCGCTCTTCCCATTCCCTTATTTTGTTACAATCCCGTCAATGGTCTGCTGTGCTGTATCGGCTGCTGTCTGAGGATCTGCCTCTCCGGTCATAACCTGGTTAAACGCAAGTGAAATCGCATCTGAAACTTCCGGCCACTCTGCAAGAGGTCCTCTTGCCTTGGCATAATTTAACTCTTCTGTGAAAGTCTGCATTGCAGCGTCTCCCTCAAACTGACCTTCTGCAATGGTCTTGTCCGCTGATATGTAGCCAAAGGAATCCATCAGGTACTCTACCCGTTCCTTCTCTGTGGCATAGCCCAGGAAATTCAGCGCACCCTCCTCATTTCCTCCCTGGATCACCGCGTAGTTTTCTCCGCCCAGCGCAGATGCATTCTCTGCATCCTTAGGAATCAACGCCACATTCCAGTTCAGATCAGGAGCCTCTGACTTCATTGTGGGAATCTGCCATGGGCCATTGACCATCATGGCCACGTTTCCGGAAATAAACTGGTTCATAACATCTCCCTGGGTCCAGTTGATGCACTCCTTGCTCATGGCGCCTGATTCAATCAGATCTTTTGCCAGAGTCAGCGCTTTCACACCGCCCTCGGAATTCATTTCATAGGAACTGGCACCAGTTGACCATACCCATGGCATAAAGTTGAAGGTTCCCTCCTCATTCTGCAGACTGCAGAATGCAAGGCCTGTCACATTATCCTTTGTCAGTGCCAATGCCGTCTCCTTTAACTCATCCCAGGTAGTTGGAACAGCACATCCTGCTGCATCCAGCAGATCCTGATTATAGTAAAGTCCCAGGCAGTTTACCCCAAAGGGCACACCGTACAGAGTTCCGTCAATGGTGCAGGAATCTACAGCCCCTTCATAATAGCTGGAAACATCAAACTTGTCCGTCAGATCCGCAAAAATCCCCATTGTAGCATAGGATGCGTGGTCGGGAGAATCCAAAATAGCTATATCCGGAAGCTCATCTGCGGAAGCTCCGATGGACAGCTGCTTTTTAAAGTCTGCAAAAGGCACATATTTCGCGCTTACCTCATAGGTATCCTGGGATGCGTTGTAATCACTAATTACTTTATCCAGCGCTTTCTGATGCCCCTCTGTCTCCCAGTAATACCAGATGGTCACGTCTTTCGTCTCTCCTGACTCTGCCTTTGCACTTTCCCCTGCTGTTTCCTTTGTGTCCGCTTTTGCCGCGTCTGATGACGCACCCTCCGTGGTTCCGGCCTTCTCTGTGTTTCCACATCCCGCCAATAAGCTGGCACTCAGCATCAATGTCATCAAAGCCGCTGTCACTCTCTTCCTTTTCATGAAACCGTCCTCCTTTTTAATACTTCATTATTTAAGATACTGCAAGTATAAACCAAACGGATGCCACATTAAACGGGACATATCTAAAAAAGGGTGACATATCTAAACTACTTATTGGCCTTCCTGTATTCTGCGGGGGTATACCCTGTACACTCTCTGAAGACTCTTCCAAAATATTTGCTGTCCGTGTATCCCACCTCCGCCGCAACCTCATATTGCTTCATCTGGGTACCCAACAGCAGCTCCTTTGCTTTGCCCACCCGGTAGTTTTTTAGATAACTGCTGTAAGTCTCTCCCATCTCTTTGTGAAACTGCATACTTAAATATTCAGGAGTCACATTCAGCTTGTCCGCAATTTCATCCAGTGTGATCCCCGACTGATAAAATTCATGGATCATGCTCTTTACCCTCTTCACAGTCAGGTGCGCCGTATCCTCCCCAGGCTTTGCACCTAGCGGTATTTTTTCCATAAGTTCGTTTACGGTCTCCTCTAATTCCCGGAATAATTTTGCCCCCATAATCTGATCCAGTATGACCTGCTGATTCAGCTTGCTGTAGTCCAGCATGTCAATCTCCTTGGCAATATTGATAATGGACCATACAAAGCGCACATAACACTCCTTCATATCCTTCGGTGTGTATAACCCCCTCTCCCTAAAATACGAGTGAAACCTTTTGATAGTGTCTTTTGCCTGCTCCCCATTTCCTATACAGAGCTCTGTCTTCAGCTTATTTTCCAGATCAATGGGATAGACGCATGCAGCAGTGGATACCTGCAGCACCTTGGGATACGAGATCAGTACATCCTGTCCCAATGTCAGATTCCAGTCCATGTATCTGTACAGTACTTCAAATTCTTCCTTTAATTTTCCCAGCTGGGGTGCACAGATCCAACCAATGCTTCCCTGGAAACGGGAATTGTCCCGATTCTGTAACATCCAGAACTGTATTTTTCTCTCCAACTCCTGGGGCTGGTCGTACCGGTAGAATAAAATCAGCAGCGCCTGTTCATACTCTGCCCGGATAATACAGTAGCCCAGTTCTTTTCTGTCTTGCAGCAGATTCCTCCACTCCCGCTCCGCCCTTTCCACCTTGTCCTTATACTCCTTACCCAGATATACGCAGACTTCGATCACCGGCGTCCGGGCATCCACCTGATACTGACTTCTCAGGTACGCATCTGTAGTCTCATCTATTTTCAACTGTCCGTACAAAACTGCACTCAAAATCTGCTCCAGTGTTCCCAAAACCTCCGGCTGACTCATTCTCTCCTTTTCAATCTCTGTTTTCATAACATTCATAACCCTGAAAAATTCATCCACGGAAACGGGCTTCAGCAGATATTCTGTCACCCCCAGCTTCATGGCCTGCCTGGCGTATTCAAACTCAGAGTAGGCGCTGAGCACCACTGCCTTTGCCTGGTTTCCCCCTTCTCTTAAATATTTCAGCATCTTAAGCCCGCTCATATCCGGCATCTGGATATCTGTAATGATAATGTCCGGATTTTCCCTTCTGATCAGCTCCAGCCCCACTTTTCCATCCCCTGCTCCCCCTGCAAATTCGAAATCTCCTCCCATCATTTCCAACAGTCCCTGTATTCCATCCCTAATTCTGACTTCATCCTCAACGACTACCACTTTCATCTTTACTCTCACCTTTCTCTGCTGACACGGGAATTATCATGCAAACTTTTGTATACTCTCCCTCTCTGCTCTCTATTTTGATATCTGCTCTTTCCCCATAATAGAGCCCAATCCGATAAAATGCATTTTTAAGGCCAATCTGATTTCTGTCCCTGGTATCTGCAAATCTGTAATGATTTGCATCCTCTACCATTTGGGCCGGCATTCCCTTCCCATTGTCTTCAATGACAGTGCTAAGGAACCCCTGGTCATCCAATTTCATGCTAATTTTCAGAATATGTTTTCTGTGAACCCCCTCAAATCCGTGGACAAAACAGTTCTCCACAAAGGGCTGAATCAGCAGCTTATGTACCCTCACGTCCATAATCTCCGCCGGAATATCCACCTGGCTTTCGAACTCCTCTTTTAACCTGGTCTGCTGCAGCAGAAGATACTGCTTCAGCCATTCATATTCCTCCCGGACGGTGACAATTCCATTGCTGTGATCTATCCCATACCGCAAAATTACCGCCAATGCAGTGATGGCCCGGCTGATTTCAAACTCCCTCTTTCCTATGGCAATCCAGTTGATGGTATCCAGCGTATTATAGAGAAAATGGGGGTTAAGCTGGGCCTCCAGAGCAGCAATCTCCGCATCCTTTCGCTTTCGGTCCAGCTGCTTTTCCTTCTCCAACGCCTCCAAAAGCTGGTCCATGGTCCTGTTATACTGGCTGGCAATCACTTCCACCTCACTGGGCATCTTTTCATCCATCTCTACTCTGGCGTGCAGTTTCCCCTCCCCGGCCGATTGCATAACGGAAACCACAGACTTAATCGAGCTGGTCAGCCCTCTGATCAGAAAGTTGATAATCACACCCAAGACCACCAACAGTATACTCAGAATGGTAAAGGTAAGCCTCTGCTGCTGTCTGATTCTTCCCAATGTCTCATTCTGGTTTGACACATTCACGATATCCCACCCCAGCTTATCATCATAAGTATAGTCCGCGGTAACAGCCGCTTCCTGGAAAATATTCTGATGCTGTGCAAACTTTAGATAGGAGTCAATGGGTTTGTCAGGATCTCTTTCAATTTTGGTTCCCAAAAGTGCCTTGTCCCTGAAGGAGATAATGGTTCCCGCCTGATCCACAATGAAGCTGTATGCAGTGGTCTCTTCTTCCCCGGTACAGATCTCATACAGCATCTTTTCGTCAATGCTTATGACCACTGCCCCTATCTCATGATTCTGCTTACGAAAGTCAACAACTCTGTGTCCCAGATGAAAGAGGTAGTTCTCACCATTTGCTGATTTTTCTGCCTTTCCCGTGGGAATCACATACGTTTTCTTATACTTCATAATCTGATCATACAACTCCTGCTGTCCCAGGTTTAACGCCGGAATCCAGGAATTGCGGGTTGTAGAGCCTGTAATAGAATCATAAAAGACCAGGGTGCCATTCTCTGTGATAACCGAGATATCCTTAATGTAGTCCTTGGCATAAAAATAGCCCCTCAAGGTTCTCCTCAACTGATTTTTGCTCACTACCAGCTCCTGCCCCTGATTAATTTTGTTAATCAAATCCACCACCATATCATCTGAATAGATCTGATACAGGACGTCTTCATAGGACTGTACACTGATGTCAATGGCTGTCTTTGTTCTGCTCAAATTGTATTTCATCAGATCGTTATTATTTTCTTTTACAATATCTGATATATTGTAATAAGAAAATAGATTGATCAAAATAATAGGTATAATTGACGTAATAACAAAAGATATAATCAGTTTTACAGCCAGGCTTGTTCTCTGTTTTTTCATTGCGGTACTCCTGCTAAATTATTTACAATTCCTGCCATTTTTAGTTATTGTACCATAAATTCAATAGAAATTCTCCCCATAAATAAAACCCGGGGCAGACCCACTGTCATAAATGCTTCGTGGTTCTGCCCCGGGCTATTTAGATCCTGTCAAGTGCGCCTGGGCCAATTTGGACTACAGTATCTGAATTCAGATGGAGTCCCATCGCAATAGTTGACGGTTGTGAACATGCCGCCCACAGGAGGCGCCCCATTGTTGGTCACATGGTGGGGCATATGGCAGTGCATGGGCCAGATCCCCGGATTGTCGGCCTGAAACTCAATGTCCCAGGTCTCCCCTGAGGACACCAGAATCGTATTTTTGCAGATCTGGTTTTCCCTGGAGATTGGAAAGCCGTCCGCGCCTACCACCTGAAACTGATGGCCGTGCAGATGGATGGGATGGTGATGCATCTGTATATTACCAAACCGCACGCGCACCGTGTCCCCATAGTTTACTTTCAGGGGAAGAGTTCTTGGGTAACAGGTCCCATTGATTGTAAAAAAATTAAAGGAGGGATGGACAAAATCCAGAGGATAAAGCCCTGGTGTCAAATCACCCCAACACAGCTCCCTGATTGCCCATTCCTGCAAAATGCACAGATAATCCTTATAGTCCCTGCGGTCCTGATTTTCCGGATCTTCTACAATCAATCCACCAAACAGGCCCGCATTGTCCTGGACCATAACATCCACATGGGAGTGATACAGATAGGTTCCCGGCGGATTTGTAATCTTGAAGGTATAGTCCACATAATATCCCGGCCTAATAAACGGAGTCGGCTCAATGGGAGGGACCCCGTCCATATTGTTGGGGATATCCAGACCATGCCAGTGGACGCTTGTATCCACGGGCAGATGATTGATCACCCGAAAGATGACCTCATCCCCTGGAAAGACATGAATTGTAGGTCCCGGTGTGGAACCATTGAATCCCCACGCCTTAATGCGGATTCCGTATACAAGTTCCCACTCGATCTCCTCCGCAACCAGGGTAAACAGCTTCTTACCGCCGCACATCTGATACCCGCAATCTTCGATTCCCGGCGTAATTACCATTTGTTTCCTTCCTTATTCTGCCATTACTCTATCTTATGCCTGAATCCGGTATATCATCTCCCATATTTGTTTTCGTCCGCCATTTAGTGTCCGCAGGTATGCCCGCCGCACCCATGACTTCCGCAATTTCCCTCATGGTGATGCTCGCCGTGGTGATTACACTTTACATTGGGGTTAAAGTCCAGGTTTCCAGCCAGAAAGGCTTCCACCGCCTGATCCGCATCTCCGGATACGCCTCCGTACAGTTTAATCCCAGCTTCTGCCAGCGCATTCTGTGCTCCTGCCCCGATACCGCCGCAGATCAGTACATCCACTGTGATCTCATTTAACAATCCCGCCAGAGCGCCGTGACCGCTGCCGTTTGTGCTCACCACCTCAGAGGCGGTTACTTTACCCTCTTCCACATCATACACTTTAAATGCCTCTGTGTGTCCAAAATGCTGAAAAACCTGTCCATTTTCATAAGTTACTGCGATTCTCATTTCTGTCTTCCTCCTTGATATCCTTTTTAACAGACAAAACTCATAGTTTCCACCTGCAATATTCAGGTCGCTACCCCTGACCAGACACTCTGCCAACTTTGTGCGCGCGCTGTTGTAAATGGCCTGGGCCGTGGTTCTCCCGATTCCCATCTGAACCGCGCACTCTTCCTGCGTCATCCCCTCCATATCAATCAGGCGGATTGTCTCAAACTCATCCAGGGTCATGAGGACCTCCTCTGTGCTTTCCGCATATCCTGCCTTTGGACCAAAACATTTGCAGCCGGGCACTGCGCATACGCGTCTTCTCTTGCACGGTCTTGGCATAGTATCACCTCCAGGTTATTGGCATATGCCATATATAAAACATTATACTCCGTAAATGGCATATGTCAAGCCCACACCAAAAACCCTTTATTAAAAATGGACTATCATCGTCTGGACAGCACCATCTTGCACCTATGGGAAACAGCTTCCTCCTCTTTAATATTACTTTACAATAAAGCCGTCCTCATCCCACAGATCATGCCAATCCTTAGCGCTCTCCCACAGGAACACATGCCCTTTTACAAGGCGGTTGTTTTTTTCTAATGTTCCAATTTGCCCCATCTCTTCGGCCGTAAGCGGGTCCTCGGTCATTGCCCTTAAGTTACTTACATATTCTACTTCGTGCACAGAAAACGGAATTGGAATCTGTCCTCTCTGATGAGCCCATTTAAGCGCGATCAAAGCTGGATGTACACCATGTTTTTTGGCAATTTCCTGCATAATCGGTGTCTGTAAGTCGGCAACGTCCTCCGGTGACATATCACGTTCCGGGCGCTGCGGTGATCCCAGCGGCATAAAACCAACCGGCTGAATATCATGCGCTACCAAATAATCAAACAGCTCCTGCTGCTGGAAACACGGGTGCAGCTCCATCTCACACGCAACCGGTTTGATTTTCATATGATTCAAAACCGCTTCCAGTTTGGGAATGGTCATATTGGATAAGCCGATATGCTTGATCAGTCCCTTTTCCACAAGCTCTTCACACTGTCTGTAAGTTTCAAGGTAATCCTGAGGATCAAATGGTTTGGAATCCGGGTTTCTGGAGTCTACAGAGCAATGTGGTGCATGATAGTTTCGAAACGGCCAGTGGATAAAAAAGATATCGATATAATCACATTGTAGATCTGCAATGCTCTTTTTACAGGATTCCTCCACCCTATCATGCATATCGTTCCAGACCTTTGTCATGATTGTCAGCTCTTCCCGTTTCACAACGCCTTCCTCAAAAGCATCACCGAAAACCTTTCCTATCTGGTCCTCATTTTCATAACAGGAGGCGCAGTCAAACAGCCGGTACCCGCACCGGATCGCTCCGGCAACCGCATTAGATACCTGCTCCGGAGTGAAGCGGTCGGAGCCGAATGTTCCCATCCCTACACATGGAATTTTTGTCCCTGAGTTTAACGTAATTTCCGGCACCAATGCCGGATTTATCTGATCTTTCATAATAAATATCTCCTTTTCTTTTTATAATTTGAAAATCTCAACCTGCTGCAATAGCCGTTCCATATCTTCCATTCGAAAATATCCCGTCTCTTCCCTGAGCGCTGCAGCCGCAGAAACAGCGCTTGCCTTTCTCAATATCTCTTCTACCGGAAATCCTGCAGTAAGACCATGTACAAACCCGGCAATCATCGCGTCTCCGCAGCCAACCGTATTTACTGCATCCATATTTGGAACCTTCGCCCGGTAGACACCCTCACTGCAGACTAACAGGGAGCCTTCTCCACCAAGAGAAACCGCGACGATTTCCACGCCCTCTTCATGAATATCCTGCGCTGCGGATATGACTTCATCCATACTTTCACAAGTCTTTCCGGTCAGCATCCTGATCTCATCCATGTTTGGCTTAATCATAGTTGGACATGATTCTATTCCATTCTCCAGAAGGCCGCCGCTGGTGTCCAGGATAATCGGCATCCCATAAGGCTTTATCTTCCGAATCAATCTCTGGTAAGTCTTCTCATTCAATCCTGCCGGCACACTTCCCGACATTACCACAATATCAGCCGATTTTGCCAACTCCAAAAGCTTTGTCTCAAATCTGAGAAGCTCCTCTTCCCCGACTGTTGGTCCCGGTTCCAAAAACTCTGTCTGGACTCTTCTGTCCCGGTCCCAAATGTTAATGCAGGAGCGGCTTTCCTGATCCAGATGACAAAAGGCGCTCTTTACCCCCAAACCCTTTAGGGCATGCTCAATATAATTTCCGGCATAGCCTCCGGCAAATCCTGTTGCAACCACCGATTCCCCCAATATCGCCGCAGTCTTTGAGACATTTAACCCTTTTCCTCCAGGGGTGAAGGTGCAGGCCGCCACGCGGTTTACCGCTCCGGTCTGAAATCGATCCACAACATACCGTTTGTCAATTGCCGCATTTAGCGTGACTGTCAATACCATGATGCCCCTCCCATTTACGAATAATCTTCTTCGTTTATCAACAACACTTTTCCCTTTACAAGTCCCGGCGTCTTAAACTCCAAAAAAGCTTCACCTGCCTTGCTCATCGGCACTTTTTTATAAATAAAGCCAGGATCGAACTTCAACTGTCCGGTGGCAAAATAATGTGCCGTAAGCTCCCACTCTTTTCCCGGAAACGGTGCACTGTATGACATCCAGGAGCCGGTCAGCCAGAATTCCTTGCGGTTCATATTCTCCCACATCTGCGGCGTAAAGGTCAGTTCCTGGTGAGGCGTACCGATAAAGCAGACATGCGCTTTGTTGGCAGCCAGTTCAAACGCCATATGCATAGTCGGGATTTGTCCAGCTGTTTCAAATACATAACCATACCCTTTTCCTTTGGTAAGATCTTTGGCCTTTATTAAGTACCCATCCTCAGTGGTATTAATCACCGCATCGGCCCCCAGTTTCTTCGCCAGTGCAAGCCGCTCTTCACTTATGTCGAAGACGACAACCTTTTTCGCCCCAAAAATCTTAGCCCACTGCATTGTGAACATTCCAATGGTGCCTCCGCCTAAAACCGCCACATATTCTCCGCCCTTGTATTGATTTTGATAGAGGCCGTGAAGAGCTACGGTGGACGGCTCGAACATGGCTCCCTGCTCATAAGAGATACTCTTGTCAAAAACCACCGTGTTCTGTTCCGGTATCATCACATATTCGGCATTGCTTCCCGGTTCCCTGGAGCCGATGAAGCTATAATGTTTGCACAGAGAGAAGTTCCCGTTCTGGCAGTCGTCACATTTCATACAGGGGAGCAGCGGAGCACCTGTCACTCTGTCCCCCACTTTTACCCTGGTCACACCAGCTCCGGTCTCGGCAACCTCTCCCGAAAACTCATGTCCCAGAACAATTGGATAAAAATGCACCCCATTTTTCAGCACCCTCGGTATATCCGATCCACAGATGCCGGATGCTTTTATCTTAATCTTCACATATCCGGGTTTTATCACAGGTTCCTCATAGTCCATATAACGGACATCTTCATTCCCACAGACAACTGCTGCCTTCATTTCACGATTTTCCTTTCTCATTCATCAAATCTTTCAGGTTCTCGTACAGTTTCCTATATGTATTATAAGAATGATCATACTGTTCACGATTCTTGCTGTCAGGCGTATGTTCCCGTCTTTTTCTCACCGTCAGTTCCACAGCCTGCTCAAAGCTCTGATAGATCCCGGTTCCTACCCCCGCCAATATTGCCGCGCCCAGTGTGGTGGCTGTATCCGATGAGGGAACGATAATCGGTTTCCCTGTTATATCTGATTTTATCTGTGTCCATAAAAGGGAATTGGCACTGCCGCCCATTGCCCTTAATACGCTCACATCAGCCCCGGCCTCCTTGGCCGTTTCCAGATTGTGCCGCAGTGACATTGCCACGCCTTCCATTGCTGCCCTTATAAAGTGTCCCTTTTGTTTTCCAAAATCCATACCATAGTAGACGCCTTTCGCCCTGGGATTCCAGATTGGCGAGCGTTCCCCAGCCATATAAGGCAGAAATATGAGTCCGTCACTTCCAGGCGGTATCGCCTCTGCCCGTTCCCCCAGCAATTCTAGCGCACTTTTTCCCAAACGTGCTCCCAGCTCTCGTTCATAATCACCGAACTCCCGCTCCAGCCAGCGCATAACACCGCCTCCGCCGGTTGTCCCCCCCTGCAGAAGCCACCTGTCCGGTACCACATGGAACCCCAAGATCAGGCGTCTGTCCGCTTTGTAGCTGTCCATACATATGCTCATTCCGCCGGCCTGCCCTCCCTGTTCCTGGGTTTCCCCAGGCTTAAGCACGCCACTCCCAAGTGCCCCGCAGGCTGCATCCAACCCACCAGCCACAACGGGGATACCTTCTTTTAGGCCACAGGCTTGGGCCGCCTCTGCTGTTACACCTCCCACCACTGCATGACATGGGTAAATATCAGGAAGCAGTTCTTTCAAAATCCCAAGTGCTCTGCACATATCCTCATCCCAGGCGCCTGTTTGCATATTAAAGCAGTGCAGGCCATAGCCCTGTGACAGATCCTGCGTCAACTTGCCTGTCAGTTTATAGACAATGTAGCTGTTGGACTGTAAAATCTTATGTATTTTATCATACATCTTTGGCATATTTCTCTGGTACCAGAGGATCTTACCGGTTGTATAGGACGGCTGCAGCGAATTTCCTGCAACTTCAAAGATTTTATCCGCACCGATTTTTGCTTCGAGCTCCCGGCAGATATCATCGGATCTTGTATCCATCCATATTGGCGTATTTGTCAGGACCTCCCCTGCGCTGTCAATGGCAACCGCCGCCCAGCTCTGCCCATCAATTCCAACACCGGCAATTTCCTCCGGTAATATCCCTGATCCGGACAGCATCCGCTTTGTCGCTCTGCACACCCCATGCCACCAATCGTTTGGATTTTGTTCCGCCCACCCTTCCCGGGAATAAAAGACGTCATATCCAGCGCTGTCTTTTGCCATTACATTTCCGCTCTCATCAAACACAGCCACTTTACAGGCGCTTGTGCCGATATCGATTCCCAGTAAATATGTATTCATTCCTACCTCCAGCCTGTTTACGCCCTGCCATCGCATCCGCAGATCAGCATCTTGCTTTTCACCAGATTTTTGACCGCTTCCATTCCTGCTACTCCCAGCTTCTTCGGATCAATGAGTTCCGGAGTGGAGGCAAGTAATTCTTTCACAGCGTTTGTATAAGCTACCCTCAGTTCTGTTGCAAAGTTTACTTTGCACATCCCCCTTTGCACACATTCCCTGACCACATCGTCGCCGAGACCGGTTCCACCGTGAAGTACTAACGGGACAGAGACTTTTTCCTTAATCAGGGAAATTCTTTCAATATCCAGCTTTGGGGTACTTTTATACAATCCATGAGCAGTTCCAATGGCCACTGCAAGCGAGTCCACACCGGTGCGTTCGACAAACTCCTTGGCTTCTGAAGGATCTGTATTGGTATCCGCCTCGGCCTCCAGATCATCTTCCTTTCCCCCGACTTTTCCCAGCTCGCCCTCTACCGGAATCTCACAAGCCCCGGCAAAATCCACCACCTGTTTCGTAAGCCTGATATTCTCTTCAAACGTCTCCTGAGATCCGTCAATCATGACAGACGTATATCCTGTATGGACCGCCTGCGCTGCCAGCTCAAAGCTGCTGCCATGATCCAGATGCAGGCAGATGGGGATATCCGTTTTTTCAGCCTCAGCTTTCACCATCGCCCGGAACGTATACAGCGTACCATACTTAACAGTGGATGGCGTGGTCTGCAGGATGACTGGAGCACGAAGTTCTTTTGCGGCGGCAGTAACCGCCTTCACCATCTCCATGTTTTCCACATTGAAAGCTCCTACTGCATAGCAGCCTTTCTGCGCATCTTGTAACATTTGTTTTGACGTAACAAACGGCATCACATTTCCTCCTTTATCAGTTTATATTTAAATTATACCGAATGCTGCCCAAAAAGTTAGTAGTTTAAGAGACAACACAGCCATACTTATGTCGCATTGTCGAACACATGTTGACTTATTTTTTATATGCTGATAAACTAAGAAAAACAGGATAGGAGATATGCTGTTGCGAGAAGTATATACTGATTTAAATATCAATCTGAAAATCAATGACACCGCATTTTTTGTTCTGAATATTGTGTTTGAGCGTTTCCTGCGCTCCATACCCAGACACAGTCACGGTAATAATAGCTATGAAATTCACTATATTCCCTATGGCTGCGGCAGAGTGAATATCAATGATCAGGTCTATGAGGTCACCCCCGGCACCCTGTATGTGACCGGGCCCCATGTAGAACACGAACAGATTCCCGATGAAAGTGATCCCATGGCAGAGTACTGCCTCTATTTCAGGCTGCAAAAAGATCCTGCCGCTGATCGAAAAAGCGCACGGTCAGTTGCCCATAAGTTTGAAAAGACCCATTTCTGGTTTGGACCGGATACGCAGGAGCTGTACCCTCTGATGCAGCAGATTTTCTTTGAGTTGAATCACCGCTACACTGGCTATATGATTCAGGTGGAAACACTGCTGCAGCAATGTGTTGTCAAAATAGTCCGTAACTATGAGATGAAGCAGCGCTCAGATCAGCATTTTTCTCCTTCTAACTTGGGAGACAGCAAATACATTATTACAGAGGAGAGCTTTCTCTATGAATATGAAACCCTTACGCTGCAAAAGCTGGCAAGGCGCTTAGGGCTGAGTATCCGCCACACGGAACGGTTTTTGAAAGAATATTACGGTAAGACATTTCTTCAAATGCAGTCTGAGGCCAAGATGTCCATGGCCAAGATCTATCTGAGGGACCGGAAGTGGAATATTTCCGAAATTGCCGACCGGCTGAACTATTCAACCGTTCAGCACTTTTCATATGCTTTCAAAAAATACTACGGGATTACGCCAAGTGACTACCGCAAAGCAGGAAACATGGCACCTCAAAAGTAACACAGAACCTATTTTCTTCTGCCTTTAAATATGTTAAAATGAATCGTTATGATTATTCTACGGGGGATTTTATTATGAAACGTTCATGGAAGGAGCTGCTGCTCCGAATCGTCATTCTTTTGGTGGGGCTTACTATCGCCCATCTGGGAGTCTCACTTTTTCTGCTTACGGATATGGGAAGTGATCCTTTCAACGTATTGATTCAGGGACTCTTTCGCACCTCAGAGAGGCTGATTCAGTCGCCCTTCATCACCCACGGGCGGGTACATATTGTGATCAACTTTCTGATTATTGTTGTCCTGCTCTTTGTGGACAAAAGCTACATCAAGATCGGCACCCTGCTCTGCATGATCTGCGGCGGACCGATTATCGATGTTTTCAACAGCATCTTTACGCCGCTATTCGATCCCAGGCCTTCTCTGCCTGTCAGTATTCTGATCCTGTGCGCCGCCTGTGTCATCCTGGCTTTTGGAATGACTCTGGTGATCCAGTCCGATGCGGGGACAGGTCCAAATGACCTGGTGGCTCTGGTCACCAGCGAGAAGCTGGGAAAGAAATTCAGCATTGTGCGGATCATCGTGGACTTTTCCTTTGTGCTGGCAGGCTTTCTCTTGGGAGGCTCCTTCGGGGCGGGCACTATTGTCTGTGCGGTTCTCGTGGGACCGGTAGCCGGATTTTTCCTTCCCCGCAGTGAAAAAATCGTCAAAAAGGCGCTGAATCTATTCGTGTGAGACAGTGAATCCAGTGTGTGGATTTCCAAGCGAGTAGCAGATCTCAACTGCTCTGTATATATCTGCATCTCGGATAATTTGCGCATCCGTAAAAGCCTGTTTGATTGGTTCAGGATTATCCTTTTGGGGCGTTTTATATTTTTCCTGGATCGCCTCCACATGGGCCTCAGGTTCCTGTACTGACTATTGGCGCGCACTCTATCTTGCATCTCTTTGTAATGCTGAGGGCAGCGATTCACTGGGGGGAGGGGGCATTTATCTGTTTGTGTATTAAATGCCGTTCCGGCATACCCTGTAGCTGTTTTATCGTATAAACAGCAGGCAGAGAGCCTTTGCTCTCCGCCTGCTGCCTTTTTATGCTATTTCTTTACCTTCACTGCCTTTGAAGTCTTACCTGTGCTGTATCCGGAGGCTTTCTTCACTACTACCTTATAGTAATATTTCCTACCGGCCTTCGCTTTTTTATCAATGAAGCTTCGTTTTGACGCTTTTACCGAAGCGATCCTTGTGTAACCGCTGTTCTTTTTCAGAGAACGATATACGTAATATCTCTTAGCTCCTTTGACCTTTGTCCAGGTAACTTGTACTCTCTTTCTGCCGGCTGCTTTTACTTTTACGGATTTCGGAGCTGCCGGAAGCTTAATGCTTACTGTCTTGCTGTTTTCACTGTCCAGATACTTTGTTTTATCCTTTGCGATTGCCTTGATATAATAACCGGCTTTCTTTCCACTTACCGGTTTATCATCATAGAGAGAAGCCCCTGTAGTCCTTCCGATCAGCGTCACCTTTGTGCCCACTTTACGGTAAACGGCAATTTCCTGTCCCTCTGCCGGTTTCCGGAAAGAAATCCTCACTCTTCCCGGCACCTTCGCAGAAATTGCGCTCTTAACGGAAGTGATTGTCGGCTGTGCAATCTGCACCGGCTTCTGTTCGTCACCCGGTTTCGGATCTTCCCCCGGCTTCGGGTCTTCACCCGGCTCCGGATCTTCCCCCGGTTCCGGATTTTCCAGCTCCGCGATCTTCTTTTCCGCATCTTCCAGAGCCTGTATACTTCCTGCCAGGATCTTCTGCGCATCAGTCAAAGCGTCGTAGGCTTTTCTGGCCTCTTCTACTTTGTCCTTATCCGCCAATGTTACCTCTCCCAGCGCCGCGATCAGCGCCTTCACTGCATCGGCCGCTTCCTGATCTTTCTTCTGCTGCTCATCCGCTTCTTTCAGATCTGCCAGCGCTTTTTCTGCGTTTGTCAGGATATTCAGTTTCTCTGTGCTTACCAGCGCTTTCTGCTCTTCTGTCAATGCGTCATAGGCTTCTCTGGCCGCCTGAATCACTGCCTCAGAGTCCAGAGTGACTGTTCCGATTGCATCGATCTTCTCCACTGCTGCATCGGCTGCCTCCTGATTTTCTTCTTCCGGATCTGTCCAGGTCTTTCCTTCCAGAGGATAGCCGTATACCTTCCACTCGATAACGCCGCATCCCAGATTCTGAGGCGTCATGGTCATACGGATGGCCCTTGCCACTACCGGATCAAAGGTGGTGGTATTGTAGGCGTTCAGAGCTACGCCCTGTCCTTCTACGCTGGTAAATAACTGCCAGTTTTCATCTTCATCCAGGTACTCATATTTCACTGTGGCCGGGTTGAAGTTTCCTCCGCCGTCCCGGAAATAGTAAGCGTCAGAGGCTGTTAAAATTCTCAGCTCATCCCAGGTGTACATTACCCATGCAGTGCCCCCCTGGTTGCCCAGCCAGTTATGCCATGCCCCGTGAGAGGTGTCATTGGAAGCGGCAGGCTCATAGCCGTCGTTCATGGTGGTCACTCCGCCTAAATCCTCAGGAGTATCAATGATTGCTGTGGGGACAGCCTCTGCAGCCATGTTTGCCGCTTCGCCGTCTACCACATATACCGTAATCCGCACGACTCCGGTCATGCCCTCTACCGCTCCTCTTACCGTAAAGTTACCTTTTTCCGCATATTTCTCTTCCGGCACCGCATCCCAGGTTACCGCCGCTGTACTGTAGATTCCGTTGCTGTACAGTACGCGGAGGGTATCCGGAAGAACCGGCGCTGCTCCAACAGTTGTCACTACGCTTCCCGTCTCCGCTGATACCGGATGTGCATCTTCATCTGAGCCATATTCCTCTTTGATTTCATCCGCTGTCATCGCTTTGGATTTCATGGTAAAGCTGTTTACCTTACCGTTCAGGAATGCGCTTTGTTTGTCTCTTGTACGGCCAATGTAATTATACTGTGTCTCAGAAAATCCCGCCAGAGACACGGCGCTGTCGATTACCTCGCCCGCCTGCTCTCCATCCACATATAGTAGTATGTTGGAACCCTCTAAGGTTAAAGTGATATTCTTCCAGAAGCCGCTTCCGATCTGCATTCCGGAAGCCGTCTCCTTTATTGTGCCGTCTGTGCGCGTAGCTCCGACTACCAGCTCGTTGCTGCTTCCCAGCGCCAGATACAGCGCCTGATCCGCATTATCCGCAAACTGCCAGATAACAGTTCCCGGAACCTGTGTTCCATCTAAGAGCACGCCTATATTTACCGTCAGGTTCTCCACTCTCTTTGTCAGGGACTGGCTGAGCCTCACATAGCCGCAGTAAGCTCCGTCCATTGCAATAACGGTCTCTTCCCCCTCGGTCTCCAGTGTCGGATATGCCATAGCCTCGCTGTCATTTCCCGCTCCCGACAGATCCGGAACCAAACGTTTTACATTATCTGTACCTGCAAAATCATAGTAAGCCAGTGTCTCCGGCAGGGGGGCGTCTTCTCTTACTGTAATGGTCACCTCATCGCTGCTATTCAA
Organism: Ruminococcus sp. 8Y-12; assembly: GCF_058119865.1. Taxonomy (NCBI): domain Bacteria; kingdom Bacillati; phylum Bacillota; class Clostridia; order Eubacteriales; family Oscillospiraceae; genus Ruminococcus; species Ruminococcus sp. 8Y-12. The sequence goes on along the minus strand of NZ_CM176623.1, from coordinate 1,723,942 downwards.
AGCCCCGTCGTTTACGGTTAATCTCAATACATAGGTTCCCGGTTGATCCACAGAGATATCGGAAATCAGTTTGTCTGCGTTTGCGATGGTTACCTCTGCATTTTCCGGTTTTGTGATTACTTCCCAGCTGCTGGTGAGAGTCATATCCGGATATCCGTCATCCTCTGCCTTGCCTTCCAGACGGAAACTCTCAGAAAAAGCTATTTCCAGATCTTCCCCTGCGTCTACCTGGGGCGCCGTGTTCTCCAGAGCCTCGCCTCTTTTAATCTCCACATTTGCTGTAGCTGCTGCGGGCAGAGGTACGGAAACGGTAATGGTTCCCTCTGTATACTGGAAGCTTCCCGTCACCTGTCCGTCCACTGTAATCTGATAGGAGCCCGCTGCCAGTCCGGTCAGCTCCAGATCGGAGGTGTGTGCGGATTCTTCCAGATTCTTCATGGTCATCTGGATTTCATCTGCCGCTGTGCTGACTACTGCACAATTGTACTGATCGCGGTCCAATTCAATGGATAACCTTTCATTAATCAGGTTCAGTCTGGTGTAAAGTCCATCCAGAGGCGTTACCTGATAATATCCATTTTCTTCTGTCACCTGGCATCCATAGCCAAACAGTCCAAAGATATTGTCTGTTGCCACATCCGCGGATAAGATCTGCATAGCTCCAAACAGGCCGGTATCCGCCTCGCCTGACATCTGGCGCCATCCATTGTGAATATTTCCGCCGCCGGTTCCCTGTCCGCCGCTGTTGCCCAGCTCTGACTGATAGGTCCAGGCCACTGTTCCGATGTTCTCCGGATCTGCATCAATCTGTCCGGAGTTAATGCAGGTTAAATTTGCAAGCTTGGCCGCATAATTCACACGTGCGGCATCCGCCAATTCTTCTTCCGTCATCCCATTGTCCTGCAGTCTCAGCCAATCATCCATACAATAGCCTGCCAAGGAGGCTGTATATTGGAAGTTCCACCAGTTTTCACCGCAGATGGTTGTGGGGTTTCCGTAATGATACCAGATGGGCTGCAGTCCCCGGCAGGCTCTTGTCTTTAAGTCAATCTTGCCCATCATATCCAGGTTGTCATTCAGCTTTGCCAGGGTATAAACCGCCTCTTCTCCTGTATTATCATAAGCATACTCTGAACCGTAGGGATATTTTGCATTCCTGAAGTTATTGTATTTTCTGCTCATGATTTGTTCGATGGCTTGCGCCTCTGAATAATATCCTTCTTTATTCAGCGCGTCAATGATATCCGGTGTGGTGGATTCTCCCATCAGTCCGGTATCCCAGTTGTACCATACGCCGCTGCTGTACAGCGCCTGTAGGATCTTGGAGGCTCTCAGCAGATAGGTGTCCTTATCTTCGATATAGTTTACCATATCCGGGTATTTCTCTGCGATCTTATACATGGAGAAATAGGTATTGTATACATGGGGGTACGCATATCCTCTGGAGGTTCCCTGTCCCGTATTGTTCGGCTCATAATCCAGCCAGTCGTTGACCAGGAAATCATCCTGATGCTCCTTCATCAAGCTGTTCCAGATGAAGGTATCCAGATATTCATCCACCGCCTGAATCTGCTCTGCATCCGGCTGGTACACATTCTTCTCCGCCAGATATTCGCCGTGGGTGAAGCCCCAGTCATCGCCCCATCCAAAGTAACCTGTGTATACGCCCCTGACTGATTTTGTGTCCATCATCCAGTCGTCAAAAATCTTGTCCCAGATCTCGCCCTCTGCGTCCACCTGAGTCTTTTCCGCCACAAAGTCTGCGTGAAGCTCCAGCGCATCCTCCGCGCTGTCCATTGCATAAAACTGCAGTGTGGTCTTCTTGTCGTCCCCATAGGTGATTTCCATATGGTTGGCGCCAAGGCAGGACAGCTTCAGATCGTATACATGATACTGCTCTCCGTCCTTTGTCACCGTCTCCACATACTCATAGGAGGTTCCCTGAGCCTTGGTGCATTCCTGCTTATTGGAAACACTGTTTTCAAGTCCTTCATACAGTCCGGTGTCATGGGCACACTTGATCTCAATATTTTTGATATCCTCTATGCCATAGGAGGTATGCAGGTAGAACTTCGCCGGCATATTTACTGCAAATGCCATACTGGGCACTGCCACTGCGTCGATGATTCCCGCCTCATAGAGCTGTGTTTTCATATCGGTCTCATTCTCGGCAGCGCTGAAATTAAAGGTATAGGTCTTACTCTCCCCCGCTCCTAAAGTCAGGGAGGTGTTCTCCAGATAACTGCTTCCTGTGGATTTGATCACATCAGAATGAATGTAGAAAACATTCAGGCCATTGGCCCATCCGGCCTGATCCTGTGCCCAGGCGGAACCCGCATGACCATTGTTGATTCTCCAGTGATCCTGATACTCAAATCCCGCTCCGGTGCTTACGTCCGGGGTCATCAGCAGGAACTTGCCCTGTCCGCTGGGACGGCTTGCATAAATATAGGAGGAATCCTGTCCCACAAAGGAATGGTCTACTACACTCTCCTCGTAAGGCTGGCTGCGGCCTGTCCAATATTCATTAAAGGGCAGCGGCAGTCCGAAGTCCCCAAAGGTGAGCGCAGCGTCGTTGGTATTTTCCACCGTGATGGACCACTGCAGCTTATTGTCCGCCAACTGATAGGTTTCCACCAGCTTAAAGTTTTTGATTCCCTCTTCCTCTTCCGCATTTTCATAGGTCACCCGGATGGTGTTTGCATCCACCTGTTCTATGGTGCGGGCTGCGCTTCCGCCCTGGGATGCGCTGGTCATAGACTTTGTCCAGCTCTCCTCTCCCTCCAGCTTTGTCTGGAACATGAGCTCGCCCATCCACTGATGCTCTCTTCCCTCCTGATTGGGCGCGTTTTCCGGGTTCATGACATAGTTCGTGTCGTAGAGATCATCTGTGATCTTCAACTCATCGATATGTCCGTATTTTCCGATAACCACCTCCAGGTTTTCATTTTTCAGCTCGTAGGATACATTGGAAGGGTCCGGAGCCATTCCCATTACTTTCCATTCCTTGATGGCCACGCCATGTGTGCCGTTATCGTTGGGAAGCATGTAGAGCCGGATCTTAGATGTCTCCACTGCCCCGTCAAATACCACTTCATTATACTGATCCAGTTTGTTATCTGTCTCAGTATGAAGATCTGTCCAGCTCTGTGCTTCCGCATCCCAGTACTGCACTGTGGTCTCTCTCGGCGCCAGGATTCCGCCGCCGTCTGTAAAGTAGTAAACAGATGAGCCGGTAAGGGTAGCATTTCCTGCAAACTCATACTCAACCCAGGCATCCTGGCCTTCCTGACCCCAGTTGTGCCATACCTTTTCCCCTTCCACTCTCGTGGATGTGGTGGGATCAGCTCCATCGTTTAAGGCGCCGATTCCTCCCAGGTCGCCGTTGGTATATTTCGCTGACGAGGAGGCTCTGGAGGCTACATTCATCGCTCCGTAAACCTCCCATTCCAGGATTCCTACTCCCAGCTGTGATTTGTCGCTTATGTCCGTCAGATCTTTATTCAGGGTGACTCTGATCGCCGTAGTGGATACCGGATCAAAGGTGGTCACATTGTAGCCATTGGCTTCCACGCCTGCGCCCGTCACATTTGTAAATTCTGCAAATTCTCCATCGTCGTTTAAATACTCATATTTATAATCCGAGGGGAACTGGATTCCGCCGCCGTCCGTCCAAAGGTATAAGCCGGTGCCGGTGATCTGCACTGCCGAGTCCCAGGTATAGGTCACTGTCTCAAAATCCGAAGCATTTCCCCAGGTACCGTAAGCAGAACCCGCCTCGCTTTTTCCCGTGGATCTGCTGGCGTCCTTGCCGTCATTGACCGCCGCCAGAGATTCCCAGCCGGATACAAAGCTGGTGGACGGCTCCGCCGCCGAAGCAATATTGATCCCCGGACGCACGCCGCCCTGTGGAATCAGAAGCGCATTCTCCTCTTCCGTAACCTGCAGTTCGCCCTGGCCTTCTGATGCCCAAACGTTCCCTGCCGGCCACTGCACCGAGGAAAGTACCAGCGCCGCCGCCAAAAGACCGGCTGCAGCCTGTCTGCTCATTTTCATTATCTTCCTCATAAATGTCCTCCTTCATTATTCACTGAATTCCTGACTGCTCCCGTTTTACCGGTCACAGTTTAAATTCGTTTTAAGCTTGCTGTCACTCCTGTCACTCCTTGCGCACCAGACGAATTACATTCCAGGATGCCTTATTCAGCATGGCGCCAAGTATTTCTCCATCCATATGGGAGCGCTTCACCTGCTGCGGCTTAACTCTTTCCTTTTGATACTGATTCACTGCCTTTAGATCCTGCGATTCCAAAACCAGGTGCTCCTTCACCCGGAAGCCCTCAAAGGATCTCAGATCACATACCACTTCCATATCCTCATCCAGATTTCTGTTTACTGCAAAAACGGTCAATTCTCCCGTTTCCTCTTTATATACTGCCACCGCTTCCACATCCGTCACATCCTCATGCTCCAGCGTGTCATGCTTTGGCGTATCAATCAGCACCTGAAGGGCTTCGCCCCGTCCGTAGAGAGAGGCATGCAGGAAGGGCCAGTAAATGGTCTGTTTCCAGATCCCCCCTTGGTTTTCCGTCATAATCGGTGCAATCACATTTACCAACTGGGCAAGACAGGCCACTTTTATTCTGTCCGCATGCTTCAGCAGTGTAATCAGCATCAGTCCCACCATCAAAGCATCCTCAAAGGTATAGATATCCTCCAGAAGTCCGGGAGCCGTCTGCCAGGGCCTGTTTTTCATCGTATCATCGTCTGCTTCCGAGGAATGGAACCATACGTTCCACTCATCAAAGCTTAAGTTCATGGTCTTCTTACTTCTCTTCTTCGCCTTAATATAATCGCACACGGACACCACGGTGTGGATGAAATGCTCCATATCCTGAGTGGAGGCCAGATAATCCGCCGTATCGTTCTTTGTGTTGCCATAGTACTGGTGGAGCGACACATAGTCTGCATAATCATAGGTATGCTCCAGGGTAACCGCCTCCCATTCCGGGAAGGTGGGCATGGTCACATAGGAGCTGCCGCAGCTGACCAGCTCAATGGACGGGTCTATCAGCTTCATGGCCTTTCCCGCCTCGGCAGCCAGCCGCCCATACTCCCGGGCTGTCTTATGTCCGATCTGCCATTCCCCGTCCATCTCATTTCCCAGGCACCAGGTATGTATTCCAAAGGGCTTTTCCGCTCCGTTTTTCCGGCGCATATCGCTGTACCAGGTTCCCCCGGGAATATTGCAGTACTCCAGCAGACTGCAGGCAGCGTCTATTCCTCTGGTTCCCAGATTCACCGCCATCATTACCTCTGCCCCGGCCTTCTGTGTCCAGTTGACAAACTCATGGATTCCCACCTCATTTAGCTCAAGGCTTCTCCACGCCAGATCCAGACGTTTTTTTCTCTGTTCCTTCGGTCCTACGCCATCCTCCCAGAAATAGTTGGACACAAAGTTTCCTCCCGGCCAGCGCACGATGGGAACCTGCAGCTCCTTTACCGCGGCCATCACGTCCAGGCGAAAGCCCTCCTCATCGGCGCTCTCATGTCCCGGCTGATAGATTCCGTTGTAAACCGCCCGTCCCAGATGCTCAATGAAAGAACCAAACAGCCGGTCGTCCACCTTTCCAATGCAAAAGCTTTTGTCCACGATCATTTTTGTCTTTTTGCTCATCACATTCACCTAAAATCCTTTCCTTACCCTTTCACGGCTCCCGCTACCATACCTTCAATAAAGTACCTCTGGAAACAGAGGAACAAAATCAAAATGGGAATTACCGAAAAGCAGGCCCCTACAATCAGCAGGTCATAATTGTTTCCATAGGGTGTCAAAAGCGTATTCAATCCTATGGGCAGGGTATACTTCTTTTCATCACGCAGCAAAAGCAATGGCCACAGGTAATTATTCCAGTAGTTCATGCCGTTGAGAATTGCCATAGAAGCCATGGCCGGTTTCATAACCGGAAGGATCAGTTTCATGAAAATCCCGTATTCCGTGGCTCCGTCCACACGGCCCGCCTGAATCAGTTCCTTGGGAATTCCCAGCAGATACTGCCGGAAAAAGAAGATCGTGGAGGCATGGGCCATAAACGGCAGAACAATTCCTGTGTAGGTATTGCTCAGATTCATATCGATCATCTGGTTATAAAGCGGAAGCATAAGAATTTCAAAAGGCACCATCAAAATCAGCAGCACACAGACGAACCAGAAATTCTTCCCTTTAAAATCATAAGCTGCAAAGCCATAGCCGATGCAGGCGCTTACAAACAGCGTCAAAACCACCTGTACAACCGTTAAAAATACACTGTTAAAAAACCATCTGAAGTATGCATGTTCCCCGGTAAAGAGGTACACGTAGTTTTTCAGGCTCATCTTTTCCGGCTCAATCCGCAGATTCAGGCCGTACTGTATCAGCTCCTTGCCATCCTTAAAGCTGGCAATCACCATAGCCGCAAAGGGAATCAAAATGATGACTGCTAATGTTGTAAAAAACAGGAAGAGTAAGATTTTCATCGCAATCAGCTTTCCCTGGCTTCCCACTTCCTGCCCGGTCTTTTTTCCTGCCATTTTCTACTCCTCCTTTTTGAACATTCCGGAAATGGTAAGCTGCACCAGGTTGATGACCATGGTAATCGCCAGCAGGATCACTCCCACAGCCGCCGCATATCCCATCTCATTCTGCCGGATTCCCCGCTTATACAAATATCCCACGATTGTAAGTCCGATATTCTGCGGCGAATCCTTCCCCGCCCACAGCATATAGCTTTCCGTAAACATGGCCAGACCGCCGTAAATACTGATGGTCAGCACATATGTAATCGTAGGCTTCAGCATCGGCAGAGTTACATAGATAAATTTTTTCCAGGCGCTGGCTCCGTCGATGGAGGCCGACTCATACAGCTCTGTGGGAATACTGTTTAAGCCAGACAGGAAATACAGCATGTTTACTCCCATCCATCTCCAGCTGGCCAGCAGCAAAAGCGCAATGTAAGCCGTAGCGCCATTTTTGAGCCACTTGATCGGTTCCATTCCAAAAAACTGAATCACAGAGTTCATAAATGCGCTGTCCATCTCCCCAAACATCAGCCGGAAGATCGTACCTGCCACCACAATAGAGGTCAGGATCGGCACAAAGAAAACCGATTTAAAAACTTCCTTGCCCGGCATCAGCCTGCTGTTGATCATATAAGCCAGTAGCATGGGAACCGGTATCAAAAGCAGCAGCGTTCCCACCGTATACTTCAGGCTGTTGATCACGGCGATGCGGAAATTCGCATCACCCATCAGCTTTGTATAATTCTTCAGTCCCACAAACGTAGTCTGTCCCGGAAGCACCTCCTGAAAGCTCATGATCCCCGCCTTGATCAGAGGAATCATCCAGAAAATCAGAAAGGTTAAGACAAATGGCATTATAAACACAAAGGGCGCTATCTTCTGTGAATACAGAACCCGTTTCCACCCTCTCGTTCCAGCCGCCATACCCTCTTTTCTTTTTTTCATATAGCCGCACTCCTTTACACAGCCGGTTTTTCAAGAACAGCCCCGGAAAAGAGATTCCGGAGCTGTTTTCATGCCGGCCTGGGTCTTCGCCTCAGTTTTTACTGTAATTCGTTCTCAATCTGAGCCTGTGCTTCTTCCAGCGCTGCTGCAATATCATCGCCATTCTCAAAAATAGCATTTAAGGTTACGGATGAGAATGTACTGTTGATATTCGGATAAGCCTCCGTAGACTTAATCAGACCGATGCCGTCTTTCATCTGGTTCAACACATCAAATGGATTGTTCTGGAAATACTGTACAAATTCATTCTCCGGGTTATGCGTTACATCCTCCATCTCCCATACCTCCATGTTGCAGGGGTCAAATCCCAGGTTGTTCCACAGACCGATATTTCCGTCAACAGACAGCTTTGCATAAGCCAGGAAATCCTTTGCCAGCTGAATATCTTCACACTGATTTGTCACACATGTTCCTGTTCCGCCGCCGCCTACGGACGGAGCCATGCCCTCTTCCAATACAGGTACAGGCGCGATAGCGATCTTTCCTGCCAGATCCGTCATATAGCTGGTGTAACGGGACATCTGCCATAAAGGCATGATAGCGGTTGCCACTTCGCCCTGGTTGTAGTAAGCATAGGCTTCTTCCGTATCCGGATTTCCTCCTGGAATCGTAGTCGCCACACCTGCATCCTGGAGATCCTTCAGCATCTCAAGACCTCTCTGCGCCTCCGGAATATTTACGTTTACCGTTCCCGCATCGTCTACCCAGTCTACGCCCTGCTGCGCCAGAAGGTCATTTAGCTGCCAGAGCGCGCTGGTGTCTGCTGAAATCATGTACTTGCCGGTGGCCTCTTTTACCTTAAGACCCGCCTCTTTCAAGTCATCCCAGGTTACAATCTGGGTATAATCTACGTCTGCCGCATCCAGAATTTCTGTATTATAGAAAGCCACGGTAGCGCCCACATGACTGGGAATTCCATAATTTTTTCCGTCCTTACTGTAAAGCTCGATTCTGGATGCTACGATGTCCTCTCTGTAAGGATCGATTGCATCATTTAAATCTACCAGCTGCGGCTCCCCTTTTAAGAAGTTCGCGAATTTACCCAGCTCGATGTCTACGATATCCGGCGCGCCTTCCCCTGACTGGAGCGCGATCTGCAGATTATTGTGCATCTCCTCATAGGGAAGCACATTTACATTCAGTGTAATCTGTCTGTCCGGATTCTCTGCGTTCCATTTATCACACATATCCTGGAAGTGATTTCCGTGAAGCTCTACAAAGGTCCACATTTCCAGTTCCTGCGCTTCCCCTGAAGCGCTGTCATCCGCCTGCGTATCCGCATCTGTCTCCGCGGCCGCTGTCTCCGGCGCCTCTGTCTCTGCAGCCGACTGTGCCGTTGTCTCCGGCGCCTGCGTCTGCTCAGCGCTTCCGCCTCCGCATCCTGTAAGGCTTCCCGCCGCCATAGCGGCTGCCAGTATTGCTGCCAAAATTTTACTGCGTTTTTTCATTCTTTTTTCCTCCTTGAATTTATATTAGATTTCTTTAACCCATACTGACATTTCTCCCGGCCTCCGGTTTCCCCAGTAAGCATATGGAACAAACGTCAGTGTGACTTCTTCGTAATCGGCAGGTATTTCTCCATAAAGCTCATTGTCCTGCCACCCCTTCTGGGTAAGCCGCTTGCCGGAGGCCCGGATCACCGTGGCTCCCTTCAGCAGTTCCTTCTGATAGGATTCTTTTAATTCTCCCTTTCCGTCCAAATACAGGGCTGAGAGATTTGGTCCATTATCTATTTCTTCCAGGCAGAATACCAGAGGCCCCTTCATCACAGCCACTCTTCCCACATCTGCTCTCACCAGGGGATTTGCTCTCACCAGCCTGGCCGGAATCCCAAATGTCAGGCAAATCCGGTGCTGGCCTCCTGTAAGCTCTATAAAGGCATAGCCCTTTTCCATCTGCAGATTCCGCAGCGGTTTCCCGTCCAGAGTAAGCTGTGGGCTTTCCCCATAGGAGGGTATCCTGACTGCCAGCCGGAAGGGCTTTCCTTCCTCTGAACTGACATTTAACACTGCTTTTCCTGTATACGGAAACTCTGTGCTCACCTTCAGCTGTATTTCTGTATCATTCAATTGCGCTTTCGTCTCGCTGGAAACAAACATATTCACCCAGAGGGTGTCTTCATCCCTGAAGTAAAGATATTCCCCAAGTGATGCGAGAGTCCTGGCAATATTGGGCGGGCAGCACGCAACGCCAAACCACTTCTGCCGCACCGGCTTTACATGCTCCATGGAGGTTCGCGGAAGACAATTATCCGGCCACACCTCCAGCGGATTCACATAAAAAAAGCTTCTGCCATCCATGGCAACCCCGGAGAGCAGCGTATTATACATCGCTCTTTCCATCACCTCTATGTACTTAGCGTCCCGGGTAATCTGAGCCATCCGTCTGCCAAACAGCGCCAACCCTATGGATGCGCAGGTTTCTGAGTAATTGCTGCCATTGGGCAGGTCATAGGCTGTGGTAAATCGTTCCAGCATTCCCGAGCTTCCGATACTGCCTGTAATATACATCTTTCTCTGTGTAATATCATCCCACAGTCTCTCGCAGGTCCGGAGCAGCTCCCGGTCTCCTTTTTGGACCGCCACATCCGCCATGGCGCAGTACATATAAACTGCCCTGACCGCGTGTCCCTCCGCCGCCTCCTGTTCTCTGACAGGTTTATGGGACTGCGAGTAGAGCGGAAGGTAATTCTCAAATTCCGGGAAAATCCGCTTAAAGTCCGGCTGCTTTTCTTCCTCCAGAAAATAATTCGGCTCCCGCCCTCTCCGTTCCAAAAATTCAGCCGCCTGGTTCAGGTACTTTTCTTCCCCTGTCGCCTCATACAGCTTGACCAGCCCGATCTCCACCTCCTGGTGTCCCGGATATCCATCTCTGTTCTGTTCCTCAGAAAACACCTGACAGATCAAATCTGCAAACCGGCATATACAGTCCAGAAAACGCCGTTTCCCGGTCGCCCTGTAATAGGCTGTTGCAGCCTCCATCAGATGCCCCGCCGTGTAAAGCTCATGCCCTTCTTCCAGGTTTTTCCATCTTTTATCTGGCTCCTTTATTGTAAAATAGGTATTGATATACCCGTCCGGCTGCTGAGCCTCTTCAATCAGCTCAATGACCCGATCCGCAGTCTCCTCCAAATCCTTATCCGGATTCGTTATTAGTGTGAACGCCACCGCCTCCAGCCATTTCGCCACATCCGTATCCTGAAATACGGCGCCGTAAAATTCTCCGTCCTTTTTTTTCGCAGCTATTCTGAAATTTTCAAGACAGTGGCTTGGCTGAGCATCCTTCACTCTGTCGTTCAAAATATCCCACTGATAAGGTATAATCACCTTTTTTACAAGTCCAATATAACGGTCCCAGAACAAGTCCTGAATTTTTGTATCCTTTAATTCCAACAATAATAATTTTTCCATAGGCTTGTTCATCTCTTCCTTTTCATGATTAAACGTTTTATCTCATGATGATACTATAACCTATATTTCCATTGCCGTCAATATATTTCTCAAAATTTTAGACAAAAAAAATGCGCTTTATACTAATACAAAGTGCATTTTTACATATTTCACAAAATTTATTTCGTTTTTTATCAATTTTGTTCCATTTTTTGTCTGTTTTGGCTATAGATTAATCGTTTCATTTATGGAGCCCCGCTTTTTTATGGCGCATTTGATTTTCCAGGTGTTATTTTCCAGTTCCCCCTCGCAGCTATCCTGCTCCCAAACCTGTTTTAAGGAGTTTGAGCCGCTCTCCTCCTTTTCGATCATATGGATCAGTACCTCTGCTGCCTTACTTCCTATAGCGTGCAAAGGCAGCGCCATGGTTGTCAACGCCGGGCGGAAGGCCTCGCTGATCTGTCTGTTATCAAATCCGATCAATGCTAAATCTTTTCCTATCTCCAGCTCATGGGCATGGGCGTAATCATAGACTCCTGCCGCCATCACGTCACTCATTGCAAAGATTGCCGTTACATCCTGGCCGAGCAGCTTCCCGCAGCCTGCATATCCCTGGGTTCTGGACCAGTTCCCTTCCACGCTCAGATTGGGATTATACAAAATCTCATTGTCGTACAGCGCTTTCTGATATCCAAGAATGCGTCCAGCCGTATGAAGACTTTCCTTCTCTCCGCATATGACCCCTATCCTTCTATGTCCGTTTCTTATCAGTTCACAGGTGGCCTCATAAGCTCCCCGCTCATCGTCAAAAATCACCGATGGAATATTCCTGTCTCCCGCAAACCCGTAAGCTACCACCAGCGGCACACTGATCTCCCCCGGGATGCTGCGTATTTCATGGCAATGCGCCCCCACATAAATGATTCCATCCACTTTCTTGCTCTGCATAAGCATAAATTCTTCTTTTACCTGCTGCTGATACTCCTCATGATGATAAAACTCATTATCATATTTTTTGAACAGACGCAGATTTCCCAGCAAAAATGTATAATTTCTCTCTTCCAGGTATTCATTAATCCCATCTACGATCTCCGCACAGTTAAATACGGTTAAATCCTCCGTAATCACCCCGATGGTTCTTGTATTTCTCTGTCTCAGATTCCGCGCCACCATATTGGGCACATACCCCATCTCCCTGGCTGTTTTCAGGATTCTCTCTCTGGTCTCATTTCCAACCCGCCCTTTCCCATTTAAGATGTTGGAAACCGTAGCAATCGAAACACCGCATTCCTTCGCTACTTCTTTTATCGTTGACATCTATCTCTCCCTTTTTTACAATCTATTCGTAACGGTTCAGTGCCCACACTTACATTGTAGCCACTTTTCGTTTGAAAAGCAATAAATTTTGGTAAAAGGTTTTATCGAACGATAGGAAAAACGATCTGCATTTCAAATCCCTTCCCCCACTCTGACTTCACATTCAGTGAAACATTTAAGTCTTCCGCAATCTCCTTTGCAAGATACAAGCCCATTCCGGTGGCTCTCCTCTTACTTCCCCCGGAATCTCCCGTGAATCCTTTCTCAAAAATGTAGGGAAGGTCACAGCTCTTCACCCCACTTCCGTTATCCCTGACTGTGAGCACCAAAGCGTCCTCCCTGCGGGTAAGTGCTATCTGGATTTCAGGCTTTTCGCCGCTGTACTTTACGGCATTGCTTATGACTTGGCTCAGGATGAAGCAAAGGCCTCTCCGGTCTGTATATACATCGCATTCCTGAACCAAAACAAGAATCTGAAACCCTTTTTCTTCCAGAAGGGGCCGGTAATCCTCCAGCACCTCTTCAATGCAAGCCCTCACATCCGCCTGTTCAAACAGATAGTCCTTCCCAGTACTCTTAACCCGTGCGTAGAACAGCATCTGTTCTATGGACTCCTGCATACGATTGCGGATATAATCCAGTTTAAACCCCACATTCCCTGGAAGCTCCTCCCTCCGGTTTTCGAGAAGCATCAGCAGCAGAGAAAGGGGCATCTTTGCCTCATGGGCCCACGCCTCCACATACTCCTGATAGTTTTCCAATTCCATCTGGGCCTGGCTATACTCATACTGTTTTTCACGGAGTGTCCTCCCAAGCAGTCGTATAGGGTCTGCCTGGGCAGCACTGACCGCCCTCAGCAGTTCCTCCTCCTGGTATTCATCCGGGCTGTTTAAAAAAGAGAGAAACGCTTTTTCTCTTTTGCACTCCCGATACCGGACTCCTGCGCAGACGGCTGCAAACAGTAGAACGGATGCCAGAAAAATCACTGCTGTAAGCGCATGAAAGGCCTGCACATCGGCAAGCCAGAGCAGGACTGCCCCCAGCATGTCTGTGCACAGAAGAAGCAGAAGCCATGGCATATACTGTCCGATTATTTTCCAGTTACGTTTCATGCGTCTTCCCCTCCTCCAGCCTATATCCCACTCCCCTTACCGGCGAAATCCTCTGGGACATGTTAAGCCCCGCCATGGTCTTTTTTAATCTTGTGAGATTGACCTGAAGCGCATTTTCATCGATAAATTCACTGGTTCCCCATATAGCCAGACACAGCTCCTCCCTGGTTACCACCTGACCGCTGCCAGTCAGAAATACCTCTAAAATCTTCCCCTGATTTTTAGGAAGCACAACGGAAGTATTGTGAATGTACAATGTATATGTCTGGCGGTCCAGCAGGAAATCCGGCCCCTCCAGCAGATTGCGCCGGCCCTCATACCGTTTCAGCACATTCTGAATGCGGGCCAGCAGACGTTCCTTCCTGCAGGGCTTAGTCAGATATTCATCCGCCCCCAGGTTCAGTGCGTGGAGTTCATCCCGCATCTGATCCCGGGAGGTAAGCACCAGAACGGGTATCGGGCTTTTTTGTTTTACATTCCGGCAGATCTGAAACCCGCTTGTGCCGGGAAGGTTTAGATCCAAAAGGAGAAGATCAGGGGCCAGAGACCATATTTGTTCCTCCACGTTTTCAAATACGCTGACTTCGTCCACCTGGTAACCGGCTTTGCGCAGCATCTCTCCCAGCTCTTCCCGCATCAATGCCTCATCCTCCACAAGGACAAGCCGTTTCACAAAAATCTCCCCCTTTCTGTCTCCGGAAAAATCATTCTTCTCTTTCCGGCACCATAAGCGTCAGCAGATACCGGCTGCTGGAGTGCTTCACTGCAGCCATATAAATGTATTCTATCACACAGAGTATGAGAATCATAGCTGCAGATACCCACATCATTTCCGTGAGATTGCTCTGTACCCGCCCGGGCAGCAGCCCCGTAAACAGTGCCCTTGCTCCAAACAGGCTGCTGATGCCTGCCACCACAGTGGGAATTCCAAAGTACCAGTTAATTTGTTTTTTGGCTGACTTACACAGCATCTCATAGGTTGCGCCCAGGCGGATCAGCGTCTTGTACCGTCTTCCTGACTTCTGCTGTCCCATAAGGAACTGCACACCGATGACTGTGTTGGCTATGATCAAAAAGATCAGCGCCAGATATATGGTGATATAGCTGGCAGCCACCACATAGAAAAGCTGGCGGCCCATATTCTGAAGGTAGCTTTCATAGGCCAGTCCGGTTTCATTCAGCTTCTCATTCATCTCTGAGATAGCTGCCATAAGTCCCGCCTCACCTGTTGCCTCTGCACTCAGAACCCCATTCACATATACATCACTGTTTCCCTGGGTATAATACGCAAATGCTTTATCCGGGAGAATCAATGCAAAGGACAGCGTAATTGAACGGTCTGTGACTATGTCCACAGTCTGCACGCTTCCGGCCAGTTTACAGGTTTTTCCGTCAAGCTGCACTTTGGGCCTCTTCTCCAGGACACGGTCGAGCAGCTCCAGCCTGGCTTGGGTGGTAAATTCACTGTCCATGTACACCAAAGCTTCATCCTCCGCCAATGTAAGCGCCGGCATACCCGCACTTTTAAGCAGTTGGTTATAGTCGCTCAGCGAAAGGAGATACGGAAAGGTATCATACCCTAAATTATTCAAAAGCACCTCCCGGTCCTGGGTCTTGGGAAGTTCAGAGATGGCTGACATTACAGAATCCATCTGAAAAGCATGTTCATAATCCTCTGTAGTAGAGATATGCCCCACCCTTATCTCAAACAGTTCCGAAAATCCGGATTCCAGTTCAGAGGCAGCCAGTGCTTCCTGCACTTTCTCCTTATCCAGATCTTCACCTGTAAAGGTGTAGTCCAAAACATGCTGTTCTGATCCACTGTAAAAACGGGCGATGCCCACCCCTGCGCCAAAACAGCACAGAGCCGCCAAAATCAGCAGGGAGCTAATCCCCAGAGTGCCTGAGCGGTGAATCACATTCTCCTGAAGCTGGCGAAAATTGAAGACCTGCAGCCGTCTGTTCTGTTTTCCGTGCTCCGCGAGAAACCCAACCACGGACCGCAGCCCGAAAAATAGGAGCAGGGTCCCCAAAAGCCCCAGGACTACGGTAAGTCCCATCCGTCCTATACTGTGCCAGGAGAGGCCGCTGATCGCCATGCTGTAAGCCACAGCCAGGCCTGCCGTTCCGGAAAAAAGCGCCAGGACATATATACATGCGGGATACTGCCTTTTTGTTCCCTCCGGAGTCTCCACCAGCAGAGAGCCGATCTCCTGCCTGGCAATCCTGCCGCTGAGTATGAGAAAGGCAGCCAGCTTAATCAGCAGAAAGCCCACCGCAGTGTACAAGACGGCCTGAAGGGAGAAGGTCACCCGGTGCCCAATGATTCCCAGCCCCACAAATCTGGCCGTGACCAGACTAATCAATTCAGACAGCAGCACTGCGACCGGCAAGCCTATCACAAGCGCTATGATACTGCTGCGGAAATCCTCAGCCAACAGCATGGCAAACAGCTTAGACCGGCGCATCCCCATCATCAGATAGACCCCAAACTCATGCCTGCGCCGTTCTACCTGAAACTTGCTGGCATAGTAGATCAGAAAAAAGAGTATAAACAGCGTCAGTCCATAGAACACCGGAATCATAGCCAGCAGCTTGTTCACCGCGTCGCTCTCCATCTTTGCCAGAAACACCATGACATCCTGATGAGATAAGGACAGAATAATATAAAATGCCACTGTGGAGATGATCAGAGACGCAAAGAAAAGACCGTTCTCCTTCCTGCTCCTCCTGCTGTTGCGGGCAACCAATTTAAAGAACATTCGCACTGCCTCCTCCCAACTGGGCCATCACCTTCAGAATCCTCTCATAAAAGGCTTGACGCGATTCATCAGGAATGTCCCTGCGCAGCTCATGAAAAATGACGCCGTCCTGGATAAAAAGAATCCGTTTGCAGTAACTGGCCGCATTGGTATCATGTGTCACCATTAGAATTGTGGCCTTTTCATCTTGATTGAGTCCGGCCAGTTTTTCCATCAGCGCCTTGGCATTCTTGGAGTCTAATGCGCCGGTGGGCTCGTCGGCCAGGATTATCCCGGGATTCAGGATCAGTGCCCTGGCCGCTGCCACTCTCTGCTTCTGCCCTCCGGACATCTGAGCCGGAAACTTATCCAGCACCTCCTCAATTTCCAGATAACCTGCCAGCAGCGTAAGCCGCCTTTTGCTCTCCGTCTCGGGAACACTGTGGATGGAAAGGGGCAGTAAAATGTTTTCCCTTCCAGTGAGATTATCCAAAAGCTCAAAATTTTGGAACAGATACCCAATCTTCTTTCCCCGGTACTGGGCCAGCTTGGCCCCTTTTTGCTCCTGTATCTGGATTCCCTCCATGATCATTTTCCCGCTGCTTGGCTGAATAACCGTGGCTATACAGTTGAGTAGCGTAGTTTTTCCCGAACCGCTGCTTCCCATGATCCCCAGAAACTCCCCGGGCATCACCTGGAAGGTGATGCCGTCCAGTGCTTTTGTCTGATTTGGGGACTTCCCATAATATTTGCGTAAAGACTCGATTTTAAGAACAGGTTCCAATATATATCCCTCCTTTGGTTTCTGGATATATCATAGCACTCTTTTGCTCATGAAAACACTTACACTCAATGAAAGGTTTCGAATGTAACCCTGCGGGTCGCCACCTTCTCCCCAAAGGTACGGTCATGCTCAATCAGAAGCATGGTGGGCTGATAGTAAAGAATCACTTTCTCAATCTGCATTCTGGAAAAGACATCAATGTAATTCAAAGGCTCATCCCAGATATAAAGATGCGCCTGGGTCAATAAGCTGGAGGCTATCAACACCTTCTTTTTCTGTCCCTCTGAAAACGCTTCCATATTTTTCTCAAATTGGGACCTGTCAAAATCCAATTGCCGTAAGATAGCCTTGAACCGGCTCTCGTCCATATGCAGCTTCCGGATATATTCCGTCAGCCCTCCGCGAAGAAAGGAGGTGTCCTGATTAATGTAGGATACCCGAAGCCCCCTGGCAATCTGAAGCTCACCGGTAAGCCTGCGCTCCGGCACAGGTGACTTTTCGTCATTCAGCAAGAGTATCTCCTCCGCCTCCAAAATCGCCTTGATAAAACTGGATTTACCAGAGCCATTTTCCCCCTGCAGCAGAATACGCTCCCCTCGTTTCAATGCAAAATTAAAATCCCGGAATACGGAAAAGACACTCTGCGTTCCAGGCATCTGATAGGAAATGGAACAGTTTTTTGCCTGAATATAGACCTCCTTGTGATGGTCCAAAGGCATTAATTTTAATGCCCCTATTATTTCCTGATCCTTCAAAAGTCCCTCTTTCTGCTGAATTGCCCGCTCCGTCCGCTTTTCGATCTGTTTTACCCTGCTCTGCATTTTTTTTGTTTTTGCGCCAATATACGCCCTAGTGGGCCGGTCCGTCTCCTTGACAGGATCAAAGCCTATTTTAGTCTTCTCATTTTTATCTGCCCAGGTTCGTGAACGCCAGGCAGCCGCCTCCAGCTTTTTGATTTCACGCCTATGCTTTTCATTTTCCGCTGTCTCGAAGGTATCCCTCTTCTCCTTATTCTCCAGCCAGGAAGTAAAATTCCCTCTCTCCACTGTAATGGAGCTGCGGTTTAAAACCAGAACATGGTCCACACAGGCATCCAGCAGTTCCCGGTCATGAGAGACCAGAATAAACCCTTTCTTAGTATTCAGGTATTCCTTCACCTGATCTCTTGCCTTATAGTCCAGGTGATTGGTGGGCTCGTCTACCAGCAGAAAATAATTCTCCCCGGAAAACAGTATAGCCAGCATCACTTTTGTCTGTTCCCCATAGCTAAGGGAATCAAAGGGGCGATACAAAATATCCGCCTCAAGCGCAAGATGCTCCAGTTCACAGATCACCCGCCACAGTTCCCTGTCTGGACGGATTTCCTCCATCAGCTGTACAGAATCCAGCTTTCTCTGTCTCTGTGTCAGGACATACGGAAAATAGTCAAAACAGGCCGGACTCTTGATCGTCCCCCGGTACTCATATTTTCCCAAAAGCAGGTTCAAAAATGTCGTCTTTCCTCTTCCGTTTCTTCCAATAAACCCCAGCTTCCAATCCGTATCCAGCACAAACGATACGTCTTCAAAAACATTGTCAATACTTCCCTCATAACCAAAGGTTACATTTGATACACGGATTTGTGCCATATAAAATTCCTCCTCGCAGAATGTTTTCCCTATTTGGGAAAACAAAAAAACCATCTGCTGCCAAATGGTTTGATTCGCTTCCATATTCTCCTTCTTAATTCAGACCGCGCAGCATATTCCCTGCGAGCAACCAGAGCGCGAGGCTTCTGAAACCGAATTAGTGCATCAAAAAAGAGAGGTTATGAGAACATAATCTAACTTTTGGCAACATGAAAATTAGAACGAAGCCCGCTTCGTTTTCCTTCTCAGACTCATGTTTTCAAAAGTAGATTATTTACTCATTTTTTCACCTCTCTCGTTGTTGTATTGCAGTATAACACACTGCAGAAAAAAATGCAAGTGACTGCGTACAAACGGTGCTGTGAACATTCACTGCTGTAATGCAGTCTCCTCCTCGCTGAGAAAGTCACCGACGTTTTCACTTGTAATCTTAGAATAGGACAGATAAATGTATTTATCATCTATAAATTTTATCTTATCCATCCCCTCCCCGGTAACCAAAGCGACAACCAACTGCGCCATTGCCGCCGCCTGTCCCTCCTTGTCATTATACACGGTTCCGGCCAGCTTCAAGTCTCTCACTGCCTTCAAACCCACATCCGTGCCGTCAATCCCCAAAAATACCGGCAGGGCAGATTCCGTAAAGTTTATCTTCTCATACGCCTCCAGTGCCCCAATAGCCATGTCGTCATTATTTGCCAGCACCAGCTCAATTTTATTTCCGTACTGGCTGATCATCTGCTGCATCCTGTTCTGTGCCTGCGCACGGTTCCAGTTTGCCATTCCATAGCTCAGTTTTTCAAGCTCAACCCCATTAATTTTCAAAGTTTCCACCGCTTTCTCCGTACGGATAATCGCATCCTGATGTCCCGTCTCCCCTTCAAGCACCACATATTGGATCTTTCCGTCATTATTGCGGTCGATTTGGCTATTTGCCTTTATGACTTCAGCAGCCAGCTCCCCCTGCATCACACCGGATTGCTCCGCATCAGCTCCCACATAGTAAAGACCATCCCACTGCATCATGTCTTCCGCAACAGGCTCCCTGTTAAAAAAGACAATGGGTACATCATTATCTCTGGCCAAATCAATAATCTCTGACGGGTCTGCCCGGTCTACCAGATTCACACACAGCACATTACAGCCTGCGTTAATCAGTTCTTTCACCTGATCATTCTGAGTCCGCTGCGAAGCAGCCGCATCCCGGATAGTCACGGTTGCCTCAAGGTCATCACGTTCAAGGGCATTAATATCCTCTTTAAAGCAGGTAAGCAGTTCACTGAGAAACGTGTCACTCTGATTGTAGCATGCCACTCCCACGTGAAGCTGATCCGGTCCGTCCTGCTCCTGCCTGCCGCAGGCGCTCAAAAACAGTACGCTCATGCAGATAATCATTCCTATTATCCCAAGTTTTTTTACATTCATCTATTATACCTCTACTGGCTCATTGTAAAAAGAATATCCTGATTTTCTTTAGAAAACAGTGTTTCCTTGCGCACCACAGTGTGGGATACCATACTGTGCCGGGCTTTATAAAAATAATCCCTGATGCCTTGCGCAACCTCTGTCAGGCTCTGGTATCCCACGTTAAATTCATCTGGTATCACAAGGCATTCGGCAGCCCCTGTGTCCAGATAATAGACCGCCTCCGTAGAATGTCCGATCCCATATACCAACGCGCCATGCAGATTGTTGGCTGCAGCACAAGCTCCAGCTCTCGTCAGACTGCTGTCATCAAGTGCTATGACAAAGTTCACCTTGGGCTGCGTCTCCAAAAAGTTTTCTTCCACCTCCTCGGAGTTTTCCGACACAGACCATCTGATCTTTGCGCCTGTCTTTTTCAAGCAGTCTATAAATCCCCGCCTGCGGTTGATCATAGCTTCCGAACCAGGTGTCTCAGAGAGAATCCCTAATGTCTTTTTGCTCATATCTCCGTTATAGTCCTTCATCAATTCCTCTGCCAGGGCCGCCCCCATAGCATAGTTATCCGGCTGGGTACTTGGAATTAAGGCTGCATGCTTCTCTTCTGCGACCGTACACCCTACGAACATAACCGGAACCCTCTTTTCCATCCTTTTCAGTATTTCCTCTGTGTCCACCCCGGGAACAGGCTGTACTATGATTCCCTCAGCTCCATTGTCTATCTCGCTGTCAATTGTGCGGTTTACCTCATCCGCAGTCAGCCTGTTTCCAGTACTGACCACAAACATCTCTACTCCCTGATCTTCCGCAGCCATTTTGAGTCCGTATTTAAATGCGGACCACTGATTATCGTCCGAATTCGGGATGATCACAGAAATTTTTTTGAAATCAGATCTGTTCTTTTCTTGTAACATAATAAACGCCAATACAACAACCATTAAAGCTAAAACTGCTTCCACCAAAAAAAATATTCTCTTGCTATTCTTCATACCTGTTTACCCGGAATTTCCTTGTCAACTATTTCTTCCCTGCTGAACATATAACCCTTTTCGAGAATCTTTCTGTTTTCTTCTGTATATAAGACAGCCGGAATACGGATGGAAACCGTTGTTCCCACGTCTGGTTCACTCTCAATTATAAGTCCATACTCTTTTCCAAACAGAAGCTGAATGCGGTTGTTGACATTCACAAGTCCAACACCGGAACCGTGCTTATGGACACGGTTGCTGTCCGTCAGCAGGAAGTCCACCTCGTCTTCCGATATTCCGATTCCATTATCCGTCACAGCAAGAATAATTGTTCCTTCCTCCTGTCTTCCGCTCACTTTTATCTCTCCGCAATCATCCATGCTGCTGACTCCATAGTTAATGGCATTCTCCAGTATTGGCTGTAAGATCAATTTTACAGTGCAGTATGAATATAGGGACGGATCCACAGCAAAGGTTACGGAAAATGTATTCTTATACCGGATCTTCTGTATGTTCATATAGCTCTGGGCATGCTGCAGTTCGTCTTTCACACTGATTATCGTACGTCCCTTGGAGAGACTGATTCGGAAGAGCTTCGCCAGCTGTGAAATCATGAAAACAGCATCGTCGTTCCGTTCTCCTTCCACCATCCAGGTAAGAGATTCCAGGGCATTGTATAAGAAGTGGGGATTGATCTGGCTCTGCAGTGCATCCAGCTCACTTTTTCTTCTTTCATTCTGTTCCAGAACAATCTTCTTCATTAGTTCGTCAATCTGCTCATAGGACTTCTGTATAGAATATCCGAGATGTCTGATCTCCAATGATCCGTCGATATAGATCTCCGGCTTTTCCCCCGCCTCATATTCCATAACAGAATTATTCAGCTTCATTATGGGACTGGATATCCTGACAGAAACCACACGGTTAATGATAACCAGCATCATAGCCATCAACAGCATGAGCATAACGATAAAATACCGCATGCTGATCATTCCATGGGTAAATGTGGAATAGGGAATCACTCCCACTAACTTCCATCCTGTGTAGCTTATCGTGCTGACAACGACCTTCCGGCGTTCCCCTTCAAAAACCTCATCATAGACTCCATCTTTGTATTTAGCGGCTGTTTCACTGTTTTCGCTGAAAATCCCATCGCTGATTTGCGTCTGCTTCATATGGTAAATAATTTCCCCTTTGCTGTCACACAGATAATAATACTGTCCATTGTTTAGCGCATTTATCTGTTTCATCATCCGTGAAATGCTGGAATAGTCCATATCCACAAGCAGCACACCCAGCTGTGAATCTCCGTTATTTGTAAGTTCCACAACCCGGCTCAGTGAGATCACCCAGTAATACCGAAAAGTGGCATCATTAAACAGATTTTGAATATGGGGTGTAGAGAAATACATATTCTCCATCTCAGCCATGGCCTGCACATACCAGATCTGTCTGGTAATGTCAGGGTCCTCCTTCTGGGATGCGACGGGCTCTGCCGCCATCAGGCTTCCATAATTGTTGTAAACAGCAATACTCCGCAGATTATCCCTGTTTGCCTCATATAAAAGATTCATCCCTCTCTGGATTTCCTTGTCCTGATTGGAAAAGTCATTTTCCTTTATAACATTGTAATAAACCGCATCTGAAATCTGACGCATACTAACCAGGTAATCCTCCAGATTTTCACCAGCCTGTTCAATCAGCTTCTGTGTACTCTGTATGATTTCCTCCCGTGATAAAACCGAAAACCTTATGTACATCACAACGCCCAAAATCAGCATTATTGAAATTGATATTACTGAAAACGCAGTCATAATCGTGGACTGCATCCCCCTGGGCTTGAGTCTCTTCAAACGCCTGAAACACTTATTTTTCACTCTCTGCATGCTCCGTTCTGTATTTGGAGGGTGACACACCGTACTGTCTTTTAAATACATAGCTAAAGTAATTGGGATCTGAATAGCCCACATTCCTGGCTATGATATAACTTTTTTCATTGGTTTCCACTAACAGCTGCGCTGCGCGTTCCATCCGATATACTGTCAGATAGCCGATAAAGGAATCACCTGTCTCCTTCTTAAAAATAGTAGAAAAATAGGAATTGGATACATTCAGCACTTTGCAGATGCTATCCAAAGAGAGTTCCTCATCAAAGTAGTTGTTCTGAACATATTCCTTTGCCCGGGCTACCAGAGATTTCGTGGACCTGCTCCGTGCACTGATTAATTTCACGCGGAAGGACAGGCTAATATCAATAAGCCACTTTCTGAGCGCATCCGGTTCCATTTCCAGGAGAATACTGTACAAATTCCTCATATCTCCTGAATACTCTTCCATTGCAATGTCATTATTTGCGGCAAATCTGTATAAGGCGCTTACCAGTTCCATCACGGCCACATGGTGCTGCTGCAGAGACTTGGTCCGAAAGGATACATGGTCCAGGTACTTATTGACCGCATCGATGATGTCTTCCGCAGAACTCATGCGAATCACTTTAAACAGATTCGTCAGTTCCGTGTCGTTTGTGGTACCGGACTGATTCATCTCCTGGGGTGCAATCTCTTTAATATTGATCGCCCTGGATGCACCAAAGATTGCCCTGTAGGAGACCGCCTCTTTTGCGCTGCTGTAAGATTGCGGCAATTCCAGTATATTTTTACATACATGGCCCACTCCCACTGTGACAACCGCGCCGATCATGCGGCCCACGTATCTGCAGAAGCGGTCACATTCATCCGTCAATTCAGAGATCTCGCTCTCCATTTCAAGCTGTGCGATAAAGATAGTATTTCCAATATACGAAAAGCTTTTTGCCCTCCACCTTTCTCCCAGACGTTCTTCTGCCTGTCTCTGAACAGAGGTGGTAAGAAGCATTGGATTCATATCCTTGGGTATCTTTCTGGAGGATGTATGAATAACGAGGCAGCAGAAAAATGGCCCCTCAAAAGCAATCTGGTAGTCCGAGAGATATTTATCCAACTCCTCCCTTCGGATTCTTCCTTCAATCAAAGTAGAATAGAAGTTGGCCTGCAAAAGCGGCAGCGAATCCATATAATACTTCTGAAGTATTTCCACGTTCCGCTTTCCGTTTATTTCCTGATCCAGCTTTATCTTCATCTGTTCGAATATTTTCGTCAGCTCTGAGGAATTGATGGGCTTTAGAACATATTCCTCCACCTCCAGATGGATAGCCTCCTTGGCATATTCGAACTCATCGAAACCTGTAAAAATAAGTATCTTGGTTGCAGGATATTCCGTCTTAATGCGTTTTGACAGCTCCATGCCATCCATATACGGCATCTTTATGTCTGTCATAACAACATCCGGCTGAAATTCCTCCACAAGCTCCAAGGCCTTTACCCCATTGTTAGCATAGCCGATTACAGAAAAGCCCAGCTTCTCCCAATTTATTTTCTTCATGATGACCTGTATTACATCATCCTCATCATCTACCAAAAGCACTGTATAGGTGTCCATTTCTTTTTCTCCATAATGTATGCCCTTTTCCGGCATCCCGTAGTATATGGTGCAGCAAATACGCCTCGTAGGGTTTACCATCCTGGTACCCCGTATTTTATGGCGCTGAATAGTTACATTATAGCAAACCCACAAAAAAATGTAAACTACGCCGTTATCTTGCGCAGAACAGGCAAAGAGCCAGAATAATATCTGGCTCTTTGCATTATTTTCACTTCACATTCATTATTTTTTCTGAACATACTTCAGACAGTCAAGTGTTACTGCCACAAGAATGATGATTCCTGAGAATACGAACTGAAGGTTTGTATCAATACCAAGGATGGTAAGCGAATAGGTCAGGGCCGTAAAGATAAATACACCAACTACGACTCCTGAAATCTTACCGATACCACCTGTAAAGGATACGCCACCCACAACGCAAGCTGCAATGGCATCCATCTCCCAGCCCTGTCCATAAGCTGCTGATCCGGAACCCACCATTCTGGCACACTCCAGCCATGAGCCAAATCCATAAAGAATACCGGCTAAAATGAATGCGCCCACGGTCACGAGAAATACGGAAATACCGGAAACTGCCGCTGCATCCGGGTTTCCTCCAACTGCATACAGATTCTTACCAAATGTGGTCTTATTCCATATGAACCATACGATTGCAATGGCCACTGCTGCCCAGATGATGATGGTCGGGAAACCATTGATTTTCGGAATGATCATTGCGGGAATTGCAGGTTCAATAGCACCAAATGATACACCTTTTGTAGCGTAGGTTACAAGACCGAAAATTACCAGCATGTTTGCCATGGTAGAGATAAAGGGATGCATCTTAAACTTTGCGGTAAAGAAACCTGCGATCGTTGTAAAGAAGGTACACAGAAGTACACACATAAACAACGCAAAAATTACTCTCACTACAATGGGCAGACCTGTAAAGTCGAATATGTGTCCGAATACGGAACCTGTGTTGATCCCCTGATGCATGATGATCGTTGCTGTGGTCATACCCATACCGATCATACGCCCGATGGAGAGGTCAGTTCCGGTAAGCAGAATCAACCCTGCCACACCAAGCGCAAGGAACATACGCGGTGAAGCCTGCTGAAGGATATTTAAAACATTGTTATATGTAAGCAGGGGGGAGTGTTTGATTATGGGTGTAATCACACACAGAGCAATAAAAACAAGTATGATTGCAATGTACAGTCCATTCCTGAGCAGAAACGCACGGCGGTTGAAGGTATACTTATAATTTTCCCACTTCTGTGCTCTTGTCTCCATAAAGGAGAACTTGGACATGCGAAGCATATCGATCAGGTGATATTTATAGGTGTACGCCAAATGTCTTCTGTCTTTTATCTCCTGCATATCCTTTTCCAGCTGCATTTTAGCGTCAAAAAGTCTGTTTTTATGAACATACTTTTCGTCCTTTATTTCCTGATGGTCTGAAAGCTTTGCCAGGTTCTTTTCGTGCACGCTTTTCAGTTCCGCAATCTTTTTATTATACTTTTCCTGAGCCAGAATCTTCTCCTGTGCGCAGCTTTCTTTCACGGACAGATAATAATCCTTTTCAAAATGCTCTTTAAGATAAGCCTCCGCATCTGAGATTAATTTTGAAATCTCATCCTTGTGCTTTGCTTCTACGGCTTTCGCCTTGTCCATATCACCCCGTATTGCTGTAATCCGGGATTCCTTCTCATCTTTTGTAATGGTACGGTCTCTCTTTATTCCGTCAATTTTACTCTGTAAAGCGATAACCCTGTCCGTACCGTCTACTCTAAGAGCGTCGATCTTCGCCTGAATTTTACCGACATAATCCTCAATTGGCTGACGAAGGATCTGTTCCTGTTCAGCCGTAAGAATTTTACTGTTTCCTTTAGCCATATTTTTCAATCTCCCTCATTATAGGTATTTTGCACTGAGTCTCAAAAGCTCTTCCTGGTCTGTCTCTTTTGTATTGACAATTCCGGAAAGGTGTCCATTGGACATAACACCGATACGGTTCGTAATTCCCAGGATTTCCGGCATCTCAGAAGAAACAACAATGATCGTTTTTCCCTCTTTGGCCATCTTGATAATCAACTCATAAATTTCGTATTTTGCACCAACATCGATTCCCCTTGTCGGTTCATCCATCATAAAGATCTGAGGACTGCGCTCCAGCCATTTTCCAAAAATGACTTTCTGCTGGTTTCCACCGGAAAGGCTTGTAATCATGTCCTCTGGTCCCATACACTTTGTATGCATGATTTTAATTTCATTTGAGGTAGCCTTGATCATCTTGGAATCAGACAGAGCTATCCCGGACATATACTGGCCTAAATTGGCGATCGTAGTGTTAAAGGTCAGGTCGCCCTTCAAGAAAAGTCCGTTTGCCTTTCGTTCCTCAGTAATCATGGCAAATCCATGATCCATGGCTTCTCTTGCGCTGCTGAAGTTCATAAGAGTGTTGTTAAGATAAACACGCCCCGCCGCTCTGGTGCGGACACCAAAGATCGTCTCCAGCAGTTCTGTCCTTCCGGCCCCAACCAGACCATACAGACCAAAGATCTCTCCCTCTCTTACGTCAAAGGAAATATCCTGCAGATGAGGCTCAAATTTTGTAGACAGATTCTGTACAGACAAAATTACGTCCTTGGGCTTATTGTCAACAGGCGGGAACCGATTTTCAAGAGAACGGCCAACCATAGCTGCAATCAGTTCATTCATATCTGTGTCATCGGCCTTCTTCGTCATAACCAGATTTCCATCCCGAAGTACGGAGATCTCATCACAGATCTCAAAAATCTCATCCATTTTATGAGAGATATAAATCAGGGCAATCCCCTGCTCTTTCAGCATTCTCATCATCTCGAAAAGCTTATCCACCTCCTGTACCGTCAGAGATGAGGTGGGCTCATCGAGAACAATAACTCTTGAATTATAGGAAATCGCCTTGGCAATTTCGCACATCTGCCTCTGAGATACGGACATCTGCCGCATGGGCTGTGTGAGATTCACAGTCATGCCCAGCTTTCTGAAAAGCTCTGAGGCTTCCTTTTTCATTCTGCCCTCGTCCACTACCCCCATGGAATTCACAGGATAGCGGCCAAGAAACAAATTATCAATCACATTTCTCTCCAGACACTGATTCAACTCCTGATGAACCATTGCGATCCCATTTTCAAGAGCATCTTTAGGTCCGGAAAAACTCACTTCCTTGCCATCAAGGAAGATATTACCTTCATCTTTTTGATACGTACCGAAAAGACACTTCATCATCGTTGACTTGCCAGCGCCGTTTTCTCCCATCAGCCCCATAACAGTCCCCGGCTTTACATCCAGGTTTATATGATCTAACACTCTGTTTCGGCCGAAGGACTTGCTCATGCCGCGTATCGATAAGATGACATCCTCTTTCTTATCTGCCATTCTTTTTACTCCTGTATTTTATTGTTATTCGACTATACGATTTCACCGCTTAAAATTATTAGGGAGAATTTCTTCTCCCTAAATTTTTTGAGTTTATTTCTATATCGTTTTCTTCCGGTCTGTGCAGTAAATGCACAGACCTTCTGAACACTTACAGGTTATTACTGATCAAGCAATGCTGTGTAAGAAGCTGCATTGTCTGTCTTCACCATGTTGATAGCAAATGCATCATACTCGCTTGGATTTCCAAGACGGTTTGTGATATTAGACTCTGTCTGTCCGTCTCCGCCGATGTAGTCAACATCCAGATTCAGCAGATCATCATAGTTCTGAAGCAGAGGCTGATAGGTTGAGCTCAGGAAGTTATCAGAAGCATTGTAGATATCCAGCCATACTTTCTTTGTGGCATGTGAAGCTTCATCCAGCTGATTAGATACAGGCTCATAAACCTTTGTGGAGTCTGTGAAATCCTGATAATTGTCTGCGGTAACTGCTACGTTCAAAGCGTAGTAAGAGCGCTCATCTGCTTTGTATACATATACATCTTCGCTCAGAACATTTCCTGCCTCATCCGCTGTACCGATTCCTGAATCAATGTCTACGCCGTCAAGTGCGTTTCTAAGAACACGAAGGGTCAAATATGCCTGCACATCTGCATGCTGGCTGATCGTTCCGCCGTATCCTTCTGCAATAGCGGCCACTGCATCACTGTTAGCATCATAACCGAAGGTCGGAACCTCGTTATCTTTTGACCATGCGTTAAACATGGACATACCCATTCCATCATTGTTGGAAGCAATAACATCAATCTGATCACCAAAAGATGAGGACCATGTGCCAATTGCGTTACCTGCTGTAGCTGCATCCCATGTAGCTCCTGCAGAGTTTTTCATCTCCTGGGAAGCCAGCTCACGAACTACATATGTCTTTCCGTTTACTTCAATGCTTCCATCCTGTACGATCGAGGATGATCCATCCGCGTTTGTACCAACCGGCTCACTGTTGATATCTCCTTCTTTCTCAACACCTGTACCAAGAGCTTTGCGGACGCCTCTTGTACGTGCTATAGAGTCATTGTGTCCGATATCGCCGATTGCCAGAACATATCCGATCACTCCATCGCCATTGCGGTCGATCTTGTCAATGTTTGCCTCAATGTATTCCTTAATCATGGTTCCCTGAAGCTCAGCTCCCTGATTAGCATCAAATCCTACATAGTATGTATTGTCGTTGTAGGAAAGCGCTGCCATATCAAGTTCTCCAGTAGAGCTGTTGGAGGGCTGGCGGTTAAACCATACTAAAGGCTTGTCCTTGTTTGCCACATCTGCAGTGTCGCCTGCAGCTGTAGTATCTGCGGAATCATCCGGTGCTGTGGTTTCTTCTGCTGTTGTATCTGCAGCTGTGGTTTCTGCGTCCGCCTTTTCTGTCTGTTTTGCCGGCTCTGTTGTGCTGGACGTAGAATCATTAGATCCGCATGCTGTAGCTGAAAAAGCGAGCATTGCTGCCAGTGTCATTAAAACTACTTTCTTCTTCATAAAAAATAATCCTCCTTTTGTTCAGTACATTTTACATGTACTCTTCGTTGATGTTCACAGTATATATGAAATCCTTAAAAAAAAACATAGAATATTTTTTTCTTTTCATAGAAATTTTTAAGATTTTATTGTTTATTTATGACAATCCATAATGTATTTTTCTTTTGGGCATTCACAGTTGTGCTAATTAGGATAATTATTGATAACAATTGATTTTTCCCCTCATTATTCTTCATGCAGAGAATAGATAAAGTAAATCCCACCAAAGTACAAAGGATATTAGAAACTTTGAACATGGGCAATACATAAGAAATTGCCGGGAAAAGACTAAAAACAAAGCAACGACACTTCGTTTTTGTGAAGTTTCTTGTTTCAACATGTCACCTCATTTCTTTCTTTCCAAATCGTTTTGCGGTCAATACAAGAGCAAGTACAAAAATCATTATCGCACAGGGTACAAAGGGAAAAAGCTGGAACACCGTATTTGTGCCTTCTGCTGTAAACTCATGCAGGGAACAGGACACCAGATACCCACTATAACAATAAGGATAGAGGAACCATACCGGCGTTGCTCCGGCCAGCAGACCGGGAATTACAAGCAAAAGGTTAAGACCTACTGAAATCAGCGGCTTTTCAAACAGAACCGTAAGCGCCCACATAACTGCCGCACAGGGTAGCATAGTCAGGAACAGCCCAAAACACCATTTCAACAGGTAAAGCAGGGGCATTGTTTCCGTAATGCCGGTTATAGCAGTTGCTATCCATCCGGCAACGATAAAGGTAACAAAGAACACCACTATTTCCATAAAAAGATAGAACACCAACACACAGAATTTCCCAATCGACAATGTCTGCCGATTGATTGGCAGAGCCAGCATCTTTAAAATCCCATTATTTTGTGTTTCTCTGCCTGCAATCATCACACAGACAACAATCATGCTAAACGGCAGCAAATAATAGGCATACAGCAAAGCACTCTGAATGAACATTGCAGGCCACGCATTGGTGTACTCCGGTGTGAAATACATACTCAAACTAGCAACACCTGAACCTGTCACTAAGAGCGGAGCTATGAAAATCAGCGGAACAATCATGGAACGCTTTACTTTCGTTAATTCAATCTTTAATAGTTTCCAAAAATTCATGGCAGTTCCTCCTTACTCATAACGCAAATTTTTTGCCATCCAAAGCCCCACGCCAAGAAACAGGATTGTTTCAATCAGTGCAATAAGGATTACTGTCATATCCGGCTGGGCGCTCATGGAAACGGCTGGTGTCAGCATAACAACGAAGGGGTCGATCAGGAAAAACCCTATTTTAGATGTTCCTAAAGCCATCCCGCTTAAAAAACCGGCAACTCCCACACCAAGGGGAACCCACATGTTTTCGGAGCGCGATGAAACCAACAACTCGAAAGTTAATACAGGCATGGAGGTAAGGAAAGAATATAGCGTAAACTTAACAAGTGTTCCCAAATCAAACGTCCCCGATGGCAAATCTGTCATCCCGATTTTCATAAGAGCCAGATTTTGCAAAACAATCGCAAGAAAAAGCATGACTGTCAAAATCATAAACTTGCATAAATACATTCCTGGAACACTGACAGGAAGCATATACATCTTTTTTACTGCATGCCCCTTAAACTCCATGTTGTAGATCATGCAGGCTGCCGCCACAATGCTAAACATATTCAAAATCATAATCACACCATAGAGTTGGGTCAGTAAAACATCCATTGGAGCTAATGGCAGACTCAACAAGGTATCCCTCCGAAAAAGGAAATTCAAAAAGGCATACCCTGCTCCTAAGATGCCTGCAATCAGCAGTACCGGGATACTCCCGGTTCGTTTTTCTTTTTTTAACTCGACTGCCAATGTCCTCATAGCTGCGCCCTCTGCTTTCTGGCGGCATTGTCTTTCTCGATCATAGACAAAAACATATCCTCCAGATTATCCGCCGCGAAGCCGGAATGTAAGGCATTTTGCCGCAGTTCATCCATGCGCCCCTCGAACAGCAACCGGCCATGATTCAAAATACCGATGTCATCTGCTATCAATTCAATTTCAGACAGCATATGAGAGGAAATGAGTATGGTACAATCGTAAAGCTCCGGCAACGATTTTATCAGCTTTCTGATCTCATGGATGCCAGATGGGTCAAGACCGTTTGTAGGCTCATCCAGAATCAGTATAGGCGGCCTGCCTATAAGCGCACCAGCCAATCCAAGGCGTTGCTTCATACCGAGGGAATACTTTTTTGCCAAGCGGTCACCAAACTCTGTCAATCCCACCAACTCCAACGCATCTTCTACAGCACTTTTCGGCAATCCTAAAATCTTACGGATAATAGCAAGGTTTTCTCGCCCTGTCAGGTTCGCATAGAACGAGGGCGATTCGATAAAGGAACCAACTTCTTTCAAAATTGAAATCCTGTCCTCCGGAAAGTGCATCCCGTCAATGGTAAAGCTGCCCTTTGTGGGGGCAGTCAGACCCAACAGCATTTTCATAGTGGTTGATTTTCCTGCTCCATTGGGGCCAAGAAATCCGTAGATACTGCCTTTTCTGATATGCAGTGAAACACTGTTGACGGACGAAAACTTTTTATATTTTTTCGTCAACTGTTCTGTTGTAATAATATAATCCATAGAAACATCTCCTTTCGATATCCCTATCTTACATTACCAACCTGACATCTACATTCTCGCGTCCTTACTTTTACCTTACTTTTTTGCTGCTCCGTCCTCAAAATGGATACGGTGTGTTATAATGTCTCCGACGGAGGTATCGCTATGGAAAAATCTTTTCTACACACAAAAAAAGTTATGCTCGTTGATGACGAGCCTGATTTGTTAAAATTGGTATCCGCCATTTTATCCGATGACGGATTTGAAAATATTGTTGTTGCTGATACTGTGGAATCGGCTGTCAATGTCTGCAGAGAAGAAAAACCTGATATAGTAATTCTGGATGTTATGCTTCCGGACGGAGACGGTTTTTCATTGGTGCGGCAGATACGTCTATTTACTGATGTCCCAATTATTTTTCTGACTGCAAAAGATGAAGCTGCTGATAAATTAGCCGGACTGGGACTTGGAGCAGATGACTACATTGTAAAGCCCTTTCTTCCACAGGAATTGCTTCTGCGTGTTTACGCTATTCTACGCCGGTGCTATAAAGAAGAAAGTTATATCATTAAGCTGGATGGATGTACCATTGATTTCAGCCGGGCTGAGGTAAATAAAAATGGAACAGCGATTTCTCTGACTGCAAAAGAACATATCCTGCTAGAAACCCTTGCCCGAAATGAGGGCAAAATTGTTACAATAGATGCGCTTTGCGAAGCATTATGGGGAGATAACCCATTTGGATATGAAAACAGTCTGAACGCTCATGTACGGCGCATACGGGAAAAAATCGAAGTTAACCCATCAAAACCCGTTTCCCTCATTACGATTAAAGGGCTGGGTTATAAATTGAACATAAGGAAGTGATGATATGAAGTCATTTACCAAGTATTTTTCAAGGTATTTCATATCCTTTTTGGCCTTGATTTTCCTGCTGGTGATTCTTAATGTAATTGCATTTATAGGAACCTTTTATGGCAGCATTACAAAAGATTACGGGGATAGTTCCCCTCGCAGGATGTTAGAAGAAACCATAGCAAAGAGTTCTGCGTCAGGAATATTTGATACCGCAAGAGATAAATTGCAATCACATAATATATGGGCTATGTTTTTATCTCCCGATGGACAATGTATTTGGACAGTGGATTTACCGCCAGAATTACCTACCCAATACACCGTGCAGGATGTAGCTGTTTTTTCAAAAGGCTATCTGCAAGATTATCCTGTTTTTGTTTGGGATGATACAGACGGTTTGTTGGTGTTGGGCTATCCAAAAGGAAGCTATGCCAAGCTCACAAGCAACTATTATTCTACAGATATGTTTCAGACCATACCGCTTTATTTTGCGGGCATTCTTGTATTAGACCTGCTCCTGCTTTTTGGAGCCTATTATCTGTCCAAAATAAAGATTGTGAAAGAAACCGCACCACTTGTTTCTTCTATCAAGGCATTGGCTGACGGAAAATCAACTTCACTTTCTGTAACAGGCGAATTGTCAGAGGTTGCGGAGAGCGTAAACAGAGCATCCCAAATATTGAGCAGACAGAATGAAGCACGGGCAAACTGGATTAGCGGCGTTTCCCACGACATTCGCACGCCGCTTTCTATGATTATGGGGTATGCAGAACGAATCACAACTGACAGGGATACCAGTTCTGCCATCAAAGATCAGGCGCAGATCATACAACGGCAAAGTAAAAAAATAAGAACACTGGTGGAAGATTTGAATTTGGTTTCCAAACTGGAATACGAAATGCAGCCTCTCAATAAAAAGGCAACTAAACTTTCCAAGCTGCTTCGCTCGTATATGGCAGAATTATTAAATGGCGGGCTTCCAGAAAACTTTACCGTTGACTTTGAAATCG
This sequence comes from Ruminococcus sp. 8Y-12, assembly GCF_058119865.1. Taxonomy (NCBI): domain Bacteria; kingdom Bacillati; phylum Bacillota; class Clostridia; order Eubacteriales; family Oscillospiraceae; genus Ruminococcus; species Ruminococcus sp. 8Y-12. The sequence goes on along the minus strand of NZ_CM176623.1, from coordinate 1,690,110 downwards.
CCCCAAATGCCGAGAATGTTATACTGAATTGTGATGCAGGATTGCTTTCCAGAGCAATCAACAATCTGGTACAGAACAGTATCAATCACAATCCACAAGGCTGTCATATCATGCTTACTCTTGAATGTGATGTGAAAACAGCTATCCTGACCGTCTCCGATAATGGTATTGGTCTGCCTTCCGAAAAGCTGAAAGATCTAAATGAAAAAACACATTATATGGACAGTACCGATGACAGATTGAATCTACGTCACGGTTTGGGGCTTGTTCTGGTACGCCAGATCACAGAAGTCCACAGTGGAACGATTATGCTTGAAAGTCAGACAGGCCATGGATTCAAAACCGTCTTAAAAATTCCAATGCAGTAATAGAATTGGAGGGTGGTAAGCATCCTCTTTTTCTTTTTTCTTTTCACTTTCCACCTGTATTTTACAGGTATTTTTTTGTGTCAGAAACCCCTTTTAGACAAGTTTTTTAATTTTCTACACTCATAAAATGTCACCTTTTATTTCAATAGCTTTATTGTAAGACTGCACTTTAAATACCTGAAAGTATTTTTCAAATTCGGCAGTCCACAAATCTATTTCCTCTTCTATAGTTGGAATCTCATTTAATATAAAAATACATTTTCGGCAGCTGGATTTTGCCATATCTGGCAGTAAAACTTCAAACCCCCACTCAACGTCCTCTTTTGCATCCTCAAATCCATTTCTTGCGTCAATTACAAAATTACTGCCTTCATTTTCTTTTAGTAATTGTGATGCAAACATTGTCGGCTTGCGATAATCATCAAGACAACAAAATTTTTTCCATGTCAGCAAAACCACATTGTCCCTGCTAATATACCTTACATTACAGAATTCCGAATCAAATACATTGTTCATATAATATACCTCCTCATAGCTTATTCAAACCTTCATTTTTATTATATATCAGGTTTTTGGCCGCTTCAATAAATAACGTTTTTTTTCATAACCGCAAAAGATCCGTAAACATTAATGTTTACGGATCTACTTTCAGCTCCCCGAGTTGGGCTCGAACCAACAACCCTTCGGTTAACAGCCGAATGCTCTACCATTGAGCTATCGAGGACTATTCTATTTTTTCTTTCTTCTTTTGTGAAGGTATCTGCTTTTCATTCATATACCTTCAAAACCACACACAGATCTATTCAACCATCCATTTACCTATCCTACTCTTAACCAGTATTCTAGTATTCCAGTAATCTCTTACTCTCTTTAACCCTTACCTTCTTGGTTAAGCCTTCGACCTATTAGTAACAGTCAGCTCCATACATTACTGCACTTCCACCTCTGCCCTATCTACCTCGTCGTCTTCAAGGGGTCTTACCGCTTTGCGGGGGATATCTCATCTTGAGGGGGGCTTCACGCTTAGATGCCTTCAGCGTTTATCCCTTCCCGACTTGGCTACCCGGCTCTGCTTTTGGCAAAACAACCGGTACACCAGTGGTCAGTCCAACCCGGTCCTCTCGTACTAAGGTCAGCTCCTCTCAAATATCCTACGCCCACGCCGGATAGGGACCGAACTGTCTCACGACGTTCTGAACCCAGCTCGCGTACCGCTTTAATGGGCGAACAGCCCAACCCTTGGGACCTACTACAGCCCCAGGATGCGATGAGCCGACATCGAGGTGCCAAACCACTCCGTCGATGTGAACTCTTGGGAGTGATAAGCCTGTTATCCCCAGGGTAGCTTTTATCCGTTGAGCGATGGCAATCCCACTTTCTACCACCGGATCACTAAGTCCTACTTTCGTACCTGCTCCACCCGTCGGTGTCGCAGTCAAGCTCCCTTTTGCCTTTGCACTCTTCGAATGGTTTCCAACCATTCTGAGGGAACCTTTGAGCGCCTCCGATACCCTTTCGGAGGCGACCGCCCCAGTCAAACTCCCCGCCTGACATTGTCCTCCCGCCGGTTTACGGCGGCTAGTTAGAAACCCAATACTGCAAGGGTGGTATCCCAACAGCGGCTCCTTGGCAACTGGCGTCACCAATTCTCTGCCTCCCACCTATCCTGTACATGCAATACCGAATCCCAGTATCAAGCTGGAGTAAAGCTCCATGGGGTCTTTCCGTCCTGGCGCAGGTAACCAGCATCTTCACTGGTATTTCAATTTCACCGGATGCATTGTTGAGACAGTGCCCAAATCATTACGCCTTTCGTGCGGGTCGGAACTTACCCGACAAGGAATTTCGCTACCTTAGGACCGTTATAGTTACGGCCGCCGTTTACTGGGGCTTAAGTTCAAAGCTTCGCTTGCGCTAACCTCTCCCCTTAACCTTCCAGCACCGGGCAGGCGTCAGCCCATATACTTCACCTTGCGGTTTTGCATAGACCTGTGTTTTTGCTAAACAGTTGCTTGGGCCAATTCTCTGCGGCCTCATTTCTGAGGCACCCCTTCTCCCGAAGTTACGGGGTCATTTTGCCGAGTTCCTTAACAATGCTTCTTCCGTCGGCCTTAGGATTCTCTCCTCATCCACCTGTGTCGGTTTACGGTACGGGTATGATATAAACAATAGCGGCTTTTCTTGACGCATGGCTCACACACTTCCCTACTCTAGTTCGGTACGCGTCACGTCTTCGGATTGT
>NZ_CM176623.1:1205000-1682500 GCF_058119865.1 Ruminococcus sp. 8Y-12 | reverse complement strand
ATCACTGCTGGCAAACGTCACCTGGGGGAAGTCGGCATTTGCGGGAGCTATCTTCCATGATGCCTGCCAGGTCTGTCCAAGGAGCAATTCATGCTCCAAATCTGCCTGAATCGCGTCTACTTCCACAATCACCCTGGTAACTTCCACTTGTTCTGTGGCAGTGGTGCCCGCCTGATTTGTTACAGCAATTTCATAGGTTCCGTTTTCGTTCGTGCTGTAGGTAGTTCCTGCTATATTCCTCCCATTTATGGTGATATCTCTTAATCCGGAGATGCCCGGCTCCGTCTGTATTTCCAGCGTAGCGTTTCGTACCAGCTCTGTGGGGTTGCCGAGAACCTTTATGATCGGGCGGCAAGTATCCTGTTTCAGCCTTACGGATGCCTCCAACTGGTTTCCTGCGGCATCTTCCGCAATTACCTTAATAACATAGTCTCCGTCCTTCAGATCTTGAATGGTAAATTCTTTGTCCAAAGACTCAAACTCTTCCTCCCCAATCCGATAAGTTATTTTTTTCAGCTTTGTTATGTTTTCTGTCACAACCACGTCAATATGGTTGTCTGTGGCATTGTTCCATTCCCCAGGTACAAAGCTAGGATCTGCCTGAATACTCACTCCTTTATGGTCTATGACAATCTCTTTTGAATGGATGACGGTTATATTGCCGTCCCAGTCTTCGATCCTGGCATAGACGATCACATCTGCGTCCTCTTCCAGGGCGAAAGGCTCTCTGTATTCCTTCCAGCCCTTTGCCTCATCGGGGACTTCCCCCGCATTCACTACCTGGTATGCTACGTGCTTCACGCCGCTTGGCACGTCGCTGCTCTCAATAGTTACCTGGAAGCCTCTGCTGGAGTATGCGCAGAGGTTTTCTGATTCTTCCGCCAGTTTTGCCAGTATTTCCACCCGCTCCGGGTTATTAAGCTCCCTGAGATGAATGGCTCCCTTCGGCGCCACGTTGTCCCGGAAATCCGCATGCAGGGAGGTGTCCTCGGTCAGCTTTCCGCTGATTTGGGCCTCCTTTTGCACCAATTCTCCCTTTTCATTCTTCCACCCGGTGAATTCGTATCCTTCTAACGGCACGGCCTTTAGGGTGTATTCCGTTCCCTTGCGCAAATATACGTCCACCTCAGTCTGTCCACCTTTTTCGGAGGTCACCAGTGTTTTTCCGTTGTATTCTACCCTTCCCCCCGTATCCACGGATGCATGGAGCTTATATTCTTCAAAAAGATCCAGAGCAATTTCTGTATGCACAGTAGGATTGTCCGCAGAGCTGATGGTCACTGCGGCCTCTCCCTCTTTTAAAGCGGTAATCAGCCCATTTTCATCCACAACCGCCTTGTCTGTGTCGCTGCTTTGGAAGATCACCTGTGGATAGGTGGCGTCCTTTGGCAGTACCTTCCAGCCGATCTGGTGGGTTTTCCCCGTAGCCAGCGAAATGTTTTCCTCCCCGGCCCGGATTTCCTCCACCTTAATAATCATGTTTGTCACCTTCACAGTGACGGTGGCTGCGCTGCCTCCGTTGCTGACAGCCACAAAGACGTAAGTGCCGTTCTCGCTTTCCTTCAGTTTATAGGTATTCCCTTCGATTTTCCTGCCGTTTACGGTGATTTCCTTTAGACCGGATACTCCCGTGGTTACCTCTGCGGTTAGGATAGCCTCTCTTACCAGCTCTGTGGGATTTCCGGTTACTTCTATAGTAGTTTCCGCGGTTTCCTTCTTTACGTGGACAGACTGCGTCAGCATATGCCCCGCCTTATCCTCGGCGATTACCTTCACCTCGTAATCCCCGTCCTTCAGGCTGTCAATTGTAAACTGATTATTCTCTCTGAGGTACGCTTTTCCGTCAATGACATAAGTTATCCTCTTGAGCGGCGAGGTTCCTTCCGTAGCCAGCACGTGGATTTTGGCATCCTCCTTTCTGGTCCATTCACCGGATGTGAAATTAGGGGTGAGGATCAACTGGCCGCCTTCTTTGTCAATGAGGATTTCCTTGCTGTTTACAATGGTCACATTTCCTTCCTCGTCCTCCACCCTCGCATATACAACTGCGAAAATATCGTCGGTAAGGGTTAGCGGTTCCGCGTAGTCTTTCCAGCCCGAATTCTCATCATAGATTTCCCCTGCTTCCACGATCTGATACTTTATGGATCTTACGCCGCTTTCGTGGTCTTCTCCTGTCACAGTGATTTCGATCCCCTCTTTTGAGTAAAGAATTTCATCTTTTTCTTCCCCATTTTCCTGTTTCTCCAGGGCTTTCAGATTAATTGCCGCCACAGGCGGGGTTATATCTTTAAATATAGCCTTCAGGTTCATATTTCCTGTTAAATTTCCAGTAATCTCCTGTTCTGTCCTGAATACCTCCCCGGTTTCATCAGCCCATCCCTCAAATATGCATCCTTTATCCGCAAAGGCAGTAAATTGGTAATTTTCACCGGATGTCAGGTCAAAATCAATGGTTTTGCTTCCATCCCCGGCGGGCAGTATAATAGAAGATGTCTCTCCCGGGCCTTCGGTTAACCCTTCTTCTGGTGCCTGGTCAATTTTTTCCGTTTCATCCGCATCCTGCGCCTCTTCTATGGTTTCAATATGTCCGCAGTGGGTTGTCTCTAAATGCAGGCGGTACTCTCTGTTAATAGAGCAAGTGGTAACAGCCTCCGTGCTGGTTGTATCCGTATAAGCGGTAATCTTCACTTTTGCTGCTACGCCGGTGCTGCCTGCCGGGAAGTTATGGTAGGTAATCATCCCATCTTCTGCAATATCCAGATAATTCTGGCCCTCTAAAATTTCAAACTTATACTTCACATCCTCTTCGCTGCAATGATGGCCTTTTACACTGCACGGAAAAACAGCAAGCCTGGTATCCAGCTTTTTGGTAATGGTATCTTGTCCATAGGGAATGATTATTTGATTGTCATACACCCTCAGGTCAATTCCACAAGTGCAGACCTCCCGCTCAAAGTAAATAGTGTAGTCCGTGTCCACGCCTCCATAGCTCATGGTTACGGTGACAGAATCTTCCTCCTCTTTCTTAGTTACTTTCGCCCCTGCTGCGAGTGCATCCTCTGTAATACTGTACTCCACGGACGGAATCTGACTTTCCGGATATCCGTATGGCAGCAGCACATGATATTCGTACTGGTAAGGCGAAAATGTTTCCATTTCCAGATCATATTCCCCGTCATGTACAGCTAAACCGTTCAGCCTGGTATGATCGCTGTATACAAAGGTTCGGATTCTGCCGCTCACGTCTTTTGCCATAATGGTGTAAACAGCAGTACCGCTCAGTTCTATCGTTCCGGTGTCCCAGGTAACTGCCTCCTTACGATAATCTCTGGACAGTGCAGGAGTTTCTCCGCTTACCACTATGCTGTCAGGAGAAGTCTGCTGTACCTTTCCTTTGTAAATGATCATCTGCTCCAGATTTACGTCGTTTGTCTGGCTTCCCACAGAGTAAAACAGCTTTCCGGCCTGGTTCGAGGATTTGTAAAGGTTTACCTCCGGTCCTTTTGACAGGCAGTTCAGGTAGAATATCCCAGATGTAATCTGCCTAAGGCTATCTTCTACTTCCACCCTATAGTATCCATTCTTTGGTATTGCGGCGGTTTGCACATCATTCAGCTCTTTTGGCGCCCCTGACGGCCGTATCTCCTCTCCCAGCTGTACGGAACTGTTCGTGTCCGGGTCAAAGGAATATATTTTAACCCTCTGTATTCCCTGCGGTGCAGCTACCTGATACCTTATATAGGCTGTGCCATTGGTAAATTCCGGTATAGATTCCCACTTCTCATTCACTGCCTCCGCTGAAACCTCCGGCCATGTATCCTTTCCTGATTGTGTAACTGCTCCTGTGTCAAACCAATCTACCGGAATATCATAGCTGGCCCGGTTTCCATACGAATCCAATGCAATAATGCGGTAATTCCTGTTTTCTGTTATGGAAAGAACGGACTGGGCAAAGCCCTGATGCACATAGGTATCCGCTCCCCCTCCATCAATGCTTACGGAATTAATGGCCATATTATCATAGATGTACACAGGCATTTCAAACGTGGTGCCCGTCTGAAGTTTCCCTGTTCCCGGAACCTCTTTTCCCAGTATGATCTTAGGCGGTATGGTATCCTTTTCTACAATATCCCCAATGTCGCCTTCCGTGCCATACTTTTCAATCAGTTTATCAAACTCTGCCTGATTGCCCAGTATCGTTACCGTTACCTCATGCTTTTGCAGTGTCGTGTTTTTAAAATCAATGATCACTGGTTCAAAGTATTCCCCGCCAGTGCTCTTTCCATTACCCTCCACAATGACGCTTCCAAATCCAAAGGCATTTTTGCTGCTCACTTCCGCCTTTCCGCTAAAGTACAGCTCCAAGCTGGAGGCATAGGTCGTGAAAGTAAAACTTCCGCCCTTTTTGCCCACACAAATATCATGTTGATAGGGCAGTACGGCTTCTGCTGTGATCTTTCCGATGTCTTTATCTTCCCACTGGCCCTGTGCGCTGTTTTTAAAGGTCAGCGCCTTGTTTGTCAAAGCAATGTTGGTTCCGTCTGCTGTGTTGGTAAATACGATATCTTCATAGGAACTGGTCGTCGTATCTGCAATTCTTATAATGCCACTTCCTACTTTCCCTGCCCGTACGGACAGCATTCCATTCACCGGGTTATAGTTCAGCACATCCAGCAGTTTCTCATCCGCTGAAGCCTCCTGGGCTTCCCCGGCAGAGCTTAATACCATCTCTGTGGCTGAAACATTGCTGTTCTTCGCTGCACCGGTGGTATAGGCCATATCTAAGTTTACCGTATTTCCTAACGTGAGATTCAAAGCTGACGGCACCACAAACTTCGTCACCGGATCAAAGCTGACATAAGATGCATTGTTCTGAGTGGTATACTCCTTCGAATCCGTGAGCACAGTAAACCGCAAATTCATAGCTTCTTTTGGACTTGTCAGGTCAAAGCAGCTGACCGGCAGCGTGATCTTCCCTTTCAGCCTCACAGCCTCTCCCCCAGGAATGGATTTTGCTGATTTCACAGACTCTTCCCCCTCCGGGCCGGTTTCCACGCTCCCAGTTACTTTGTAAATCCCATTTTTTCCGGCCTCAGTCAGATCCTTTCCGCCACTCTGTCCTTCGTATCTTACAAGGGGCTGCTTCAGGTCCAGAGGCACATAGTGATTTTCCCCTGATTCTGTTTTCCCGTCGGTCCGTTCCAGTTGGATACGGATATTTTCAGCATCTTTCATTCCCTTGTTAGCCAAAAGCAGATCAAGATCTACGATTACGCTGTCCTGTCCATTTACATTTTCACGCTTCATGTCCCGGGCTGCTTGGACGGATATTTCTGTAATGCTGACCTCTGCCCGGTTGCCTACTACAATTTTCCCAAGTCCGTCATCCTTGTTAAAGGTGCTGGTAAAAAATGCTCCTTCTCCTATGTAATCTGCATTCTCGCTTACTGTAAAATACAGCACCCGTTCTGCAATATCTTCCGGCAGTTCTTTTGTCTGTACTGTATCCGTGCTCACCTGCTGTCCTGCCAGCACATTGCTTAAAATTTTCCATCCTGCCAGTTCCCTTGCATCACTGCCATCAGTTCTGGCCGCATACAGTTTAACAGAAGCCGCATAGCGTTCATCATCTGCGGCACGGATAGCCACGTCGCCGGTATTTCGGAACGATACGCTGGCATCCAGCCTTGCCCCCGGGACAAATTCTTCCATATTAAGCCGTATGGATTCTTCTCCGATCTGCTGCTTCCCCACTCCATAGGTGAGGGCGTACACACCCATCTGCCCGCTGATCCCATTTTCCATATCCGGAATTACTTCTTCTACCAGTTCTTTGGACCCCGGTTTCTGGAGGGTGGTTCTTACCAGGTCTGTATAGGTCCCCTGGGAAATGATGGTGAGAGTCCCCTGTGTTTCTTCTGTGGTCGGTGTGCCAAGAGCAATCTGAGGCTGTGCAAAGGAAAATTTATTCATTCCGCCGCCCATGGACTCATCAAAATAAGCTTCCTTGGTCTCCTGTGCGCTCCAGCTGCCAGCCTGTGCATCTTCATAAACCTGCATGTGATTCATGGCAAGCAGGATGCCCTCGCCAAAGGACCCGATATTGGGATCGTATTTTGTTAAATATAATGCGTTGTTTACGGTGTCTGGTACTGTATCCGTGTAGACGGCTGAAATATTTCCATCGCCGTCTGTTCCTATTACGGTATCTGCCTGGGAATTTCCGTTTTCCTCCGGTTTAAAGAAAGGCGTAATTGTCCCCGGACTCCCTTCGCAGAAAAGATCTAGGTTTGATTTGTCAATCACATAAGTCATGCCGTTCATGCCGAACAGGAAGAAGGGTTCTGGTGTGCCGTCAGCCGTCAGCTTTCCATTTAAGAATTTCAGGTTATGAAAGGCGGGGGCTGCAAACGGTTCCACCAACTGACTTCCCTGGTATTCCCCGTCCAGGCTGTCATCCAACTCGGAGTCCACCAATGTCTTAATCAATACCGGTTTGCCCGGAACTAAATTTGTCTCATTAAAATCCGTTTCACCGGTTTCGGGTGTCTCCTGCCCTGTGCCTACTTTGACGGACATCTTTTGAAGATACAGCTTTTTCACGGTCTGCTTGTCTCCGTCATTAATATCCTCCTGGGAGGTTGCATAGGCCAGGTAGAAGGTGTCCTGCGAATCCTCCATAAAGCGAATATAGTCAATTCTTGCGCCCTGGTCTTTCCAGGTTTCGGATGGTTCGATTGTAACATTTTTGTAGCCTTTATTGCCTTTTTGTTTCACTGCAAAATTCAGCTTGGAATACTGTCCGTACAGAGAATCCAGCGTAACCGAATATTTATAATTTGCATTTGCATACGGATCTCCGGTTCCGCCGCTTCCATCCGGCTCGTTTCCTCCCGCTGCTGATTCATAGTAGGACTTATACTCTTCTTTTCTCTGCTTCAAAACGTCTTCACTGTAAGGCTCCGCTTCGCCAAAGAACACCACATTTTCGTTCACTGCTTTGGGAAGGAAGCGGTATCCTGCAAGTTCTTTTTCGCCGGAAACCACCTCTGCATCTGTAAATCCTGTATCCGTTCCCGGTGTAAAGGATGCCGTCTTTACACATACATGCCGGCTGATCTCAGCAAGTACTTCCTCTTCAGTCAATGCAGGCTTTACGTTCTCATAAGCATCATCCCTATAGGTAGTCCAGGTAACGGTTATCTTACCGTCATTGACCAAAGTGCCGAATTCCAGGTCACCCAAACCGTCATCCTGACCATCGTTTCTGTCTACTACAATATACGGCCTGTCTGAATCCGGATCTGCCGGATTGGCCAATCCCTTGACTTCATCTCCGTTGCTGCTGGCGGTGGTCAGTTCCGAGAGTACAATCTGCGTACTGTCAGTGGCTCTTCCAGTTTCATTACGTTCTCTGCTGATGGTATATACCAGATAATTCTTATCCCCCACTGTCAGAAGTTCATAGCCTGCCGCCGCATTTAAACCATCCGCAAGTTTTACCGCAGCCGCACTGCTGCCATATCCGCTGGTCTGGAATGGCACACCATCCAAATCAAAGGCCATGGGCATGATTTCCGGTGTCACATTGTCATCAGAGGTGTAGAAATTCTGTGTACCGCTGGTATCCTTTGGAGGTTCCACCGTCACATTTGCCCCTGGGATCTCCGGCAGTTCAGCAGACCTGGCCATGCGGCTTCTCATTTCTTTACCGCACAGAGACCACTTAAAATACCACCCGTCGCTGCCGTTATCCTCTTCCTCTTTATCGTATCCGGCCGTACAGCCCACCAGATCCATCTTGAAGCTGAAAAACAGAAATACTGCGTTAAATCCTACTGCTGCCCCTGTCTCAAACTGATCAAAAGAGAAGTCCTCATTGATCGTCATGGCCATGGATACGGATACATGGACATACACCTCAAGTTTTGCGATATCAATGCCGACTCCGGCTCCTGCTTCGATAAATACAGATGGATTTATGGTAAGGCCCGCAAAGCTCACCTGATTTTTCTTATTTCCATTTTCATCTAAATCCACTTCCACATTCAGCCCTGTCTTCATGTTCATCTCTCCACCCATAGATAAGTAAACATAGAAAATAGGGCATGCGCTGAAACGATACTGTAATTTTACAGAACCGGAGACTGCTACCGCAACCATGGCGGAAGAAAATTCATAGCTGGCTGTCTTTTTATTGTATTTCCACATAAAGGTGGCATTTGCAGCCATCTCAAAGGAAGCCGCATCGCTTTTCCCTCTCATGTCCCCACCTTCAAATCCAGGACTGTCTGGGCCGTACTTCTTTGAACGCTCCCTTAGCTTCTGAAATACGTTCTGGCTGTTAAAGGCTTTTTTTGCCTGTTCCAAGCTTTCCTGGTTCTCTTCCTTCGATGCCCCCAAATCCTCTTCTATCAGAGGAATTCCTACGGAAAACCCTATTTCGTCATTCCCCATAATATAGGAAAGAGGCCCAACTCCGATTTCCATGTTTGGCAGTTCCAGGGCAGGGCTTGAATCTGCTGCATCCGGTAAATTCTTCGTCACCCCGTGAAGATCCTGAGGCGCATTTACTTCCGGCATGGCTGTTTGGTCAAAACTTTGGACGCCCATTTCCGGATAGGTGGAAAAACCCGCCGTCTGTATAGCTGTGGCTTTTGTCCCCATTCTGGAACTGATCACCAGGGTGTCGTTTCCCTGAAGACACCCCAGGTACTGGTTGATCTCCTCCTTCGTGGCTGCCGCCTCAAAACCGTTTGGCATTAAGGTATTGTCCAAGTATATTTTGTCCGGTTCTGCATAATTCTTTGCCAGATTCCCCTCCCATTTTGGAGTCCATTCGTATTCTTTTTTGTTTTCATTAAACTGCGCCGGACTGGCATCCTGTCCTAGAGGAACAGAAAGCCTTCCGTTTGAAGCCGCATACATCTTTGCCGTTCCGTCTTTGCAGAGGATGTCACGATAACCCTGCATTTCTTTTGTCAGCTTTTCCTTCACACTTTCCTCTGTCAGTGTGGTGACAAAGCTAGGTATAAGGGTGAAAGTGCCATTCTTATCTCCTCCCGGCGGTACGGAAACACAAGATGGCATATAGGTATAATCCACCGTCATGACCAGAGGATGCCCGTCTATTGGCTGAAATTCATCCATGCAGAATTCCTGGTCTGAAATGTCTTTCAGCAGCTTTTCTCCTGTAGTATAGGCCCCGTCATTGTTTTCGTCCATATACAGGCGGATCTTGTTAATCGAAAGGATCTGCGGATCCCGTTCCACAGAAATGGCGTCCGGGGTGTATACGGATAAGGTGACTTTAGCCGCATTATAGTGTTCCGGGCTTATAGGAATATCTGCATCTCCCGCATAGGCCACATTGTTATATAGAATCAGGGATCCGTCAGTTAAGTTAAAGTTCACAGACTTTACATTTTTCAGGTCCCCTGTCCCATAACAGGATTCCGTTGGGTCATCCGTCAAATCCAGCTTTGCCTGGTTATCTTTGTATGTACATGTATCTTTATCAAATACTTTTGCTTTATATGTGATATTGCTGGAGATTTTATCTTTTTTCTGCTTTTTTACTTCATCCGTATCGTCTTCCAGCATAGATGCCCTATAGGAAAGTTCAAACTTCTGGACACGCTCTAGATACGTTTTAATCTGCAGGTTGCCCTCCGTGAGTCTCTCATTGATATCTCCCTGCCTTGCTATTTCCAGAAATGTGTAGTCCCTGTCTGTCTCTAAATCCCCATTCCAAAGCGTAGACCCTGACTGCGTCGTCAGTACGGCCTTTGCCATTTTATACTGCTTGGCCTTTTCATTCTGGGCAACCCTGAGCTTTGATCCATAGTAAAGTTTACCGCTGTTATCTGTTCCACCAGAATTTGCTTCCAGACTTACAATTGGCTGCACTTCACTCAGAATAGATCCAAGGTTATCATCATCATCCGGTGTGATCACGGAAACGACCGGATTTTGGGGCAAAGCGCGCCTGTAGATTGCAAAATCGTACAGTTTGATCCTTCCGTATCTAGGTCTCTGGGTACCATCGTATTTCGTTCCCCTGATTTTAAATACCAGGTGGTCATACTTTGGACTATTGAGATTAATGGTTCCCCCGGTATAGCCTTTTCCGTCTCCATGCGCTTGTTCGCCCCGGTATTTAAACAGCCAGTCGTATCCTGCCAGCTGCCAGTAATTTTTACTGAATTCCGAATTCAGGTGCGCGTCCATGTTATCATCCCCGCGCCCTTCCATATTTCCGGAATCTTTATAACAGAACGCACTTGTGGCAAGGGCTCCGTAAGCAGCAGAAAGATAATTGTAGGCCCAATACAATTTCTTTCTGGTAGAGCAGTCCACTTTCCAGTCAATGGTTGTAAAACGGTTATAAATTCCGGGAATGTTTAGGGCCATATAGGCATCATAATCCGTTGAAATCTCTGCTCCTCCGTCAAATTTTAAAAAGTCCTGGCTTCCGCTCCAGGTTCCGACCTGTTCAGGATTGGTGTGCTTGTCTCTCCACTGCCCCTGGTTCCTGCCAAAGGATAGCTCCTGACCATCGGTAACCAGAGACCTTGAACGTTTCCCCTGTTGATTTGCCGGCGCGTAATTTGCCTCTATCCCTTCCTCATCCTCTGTCTCCGGCGCAGTCACCACCTGGTTGTCATGCTCAGTCAGTGCTTTCTCTTCCGTTTTCACCTGCGCAGTCAGATCCACCGCATCCAGGCTCTGAAGTCTGGTGGCCAGATTGTCCTCCCTGGCTGTGTTACTGTTGTACAAGTCCACCCGGATACTTTGTCCGCCCTCTTTTACCGTACCTCCTTTGGGGTCGGAAAGAAGAATGGTAAAACTTTTGTCTTCCTTTGACTCCTCTTTATTATCAATCAAATCCACCTGGATATCAAAGTAATCAATATCACCGCTGAATGATGCTGTGCCTTCCGTGTTTACATAATCTTCCCCGGCTTTTGCCGTGCCCTCCTCTGTCTTATATTCCACAGAGGATACATACTGCAAAGCTCCTGTTCTCTTTACTTTGATCACAGCCTTCTGTCCTGCTTTGTCCACCCGAACAGCTTCTGTTTCGAAACCCATCTCGCTTGGCAATATTTCCTCGTCATCCGCTATGCTGATGGTTACCCTGTTCGCAGTCTCTGTAAATTCAGCTCCCTTGGCTTCATAGATGGTTAAAAGAGCCAATTCCTGGGACTCATGCTCCTCATCGTCAATGGGTGTGACCAAAACATCTTTGACCCACTCCCCCTCAGCGAAGGCGACCTCAAAAAAGCTGGTTCCATAGAGGTTCTCCTGATCCAGTTCTACCGGGGAATAGGTGATTTCTCCATTCTCGGAAGTTCCAACCGGATCCTCTGCCTCTAAAGTATAATCCCGGTTGCTGGCCGCATTGGCATAGACCGCCTCTGTCCCCTCCTCATCCAGATAAGAAACAACCGAGCTGACTGCAATCTTTGCCGTTGCCTCCCCCGCAGTGCCGCCCAGACGGTAGATGGTAATCTTCTGTGCTTCTGGTTCCTGAGACTCCTGAAGGTTTATGTACTCATCTTTAAAAGCAAAGGTTCCGTTAGGAAACTTTTCCTCCCAACTTTGATCCTCTTTTACAATCTCATTGCCGTCTTTGTCAACGGCAGCCAAATAATCGGACTTTTCTGCCTGGTAAGCCAATGCTGTCAAATCCACGCTGGTCAGCATCAAAACCAGGGAAAGTATCCCCGCCAGGCATCGTTTCCCAATCTGTGTCAATGTAATACCGTTTCCCACTTTCTTTTTCAAATTACTTCCTCCTTCCAATCACTTTCAACTTTGGGTCTGCATTCCCCAATAGGGTTCCAGCCTGTTCATACAGAGTCCTCCTGTTTTTGGGCGAACCCATCCAGTATGAAGCGCCTATTTAAGAAGACTTTGACCCAAGTCTAATTTACCTTAAATTTCCTTTATTTTAAATACGTTATGCAGTATTGGGATTTATTCTTCAATTTTGGGAATTGTGGATACTGTTCTCAGAACTGCGCTTATTACAGGACCGTAAACCGTAAAGAATGATTGAAAATCGGATGGATCAATTATTGACAAATACCTTGAAATACTGATAGTCTAATTAATAATGGAAACCATCAAGAGAGGGAGGAACCAGATGCTGTCTTCAAAAAATAAAATCAAAAAAATGATCCTGTTGCTGGTGGCCTTGTTTGGCTCCGCCCTCATGTTTGCAGTTTTTTTTCCACTGCTTATGACTTATTATACCCCCATGGATTCTAAAACCTATGACTACTCCGTAGATGCCCCGGACGGGCAAGTTGTCACTGACACAAAAGGCTGGGAGGTCTTTTTGAATGAGAAAGGTAAAATTACCCCTCTTGTCTTTGACAACATCGGGGGCTTCACCGGACTATCCTACGACGGACAGACTTTTTATTACTCCAGGGTTTTAGATGAAGTGCGGGATGATCCCATGCTCCAGATCGAAGTAGTCAACCGCAGTGTCAGCATTTTTCTGGATGATGAGCTTTTGTATACGGATTGGCCCGAGTTGGATAACCGGATTGGTTATCTGGAACTGCCTATGCAGGAATGGGACCGTGCAGACCCTGTTCTGGTCTCGCTACCGACAGATTACGCAGGAAAAACACTTACCATCGCCCAGTCCACCTCCCCTCTCGGCAGTGAAAAGCAGGAATCTACAAACACAGCAGTATACCTGTGTTCCGTCAGGTTATACTGCGGCTATGCATATGAAAGCAATCTGATCTCCCAGTCTGCTCAAACGGCTTACCCCGCAATCATCCTCTTTCTCCTGGGCATAAGCTTGCTCTGCCTTATGGTTTATCAATCCTTTCATGGGCATACGGATTTTGGCCTTTTCTTTTTTGCTGGTGTTCTATTCTTAAATATGTGCAGCATTCTGATAAATGCTCCGTTTTTTTATAAATATTTTCCACTTAATGGTCAGCCTATGATTGATTACAAAACCCATGCAGCGTTGTTTGGGGTCACCTGTCTGCTCCTTTTTATCAGCACCCGGATAAGGGGAAATGCCAGATGGATCCTGACCTTCCTGGCTTTTCTTCAGGGTGTCAGTGTGGGGCTGGGAGTGGCGTGCCAGATATATTTTCCAAATCAACCCACTTTGTTATATCTGGATGACTTTCTGAGCTTGATTGCAATCCTGGTGACTTTGTTTTTTGCTGTCTGCCAGTCTCGCAGGGGGATATCCTTCTTCACCAGCTTCTGTAAAGCTGCTTTCGCACTATCCACCGCATATCTGGTATTTCTCATTGTGTCTGTTTGGTTTTATCCAGATTACTGGGCTCATTTTAAGGAACGAATACCCAAGATATCTCCATCCAATGTAGCTATGCCCCTAAGAGCTCTGAGGATTATGGCCATTATTTGTTCGCTTTGGGCTATATTGGTGGATTTTTTAAAAGCTCAGGCAGAAAAAGCCTCACAGCAGACAGCCCTGAGGCTTCAGGAGGAAATGGCTCGTGACACCTATGAGCATATCCGATCCCAGGCAGAGGAAACTGCCATTATGCGCCATGACCTGCAAAAACACCTGAATACCCTGGGAGGACTACTGGCCGGGGGACAGATCGCAAGAGCTAAAAATTATATTGCAGAAGTTACCGAAAAAGCAAAACAAATTCCCAAAATTTTGAATACAGGTAACTACATACTGGATATCACCTTAAACAGCCGGCTCTCAGAAGCGCTGGAGAGGGGTATCCAGGTGGATATCATTCGGGCCGATGCGCCCCCATCCCTGCCCATGAAAGACACTGATCTTAGCTCTATCCTGCTGAATGCTTTAGATAATGCAATTCGTGCATGCAATGATTCCTCCAATAAGAATCCATGGATTCGCCTGGATTTACACACAAAAAAACAATTCTTTTATTTATCACTGGAAAATTCCACCCCGGAACCGGGGGATCAGAATAATGAGTCAAAAAAATTAAACATGGTTAAAGAACACGGTTATGGAATTCTCATCATGGAACGGACTGCGGAAAAGTACGGAGGCCTTATGCAGATCAAACGTCTCCCCGGCAGGTTTCGGATATCTTTCGCCCTGCCGGCCGAACCGCCAGAAGATCAACTGGATACGTAGCACATCAGCTTCTTTTTCGTACTGTCATACCGAAGCTTGCTGACGGGCACCTTCCTGTTTCCTTTTAGGGTCAACTCATACCGTCTGATGGCCTCGACATGCTCCAGATTAACCAGAAAACTCTGATGACAACGGCAAAATTCCACGGGATCCACTTCCTGCTCGATCTCCGTAATCGAGTTTCGCGAGAAGATCCGTTCCTCATTCACATACAGTAGTGTTCCTCTTCCGCTGATTTCTACATAAGCCAATCGCTTTAAAAGGATTCTGCGTATTCCTTCTGCCGTGGATATCAGGATATGCTTTTTCCGGTAAAAGCGCTCTTTACAGTAGTGGATCGCCTCCCGCAGCTTGTCCTCCCGCACAGGCTTTGCCAGATATCTGACCGCCTCTACCTCATATCCCATCAGAGCATAATCTTCGTAAGAGGAGACAAAGATAATCGGCACTTGATTCCCTTTCTTACGCAGTCTGGCAGCCAGTTCGATCCCATTCAGGCCATCCATAACCACATCCAGCAACAGAAATTGGTATTCCTGCTCATCTTTCTCCAGGGCTGCCAGCAGCTCCTCACTGCTCTTATACATCGAAATCTCATAGCAGATATTATCCGCTTCAAGAATCTTTTTTGTCATTTCAATTATCTGTTCCTGATCGTATTTTTCATCATCACATACAGCAATATGAAGTACAGATGAGTTCATTTTTGTGCTTCCTTTCAAAAAATTGCGATTCTACTATAGCATAAATAGCAGTCATAGCTGTTTTTTACAAAATTTTCTCTACTGCTCCCAGCAAATATTTTAAGATGATATTCTGTTCATACAAAAAGCTGAGTATAGGGCTTTCATAGACCATATTCATTAGCTTCTCTCCCGCATCCGTGTGGCTGAATACCGTTAACAGTAAAAGCCCAAACCAGACCACTAGGATACCCTGGGCAAAGCCTAAAATTAAACCCAGAAAACGATTGGCACCGTGAAGAATCGGTAGATTTGCTATGATATCCAAAGTCATCACCGTTGTCCGCAGAATGAGAAAAACCAACACCAGAGCTGCTAAAAATGAAAGAATATTCAGTATAATATTGGCCATATAGCCTGCGATGTATTTGGAAAACCCTGTAACACCCAGCAGCTCATACCCCACGTCATTATTGTTGTTCAAAAGCTGCTGCTTTAAAATCTGTGGAAGTTCCATCTCTTCAATCTGTTTTTTCTGGTCTAAGAAGGAAACGTCCTCTTTCTCTGCATCCTCCGCTGTGTCTCCATCGCCCATACCCGCAAAAGCCTCCTCACACTTACTCTCAACCACTTCATAGATGGGTGTATACTCCTTTAAGAACTGGCTGATATAGGGTGTTGCCATATAAACAAGCACGGAGGAGAGTACAAAAAAGAACATGGAAGCAAAAACGCGCACAAATCCTCTGCGGTATCCATTTAACACAAACACTGCGATTAGCAGCAGTATAATTACTGTAAGTATATTCATGATCTGTTCCCCTATTTGAGTCTTATCACATCTGTACTTTCCTGGGTGAGAACCATATATTTACGGAAACCCTTTATACTGATGACATCCACAATGGGCTTTTTATATTTACCGGAGAACTTTTTGCGTCCCCCTGTTCCGTAGATTTCAAAAGTACTCTCATTAAATAAAATCAAGTTGTCTTCCTCCAGCTTGACTTGGTCGTATGCCAGGTCAAAGTACTTGCTCATCACTTTTTTCCCGCTTTGATTATATAGCTGCATCATGTATTTGTGCTCCGCTTTGTCACTTTTAAAAACAAACCCAAAATACTCTTCATCGTAAAATACACTGAGAATTTCATGTTCAAACTCCTCCTCTTTTTCCAGAGCCGGAATCTGCCTGCCTTTAAAAATGCTGAAACCATTGCTGCGAAAAGCAACCGATGTGTCTGTGTCCATAAAGATCACCTTTGGTACCACCACATTTTCATACGTCTCACTGCTCACCATATTGTTAATCTCAGCTTGTCCCACAGAGTCAAAATTGTAAAAGCTGACCCTGGTATTCATAATTCCCTTTGTGATACACAGATAGGATACCATCAGCTTCAGTCCATCCGGAGAAAGCGCAATATCCAGCGGATAACCGGATTCACCTAATGAGGTTCTGTTTTTGGCAATCTCATTCCCCTCTGAGTCATAAAAATTAATCCAGGTCACGTCATCGTCCTGCAGCACTGCACAAACCACTCCCTGCCTGGCCACCCTCACTTTTTCAATAGGCAGGGAGGTCTGAAACTGACCTAAAAGTCCGCTATCATTATAAATATAAATCTGTGTCCCCTTCTGATCTGCCACAGCTGCAGTCGAACCGCAGATATCAATGACCGGGCTCTGCATACTGTAAGTACTGCTCCACAGCACCTCTCCGCTGTGGGATACACAGGAGACACCGTCCGAACTGTATTTGAGCAGATTTCCGCCCAGGGCTGTATACTTTGTTCCATTGATATCAGCCCGTTTTGTTCTGCTGATGGTAGTAAATTCGGTTCCAACATGTAGAAAGAGGTAGAGGAAAAAAGCTGCTGCCAGAATCCCTAAAATGCCCAGGATAACCATCCAATGCCTTCTTATCCCTCTCCGGTGCTGTCTCAGCTTATTCCATAGACTTCCGTTCAACAGAATATCACCACTGGCCTCGTCCGCTTCATTCCCCTCTGACAAATCCCAGAGCTCCTCCTGCTCAATCTCCTCTTTTACCCTGTCTATTTTTTGAAAATGCTTCTTAAAAAATGCTTTCATTCCCATAGTTCTTTCTCTGCCAAATACTTTGGACTCCTTTTCGGATACTCCTGGTATTATAACACACAGAAAAATCCCTGTCTATGGAAGCAAAATTTTTTGTCCCAGCAGGATGGTGTTGGGATCGCTGATACCGTTCAGAGTACAGATCTCATTCAACCGGTCTGTGGTTCCATAATACATCCTGCAGATATCTGCCAGTGTGTCCCCTGCCTTAACAATGTATGCGGCTTGATTCGTATGCTCCGCTGCCGGCTGAGCGCTCTGCGAGGCAGCCTGTGCGCTGGCATCCACATCCTGTCCCTGGGTTCCTCCCGCTGCCTGTCCATCTCCTGCTGTACCTGCTGCTGTGGGAATATCTGTCTGTGCCTGGCTCTGGTCCTGTCCGGCTGCCTGTGCCTCTGTCCCTGCCGCTGCGCTCTGTGGGTCAGCTGCATTCTGTCCATCCGCCGCTGCGTCCGCCTTAGTGTCCTGCACATTTTTTTCTGCTTCAGAACTTTTCTGTGCATTGCCGGAAAGTCCCTGGCCGTCCTGGCTTGATTCTGCTGCTGTCTCGGACTCTCCCTCTGCCTTGTCACCGGCAGTTTCAGTCATGGTCTCCGTCTCTTTTTTTGCACTATCCTGCTTATCTGTGGATGCAGTCCCCTTCGCATTGACCTTTGCAGACGCCTCCGTGCTCTTTGCCATATCCGAGAGTGCCAGCTCCATATTCTTCATCTTATCATAGTTGTTGACCATAGTTACCCCAATAATTAAAATGGTCAGAACTAAAAAGGTACTTGCCGCATAGAGAAATTTGACTGTTTTCGGCTGCGCTGATTTTGTGCCCCCTTTCTCCTTAACAGCCTGGTTTACTGTCTGCTTCTCCCCCTTCTCCGGGTTCTCTTTTCGCTCCTGCTTTTCTCTCTTCTCCCGCTTTTCCTCTGCAATCTTGCGGAAACTCTTTATGGCATTGTCCGTCACCTCTGTCTCTCTTTCCACCGACTTTCCTTCGTTTCTGAACACCATGTAGTCCTGCATGGATTTGTTTTTATCATAGTAAATGTAATATCCATTCTGTGGTCTCAGGCTGCCATTCTCCTCCACAAAAACACTGTCTTCCTTTTCGCTGGGCTCATAGAGAATCAGCACTGCATCTTCTCTGTCAAAATGTGTTTTGTAAAGGTCATTTAGCTCTTTGCTCAGTGCCAGGGGCTGTTCCTGCACCTGCATTGCCCATCCCAGAATCTCACTGTTTTCAAAGTACTGCTTTGCCTCCCGATAGATGTCCTCCCATGCTTCCTCCCCAAACGCAGGGTCCTCTACCTGGATTGCCCCATGGATAAAAATGTACCTGACCTCATCCTGTTCCCAGGTCTCCCCCAGAAGCACAGCAGCCTCCACCTGATGCAGGTAAGTCACTGCATAGTCTTCCAAATAAACCCTTTTTCCTTTTCCTGCTTCACCGATCTGACGTACATTCTTAGGCAGTTTCAGCCTGTCCCCGTTTTTCCCATCGCCGTTTCCCTTATAAACCATTTCGATCATTCCCCTGCACACTCCTTCATACATATATGTTCTAAGGCCAAGTACATCGTAAACGAAATAAGTGCCGCATATTCAGACAAGTATATGGGGTGCTTATTTCGTTTACGATGTACTAGCCTTAGCACTACCTTACCATAAGTGTCCTGCAGATTTTATCAATTCCTGTTCAAAAACACTGGAGTTTTACGACATATTTTGAACACGGCCATGTTTTTTCTTCCAGAAGAATTCGCAGGAAATGATTGAATATTTTCCAGGTGCCATGGATAAACTTTAGAAAACGCTTTGAAAGGACAAACTTATGAACGATCAGAAGATAGAACAAATTTATTACATTGACTCCAAGGCGCCGGACGCCTGCAGCCGTATAAACACCTGCCTCTCCTTTCTCCTGGAGGGATACTCCGGCCTGAAATCATCCCCGGTCTTTGTCTGCATCGGTAGCGACCGGGTAACTGGGGATAGTCTTGGACCTATGATCGGATCTGAGCTGAAAAAGGTATTAAAAAAAGACATTCCCGTGTATGGTACACTGGAAATGCCTATTCATGCTCTTAACTTAAATGATACACTCTCCGCAATCAAAGAACAGCACAAGAAAAATATTATCATCGCCATAGATGCCTCCCTGGGGACCAGGGATCACCAGGGCTATATCACTCTTGGAAAAGGGAGTCTCAGTCCCGGAGCCGGCGTGGAGAAAGATCTGGAATCCGTAGGCGATATCTTTATCACCGGCATCATAGGAGTCTCCAGCCGTTTTTCCCATCTTACGCTGCAGACCACACGCCTTTCCGCCGTTATGGCCGTGGCAGAGCAGATCACTGCAGGTGTTCTGAAGACCTTTGGCTACCGGGCTGTCCCGCAGCCGGAGATACCTGTCTTCTCCGCATGTACGCCTCTCTCCATTGCAGGCGCCAGCTTGGAGGCAAACCGATACATGGTGCGGTAACCAAAGGGCAGCGGAATACGCTTGGGCATAATCCTGCCTGCATAGTGATCCGCAATCTCACAGGCCCCGCAGTATTTATCCGTGAGACAGATCACATAGGACTCCACATATTTCGGTGGAATCACTGTGAGAGGCCACATGTGCTTGAGAATCAAATCCCGCTCCAGAGGCGTCAGCACAAAATATCTCTCCGCAATTCTGAGGGCTCTTCTGGGGTG
The DNA here is from genome assembly GCF_058119865.1 of Ruminococcus sp. 8Y-12. Taxonomy (NCBI): domain Bacteria; kingdom Bacillati; phylum Bacillota; class Clostridia; order Eubacteriales; family Oscillospiraceae; genus Ruminococcus; species Ruminococcus sp. 8Y-12. The sequence continues at coordinate 1,662,895 of NZ_CM176623.1, read as the reverse complement.
GGTCATCCCGTGAAAATGATCCCCTGTTCTGGCGGCATGTTTTCTCCAGTCATAGAGAAACAGATCGTGGAGCATCCCCGCTCTGGCGGCTGCCCTGGCGTTTAACCCCAGAGCCTTGCAGACCTGATAATTATAATAAGCTACATTTAAACAGTGCTGGTAACAGTTGGTATCGCAGTGGTGCGGATACTTCTTCATCCTTTGCACCACTGGATGCTGCATAATATCTCTTATGCAGTCATAAAATTCCTGATTCAGATGGTTTTTAAACTGTCTTGCTTTCCTTGCCCTTGCATCCCGTGTCATAGAAATCTTCCTTTCTCTGTCTATATATAAAACGGATATCCCCGTCCTAAAAGCTCGTATCAATACTTGCTTTCTTAATTATATAGTAGGATGCGCGGAAAGTAAACTGTCTATCCTCTTCCGGAATCACAAAGAATCACTTTGGGATACTGCCATAAGCAAAAGTCCATTCCATTACAGAAAGCTTTTAATCTTCCCATAAATTCCTTCTGCATCCAGTCCATATTTCTCCAGCAGTTTCACTGCCGGTCCGGACTCTCCGAAGGTATCGTTGACACCGATCTTCATCACCTTGGTGGGTGCCTTCTCGCTCAGGCAGTCGCACACAGCGCTTCCCAGACCGCCGATTACCGAATGCTCTTCTACGGTTACGACTTTCCCGGTCTCCTTGGCTGCTGCCAGGATCAGCTCTTCGTCCAGAGGTTTGATGGTATGTATGTTGATCACCTTGGCCTCCACTCCGTCCGCAGCCAGCTTCTCGGCGGCTTCCAGGCAGGCAGCTACAGGCAGTCCGGTGGCTACGATGGTCAGATCTTTGCCCTCGCGCAGAACTACGCCCTTGCCTATCTCGAACTTATAATCCGGCCTGTCATTGATCACCGGAACTGCCAGACGTCCAAAACGCAGATACACTGGCCCCTCATACTCTGCCGCTGCTTTCACAGCAGCTCTGGCTTCCACATCGTCCGAAGGGTTGATCACGACCATTCCGGGGATGGTGCGCATCAGGGCAATATCCTCGTTGCACTGGTGGGTTGCGCCGTCCTCTCCAACGGAGATGCCTGCATGTGTTGCTCCGATTTTCACATTCAGATGGGGATACCCCACAGAGTTGCGCACCTGCTCAAAAGCGCGGCCCGCTGCAAACATGGCGAAGGAGCTGGCAAAGGGAACTTTGCCTGTTGCTGCAAGCCCTGCTGCAATACCGATCATATTGCACTCCGCGATACCACAGTCAATGTGACGCTCGGGATATACCTTTTTGAACATGCCAGTCTTTGTGGCAGCTGCAAGGTCAGCGTCCAGCACCACGATCTTGTCATTTTCTGCTCCCAGCTCTACCAGGGCGTTTCCATAGCTCTCTCTTGTTGCAATCTTCTTTACTTCTGACATAATGCTTCACCTGCCTTTTCTAAATCTGCCATAGCCACTGCGTACTGCTCATCATTGGGGGCTGTTCCATGCCAGGAGGCCTGATTTTCCATGAAGGATACGCCTTTGCCCTTCACGGTCTTCATAACAATTGCCGTCGGCATTCCCTTCACAGTCTTTGCCTCGTCAAAAGCTGCCTTTAACTGGTCAAAATCGTTTCCGTCCGCTACATTAACTACATGGAAGTTAAACGCCTCAAACTTTTTATCAATTGGATAGGGTGAGCAAACATCTGCAATATCGCCGTCAATCTGAAGTCCGTTGTTATCTACGATTACGACCAGATTGTCCAGGTTTTTGGCCCCTGCGAACATTGCGGCCTCCCAAACCTGTCCCTCCTGGATTTCCCCGTCTCCTAAAAGCGTATAAACCCGGTATTCCTCATTGCTGAGTTTCGCGGACAGCGCCATGCCTACTGCCGCTGAGATTCCCTGTCCAAGGGAGCCGCTGGACATATCCACGCCCGGAATGTGCTTCATATCCGGGTGTCCCTGCAGGTAGGAGCCGATATGACGGAGGGTCTTCAAATCCTCCACAGGGAAGTATCCCCTGTTGGCCAGGGTTGCATACAAGCCCGGAGCCGTATGTCCCTTGGAGAGTACAAAACGGTCTCTGTCCGCTTTCCCCGGGTCCTTGGGATCAATATTCATTTCCTCAAAATACAGATACGTAAATACATCTGCTGCTGACAGAGAGCCGCCCGGATGTCCTGCTTTGGCACTATGTACAGATGTGACAATGCCCTTGCGGATCTCATTGGCCATTTTCTGAAGCTCAAGTTTGTTCATGCTCATTCTCCTTTATGTTTTTACTCGTTTTATCTGCGTCTTCTCTCACAGATCATTGCGAGTCGATTATAACGCATTTCTTTCTATTTGGAAATAGGTAAACTTTTTATTAATAACTTTTTGTATTAATAATTATTATTTTATCAATTCCCAACTACCGTTTACTCTATATTATGAAGCAGATTTTTTCCGATTTCCCCTTAATACATGGGATTTATAGACGAGTTTCGCCATTTTGCCCATCCGTTTTTATTATTAATAATTCATGCCTACTAATTTATTTTTCCCTCATGGCTGATCCGGATCAAATGCGCATTCGTCCACCCGCTCCACTTGTCTGTCCAGGTATTTACACAGTCCATCCACTGCAAAATCATGGTCTTCATGATGAGTCAGACCGGAGACAGCAACCGCTCCAACACATCCTGTGCCATTGACATAGATGGGGAATCCCCCTCCCACAGCTGCATAGCTGGCTGGGTCTAGATTTCCTCCCTGGTATATGTCCTCTTTTCCTGTACGCATCATGTAATACAGTTTCAGAGTGCTCACATGCATGGTATTCACTGATTGAATTTTTCGTGAGAGCCAGATCTCGTTATAGTTATTTGTCCCCTGCCCGCCATACCGAAACACCTGATAGCCGTTTAGCACAATGTCCACTGCGACAGATACGCCGCGTCTTTTTGCCTCATTGGCGAGAATACATCCCAACTGCCATGCATCCTCATTGTCAAACCTTTCAAATCTCAGTTGTTTTTCCTGAATATCAATCAGGTTGTATTTCTGTTCATATCCGTCCATGTCTCCTCCTATCTGCACGCCAGCACTTCCCTCTCATAAGCCCTTACCTCCTGCAGCCAGTCCATACCTGTTGGAACCCCCATCTTTTCGCAGTAATAATCCCATACTGCCTCAAAGGGATAAGTCTTCAGCTCTTCCATCACCGCCAGCCGTTCGGAATAATTCTCCTCCAGCTCCAGTCTTTGCAGCAGCCCTATTGGCTCAAGCAGGGCAAACAGAATCGACTTAATGGTATTTCTCATTCCAATGACACAGGCGGTGATGCGATTGATGCTTCCGTCAAAATAATCTGTTCCGATATGTACCCTCTCAAGCCAGCCGCCCCGTACTACCTCCCGGATCATATCCTGGGTATGGTCGTCAAAGGACACCACATGGTCACTGTCCCAGCGCATCGGCCTGGTTACATGCAGTGCCATCTCCTCTGAGAAAAGCATCACTGCGCTGATCTTGTTTGCCACCTCCTCGGTCGGGTGAAAGTGTCCGGCATCAAGGCAAAGACTTCTTCCCCGTTTGGCAGCATACATCATGTAAAATTCGTGGGAACCCACGGTATAGTCCTCCACTCCGATCCCAAATAACTTACTCTCCAGGGTATCCAGATTCAGACTCTGATCCACCGGTTTCTGAAAAATTTCATCCAGGCTGTTTTTCAGCCTCTCTCTGGGTGCATAGCGGTCCGCGGGAAAGTCCTTATATCCGTCGCAGATCCAATGATTGGTCACTGCCTGTATTCCCAGCTCCCGCCCAAAAAATTCCCCCACAATGCTGGAACGCCTGCAGTGCTCAATCCAGAAATCCCGTATTCCGCTGTCACTGCTGGCCAGGGTAAAGCCTTTCGCTGACTTGGGATGAGCGTAACAACTGGGATTGAAGTCTAGGCCAAGGCCCCTCTCCCTGGCCCAATCCACATATGCCCGATAGTGTCTCGGCTCAATTTCATCCAGCTCCACCCTCTCGGTGGTATCTGCCTGCGTAGCCTGCAGGCTCAGCTTGTGTTTCCCGGGTATCAGAGAAAAGGCTTTATCCGCATCCTGGCGCAGCTGATCCGGATTGGAGGCTGCGCCGGGATAGCTCCCGGTAGACAGGATACCTCCGCTCATCTGTGTATCCTTGTTTAAAAATCCTTTCACATCGTCAAATTGCCACGCGTTAAAAGAAACCCTGACCTGCTCTAACCGGTTCAGGGCCCTCTCAGTATCCACACCTATGGCCGCATATCTCTCCTTTGCCAGCTGGTAAGCCTGATCTGTGTTTTTCATACAATTCCTCCTTCTATTTGGAAAAGAAGGCAGACAGCAGATAGCGAATCTTGCTGTCCACCTTCCGCTAGACTCTTTTAAGCTCGTGTTGGTGTACTTTTTGTCAAATTTGGTTTTTGAAGATGTTGCAGACTGCATCCGCCTCGATCCTCTCCAGCATACTGTATGCCATGAACAGATCTGAGCCGGATACCACAACACCGTGCAGAGGCATAATCGCTGCAATCGGGTATTTCTCTGCAAGCTGACGCCGTTCGTCGAAATACCGGTATACCTCCTCGTGCAGGTTCTTGGTATAGGCCTGGGTGTAAGGAATGCACTCCACAGGTCCCCTCTTCATCGTGGCCTCCGTAATATTGGGAATCGGCTTGCTCTGGGCCACAAATACCATGCAGTACTGGGGATGGGCGTGAATGGTTGCCCCAATATTCTTAAAATTTTTCAGGAGCAGAACGTGCATATATCCCTCTCTGGACAATTTTCCCGTCCCCTCCAAAATGTTCATCTCGTAATCAATGAGTAAAAAATCTTCCGGCCGCATTTCGCAGAAATGCCGCTCTGACATCAGGGAGGGGGAAATCAGCACCCTGTTATCGTCCACGCGCACTGCAAAGTTTCCCCCAGCAGCATTTGTAAGCTTTCGGTCCCACATATAGTGGGCTACCTTTGCCATATCCTCCCGCTCTTTTCTGTAAGATAAATCTGCCATAATCCTCGTCCTCTTTTCTTTCCGGCATATTTAGTTGATTCCTCTATAGCCCATATTCCCTGGCAAGGGCATCCCTCATCACCTGACGGCTGCATCGGCATCCGGTCCAGAGGTAAAAGCTGATCGCTGCCTGGTTAATCAGCATCCCAAGCCCGTCTATGGTTCTGGCTCCCCTTTGTCTGGCCTCCTTTAGAAACAAGGTGTCAGGATGGTTTGGAATCACATCACACACGGTCATATGCTTTCTTATCGAGCTGTAATCAATGTCCGGTTTTTGATCCACCATGGGATACAGACCCACATTAGTGGTATTTACCAAAATATCCACGCCCTGTGGAACGGAAATAGTGTGATCCCAGCATAGGTACTCTGCTAAGGTCTCTGTTTTTTCATTTACCAGCCGGGTCAGTTCTGTTCCCCTGCCCGATTCCGGGCGGTTGGCGATCAGCAGCTTTTTTACCCCCGCGTTCGCCAGTTCCACAGCGATAGCTCTTGCCGCTCCCCCGGCTCCCAGCAGCATGGCAGTCCTTCCATCCATTTCAATCTGTTCTTCCTTTAAGGAAGTGATAAACCCTTTTCCGTCCGTATTTTCTCCGCAAAGTCTGCCTTCCTTCACGTAAACGGTATTGACTGCCCCCATAATCCGGGCATCCCCAGCCACCTCGTCCAGGTACTTCAATACTTCCACCTTATGGGGGATAGTCAGGTGAATGCCTTTCATATTCATAGCCTTTACGGCTTTTACAGCATCCCTTAAATCCTCCGGCTTTACCAGCACAGTCAGGTAGCGGTAGGGAAGTCCCAGGTCCTCAAATGCAGCTTTCGCCACCACCACAGTGGGATTTTCGTCTATTGGGCAGCCAAACACACCAACCAGTTCCTCCCGGTAGCTCTTTCCCATAATCACACCTCCTGTAACACCAAAATTTCCGGCCTTAATAGTTTCATTCCGCTGCCGCAGGAAATCTCCCGGTAAACCCAGTTTCCCGTATGAGAAACGATCTCCTGTCTGTCTCCGGAAACCAGAAAGGTATCCTCTGATTTCACTCCCGCTATGGTCGGATTCCAGGAAAAAGCCTGCCCGCCCAGCACAGTCTCACTGCATGTAAAATCTGCACAGTAGTCTCTTGTGGCGTACCCCAGGGCTCCCCCTTGATGATGCAGATGAAAATCCTCCCCATATCCTTGTTTTTGATAGGCCTCAAAGCCCTTCTCCAGTACATTCCTGGCCAGGACGCCCGTCTTTGTATTACTAATATAGGCAGCGTCTATTCTCTGAACTGCCTCCATCCTCTTTGCCCTATCCTCGTCCACCTCTCCCAGAGAGACAATCCGGCTTATGGACACAGTTAGCCCATACTTCTGGGCACAGATGGCTGTCATAGCGTATTTGTCCACCCGCCTTTGGGTAGGGATGGGATGCCGGTATTTTCTCAGGCGCTCATCCGCAGCCACCAGGCATACAGGCACCTGATACCCTTTTTCCATGAGTTTTTGCACCGTACGGGATGCAATCTCCAGTTCGCTCTCTCCTCTGCGTATCTCCCTGCAGGAATGCTCCAAAATCCCGGCGCTCTCCGGCCCGATCTTTCGGTAACGGGCCGTCTCCTCCTCCGTGAGCACGTAGCGCAGCCTTTGAATCCCGGCGCTGCAGTTTTCTGTCCCATAGACTCCGCTGTCGCTTGCAAATCTTTTGCCCCTAATCCAGTCCGCAAGCACCTGGTACTCATCCTCGTGCCACTGGTAGGTGATCAGTTCAAAGCCATCCTCCGGCAGTTCCTCCTCCATCACCCGGTACCGCTCGCTGGAGTTGCAGATCACATACTGCCCCGACTCCGTTACCATGAGCTTTGAGGCTGCTGCTCCTGTACTCTTGTCTACAAAGGCACTACGTCCCCCGCTGAGCCAGCAAAAGTTCTCATTGGTTGTCAAAAGAACACCGTCGTATCCCTCCTGCTTTAGAAACCTGCGGATACGTCCCAGCTTCTCCTCCACTTCTCTTCTCAAAACACTTCCCCCATTCTATTGAAAGACGGCCTCTCTGATCAATCCAAATACCTCCGTGGCATCCGTCCCCTCAATGCACCCGGCCAGTTTGTCACATCCTATCCTGTCCACAGCGCGGTCAAAAACCTGCATCATGCGGATGCTCTCCGCAGCCGCTTTGTACCCATTCTCACGGAACGGGAAGATGTCCACAGAGGTCCATCCATCGTATCCGATTTTCCTCAGGGAATAGCAAAGCTCAATATATTCCGTATAGCGCACAGAGCCCAGAATCATATCATCATCCCAAGCGCTGTAATTGTCATTGATATGCAGGTTGTAGAGCATTCCGTGGTTGGCGCACATCTCCACCACCTGGGCCACATTTCCCTGCGCCTGAAATACATGCCCCAGATCCACCGTCAGTCCCACGTTGGGTCGGTCGACATCCCTGGCCAGCAGAAGCGTGGTCCCGGCTGTATCCAGAGTACAGCGGTTTCTGGGCTCTCTGAGCTTAAACTCCAGGGCTATTTTCATGTCCGGCGCATAGTCGCAGATCTCGCGGATAGCCTCCACCATCAGATTCCACTGTCTGGTGTAATCGGTCTGGAAAACATAGTCGAATCCGTCCTCCCCCATCCAGATATTCACAAACTCTCCGCCAACAGCCTTGGCGAAATCCACGCTGTCCTTGCAGTACCGGATCGCCAGGGCCCGGTATTCCGGATTTGTGTTGGTGAGAGATCCGTACCCAAACCTCTTGTCACCGTTCAAGGGCGCATTCACACCGGAAATTTTAAAACCATACTGTTTTGCCCACTGCCGGATCTCCTCCGGATTGTTCTCATCCCCATCCGGGTCATAGCAGAGCTCCAAAGCCTCCACCACACCTGTTTTGGCCAACCCCGCAATGCGCTCCTCTGCTGTGTTGTCCTCCTTATATCCTCCCGCCATAAAACGGTCAACCCTGTTTCCCAGTGATCCTGTAATACAAGCATATTTTAAAGCCATCTTAAATTCCTCCTTAACTTTCACAATCTGCCCTCAGCAGTGTTTTAAAATACTGGTAATGTTCCTCCCAAACAGCAGTCTGCCTGGGATCGTAAGTACTTATTTCTATCGACCTGGCCAGTATCTCTCTTCCCTGTGTGATGTCCGCAATCTCCCCGTCCGCTTTCATCTGCATCAGAAAATTCCCCATCAGGGCTGCCTCCGCAGGCCCGGCATCCACAGGCCGTCCGCATGCATCCGCAGTAAACTGGTTTAGCTGCCGATCCTGGCCCCCTCCGCCTAAAATATGAATCCTTTGTATTTTCCCTGCGCGTATGGTTTCCAGTTTCTCCATCACCCAGCGGTACTTAAAGGCCAGGCTCTCCTTTGCAGTGCGTATAAACTGCCCCGGTGTTTCCGGTACCGGCTGTCCGGTATTTTGACAGAAGGTTTGTATCTTCTCAAGCATGTTTCCCGGCATGTAAAACGCTGGGTCGTCCGGATCTACCAGGCTTCGAAACGGCTGTTCTTTTTCCGCCAGACAGGACAGCTCCTCAAAGCTGTATTCCTTTCCCATTTTGATGTATTCCAAACGGCATTCCTGTACCAGCCACAGCCCCATGATATTTTTCAGCATCCGGTATCTATGCTCCACACCCCCTTCAATGGCTATGTTATACCTGAAGGTGTCTGCGTTGATAACGGGCTTTTCCGTCTCCACCCCCATCAGCGACCAGGTCCCGCTGCTTATATAAGCAATATTCTTTTGCGTTATCGGTAACGCAGCGACCGCAGAGGCAGTATCATGTTCCCCTACAGCTACCACCTTTATTTTTTCCACTCCGATTTCCCTGGCAGCCTCATTTGTAAATCTTCCCACAGTCTGTCCCGGCTGTAAAACTGGAGACAGGATCTCTTCCGTTATCCCAAATCTACGCAAAATCTCCTGATGCCAGTCATCTGTCCCATAGTCAAACATCTGTGTGACTGACGCCATGGTGTATTCTGAATACATCCTGCCGGTCAGAAGGTACGAGAGCAGATCCGGAAGATGCAGTAGCTTACCTCCGTTTTCCAGAAGATACCCCTCCCCCTCCAGCTGCATAGCTGCCAGCTGGATTACCGTGTTAAAAAGAGCATTCTGGTTTCCCGTCATCCGGTGCAGCTCTTCTTTTCCCACCTTCCGGTAGATCTCACTCTCCCATCTGGCTGCGCGGGGGTCACGGTAACAGTGCATCTGGGTAACCAGCGCCCCGCTTCTGCCCACCAGTCCGAAATCATTGCAAAAGGAGTCCATCCCTAAACTCCCGATCGCTTCCCCGGCCAGTGCCCTTCCCTTTCGAATCCCCTCTGCCAGATTCCGGTAGATTCCCAAAAAGTCCCAGTAAAGTCCACCGGCCGCACTGACCTGTCTGTTTGTAAAACGGTGGATCTCCTGGGTTCTCAGGCGCTCCCCGTCAAATTCCCCCAGCATCATCTTTCCGCTGCTGGCGCCTAAATCAAATGCGATTCTTTTCATTTTGCCTCCGCAACTACTGCTCAGAGACCACCACAAGACGTGTACCCTGCCGCTTCAGGCTCTCCTCCTGTTCCGGGGAGAGTCCACGGTTGGTCACGAGATAATCGATCTTAGAAAAGTCCGACAAGAATACCACCCCCGGCTTACCGAACTTTGTGGCATCCGCCAGCACATAAACCTCCTGAGCCTTTTCCATCATCAGCCGCTTCACATCCACTTCGTAGATACTGCTGTCCGTGATCCCCTCCCCCACATTGACACCGCAGCAGGATAGAAATACCTTGTGCGGCCTGAAGTTGTTGATCCACTCACTGGCCATGATTCCCGTGAGGGAGTAATTGCTGGCCCGGAAAATTCCCCCCAGGGAAATCAGGGTCAGGTTTGAATACTCCTGCAGGGAGGCATCCAGAAGCAGGCGGATGGAATTGGTAATGATGGTTACCTGATATCTGGGACTTATATGCTGAATCATATTCAGTGTGGTGGAACTATTGTCAATAAATATAGTATCCCCATCCCGTACCTTCTTGGCAGCCTCTTTGCACAGTTTGTCCTTCTCCGTATAGTTTTGTATTTCCCGCATCAGATAGGGGTATTCCTTCACACCCTTGGATGCCTCCGAAAGGACAGCCCCTCCGTGGGTGCGCTGGATCATCCCCGCATCTTCCATCTCCTTTAAGTCTCTTCGGATCGTTTCCTTTGAGACCTGCATCAGCTGGGAAAGTTCATTGACGCTGACTTTCCCCTTCTCCTCCAGCAGATTTACAATCAAAGACTGGCGCTCAATGTTATACTTTCGATCTAGCATCTCTTCCAAATCCCTCCGGACATTTTCTTTCAGTATAACATAACTTTCCCCTTTTGTCTCTTACCGTATCTCCCCGCTGAACTTGATACTGTCCATCATAACCGCAATAAATATGATGACTCCCCGGAAGATGGTAAATGCGTATGCAGATGCCCCGATGATGGTCAGTCCATTGGTGATCACCTGTACCATAACGATACCAATGATGGCCCCCGGAAGAATCCGCCCCTTGCCACCGAACAGACTAGCCCCTCCGATTACAGCAGAAGAGATCACCACGAATTCATCTCCAATAGCAAAATTGGGGTTGATGACGCTTAAGGAGCAGGCGTTTACCATTCCTGCCAGCCCTGCCAGCCCTCCGCAGATAAAATAGGCTAAAAACACCACCTTGGTTCCATTGATTCCCATCTTGTTGGCGCCTGCCAGATTGTTGCCGCAGGCGAACAGCTGACGTCCATACTGGGTTCTGGTTAAAATAAAGTGACCGATCAACACGACTGCAATAAAAATATACACCATCAGCGGAATACCCAAAAATTTAGCTCCTGCAAAACTCATGGCCTTGGAATCCAAAAACAGCATCTGCTGGTTGGTAAACATCAGTCCCAGCCCCCTTGCCACACTGTAGGTAGCCAAAGTAGTGATAAAGGGCACCATTTTAAGTTTTGCCACAAAGAAGCCATTGATGGCTCCGATGAGCATTCCACTTAAGACTGCTCCCGCAAAGCACACTGGCAGGGGCATTCCCAGATTGTTTAAAAGGGTAGTTCCCACCACAGCAGAAAAATACATGTTGGCTGATACCGAGATATCGATCCCTGCTGTGATCAGTACAAAAAACATTCCCACCACAGATATCCCCAGAGTGGATGAGAGCCTCAGCACATTGACGGCATTGCTGAGAGTCAGGAAGTTTTTCGACTGGATAGCAAAGTAGGCCAGCAGAATCACAAAAATTACATACAGACCGTAAGTACAGAATAAATCCAGCAGTTTTTTGCGGACGTTTTTACTTTTCCTTGTCTGAGATGTCTGGTCCATTATTTTCCACCCCCTATTGCGGCCTGCATGATGCGTTCCTGTTCATACTCTCCTCTGTGCAGTTCCCCGGTGAGCACATTGTGGCTCATCACCAGAATCCTGTCACACATGCCCATCAGCTCCTCCATCTCGGAGGATACGATCAGCACTGTGGATTTGTTTTTTGCCAGTTCATTGATAATACTGTAAATCTCATATTTCGCGCCCACATCTACCCCTCTGGTGGGCTCGTCCAGCAGGAAAATCCGGGGCTTTCTCAGAACCCATTTTCCAAACACCACTTTCTGCTGGTTGCCGCCTGAGAGGTTGACCACCGCCTGCTTTCCTGCGTCAAAGGTCTTGATGTTCAGCTCCTCTACCATCTGCCCCGTCTGCTCTGTCTCTGCCTTTCGATTGATAAACTTCGTTTTCCCCGAGATCTCCCTTAAATTTGCCAGCACTACGTTTTGCTTCACGGTCTTAGGCATCAGAAGCCCCTCCTCACGCCGGTTCTCCGTAATAAAGGCCATTCCGTTGCGGATGCAGTTCTCCGGGGTGATAGGTCTAATCTCCTTTCCGTGAAACCGGATACTCCCGTCTGTGATGGGGTCTACCCCAAACAGGCATCTCAGAAGCTCCGTGCGCCCTGCGCCCATCAGACCAAACAGGCCTAAGATCTCCCCCTCCCGGATTTCCAGGCTGACATTTTCAAACCGGCCCTCCTGGCAGATATTTCTCACTTCAAAAGCCACATTTCCAATAGTCTTCTCCACTGTGGGATAAATCTTATTCAGCTCCCGCCCTACCATCTGCTTGATCACCTCCGGGGTCGTGATAGAGTCTGTGGAATTTTGGGAGATGATTTCCCCGTCCCTGAGCACCGCAATCTCGTCGCAATGTACAAACACGTCCTCCAGAATATGGGAGATAAAGATCAGGGATTTCCCCTGCTTCTGAAGCAGATGCATAATTTCAAAAAGCTTCTCCTTCTCCTTATTGGACAGTGAAGTGGTGGGTTCATCCAAAATGATTATCTTAGCATCTTTCATGATTGCCTTTGTGATCTCCACCAGCTGCCGCTGCCCCATTGGCAGAACGCCCACAATGTCATCCGCTGTAAAATCCGTGATCCCCAGTTCCTTCAGCTTTTCCTGGGCTATCTTTTTCATAGCTCTCTTGTCAATGGTCTTTGCCCTGTTCTTTATCATCCCACTGATAAAGAGATTTTCGTATACGCTCAGGTTGGTAAATAAATTGAGCTCCTGATGTACAAATGCGATACCGGCTGCCTGGGATACCTTGGGATTGGCAGGTTCAAACGTCTCTCCATCCAGGACAATCTCTCCCCCATCCCTCTGATGGATTCCTCCCAGAATGTTCATCAGTGTGGACTTTCCAGCCCCGTTTTCCCCCACCAGCCCCAGGATCTCTCCCCGCTTCAGCGCAATGGTGATATCTTTGAGCACCTGCACGGATGCAAATGATTTTGTCACCTGTTTTAACTGTAATATGTAATCTTGTTTCTCAGCCACTCTTCTCACATCCAATCTATTCCATACTTGTTATGCCTTCTCATTTCTCTTCTTAAACACTGCCATACCGCCGGCCACCAGAATGATTGCACCCTTGATGATCGTAATGACGAAATACGGTGTATTTAGCAGGTTCAATGTCACATTGATTAAAATAATCAGAAATGCCCCCAGGACCGTGTTCGGTATTTTTCCGGAACCGCCTGCAGGGCTGGTTCCACCCACGATAATACTGCCCATAATGTCAATGAAAAGCGTGCTTCCGTAGCTGGAAGCCCCGGATTCCATCTGTGCCATCATGATAATACCTGCGATAGCGGCACAGACGCCGCTGTAGATATATATCTTAAAAATCGTTTTTCGAACCGGTATGCCGGAAATCACTGATGCCTTAGGGTTTGTGCCTACTGAGTAAAGCTGCCTGCCGTACAGAGTGCGGCTGCAGACAATGTGGGTGATGACCGCCACCACCAGCCCCAGGATCAGTGCAAAGGGGATGCCCAGTATATTTCCGGACCCCAGCGCCGTAAAGGCGGAGGGCAGGCCTGAGATGGTCGTGCCCCCTGTGTAGACCACGGCCAGGCCGCTGCCGATCATCTGGGTTGCCATGGTAACAATAAAGGAGGGCATTTTAAACCTGGTTACCGACAACCCATTAATAATTCCAAAAATAACACCGATCATCAGCATAACCAAAATGGCAACCGGTATGGCATACCACCTTCCGGCCAGATACCCGGTGGTCTCACTCATTATAGATGCTCCCACCACACAGGTGAGTGCAATCACGGAGGTGGCTGAGAAATCCACACCGCCGTTTAAAACTGCAAAGTGCTGTCCACATGCAACGGTGAGTAATACACAGGCCTGGCCAAGTATGTTCGTAATATTACCCCCAGTTGCAAAATTAGGCACCCCGATCAGCGCAACGATCACAAACACCAATACAAACCATACGATTGTGTCTACTGACCCATAAATTTTTTTGACCTGTTCCATAAAATCAAACCTCGCTATCTGCATCTATATTCTGTTTCCCGTCCTATGCAGGTGGGGCAGATTTCTCTGCCCCACTGCCTGCTCTCTCCCTGAAGCCTGTGTTTACAAGATCAATACCCTGCAAAGCCCAATTCTTCCACATTCTCAGGAGTTACTTCAAATCCCGGGTCCACCAACCCTTCTGTCTTCTCTCCTTTTGCTGCCGCCACTGCACCTTCCACACAGAGCTGTCCCTGGGTGGTAGCGTCCTGTACGGAAACAATGTCCACATAGTTTGCTTTTATCTGGTCAACCGCATCCTTTGCTCCATCAAAGGTCACAATGGTCACATGTTTTTCATCCCCAATGGGATACCATTTGTCAATCTGCTGAAGTCCGGAGATAATGGACGGAAGCAGTGCGTCTGACGGGCTGAAGATCATGTTGATGTCCGGGTTTGCTTCAAATGCACTCAGGATTCCGGCCAGAGCCAATTCTCCCTTCCACTCAGTGGGTACCTCGGATACCACATCAAATACATCGGTGTTTGCGTCCGCTACATTCTTAAATCCTGTGTCACGTGCAACTGCGTTTACATCCGTGAGGCTTCCCACTAATTTTACGACTTTATAAGTTTTTCCTTCCTTCTTTGCTTTGTCCAGCACATAATTCATTTCCCGCTCAACCATTGCCACGTTGTCTGAGGTAACCGTACCTGCCACCTCTGCACCCTCTCCGGCTGCCCGGTTTGCCATGATGACCGGAACGCCTGCCTCATTACATTTCTTGATAGCTGACACCACAGCCTCGCCGTCCGCGGGTGCAATGATGATCGCATCCGCACCGCTGGAAATCAGGTTTTCAATCTGCTGGTTCTGTTTCTGCACATCATTTTCTGCGATTACCTCCGTGTATTTCACGCCCAGCTCATCACATTTCTCATGCATAGCTGTCTGGTACTCTGCCCACATCTGTGACTCTATGGCACACATAGAGATGCCGATCATGATGTCACCGTCCGCAGCGGAGGCTGCCTCGCTTACCGCCTCTGTTACATCCTCACCTGCCGCTTCTGCGGTTTCCTTGTTTGCCGACTCCGTCGCTTCCGTTGTCTCTTTGGGAGCGTCTGTCGAAGCGGTTGTCTCCGGTGTGTTGGAACTGCACCCCATCATTGCCAATACCATCGTACACGCCAATAATACACTAACTGCTCTCTTCTTCATTGATATCTCTCCTTTGCTATAAGATTGTTAAATACCTTCTATAAAAAAGGAACGCTTCCTTTTCTATCTGATTTTCTCCACAACCGCTTTTCCTCTCAACTCCATGGCCCGGTCATAATCAAACCCTACCGTCAGTTTCGATTCGGCTGTTGCTGCCGACACCCCTGCAGCCAGCTTTAAAATTTCGATTATGGGAAGCTGCTCTGAAAATCCATACACTAGCCCGCTTAAAAAGGCGTCCCCGCACCCTATGGTGTTTTCTACCTGAACGGACAGTGGCGCTACCCTATACACCTCATCACCGTACCGTACCATGGACCCGTCCCCTCCTCTGGAAACTGCCACGCATGGGATTCCAAAAGAAGCGATCTGGTCAATCCCATCCAGGATCTCTGTTTCTGTCTCGATTCTGCGTCCCAGCACCTGTGATAATTCGTCCACATTTGGCTTGACTAAAAATGGCTTCTGCCGGATGCCCTTTACCAGGTTCTCTGAGCTGGTATCCAGAAAGAATCTGATCTTTTTTCTTCCTTTCAACAGGCATTCCATAATCCGATTGTATATGTAGGGTACTGATGTGTTGGATGCATCTCCTGATAGTACCAAAAAGTCTCCATCCTGCAGTGTTTCCTCCAGGGATCTTAAAAGTCCCCTGCATATCTTCTCCGGAACCTCTCTTCCTCTCTCTGTAATCAGGGTACAGGAATGGTTCTCCTCTATCACTGCATAATTCATACGGGATTCTCCATCCTCACAATGCAGGAACCGTGTCTCCACCTGGCTGTCACGCAGCAATGACTCTATCCTTTCCCCCATCTTTCCAAACCCAATCCCATAGGCTCTGTTCCTGCATCCTAAAATACTTAGATTTACAGAAACGTGCGTCCCTTTTCCTCCCAGCACATCCTTGGAATATTTAATCCGGTTCGTGTTGTCCCGGACAAATTCTGTGACGAATAGCAGCCTGTCAATTGCGGGATTTATGGTTAATGTACAAACCATGTCAACCTCCTCCCCTCTTAGCTATTTCTGTTTATGTTGGAATTATATTATAAAACGGTCATAATTGCAAGTATTTTTTTTAATATTTGTTTGTTTTGGTCAAAAACCCAATATTTTACACATTTTCCAAATAATAGTGACCGTTTTGCTTTTTAATATTTTTTTAAATTTGTTTTCACACGCTCTTGCGTTATCGTTAACGCTTATGTATAATATATATCATACCCACCATTGTTTGTCAAGAAGAACATGGCTGAGGGAAATACTGTAAGGAGGTCTTATTTATGAGTAACCCTAACAAAAATTCCGGTGACTATGTCATTGGCATTGACATCGGAGGTACCAACTTCCGCATCGGAGCCGTGACCCCCAGGCTGGAACTGCAGAACGCCGAAAGGGTCAGCAGCAGGGATCTGTTTCAATCCGAAGCTCCTGTCCCGGCCCTCTCCCGATTTCTGCACAACTACATGGAAAAGTTGCCGGACCGCAGCTGCAAGGGTATCTGTCTTGGTTTCCCCGGCACTGTGGATAAGAGAAAACGGGTGGTCTACTCCTGTCCGAATCTCCCAAGCATTACGAACCAGGATGTGGGAGGGATGCTGGAGGAGGAGTTTCACCTTCCTGTACGCGTGGAACACGATGTAATTCTGCTGCTGGCAAATGACATGAAAGCCGCTAATCTTCAGGGCTTTGACTGTGTGATCGCTCTTTATGTGGGCACGGGCCTTGGAAATGCCCTCTATATTCACGGACGTTTCCTGGACGGCAAAAACGGAGTGGCCGGAGAACTGGGCCACATTCCTGTGCTGGACAAAAATGAGCCCTGCCCTTGTGGCAATGAAGGGTGCATCGAACTCTTCTGCGGTGGCAGGAGACTGGAAAAAATAAGGGAGGAATATTACCCGAATGTACCCTTTCCGGAACTCTTTTCCCGCTGTAAAGGAAGTGAGCCTCTGTCCGCCTATCTGGATGCAATGGCAGCTGCAGCGGCCACGGAAATCAATATCCTGGACCCGGACTGTGTCCTGCTTTCAGGAGGAGTCATCCATATGGCAGACTTCCCCTATGACGATCTGCTCTTGCGTATCCGCGGTTATGTCAGAAAGCCCTTCCCTGAGCAGTCACTCAACTTTGTGCGCGGTATTGCAGATGCTTTTTCAGGTGTATTGGGAGCAGGGATTTATATGTGGGATCTCATTTCATAACCTTGTATTTTTTGTGGTTTTTCGGCTTATATTTTGTGGTTTTTATGTATTTTCGGTCATTTCGTTATTGACATTCTAAAATTGCTATGCAATAATGAGGCTATCCACAATTCACACTCCAAAAAAGAAAGGAAAGATCTATATGAACAAAGTATCACCTTCCGTCATGTGTATTGATATGATGGATCTGAAGAATCAGCTGTCTGCTCTGGATCACGCAGGTGTAGACATGTACCACATTGATATCATGGATGGACATTTTGTTCCGAATTTTTGTCTGAACGGATATCTGATGCAGGAAATCCGCAAGGTGTCACAGACTCCAATGGATGTTCACCTGATGGTGACCAATCCCACAGAGTACATACAGTATTTTGCGGACTGCGGGGCAGACACCATTACCCTGCATATTGAAACCCTGGAGCACCCTATCCGGGCTTTGAAGCAGATCCGGGCTCTGGGCAAACGTACCGGTATTGCCATCAATCCGGCCACAGACCTGGCTCCGCTCAGGTATATGATGGAATTTATTGATATGATCTGTATCATGAGCGTTGATCCGGGATTTGCAGGACAGACACTGGTTTCCACCGCGTACGATAAGATCGCGGCTGTACGCAGTATGTTTTCAGATGCGGGGTATGGGATTGATATCATGGTGGACGGCCAGGTAAAAGAGGAAACTGCTCCAAAAATGGTTGAGGCTGGCGCGAATGTGTTGGTTCTGGGTTCCTCCGGTCTCTTTAAATACCCTGTTGAAAAATACCCGGAAGTGATCGCAAGGTATCAAAATTATTGAGAAAGGAAAAATAAAATGGAAAAATTAAAGATGTTTGGAATGCCAATTGTGTTTTCTGAGGAAGACCTGAAGCTGAAGGCTGAGGATGCTGCTGTAAACTATGAGGATTACTCACGCAAGTACTCCAAAGGCATGTTTGGACTGCTGGCCGATCTCTCATACAAAAAAGAGGAGGAACCTTACTATGACTTCTACAAAGCCATTGTAAATGACAACGTCCGCTCCTTATTCTCGGATCATAATCTGCGCTATGACAGTACCGTAATCATGGGGGGCTGTGCAGGCGAGGAATTTAAAAAGACTGCGGGACATTTTCACTGCCTGATTCCGGGCAAAAATGTGAGTTATCCGGAGCTGTATCAGGTAATCAAAGGGAAAGCACTTTTTGTTATGCAGCGCGTGGACGATAACGCAAAAATGGAAGGAAAGATGGTTGTTCAGGATACAATTCTCGCAGAAGTAAAAGCCGGGGAAGCTATTGTGGTTCCCCCTGACTTTGGACACTGTACTGTGAATATTGGAGATGGACCTATGGTCTTCGTAAATCTGGTATCCTGTGACAGTTCCAATTCCTATGACTCCGTAAAGCAGAGCGCTGGCATGTGCTGCTATGTGATGAGGAATCCGGATGGAAGTTATCGTGTGGAGAAAAATCCTCACTATGACTTTGCATGCGACCCACGCATAGTGGTTCCCTCAGCCTCTCCTGTGCTGGGTATTTCCAAGGATGTTCCGGTTTACACTTCCTTTTTGAAGTCTCCGGAAACTTACCGCTATCTGAATGAACCAGAGGGACTGATGGCAGACTATTTTGCTATGCTGAACGACAAATAACAGCCGGGAAACTTGTTACTGTTCACAGTAACTAAAACTACACTTCTACGGCAGTTATTTCTATTGAAAGGAATACCTGGAGATAGTATAATAATATACAGGAAATTAATACAAAGGAACCGGAGCAAATGAAAAAAGTAACGCTAAAACAAATTGCCGAGTTGGCTGATACTTCCATCGGAACAGTAGACAGGGCTCTGAACAACCGGGGGCGCATCAGCGAAGAAACAAAGCAGAAAATTCTGCAGATTGCGGACCAGTTGGGGTACCGCCCCAACAAGCTCGCCAGCAGTTTAAGCAGAAGCCGCGCGATTCGGCTGGGGATCTTATATCCTGCTTATCCAGCTTATTTCTTCGATGAAATGACAGCGGGAGTGGATGCGGCAGCTCACTCACTCTCAGACTACAGCATGGAGGTACATAAAATCCGCTGTAATTCCCTCAGCCCGGAAGACCAGATTCCCCTTTTGGAGGAATTGGTCAATGAATCCTATGACGGCCTGGTAATTAACGCCGGCAGCAGTCAGCTTCTTCCTTACATTGACAGGCTGGCGGAAAAGGGAATTGCAGTGGCTACGTTTAACTCGGACATCAGAGGAACGCGCCGCCTGTTCCATGTGGGCATGGATCCTTACCTGGCGGGAAAAGTAGCTGGTGAATTAATGGGCAAGCTCATGGGCGGAAGCGGGAAGGTCATTGCTATGGTTGGGTTTCACTCTGTGGAGGCTCATATGGAGCGCCTGAGAGGATTTCTGGACGCAGTCAGGGCTGATTATCCGCAGATTCAGGTGGTCGATGAGGCTGAGTACGAGGACAATGACAGACTGGCCAAGGAGGTGGCTGACCGCCTTTTGAGGCAGCATCCGGACATCAGGGGAATCTATGCAGTCAACTCCCCCGGGGCTATCGGCGCAGGGCTTTCCTTAAAGCAGCATCCTCTCCCATCCCCTCCCATCCTCATGGGATATGATGTGACAAAACAGTTGGGAGAACTCTTAAAGGATAAAATCTGTACCTGTATTCTGTATCAAAACCCCTTTGCCCAGGCGTACTACAGTTTGACTCTTATGTCTGAGTTTCTGCTCCAGGGAACCCTGCCCGGGAAAAAGCATTTGCTGATCCAGCCCAGAATTGTGCTGAAAGAGAATGTTGACGCCTATTATTTTGATCCATCAAAACCTACGAGTAATCCATTTTTATTATAATCAAAAATACGCAAAAGCGACCAGGTCATTTTCGAAAATGACCTGGTCACTTTTGCTGTTAATTACGTTTTATTTCACAGTCACCTGCATCTTTGCTGTCTTTCCATTATAGGTTCTCACTGTGATAGTGGCCCTGCCCCGTTTCTTTGCCGTAATCTTTCCTGTCCCGGACACTGCGGCCACTGCCTTTTTGCTGGACTTATAGGTAATTTTCCAGCTTGCTGTCTTTGCAGGCAGCTTTGTTTTGACCTGATAGGTTTTTCCTCTTTTTAGCGTCTTTTTCTTTGCGCCCAGTATAATCTTCTTAGGCGCTTTTTTTACCGTGATACTGCAGACCGCGGTCTTGCCGTTGGCGGCCCTGGCTGTGATCCGCACTTTTCCGGTCTTCTTTGCCGTCACCTTTCCGTTGGAGCTCACAACTGCAATTTTCTTGTTGCTGCTCTTCCAGGTAAGCTTTCCGGTCACGCCCGCGGGCTCAAGTGTGGCTTTCAAAGTCACTTTTTCCTTCACACCCACTACCAGTTTTTTGTAGTTCATCTTCAGCACCGGCTTTGGCACTGGTTTGGGTTCCTCCGGTTTTTCCGTAGGGGGCGTCTCTGTAGACGGTGTTTCCGTGGGCGGAGTCTCTGTGGATGGCTCTTCCTTGGCCTTTACCGTCACTTTTACGGTCACAGTCCTGAACTCCTTTGCCAGCAGCTCCTCGTCCGTCATATTGAAGACCGGAATCCCATCTGCGGCGAAATGTACGCTGTTGACACGTGCGTGGCGCCCGGGGTCGTTGAGTCCTCCGTCATTCTGGGCGCCTTCGATGATTTCGCCCCAGGTTCTGGCATGGTACACAATGATTGGATTCCCGTTTGCGTCAATGGAGAAGGAGTTGTGCCCTGGTCCGTACTGGTTTTTATCCCTGTAGATGTCCGATGTGGCCAGCAGGGGATAGGGGTATTTCGTCCAGCTTTCAGGGTCCATCAGGTTGGAATCCGCATCCGCGTAGATCATGCCCACGCAGTAGTGCTGGTCCACTGTGGCTCCGGAGTAGCACACATAGATCTTTCCGTCGTGCTGCAGGATGGCCGGTCCCTCGTCAATTCCCTGTCCGGTTTTCAGATTGTACTCCCACGCCATATTGGCGCCGCTGAGCTCTACCAATGGGCCTGTGGGCTGTAAAACATTATCCGGGTCAAAGGTGGTGATCCAGATCTTTCCGTCCCTCGGAGTCACATAATAGCACTGTCCGTTCACCTCCATAAAGGTGGTGTCAAACCCTCCAAGGCTCTGGCCGTCTGTGGTTCTGCCCACCATTCCTTCTGCTCTCCAGTTGGCGGGGTTCATCATATCTTCTCCCTCGCAGGTGAAGATCGCCATCTGTCCCCAGACAGAGTTTCTGTTTAAGCTGGCGTAGGTAATGATCCTCCACTTTCCTCCGATCTTGTGAATTTCCGGTGCCCAGAAGTAGCGGTAATAGGCGGTTCCCCCTGCCTCTGTGTGATAGCCCTGTTCGTCCGCCATCCATCCGTCATGCCAGACTTCCACCTCCTGGGCATCTGTCAGGCCGTTGATGTCCTTAGAACGGCGGATGACAAGCCGGTCATAGCCGATGCGGTTTCTGTCGTCCGCATCGTTCATGGTTGGATAGGAGCCAGTGAAATAATAGTATTCATCATCCTCATTGTAAATCATATAAGGATCTGCCCGCATTTCCACCAGGGGATCGTTGTAGCTGGTCTGCTGTACTGTCCCGGTGACCTCATAGGTTCCGGCCTTCCCGGTATCCACCTTGCTGGTATCCCATGTAACTCCCATCTGTGCTGTGGAGCCATCGCTGTAGTCCAGTGTCAGTTTCTTAGGCAAGTTAAGAGTTTCTCCTTCTCTGATTACCTGATCATCCGGTTTTTGGATGCCGGTATTGTGCAGAATGCCATATTTCTTTTCCAGTGTCTCATATTCGTCTCTGCTAAGTCCCAGGCTAGCATACTCTTTTGCATAGCGCGGCACAGTTCCTGTCACACGCTCCCTGCTGTAGTCTGCTTTGGCCGGGGCCGTAAAGTTTACAAAGTCCCTGGTGCGGGCCTCGTACCCCTGTCCGGCGGCATCCACCCAGTAAATCCGGTAAGCCATGACAGACGGGTCGTACTCTGCAATGGGATCTTTTACAATCCCGCTGTCTGTCAGTGTTACAATCCGCTCATTTCCGTAGTAGATAAGGTCCTCTGAGTCATAGATCAAGACTTTGTTGTCCCTGTTGTCCTGGGAAGCAATCATTCCAAAGCTGCCGTCCGGTTTGCGGAACAGGCTGGGTGAACCCAGCTGCTTATTTCCAGTTGGGTAAAAGATTCCCTTTTCTTTGTTCAGAGCTGTGTATTCCTTTCCATCTTCGGAGAGAGCTAAGTGCAGCACATCGGTTCTGGCGTTGTCCCTTCCGCTGATTTCCTCGGTAAGCATGTCCGGCTCCTGGGATACCACATAGGAGAGGACATAACCGTACACAGATTCCTCAATGGTCACTTTCAAGTCCTTTTTCACAGTCACATTTGCAAGGGTAAGGGCTGCTGTGAGAACAGCACTCTGGGCTCCGTCCCCAGGCGCAGGTTGTGTGAGTACGGCCCGGTTGCCTCCCTCTACCTTCACATAGGCGCTGTCTGCGCTCCAGGTGATGGGGATTCCCTGGTACTGTCCGGGAAGCTGTACATCCTTCCAGAGAATGTCCAGTCCGGGATCAAAGCTTTCGGCGATCTGCTCCAGGTATCTCCTGTTTTCCGTATCGGAGTTCTCCAGTACAACCATCTCATAGGTGAAATCCAGGGAATACTCTCCCAGAGAAACCGTGGCCGTCAGAGTCACCCTCTGGTTTCCGGTTCCCGCCTGCGGTCTTGTCACCTTCCCCTCATGGGAAATATACGTTGTATTATCCGATTTCCATTGAATCTGTGATCCATTTATTCCCGTCAGCGGAAGCTCTAAGTCTGAGATCAGCTCTCCTTCACTCAGCCCCAGACCGGCCGCATCCGTACGGATCAGCTCCTCCGCGTATTCCCTGCTGACCTCCCCCTGAGTCAGGGCGTTTGCATAAACCTTTACCTCTTTGATACCTCCTTTGTAGAAGATATCATTGTAGGTACTCTTTCCAAGATAGGCCACCAGGTCCTTGCCGAAGTCGCTGACGGTCCTTGTTTTATTTACGATGCCGATATAGTTTCCATTGTAGTACGCCTCTATGGAGTTGGGAGTAATCACAGTTGTGTAGAGTCCCCATTCACTGTCTGTGACAGGTCCCGGGATTCCCTGATTGCTATTTGTAGGTGAAATTCCATACTCATTGTTGTATGGCTGGCTGCCCTTGGAATTGGTAAACACAGACTTCATAAGGCCCGCAGGATTGCAGGGATTCAGCAGCCAGTAATCCTGGCCGTCCCTGTTTCCAAAAAACATGCCCGCATAGTTGCCTTTCCCTGTCTGGTTTTTCATCCAAAGGGAAATGGTTAAGGTATCCTGACCGTCAAACATGCCTGTGGGAAGCTCCACGTAGGCTGCGCTGCTCCCGGCGCTCCCTCCGGGCAGGGTCAGTGTGCCGTTCCCTGCCACTGCGCCGTTCCCCTTAATGGTTCCGTCATTTCCTTTGCCCGAGACATCCTTTATCACATTGTCCTTTACTTCTTTAAAATCATAGTGCAGAAGCAGCTCTTTCTCGGCAGGCTCCGGTTCTTCCCCAGAGATTTCTTTCTGGTCAAGGGCCCGGTTGTACACCTTCACATTGTCGTAGGAGCCTTTGAAATACGGATCATTGTAGAAGGACTTTCCAAGGTAGGAGATCAGATCTGAGCCCAGCTCACTGATGCTGCGCACTCCCACACCTTTCTGCTCTGCCGCACGTTTCCCGTTGACATAGAGGGTCATCTTATGGTTTTCCATCACCAGCGCAACACTCATCCACTGGTTCAGCAGGCCGCTCCCAACTGCTGCTGCGGATTTCTCCTGTCCATTCCCCCGGGAAGTAATGCTGCTTCGGATCTCGTTGTCCCGGATTCTCAGAAACAGATACCGGCTGTTGTCCTGTCCCACTGTGAAATCAAAGTGAAAGGTTTCTGTAGTCTGCGGCTTGATATCCATGGTAAGGGTCATGTTGTCCAGGCCGTCAAACAGTCCGTCCGGGAGTTTGGCATAGGTCCCGCTGCTGCCGTCCAGGTAGAGCACCTTGCTCTCCTTCTGCTCGTCATAGCGGTACTCTGCCTTGCCAAACAAAAGACCGTCGTTGTCCCCTGCCTTGTCCTCTATAGCCTGTCCGTTTTGTTCTTCCTCAAAGTCATACTCCAGAATCGGGTCTTCCTGTGGCTGGGCGTATTTCTCGTTTACCACCCCCCATTTGTCCACCAGGGCATCGTACTCCTCCTGGGTAATGGGGATGACTGTACCGTGCTTTGCCCCGTCCGTCATGGTATAGGTGTTGTCAGGAGCCAGCTTCACGCTGTTGGGCTGATCCAGATTCTTGGTCAGAAACGGGATATAACCTCTGGCGTCTGAGGAACCATACTCATCCACCAGGATACACCACTCATCCCTGTCATTGAACTTAAACATGGTGGGGCCTTCATACCTCCCCCTGTAGGTTTCCAGACATCCGGCCGCTGTGTTGTCAATCTTCTGGAAGTGCATTCCCCTGTTGACAAACTCTTTCCCGCCAATGGTGGATACTGAGGACCCGGAATAGTCCAAAAGGCGGTCTGCGGACTGGAGATACACATATCCCTTGGAGGCCTCCTTTAGGAGACGGTAGTAGGTATCCCCCTCCCGGTAAATGTCGGCGTCAATGGTGCTGCTGGAATCCTCAGAATACAGTTCCGGGTCTGTGAAGTTTACAAAGTCCCTGGTTTTGGAGACAAAGATATACTTCTTGTCCGAGTCACCAGTCAGCTTGGTCAGGGGGCTGGACCAGAATACCAGATACTCCCCTGTAGTTTCATCATAGATGGCTTCCGGAGCCCAGGTACAGCCCGCGTCTATGGGGGAACCCACATCTGCCAGGCGGCTTTCGCTCCAGTTCAACAGGTCCTCAGACTCCCAAATGACCAGGGACTGGCTTCCGATGGTTGCCATTTGCCCCCAGTTCCCGCCGTACCGGTTGTGGTGGATGTCCAGATCCGTTCCTATGAGGTAAAACTTATCCCCCTCGGGTGAGCGCACGATATAGGGATCGCGGACCCCTTTATCTCCCACTGTGGACTCTAAAATCGGCTGATTGTCATTTAAGGCGGTCCACTGCAGCCCATCCTTGCTGACGCCAAAATAGATCTGCTGAAGGCTGGTTCCCACCTGAATCTCATTGAAGTGGATGTACAGGTAGGCGGCATATTCTTTTGCCTCCCCCTTCTTTTTCACGGTCAGCGGAAAGCTCTTGCTGGTCCTGGCCCCGCCATATGTAATGGTTGCGGTGAGTGTGACCTGCTGGTCTTTTTCTCCTCTGACAACTACTCCGGCCGGGGTATCCGCATACCCCTCGTTTGTTTTCGGCTGGTCCGAAATGATCTCCGGGGCGGAGCTCTCCCAGGTAATCGCGGCCCCGTTCAGTTCAGTGGGTAGATTCAGGTTCCCCATGACGGGATCGGACGCGGCAATTTCCAACATTCCTTTTGCTTCATCCACCACCGCCTGGTCGCCGGCAGCCGCGCGGGTATTCTCTGCTTCAGCCCGCTCTTGCGTGGTCCCCAGTTCTTCCCGGGCTGCTTGTGCGGCCTGCACGCTTCCGGCTTCAGAAGCGGCCGCAGCCGGCATGGCACCTGCCAGCAATGCGGCGCTCATGATTGCAGCGATTGCCTTTTTGGCCCTTCCTGCCCATATCTGTTTTTTGGGCTTCATAATTTTTCTCCTCTCTGCATCGCTTTCCGGCAGCAGCCCTCAAAAGTCGGGTTACTGCCGGATGCTCAATGTGTTTCCCAGAGAAACGTCCCTGGATTATTTGACGGTTATCTTAATTTTTGCCTTTTTCCCATTAAAGGTCTTTACGGTGATCACCGCTTTTCCCTTTTTCTTTGCGCTCACCTTTCCGGTGGAGGAAACTGCTGCCACAGACTTCTTACTGGACTTAAAGGTCAGCTTATGACTGTAGGTCCCCGCCGGGAATTTGGCTTTGATCTGATAGGTCTTGCCCTTTTTCAGAGTCCTGGCCTTTGTGGTAAGGCTGAGTTTCTTTGGAGCTTTTTTCACAGTCACCGTGCACTTTGCCCGGATGCCGTTTGACGCTGCGGCGGTAATCACAGCCTTTCCGGTCTTCTTTGCAGTCAGCACGCCTTTGGAGGATACGCTGACCACGGACTTTTTGCTGGATTTCCAAACCACCTTCTGCTCTGCTCCTGCTGGATACACCTTTGCTTTCAGACTCACCTTTTCCTTCTGCCCCATCCGTATCGTCTTATTGCTCAGGATGACCTTTGAGGCCATGGGTACGGATGGCTTTTCTACCGGCTTGTCCGTGGACGGTGTCTCTGTGGAGGGTGTCTCCGGCTCAGAGGGTTCGGGTTTCTCCTTGGCCTGAACCGTCACCTGAGCGGTGATGGTTCGAAACTCCTCGGCCAGCTCCTGTCCATACGTCATTTTCAGGATAGGGGTACCGTCTGCTGCCCAGTGCACTCTTTTTAATCTGGCGTCGCGGCACGGGTCATAGAGAGGACCCTGGTTTGCCCAGTTACACTGGTCACGGTAACACTCCTCGGAGCGGGCGTGGTATACGAAAATATCATTTCCATCCTCATCCACAGTGAAGGAGTTGTGCCCTGGTCCGTATTCTCCCGGAACATCCGCGGAGGTCAGAACCGGATAGCCCTGTTTTGTCCAGGAATTCACATCCATCAGGTCTGCGTCCGCATCTGCGCTCAGCAGTCCGATGGTGTATTCCGGTCCTGTGCCGGAGGCGGAGAAGGCGATATAGATCTTCCCGTCTCTCTTGATTACGGAGGCGCCTTCATTTACATTTTCATTCACTCTCTCCCAGCTGTAGTCCGGATAGCTGAGGCGAATGCTCTTTGAGGTGCATTTCCAGGGTTCCTCAGGATCAATCTCTGCCATGAACAGGCTGGAGCACTCATCCGTCTGGGCCCAGATCGCATAGTGGTGGCCGTTGTTCTCAAAATAGGTCATATCCAGTGAGAAGTTGGTGAATGCCTTTGTATCCCCGGCAGCAGCCTGGAACCTGCCCTCTTCCTCCCAGGAGGCCGGATTCATGATATTTTCAGGGTCCGTACATTTGAGAACATGGGGGCGAATTCCCCACACATTCCAGGATTCCACACTTGCAGTGTAATAAATATAGTAGTCTCCGGCAATCAGGCGGATTTCCGGGGCCCAGATGTACCGGTACATCCCTGTGGTGCCATCGCAGTCCCAGATCGTTACTTCCTCCGCATCCTTAAGTCCCTCAATAGTCTTGGAACGCCTCAGCACCACTTTGTCGTATCCGTTCATGTCCTTGTCACCCAGCATGGGGTAGGAAGCTGTAAAGTAATAGTATCCGTCATCCCCCTTCAGGATACATGGATCTGCCCTCTGCTCAATAAAGGGATTCTCATACTGGGTCTGCTGTACCGTGCCCTTCACTTGATACGTTCCGGGCTTGTCGGTGCGGATGTCTTTAACATCCTTCTCTTCCCATACTACCTTCATCTCCTTCTGAGATCCATCGCTGTAGTCCAGGGTAACCGTCTTGGGCAAAAGCTGTGCCATATCCACACTGCTCCCCTCCTGAAGGGTCCGTTTTACTTCCTCTATTCCAGTGTTGGTGACTGGGCCAAGCTTGTCCACTACTTTCTGATATTCCTCTGGGGTTACCTCCAGGATCTGGGATACCACTGCCCCCTCAGGGATGCCTGCAGCTGGAACTACCTCCTCCACATAGGGGATCTCCCGTGTCTCCCCGCAGGTCTTCAGATCCGCTGAGACAGTCTCATACTGGGTCAATCCGTTTTTCCATTGGATCAGATAGGTGTCTGTTTCCTCATCGTAGCTGCAGCGTGGCTCCTGTACTACCGGACCGCTGCTCACTTTCAGGGTTCTCTCATTGGTAAAGTGCACCAGATCCTCTGAATCAAAGAGATAGACTGAGGCACTGCTGCTGTTTGCAGCGATCATCCCATATCCGCCGTCCTTTTTGGGGAAAATGTACGGGGCATTCAGCACATTCTTGTTGTTGTCCTTCGCAGAACCGGAATTCTTTGCAAAGCAGATTCCGGTGTTGGAGTTCAGCGCCGTGTATGCAGATCCGTCTTCACTGTAAGCCAGATGCAGGCTCATCCCCAGGTCCGTCCTCTCCTGGCTGTTGTTGTAGCTGATCAGGTACTTGGCCGAAGACTCCCTGCCCTTTACGTGCACTGCAAAATTCTTCTCTGCTGTCTTGGCGGAACCTTTCACAGCCGCGGTCAGGGTGACTGTGGTGGATTTTGCCGGAAGCGCTACCTTTCCCTCCCCGGAAATAATCTCCGGGTGGTCGCTGCTCCATGTGATCTGGGATGATCCGATCTGCTTTGGCAGAGCAAGCGGCGTCTCATCCGTCACCATACCCTGGGGAAGCGCCTTATCCAGGCTCACCAATGTCCAGGCCTCTGCCTCCACCTTCTCCTGAATTTCCCCAGTCACATACCCGGTATCCGCGTATACGTCACGGATTCCGTCTGCGTCCAGAGCGCCGGAGTAGATGCGCAGGTCCTGGAAGGAGCCCGCGTAGGTCTGGTCTGCCAGATAGTTGGAACGACCGATATAGGCCTGCAGGCCGGTTCCAAAGTCTGAGGTGGTCTTTGTCTTTGCCGCAGTCCCAATCTTTTTCCCGTTGATATATCCGGTCACAGAATCCTCAGTGAGTACGGTGGTGTAATGCGTCCAGACTCCCTTGTACGCTTCTGTGCTTGCAGAGGTGACACCCACCTCCGTCTCATAGGGTGCGCTGGTTTTATTGCTGTCTGTAAATACGGATTTAAAGTACCCGGTTGGGTCTGTGGGATTAAACAGCCAGTAATTCAAGGGCATATTGTTGCTGCTCTGGGGCGGCGTGCCAAAGAAGAGGGCGCTGTAATTTCCCTTGTTCGTATTGCTCTTGAGCCATACGGAGATGGTCAGCTCATCCTGCCCGTCAAACATGCCCTGCGGAAGGGTGACATAGGATGCCGCGGCATCGCCAGTGCCCTTTCCTCCCGGCAGTACCAGGCCCTCACTCCAGGTAACATTTCCGTTTATTTTCCCATCATTGTGGTTTTCTGTAATATCCTCCGCGTTCTCCTGAAGAGGATAGTGTGCCAGCATCTCTGCTTCCATGCTGGTCTGTTCCGCTGCCTTCCAGACGTCCTCCCCTGCAGGGTAGGCCGCTGCGGCAGGCAGGAAGGAGGCTGCGCCCAGCACAGCCGCCATTGCAAGGGACAGAATCCCCTTTCCCAGTCTCTCTTTTTTCATAGCGTTCTCCTTTCCAACTATTTAACAGTCACAGTCAGTTTCGCTTTCTTCCCGTTATACGTCTTCACCGTGATCACAGCTCTGCCTTTTTTCTTTGCGGTTATCTTTCCACTGGACGATACCGCTGCTACTGACTTTTTGCTGGATTTATAGGTCATTTTAAAGCTTGCGGTGCCCTTGGGCAGTTTCGCGCGGATCTGGTAGGTCTTTCCCTTTTTCAGTTTCTTTGCTTTAACGTTCAGGATGACTTTTCTGGGCGCCTTTTTGACAGTCACGGTACATTTAGCCGTTTTTCCGTTTGATGCCGCGGCTGTGATCACTGCCTTTCCGGTCCTTTTGGCCGTCAGAACTCCCTTGGTGGATACACTTACCACTGATTTTTTGCTGGACTTCCATGTCACCTTCTGGGAAGCGGCCAATGGCAGTACCTTAGCCTTTAAGGATACTTTTTCCTTTAATCCCATCTGGATAGATTTCTTCGCCAGCGTCACTTTTTCCGGCTGTACTGTCGCCTTTTTAAATTCAGCCGTATAGGTTTTCGATTCTGTGACATTGCTGTCTGTACGAACTGCCTCTGTTCTTCCATCGCTCCATTTTGTAAAGGTATAACCATCATTTGCCACGGCCTTTACGGCTGCGGTGGAACCACCCTTTTGAATCGTCTGAACCGCAGTTCCCTCAATCCTTCCGCCTGAACCTGCCACATAGCGGACGGTTACCTGCTGTGCGGGCACTTCCACTTTCCGGAAAATCGCCTTATAAGTCACACTCTCCATCACTTGCTTGTCCGTACGGCTGGCGTCTTTTTGTCCGTCGCTCCACTGCTCAAAGACATAACCAGGTTTAGCCACTGCAGTTACGGTCTTGGCATCCCCTGTGATGCCAAAGGTCTGGGACGCTTCTCCTTCGATTCTGCCGCCCTCGCCCGCCTCATAGGTCACCGTCACCTGCTGGTTGGGGTCATAGACCTGTACCTGCATGGTGACATTTTTATATGCATCCACCAGATCTCGCTCTTCCACAAGGTCCAGTACGGGCATACCGTCTATGTCAAAATGCACTCTGCGGATGCTGGCGCTTCTGGCTCCCTTGTTCCACTGTGCATGATACACATTGTACAATGTTCCGTCATCATCGTAGATGTAGGAGTTGTGTCCTGGTCCATACTGGCCCGGAACGGAGCGGGAGGTGAGAATGGGATAGTTGCCCTTTGTCCACACAGATGCATCCAGAAGATTGTCGCTGTCCTTGGCTGTCAGAATGCCCACACAGTATGTGGGGTCAACCCCGGCTCCCGAGAAGGTCAGGAAGATGTTTCCATCCCTCTGGATCACAAAGGGCCCCTCATCCACAAAGGTATTGTTGTTATCCCAGCCATAGTCCGGCTTGGAAATGCACACCCTGTCGCTGGTCAGCTTCCACGGTTCTTTGGGGTCAACCGTGGCAATGTAAAGCCAGGACCCGGTGTCCACTGGGTTAAACTGACGCTGTGCCCAAACCACGTAGCCCTGTCCGGCTACCTCGAAGTAAGTCATATCCAGTGTGATTCCCTCAGATGCCTCATAGATGTTATTCCCATTCTGATCCTTCACGCGCACCGGTTTTTCCCAGTCCGACGGTCTTGTGGGATCTCCGCCCTCTTTGAGTTTCGCCACAAAGGACTGTACGCCGGACCAGATGCTAAGGCTTCCCGAGAAAAAGAGATACAGGTCCTCCCCGATCACATGCAGCTCAGGTGCCCACAGGCATGTATTGAAGAGATCCGGATAGGAATTCCCGTCTAAAATCAGGGACTCCCCGGAACTTCCGATGTCTGCCAGGGTGTCGCTGACGCGGATGTAGATTCTGCTCTGTCCGTTCTCATCTGTGGAGATAAAGTAGAATTTCCCGTTGTACTTTACCATCTCCGGGTCTGGGCGTTTATAGAAGAGATAGTTTTCATTGTGGAAAGTGGGCTGTGTGACGGTACCTTTTACAGTGTAGTTACCAGAGGTTTCAAAATCCACTCCCGACAGATCCCAGTTCACTGCCTTGGAGGCCGTGGAGCCGTCGTTGTAGAGCGCCGTTGCCCTCACCTTCTCCACATCCTCCCTGGAGGTTGCCAATATCTTCTCCGGAACCTCCATTCCAGTGTTTACCAGCTTGGACAGTTTCGTTTTGAGCTTGGTACCAATGCCGTTTTCCAGCGCCAGAAGATTGCCCTCCACCGCTCCGGCGATTCCCGTATCTGCTCTGCGGACCTGGGGAGCCGGTACAGAAACAGGCTCAGAAACCGCGCTGTCCGCGTTTAAACTTTCCACTGTGTTCTCATAGTAATTCCCTTCCCCGTCGTTCCAGGTAATCCGGTAGACTCCTGCTGCGGAATCGAACTCACAGACAGGACTCTGCACTGCCTTATCTGTCTTCATATCCAGGAATCCCACTTCCTCATAGGCCATCAGATTCTCAGAGGTGTAGAACATGATGGAGGAAGCCTTCTGTCCGTCTGTCTCTCCTCCCACCTCTACTCTGGTGGCTGCCACGCCGAAGCTTCCGTCCTCGCAGTAGAAGAGATATGGGTTTTTCATTCCCTTTCTGGTCATGGTCTCATTGGAGTTGGTGGCTGCTCTCATATAGAGGAGGCCTGAGTTGTCATTCAAGGCTGTAAATCCGCTCACCCCATCCGCGCTGTACGCCAGATGCATACTGTAGGCCAGATTCACACCATAGTCCCCGTCCGGGGTGCGCGTATAAGTCTGGGCATAAACTGCATCCTTTCCAAGAATATATACCGGGAACTCCATGATTTCCTCCTGTGCTCCATCCCGCAGGACCGCCTTGAGGGTCGCCTGCTTTTTCCCGGTAAAGTCCGGATTCACAGTCCCGTCCGCAGCGATGCAGGATTCCTGGGACCAGTCAATGGTCACTTTTCCAAGGGAAACCGGGAGGACGGTTTTGGCGTCCAGCACGTAGGGGACTTTCATGTGTTCCTTCCAGTAGGCAATCTGCCCTTCTTTGGCCAGAACGGTCACCTGGAAGCTCCTTGTCTCTACAGAATTTCCCAATTCTAATTCCGCCTGCAGGTTCACCTGCGTGGTGGCAGTGGGAAGGGTGACCTCACCCTCATCGGAAATGATATCCTTGTGATCAGAGGTCCAGCTTACCTTAGCCCCATAGAAGCTTTCCGGAAGCTTTATTCCGTCCTCTCTGCACAGGACCCCGTAATCCAGGTAGTCATCCAGGCTCAGCCTGTCGGCAATGCCGCCCAGCACTTTCGCCTTTACATTTGCGTTCACCTGGTCGGTATCCAGATAGACCTCCTCCACCTGAGCCGGCGCCAGAGCGCTGTCGTAAATGCGGACATCCTGGAATCCTCCCCCGTAGGTATTGTCATTCAGATAATTGGAGCGCCCGATATAGGCCTGCAGCCCGGTTCCGAAATCCGATGTGGTTTTCGTTTTCGCCGCTGTCCCTATCTTTTCCCCATTGATATATCCGGTCACAGAGTCCTCTGTCAGCACCGTGGTGTAGTGGGTCCATTCCCCCTTAAACGCCGTGGTGGCTGCGCTGGTGACGCCGGCCTCCGTCTGGTAGGGCGCATCCACGTTATTGCCGTTGGTAAACACGGATTTAAACAGTCCGTTTGGATTGGTGGGATTGAACAGCCAGTAGTTTAACGGCATTTGATTGCCCTGTGCAGGCGTGCCGAAAAACAGAGCGCTGTAGTTTCCGCTGTTGGTATTGCTTTTGATCCAGGCAGAAATAGTCACCTCATCCTTTTTGTCAAGCATGCCCTCCGGCAGGGTGACATAGGACGCACTGCTGTCACTGGTTTTTCTTCCTCCCGGAAGCACCAGTCCGTCCTCCCATGTGACAGATCCGTGGATCTGTCCGTTGTTCTCATTTCCTGAAATATCCTCTGCGTCTTCCTGCAGGGGATAATGGGCCAGCATGGCCATGGAACCGCCCGCCTTTTCCTCCACCGTCATTTCCGCTGCTGTAACAGGCAGGATACTGCCTGCCCCCAGAGCTGCTGTGAGGCCCAGAGCAATAAACTTTTTAAATAGCGCTCTTTTCTGCATAACCTTTTCCTCCTTATTTTTTCATAGTTAAGAGTCTTAAGAAAAGGAGGCGGAAGTTTCCGCTTCCCCCTCCTTTCCCTGCCCTTTAACTATAGACTGTCCGCACAAGCAGACCTGTTATTTTACTTTAATCCGAATGGTTGCCTTTTTCTTGTTAAAGGTGCTCACTGTGATCACAGCTGTGCCTTTCTTTTTGGCTGTCACCTTTCCTGTCTTGGAAACCGCTGCCACTGACTTTTTATTGGATTTGAACGTCAGCTTGTTGCTGTAGGTTCCCTTCGGGAATTTGGCTTTGATCTGATAGGTCTTTCCTCTTTTCAGAGTTTTGCTCTTTGCAGTGAGGCTGAATTTCTTAGGTGCCTTTTTCACCGTTACCTTGCAGGTGGCCTTAGCCCCGTTTGCGGATGTCACGGTGATGGTGGCCTTTCCGGTCTTTTTGGCTGTGAGTACACCCTTGGAGGATACTTTTACCACAGAGCTCTTGCTGGATTTATACGTTACCTTCTGGGATGATCCCGCCGGAAGTACCGTGGCTTTTAAGGTCACTTTCTCCTTTACGCCCATCTGGATCTTCTTCTGGCTGAGCTCTACCCTGGGCTTCTCCACAACTGCATCCTTCTTAAACTCAGCGGTAATGGTTTTGGTTTCCGTCACATTGCTGTCCGCACGGCTGGCTTCTGTCCTGCCATCGCTCCATTTCACAAAGGTGTATCCTGCGTTTGCCACTGCCTTTACGGCTGTGGCGGAACCGCCCTTGGTGATGGTCTGTTCTGCATCTCCTTCGATACGGCCGCCCTCACCGGCTGCATAGGTTACGGTCACCTGCTCTGCCGGGATTTCCTTCTTCTGGAATATTGCGGTGTAGGTCTTTCTCTCCTTCACGTTTTTGTCAGTACGGCTGGCGGTGGTTACACCATCGTCCCATTTTACAAATTCATAGCCTTCGTTTGGCACTGCGGTTACGGTCTTGGCATCTCCTCCGATGACTATATTCTGGGAGGTTTCACCCTGGATGCTTCCGCCCTCCCCTGCCTTATAGGTCAAGATAACCTTGTCCACAGGGATTTCCTTCTTTTGGAAGATGGCGGTGTAGGTCTTGCTCTCGGTCACGTTTTTGTCCGTACGGCTGGCTGTTGTCAATCCGTCGTCCCATTTTACAAATTCATAACCTTCGTTTGGCACTGCGGTTACGGTTTCCGTGCTGCTTCCCTTATCAATGGGCTGGCTGGCTTTTCCTTCAATTTTTCCGCCCTCTGCTGCTTTGTAGGTTATGGTTACCTTCTCTACAGGAGTTCCTTTTTTCTGGAAGATCGCCGTATAGGTTTTATCGGCTTTCACATTTTTGTCCGTGCGGGCTGCGGTGGTCACTCCGTCATCCCATTTTACAAATTCATAGCCTTCATTTGGCACTGCGGTTACAGTCTTGGCATCTCCGCCTATGATTACATTCTGGGAGGTTTCACCCTGGATGGTTCCGCCCTCCCCGGCCTCATAGGTCAGGTTCGCGCTGTGGTAGGCTTTCATCACCCTGTCATACTCTTCCTGGGTGAGGTTCAAAATGGTTCCATGGCGTTTTTTCAGAGCATCAAAGCTGTACTCGTTGCTGGACAGTTTCTTCCAGGACTTATTTGCATTTGTGGCATCACTCAGATCTGTAGTGATCACCGGGAGATATCCTTTTCCCTCAGCATACTGGTCAGTGTAAAGTCCATAGGTAGGCTTTCCGTCCACCCAGTCCTTTTTGTTGAATTTAAACAGCTCCGGGCCTTCCAGCTTTCCGCCTGTCATGTCTCCGCCCAGTCCTAAGTCATTTAAGGTGGTCACTTTCTCCCACTCCCCAAAGATATCCTTGCTTCTCTCCAGGGTGATCTGTCCGTCCGCGGAAGCGCGGTAGTAGTATCCGTCCTCTGCATTCCAGATCATGGTTGTGTCAATGATGGAGCGGTTTTTGGCTCTCCAGATATACTCCTGGGGCTCTGTGAAGCTTACGAAATCACGGGTGGTTGTGGAGAAAATTCTCAGATCCTGATCCGTCTTTCCGTCAATTACATGCGCTGTGGCATAGTAGACCACATACTCTCCGGTCTTTTCATTGTAGATTGCCTCAGGAGCCCATGCGCAGCCTGCATCCAGAGGTCCTACGGCCACTGCGCGGGGCTCTGACCAGTTCACCAGGTCTGTGGACTCCCATACAATCAGGTCACGGCTTCCTGTGGTGGTGGCGCTTGCATTTCCCCAGCCCCCACGGTAGTAGATGCTCAGGTCCGTTGCGATCATAAAGAATTTATCTCCCTCTGCGGAGCGGAGAATATAGGGGTCACGGACTCCGTTTTCACCGATGGGGCTCTCCAGCACAGGCTTCTTGTCATTCAGGTCTGTATAGTAATATCCGTCCTTGCTTGTTGCAAAGTAGATCTGCTCATCTGTCCTGGACCCTTCGGTTCCCGTAAAGCTTCCGAACAGATATGCTGTAAAATCGTCTTCCTTGAGTTCTTCAGGTGCTTTTGCCACGGTTACGACAAACTTTTTGCTGTCCTTTGCCTCGCCCTTTTGGATCGTGGCGGTCAGTGTAACCTTTTTGTCTGTCTTTCCTCTTGACACTACACCGGCTTCTTTATCGCCATTCTTCTTATCTGTGATCACGGCCGGATCAGAGCTCTGCCAGGTAATCTCTGCCCCCTCCAGTGTCTCCACCAGTGTGATATTTCCGCGGATGTCATCCATATTCGGAATTTCCAGTCCTGCCTTGGCCCTGGCTACAATGTCCTTATCTTCATTTGGGATAGCCAGCTCTTCCGGAGTCCTTGCAACACTGTAAACTTTCAGATTGTCAATCTGTCCGTTGAAGTACTCGCCGCCATCTCCCCAGTTTCCTTTTCCGATCTGAACAATGCCGCCGCTCTCACCTAAGATATCGCTGAGCTTATGGCTGCTTGGTGTCTCCGCTTTCTTCTTGCCGTCAATGTACAGGGTGGTCTTGCCGCTTTCGATTACCATATCCACATGCTTCCACTCCACAGTGGAATCAGCCTGGGACACAGCCGGTCTGGAGCCGTTGTTGTTGTAGCGCTCCGCTGTCACCTTGGTTCCTTTGTCCAGGATGCCCAGGTAATGCTCGCTGTTGTAAGTCTGCTTATTGGTATTGGGAGCTGCGAAGAAGGCCCATCCAGCCTGGTAGTTCACCGCCCTGCTGTCGTAGGATACGGTAATCTCCTCCAGTCCCTTCAGCAGTGCGCTTCCATCCTCTTTCTCCAGGTTCAGCCAGTTATTGCGGCTTAAGCTTACGGATTTTCCGCCTCCCGGGTAGCTGCCTGTGAGCGTCCCGGCTCCGTTTACTTTCGCCACTGCCCCGTTCCCCTTAAAGCCATCGGTCTCGCTGTCAAAGTCAAAGGCCGCGATCACGGTCTCTTCTGCTGCTTTGAACACCGCCCGTACACTCATGGATAAAGGTACATTTTTATCGCTTCTCTTAGGTGTCTTCACGCCGTCGCTCCACTGTACAAAGGTATATCCCTCCTTTGGTACTGCGGTGACCTCTGTGGTGGAACCACCCTTGTCAATGATCTGGACGGTCTCGCCCTCAATGGTTCCTCCCATGCCTGCCTCATAGGTGACAGTCGCCTTGGGTTCTTCCTTAAAGATTGCTGTATAGGCAGCCGCGCTCTGCACATTTTTCTCAAAGCGGACCGGATCTGTCATACCGTCGCTCCATTTTTCAAATACATACCCAGTATCAGGAACTGCAGTAACCCGGTTGGATTCTGTTCCCACGATCACACTCTGCTGCAGATCGCCCTGAATGGTTCCATGCTCTCCCGCTGTGTAAGAAACCTGAACGGTATTTAAAACCACAGGTGTCTGATTTCCCTCCAGCGTGGGTGCTGTTTTCTGGATCAGGCCATCCTCACCAAAGGTGAGCTTGTCCACACAGGTCTCTCTGTGGTAGCCGAATCCTCCTGTAACCTGTCCAAGAGGAGTTAAAAACCTGTGATAGGCGATATAGTATTCCTCTTTTCCGGGGACCTGGAGTACGGAATGGTGTCCGGTTCCCTTGATGTCCTTATCTGTGTCTTTTTGCAGAATGGGATATTTGTATGTGATAGGTCCGTACAAATTGTCACCCACACCATAATTCACCTGATAGTTTTCACTGCCTGTGTCATCCTGGGACCAGGTAAAGTGATACTTTCCGTCCTTCTTTGTCACTGTGATGGCCTCGCGGAATCCATTGGCTCCGCTGTAGTTTTTCAGTGTGCCCGGGACCCAGCTCATCATGTCTTCTCCCAGCTGTACGATGGCAGGATTTCCGTTTCCAAACAGCATGTAGGAGGTGCCGTCATCCTCTGTGTAGATTGACGGGTCAATCACCTGTCCCATCTTGATGCCCTCAGCCTGGCAGTCCTCAATGGTCAAAAGAGGAGTCTCCTTGACTGTGTAGGGTCCTGCAGGGCTGTCCGCCACAGCAACGCCGATGGCCTTGGCATTTCCATTATTTCCACAGAAGTAAAAATAATATCTGCCGTTTTTCTTCTCAATGCTGGGCGCCCAGGCGTTACCGCTTGCCCATGGAACGGTGGCTACTTCCACTCCCTTTTCATTCTGATAGCTCTCGGTGGCTTTCAGATCCAGGATCACACCCTCGTCTTCCCAGTTCACCAGGTCCTCAGAGGAGAATGCGTGGAACAGGTAACCGCCCCAGCCCTCAACCCCGTCTGTTGTGGGGTAGATGTAGAACTTGCCGTTGAATACATCTATGTCAGGGTCCGCAAACTCTCCCGGCAATACCGGGCTGTTGCACAGCACAGTCTGAACGGTCCATGCCTGGCTTTGTCCCATATGGTTGATAGATAGAGTCACAGGTTTTGTCAGGTCATAGGTATCCTGCTGTCCTCCCTCTATCTCTGCTCCTGCCACCATCTGGAAACTCAGGGGAACTGCTGTAAAATCATCCGTCTTGGTGTTGCTTTTGCTGACGTACAGGGTTGCGGTTTTGGTGTCCGCATTGACTTCACTTGTGATAATGGACAGGCTGTCGCTGGTCACGCCTTTTAGAGCTGAGAGCTCGATCCCCTGCTTTTCGGCGATCTCCATCTCTGACATTGCCCTGCTGCGAATCTCAAAATTGTCGATCCATGCCTTCGCGTACTCGCCGTTTCCCCAGTTTGCCTTGCCGATATAGAGGATGCTCTTGTCCCCCAGGATGTCCGGCACTGCGATGCTGCTGGCAGCGCTGTCTTTCAAGAGTCCGTTTACGTAAACCTCTGTGCGGTCCTTAGCAACCACTACATCCACATGCGCCCAGTCAGCTCCGGTAGAGGGGTTTGGGCAAGCGGGCCTGCTTCCAGAGTTCTTGTACCGCTCCGCCTTGGTATTACCATTTTGGACCATGATTCCAAGGTACTGCTCAACGTTGTATGTCTGCCCATTCTCATTGGGAGCTGCGTAAAACATCCAGTTGGTCTCTGTCCGGTCCGGTTTTGCGTCGTAGGAGATGGTTAGTTCCTCCACTCCCGTGAGAAGGCTCTCACCCGACTCTTTGGTAACACTCAGATGGCCTCCGTTTCCATCCAGATACAACGCCTTACCATCCATGTAGTCTCTATATTGAACATTCCCTCTGACCTCTGCCTTTGCACCTGCGCCTGTCAGTCCGTCCTGTTCATTGTCAAAGTTAAAGCTGGCGATGACCTGGTCTGCCTCGCGGCCTGTCTGCACTGACTCCAGTGTCACTTCCGCATTTTCCTCATAGACGGGTACTTCCGTCGCTGCCAGCGCCTGATAGGGCAGGCTTCCTGCCAACATAGTCACTGACAATGAGGTGGTTAAAATCCGTTTCCAAACTTTCCGGTTACTTCCCATAATTTATTCCTCCTTTTTTTCTGACGGCCCGGGGCTTTCTCTTTCTCCCTCCCTCTGCCCCTGATTTGCCGGAGTTACCTGTTCTAAAATGCAGCGGTTACTTTATTTTTGCTGTCCTTGTATTGATTGTTTTCTTTGTCAGCATTTTTTTATATTTTTTCTTTACCGACTTTGGAACCTTCACCACTGCCCGGGGGTAGATCTTCAAAAATGCCCCTGTTCCAATTTTCTTTACGTTTTTCCCTGCAAATCGTATACTCTTCAGTTTTTTACATCCATAAAATGCTTTTTTGCCGATGGTCTTAATATTTTTGCCGATCACCAGTTTTGTCACCTTGGTATTTCCCTTCATTGCACTTGTCCTTATGCTGGTTACTTTGAAGGAAATTCCCTTGTATTTAATCGATGCCGGAATGGTCACAGAAGTTTTCTTTTTCTTCACACCTGCAAAAGAGGCTTCTCCGGTTTTTTGATTCTGTTTGGTGATCCGGTAGCGGTAATTTCCAACCGTCACTGTTTTGCCCACGTAGGATGGCACGGATGGTTCAGGCTTGGGTTCTGGTTTGGGCTCAGGCTTGGGTTCCGGTTTAGGTTCCGGCTTTGGCTCCGGTTTTGGTTCGGGCTCCGGTTCGGGTGTCTCTGCTTTCTCCAATCCCTCTTCGGCCTCATCCAGTACCGTGATTGCTGCAAGCACCTCATCCAGTGTGGCGGCTTCATCTGTGAGAACTTTCTTTCCGTCCTCAATCGCTGTCTCCAGCACGCCAAAGGTATCGGGAGTGTAGTCTGATGCCTGGTATGCTTCCGCCTTTGTGATTTTTTCCCGTAAGGTAGCTTTCGCTGCGGCAATCTCTTCCCTGTCATCCGGTTCAGGTTCCTGAACCTTTCCGTCTGTTCCGATCGTTCCGTCCATGAAGGCGTTGATCTCACGCTTGCCAAGTGCAGTATTCAGCATGATCAGATCATCAAGTGCTCCTTTATAGTAGGCATCCCAGGCGTTTACGCCAAAGTACAGCTTAGCGCCATTGTTTGTCATGATTCCCTTTGCCACATCTCCGCTGGATACCATCTGTCCGTTTACATACAGGCTTCCCGTCACTCGTCCGTCCTGGGAGCCGGCCTTGCTGGCGTCCACTACGATGGATACATACTGCCATTCCCCGCTGCGGTAGGCATTGGATGAATTTGTGGCTATATAGTCCCCGTTCTTTGACCAAAGCTTTGCGTCAAAGGTAGCGCTCAGCCAATATTCCGGGCTGAAGGTTCCTGCACAGAAAGTGGGGTCTACGTCCTTGCCAATATTTCCGGGCTTCATCCAGAAGGATACTGTATAGCTCTCGCCCAAATCCTTTGCACTGCCCATCAGAAGACCATAGGTGCCGTCCAGGCTCAGAGCCTTTCCAGACTTTTCGTTAGCCCCGTCCGTATAAGCAGGCGTTTTGTTTATTTCAGGAGGCACAGAATCCTTCTTAACGGTTTTGGCGTCATCCAGTGTCTCATCAAAGGAATAATATTTTATTATGTTCTTGCTGAAATCAATGTCTGAGGTATCCTGTTTTACCTGGATGGTAAAGGAATCCGCCAGTTCAAAGCTCTCCGCATATACTTCCACCCGGTAGCTTCCGCTGTAGCCGGTAAGTTCAATCTCCGCATCCTGTGCCTCCTCAAAGGCCTTTCCGTTTACTGCCACATATCCCTTGCTGTCTTCGATCTCGGCCTGAACGTTAAAGGTGTCCTTCGCGCTGTCCAGTTTCAGGGTATAGCTTCCGGACTGGAGGTCCACAGCCTGTCCTTCCACTTTGAGACTTTTCAGCTTGTTGGTATCCTGGTATCCTCTTACGCAGTAGGACCAATTGTACAGGCAGGCGGAAGCCTCTGTAGCGGTACCCTCAAACCGGAAACGAACCACATCGAAGCCCTCACTGTTTGGATACTTGGTGCCCATCACTGTTTCCGGTATTTCCACTCTCATCTGATAGTATTTCTTAAAGTCGCTGTCCGATAACAGTCCCTGCTCCGCTTCTTTAGCGCTGCTGTCCAAGGCAGAGCTTTCAAACAGCGTCACGCCGCCTGAGGACACCTTGAGGGGCTTACCGTCATCTTCCCTTCTCAGTGTCAGCATCAGGTAATTTTTCTCCTTGGCATCCACTTTGATCTCATACTCAAAGTATCCGCCGGCTGTTGCATAGCGGATGTGCTCTGTAGAGCTTCCCACATTTCCTGTGTTCGGGTCCAGACCCGGCTCATACTGACCATACCCTGCCTGAAGGCTGTCTATGGTAACCCGGTTTTTCCGGTTGACATCCTTTTCACTTATGATGGATGCCGAATCCTTGGCCCCTACATAGTAGGTCCAGTAAATTCCATAGTTGTCTGTGTACTGGCTATAGTGGGGTACAAAATCATAGGTGCAGTTTGCTCCCTGCAGGCGGAACACATTGCCCGCTGTGCGCACCATGTTTTTGTCGATATCCTTCATGTACGCCTCTACTGAGTCCGCTCCGTAGATGC
Organism: Ruminococcus sp. 8Y-12; assembly: GCF_058119865.1. Lineage (NCBI taxonomy): Bacteria > Bacillati > Bacillota > Clostridia > Eubacteriales > Oscillospiraceae > Ruminococcus > Ruminococcus sp. 8Y-12. The sequence continues at coordinate 1,620,916 of NZ_CM176623.1, read as the reverse complement.
TGATCCGGTCACTTGTAACCGCGCTGGTGGAAGGCTTGCGCACTGCCACACCGTGGGAGGTCTCTGTCTGCTTGCTTGGGTCATTTCCAAGCTTTGCGCTGAGCATCACGGGGCCGTACTTAAATGCATAGGTATTCACGCCATCGCCGTCCGGAAGGTTAAAGGCTGCAGTCTCCATAGGTGTCTGTACCTTTACGGTGTCGCCGCCTTTTACATTCACTGCAATGTATCCATGCTGCTTCACGGCATCTCCATAGGCTTCTCTGCCTTCAAAGTCAAAGTATACCGGGGCAGACACTTCTGTTTCATTAACCCAGACCTTCATGGTATTGCCCTGATCCGCTACCCAGTCCGGAATGCGCAGGGCCAGTTGTACTGCGGACTTCTGTGTGTTATCCAGAGCCTCTACCTTTATCACGGATTCCTCGGATTCAATGCGCTGGATGCCTGATGTCTGCACCAGCTTTACGTTCTTTTCTTCCCAGGTCACTTCAGAGCTCAGGTACTGGTTGACAATGACACTGTTATCCATCTGGAAGTAAATGCTGTCGTTCAGCTTGATAAAGTTCTCCATTCCGCTTCCGGTACAGCACCAGAAATCTGTGGTGGGTTTTCCGAACACTTTCTGGTATCCAGTGGCCATAGGCTGGAAATACATACTCATGCCAGTCTCCGGGTTCTGGGAGGACATAATAGCATTGATCAGAGTATTTTCATAGTAGTCGGCATATTTCTTATCCCCGGTGGCCCGGTAGAGATCCCGGGTGAGCTTGAGCATATTGTAAGTGTTGCAGGTCTCGCAGTTTACGTTGGTGCGCTCACCGTATAAGACATCGTCTGCACCGAAATGCTCGTTCTCGCTGTTTCCGCCCGTCAAATAGGTGTGATGGCTGACCACCATATCCCAGAACTTTTCGGCGTATTCCAGATAGACTCTCTCATCCTCCCCCAAAACCAGATAGCGCTTTATTGCACCGACAAATTTGGGGATGGTAGTGTTGGCGTGTTTGCCATTTAAAATGTTGCTTCCGCCGCTTTTTACCCGCTCAAACAAGCTGGTCTCGTCAAACTGCTCTGCAGCTTTGAGAATCTTACTGCTGTACTGACTGTATTCCCGGTTGTTTTCCACGCAGGCGTACAGTTCATATAACGCATCGTTCATTCCGCCATACTCCACATTCAGCACTCTCTGCTTTGTGGCGGCATCCCACTGGCTCGCACGGTTGTAAGTCCAGATTCCCAGATCCACGGCTGTCTTCAGCGCTGTCTCATTGCCCGCATATTTATAGAGATCCACCAGTCCGGCCAAGATCTTGTGTGTGGTGTACCAGGCCACCCAGTGGCCGCTGCTGGCTCCCTGACCGTCGTAATTGTTGAACTGGCTCTCCAATACATCAGGGTTGGGTATGGTAGCTCCGAAGATAAACCCTTCCTTGCAGCGGCTGCTTCCCTTTGTGAGTTCCTGGCACTCCCTCAGTCCGTCCGCGCAGGCATTTATTTTTGCCAGCAGGGCTGACTTTTGCTCCTGTGTGGCCTGGGGATTGGCATATGCCAGTGCGATCGCTGACATATAGTGCCCAATCGTGTGGCCTCCGATCAGGGTGTTTTCCCATCCGTCATACCTGGTCTGGTTCCGCATCAGCTCTTTTCTCTTTGCCTCGTCATAGCCAGCGGCATATCCGGCTGTCTCCCTGAAACCCGCAAGCAGGCGGTCTGTTTCCAGGCTCAGCAGGTAGTCCACCTCTTTGTTGTAGGAGTTTACATAGTAGTCATCAGTGATCTCCACGCTGGTATTTGGAAACTCCTTTATAGCTACATTGCTGTCTACCGAGTTCTCGGCAGGTACTCTGATTTCCAGTTCCTTTTTCACAAAGTACTGGCTGTCGGAAATCACAGCCGTTAAGGTCACCTTTTCTGCTCTGTCTCCTCTTGTCACCTCAGCCACTGAACCATTTACCTGAATCACATTCTCATTGGAGCTGGTCCACGCAATGGCTGTCTCACCAGTACCCTGGGGCAGCTCAAAGTTCCCCTTTGCAGTGCCCTCCACGGTTGCGGCTGTATATGCCTTGTACAGATTCTTATATTCCGGATTTGAAATTACTATGTAAGATACATTGATTGCCTTATTATTATCCCCCTGTGCGCGGAAGTTTACGGTCAAATCCTCACCATCTGAGAGGTTGATCTCCCTGCTTACGTTATTACCCGCTGCACATTCCCCAAAGTCCACCTGGGAATCCTTATCCAGGTTCAGGAAAATCGTAGGTTTTTTTGAACAATTCCATGGGTCAACACAGGCAAGCTCCACGTCATAGGTTCCCTTTGGCAGCTCAAAAGTATAGTCCAATTTACGGGTTTGACCAAAGGAACCGCTGCTTTCCCACTGGTTTTTGGTGTAACGGTTTGTGGCTGTCTTGGGAGAATCTACGGTGTATCCCCCGTTTTCCTGGGCCCAGGTCCAGTTTGTGCGAATCCCCTCTCCATTACTGGGGTTCAGGTTTGCCTCCGGCGGGGTCACGTCATAGTCATCGACAATTCCCCAAGTATATCCTGTACCGGTATCCTCCCCCCAGACCTGCTCCGTGACGCTCTGAAATTTGCCAAAGTCTTCTCCGGCAGGCGGTGTGGTCACGTCAAAATCCCCGCAGTCCACATTATAATATGGCCGGATTTCTTCATAGCTAACCTCTTTTTTTTCGGCCGCGTTTACCGTCAGGCTCCCCGCAGGAACAGAGGTAGCCAGAACAACGCCGGCTGTAAACAAAGCCGCTGCTCTTTTCCACAATTGTCTTTTCATACTTAACTCCTTTTCTTAGCCTGTTGATCCATACTATTATGAAAATACTGGCTTTCAACATCAACATGTATGCTGAAGCCAGTATTTTCCTGTCAGTTATTGTCTAGCAGCTTCACACTTCCACTTATTTTTTTACCTTCACCGCTCTGGATATCTTTCCTCCGCTGTAACCACCGCTCTTCTGTGTTACTATCTTGTAGTAATACTTCTTCCCTGCCTTGGCCTTCTTATCCGTATATGTGCGCTTGGCAGCCTTCAGAGAGGCGATCCTCATATAACCGCTATTTTTACTTGCAGAGCGATAAATGTAGTATTTCTTAGCACCCTTCACCTTAGACCAGGTGATGCGTACCTGTTTCCTGCCCAGTGCTTTTACCGTCACCTTCCTGGTATCTGCCGGTAATGTAATGCTAACCGCTTTGCTGTCCGCACTGTCTGTGTACTTGGCCGTATCCTTGGAAACTGCCTTTGCGTAGTAGCTTGCCTTCTTTCCGCTCACAGGTTTTGCATCGTATACAAAGGTTCCTGTGGTGGAGCCTACGAGCTTCACGCTGCTTCCTACCTTGCGGTATACCTCCACAGTCTGTCCTGCCTCAGCCCTGGATACTGTGATCTTTACCCTGCCGGCTTCCTTCTTGGAAATACTGCTCTTTACAGACTTCACCTCAGGTGCAGCCAGCTGTACCGGAGTCTCCGGCTTCTGGTTCTTCAGATCAGTCAGGGTTTTCTCTGCCTTTGCCAGATCCTCCGCGTTTCCTACCAGTGACTTCTGAGCATCCGTCAGGCTGTCATATGCTGCGCGGACTGCCTTGATGACATTCTCACTGTCCAGAGTGATGGTTCCCAGATTTCGGATCATGTTTTCCACCACACCTGCTGCCGCTGCATCCCCGGAAGTCATTCCGGCATAAGCCTGCTCAGCCTTTGTGAGTGTATCCAAATTTCCTACCATTGTTTTCTGAGACGGAGTCAGAGCATCGTACGCCTTGCGGGCTGCCTCAATGGCTTCCCCGGATTCCCGTCCCACAGTACCGATCTTGTTAATCAGAGCGGTCACACTGTCCGCTGCTTTTTTGTCAGCTCCCAGATCAGCAAAAGCTTTTTCCGCTGCCGTCAGGATATCCACGTTGCTCACCAGCGCCTTCTGCGCATCGGTAAGTTTTTCATATGCCCTGCGGGCCGCTTCTATGGCATCCTCAGACTCACTGTTCACTGAGCCGATTCTGCTGATCAGAACCATCACCTCATCGGCCTTATCCTTATCTGCTGCCTGCTGCTCAAGCTTTTTCAGTGTACTCTCTGCTGCTGTGAGGACATTCACATTGGTCACCAGCGCCTTCTGGGCAGAGGTGAGTCCTTCGTATGCCGCACGGGCTGTCTCCACCTTGGAGGCGTCTCGCAAAGTCACATTCTTCAATGCTCCAATGAGAGCGGATACCTCGTCAGCCGCAGCCTTATTTTCCAATCCTTCAATAGCCTTCTCCGCTGCTGTCAGAACATTTACATTTTTAACCAACTTTTTCTGTTCTCCAGTCAGTGCATCGTATGCTGCACGCACTGCCTGAATGACATTTCTGGAATCTGCGTCAATGGAGTCCAGTCCGGCGATCATATCTGCAACCACACCAGCCGCAGCCTCATCACCCGCTGTCATAGCTGCGTATGCCTGCTCCGCTGTGGTCAGTTTGTCCAGATTTTCCACCATGCCCTTCTGGGATGAGGTCAGTTGGTCAAATGCCTTTCTGGCTGCTTCGATTGCCTGCTTGGAATTATAAGTAACCTCACCGATCTTGCCGATCAGTTCTGCCACTTTGTTTGCACTTACCTTATCTGCTTCCAGCTTCTGAAGCGTCTTTTCTGCTATCTCCAGTACATCCAGGTTTGTCACAAGCGCCTTCTGCTCGTCGTTAAGTCCGTTGTAGGCTGTACGGGCTGCCTCAATGGCTGCCTTGGAATCCAGGCTAACAACGCCCACGCGGTCGATCAGCTGAATTGCCCACTCTACTGCGTGCTCCTCCTCCATCAGACGATCATACTCAGCCTCTGCGTCAGTCAGAGTCTTTGCGTTTGTCACTTTTGCCTGCTGTGCCTCGCTCAGCGCATCATACGCTGCGCGTGCCGCTTCTATCCTGGCCCGGCATGCCTCTGTGGCCTCCACGGTTCCGATGGCATTGATCTTCTCTATGGCTTCCTCAACCGCCCTGTCCGGGGCCTCTCCGCTTGCCTTGGTCCAGATCAGCATCTTGGTGCCGTTATTCTGTCCATAGATATCATTATCTCCCCGGTTGTTCCACGCATAGTAAGGTACTGCCTGGAGCTTTGCCGGAATGGTTTCTGAACCATTGTTATAGGTGACATCTCCCGTGATCTCCACAACACCCTTCAAAAGGGTTTCATTGTACTCTGCCTTCAGATCCGCATCTCTCGGGATCACAAAGTTGAGCGGGTTGAAATTGCTGATCTCACTGTTGAGCTGCGCATTGCCTGCCTTTTCCATACAGTAGACCACCGGGCCTCTCTCAAGGGCAATCCTGCCTGCGTTTGTGGTAACCTTTGGGTTTGCCTCTGTCTTTCTGATTTCCATGGGCAGATCAATGGCAATGACATCGCCCTTCTTCCAGTTTCTGCGGATCGCTACATAACCTTTTTCCGCTTTCTCCGTCACCGCTTCGCCGTTCACCTGAATGGTTACGTTTTTGTTCTTCTGCTCCTGTACCCATCCCGGAATACGGATTTTCATGGTAAATTCTTTTTCTGCTGCCGGATTGACCGTGAGCTTCACGTTTCCGTCCCATGGATAATTTGTTTCTTGCTTCAGATCCACCTGGGTTCCGTCCACATTTACCTTGCCGTCACTTCCGATATACATGTTTACAAACACATTGTCTTTATGAACCGTGTACATGTAACCGCTCAGTGCAGCAATGGTTCTCATAAGGTTTGGCGGGCAGCATGCGCATGCAAACCACTCGGAACGTCCGTTTCCATTGCCAACCTCAAGCAGTGAGCTGTAGAAGAACCGGTTGCCGTCCAGGTTTGTTCCCACCAAAATGGCATTGTACAGTGTTCGCTCTACAACGTCCGCGTATTTCGCGTCCTCATGTACCAGATTCATCCTCTGGTTCCAGTTTGCCAATGCAATTGCCGCACAGGTCTCACAGTAAGAGTTGTTGTTTGGCAGCTCATAGTCATTGCCGAAGTCCTCGCCATGTGTCCTTACGCCAATACCTCCGGTGATGTAGGTTTTTCTGTTGGCCACAGAGTCCCAGATAGCATCCAGGGATTTCAGGTATGCTGCCTTATCCTCATCGCCGTCCTCCAGCAGGGTGGCGATATCCGTCACGCCTGCGTAAAAATAGTTGGCACGCACGGCATGGCCTACGCCGTTTGTCTCATTGACAAAGGGTCTTGCATCCTGGGAGTAATCGTTGCCTCTATAACCACTCTCTCTCAGGGATGAGCTCTCGCCTCGCCGGTCGATGAGAAGCTTTGCAGTGTCAAAATATTTCTGACCGCTTCCCTCCCCCTCGTACTCCTCAGCCAGCTTTCCAAACTTCACAAGCGCCAGCTCAACCTCTTCATGTCCCGGTACCTCATGGCGTTTACCATTTGGTCCAAACAGATTAACAATCAGATCTGCAAAGCGTTTGCCTGTCACATAGAGCCGGTAGTCCGGATCATTGATGCCTTCCCGGTAACGGGTGTAGGCAACCACAGACTCCAGGAAATGGCCTGCATTGTAAAGTTCATGGTTTGACATATTTCTAAAGCGGTGGGTCCCCTGGGAGCCTCCTCCCGGATTTGTTTTGCTTCTCAGCGTAAAGAAGGTGTCGATATATCCATCTGCATACTGAACCTTGCCTATTTTTTCAATCCACTCATTCAGCTTTTTCTCCAGAGTGGCTCTCTGTGCAGACATCTCCTCACTGTTGTCGTTCTGGGTTGCGGAAAGTGTGTAGGAAATTGCCTCGATACTCTTATAAATATCGGAATCCTGGAACACATAGCCTGAAAAAGCGTTGTACGGCTGTCCGTTCAGCTTCTTGATCGCATTGTCAAAATTGGGTTCTCCTCCGGAGGACTTGCTGATCTCCAGAATCGCCTTGTTCAGAGAGTTCAATGCATTTACCTTCTGCTTCGGTGACCAGAAGATATCGTTTAGCTGGACATTTTCAAAGGTGACGGTGCTGTTTGCCACTGCGGTTACCGCTGGTTCCTTCACCGTGATGTCCGCAAACGCGTCTAGACTCAGATCCCCATACTGAACTTTTCCTTTTACGGTAAACGTCTTGCCCACCTGATCTGCCCCGTAGCTTGCAGGGTCCACGTTTTCCCATGTGACAGCCATCAGCTTGGAATCAAAAGTCTCGGCAAAGTCAAAATCCGGCTTTGTGGTACTCTTCAGAGAGGGTGTGGGATCATCAAAGGAAATCCCGTTTACCACTACTGTTTCCGGAAGTATGGGGGCCTTGCCTGCCGCCGTGGTGGTGACATACCGGTCAATGCTCTCAACACCTTCCACACGTACAGAGAATTCTCTTTCCTTGGTGAGCTGTCCGTCTGAGACTGTAAGCTTCAGTGTGCCGGTACCAATCTTCAAACCCTTTACAGAAACGGTAGGTTCATCCGTCCTGCCCTGAATCTGTATCTTATCCTGATCCTCCTGAGAAATAGACCAAGCGTAGGTTACCTTATCGCCCACCTCGGCAGGTGATGTGGAACCGGTATAGACTGCCGTTTCCTCCTCCGCAATCTTGTCCTTACCTGTAATCTTGGCGCCAAAAAGCTCGTCGGTGATTCTCTGTCCAAATACTTCCCATTCCCCAATTCCTACGCCATTGCTGCCCCTGCCATTTCGGTCAATCAAAAGACGAAGTTTGGTGGTTCTCACCGCTTTATTGAACTGCACGCCGTTCCAGTAGCGGTTGTTTGCGTTGATACCGCCGCTGTTACCATTAAATTTAACACCTACAGATGAGACATTCTCATTGTCCTCGTTCGACATATCCGTTATGTCTATCCACTCTCCGGTAGCATTGTCCAAATACTGAGCAAAACAGCTCTTTGGGAAGGTAACATTTCCGTTTGCTGTTAGTGTTGCATTATCTGCCCAATACATAACCTGCATGCTTTCCAGAAGATAGGGATCTTCCCATTCTAAGGTAACCCAAGTAGGATAGGCGTTGGGATTGTTCCAGGTATTCCAGGATGTTCCCGCATCTCCGGTGGCCAGCTTACCATTGTTCACATTGGTTACCGGTGTATTTTCATACTGGGCATCCGGTTTTGCTATGCGGGCAATATTCTGTCCTTGCCCAATCGAAACGCCCACCACTTTTCCAAAAACTTCCCACTCGCCAATGCCTATGCCGGCTGTATCTGCAGAGCCCTCAGCACGGTAAACGGTCAGGCGCAGCTGTTTCGTTCTAAAAGGTTTTCTGAAAGCCACGCCATTCCAGTAGCGGTTGTTATCGTAAACCCCACCATCTTTCTCTGTGTACTTCACGCCAACCTTGCTTACACTTTCCTTGCTTTCATTCACCATATCGGTGACATCCACCCATTTTTCCGTCTTCTCGTCTAAATAGGAAACCGTACAGTTTTTGGGGAACTTGACATCGCTGCCGTCCGACCACCACATAACCTGCATACTGTTGACTTCCTGAAGCTTCTCCCATTTCAAGTCCACATTTACCGGATCTGGTGTGAAGCCTGAAGAGTTCCAATTAATATCTTGACCCTCGGCCAGTTTGCCATCATTGATTTTAACTTCATTCGGATCAGCATCGGAATCATGTCCAGTGAACACGGTTGCATTCAGCGCAATATTTTCTCCAACGCCAATTTCATCCGGTACCTTTGTGCCAAATGCTTCCCACTCGCTGATGCCCACACCGTTTCTGCCGCTTCCACTGCGCTCTATATACATGCGCAGGCCTTTGGTGGTAATGCTTTCAGGGAATTTTACCGTATTCCACAGTTTATTATTGCCGTTGATTCCGTTGTTGGAGCTTGAATCATACTCTACTCCCACATCTGAGATCTTTTGCCATACGCCGTTTTTGTCCAGATACTCCACATAGCAGCTCTTTGGAAAGGTTACATTGTCATTTGATGTAATAACAGCATTGTCCGCCCACCACATGACGCGCATAGCTGTCAGCTCATACTCCTGTTCCCAGCTCAGACTTACTTCTATCGGATATATATCATCATCATTGTCAATCCAACTGTTCCAGCTGGTTTCCGGTGCCTCTGTGGCAAATTGCCCATCATTCATTGCATCCGGTGAAACGCCATGAATATTCGTATAACTTGCCCCCGCCTTAGCTGCCCTGGCAACATTTTCTCCCAGTTCCTCCTCGGAAGCCGCTGCCACCGCAGGCTCTTCCCGGACAACCATTTCCGGTCCATTGTCCGCAGCCTGCAGTGCAGTTGCCGGCAATACTGAAAAAACCATAGCCATACTCAACGCCAGTGCCAATATCTTTTTCACCATACCTAAAACCTCCTTCTAAAATCCCCATAATGTCTGTAGCTGCTCAAAATTTTTGTCACAGATTCTCAAAATCGTTGTCAAAAACTTTTCGGAAATAGTTCCCGGAAAACAGACTCAAAAAGAGGGCTTTCGCCCTCTCATTTTTTGACACATTCGATGAGAATAACGTTACTCATCATCATCGAATTTGACCCTTGCATCTATGCTGTGAAATTCAATTTTATTCCTTTTCAGGTACCGCTCTATCAAGCGGCTGATGTCATTCAGAATCGCACTTGATTCCGGGACGTTTAGCCTTATCTTAATCTCAATACGTCTCAAGGCTGCCTCCTTTATAAAAGCCTGCCAAAGTCATCCGGTCGGTGTGTCCGGATACCGTGGCAGGCATTTTCACTATTTTGTATAAGCCTCTCCTGTAATTTCCTCGAACTCATCCGCTGTGATAGCTTTCTTCACTACCGCGTTCTTGAGCATCTTGGCATTCCAAAAGCCGTGATCATAATATCCTTTGTACTTTTCAAAGTTTCTGCTGTGTTCCGTCTGTTTCTGTGGTTTCTGTGTTGTCATACTATTGTACCTCGCTTTCTTCCATGCCTGCATCCTGAGTCGGGAGCTCAACATCCGTCATCAGAGCGATATAGTCAATGATGGCTGCCTGTTCTGCGATGGTGGCTCTCATGTTCTCTTTTTCGCGTTCTTCATAAACGCTTGTTTTGATCTGTCGATATTCCATCTTGATTCCTCCATAATTCCTTATAATATGCCTCCATCCGTCTCAAAAGTTGGTAGGAGGTTCCTTTTGCTGCGTGGTCTTTCCATCCGTTGAAGCATTCATCAACTTTAGCCTTTGATGACTCGCCTTTCTTAGCTTTAGCCACTAGCCTGTATAATTTCTTGCGTTCCTGCTTCACATTTGCCGGATTCAGTCTCATGATTATCTTCCCGGTCTCTGTCAGCCTGTAATAGAAACCAAGGAAGAGGATTTCTTCTGTTATCGGTATCACTTTTGTCTTTTTAGGGTTCGGTTCAAAGCCATATTCAGCCAATTTCTCGATCACCTTGTCTTTGCAGTATTCAAGGTACTCAAGGTCTTCGTGTATCAGCAGAAAATCATCCATGTATCTCAGATATCTCTTGATTCCGAGCTGTTCCTTGATGAAATGATCTAATTCATCAAGTACGGAGATTCCTGCTATCTGTATCATCTGACTTCCCGGATTATATCCGACATCGCCCTCATACTGATCTTCCAGTACTGCCTCCGCTCGCTTGTAGATGTCCGGCTCAAGGTGTTTCTTGAACTTGTCCTTTGCGACCTGATGCTTCATGTTGGGATAATATCCATGTACATCCACCTGCAAGACTCCGCCTGCCCGTCCGTACTTCCTGTAATGTCGATGTAGGAACTCATCAAGCACCGCCCTTGCATAGTCCGTGCCCTTGTCTTTCTGACAGGCACAATTATGTTGGATGAAGCTCTTGGTCATTGCCGGATAGATGGCATTATCATTGAGACTCCGCTGATATACTCGGTCTCTGAAGCATATACTCACGATATCCCTCGGCTTAGGGTATGTCACTCTGAACTTCGTTGTCTGCCTTGCTTTATATGTCCCTGTTTTGAGCTGTTTTTCAAGCTTCAGGGTCTCTTCCAGTCCATTGAGGACGTAGTGGGCGGCTGACCCCTTCCACATAACGCCTTTCTTACATTTCTGCATGGACTCAAACAAGGCTTCAAACCCTATGATATCCTCTTCATTATTCAATTCATTTCCATGATGTTGATAGCGCACACCTCCCGATCAGGGCGGTGATTACATCATCATAGTATTGTTTTGCCTATTGGCAGGGAACTCGGCTCCTTGTGTTAGATTGGTCGGACTCCATCTCTGTGAGATAGTTTGTATGTCCTTAATACCACACAATCCGGGGCGCAGCGAAGCGCGTTGACTGCGTTGTTGTTGTTGACGTTGCCCGAGCTGTTCACATTCCACGTATTGCACGCGTTGTCACGATTAGCCGAGCGCAAGCGCACGTTCTGCGTTACAGCCTACATCCCTATGGTAAAGCTCCGGCTATTTGCCGTAGCGTTTACTATCTGCATCTCTCCAACTTCTCAGATATCCTCTCACATCAATGGTCTTCTCGCTCCAATATTTCACTCGCTTTGATTTCAAGTGAAAGATCGTCTTTGCAAGCTGTATCAGTGCAAGAAGATTGTTACAGTTCCGGGCAGCTCTCTCCTGAAGGGCTTTTCTCATCTTCCAGTCATCCGCAGACTTTACTAGAATGTTGTTGGCTGTCCATGCATCAATGTAGATGTCTTTTGCTGTCCTGATGATATCATCGGTCAGGGAGCTTCTGTATTCCGGTAGGAATATCTTCTGATTGTTTGTTATCCTGATAGTGTACGTTGCCAAGTCCAAGGCTCTCACTATGACTTCAAGTTTGCTTTGGCTTCTCTCGCCTTCTGCTACTGCCACACCATGTCCTCCTTCTCTTTTTGGTCTATCCCCTGCATCCGTGGGTGCAGGGGATGATACATGATGCCGCGATTAGCAGATAACACAAACCGGGGCGCAGCGAAGCGCGAAGACTGCGCCGCTGCCGTAGACGCCGCCCGAGCTGTACACACCCCACGTATCGCACGCGCCGTCACGACGAGCCGAGCGCAAGCGCACGGCCTGCGCTGATGTGTGGCTCTCAATCGCATAGGTTCTGATCTGAGGATATGTCTGCCACTGTTGCATCTTTGTTGACATCCCGGACGCTCTCTTCCAATATTCCCAAACATCGCCTTCTCCGGCAAGCTGAGGGGTAATGTACATCTGTTCCAAGGATGGAAGGAAGAATGTGTCATATGTGACCTCTGTTTCCCCGTCTGCCTTGTCAGATACTGTATTAAGGGCAGTCACTACCTTGATCGGCTGAATGCAGTCAAGGAACTCTTTCTCAAAGCCGCTCATAAAGCCTGCTTTTGTTGCGTGCTGTTCCGGTACGCGATCAAACTTATTCTGAGATGTCCACCACTGTCCGGCAGGCTTGTCAGAGTTGAGCCACTGTCTCATAGCACTCTGTGACCACCTGTTATATCCATAGCTCAGGCGGTGAAGACTGTTAAGAGAGCCATCTCCTGCCGGAGTAAATGTACCGAGGGATGTTCCTGCGGAGCCTGCTGTTACGCTCACGGTCTCGATTGCTTCCGTGGATGCTCCGTCCCTGTAGGAGCTGACTCTCCACTCTGCCGGGGTCTTGTCAGGCATTCCCCAAAATCCTACGAGCATACCGCCCTGTGGTACAGGCTTGGTGAGTACAAACTGATATTTCTCGCCAGTTTTGCAGTTATTTCCCCAGTTAGCTCCAACCGTGATGTTGTAGGTTCCTGCCGGGAGTTCTGCTTCACTCGCTGTATAGAATGCCTCGTTGTTGTCAAACTGTACACCGAATGGAGTCGCATAATGCCACTGGATAAACATACCCGGAACCTCTTCGCCATCCTTCAAAGTTACATTTCCGAAGTGGACGATATCTCCCACTGCTTCATATTTCTGTCCGGTAGTCACATCTGTCCACGGCACCACGATCTGATCACCGATGTTGTACACTTCAGATGCTTTGCCTGCCTGCACGATCTTCCTGATCTCAGCCATGCTCGTTGTACCTTCCATTGCTGCTCCTGCCATAAGGTTCAGAAGCATATTCTGTGTGTGGAGTTTCTCCACGATTTCCTTGCCCGTTGAATCTAATAACATCGGCTCTGTAATTTTGCTCATCTTCTTAGTCCTCTCTTTCATATGTTACACACAGCTTGCCATCAACCACGCTGAAGCCTTCATCATCTTTCTGATCTTTCAGGTACTGGTCATTGTCAAGAAGCTGTTGATGTCTCTTGTTCCATTCAGAATAGTGTCCCGGAGTAGTTCTCTCCATTGCTTCCATCTCTGTGTTGAATGTAGGGTTTCTCGATGCGTTCAATTTTGCCATCTTCTACACCTCCTAGTAATTATCCTCAATGGTGAATGTCACTTCCGTCTCATCCTTGCCTTTTGCCAAGAAGTTTGAGAACGCAGCCGCATCGCCATCCTCATCAATCAGAGCCATCTCGCTGATTTCTACACCGATAAGCTCATTCTCTTCGAGTTTAATCACATACTCATAGCTCGTCTCTGACACCTTTGTAGATGACGTGTATGGTTTTCTGATCACCTCATGTTTAAGTCTTACGTTCTCAGGAAGAGGCTCGATCACCTTGCGGTTTGCATCCACTCCGCCACTTCCAAGGGCGATGTGGGTGATCTTCGCGATCTTTCCTGTAGTATGGCTCGCTTCAGCCATCTTTTTTCTACGAATCTTTGTGATAACGCTTTTTGTTGCCATTTCTACATTACCTCCGTTTTTTGATATGCGTCTATGATCTTGGAACCATCAAGGCTCCATGTACCGTCAAGGAAGAAGAGGTTGTGTTCTTCGTGCCATGTGACGGTCAGATTCTCTTTGTTGTGTACTGCCGTTTTATAGGACTGTTTTGTCGGATACTCTACTCTCTGAGAATCCATCACTCTCGACCCTGTGAGATTCCACAGTCCATTGAGTTTCAGGTACTCAAAGAAGTCTATCGTGAGCCTGTACGCCACATTCTCCCGACTTATTTCATATCTGTTGCTGACACTACGCGCCCTGTACTGCTGTTTTATCCGGATATTTTGCTCATGCTCCACCCGGTACCCAGTGCCCCACCGGATATCCCCGTTGTATATTAAGGCATCCAGTGTGTGGCTGCCATCAAGCTGCCATTTCCCATCCGTCTTCAGATAGAAGCCCTCGAAGTAATTTGCATACGCCCGGAACCCCATCTTTGCACTCACTGTTGTGATCAGTGTATGCTTGTTCCGGAAGGATGCCATTGACAGTCCTGCGGAATGCTGCTCGTATCTGCTCCGGTACAGGTATCCGATTCGTGTAGGATAACCATGTACCACTGCATCAAGGAGATGGCTGCCATCAAGTTGCCATTTTCCATCAAGTTTCAGATAATCATAGAAGTAGATAAACTTCTTATAGTCCACTCTTTGGAATGCCCCCGTGTGAGGCTCTTTGACTTCCGTCTTGTATTCCATATAGTAGTTGTCTTTGGCTTCAACCTCTTTCCATTGCCGGACAGTCTTTCTCAGGATACTAAAGGCGATCGGATGCTCTTCATCCACGTTCATGACAATGATCAGGTAGAACTCCGCCCACCTCGTTGCATCACCTTTGAAGTCCCTTGCACTTCGGATGACCGGGTTGGTGTATCCGAGAGCTTTTACCGCGAGGATAATGCCCTCATTCAGTCCTCCAAGTTGACACACTTCCTCATACATTGCTATTCGTGATCGGAAGTTATCCGGTGATTCCCCGGTGTATCTGCTCAGGTTTCGGTCTGCTGCGTGTACCGGGAGCATCTCATCGCTACAGGTTGCAACCATGCCTTCATCCCTTGCCCGGAGAAGGTCTTCTTTGCATTCATCAAGCCTTTTCCCGAACACTTTGCACAGGGTGTACCAGTGATTCAGGGTTTTCTTGATCTTCTTAAAAGGAGAGGTGAAGAGGTACCACATATATTCAATAAAGCTTTCCATCTTATCACTCTCCCTTTACATTTTTAACCTCCACGGTGATGTTCCCTGCCATGATCACCTTATCTCCACTGAGTTCCATATCTTCTGTTGGGGCTTTGAACACCGTCTTCCTGTAGTTCTCAATCTCACACAAAGCACTGATGATACTGTCCTTGTACAGGGTATTCATCTCATCTCTCGGCAGTTTCATGACGTTGGTGATGATGTTCTGTGCTTTCTCTTTTACTCCATCTGTTGAAGCATATTGTGCAAGGTATATGATCACATTGATGTCCTGCACCACCACCTCACTCGATCGGACAAGATAGTCCGCATACTGTCCCTTCAGAGGTTCGACTGCCTCCTCAACTTTTGCTGTCAGCTCCGGTGATGCTTCCCCGGCAGAGCTCGTGATGATGATATCAACGGTACCCTGACCTCTTGGATGCTGTGCGTCCACTCTTGCATCCAGTACACCCGGCACTGACCTTGCAGCGTTTCTGAGTTTTTCTTCAATCGTTCTTGTCGCAAGCTCCGCCCAACTACTTGTGCATCGGCTTCTCAGGTCTTCGTAGTCTTCCACGTCAGCTCCTTCCCTGATCAGCCACTCTTTTTCATTGGTTACATAGTCCATTCCATCAATATGTATCATGGATATAGTTATCTTACCCGGTGCTACATTGTAGTAGGTTCCCGGTTCTTCCGCTTCCACAAGCACCTTCCCGGTCTGAGCTCCGGCATCTATGACCGTATCTTCCACAGCGTAAAACTTCAGCTCGTTGCCTGATGCATCCGGCTCTGTCTTGAAGCAATGCCCTTTTGTTACCTGTACGGCATTGTCATATTCTGCCCGGTACACTGTCACATAGCCTCTCGCTTTCACAGCCTCCTTCAGGCTCTTGGAGAAGTCTGCCGCTTTGATCTCAAGCCAATCTCCTTGTGCATGGAGGATGAAGCAGGAGTTCAAGATCGTCCTTGCAAGCTGTTTCAGTTCGATGAACAGGGTCACGAACATCCGGATGATATGATAGAACACTCCGCCTTTTTTGAAGTTCGTGATCGGGAAGTCCGCCTCCGCAAGCTCTGCTTCTATGTTTTCCATTTCCTCTTCCTCGTCAGGAATCGGTATGATCTTCTCCATGATGTCCTCATCTATCATTCTACTATCACCTCCACTCCGTCACTTTCGATGCTTATACCGTACACCGTGTTGCTGTCATTTCTTTTGAATGTCACCCGGGCTTTGTAGCTGTGCCCCTCAAAGCTCACATCAATGTTGATGCTTGCCGCATCAATGTAGCTGCGTTTTGACATCTTCGACCTTATCCTCTGCTGTATCTCAAGCTTTGTGAACTCATCGAACTCTTCCTGACCAAAGTCGAGCATACCGAAGCCATAGCTTCCGTTTCCCTCCTCATCCTCGTAGAAGAGTTCTCCTTCCTCCGTGAGAGCTTCGTTCTTCAGGTCTTGGAGCCAACACATATCATCTTCAGCAAGTTCTGACTGACCATCTGTCCCGGCTGTAGGCTGACCATCTGCATCAAGCATGAGGTCAACATCCTCTTCTGTCACCATCTGCATCAGTCACACCTCCCCACGATATACGGGTCACATTCTCCGTATAGTAGCATCACAACCACGATGTCTCCGGATTCCACAGGAACCTTCGTGGATACCATTGGAACCTCCGGGAATCGTGTGTCTGTCTGCTTGTTTTTGTCAAGAATCTTGAGAGTAACGGTGTAGACATCTTCTTTCTTGGAAGCCTTCACCACCCTCGCATAAATACACGGAGGATATCTCATGTGTGGATAGTTTGTCTTGATCTGATCATCAAGCTCCTGTTTCACAAAGTTCTTCATCATATCCGACACGTCAATCACCTCCAATAGATATACATATGTACAGCCCCCGAGTCATCGCTCCGAACGATCGTCTTCTCAACAACCACGGTACCGCTGTACTTACTGTGTTCCACGATAACCTCCTGACTATGGTGTATCCACGGGATGGCTATTGTCTCAGCTTCCCACATATCGCCATACTTATTCAGTGAGATGATCGTCTCGTCCTCTTCGAGGACATATACTTCTTTTTGTTCCTTCTTGGTTCCCCAGTGAAATATCTTCTCTTGGAAGAAGAATGGGTTGCTTATCCCCCATGAGCTATTGATCTCTGCTATTGCAGCCGTTCCGCTCTTCTCCTCTATTGAGTAGACTTTTTTCTTGCCGTACACCTCATCCGTCAGCTCGTAAGCTGTTATTCCTGCCCGTGTCAGGATGTACCGGATGATATCCTGTGGTGTGCAGTCAATGAACGTCCCCTTCACAGTTGCCCTTTCCAGTTTCATCATGTCATCCTTGATCATGATTTCCTTCCAGTAGTCACTTCCGTTGCACCGGACATATCCATCTATCAGCGTATCGAAGTCATCCTCATATCCAAGTTCCACCTGAGCCTCATCCATGTCTTTGAACTGTATTAGTCCCTGAAGCCTCGGTGACAGTTCCACCCGGCACCAATCAATATGAGACTCGCGGCTTGAGAAGCACTCCACCTCTACCCCGTCCTTGATCTCATACTCTCCGACTGTCACCCTAAATTCCGGGGATATCAATTTCTTCTCTCCCAAGCCACTCACCTCCTACCTCTTTTTGGTTATCTTCCTAGCCCTTTTCTTAGCTCTGTTTGTGCTCCGGCTATCCCTTGCAGGGCTCTTTGTCTTACTCTTTTTACTCTTGCCTTTCTTTGACTTGGTGCTCTTCTTTTTCTTGGTGCTCTTCTTTTTCTTGATTACTTTGACCGTGCCAATGTTCGGAGCCCACAGCTCTAAGGTGGCGATTCTCTTACTTTCTGAGATCACTTTCTTGGATGTCAGGGTCTTGAAATACACTTGCGTGATTCCTCTTGCAGCACAGTCATCGTTGACGATCGGAAGGAGCTTCGGCTTGTCCTGCCCGTTCCCCTTAAAGAGATTCTGCATATCCCTAAGCTGTGCAAGCGTGGAGTATCCGCTCATGTCTTCAAGCAGGATATCAATGTTCACCTTGCCATTTTCATATCCCACAGGTTGGGACTTCTTATACCGCCCCTTTTCATCCTGTGCCACATATACGCTTCCGGCTTCCGTGATCTCCACGCTCGTGACTTCTCCTCCGAGCATCACATTCCCAAGCTTTGCTACCTTGTCTCTTACATAAAGCACCTTGTTTCACCTCCTACGCATTGACAGGTACATCCGTCCGGTTCTGTGCATCCTTCAGCTCATCTATCAGCTTGTAGAGCAATGGCAAGTCTTTGATCTTGCTGATGTCTACCGTGAAGTGGATACTGTTGATGCTCATGCTTCCGTTCTTTCCCCATCTCTCTGTAGTTATTGTCTCCCTGTTTGTTGTTGTGGTTGTCTCTTTCTCGCGCTTAAAGGTTGAAGCCTTGGATGTCAGTGCGCTTGTAATACTCGCGCCTGTCTGCTGTACATCTGACTTACTCTCCTCATTCTCGCCCTTGACTACGTTGCCGACAACTTCCTTCATCTTTGTCCACAGAGTGGCAAGCGGAAGGACTGCCTCAGCTCCGGCTTCTCCGCCTCCGAGCATCTTACCGCCCATCTGTCCGAAGATCGTAGCTCCGTTCAAGATACCTCCATCCTTGTACCACTGGATAGAGAAATGCGGCAGGGAACCCTTTCCGCCAATTCCAAAAGGAGCAACTCCTCCGCTCACACTGATGTGTGGGAGTTTCAGGCTAGGCAAATGCCACGAGAAATTGAAGGCTGACCTGATTCGTGATATTGCTCCGGTCACTACTGAATGAGCCGCCTGAAGCTTAGACGAAAATGCCGACTTGATGCTTTCAAGCACGGAGTTGACCGTATCTCTCGCTGACTGTATTTTGTTAGCGATCGTAGAGCGGACACTCTCAAGCCTTCCTCCTGTTAATGTGTTGATCGCGGAGTACGCTGTACTGAAGGTACCCTGCACCCCGGTCATTGTTGCTGCCACGATGCCCTTGATGCCCCCACCATGTGACTGATAGGATGCCTGCATCGCAGATAATTGTGTTGTTGCGTAGTTCTTGGCTGCTGACATTCCGGTTGACACTGCGTTTGCAACCCCGGACATCTTCTCACTCACAGTATTTTTAATACTTGAAAGCTTGCCGCCCGTCATAGTGTCCAGTGCCGAGTATGCTGTCGAGAACGTATTCTGTACGCCTGTCATAGCTGCGGCTGCCACACCCTTGATGCCGCCTCCGTGAGACTCATAAGATGCCTGCATTGCCGATAATTGCGTTGATGCATACTCCTTCGCTGCGGACATCTTGGATGATACCGTCTCCGCAACTCCGGACATTTTCTCACTTACTGAGTTTTTGATGCTCGTAAGCTTGCCGCCTGTCAGGTTGTCTATAAAGGTGTATCCTGATGTGAAATACCCCTTCACACCTTCCATAGCTGCGGCTGCCACACCTTTGATTCCACCACCGTGTTCCTCATATGCAGCTTTCATGTTGCCAAGCTTTTCCTTGACCGTATCGGATGCCGCCCCTAAGATATTTCCGAAGAATCCCTTCACAGCTTCAAGCCCGTTTTTCACGGTATCCTTCATCTTCGATATCGTCTCTGACGCATCAATTCCGATTGCGGACAGGGCACCGCCCACCGCA
Organism: Ruminococcus sp. 8Y-12; assembly: GCF_058119865.1. NCBI lineage: Bacteria > Bacillati > Bacillota > Clostridia > Eubacteriales > Oscillospiraceae > Ruminococcus > Ruminococcus sp. 8Y-12. Next base: position 1,601,355 of record NZ_CM176623.1, on the reverse strand, counting down.
TCCAAGAATCCGGATGCAAAGCCACCGATAAATGAGAGGATCGCATCGAATCCGTTCAGGATGAAGTTCTTAAAATCATCGGCTGCGGCTGATGCAAAGTCGAGAGCTCCTGAAAAATCACCCCGGAATAGTGCAACGACCGCATTCACTACGTTGGTCACGAATGATGTGAAGCTTGTCAGTGCATTGATCAGAGGGGTCAGTGCTGAGAGTGCTCCCTGTATTGCCCCGGCAAAAGTAGCACCAAGGACAGTCAGGACAACGGCTCCGACTTTTTCTATAATCCGGATGATCGGCTGTGCCGCCTGCCATAGTTCGGTCAGCTTCTGTCCGAGTTTCTGTAGCGCAGGCTGTATGCTCGTCCATGCTTGTTGTACTGCATTTTGAACCTGTGCAAATAGTCCCTTCCAAAAGTTCCGGAAGGCTTCCGACTTGTTCCATAGGACAACGAATATCGCTATCAGGGCAACTATCCCGGCAATGACCCATGTCACGGGTGATGCAAGGAATGCTGTGTTGAGTCCCATCACCGCGGTCTTCACTATCCCGATCGTGTTTTTCATCGACAAGAAAAGCTTGCCGAGGCTTCCCACTATTCCCATCACGCTTCCGGCTATCACAAGGAATACTCCAAGCTTCAAAGCTATGTTCATGATGGTCTGTACCGTCTGTTGGTTGTTGCTTATCCACTCGCCTCCGCGCTTGATCAGACCGCTCACCTTATCCATTGTGTCATTGACCGCAGGAAGTAGTCCGTTTCCAAGTTCCTCCGCATTGTTATGTATCTGTTGCTTTAGCACTTGGAATTTCTGCTCGGGCGTGTTGTTGATGGCTTCTGCCATCTCCTTTGTGACTGATGACCCCTGCTTCATGGATGCCGACAAGTCATCCACTCCGGTTGTCAGGGAGTCCACGTTGTTGTAGAGAAGGTCGATCATGGCAACCGCCTCATCTGTTCCGAAGGCATCCTTCAGCTCTTTCTTCTCTACTGCGTCTATGGTTTCTCCGTACTTTCCTTTCAGCTTTTCGAGGATTTCCGGTGTGGAGAGCAGTTGGTTGTTATCATCCGTCAACTGCAATCCGAGTGCCTCTCCTGCTTTCGTTGCCTGATTCAGAAAGGACTTGTACTTTGTCGCGGCTTCAGAGCCCGACATGGTTGTCTGTAACTGTCCAAGGATAGCAAGCTGTTCCTCAAGTGGCACGTTGTTATTCGTTGCCGTAGCTCCCAACGCACTGATCGCACTCGCCATCTCCGAACCTGATGTCTTGTAATTCTTAACCGCCGTAGCGATTCCTGCGGAGAACATCTCACCGAACTCAAGGTCTGACAGGTCATCATAGGCACCCTTGTAGATACCGTATCCTGTAGCAAACAGTGAGCCCATCTCCTCTGTGGTGGACTTGGTGGCTTTACCTGTCAAGGCTGCCAACTGTGTGAACTGAGCCACACCCTCATCCGTCAACGATGCTATACCTGACTTAATATCATAAGATGCTGTGATGAAGTCAGCTTTGCTCGTTCCTGCCCATGTGTCTGAGAAGCTCTTTGCTGCATCTTCTACTGCCTTCAGGTCTTTAACTCCCAGTGATGACAGTTCTCCGAGTGCATTCTGTGTATCGAAGGTGGATGTCACCAACTTGGTTCCCACTCCGAGGATAGCTCCACCAACTCCCGTCAGAGCTGCCCCGGCTTTCTGCATGGTTCCGAAGGCTGAGTCAAGCTTTTGGATGCTTCCGGATACATTTCCCTGTATCGTGTTCATCTGTCCGGACAGGTTGTCTACTACGTTAAGAAGTACCGACAATTTATAGACAGACTCCATACCCATGCAACCACCTCCTAGTTGCTTTTTTTATGTGATGTGATATACTATCCCTTAGAAGACCATAGAGGTGTACAGAATCCCATAGCTCCCGGCTGTGGGATTTTTGTTTTATTCGTCTGTAAAATTGTCAGCTATACCCTGAGCAACTCCTGCCCTGATCTCGTCTATGATCAGTTCTCTTGCACAGTCCGCCTGAGCATACAGATCATAGAACTCTTCAAATGTCAGCTCCTCAAAGCTTTCCGGAACAATTTCCCGGGGAAGATACTTGTATATCAGCATCTTCCCATAGGCTATAAAGTTCTCTTTGAACGCTTCCTTCGCATCGTCTACAGCTTTTTTACTGATGTTGTGTCAGCAAGTCCGAGCATACGGAGCAGCTTGTCCGCGAGGGAGATTGCCATAGCCGGATACTCTTCCAGAGTATCCTTCAACTCATCCCTCTGCTCATCAATGATATTATCGAAGGCGAAGGTCTTGGATGCCTTGCTTGCGCTGTTTGAGATTGTCTTGACATATCTGTCATAGGATGCAGGCTTCGGCTTTCTGAAGAGGAAAGTGAACTCTTCCTCAGTGTCATCATCTACAGCTACAGTGTTTGTGATCGTGTAGATCTTCTGACCGTTTCCTGTGTATTTCTTCTTCAGTTCTTCAACATCCTGTTTCTTTGTCTCCTGTGCAGCTTCAGCTTCAGCTTCCTTGGCTGCTCCGAATAATCTCTCTTCATTCTCCGTTAATACTGCGTTACTCATAGATATTTACCTCCATATTTTTGACATTTATTTTGTGAATTTACGCATCAAGGTCATTGATCTTGATGCCGCCCATTGCCATTCCATCAAGGTCTACCTTCATGGACTTGTCTCCCTGTGCTGCCTTGAAGCTTCGCTTCGAGAAGACAACCTTTGTCAGGGTATCGGTACAGGTGGACGCTCCCTCATCCGCATAGGATACCGTGATCTTCGGGATAACGTACTTATAGAAGTTCTTATATCCCTTGCTCTTGATCACACGGCACATCTCATTGAAGTCCTCGCGGAGCATACTCAGCTTCACGGAGTTCTTCTGATTTCCGGTACCGTAGCCTCTGATCTTGCCGCCTTTTCCATATACAGCCTCACTCTCCTGCTCATCATCGTAGGAGATTTCTGTCGGCTCGATATTCTCCATGCCGGATGTGGAAATGGTCACACTCGACCAGTCATACACTTTTCCATTAACTAACTGTTTGTTTGCCATCCTGTTCTACCTCCTTCCTAAGATGCTGATACAGGGTTCTCTACTGCAAAGGTCAGGTTCATCTCTCTGACGTGTCCCATCGGCACGTATGTCACCCTCACGTCAATCGACTCATCCACAAGGATATTGAGGTTCTCCGTGTCGATCTCAAGTCTTCCGGAGCTGATGATCTTATCATCTACAGCGTCCTCCACCGGAGTATTGAGGTTTGCCTGAAGGATAGAGATGCTCGCGTCTAAATCTCCCGGGTCAACTTCGCTCTGAAGTTCATTGAGTGCATATGCTCTGACCGCCTTCACAAGTCTGTTGGACACTCTGACATCTTCCGCGTATGCATAATCACTACCGTCCGGAGCCATCATGTTCGCGCTTGTCACATAGTAGTCTTCCTTGCCGACATACTGTCTGAAGGTCAGGTACTTTGCTTTGTCCAAGATTGCGATATAGTCCTCGATTCCTTCCGGAAGAAGCTTGAGCATCTTTGCCTCAGAGATAGGGAAGCTCTTCACCTCTCCGATGCTCTGCGATTCCTTTGCTTTGCAATATAGTCCGCAGGCAATCCCTGCATTATTGATATCCTGTACTCTGCCATCCATTCTCTGATATCTCGAATTGGAGCAGACTACCTGAATATAGATGTTATTGATGCCTTTTCTTTCCTCCTGCATTGCTGCAACATACTCATCAAGACTCTCGTTGCTTCTCTTCATTCTTGCCTCACACACAAAGAAAAGAGGTCTCTTGTACTTTGTGAGGAAGTCGTTGGCGATGCTTGCAAGGGAAGCCCACAGAGCTCTTGAGGATGTACCCACAATGTGAGCATACTCAAAGGCTGTGTTGTTGTTGATCAGGCTCTCTACCGCGCTGATCACATCCGCGTTACTCATGGACGGGGCTGTCGTTGAGAAGCTGAAGGTATCTCCTTCCTTGAAGCTGTCTCCTCCGGCTGCTTCCGTGAACTTTGCGGTGAGCCCGGTATTGGCAAGGACTGCCTCTCCATTCAGAGGGACTGTCATTTCCTCGCTGAAGGTATTGCCTCCGTCTAAGGAGTATGCATACCCGGCTTCATTGTTCTCTCCGTCATCTGTGACCTTGATCACAATGTCGTATGCATTGTTGGGCTTTCCGCTCACTTCGAGGGTTCCCTCTCCTGTCTTGACTGCCTTGACTTCCCCGATGGTTCCGTCTGTGGTTGCCTTGACCGGGATGCAGTAGATCGTAGCTGCTCCATTCTCCACGGAGTCGATGCAGGCATCCGCGAGCGGAGTGTTGCCAACCTTCTCCTTGATTTTCTTTGCATCCATGCTGCCAGTGATCAGGATAGGGGTTGCGCTCTCAATGTTAGAAATACCGATCTTGAACTGTACACCGCTTCCTGTGGAGCTGCTACGTCCAAGGTTCCCGTCTTCTACGGTTACATTTACATCTCCGTACATTATCCCTTCGCCTCCTCTTTTCTACCGTCAATCGGTGCTGTCTTGAAGTCCTCAACTGCCTTGGTGAACTCATTCTCCTCGACCTGTCTGCCGGACTTCCATTTCTTTGCTGCTTTTACGCCTTCAAACATGGCATCTGATACTTTGTATTTATCTCTAAGCTCTTCGATGCTCATGTAGGCTGTTTCTTTGTTTGCCATGTTTTATCCTCCATTTTGAATATTGCCGATCTCCACCGCTTTCTTCGTGAAGTCGGCATATATACCGCCTTCAAATGTGACATCGAACTGTACAGCTATCTTTGCCTTCAGGACACTATCGCCCTCTTCAACCCAGTCCGCTTCACCTACTACGATATTCACCCAGTTTCCATCATCTTCCATGCCCTTCCCGATCAGTCTGAGAAACTTCTCAAAAATCTCCTCACACTTTTCTTCCGAGGCATCTGCGATGATCACCCGGAGCTTTGTGTCCCTGCTCCACAGCTTGACCCTGCGCTTCCGTTGCCCCTCTTGGTCTACAAAGTTTCTTTTTGAGCCTGAGCGTGCGAGAGTCTCCCCGTTTCGCAGAACTGCGCCAAGGTGTGACTCGTTCGCCTGCTTCAGCTTTTTCATTGTGGTGTAGACCTGACTTTTGATTCCGGACTCCTTCAGCTTTGCGATCAGGTAGTCTTTCTCTTTCTTCATGTCTTACTCCTTGAATATTTCCTCCAAGCTCTCCCGGATATCAAGTTCGTCTTCATCACTGATACCAAGGAATGGTCTTGGTGGAATGCTTATCCTGACAGAAGCAGCTCTCCGCCACTGCCCTCCAACTTTGAAGGTGAGATACTTCGCATTCTTAGCTCTTATAGTTCTCTCGTCACCGAATTGGAGTGTGGCAGCCCTTATGTCATTCGTGCCGACTGCAAGTCCGCTCTCATCTGCCTGCGAGTGGATACTTGTCTTCAATGTTGTCGTATCGGTCAGCGTCTTGCCGCCTGACTCTCTTGCCCGGATGGAAGGTGTCCATCCGACTCCCTCCGGGCTCTTTTCGCTTTGGAATCTCTCGACCGTTGAGGTGCGGAGTCCCTCAGCGATGGAGTTCAGAACCCCACGCTTCTCAAGGCTCTTCAGTTTATTGAGACGTTGGAGCAGTGCATCTGTATCTCCGGACATCTCTGCCCTGATTGATGACATCCAATCACCATCCTCTCATGCTGTCCCTTGAGAATATTCGCCCTGAAGACTTCATCTTGAAGCCGTTGGCTGCATTCCCACTGCCTACAGCCTCATCCTCAGCTCCTACACTGATGGTGCCCTTGGCAACCTCCGTCAGGAACTTGATGGCTGCATTGTAGCGATTCAGGAAGGTCTTCTCCCTCTCGCTCTCGTCTATTCCTGTACGCGACACAAGGTTATATACAGCAATATCCTTCGCGAGCTTGTTGATGACCTGTGGTGTCTTCGTGAATGGTACCTTGTACCGCTTGGCAAGGTACCCGTCAATCTCAGCGCAGGCATCGCTGATCGCATCCTCGCACAGGGCGGTGATCTTCTGCTGCTTCTCATCCGCGTCCTCGATATACTCATCTCCGATGATGGAGTTCACCATGTCTTCCTTGATCATTTTGAGCACTTCGCCCGTGGTACAATATCCCATATCATTACTCCTTAACCCTGCGCCTTTGTTGCTCCGGTGGAACCATATGCCATCTGCCAGAAGCCATATCCGGCATTGCTACGACCGTCAGCTCCGTAGATGAACTGATTGTTCATGAACACATTCTCATCGGTATCCTTAGTGAAGGAAGTGAACTTGATCTTCTTTCTCTCCTGATAGATGATAGGCTTCAGGAATCGGTTGGTGCATAACAGGAACCAATAGTCCGGATGTTCTGCAAGCTCCGGCTCCACAAGAAGCTTTGCTGTACCCTTCATGATGTTGCTTGTGCCATTGATCAGTTCAGCTTCCAAGATGGTTCTTGCTTCCTCTTCCTTTGCAGGCGATACCACAAGAAGGTCAGGCACGAGCTTGAGGCTCTTTCCTTTGTCTCCACGAATGCTCATAATGGAAGCTCTCGCAGCCTTATAGCTTTCCATGCACAGCTCCTGTGTTCCTAAGTTGCTGTATGTAACACCGCCCATCTTGTGATCAGCCGCAAAGAAGGCTTTTCCGTCATAGCACTTTGCTGTGAACCCATTCATCAGTGCGCCAAACGTGAGTTCATCCGGATGCAGCGCGGCAGCTTCTCCCATGTTTGAGAAGAGTGGGGTGTACACTCCGTACTTGTCATCCTCGATATCATCTCTTGGTACCCCGATGGTCATCTCAAAAGGTTTGTTCTTGATAGAGTAGTCATATGCTGCAAGGCTCTGTACTTCCCTCTCGCCAATCCACTCCTTCATTCGAGGCATCTGTCCGAGCCACTTATAATCCTGCTCGCCTGTGGTGCTCGGAACCGTGGTGGCGATCTTCTGATAATTGGACTGTGTAGCTTCAAAGCTCTTGTTGTAGGCTGTTGAGTAGCCGACTGCCAGTCCGTGCAAATTTGCCTGATTTACAATCATTTTCTAGTCCTCCTTATTTTCCTGTAACTGTTTCCCTCTACTGGGTCATCATGTCAACGGTCACACCGTCATCTTCCACTGCGAGGATGATTCCGGCATAGCTTGAACCCTCCGCAGTCAGGCTCACTGTCACGTCATCCTTGATATAGCAAGGCTTGAGCAGGTCAGTGTTCTTGATGGTTCCATCATTCTCCCACACGAATGTTCCGCGCTTGACTTCTACCGTGACAGCTCCATCCGCTCCGGTTGCGTTATCGCAGAAACGCTGCACACATCCTGCCACAATCTTTCCCACTGCCTTTGTCGCAGTTTCGGCATAGCCTTCCGCATTGATCACGGCGATGGTACACTCAGTCAGTGTCTGTCTGGCTTTCACCGGGATGTTAAGCAGGCTGTTGCCTGTCTTTTCATTTCCTGTTCTGATCATGATTAGTCCTCCTTCTTGTAGTATTTCTCCATGTCTTCCTTGGAGATGCCGCAGTTCTTCAGAATAGCCATATCAACATCATCCGTCTTGGTATTGTCAGCCGGGGCATCCTTCAGAGCCATCTTGCCCTGTGGAACCACTGCCACAGCTTTCTCCATAAACTTCTTGAAGCCATCTGCGTCCTTCAGGGCATATTCTTTCGCCCATTCCGTCTGTGCTGCGGTGATTTTGCCTTCCTTGAGGGCAAGCTGCACAGCTTCATCCGCTTCTTTGCGTTCAATCTTCTCCTTCAGGGCGAGTACGGTTGCGGCTGTCACCTTGTCTCCACCTGTCTTCAGAGCCATGATAGAAGCTGCAACGTCTTCTGTCTTAGCATTCTCATCCAGTTCAAGCAGTTTCAGGATGGTGCTATTGGCTACAACCTCCGCAGGAGCGTCTCCGCCTTTGTCTGTGCCACCATCACCCTTCTCTTCCATCTCTTTGATTTTCTGTGCTGCTTTGCCTGCTTCCTCTACCGCTTTCTTGATCTCCTCTTCGGTTGCGGTCTCCGGAAGCCCAAGGGCTTTTGCGATTTCCTTCAAATCCATTGTTGTTCCTCCTTCTGAATAGTCCTCTATCGTCAGGGAGTTCACCACAGGGAACATCCCGTCAATAGCCGGGGTATTTGTCAGAGCCACGGAGTGGAGTGCCGTAGCTTTCTGATCTCTCTTTCTTACCATGACAACCGGGGACAGGTATCTGTACTCTTTATTCTTCAGGTACTCTGTAGCCTTCGGTGTCCATTCGACCTTAGCGATCAGCGCGTCATCGCCTTTGTAGATATCCTTTATCCATCCGCCTGCCGGAGCCTGTACGTCCGCAAGTGTCTGATGCTCATAGTCAATCACTAGGTCAAGCTTCCTGTCCTTGAACTGCTTTCTGATGAGTTCCACACTCTCATCATCTACTGTGAAGTCCCCTTTTTGGGAATGGACTCGTCCAAGTGGAAGTATCTTGATTTCACTGGGTACACCGGATACTTCTACCCCTTCTCCGGCGCATACCTTCCATTCGCCCATGCTTGCTACCTCTTAATTCGCGTTTTGACCGCGTTATCACGCGTTATAACGCGGTATTCTGTTCGTGGGTGAGTATTTCTCCACCTAGAACCTTTTCTTCGTTCTGAGCGTCTTGTGACGCTTCACTGTTTCCTTGCTGCATTTCTTTCCTTGAACATCTCACGGAGTGGCTCTGATATGTTTGTCATATCAGGCTTCCATGCCGCCTTAGCCGGGTTATTGGAGAAGCCCTTGTCCGGAAAAGCCGGGATGATTTCCCCTGTGGAGTAGTCCACGTCATACGGTATCTCATGCTCAACGGTCAACCCTCTCCTTTCTACCTGTGCCCTTGTCAGGCTCACGACCATGCATCTGCACCGGAATCCGTTGGGAGGGTACCACACGTCCCATATCGGGTCATCTGCCGGAAACACCCTCTCAGCCATCGCCTGATGTGTTTCCCTGACGTGTCCATCTCCGGCTGTCTTATACTGCCAGTACGGTCGCATCTTCTTGGTCGTTTCATCGGTCATACTCTTGTAATGTCCGGCATTAAAAGCCGTCTGCATATTCGTCCGGAAGATGTTGTCACTCTTCCACGGGTTCATCCCCTCGTATCCATGCTCCTCAAGGAAGTTGTTCATATCCTTCAGGAACTGCTCCTTTGCTGTTCCTTCCTCTGCCGCCTTTGTCAGGCAGTCAAGGAACTCCTGAAGCATCTGAAGGCTTGTGTATCCGGATACTGTGAATGCTTTTGCCCTGCTCTCATCATCAAGGAGCCTGTACTCCTCGCTTGTCAGCGCTCTCTTCCCCTTCAGGAACCTCACGGCATCCTTGAAGATGAAGTCCCGGGATAGTCCATACTTAGCTTCCATCAGTCCATGCTCCTTCCTACAAGGTGGGACAGATATATCCCCTGCTGTATCATGTCATCAAGCTCCGGACTCTCCATCTGTCCATATAGTTTCTTGAGCTTTGCCTCATCCTTCAGGACTGCTTGCAGTTCATCCATGTCCGAAGCTGTGTCAATTACTTTGAGAATCGGTTTGAGCATCTCACGGAAGATGTCCGCTGCCTGTTTGTTTGCCATGCTCACGATTCCATCAACCTGTTGCTGCTCATCAACTCCATCCTTCAGGGCTTTCACATCCTCCGGGGAAGTTTTTTCCGGAAGGATTTCCGAGCCGCCTGCCACCGCAGGAGCCATCTGTTTGACCGGAGGCTTCAGTACTTCCTCACCTTCTTCCGGTTCCGGGATGCTAAACTTCTTGTATATATGTCCCTTTGGAATCTCAAGTCCCATGTCGCAGACAAGGGTCTTGTATATCTCCACCGTCTCCTTCTGATCTTCCACCTCTTGGCAGTCGAATGTGAAGAACGGCAGCTCCGCATCCTCTCCGAAGTTAAACTCTACAAGAGGGCGGATGATGTCTCGCCTGATCGTCACGGCAAGAGCTTTCGCATCTGCCACCGTCAGGTCATGTCTGACATCGTTGTGGGTTTTTGACTGAGCGTAGCTTCCGCCTCCGCTGTCTGAGGTCAGTGTCTGTCCGAGGATAGCCTTGGACATCTGCTCATCGCAGTATCTCGCAAGCTTTTCATATATCTCTACGCTCGTGGTCTTATTGGACTCAATGAACTCGATCATCGTGGAGCTTGGCACGATTCCGGCTGCATCCGTTCCGAGGGAGATGATCGCTTCCATGAGCTGTCTCTTGTCATCCTCTGACGCGGATGCATCGTACTTGCCAAGTCTGAGAGGCATCCCAAAGACTTCACAGAAGCTCACCCAGTCCTTGATATCGTAGTTCTTGAACAGGTACATCCATGAGACAACTCTCATGACTCCTGCCCTGCTCGGATGTCCCGACTTCGCTTTGTATCTGTGTACCACGAACTTGTTCTCAGGGAGCTCGATGCCGGAAGGGAAGTCCTTGGTGCATACCTTCATCTCATCGGTTGTTCCGTCCCATATCAGTTTTTTAGGATGGACATACTCGATATCGTCAATGACGTTGTGTCCGTCCTCCACCGCCCAACTCAGTTCCATGATGCTGATACCCTTGCCAATCGCATCAAGCATATCTATCAGCACATTGTCAAAGTTTTCGATGCTCTTGAGCTGTTCATCCACAAAGTCCGCGATCTCTTTGTCCCGGTCATCCTTGGAGAATGGCTGAACCTCCCAGTCCAGTCCGGTCACGGCAAGCTTTCGGGTCTGCATCTGTGAGAAGAGGTGCGTGTCTTTCTCCTCCATCTCCTCAAAGAGTTCCATCTGTGCCCTGACATCACCCTCATCCGCCTGCCGGAATATCCGGGCGAGCCTTCCCGGGGTCAGACCGTTGGAGGGATAGTCACTGTACTTGTCATTTACATCCCCGACCGCCACCCTTGCCGTGACAGGTCTCTTTGCCCCGGTGTCAATGGACGGATCAAAAGGTTTTGCTTCTTTCCCTCTCTGTTTCTTCTTTCTCTTCGCCAACGTCTCTCACCTCCTAGTAGGCTCCTTTTCCCATCCGGAAACGTCTCCGGATGATACTCTTGTAACTTGTCTTTATCGCTGCACCCTTGACGTTCTGTGCGGTCTGTACCGCCATCTGAAGACCGTCAGGCGCGTCATCGTTCTTCCCCATCGGGAACTCTTGAAGCTGCTTCAGGAGAGCTTTGTGTTCCCGGTTGAATTTGATGTACTTGTTCTTGATCAGTGGCTGCAAGGACTCGATACGGAGCACCTTGTTGACACTGGACTGTATCTCCTCGATCGGAAGGTACTCACCTTCCTCTGCTGATTTCTTAGCCATGACCTCCTTGAAGTAATACTGGAACTGCACGGTTTCAACTCCAAACTTGAAGAAGCCTTTCTTGCAGTCCCTTTTCAGTCTCCGGTTCATCTCGAAGACATCCTCGATGATCACATCCGGCTTCCTCTTCTCCACGGAGGCATCTACCACATACATATAGCCGCTCTTTAACGAGACAGCCAAGTTGATGATTGAGCTCGTATCTGACTTCTTGTTCTTACCCAGTGACGGGTCATTCGCTCCGACAAAAATGAACTCCGGACTTGTGAAGTCCATAAGCTCCGGCTCATAATAGTCGAACCATTCCGGATTGAATGTCGCATTGTCCGGGTCGATCGGGTCATTCTGAAGCTCTGAGTTGAAGGATGCCTCTCCTTCAGATATCTTGACCTCCATCAGGTCGTAGTAGGAGAGTTTTTCTTCCCACAGTACCTCAGTACCGAGCAGCATATCCGCCTCGTGCTCTTCGTAGAACTTCCGGGCGTGTGCTTCGTGATCTTCATCAAAGAGGTTGGTGTAGATGCTCTCCCATTCGTCCCACAGTTTGGTATTGACTGCCTCTGAGATCACCGCCCGGTACTTTTTCGCCTTGTATCTCGGGTTTTGGAGCACGTTGTTGAGCAGTGAGTCATAGTGTAGGATGGTTCCAATGTACATGATGTCCGTGTAGGTATCTCCTGCCTTCGAGACAGCCTTCTCGAACCAACTCTTCAGCTTTCTTCTCTGCTCCGGAGTATTTACATTCTCATCATTCTCGATATCATCCAGTACAATCAGGTCAGGTCTCCAATTCCGGTGTCTTCGTCCTCTGACTTTCTTTCCGGAACCGATCGCCTCCACCTTGATATTTGTGGATGTCAGGATAACCCCCGATCTCCATGCCTTATCACCCTTCAGGCTACCAAAATCCATGATAATGTTCGCGTTTTCTTCAAGCTCCGTCTTGATATCCTCAAGGAAGCCTTCCGCCTGCTCGGAAGAATCCGACAAAATGATGATATAGTGCTTATATCCGTACAGGATCGCATGAAGATCGTCCTTGAATGTGAAGTTTGTAGACTTCGCATGACCTCGGGGAGCTGCTGTGACATTCCTTGACCCCTTCATCCGGGAGATTGTCCTTGCTTCCTTTGTCGGGTTCAGGTCTTTCATAACCCCTTTTTCCCATATCTCATCAAGTTCCTCATGGAAATGAGGGGACTTCCTGATGAAGTAGTGTGGAAGGTATGCTCTTCCGAAGTAGGACAGGTCAAACGCTGCCAACTCTTTCCGGAGACCATGTTCGCCCATCACAGGCTCACCATTTCGGTACCGTGTATTCAGTTTTTTGCGTTCTTCCGCATGGTTTGCACTCCTAAGAACATATTCCTCGAAGAGTTTGGTCTGATATTCCTCATTATTCTTGATATCAACATCCTCTTCTTCATCCAGTTCCCGGAGCCAAGCTTCAATATCAATCATCCTGCATCATCCTATCCTTTGCTTTTGTCAGAATGGTCTTGAGCATCCTGACTGACTCCTCATCCTGCTTGATTACCTTCATCATGTCAGCTTCAAGCTCTTGGAAGGCGATATCCGCCTTTTTCCTCATATCCTGCTTCACTCTGTCCTTGTACACTTTTGTGCGCGACAGCGAGGCGATCAGCCTGCCTGCCTTATCCAGTGGCATCTCATCCCACTCTTCCTCTGCCGTAGCCACCTTGTTGAGCAGTCCATTCATAGTCAGCATCATGGCAGCTTCCGTGTAATCCGCATCCGGGTTGCTCTTCACTGCCTGTATCAGCCGATCTGTCTGAGCCTGTGCCTCAAGGAGCCTCTGCATTGCTTTATTGGAGCGTGTGGCATACCTTCCGACACTCGACTTTGATATCTCATAGCCTTCCTGTTTCAGGAATTGGCTGATATATTCGTAGCTGTTCGATGTATCAGCAAGCATCACATCCACTTTCGTGTGTAAATCTTCAGGGAGCTCGTCAATTTTGGAGTTGATTCTCTGCTTATTTCTCTTCTCACCCATCAGATATCAACTCCATTGTCATCGGTTGTTCCTTCGGCAAGGTCAACGCCTGCTTTGGTGAGCTTGATGACTGCATCATTGGCATAGGCATTGTAGGCTGTAACCTTTTCCTCCGTAAATTCGATGTATCCGGCTCCCTGAAGATAATCAAGATACTTGCTGATGTCCGGGGATATAATGAGTCCGGCTGCAATCATCGCATTGGATAACTGTCTTGTGAGGGCTGTGTTGTTGTATCCCTTCACTAGGCACCGGATGATATATCCCCTGATCGCCTTGTTCTGCTTGATCTCTGCTTTTTCTAAGTCATTCACTTTGTTCACCTCACTCTTTTCTGTTGCTCTGCATCAGGAGCTTGTCGATCTTTCCGTCAATGCTCCTCATCCTGTCTTCCACTCCGTTCATGGAGCGGAAGAAGTCCTCCCGGAGTACGAACGTGGTAGCAAAGTCCCCTTTGATGTTGTTCAATTCCTGCTTGATGTTTGCTATCTCTCCATCCGTTTCGTCTTCCAGTTTGTCGATTCTCTTATTGACTTTCTCATCATTCTCTTTTATCTGCTTCTTGATCTCTTCTGTGTTCTCACTCAGCTTGTTGAACCATGAGCGTATAAAGAACACAAGGACGCTTCCTCCGAGGGCGATCACTCCTGCCATAACGTCCGAAAAGGTAATGACATAATCCATAGGTTATCCCTTTTTGATCAGCTTCTCTGCAAGCTCCGTCACTCTTTCCCATCCGTCCATTGCCACCAGTGCCACGATAAACGCTGCCACAAAGGACGCGAAGACCATGTACCACTCAATAGGCTGCTTCAGGTACTGCATCATGCCAAGCATCGCTACCGGGCATAACACGAGGGACAGGCAGATCACGACAAGCGCGGTGGGAACCTTCTTGTCGAACCATTCCCATTTCTTGAGTGCCTCTGTGATGACGGACACCACAAATGCCAACACTCCGATGAAGAGAATGAACTGTGAAAAATCTGCTGTTAAATTTGCCATGTTTACCAACTCCTTTGACTAAAATTTTGAGAATGCCGTAAACGCAATAAGAGCATGGATAAAATCCATGCTCTTATCTTACCCTGCTCTTCAGGGATGTTATAGGGGAACTGTTTCCGTAGGTTTTTTCCCATTTTAATTGTCACAAATCATTCTGTCGGGATATCGAATATGGCCATCTGCCCGATCATGGGCTCATCTTTGATGATGTTGGATATCTGCTTTGTGGTCAGGTTGTACTTCTCAGCAAGCTGCTTCAGGTTGTATCCGTTCCACTCCTTCTTGATTCGTCTGTTTCTTGCCGGGGCGATGATGTTCTCTATCTTGGGGAAGTATAGTTCATCTCCTTTGGCATAGTCGCTAAGTTCTATAAACTTATCAACTCCAATGATCTCCACTACAGGGCGGTAGCTCTCTGAGATATCATCTATCTTCGTCTCCCCGATGAGCTGCCTTGTCAGTTCGTCTACGTTCATCTGTATCCTCACTCCTTATCATGAGGCTTTCTTACAGAACTCCAAGCTTATCCATCCGGCTCCGGACTTAAGTCTTCCCCATCCGTTCTTCTCTTCAACGATGGTATACTTGTTCTTGTGTCCTTCCTTTTCCCGGATAGCTCCTACCTTCTCACCGTTTGGTGTCTTCCTGATGTTGAGTACATCAGTTGTCGTGGTGATGAGGTATGGTACAAAGGCTTCTGTTGTCTCGCCTGTCTTATTACAGAACTCCAAGCTTATCCATCCGGCTCCGGACTTCAATCTTCCCCATCCGTTCTGTTCCTCAACGATGGTGTACTTGTTCTTGTGTCCTTCTCTTTCGCGGATAGCTCCCACGATACTTCCGTTCGGCTTATCCCTGATACGGAGTGCCTCTGTAGTCGTGGTGATGAGGTACGGCTTGAACTCTGTCGCGTTCTCCTGTGGTTTCTGTGGTGTCTGAGGCTGCTGAGGTGTCTGTGGTTTCTCATCCGCCTTGGTTCCTGTGATTGCTGCCAGTATGGTGAGTATCTTCTTACCGTATCCGGCTCCGGCAGCCCATCCCTTCCCTTTCGGGTTCTCCTGAATACCTAAGTATTCCACATACGGGGCACTGCCTCTCGTCACATATTTGAAGCGTGGGTCAATGCATTCCCCTTTAAGCTTCACTGTATTGGCATATGCCTTCAGGTGCTGTATCTGTGCCCTGATACCAAGCTGTGGGGTATCGAAGCTGTTGCCTGTCATTCCATTGCCTGTCACTCCCATGCCACAGAAGTTGTTCTGTGAGAGCTTCACAGCACTGCCGGAGAAGGTGAAGTTCCCGGTCTCAAGGCAGCTCTGTGCGAAGGCGATGTCTCCGCGGATGTTCTCCGCCTCTCCTTCAGATAAATAGAAGGGAATCATATCAAGGACGCTCTGCGGCACCTTTGCATTCTTGGTTTTGATGTAGGCTGTCATCTGTTCTGCCGTAGCCACAGCTTTTCCCGTGATCTTTGTCATCTTACTTGTATCTTCTGTCCCTGCTCCGTCCGTGGCGATCGCTTTCTTAAACGCATCCCATACGTGCTTTGTTGTGTTGTAGACGTAAGGGTTCGGGCAAATCTTTCCGGTAACATCGTAGTGACGGATAACATGATCAGCCGGGACGTTGTACTTCTTCATCAGGTACCGTGTCAGCTCGATCGCGGATGCCACGGTCGCGTCCTCAAAGTACCAATCCTTGGAAGTGTCTGCCTGACTGCCCTTGTTGCGGACACAGAGCTCGATGCCGATAGAGTTGCTGTTCCTGCACTCTGCGTGCTTGTAGCTCTTGGCTCCACAGTGCCATGCAATATCCTCATCCTCAACGCTCTGCCATATCTCGCCCTCAAAGCCTACAAAGTAGTGGGCGGATGCTCCGAGGTACTTGGAAGCATAATAGTGGCAGTTCGCCCACGCGCCTCCAAGAGCCCCCACATAGTGGATGACGATATACTTGATGCGCCCCACGTTGTTCGCATTTGTGAAGTTATACGGTGTGAGGAGTTTCTCAATCTTTGGTGCTGTCATCGTCCACACTCTCCTCTCCGAAGAATCCCATATCATCCGGATTCATGCTGTTGCGGAATGCCTTGAGCTCTTCCTCGGGCATCTGTCCGACCTTCTCCTGAAGCTCCGCAAGTTCTTCAGGGCTCATGTCCTTTGTGTGCTCACTGCGGAGCACCTTTGTCTGTTCTGCCATGTCTATTCCTCCTCTTTATAATCTAACGTGATGGAAGTCTTGGTCTCCACAAGGATGCACTTCCTGATCTCGTTGATGGTGTTGTCAATCAGCTCTTCCGGAAGGAATGCCCGGATGAGCTCCGCATTCTTGATGCGGTAGATGTACCACAGCTCCACATCGAAGTCCGGAGCTGATTCCCCATCCTTTACTCCTCCAAGGAGCACGGATGTGAGGGTATCCTTATCCTTCTCAAAATCGCCCTTCAGTTTCTTGAGCAGGAGCTTCTTCTGTTTATCGTCCGGTTTGAGTGGCATCTGATCAAGGAACTCTTCCAGTGTCACCTCAAAGGTGTAGTCCCCGGTGAAGATTGCCTTGAGCATCTTCTCAAACTTACCGTCATACTTGTACTTGGTCTCTGTACTCTCCTTGACCTTTGTGTTCCATACACCTTCCCCGATCAGCTTCTTGAGCTTGTCCGGGTTTAAGATGTCAAGGCTCATGCTGTCCGTGATGGATGCACTGCCTGCATCTCCATAGAATTTCACATACTTCACGTTGTGGTCATCCATGATGCTGATACCTCTTGCCTGAAGCTCCGCTTTGTAGGCATTGGTGAGGGCTCTGTTCTCCTTGCCCTGCTTGTCAAGCTCCACAAGGGCTCCGATCAGCTCCTCTGTCTTCATGTTCTTTGCTTCCACTATCATTCACCTCTTTCTCTTTCAAAGCCTGCGATTGCCTTTGCCGCACACTCCTGACAGATTCCCTTGCCGTGGAACTGCTTCACTCCTTCGGTAGCTCCACAGAAGAGACATCTCGGTCTGTACGGGCTTATCGTGATTCTGCCACCGTTGCTCTCCACAATCATCGGGTCTTTGCCCTCGATGCCGAGCTCCCTTCTCATCGCTACCGGGATGCTGATGGAGCCGTGGCTTGTCATTTTCTTATACGCTTCACTCATGTGTTACTCCTTTCTAGGTATCCAAGATGTCCTTGATATACTCATATTCTTCACCCATTGTATAGGTGTCCCTGCCTTCCGCTTTCAGCTTGTCTCGAAACTCCTTGAGCCTGAGTGCAAGCTTCAGGGTCTTCGCCACTCCCACCGCTTCGGGAGAGGCTCGCAGGTGCCGATCTGTATGACCGAGCACGATGCTGATTGCCTGATACAGGAACACATCCCATGCATAATATTCCGCATCCCTTCCATTCCACTCCTCCCGGGCTTCCTCGATGTACTTCTTCCGGTTCAGTCTCGGCTTGTCCGGTGGGACGATACCCTTCTCCTGAAGTTCCTTCTTGATCTTTGCGTTCATGGCTTTCTGCGCCTTAGTCATAGTCTTCCTCTTCGCCATACTCCACCTCCTCGTTATTGACTTTGAGCTTGCCCTGTTTGAGCTGATCTTCAAGGCTGATCATAGATTCAAGGTGGACATCGAGGAGGTTTGTCTTGACTTCTTCAATGTCCACACCTCTCGCGATCGCCTCCTGACCAACCAACATCTGAAGATATCCGGACAGGGTTGCAAGCTCCACCATGCTGATGTTCTCCATCTCGCACCGGATATCATCATTCCTGACCGTTATCGTCAGCCTGCAATCCTTCATCCTGTTTCTCCTTCCTTGCTGCCATACTCTTGAGGGCTTCGATCAGCTTGGAGCACTGCTGATAATTGAGCCACTCCACGGAGCTGACCTTGAACATCTTCATGCACAGCCCGTTGACCCTTGCAGGCTTCTCCCATCCAAGCTCCTGTGTCAGCTTATAGACCTTCTTGCGCTGATTCTCGGTAGCCGGGTTCCCTGATCTTCGTCTCTTGGTGCTTCCGTTCTTACCCTTCGCGCTATCTTTCATATTGAGAAGGACGCGGATACAGGTATTCAGTTCCCGGTTGTTGAGCTCCTTGATACTGTCTTTCCCGGTGTGTGCCTGCACTACAAGGTGGAGGTCTTCGTCTGAGAGTCTCAGCTCCGGGCTCTTGGCAATTCCCCACAGCTTCCGGATGCCTGCCGTTGTATCTGCTTTTGCTGCCATATTATCCCCTCTTTCTCCTCTCGCTTCCTACCGTTGCCGCTGCTCCTCTTGCGTACCCTGTAAGAAAAGCCGGAATCTCAATCTCCTTGCACTGATTCACAGTCTCAGCCTGCACGCTCACATCTGTGTATCCGTGGTTCTGAATGGCTGCATAGATTCCCTGAAGAATCTCAAGCCCGATCTCTTCCTCGTACTGTCCGTTGATTACAATGCTCATTTTCTTCATGCTGCTTCTCTCCTTCCTATAACATCATCATGCTTGATGCTTCACTAACAATCTTCAGTGTCACCTTGGTTTCTCCGCGTTCTCTCAGGACACGGAGCACGTTGTTGAGTGTTCTGTCCAGTAAACGGAAGCAGCCATTGTTGTTGTTTGTTGCCCTGCTGATCAGCTCGCCCATTGCCGCCTCATCAATCTCAAAGCCTTCCAAGTAGTCCTTGACTTCGTTCTGATTCAGTCCCTTGAGCTTATAGTAGAAGTCCATGCGGTTCGCAAAGCGTGTCAGGGAACTCTTCAGCTCTGTCTCAAGTCTTGGTTCTCCTGCGATCACGATGCCTACATCGCTTTGGTCAAAGATTCCACGGAGTATCTCCATCTTCTTCTGAGTGTATTTGTTGATGAGCTTGTCTGCTTCGTCAATGATCAGGAGATATCCCTGATTGACATTAAAGAACTCTCTGATGCGGTTCACGCGGCTCCATATGGTTCCGCCTGTGCTTCTCGGCATCCCGAGCTCCATCTCGATCGCTTCCACCAAGTCCCGGCAAGCCATCGTATCATCACACTCGATATATGCCACTCTCTGAAGCTTTGCGTACTTCTTGAGTGCATGGGTCTTGCCCTGTCCGGACTTTCCGACTATGATGCCGAGCCCGATATTCTCCTGACAAGCCTGACACACACCAATAGTATTGATGAAGTCCCGGCTTTCAAAGAACTCAACCTTTGACTTGAGTTTCACTCCGGTGTCCTCTGTAGTGTCCAGTGCTTCAGGAATGCCTTCCGTGTCACCGCTCGCGATCAGGAACTCCGTGATCTTCTTCTCGATCTCTGTCGGGTCTGATGCATACTTTCCATTGAGGTACTGACTCACTGCTGAACGGGAGTAGTTCATTCTCATAGCTGCCTCCGCTTTTGTCATATGCAGTTCTGCAAGTCTCTCATTCATTCGTTCTGCCAGTGTCTTCTCTGTTGTGTAGGTTTTGCTTTCCAATGCTTCCATAGTTACAACCTTCCTTTCTTACTTTCTCAACCGTTTTCTTCGTCTGATGCCGCGTCTGATGTTCTTGACGATCTTATCAAGCAGTACCACCACTCCGCATAATGCAAGGAATATGATGGTGCACGCTCCGATGACCGCAAGTATCATGACCAATACGAAACTCTGATATAGTGTCATTTTAATCTCCCATCGCTCTGAGCTTTCTAAGTGCGCTCTCGGCTTTGTTGCTCATATAACTGCTGTCTTCAGTTTCTTCTCTCTTATCTGCCCGGAAGCCCTGAGAGTAGGTTCTGTCTTCCGGCATTGCAATAACTTTGCCTTTTTGCTTCTGTTTGCCTTTCATCAGTTCGATGCCGCCTGTGGTCTCATTAAAGCCAACATACTGCTCATTGATCTCCTCAAACGGGATGCGAGCCTCTTCAAGTCTTTCCCTGTCGCGTTTCTGCTGACGTTTCTGCATCTTCAGATGTTCCTCAAGAGCCTTCTGTGATACTTTCGGAGCTACCTGAAGCAGTTCCTGACAGTAGGCTTCACAGACCTTCTTGCCATTCTTATCAAATACATACAGGGTGCTCATGTCATCCGGGTCGTACTTGATATCCATTTTCCTTCCGATGTAGTCACACAGCTCGTCTGATCGGTACTCGAATCCCCACCGGACAATTCCGATGTTTCTGACAAGCACGTTCTCGGACTTCATCATCAGCAATGTTGCGTATGACTTCGGTGGTGCCGCCTTGAAGTATCTCTCCTCATTCATGAAGCAGTCATATGGGGTCTTATGTGTTTCCTTGGCTTTCTTCAGTCCGCCATGCTCTGTGTGCATATAGACCTCTGTCAGCCACTTGTGCCATTCCTCATAGAACTCTTCCATCGTCAGGAGTTCACCGTTCTCGCACATCCTCTTGATGTCCTTCGTTACCTTGTCGGATGTCTTGGAGCCCGTCAGGGTACCTGTGTAACTCTTGAACCACTTCGTGAACCTGTTGCACACCGTCCGGAAGAATCGCTCGATCTGTCCCTTGCTCCATGGCTCATACGGAAGAGCTCTGTGGTCATCTTTGATGCCGATGGACTTATAGAAGCCCTTGGTCGTATCATCAAAGTCCATGCCGCTTCTGTCGTTCCTGTCGCGTCCGGTCATTGTCTTTGCCGTGTAGTCCTTGCCGTTATCTATGTAGAGGTACTCCGGAATGCCTCCCGGTTCCGAGTACATCATCTTCAGCAGTGACTGCTTCAGGATATCGCTGTTCGCATCCTTGCAAAGCACATCGCCCATGATTGCCCTGCTCCTCATATCAACCCATGCCGCCAAGTGCGGCTTGATAGGGATAACCTTGCCGTTCGGCTGCTTGTAGGCAACCCAACAATCGAAGGTATGCTCATCGCCCATGACAATCTGCATGACCTTGAGTCCGCTCGTGTCACGGCTTCCTTTGACCATGACCTTGTTCTTGTATTCCCTGCTTCCTTTTGATGCCAAGAAGTGGGCGTTCTTCATTCCCTCATCTTCCATGAGGTATGTGATGTATCTTGTCACCGTCTGATAGGACGGTATCTTCTCCCACTTGTTGACGTTGGCTACCAGTGTCAGCTTCTCATACAGCATCTCACGGGTTCCAAGGTTTGCCGCAAAGTCTTCGTTGAACCATATGTTCTTGATCACCTGTTTGACCTCCGGCTTGATGCTCGGGAAAGTACCGGACTCTTTGGGCTTCCGGCACAGGCACAGCACCTTGAAGAACTCGAACCCGACACCGGACTCCTTCTGAAGCTTGTCCGCCCATGCACAGGCTTCGTTGTACGCCTTCACATATCGGTACAGTGTTCTCTTGCCTGACCCGAGATGCTCCTGAGCGTACTGCTCGGCATATTCCGTCTTGTTCGCTCCGTCATACTGAAGAAACTCCCTGATCACATTGCCGAGCTCCATGCCCTTGTACCACTGCTCTCTGTAGTTTTCAATGTACCAGTCCACATCCGCCTCGACATACCACGGGGCTTCCGGCTCCGGCTGCGCTTCGCCCTCCGGGGAAATTGTTCCGGAAAGTTCTTTCAGCTTCGCCCGTTCCTTCCACGCGTTCCTTGCCTTCTTGGATAATGATGCGATTGCCACCAGTACCGCGTCCTTGCCTCCGTTCTCCGACTTCTCAGTCATCGTGTCGAACTTGTCCGGGTTCCGGGTGATGCGTCTCACCATCGTGTTGTACTTCACGTCTTCAAGCTCGGCAGCTTCAATCAATGTGACATATTCAGCCAAACGTCTCACCTCCTTCATGCTGCTACTTCAATGTCTAAAACCCTCGATATATCCTCAAGGTACTTCTTTCCGCTACGCTCACCGCACAGGATTTTGTGTAGATACTGCTTATTGCATCCAATCAAAGCAGCAAGCTCGACCTGAGTCATACCTTTGTCAATAAGCCTTTTCTTCACTTGTTTCCCGAAGGCAGTCAGCTCCATCTGCTTCGCTTTCATCTGCTCACCTCGCTATAGCTTGTACACTCTCAGTCCTGTCTCCGACAGGCTGCAACTGTACCCGTCCTTCACCAAGTCTTCCACCACTTTAGGCGGTGCCTCGTGGAGAATGATACCTTGTGTGACCTGACCGTTCACCACACTGCCAATGCTCAGGCTGATCGGTGCTGTCAGTTCCTGCATTTCAAGAAGCTTCAGCATCAGCTCCTTGTCTGTCTCTGTGTATTTTCGTTCCATTACAACCTACCTTCCCGATCTACAGCTCTTTGGAGATCATCCTCTGCTTCGGCTTGCCTCCAACCTTCTTTAAGGACATCCTGCTCACAATCGTGAGGGAGTCCGGCAGATTCTTGACTACAAGCCAACTGTCCGGGTTCAATCCATGAGCCTTCATGATCTTCTTCTGTTCCAATGTAGGGACTTTTCCATTCTTCATCAGTATTCCACCTCCGTACTGTCAATGATTTTGTCAATTACGTTGAGAATACCGTCAAGCTCGGCAGCCTCTTCCTCAAGTTCCGCCTTCTTCTCAGAGACGATCTCAAGTTTGGCATCGAGCTTTGCCCTGTGCATCGCGAGGAGTTCCATTTCCTCCCCGGTCAATCTGTACTTCATTGCTTCGCCACCTTCCTATATCTATCAGATACGGAGCTCCTGAAGCTCTGCCTCAAGGTCTTTCATCTCGGCTTTGCGTGTGGCAAGCAACTCTGTGAGTGTCTCTATCTCAAGCCTGCATGATGTCATCTTCTCTTCCACTTCTTTTGCTTTCTTGGCTCTTGGTTCCATATCCCTGAAGAGTGCCATGCCAAAGCTCTTATACAGTTCTGCTACTTCGTCCTTGCCGGACACGTTTCTGATTACCGGATGGAATTGGTAGACGAACTCGATGAGCTTGTAGTCCTCATCGCTGACCGTGCTTTCAATTCGTTCCTCGAACTCATGCTTCTGCATCCGATACCTTCCTTCCCGGTGTGATTGCCACACCAATGATCTTTTTGATATGCTGCCATGCAGTACACTTCATGTCTGCATGATCTGCACATTTCCTCGGGAGTCATACTCATTCCCCTTCCTGTTATCCATTCCTTTGTCCTGACCCGGACGATTTACCTTTATTTTCCGGAGAACTCCGGTTGTGAATTTCAGAAATGCTTGTTATAATTACTGGGTTACAAGTAACCCCCTTGCAAGGATAAGTATATCTCCGTATCCGGAGAATGTCAAGAACATTTCTTCATTATTCGGAGAATATTTTCCGCATCCGAAGAAAGAGAGGTCTATATGGAAATAATTATGAAGAGTATCGGTGAAAGAATTAGAGATAGAAGAAAAGAATTGCATCTTACACAAACTGACATCAAAGCCGCTTGTGGCATATCTTCAGGCGCATTGAGTGAAATCGAGAACGGAAACAGGACTCCATCAGTCATCATTTTTCATGCACTGTCTGAAGTTCTTCAGTGTTCTATGGATTGGTTAGCAACCGGAGAATCTTCGGAAACAGAGAAAGCAGCTATCTCCGCATCCGAAGACTTTAAGTCGAACACAGAGGAGGAACTCCTGAAGGGATTCCGGCAGCTTGATCAAGACGATCAGGATGAGCTCATGGGACTGCTTGCCCTGAAGCTCCGCAAGGTAAAAAGGGACGGAGAAAAAATGGCAACATTATCCAATTCAGACGATGGTGAAGTGAGTGACAAATTGGCTTGATTTTTTTGTGGTCTTTTTGGGTTACTTGTAACCCTTAAAACCTCAAAAATGTGTCACTTTGCTCATGACGGAATTATTTCACGGAAAATACGGAAAAAGCCCCATTTTAAGCCAAAGTGACAGGGTTCTCCGCTTGGTTCTATTTTGTCACTTTGCTTCATGCGTTTTTTGGTGTCTGATCAACCGGACACATAACGCAAAATAACGCTCCGAAAATGGAGCGTCACTCGCGAAAAGCCTTGTATTTGTGGGGTTTATCCACATTTTATGCACATTGACAATCAAACATCAGTAACGCAGTAACGTCACGTTATAACGTTGCAGGCATTCCAATCCGATCACCCTCGTGCTATAATATCATTACAACCTAACCAACCAACCGGAGAGGGGCGCAAGTGCTGATTATTCCAATGCTTTCAGGCACTTCCGCCTCTTTCTTCTTGATTTTACGCATGAAAAAAGACACGCGGACAGTTTTCTCAATATTCCTGTCACACGCGTCTCACTTTTTCCTTGGTCGAATCGTCAAAACCCTTGTATTCTCGGGGTTTCCCGTCATTTCCCGGGTTCTCTCCACTGATCTCATGTTGAATGTCCCTTTGTGTCAGTTATTCTGTTAAGTTACAATGTCTTCAAGTACGCTTTCGCGTACTTGAGGCATAGTGCCGTCATGCTCTGCATGACATCTACAAGATAAATTTACCTTTTGTTTCTCTCCCTGTTATCTCTGTATGTAATGGCTGCGGATCTTGCAGTCTTCGCCTTCCCCCTTTCTCACCACCCCTAATCTTTCATCTTTCGTTTCCAGGACATGATAATACTCTGAACCACCAGGAACAGGCACAACATGCCGGCTACGGTAATTCCGGTCCACCATGCCTGATCAAGACCAATGGAGGACACAATATTCTGAATGGTACTGAGTGACAATACCCCCAGAAACGTACCAAAGATATTTCCGACACCTCCGGTTAAGAGGATTCCTCCGATGATGGAGGATGCAATGGCGTTCATCTCCATGCCGGCCGCATGGGAAGCGGAACCGGAACCAACGTGAAGGAAATAGATAAAACCGCCGATTCCTGCCAGTAGTCCGCAGAACAGATGCGCCAGGAATCTGCTTCTCTTTACATTGATACCAAGCATCAGTGCACTCTGTCTGTTTCCACCGACTGCGTAGAAGCTGCGTCCAAGCTTAGTCCATCTCAGGACACAGAACAGCACGATTACAATGAGGATGGCCACCACAACACCGATCTCCACATACGCATTTACATAATTGCCCAGTTTATTCACCGTGCCCATGCCCGGAATACGGATTCGCGTCCCTTTCATGGCAACAAATGCCTCGTTGGCAACGTTAAAGGGTGCTGTGTGAACAATTGTCGTCATTCCACGTGCAAAGAACATACCTGCCAGGGATACGATAAACGGCTGGATGTCCAGATACGCCACGAGGAAACCTTGTACCAGACCAAAAGCAAGCCCGATAGCAAGTGCAATCAGAATCGCCACAAACACATTGCCGCCCTGATAGTCCAGATATACCGCACAGCTCATACTCACCAGAGCAACCACACCACCGATGGAGATATCGATTCCACCGGTAATCATCACAAGACTCATACCGCAGGCGGTGATAATCAGCGCCGCATTGGCATTCAGGATATTAAAGAACGTCTGGGGCTTCAGGAAGCCTTCCCCCAAAAACAGCATTGCTCCCGCATACATTGCTATAAAAACTACAATGGTTATAAATAGCAGCAAGTTCGTATCCGTCATTTTCTTAAAGCTGAATCCTTTTTTACTGCCTGTATTTTCTTTCTTTGCCATATCAGCCGACCCCCTTCTGCACCTTTAATTTTTTTCTTAAGCCGGATAACTTTTCCTTCACAGCCGGTGCACTAACCACTACCAACAGAATTACCACAACTGCCTTGTAAGCCGGAAGTGCATCTGAGGAAACATTAAACTTGTAAAGTGTAGTCGTAAGGAACTGAATTACATAAGCTCCCAGGATCGAAGCCGTAATGTTAAACTTACCTCCGCTCAACACATTTCCGCCGAGGGCAACTGCCAGGATGGCGTCCATCTCGATGTCCTTTGCTATAACAGAATAGTTGATCGAAGAGAGGCGGCTTGTCTTAATCAATCCCACAACAGCCACGCACAGCCCCAGAATCACGAAGCTCAGCCATTTAATAAGGGTGGGATTCAAACCGTTCAGCCTGGATGCATTTTCGTTGATACCTACCGCCTGAGTATACAGCCCCAGATTTGTAAACTTCAGCACCAGAAGCGTAATGATAATACATGCCACAGCGATGAAAAACGGTGTTGGAATTGGAATGCCGGGGATAAACCCGCCGAAATATGTAAAGGTCTTATCTGTTACGATCGGAAGCTCATTGTTGTTGATCCACGCTGCAATGGAACGGCCTGCTGTATAGAGAATCAGGGTCGCCACCATGGGCTGGATTCGGAAAACTGCCACCAGAGCGCCGTTGAAGGCTCCGAACAGCATAGCTACCACACAAGCTACTAAGAATGCCACAATAATGGGTGCCTGCAGATCTCCGTCTCCGCCTCTGCCTACAAGGATACGCAGGATCACAGAGCCCGCGATTGCAACGGTAGCGCCCACACTGATATCCTGTCCGCCGGATGCCGCTGTCACCAGGGTCATACCGATTGCAAGGATCGCCACCTCAGAACCGTAGTCCAGAATGGTCAACAGATAACCGGTCAGCACCGGATCACCCGCACTGTTGTAGCCCAGCGCTATCTTAAAGAAAGATGGATCTAAAATCAGGTTAAACAACGCCAGGAGCAGCAATGCGACGATTGGGATAAATATCTGATTATGAAACAGGTTTGACATAAATCCGTGTTTATTTGCACTTTTATTCTTTACCATTACTTCTCACCTCCAGCAATTGTCTCCATAACTTTGTTCTGAGTCAGCTCGTGCTCTGAGAGCTCGCCCACAACCTTTCGGTCACGCATTACGATCAGACGTGAACAGGTGCGCAGCATCTCATCCGTCTCAGAGGAGATAAAGGTTACGCTCATACCCTCCGAAGCCAGCTTCAGCACCAGTTTCTGAATCTCAACCTTGGTTCCGATATCAATACCGCGGGTAGGCTCATCCAAAATCAGGTATTCCGGATGTGTCAACAGCCAGCGTGCCAGTATCACCTTCTGCTGATTTCCTCCTGATAGAGATTTAATGGGGGTCTCCGCGGAGGCTGTCTTGATCTCCAGAAGTTTGATATAATCGTCTGCAAACTTGTTTGCCTCAGCCCTTGAGAATGGTTTGAAGAAGCCTTTCAGAACCTGAGCGGCAAGTATGATATTCTCCCGCACAGAGAGGTCACCCACAATACCGTCACCCTTACGGTCCTCAGGCAGATAGGCAATGCCGTTCTTCATGGCATCCAGGGGCTTTGAAATCTTGACCTGTTTGCCGTTCTTCTTTACCGTTCCGCCAATCACTCTGTCTGCACCAAAGATTGCACGCACACATTCGCTTCGCCCTGAACCGAGAAGTCCTGTGAAGCCATTTACCTCGCCCTTGCGGATATAGAAATCAAAGGGTTTGATTCCAGCGTCACTCTGAAGCCCCTTGGCATCAATCACGCGCTCATCCGCATCCTTTCCGGTATACATCTGGGTTTCGTCCTTGATGTCCTCCATGTCATCCAGCTCCTTGCCCAGCATCTTTGCCACAAGCTTGACACGCGGAAGCTCCTCAATGACGTATTCACCCACAAGCTGGCCGTCCCGCAAAACTGTAATTTTATCACACACCTCATAAACCTGATCCAAAAAGTGGGTAACAAAGATGATTCCCACTCCTCTGGACCGCAGATCGCGCATAAGTCCAAACAGCTTCTCCACCTCAGACTCATCCAGGGAGGAGGTCGGCTCATCTAAGATCAGCACTTTACAGTCCATATCAACTGCTCGCGCGATGGCCACCATCTGCTGAATTGCGATGGAGCAGCTGGACAACTGCTGTGTAGCCTTCGCCGGTATGTCAAGATTCCGAAGCATTTTATCTGCATCTTCATTCACTTTTTTCCAATTTGTGATCTGTTTTTTCCCACGGCCAATGTACATATTTTCCGCCACCGTGAGGTTGGGGCACAGCGTAATCTCCTGGTACACGGTACTGATTCCCAGCTTCTGCGCATCCTGGGGAGATTTAATCACCGCTGCCTTTTCCATTCCCTGAAGGAAGATCTCTCCCTCGTCCTTCTCATAAACTCCGGTCAGAACCTTTATCAAAGTCGATTTTCCAGCACCATTCTCACCCATCAGTGCATGAATCTCGCCTTTGCACAGTGTAAAGTCCACGCCCTGCAAAGCACGTACTCCGGGAAAGCTTTTATGTATGTTTCTCATTTCCAATACAGATTTTTCTTTCACCAGTTCATTCACTCCTTCTCTAATTTTTGGCAAAGGAAAAGCGCGGAGCATGCGTACTTACTTATTTCCGCTGTTCCGCACTCCCTTTTAATAAGCAGATACTACTTTTTTGATTCCTATCTCATTAGATTCCGTATGTATTTACGTCATCCTCTGTGATTGTTGTAGCATCAAAGCCTTTCTCGTCCATGATGATAACCTTCTCGGTAATCTCTCCGCCGCCTTCAACAGTCTTGATAACTTCGTCGATGTAGGAAGCCTGGAATGGGTTACACTGACCATCGTAGTTCCAATTCTGATCTAACAGTTCCTGAAGTGCCCATTTGTTGCAGTCAAATCCCATAATGATAACGTCTTTGCCAACACCGTGAGAGATGTTTGCCTTGTCAAGAGCTGCCACAGCGCCCTTAGCCATATCATCGTTCTCAGCATAGATTACGTTGAACGGAGTTCCGGCATCGATAACAGACTGTACAATCTGCTGAGCTTTCTCTGAGTTCCACTCTGCGGTCTGCTGTGTTACAAGATTCCAGGAATCCTCTGCTGCAACCTTCTCGTCAAGCGCTTTGGTACGTCCCTGCTGAGCTGCGGAGCCCATA
This sequence comes from Ruminococcus sp. 8Y-12, assembly GCF_058119865.1. Classification (NCBI taxonomy): domain Bacteria; kingdom Bacillati; phylum Bacillota; class Clostridia; order Eubacteriales; family Oscillospiraceae; genus Ruminococcus; species Ruminococcus sp. 8Y-12. The sequence continues at coordinate 1,572,364 of NZ_CM176623.1, read as the reverse complement.
ACACCCTGGATGTGGATAACGTTATACTCATCCAGACCCTGGCCTGCCAGCCAATCTACTGCTGTCTGGCCTTCTTTATCCATATCGGAAACGATGGAAGCTAAGTATAAATCCTCGCTTGCGTCAATAGTACGGTCAAACAGGATAACTCCGATACCTGCATCCTGTGCATCCTGGAGAACGCTGTCCCATCCTGATGTATCAGCAGCTGAGAGCAGAAGATAGTCCACACCATCCTGAATGAACTTCTGTGCAGCTGTGATCTGCTCATCGTTCTTTAAGCTGTATGCAAAGGATGCTTCATAGCCATTGGCCTCTGTGAACATTTCCTTTAAGTCCTTGTCATTTGCTGTACGATATCCAGACTCATTGGGGTCATTGTTGATGATACCAACTTTGATCAGATCGCCGGATGCCTGGTCATCAGGTGCCTCAGTGTCAGGTGCTGCGGGGGCTTCTGTTTCAGTCGCTGCCGGAGCTTCTGTATCAGGTGCTGCAGGCGCTTCTGTTGTTGCTGTGGTTGCTGCCTCTGAAGGTTTCGCTGTCTCGGATGTCTCCTTTGTTCCGCATCCTGCGAGTCCTGAAACTACCATAGATGCAATCAAAAGTGCTACTACTTTTCTTTTCATGTTGTTTCCTCCCTTGTATCATTCATTTTTTAGTTTTGGGATTTGTTTTCCCTGTGCTGTTATCTTATCAAGTCCTACTCGCAAAAACAATCTGAAACTCCCCTGTTTTCAGCGGTTTGTTAACTGTTTACAATACAAATTTCATATGTTATAATGCAAATAAAGTACAACTTCATCTTTTGTACATATTTTATCTGAGCCAGGAATAAAATTTTAAGATTTGCCAGCCTGTCCATGGTTTTTCGACCGTATCAGACACGTAATATATGTAAAATTTTTTCTCAGGCTCTGATAAAAGTGGTGATAATTTACTATTTTTATAATATTTTACGATACCCCTGTTTTCAGATTCACAAAAAGTTTAAAATTATTTCACAACTATATCTGATATTTTAGGAGATAATCTATGGCGATTAAATACAAGTGGCTTGCGGACCGCTTAAAAGAACTCATACAAAAGCAGATTGTAAACGGTATGAATAAACTGCCCACAGAGCAGCAGCTTTGTGCAAAGTACCGGGTAAGCCGTCAGACAGTCCGCTTATCCCTGTCACTGTTGGAAAAAGAAGGGCTGATTGAAAAAAAACACGGAAGCGGCACCTACATTACAGGTCTGTCGGCGGCTTTAGAGGGAAATACCATTGGAATCCTCATCTACGATGATCAGGAATATATCTACCCTGAGGTAGTAAATGACATTCAGTCTACTCTTTCGGCCAACGGCTTTTCCTCCAAAGTGTTTGTTACAAAGAACTGTATCTGTGAAGAGCGTGAAATTCTGCTCCAGCTTCTGAAAAAGCCTATGGGCGGTATCATAGCAGCGGGCTGCAAAAGTGCACTCCCAAATCCCAATGTGGATCTGTACCGCAAATTAGAGAAAAAAGGCTGCTCTGTTGTCTTCCTGTTTAATTATTACCCGCCCCTGGCGGAATGTCCTTACATAAAGGACGATAATATGCACGGCAGCGGCCTTCTGGTCCGTCACCTGGCTGCCCAGGGCCACACTGCCATCGGCGGTATCTTTAAGGCGGATGATATGCAGGGCGTTGAACGCTACCAGGGCTTTGTGGAAACCATGCTTCACTGCCGTCTTCCGGTTGTGGATGGGAGGATCAGCTGGTATGACTCACACGACCTGAATAAATTGGAGCAGTACCAGGACACCTATTTTCTGAAAAAGATCGTGCAGGAATCCCTCGCCTCCTGCACCGCTGTGATCTGTTACAATGACTTCATAGCCTACTATCTCATCAAAGAGCTTCACCTGGCCGGCTACCACCTGCCTCAGGATATGGCAATTGCCGCCTTTGACAACAGCTATCTGAGCGACTCCAATATTCTCACCCTCACAACGGTTTCACACGAGCCGCATGAGATGGGAAACAAGGCGGCGCAGGCAATGATTGAGAAACGCAAAGGGCTCCCTGTTCTCTCACAGGAAACCCTTTGGAAGCTGAAAATAAAGGAAAGCACAAAGATAAACAAAAATTAGCGTTTGTTGTTGGCGCGGTACTCCCTGGGGCTGCAGCCCAGCATCTTCTTAAATACAAAGCTGAAATAGTGGGAGTCCTTGTATCCCACCTCTACCGCGATTTTACCGGAGGGGATATCTGTATTCTTCAGGAGCTTTTTGGCTTTTTCAATCCGTTTCTCCGTCACATACTCCACAAAGGTCTTCTGCATCCGCTGACTGAACATGGCGCTTAAATAATTGGCGCTCATGTCCACCTCCTCCGCCACACTGTTCAGGGACAGGGCTGCAGTGTCAAAGTTCTGGTCAATATAGTCAAGGGCACGCTTCAACATCTTACCGCCCTGGTATCCGTTTTCCCTGTCCCGGATATCGATTGCCATATGCAGCATCTCCGCAAAATATTCAAAGACCTCCTCCGCCTCCATGTGCATATCCCGTTCCCTGTTTTTCACCTCCGCAATGTAGTCCTCCTGGGCGGAACCCATGGACTCTATATACGCAATAACTGTAAACCGGATATTCAGTATCACATAGTCGCGGAACATCCTGGATTTCAGCGCGGACTGGATGTTCTGCAGATAGGACTGTACAAACTCATGGATCTCATTGTCATTTCCCCTAACCAAAAAGTCGCGGATGATCTCCGGGTCCATTTTGGAGGAATCCACATCCTCTATGTGCTCGTCATCAGGGCCTTTCAGATAGCCGGAGAGTGTCTCCTCTGTGAGGACATGAAGATTTGGCATAATAAACCGGTATGCCAGCAGGCGGTTCACCTTCTTATAGCACTCCGACAGCAGGCTCAGACGCTCCACCGGCGCTCCCACGGCCACATACCATTCCAGCTCCTCCTCCGGAGTACAGATCTTTTTGATATGGGTCAAACACTTTTCTTTGTGCTCCTCCGCCTGATCCGGTTCGCACTTTATCAGCACCCCATAGCAGTTCACGTTCCAGCGAAACAGGATGTACTGAGGATTCCTCAAAAAATAGTGGATCACCTCCTCCTGTTTTCTCATAAAATGCTCCGTGCTCTCCTTTGAGTATGCTTCATTTTTTTCATGCAAACACAGAAACAGCAGGTTGTAGCAGGAGGCAGTGAGCTGCAACTGCTGTTTTGCCGCCTCATTGTAGATCTCCTTGACCGGAAGTTTCCCCTCCAGTACCTTCTCAAAAAAACGTCTGCGTGAAAATTGCTCATACTCATGCATCTCATTTTGGAACTTTGTCTGGTAATCGGTCTGCTCCAAATCCTGTTCAATTTTTTCTTTCAGCTCAACCAGCGCATTTCGCAGAGCCGTTCTTGTAATGGGCTTGAGCAGATACTGGTCCACTCCCACCTCAATGGCCTGCCTGGCGTATTCAAAATCATCATATCCGCTGATGATAATAACCTTTGTTTTAGGAAACTCTTCATGTACAATTTTACTCAGGGACAATCCATCCATAAAAGGCATCTTGATATCTGTGATGATAACATCCGGCCTCGTCTTACGAATCAGAGGAAGTGCCATCTCTCCGTCGCCCGCCTCTCCCACAAACCGGAAACCATATCTCTCCCAGGGAATTTTATCGCGAATCCCCTCTCTTATTACACTCTCATCCTCTACTAAAAATACTTTCAACATATCTGTATCCCATTCCTGTTAATAGGTCCTTTCGTCAATAAAATTTCCCACATTCTCCTGAGTAAACACTTCCTCCGGAACAAAGCAGTTTTTCTCAATCTCTTCTTTCTTTCCCAGCTTTTCAATTACCCGCTCGATATACTCTCCCTGTTCCGGATTGCATTCAATATCCGCATTGATCATTCCAGCCTGCACCATCTCCAGCGCAGCCTTCACAGCGTCAAAAGAAATGACCATGATCTCTCCATCCACTCCGGTGGTCTTCCCCGCTTCCTGTATTGCCTCCACGGCCCCAAATGTCATATCATCATTCTGGGAGATAACCACATCTATCTCATCATGCCTCTGCAGAATCTTCCTCATCTCTTCCTTTCCCTTGGCTGTGGTAAACTCTGCATCCACCTGTTCCAGCACCTTCCAATTCTCATGCATGGCCACGACGGAGTCAAATCCGGCCGTACGGCCGATAGTGGCAGAAGCACCCCCGGTGCCCTGCAGGACAATGATATTGATTTCCTCATTCTGCCTGTTTTGTTCTTCCAGAAGATCCTCCAAGACCTCTCCGGCCTTCTGCCCCTCTTTTTTAAAGTCCGATCCAATCCAGCAGGTATACAGGGACTCATCCTCCACCTTCACCTTTCGGTCAATGACGATCACAGGGATGCCTGCATCTTTTGCCTCCTTAAGTACCGTGTCCCACCCCTCCTCCGTGATCGGGGAAAACACAATATAATCTACTCGCTGTGAGATAAAGCTTCTCAGGGATTTAATCTGATTTTCCTGTCTCTGCCTGGCATTGCTGAAAATCAGAAAATATCCGTTTTCTTTCGTAAATACGTTCTTGATGGATGCGGTGTTGGCTGTTCTCCAAACGGATTCACTTCCAAGCTGGGAGACTCCCACAACGATCAGATTTTCATCCGCCGGTGTGCGTCCATCCTCTGTCTCTTCTATTCTATACTGTTTCCCGCATCCTGTCAAAAACAGCAGAAATATTGCCAGAAAAACTATGTACCGGCTGCCCGCTCTTAGCGTCCTCCTCATTGTGTTCATCCTTTCGCCTTTTCATCCGTTCCCACAGCTATTCCGTATTCTGTGACCCCTCGTTCAATGGCCGGAATGGTAATCTCCACATAGGTTCCATTGTCCTTTTGAGACTCTATTCTCATTCCATATTCCGGTCCAAAGTACATCTGTATACGCTCATTGACATTTGCAAGTCCAAACCCTTTTTCCGTTTCCTGGCAGGGTTTCTTTATTTCCCTTTGAAGCTGTCTAAGCTCCTCCTCCTCCATGCCCGCCCCATTGTCTCTGACTGAAAGGCGCAGCACATCCCCGTCCTTCTCAGCCTTTATGTGTATATAGCCTTTTGCCCTCTTGTATTTGATGCCGTGATACAGGGCGTTCTCCACCAGAGGCTGCAGTGTCAGCTTCAGTATCTGATAGCCATACAGAGAGGGGGCGATCTGGATATCGTACTCCAGTATGTCGCGGTAACGCACTTCCTGTATCTCCAGATAGCTGCTGATATGCTGTCTCTCCTCCCCCAGTGATATCAGCTCTTTCCCCTTGCTGAGCGCCAGGCGGAAAAACTCGGACAAGGTCACCACCATCTCCACAGCCTCGTCCGCTTTGTTCCCCTCAATCAGCCAAATAATGGTGTCCAGGGTATTGTACAGGAAATGGGGATTGATCTGGGCCTGCAGAAGGCGCAGATCCGTCTGCCTCATCCTCTGCTGGTCCGCCTTGACCTTGTTTACCAGGGTCTGCATATTGCCTGCCATCTCATTGAATCCCCGTGCCAGAACCGCGATCTCATCCCCGGAATCCGTGCTGGCTCTCACACTGAAATCCCCCCCGGCCACTTTCTCCGTGGCTGTGTAGAGCTCCCTGACCGGACGCAGAATGCGGGTAGCAATCCGGTAAGTGGCGGCTGCCATCAGAAGAACCAGAATCACAAGCAGTACACCGCTCACCCAGATCAATCTGCTCATCTGTTGATTCAGGGCGCTTGTCACCTTGTCCATGCTCTGGGTCTGGTAGTAAATGTAATACTGGATATCGTCCTGAATCAGCTCTGTGAGCATATAGATGTTGTTGTCCAGCTCTTTAATATTCTCATCGTAGAGGCCTCCGGCCTTTACATTCTCCACGATGTCGTCCACTCTCTTTTCCAGGGTATCAATATTGCGAAGAAGGCTTTCAAGCCACACTCTGCTCTCCCCCTGCGCTGTGATATCCATCAGTTTGGCGAACTCGCTGCGAAGCTCCTCCAGCATTTCATAGGGATTTTTTAAGGTCTCCTCCCCGGAAATATTTTCAAAGGTGACATAGCCCACCACAATCTTGTACAGGCTCTCATCCATCTCTTCCTTGAAATTCAGGTTGTAATTGTTGGCCGTAGTCATATTTCTCACAATGCTGTCGTAGGTGCGGCTGTAATTCATCATGGATATCATTAGAAAAACTGCCACAAGCACAAAAGGCAGAGCCGCAGCAGCCGACAGCATCAGAATCTTTTTTAATATACTTTTCTTCATGGGTTTTATCTCAGGGAGCTGTGTCTCTATTCGTCCCCGGCCCTCCAAATCATCTCTGTACTTTTGCATATCCTGTGGTGCGGCGGACAATCAGCTTGGGCTCGTACTCAATGTGGTAGATGCTCACTGGCTGCAGCTCCGTCTCCCGCCCTGTCTTTGACTCTATCTTCTTAATGATGATATCACAGGCATCCCTTCCTTTCAAAGGCACAAAATGCTCAATGGTGGTGAGCCCTATACGCTTCACCCGCCCGAACAGAATATTGTCGCATCCGATCACAGATATATCCGCAGGTACACGCAGCTTTTCCTCCCAGAGCGCATCTAAAATGCCCAGGGCGATCATATCATTCATGGCAGCCACTGCCGTCAGGCCTTTGTGCTCCTTCAAAAGCTCTCTGGTCAGGCTGTATCCAATCTTATACTCTGAGTCCAGGCTGGGAATATCCGTATCCCTGGCTTCGTCAGCAGCCTTTACAATCACTCTCTCCTTCAGACCTGCCCTCTCGTATTCCTTCAGAAATCCCTCCACCCTCTTAAACCGCTGCTGCTGTCTGTGGGTAAGCGGCGGGGAAATAAAGGCTACATCCCGGTGTCCCAGGGAAAGCAGATGCTCTGCCATCAGCCTGCCCGGCTTTGCATTGTTCAGCTGCACTGCATCCACCTCTGAGATGTTCTCCCTGTTGTTTATGATCACCAGCGGAGTCCTGTCCGCCAAATCCTTGATCTGCTCTTTGAAGGAAGGACTGGGATTGCAGGTGTAGATGATACCCATGGGATGCATGGTATCCATCATTTTCAGATACTGTCCCTCTCGCTTCAGATCTCTCTGGGTATTGCACACAAATACACCGTACCCCTTTTCCCGGGCCAGCTCTTCGATGCCCTGCAGCAGCATCACATAGTAAGGATTCGTCAAAGTGGGACAAAAAGCCACGATGAGCTTCTCTGTCCGGGAATCTTTTCTGGGGCGCCTCTTTGGAATGGCATATCCCAGCTCCTTTGCCGCCGCCTCTACCTTTTCTACGGTCTCCCTGGAAAAAGATACATTATATTTTTTATTCAGCACCATCGAGACCGTAGCCTGGGATACCCCCACTGCCCTGGCAATGTCGGATGATGTGACTTTCCTCTTACCCATTACGTATTCTCCGCCTTTCCGGTTGCGTTTTTTGTATTATATCATGGGAAAATGCTATTTACAATCAGAGGCTGGCGCTTCTGCCATACGCCGGATAGCTAATGCATTCTCTTTCTTAAGATAAGATGAGGCCGCCGCGCCGGCTAAATATTTAGCTCCCGGGCGGCAGCCCCACACTCTTTCACAATCCTCTGTAACTATTTCACGGTTATCTTAACTGTTGCTTTTTTCCCGTTAAAGGTTCTCACGGTAATCACTGCTGTTCCCTTCTTCTTTGCAGTTACCTTTCCTGCTGCGGATACAGCTGCCACCTTGGGCTTGCTGGATTTGAAGGTCCTCTTGTAGCTGGCTGTCTTTTGGGGAAGCACTACTTTGAGTTTCAGTGATTTGCCCACTTTCAGCGTCTTCTTCTTCGGCTTCACGCTGATCTTTTTGGGCGCCTTTTTCACTGTGACCACACAGGTACTCTTCTTTCCATTTGCGGTCTTTACGGTGATCTTGGCTTTTCCGGCCTTTTTGCCTGTAATCTTTCCAGCTGCATTAACGCTTGCCACTTTTTTGTTGCTGGAGGTAAAGGTCACCTTCTGATCTGCCTTGGCCGGGAGTACCGTTGCCTTTAAGGTCACTTTCTCCTTCACACCCATAGTCAGCTTCTTTGCACTCAGCTTCACGCTTGCGGCATCGGGCTTCACATCCGGGTTGGGGGCTGGATTCTCTGTAAACAGAGCTGTCACCTTTTTGGAGGCTGTCACCCCGCGGTCGATTCTCTTAGCACTTGTCACTCCGTCGCTCCACTTATTGAAGGTATAACCCGGGTCCGCCACAGCCGTCACCTCTGTGGTATCCGCGCCCTTATCAATTGTCTGTTCCGCTGTCCCTTGAATCTTACCGCCTTTTCCTGCTTCATAGGTTACCGTAACCTTTTCCTCAGGCGGGTTCACAGGCTCGTCCTTTTTCACGAATTCTGCCGTGTACTGCACATCTTTCGTTACGTTGCTGTCGCTTCTGGTGGCCTCTTTTTTTCCGTCACTCCACTGTGTAAACTCGTAGCCTTCATCCGCCACTGCGGTTACCTCTGTGGTCGCGCTGCCCTTTTCGATGGTCTGTTCTGCCTCTCCCTCTATTCTGCCGCCTTCTCCTGCCTCATAGGTTACAGTCACTTTTTCCTCAGGCACTTCCTTTTTCATGAATTCTGCCGTGTACCGAACATCTTCCGTCACGTTGCTGTCGCTTCTTGCCGCCTCTTTGTTTCCGTCGCTCCACTGCACAAATTCGTAGCCTTCATCCGCCACTGCGGTTACCTCTGTGGTCGCGCTGCCCTTTTCGATGGTCTGGACTGCCTCTCCCTCAATTTTTCCGCCTTTGCCTGCCGCATAGGTTACGGTCACTTTTTCCTCAGGCAGCTCCACGCCGTTGCGGTCCGCGATCTCCTGGGCATCCATGGCCCGGTTAAAGACTTCCACATTGTCAAAGTATCCGTTAAAGTACTTATCTGCACTGTAGAAGGATTTTCCGATGTAACTTACCACATTGGCTCCCAGGTCTGTCATCTTCAGTGTGACATCCTTTTCTCCAATCTTTAAGCCGTCCACATATAGAGCAATTTTCTCCGGGGTTACCACCATGGTGAAATTGGCCCAGCGGTCTTTTATGGCCTCCGTATTGCCTCTGGCTGTCTGTTCCTTACCGCCTGACTCCACAGTCATGGACAGTCTGGAGCTGGTGTCCTCTGTTTTCAGGAAAATATATTTCTGGTCATTTCTTCCCACGGTAAACGTAAAGTAGTTTCCGCTCACATCACTGGCCTTCACATCCATGGAGATGGTCACCTGATTTCTTCCGTCAAAGAGACCGGTCGGAAGACTGGCAAAGGTACCCTTTGTGCCGTTCAGACGCAGTACCTTTCCGTCTCTGTCAGCATCCTCCACAAGGGTGGCATTGCCGCAGAGCAGGCCATCCTGGCCGTTTCCAGTGGTGTCCTCAATCTTACCTGACGCTGTGGTGTTTTCAAAATCATATTTTAAGATAGGCTCCTGCTGCGGCTCCTCCTGGTTTTCTTTTACCTCTGAGCTATACTTAGCCATCACTGCATCGTACTCTTTCTGTGTCAGAGGAAGCACCGTTCCGTGACGCATTTTGGATGGGAAGGAGTATTCGCTGGTGTCCAGTCTGGTAAACTCTCCGCTTCCAAGATCTGTGCTGAGCAGCGGAAAATACCCTACTCCGCCATGGTCGTCTAAAAGAAGGCACCACTTGTCTTCTCCGTTGAACTTAAAGCAGGTGCCGCCTTCTACACCCCGGTTATCCTTAAAGGCCTTTACCTCTGACCACTCTCCCAGCAGGGAGTCGCTTCGCTCCATGATTGTATATTTCCCCCAGCCCTCTGTGGAATCGTGGTCCTCTCCGGCCTCATTTTTTGAAAACCGGTAATAAACCTTCTTTCCGTTCTCCATAACGGAGATAACGGAAGTGTCGATGATGCTGAGCGGCCGCCCGTCTGTGGTTTTGTAAAGCTCAATCCACACCTCAGGCTCTGTAAAGGTATAGAAATCCCTTGTCTTTGCGTAATAAACCTTCTGTACCGAGTAATTGTCATCACTGGTCTTGGATGCCCAGAATACGATGTACTCCCCGGTCTTCTCATCGTAGAAGGCCTCCGGGGCCCAGGTGCAGCCTGCGTTGTCTCTGGCAACCTTGACCATTCTCTGGTCTGTCCAGTTTACCATATCCGTGGACTCCCACACCATTATGCTCTGGCTTCCGGCCTGCTGCGCGGCGGTCCACCCATTTCCGCCGTTGATCTTTAAGTCCGTGGCAATCAGGTAAAATCGGTCGCCCTCCGGAGAACGGATGATGAACGGATCTCTCAAGCCCTGCTCTCCCATGGTGGAGGAGAGAACGGGATCACCCTCGTTTGTCCCTTCCCAGTGAAGACCGTCCTGGCTGGTGGCAAAGTATATCTGTTCTCCTGTGGCGTAACCTTCTCCCGTGAAATAGGCAAACACATATGCCTTATAATCCTCTTCCGAGATTTCGGATTTAGCCTTTACGGTCAGATCTATGTCCTTTTTAACAGGTACTACCGCTCCCTTGGAGATGGTTGCTGTCAGCTTGACCTGTACATCTTCGCTGCCTCTTGTCACCACGCCTGCCGGTGTGCTGTCATAGCCCTCATTGTCCTGAACGGCTGTGCTTACTACATCTTCATTGCTGCTGGTCCAGGCAACGGACGCCCCATTGTAAATGTCGGGAAGCGTAATATTGCCCCGGATGTCATCTGCATTTGGAATACTCAGGCTGGCTGCCGCCTCCTTTACAATCTCCTCATCCGTTTTTGCGTAGAACAGCTCCTCTTTTTCATATTTTTCTGCGATCTGTCTCTGTGACAGTACCGAACCGATGAAGCTCACTCCCCGGATACCGCCCTCAAAGTCTTTGTAATCTTTAATGTTTCCTGTCCCGATATAAGCGTAGGTCAGATCTCCCAGGGCAGAGATGGAGGAGGGCGTGGTCAAGTTGCAGAGCAGCTCCCCATCCATATAGTATTTCAATGTGGTGGCAGGGTCGCCGCCCTCAGGGGTTACGTCCCTCATGGTCAGGGCTACCTGATACCACTTGCCCAGCGGAGATGGACGGTTTCCGGGGGTATTTCCCAGAAGACTGGTATTATCGTTGTTACCCCATTGGCCTCCCATCTCCGTACCATTGATCACAAAGGTGGCCCTGGCGCTGGCCCAGTTCAGGGTTGCAAAGGCAAACAAGTTTTTCGGATCACTTCCAAAAGCGAACACAGCTCCCCTGCTGTTGGAGTTCGTATCCGTGACGTCATTTCTGACCCAGGCGGTCACAGTAAGCTCCTTTGCATCCTGGAGCTGCGTCAGTATTCCGTCGTCCAGCTTGACATAGTTTTGCCCGAACTGATCCGTACCACTTGGGAGCACAATTCCTCCCCTTCCGTCATTTACATACTCCGCGCTGCCCACCAGGGTGCCGTTGTATGCATTCTGGCTGCTGTCCGCAGTATCCCCGTTGAATGCGTAGGATGCAAAGGGATCTGTCTGCAGAGCATCCGCCTCTATGGGGGAATCCTTTTTGATTTCCTGCTCACTCTTGGTCCTGTTGTAAATCTTCACATTGTCTATGAGACCCTGGAAGTATTCCCCGTTCCCCCAGTTAGCCCTGCCGATCTGGATGTATCCGCCCTTTGCTCCCAGGATATCGCTCATCTTGTATGTACTCTTGGTGGAATTTGCCTTTACTCCATTCACATAGAGGGTGGTGGTGTCCTCTGTGACCACCAGATCCACATGCTTCCATGCCTCTGAGGAAGGCCCATGTACGTCATTCCCTGGTCTGGAACCATTGTTATTGAAGCGCTCCACCGTAATGCCGGAGGCCTTGTCCATGATGCCCAGATAGTGCTCCTTTGCCCCGTTTCCATTCTGAGGATTCAGATCCGGAGCCGCGTAAAAGGCCCACCCATTCTTCTGATTCGTGGCCTTGCTGTCATAGGAGAGGGTAAAGGATTCCAGTCCCTCCAGAACCGCTCCGTCATCGTCCCTGTAGACACTCAGCCATGTGGACTCACTGACTGCCAAAGCCTTTCCGACTCCCTCATAGCTGTCCTCAAGTATAGCCGTTCCATTGACTACCGCCTTGGCTCCGGCCCCTATAAATCCATCTTCCTCACTGTCAAAATCGAAGCTGGCAATCAGACCTTCTTCGACGGCTTTTGCCTCCCCCGCGGCCAGCGAGGTTACTGGTATCCCGGACACGGATACAGCTGCTGCCAAAATGGCTGCGAACACTCTGCGGCCTATTAATCTTTTTTTCATAACAACGTCTCCTTTCTGAACACATAGTTTCCCAATTATTTTATCAAATATAGTATCCTTTTTTGTTCGTTTATTTTCGGATTACTTAATATATCCTTTGATCTTTGGGGCAATTCCCATGACTTAATACCGTTCTTTTTTGAATTTTGTCTGATTTTTTTTGATTTTCAGACGGATGGCTGTTTCTTGGTAAATCATAGGGAAAACTTGTCCTGGTTGTATTTTTGCATACCGAACCATATAGAACACTCCCTTTTACTTTAGCGCAGATCAGGCAGAAAAAGAGCCTGATATCTCAGACTCTCGTGTGGCGTCACTTTCATGGCATTTAAGCTGGTTGCTGCAGTTTCCATGCTCAAAGCTCCACACGCCCCTCCAGAGCCCGAAGCAGGGTCACCTCATCAATGTATTCCAAATCCCCGCCAACCGGTACCCCGCTGGCGATCCTGGTCACCTTTATCCCAGTGGGTTTAATCAGCTTGCTTATATACATAGCCGTGGTCTCCCCCTCCAGACTTGAGTTGGTGGCGATGATCACTTCCTTAACCTCCCCCTGAAGACGCTGCATCAGCTCTTTGAGCTTGATGTCATTTGGTCCCACACCCAGCATGGGGGAAATGGCTCCGTGAAGCACATGGTAGACGCCCTCAAATTTGCCGGTCTTCTCATAAGCCGCCAGGTCCCTGGTGTCCTCCACCACCATGATGACACCCTGGTCCCTTCTGGAATTGCTGCAGATGGGGCACAGCTCCTGGTCCGTGAGGGTGTAACACTGTTTGCAGTAGCGCACGTTCTGCCTGGCCTGGATGATGGAATCGGACAGGCGCTGCACCTCCTCCAGGGGACGGTTAATGAGATAAAAAGCCAGACGCTGGGCAGATTTCGGCCCAACGCCCGGCAGCTTTGACAGTTCCTCTATCAATTTGCTGATCTGGCTGCTATAGTAATCCATCAGAACGGAAACCCTCCGCCTAAGCCTCCAAGCCCGCCTGTAATCTTGGACATGGACGCGCCCGCTTCCTCTTCCATCTTGCGTAGCGCCTCATTGGCTGCAGCCATCACCAGATCCTCCAGCATTTCGATATCATCCGGATCTACAACCTCCTCCGAGAGCTTTACCTTGGTAATCTCACGCTTGCCGGATACAGTGACCTCCACTGCTCCGCCGCCTGCCGCTGCCGTAAACTCCTTCTCCTCCAGGGCTTTCTGGTTCTCTTCCATCTGTTTTTGCATCTTCTGCGCCTGTTTCATCAGGTTATTCATATTTCCCGGCATTCCTCCGCCCGGAAATCCTCCACGTTTTCCCATGGGTATCATCCTCCTAATCTTCTATCTCTATTTCTGCGTGAACCACCTCACGTATGACGTCATCCACACTGATTTTGGATAAGCGGCCTCCGCTCAGATGTTCATCTGCCTGCAGGATCATCTTCACTTCCACACGCTTACCAATCTTTCCCGCTATAATCGTTTCCAGCTCCGCCGCTTTTTCGGCATTGTTAATATAAGGCTCTGCCAGAAAATCAGCAAACACCACAAACAGCCGCTGGTCATCACTGTTTGGATTGTACTTAGGTACCGCGCTGGAGAGGACCACCTTAAAGCGCCCCTGTGTTTCGCCCACAATGCTTTTCCAGAGCTTCATCACTTGCTTTAAATCCTCCGGAGCGGCGTTCTCAAGCTCCCTCTCCCCGGCGTTCTCCTCCCGGTAATCGGAAGGCACATCGGTCCTCCCATTTCCGTCCGGCGTGTAAGGAAGCTCATACTCTCCCTCATACTGAATCGGTTTTGCAAAAACGCCTTCCTCCATCTTTTTCTCCAGAACCCTGATGCGCTCCACCAGGGAGACCTCATCCTTCTCCATCTGGGGCCTGCACAGCTTAATCAGGGCCACCTCCAGAATGACCCTCTTGGAAGCCGCATACTTCAACTGTCCGGATAGCTCTGAAAAAATACGGATATACCGCATCAGAGTATCCTCCCGGATCATCCCTGCCTCCTCCTTCAAGAGCTTTAAGTTCTCTGTAGAGATGTCCAGCACATCCTCCATGTCATCCGAGGACTTCAAGAGCAGCAGATTCCTCATATACCAGGTAAAGTCCGTCACGAACTGGGTGAGCTCTCTCCCCTGCATGATCAGGTCTTCCAGGTGGGCGATCACCCTCACCACATCGCAGTCCAGGATCTCCCGCAGCAGTCTGCTGAACTCCTCCGTGTCCACAGCGCCCAGTACCTCCAGCACGTGATCGTAGGTCAGTTTCTGCCCCAGGTAAAATGCGATACACTGATCCAAAAGGCTAAGTGCATCGCGCATGGAGCCATCCGCCTTTTTGGCAATGTAGCGCAGCGCCTTTTCTTCCACCTCCACCTTTTCCTCTTCCATCAGCTCCCGCAGCCGGTCCGCTATAGTATCCAGGGAGATGCGCTTAAAGTCATACCTCTGGCACCTTGAGAGAATGGTAATGGGAATCTTATGCGCCTCTGTGGTCGCCAAAATAAATATCACATAGGAGGGCGGTTCTTCCAGCGTCTTCAAAAGCGCATTGAAGGCTCCTATGGAGAGCATATGCACCTCGTCAATGATATAGACCTTATACTTCCCGCTGGTGGGGGAATAGGCCACCTCATCCCGGATCTCGCGGATATTGTCCACACCGTTGTTGGATGCGGCATCGATCTCAATCACATTCATGGAGGTCCCGGAGGAAATGGTCCTGCAGGTCTCACACTGGTTGCAGGGATTTCCATCCACCGGCCGCTCACAGTTTACGGCCTTGGCCAGGATCTTTGCAACCGTGGTCTTTCCGGTTCCCCTTGTCCCGCAGAACAGGTAGGCGTGGCCGATCCTTCCGGCATTAATCTGGTTTTTCAGCGTAGTCACAATATGATCCTGCCCCTTCACATCCGCGAAGGAGTCAGGACGAAATTTTCGGTATAAAGCAGTATAGCTCATACGGTCAGTCTCCGAAGCTTAGGCCAATAAGCTTTGCCTCTTTGATTAATGAGTCATCCGGGGATACCATCTTCAGTTTCCCAGCCACATCCTCTAAGGGAACCTTCTTGGTCTTTCCGTTTACCATACCCACCATATACCCATATTCATTTTTGAGAATCAGCTGCGCCGCCGCTGCCCCCAGGCGGGTGGAGAGTACCCTGTCATACGGACATGGGCTGCCGCCCCTCTGTGTGTGCCCCGGGACAGTGATGCGCACCTCAACCCCGGTCTTTTGGAAAATCTGGTCAGCCAGCTCGTAGGATACGGAAGGGTAGGTCCTGTTTTTCAGCTTCTCCTTCAGCTCCTTTTTGGAGAGCTTTGCATCCTCCTTGGAGATCGCACCCTCAGCCACCGCCAGGATGGTAAATCCCTTGCCCGCCTTTGTCCGCTTCGTGATTGCTTCAATCACCTTATCAATGTCATAGGGAATCTCAGGGATCAGGATAATATCAGCGCCTCCCGCGATTCCGGCGTGCAGCGTAAGCCAGCCCACCTTATGTCCCATAACCTCCACAAGGAAAACACGGTTGTGTGAGGCCGCTGTGGTGTGAATGCAGTCAATGGCGTCTGTGGCAATATCCACAGCGCTCTGGAATCCAAAGGTCATATCTGTTCCATAGATGTCATTGTCAATGGTTTTGGGGAGGTGAATGATGTTCAGCCCCTCCTCCCGCAGCAGGTTTGCCGTTTTCTGGGTACCGTTTCCCCCCAGGATCACCAGACAGTCAAGGCGCAGCTTGTAGTAGTTCTGCTTCATGGCCTCCACCTTGTCCAGCCCGTTTGGGTCCGGCACGCGCATCTGCTTAAACGGCTGCCTGGAGGTTCCCAGGATGGTTCCTCCTTTGGTCAGGATGCCGGAAAAGTCACTTGAGGTCAGCATACGGTAATCCCCGTAGATAAGTCCTTTGTAGCCATCTGCAAAGCCGTAGACCTCCAGTTCCTTCAGGTTTGTGCTCAGCCCCTTTACCACACCGCGCATGGTTGCGTTCAGAGCCTGGCAGTCGCCGCCGCTGGTTAACATTCCGATTCGTTTCATCACTCGTCACATCCAATCTTTTTATTTTCTTAGCCGGTTGTTGCTTCCTCCGGCTCTTAATGCCCCGCTGATAAGTTTAATTATATAATATTTTCCCCCATCTCACAACCGCTAATCTTTGATTTTCTATTTGACTATTGCCCGCAATACAGCTATAATAAATAGGCACAGGGTAACGGTTTGGCAAATCCGGGCCGTTACAGCCGCTGTATTGGGAGCGATATCGAAGTGGTCATAACGGGCCTGACTCGAAATCAGGTAGTCCTCACGGGCTCGTGGGTTCGAATCCCACTCGCTCCGCCAGAAAATTCAGCCCACAAACGATTTTATACCGTTTGTGGGCTTTTCGATTAAATGAATTCTAAATACAGAATGCCGCATAAAGAGGAACTAAAGTGTTTTATATCCAAATTATCCAACAGATTGGTGGATTGTCGGTCTACATATCATTGGACGCTTGGCAGCACCTATTTTTTGGTTTTTTATTGCAGAAGGCTATCATTATACACGTGATATTAAGAAATACGCTGCCAGATTATTTCTGTTTGCAATCATTTCACATTTTGCTTAGATTCTAACCTAAAGAATTTATTGTTTATCATTTCTTATTTTTTGATATTATAGTTCATTTAGAACAAAGTATCCATTCGCTTTTGCTCACTCATACACTCCAATCATTTAAGTAGATTATGTATATTACTTACTTGCTGTCCTCGATGTATTTTTGTTTTTGTAGAAGTTGATTTTTTCAAATCTGAAATCTTACGCTTATCGTAATTTTCATACCCTTGCTTTTTTGAAATACATATATTGTGAAAAGTAATTGGAATACCGGCAGACGTGAAAAAGTTAATTCCATCTTGTAAATGGAAATGAATATGAGGCTCAGAGCTATTGCCTGAATTTCCACATTTGGCTATTATTTCGCCTTGATTAACCCTTTGCCCAATTTCAACGATTATGCTTTGTGGCTGTAGATGTCCGATAAACCCATATTCTTTTTCAGCATGCTTTATTAAAATGAAGTTTCCACGAACATCTTTCGCTGTCATTTCAATAATTTCATCTCCAAAGGGTTTTTCATCATCGCAAATATTGCCAATAGCAATAACCATACCATCAGCAGGAGCAAGGACGTTATTTCCATAGCAAGCATATGAAGTTAATTTATCATTGTGTCCATGATGGGTTTTTCCATTGTTATCCATAATAACAAAATCATAAGCATATCTTTGTGTGGGTATTTTCCAAGAGTGTGAAAATTCTTTATCGCAACCTCCATTTATAACAGTCCATTCGCCCTCAAACGGGAGCATATATTGTACTTTGGTACAATAGTTACCATGTGGCAACTTAAAACCATGTGAAATGTAAATATAAGGAATGCAAAGAAACTGCTTTACTCCTTGTAGTATAGCTTGTTTTGATATTTTCATAAATCACCTCAATCATTCTGTGATTATTTTGTGCTTATGTCACTTACCCCTGCTTGCAGTAAAAGTTCCTCTGAAAGATGATTAATCATTTGCTTCGCTTCTTCCTTTGTTGTTTTTATTAATCCTGACGCAATAAATGAAGCAAGTCCATGGGTATAAATCATCATATCCCTATAAAATACACTTGCTTTTTCTATTGAAATTTTAAGTTGTAAAGCAATTTGTTCTACCATCAAGCCATTTTCATCGGCAGTAGTAAACACATCTAAATTACCTGCAATAAAACCACTGTCACCACTCATAAAGAGGTAACTAAATAGTCGTGGTTGCTCAAAAGCTATTTCAATATAGGACATACCAACATTTGTAAATGCGTCCATTCCATTTGCATTTGACCGCATTTTATCATTGGCGTAATTCAAGGCATATTCAGCCAAAGCTTCTCGAAGTCCGTCCATATTTTCAAAGTGCCACACAAGCGGTTGCGTAGAACAACCGATTTCTTTTGAAAGAGTTTTAATATTGATAGCTGAATACCCGTCACGAATGAGCATTTCCAATGCTGCTTCCAAAATTACTTCTTTTGAAATTTGCGTTTTTCTTGCCATTTCAGTACCTCCTAATTACATAAATCAATTTATATAATTATATTTATATTATAATCGATACCTGTGTTTTGTCAATCTCCTCAAATAAAAATTTACAAATCAATTGAATTTTGATTTTTCGCTTTTGCTTATAGGAGCTGAAATACCTCCTATTAGGATATTTCACATCGTTTAATCAGAAGCCGCATCTCTGTAAAATATATATGATCTAAAAAATCCCCACGGAACTGATATTCCGTAGGGATTCCTTCTTTATTATCTATTTTTGCCCATAATAAGCATTCGGTCCATGCTTTCTCATAAAGTGCTTATCCTGAAGCACCTGAGGCGCCGGAGCCGCGTCGTGAGCTAAATGCTCCGTACGGTAAGCCATCTTTGCCACCTCTTCCAGAACCACAGCATTGTGTACCGCCTCTGCGGCATCTTTTCCCCAGGTAAAGGGACCATGGTTGGAACAGAGCACCCCAGGCACATGTACCGGATTTTTCCCCTTAAAGGTCTCTATGATGACAAATCCGGTATTCTGCTCATATGCCCCCTGTATTTCTTCCCGGGTCAGGCTTCTGGCACAGGGAATCTCCCCGTAAAAATAGTCGGCATGGGTTGTTCCGTAGCAGGGAATACTCCTCCCCGCCTGCGCCCAGGATGTGGCCCAGGGCGAGTGGGTATGTACAATTCCCCCCACCTCTGGAAATGCTTTGTAGAGCTCCAGATGTGTGGGTGTGTCTGAAGAGGGATTGTATTCCCCCTCCACTTTATTTCCCTCTAAGTCAACCACTACCATATCTTCCGGTTTCAGGGCATCATAGTCCACCCCGCTGGGTTTAATGACAAACAGGCCCTTTTCCCGGTCAATCCCGCTGACATTTCCCCAAGTGTATGTGATCAGCCCTCTCCTGGGCAGCTCCATATTTGCTTCATATACCTGTCTTTTTAACTCTTCCAGCATTCTCATACCTCACTGAATCTATATCATTGTCTGTGTGTAACGATCCTGTAACATAATAGTTGTGCCTTTTTTACACGGAGAGGTTCTCCACCGCGCATTTCTCAATGGCAATTCCCCTCTTATACCGCTCGATAAAGGTCTCAAAGCCCTCTACATCTCTGGGATCCGGGTCCATTCTGGTTCCCTCGTCCCCTGCAAAGACTTTGTTGGAGAGGTAGGACTCCAGGGTTTCCCCAGCCTCCTTGTTTGCCATGTAGGCTGCCAGCAGGGCAATTCCCCAGGCGCCGCCTTCCCCGGCTGTCTCCATCACATATACCGGTGCATCAATGGATGCGGCCATCACCTTCTGTCCAACGCCCTTTGTCTTAAACAGGCCTCCATGGCCCAGCATCTTATCAATCTGTACGTGTTCCTCCTTCTGCAGGATATCCATACCGATCTTCAGAGCCCCCAGAGCAGTGAACAGGTGTACTCTCATAAAATTGGCCAGATTGAATCTGCTCTCAGGAGTGCGCACAAAGAGCGGACGCCCCTCCTCCATCTCAATAATATTCTCCCCTGAGAAATAACCGTAGGACAGCAGTCCTCCGCAGTCCGGGTCACCCTCCAGAGCCTTATTGTACAGGGTACCGTAGAGCTGGTTCATATCCACCTCTACACCAAAGTTCTCCGCAAATTCTTTGAACAGGTTCACCCACGCGTTCAGATCGGAAGTGCAGTTGTTGGCATGGGACATAGCCACCAGGCTGCCGGAGGGCGTGGTCACCATATCGATCTCCCTATACATCTTGGAGAGCTCCTTTTCCAGCACGATCATGGCAAAAACGGAGGTCCCTGCTGACACATTTCCGGTGCGCTGTGCCACACTGTTGGTAGCCGCCATACCGGTTCCCGCATCGCCCTCCGGAGGACACAGTGGAATGCCTGCTTCCAGGTTTCCGGATACATCCAGCAGCTTTGCACCTTCCTCCGTGAGGCATCCTGCGTCCTCACCTGCTGACAGCACCTGCGGCATCAGCTGACGCAGCTTCCAGGGATAATTTTTACCCTCCACCAAATGGTCAAATTTGTCAATCATCTCCTGGTAGAAGTCCCCTTTGTCCACATCTATGGGGAACATACCGGAGGCATCCCCTACTCCCAGTACCTTCTTTCCGGTGAGCTTCCAGTGCACATATCCGGCAAGGGTGGTGAAGAAATCCACACTGCCCACATGGTCCTGCCCTTCCAGAATGGACTGATAGAGATGGGCAATGGACCACCTCTGAGGTATATTGTAGTTAAAGAGCTCGCTCAGCTCGTCCGCTGCCCTGCCCGTGATGGTATTTCTCCAGGTGCGGAAGGGAACCAGCAGTTTATCTTCCTTGTCAAAGGCCAGGTATCCGTGCATCATCGCGCTGATTCCGATGGAAGCCAGACTGGTAATCGTGACCCCGTACTTCTCTTTTACATCCGAAACCAGATCCTGATAGCAGTCCTGAAGGCCACTCCACACCTCCTCCAGTGTATAGGTCCAGATACCGTTTTCATAGCTGTTTTCCCAGCCGTGGCTGCCGGAAGCGATGGGCTTATGGTTCTCGTCAATCAGTACCGCCTTGATTCTGGTGGAACCCAGCTCAATTCCCAGAACAGCCCTTCCGCTTTTTATTACCTCTGCAATTACATTACTTTCCATACTCATAAATACCTCCTGTTCTCCAAACGAGATCCTCTTATCTGTAAAAGATTGAATTCCATTTTAACTCATTTTTGAAGTTTCGGATAGTGGTGTTATTGTCAATATACACAGCTTCAATTCCCATAGCTGCTGCCCAGTCGCCCATCTGCTCTGCAGTCAGATCATAGGAGAACGCTGTGTGGTGGGCTCCGCCTGCCAGTATCCAGGCTTCGGCTCCGGTTGCCAGATCCGGCTCAGGCGTCCAGAACGCGGTTGCTACCGGAAGCTTAGGCATAGGTTTCTCCACCTTCTTGCAGTTTACGTCATTGATAATCAGTCGGAAACGGTTGCCCAGGTCAATGAGTGAGGTGGCAACTCCGTGTCCCTCCTTGGCTGTGTAGACCAGTCTGGCCGGATCTTCCCTGTCGCCCATGCTCAGCGGGCAAACCTTGATAGAGATGGGGCCGTCTGCAATGGTGGGGCAAACCTCCAGCATATGTGCCTGCAGGATGCCTTCTTTTCCGGGAACCAGGTTGTAGGTGTAATCCTCCAGGAAGGAGGTTCCTTTTGCGTCCGGAATGCCTGCTGCCATGATCTTCATCAGTCTTACCATGGCCGCTGTCTTCCAGTCACCCTCGCCGCCAAATCCGTATCCTTTTTCCATCAGACGCTGGATGGCAAGTCCCGGAAGCTGTTTCAAGCTGCCCAGGTCACCAAAGTGTGTGACAATCGCCTGGTAATTTTTCTCCTCCAGAAAACGCTCAAATCCCAGCTCAATGCCTGCCTGAACAGCCACATGTTTCCGGAACTCCTGCGGGTCTCTCCCCTCCAGGAGAATCTCATATCTGCTGTAGTACTCCTCCACCAGGGTTTCAATATCCCCTTTGGAGACATCCTCCACATACTGTGCAATCTCATTTACCGGGTACGCGTCAATCTCCCATCCGAATTTAATCTGAGCTTCCACCTTATCACCCTCAGTGACAGCCACGTTTCTCATATTGTCGGCCACTCTGGCAACGCGGATATGGCTGCTCTCCATGATACCGATGGCTGTGCGCATCCACTCAGCGATTCTCTTCTGTACCTTCGGATCATCCCAGAATCCTACAATTACTTTTCTCTCAATTCCCATACGGGTCACAATGTGTCCGTACTCCCGGTCCCCGTGTGCGGACTGATTTTCATTCATGAAATCCATATCAATGGAATCATAGGGGATCTCCTGGTTAAACTGGGTATGTAAGTGAAGCAGAGGCTTGCGGAACTCCTGAAGTCCCAAGATCCAGGATTTCGCAGGTGAAAATGTGTGCATCCAGGTGATGACACCTGCGCACTCCTCATCTGCATTGGCGTCGTTAAAGGTCTTACGGATCAACTCATTCGTAATCAATGTTGGCTTAAGTACCACCTCATAGGGCAGCATGCCTGACTTGTTCAGGGCATCCACCATGATGCGGGAGTGCTCAGCCACTTTCCGCAGGCACTCATCCCCATATAAATCCTGTGAACCTGTTGCAAACCAAAACTTGTATGCTCTTCCTGTCTTCATATTCCCTTCTCCTTTTACGTTATTTGGATGGTTGTACTGTTTCTATAACCTATTTTACAACTTGTATGCACGTCTTTACAACTTGTTGTTTTTACATGAAATTTATCCAGATTGGGACTTCTTAGTAGTTTCTGTTTGGAAGCTCCTCGGCCGCCTCCTCTGCCGGAAAGATCCCCTCCTCCACATACTGCAGCTTCTCCACCTTTTTTCCCGCCATAATTTCTTTTATTACCTCCGCTACCCGCGGACCGTGCAGTGGATTACATTCCACAGAGACATTCAGCTCGCCCCGCACCATGGCCTCAAAGGCTGCCTTGACCGCATCAAAGGATATGATGACAATGTCCTTTCCCGGAATTTTCCCTGCCTCCTTGATAGCCTCTATTGCCCCGAAGGCCATGTTGTCATTTTGTGAGAGCACCACGTCAATTTCGTCAAACCGCTTCAGACATCTCTCCATAGCCCTTTTGCCTTCCGTCTGTGTAAAATCCCCGTTTTCCCCGCCTACGATTTCATAGTTACCGTATGATTCAATAACCCCTGAAAAACCTTTTGTCCGCCCAATCTCTGCGCTGGACCCCACCGTTCCTCTCAGAATTACAATATGATGCTGCTCCTTTCCCCTGCCCTGCTTTTCCATGTAATCCACCAGCCATTTTGCCGCATTGACCCCCTCTTTCTCAAAATCAGACCCAACCCAGCAGGTATACAGAGACTCGTCCTCCACGTCAATCCTCCGGTCCACGATGATCACCGGAATTCCCGCCTCCCTGGCTTCCTCCAGCACGGTTTCCCATCCATTCTCCGTGACCGGAGCGATGACGATGACATCTACCTCCTGTGCAATAAAGTCTCTGACCGCCTTGGTCTGGTTTTCCTGTTTCTGCTGCGCATCTGAGATCAACAGCTCAAATCCATTCTCAGGACTCAGGGCCTTCTGCATGGATTCCGTGTTTGCCACCCGCCAATCGGACTCCGCTCCAACCTGGGTGAATCCAACTGTAATCAGCTTTCTGTCCCCCTCTGTCTGCTGTTCCTGCACAAGCATGGCCTTTCTGCTGCATCCAGACAGCATACCTGCCATCAGGGCAGCACAAATCAACAGAACTCCCGTCTTCTTTCTCATTTACCTCAACTCTCCTTCCACTGCTTCCACCTTCTGACGGTTCACCGGTATCTTGAAGCTCACCCTGGTTCCGAATCCGAATTCACTCTCTATGCGCAGCTTACACTCCTCCCCGTAGGTCAGGTACAGCCGCTCATTGACATTCAGAAGCCCAAAACCATTTCTGGTATCAGATGCATAGTCTCCCTCGATCTGATCCTTTAACTGTCTGAGTTCATCCGGTCTCATTCCTCTGCCGGTATCATGGACACAAAAGTGGAGGTAATTCCCCCTCCTCCATCCCTTCACCGTCAGCTTCCCCTTCTCTCGTTTGTTCTTTATCCCATGATACAGGGCGTTTTCCACGATAGGCTGCAGACAGATTTTAAGTATATAGTAGGTGCCGATCTCAGGGTCCATCTCCACCTCATACTCCAGAATATCACTGTAGCGGAACTGTTGGATTTCCAGATAACTCCTCACATGGGATTCCTCCTCGGCAAGGGTGATGAAGTCCTGCCCTTTGCTCAGTGTGGTCCTGAAAAAGATAGAAAGCTGATCTACCATTTTTACCACCTGCTGATGCTGTTCATCCTCCGCAAGCCACATGATGGTATCCAATGTGTTATATAGAAAGTGAGGGTTGATCTGCGCCTGCAGAAGCTTCAGCTCTGTCTTTCTCAGATGAATCTGTTCCTTTTTCACATCCTCCACCAGGCTTCCGATCTTTTTCACCATGATGTTGAAGCTGTTTCCCAGGACTTCCATCTCTTCCATGGGATGCACTTTCACCTGGATATCGAAATTTCCCTTTGCCACCTTCTTCGTGCTCTCGCACAGCTCCCTCACCGGACGGTCAATACTCTCTGAAATGTGTCTGTTCATAATCAGGATCAGGATGATCGTAGCCGCGGTTACTGCCACGCAAAGCTTCAGGGAGTTCATGATCTGTGCTTCCAGCTGGCCTTTAACCTGGCTGGCATGTTCAGCCTCATAGCGTATGTAGTCTGCCATCTTTTCGTCAATCAGCTCAGTCAGCTGATAGATATCCTTGTCCAGAATCTCTGTGCTGTCCTTTCTGCCCAGTACAGCTTCCCCGTTCTGTATGCTCTTCATACTCTTTTCCAGCTGTTTGATCAGCCTGAGGATGGCATCCACCCTCTCCACACTGTTGGCAGTGGTGGCTCCCTGTTTCAGTTTTTCCAGGATCACCCTGGCCTGCTGGATATCTTCATAAGGCTTCACTTCCTCAAAGGTGACGGCTCCCGCCACAATCCGGTACATTTTATAGTCCAGCTGCGCCCGGAAATCTGAGTTGAACTCTGTGGCAACTGCCATATTATTGATCATGCCGCTGTACTTGGTATTAAACGAAGCCATCATAAATATCATCCACAGAATCAATATAATGAAGGGCAGCAGAGTTCCATTCCGGAGTATGTTCAATTTTTGGCGCAGGGAACACCTTTCGAATCTTCCAACGACGTATAAAGACTTTTTCTTCATTATTATTCCTCACTCTTTTCTATAGTCATTTTATTCTGTTGGATTTTTAGAGGACAACTCTTTTCCCCGGCTTCTGTATTCCCTGGGTGAACAATTTTGCGTTTTTTTAAATATGTAATTAAAGTAATGGGAGTTCTTATAACCGACCTGGTAGACAATCTCAGATATTTTCTGATTTGAACACATAAGAAGTTCTTTTGCCTTTTCCATGCGCACTTCTGTCAGGTATTCTACAAACGTCTGACCGGACTCCTGGCTGAAAATGGAGCTGAAATAACTGGGCCTCATATTTACATATGAGGCCAGTCTGTTCAATGACATGTCATCCTCCATATAATGCTCCTGTATATAGCTCTGAGCCTTCACAAGAATATCGGAGTATTTTCTTCCCGCCGCGCTGTCGCGGAGCAGGATGACTCCCTGCAGGATACTCTGCACATACTTCATTGTCTTTTCCAGATTTCCGATGTGCTCGGACAAACCATTGATTTCACCGCAGGTCTGAACAAGCTCTTCCCTGCAAACACCGATTTCCTCCCCAAAAGCAATGACGCTGAAATAAATATCCATACATATATACTGTCTCATCATCAGGGACTTCAGGTTTTCCCCTCTCACATTTCCAAAATATCCTTCAATAAAGCTCTCTACCTCGTCCAATGTGCCGCTGTGCAAAAACTGCTGAACCATCTTACGGGTATTCTCAACGGAGTAAACATTATGAATATCAATATCCATCGTATCATTCTCATAAACATCTCCCCCAGAGACAATTTTGTTCCATTCTTCGGCAAACCTGCTGGCAAATGCCTTGTTGGCCTCATGGTAGGAGTCGCCCAGTTCCCTGAGCCTGTCTACGCTCTTGCCCACTGCTACGTAGTACTCCACGCCCTCATACACATTCGTCAGGGCAACCAGATTGCTGCAAAATTCCCGAATACTGTGTGCCATCTCCTCTTTTCCGTTTCCTTTGATCAGAAACCCCAGTCCTTCTGCTCCCCTCTCATAAACATAGACATTCCCCTGTGACGCGGCATAACTGCGTATCTCTCTCTCCGCCGCTACCACTTGTTCCGAATATTCCATCTCATGCTCTTTGATCCGGAGTTTAAACAAGATGATATTATAGCTCTCCGCCACAAGCTCCATCCCCAGCACATGTCCCTCCGCAAGGGCCTCCGCCATGGGCACCTGCTCCGTAACCAGCCGGTCAAAAAAATCCTGTATCTTCCTCTGCTTGCTCTCCTCCATCTCCAATGAGTATCTCTTCAGAAGTTCCTTTTCCTCACGTTCCTTCTCAATCACCCCGATGATGTCCTTGACTGCTCCCAACAATTTTGTTGAGGAAACCGGTTTCAACAGATACTCCTGCACGCCAATGCGCAGGGCTTCCTGGGCATAGTCAAATTCACCATACCCGCTCAGTATCAGAATCTTCGTTTCCGGCAATTCCTTTAGTACCGTCCGGCTCAGTTCCAAACCGTTCATAAACGGCATTCTTATATCTGTGATGAGGATGTCCGGCTTTGTCTTTCTGATCAGAGGAAAGGCCATCTCCCCGTCAGAGGCCTCCCCTACAAATTCCATTCCCTCTTCCTCCCATTGTATTCCCCTCTTTATCCCATTCCGGATTACTATTTCATCTTCCACTAAAAATACTTTTATCATCTTTCCCACTTCCTTCTCCGCCGCAATACTCCTTTAAATGAGTGATTCTTATTTCTATGTTACAACTTGTCCGCTAGTGTATACAAGTTGTTTTCTCCTCAAACTTTTCACACATTTTAAAAGATGCGGAAAACTATTCCCGGATGTCCCCCTGCTTTTTAATAGTACGCAACTATTCATTACGGTCTGCACAATAAATGCGCAGACCTGTTGAATAGTTACAATTATACCAGTTTTCAAGTGAGAAATCTACTTTGTTCTTCCGGCCGGGATAGATCCCCGCTCCCTGCAGGAATCCCTTATAATCATTTGCGGCTCGATCAGATAGTGTATGTTACTGTCTCTGTGTTCCCCCAGTAAATTAAGAAGCAGGGTTGCCGCCTGCTCCCCAAGCTCCTCTTGAGGATGGGCAATTGTCGTAAGCTTTATATGGCCTGACTGCGCAATAATGGAATTGTCATATCCGGTAACAGAGATATCTTTGGGTACCTGTACATCATTTTCACGCAGCATGCGTATCACCTCCACTGCAATCTGGTCATTGTAACAGACAATGGCATCCAATGGTGTCTTCTGCTCTATCATATCTCCCACCCAACTCACCGGCAGCAGCGTTCTGTCTTCCGTGTGGAACCATGCCACCATATCGGGATCATAGGGGATTCCCGCCTCCTGGAGCCCCCGCACATACCCCTTGTGGCGTTCCCTCCCCTGAATGTCATCCACCTTAAAAATTCCCGCGATATTCCGGTGTCCCAATTCCGTCAGGTACTTTGTGAGCATATATCCCCCTTTGCAGTCATCCATGAGAATATAAGGCTTGCTGCGCATCTGAGGGTATATCCCCTGGATAAACACATATGGAATCCCATAACTGTCCAGTTTTTCGTAGAGATGGGCATGGCGGCAGTAGATCTGGCTCTTACTGGGTTCAATGATCAATCCGTCGATATCCTTGGTCAGTATCTCTTCCAGACACTTTGCCTCCCTTGCCCTGCTGTTGCCTGTATTTTTAAGGATAATGCTGTATCCGTTTTCGGTCAGTACCCTGTCAATTCCCTGGATCAGACGAGGGAAAATATAATCCGATATATAAGTGGTGATAACCGCAATGTTCTTTGAATTGCCTGTGTAGCGCATTCTCTCTGAGCAGAAGGTTCCCCGGCCGTGTTCAGCCGTCACATACCCCTCATTTTCTAGCAGAGCCAGAGCTTTCCGAACCGTGTGGCGGCTTATCTGATAAGCTTCTGTCAACTGGTTCTCGGAGGGCAGCCTGTCCCCTGGCATGTATTTGCCGGACAGGATCTCCCTCTTTAACTCCTCCATAAGGGCATAGTATTTTGTTTTTCCGTTTTCTTTCATCTTGCTATCCTCCTGCCCTTATTCTACAACTTGTATCGTGGTCCATACAAGTCTTTTCTCCCTTTTTATAAAACTTGATGCTTCCGAAATCCCCTCCCTGCTGTCAGAAACAGCACCGCCGCAAGGACTGCGTACGTCACCAGCGCCACGGCAGGATAGCTGAAGACCGTATCACCGAAGGAATATACCATAAGTTTTGTAAAAGAGAGGTCCAGTGCATTGATGGGCATCAGAGCAAGCAGATGGTTAAAAATGCCGTAGACTGCTGTTGTTTTCACAAACTTAGGAAGAAAGAGCAGTACGAAGCTTAGAACCAGTACTCCGCTGGGGTTTTTCATTCTTGCTGACGCAAACACTGTTATCCCTGTCATCACCAGAGCTGCCAGAAACCCGATTCCCAGCATCAGAAAGGCAGCCTGGGCCATACTCAGGTCATAGCCTATAGGCTGCCGCAGCCTTTGCCCAAACCAGTTTTGTCTTTCCATATTTCGAGGCAAGCATCACCGCATCTGCCCCGGACTGATATTCCCCGGCAAACATGGGTGACAGCGCCACACTGACTGCATAGATAATAAAAAGGCTCCAGGAAGAAATATTCAGCATGCTTTTCCAGCCACCGTAGTATCCGTAGCGGAAAGGTTTCTCCACCTCAGCGTAGGTTTCTCTCCAAAACTCCTTTTCCCCCTCTGTCAGCCCTTCTCCCCGGTAGGTTTGGCTAAGGGATGCCTCCAGGGCATTCTCATAGCTGGGATAAAAGCCTGCATTTTGTTCCTTCATAGCTGTAAACGCGTCCCTCCAGCTGCGTTTTTCTCCTTTGTAATCAAAGGCGGATTTTGCCAGATGCAGATGTCCCAGCACTGGGTACACCTGCCCCCAGTAAACCTCCTCTTTCAGTCCGTCTGTCTCAGAATTTACCTGTAGATTTTCCGGTTCTTCATAGAGTTTCAGATAGGCATCGATTTCCTCCATTATCTTCTCCTCAGACAAAGGCCCTTTAATTCCCTCCTCCCTTGCCTTTTCCAGAGCAATGGCCTGAAAACCGGACTGCACGCTCCCGTTCTCATCATTAGTCATCTCCCCCTTAACCATCATTACAGTAAAAACCAGAAGCAGCAGCAGACAGCCTCCCAGCGCTGCCTTTGTGTTCCGGCTTCTGAGAATTTTTTTCCATTCAAACACAATCAGCCTGGCCATTTTTCATTCCTCCTCTCCTCGGAATCCGGAAAACATGACAGGTACAGATCCTCCAGAACAGGGGCTGCCTGCACCGCGTTTTCACTTGGCTTTCTGTCGGCAATCATCCGCATCCTGGCTTTCCCGTCCTGGTGATGGATGTTTGCAAGACATCCTTTTTCCATCAGCTCCTGAGCCTCCTCCTCCAAAACCGTACAGTCCCAGACGTGTCCTTCCATGGTCTGTGTAAGTTCCTGCACAGTCCCCTGCAGGATAAAGCTTCCTTTTTTCATTACCAAAATCTCATCCGCAATATATTCCACATCCGACACAATATGTGTGGATAGGATTACCAGCCTTCCCTTTGCATAGTCCGCAATCAGATTGCGGAAACGGACGCGTTCCTTGGGGTCCAGACCTGCCGTAGGTTCATCCAACACCAGAATATCTGGGTCCCCCAGCAATGCCTGGGCAATTCCCAGGCGCCTGCGCATTCCCCCGGAAAAGGTCTTAATCCTCTGCTCCGCGGCATCCGCAAGGCCCACCACATCCAAAAGCTCTCTGCCTCTTTTCCTGGCATACCCTGGCAGCAGCCCTTTTAAAGCGCCTGAGTATTCCATAAATTCCCTTGCTGTAAACCCCGGAAAATATCCAAAGTCCTGGGGGAGATACCCCAGCATGCCCCGGAATTCCTCCCCCATGGCCAGATGATCCCTTCCATTCACTTTTACACTCCCCTCTGTAGGCTTAAGTATCCCGCAGACAATCCTCATAAGGGTTGTCTTCCCAGCCCCGTTTGCTCCCAGAAATCCGTAAATCCCCTCATGCATGTGCAGGTTTATCCGGTCCACTGCTGTCTTGCTTCCAAAATGTTTGCTCAGATTCTCAATTTTTAAATCCATATTCTCCTCCAATCATTCCTGTCATTTTCCTGGCTTCACACACCAGAAGCACCAGGCTTACTCCCATCATGACATACCAGATTTCTAAATATCTGCCCGCATATGGATCTGCTCCGCAAAGGCAGATTCCTGTAAGACAGACGCCCAAGATACCTCCCAGCGCCAGACAGCTCTCCCGTTCCCGTGTATTCCCAGCTCTGCGAAAAATAGCAAGACAGCCTGCGCTCATCAGATTAAAGGGAACCAGGCAGTAGGCGAGCACCTGCAGCAGAGATGTCCCTCCACGGCTGTATGCTGTGAGTATTACGGTCAAAAGCAGAATCACATCCGCACTTCCCAAAATCAGTAGTTTAACCGCAGCTGTCTTCTTAATATCATTTCTCATGGTCAGCAGCAACTCATGCATCCCGGGATTGAACAATTTAGAAAACTCCTCCGCATTGGTCAAAAGAAACAGCGGACCTGCCATGGATACGGACACCCAAGCCAAACTGCCCTCGCCCCTGTCCGTCATCTGCGTAAATGCCAAACAGCAAAGAGAAAGTACAGCCAGCTGCAGCAGCCAAACCCTTGCAGGAATCCATCGGATCTGTCCTTTGAAAAACTCACGGTCTGTCATTTTTCTTCGCTCAATCTGTCTCCCCTCCTCCTTTACCAATTCCATGGACCTTCTACAGACACCCTTGTCATATTCAGGTACCGTTTCCCTGTTTAAGCTGTAAAATATATTTCTTTCCCACCTCTTCATTTTCTATCTCCTTTCAAAAACGCGCTCAACTGCCGGGTGCCCTGTTTTACCCTGTACTTTGCCGTGGATACCGTGATCCCAAGTATCCTGGCAATATCCTGGTAGCGCAGCTGCTGATAAAAGCGCAGAATCACCGCTTCCCGCACTTCCCCTTCCAGCTCCTCCAGCGCCTGACGCACCGCCAGGCGGTCCTCGACCTCCTCTGCTTCCTGTGCCTGGCTCTGCCGCTCATAGTCCGCAATCGGATACCATAGCTTTCGCCTGTAATAATCCCTGCACAGGTTTCCCGCCACCACATACAGATAGTTGGCAAACTTTCCATATTCCCGGTACTGATCCAGGCTCTGCACCACCCGCAGAAAGGTCTCCTGCGTCAGATCCTGCGCTGCCTCCCTATGCCCGGTGTGGCGGTAGCAGTAGGCGTAGACCTGTCCGTAATAGCTCTGAAACAGTTGATCCAACAGCTGGGTGTCCCCGTCCTGTATTTTTCGTACGATTTTTTTCTCTGTCACAATAACTCCCTCCGAAACGTTTCAAATAGTATAACGTATGAAAGTTATAAAAAGTCAAATAAAAAACAAAAAAGCAGCTAATCATCAAAGATTAACCGCTTGGTATCCTGTTCAAATATCGAAAATAATGCTTTTTCGTGAGAAAGCCTTTCTTTTTCCGCTGTTTACGATGGTTTCAATCTCCGGAAATTTATTTCTAATGTCAGGAACGGGTCGAATTTGTATCACTTTTCCGTATCACGTAAATATCTCCGTCTGCTCCCTCAAAAGCCGCTCATGCTCCTCCCTATCCCTGCTGATCAATTCGTAGGTGAGAAACTGGGGAGCGACCCTTTCTACCAGTTTACGCACCCCTGGTTCTGCAAACGGCTGGTGCAGATCAATCTGAAAAATATAGGAAAATACCTGGCACCATCTTTCATAGTAGTCCTGCGCCCACTCCATTGGGCTTGCCAGCATCCCCTTGACAAACTCGCTGGTGATGGACTGCTGAAGATGCATTCCTTTAATCTACTTTAAAAGATCCTTATGTTCATCAAGCATCCTGTTGATATACCGAAGGCCCTCCTCCTGATTTTTAAGATCCAGATTGGTGTGCAGCAGATGTCCTGTGTCCAGAATCAGCCCTTTCTTTTCATCATGCACCTAATCCAACAGGCGTCTGGTAATTTCCGGCCTGGTAAATCTCAGGCCCGGCCACCACAGGTTCTCCATCAGAAAATAGAATGAAGAAATTGCTCCACTCCGCATTTTGCTGCGGAACCCACGTCATTCTCTGTCTGCAAAAGGCAGAAAAGGCTGCTGCCGGTTACTGTGGCATCAGCCTTTCTACTCCATTTATCCTAGGCAATTTCTTTCAGCCTCTGCAATGCATCCCTCTCCAGGATACACTCCCCGTGCTCCCTAAGGAATGCCTTCTGTCCTTTTGATACAGCGGCAACATCCGCAAATTCTGCTATATTCACAGTGCACCACTTGATCTGCTCCTCATTGTCCTTTTCCGGGTCCATGAATAGCATATAGATGTCATCATACTTGTACAGAGAGTTCTCCAGATTCATATCCTCACGGAGCAGCCTGGAAACCTCGATTACCTGATCCAGGTCCTCAAATTCACAGATCAGGTGCGGCTCCTGGGGAACAGACTCCTGTCTGGTGATGGAAAAGGTTACTTCCTCCTCACTCACCTCCTGGAGCTGGCAGTGGAGCAGATATCCTTCTGACTCAAACATATAGTCCCGTGCCGCCTGCCTCATCGCTTCCTGAAAGAGGGACCTGGCCTTTTGCGTGCCTGTCAGGAAATCGTTGATATTTATTTGGTTTTTGATAAAGTCTTCTTTGTCCAATGACCATAGCAGCTGGGCATCGCTGATTCTTTCGAGCTTCATGGTGTTTCCCCCTTTCTGTGTTATCCAACAAATATTATATTTGTTATACATAGACTATAACACATTCTTTTCTCAATTGCAACACCTGGATGTCCCCCGTGAATTTACAGACTCTTTCACAGGTTTGTGTGTTATTATCTATTTATATTATAGCACAGTCAAATAGGGGATGCTACACTTTCCAGTGATTACATGAAACTTTATGTTTACTAGACGTTAACCTGCTGCTTCTGAAGTATACCGTAGGTTCCGGCCAGACATGCCGCCCCCAGTATGATTCCTGAAAATACCCATGCGTTTTCCGGCATGGCCCGAAAGAGATGAATCATCTTGTTTCCAATGATTCCAAACACTGAACCCGGGGCGTCCTCGGCAGCGTCTATAATTCTGGGGAGTCCTAAAACTACAATCATCCAGGCCGCCCACAGAACCCAAAATGCCTTTCTCCCGTACCGCAAAAGCAAAGTCCCGCAAAATCCCAGAACCATCACCAGCACCACCATTGTCAGGATTCCATAGTTTCTCAGAAATGGCAGGAAATCCACCGCCGGAGAAAGCCCTTGGTAAACACCTCTGTAAAAACAGTCCTCCGCCCAGCCAATGATTCCCACCATCCCCAGCCCAATCATTGCACCTGCAAATATCACCAGATAGTAAGATACAAAGAAATGTTTCCTTGTACTGTTCATAGACACTGCCAGATTGAATCCTGTCCACATCTGACCAATTGCCATAATAGCCGTGTAGATTGCAAGTCCTGCTGCCGCCAAAATCCCGCCCAGTCCTGCAAAGCCATTCGTCTCAGGGGCCCCCCGGGTCACAAAATACATAAGCGCCCAGCCGAACAGACCCATCAATATAGTGGTCAGATATGCGAATATCCAGTCTTTCCACTGCATTGAAAATTGTTTTTTGACCGCCTCTACCATTTTCTCCACCTCCTATATACGTACTTCCAGTTTCCTGGTGGCAGCTAAACTGACCGCTGCCCCTGCTGCAAATACAACCAATCCGGCTGCCAGGCCCAGCCATGGATTCATGCCAATTTTATTGATGATCTCAAGGGGAAGTCCCGCTCCCCCTACGGCAACTCCCATACCAAACAGGGCTGCCGTAATCACAATCAAGACCGTAAACACTATGGTTCCAATTTTTCCCCACCTTGTAACCACAACTCCAAAGATCAGCGCCATGCCCTCCTGCAAAAACATGAACCCCATCAGCAGTGGGAGCCAGAATTGTCCCGCCGTATCACCGGCCGCTGGTGTAAAACGGAAGATTAAGACCGATAACACTCCCACGATTACCGTCACTCCTGACATGGAACAGATAAGCCCTATAATGGTATCCCTTCTTCTGCTGTTAAAGGATACCAGCAGAGGAATATAAGTCTGGAAGTATCCCATGGATGCGATTACCATCAGAAATCCGCCGGTAAGTGTCAAATAATAAGGATACTGCCGCAAACTGGCAACAGCCATATTTCTCCATCCCCCTGCAGTCTCAGGTGAGGTCTCAAGACCTAAAAATACCATAATTCCAAAACTGATCACTACAATCAGTCCCAGATTTTCCAACAGGTTCCTGCTCCAAAACTTTACATTTCTCTTCCACTCACTCATGGTGTGCCTCCTCCCCGCACAGGGCCACAAACACTTTCTGCAGACTCAGCCTCTGGATGCTCACATCATACTTGTCTGTGATGCGCTGTCCCGGCTCCAGCAGCACAGTCACTCCCTTACTGCGTCCCATATGTTCTTCGTGATAGGTCTTTAAGGAAATGGTTGCGGCATCCACCTCGTTCTCGTGGCCGCTGAGGTGATATGCTCTTTCCAAGAGTTCCTGGGTATTCTCCTTCAGCAGAATCTCTCCTTTATCTACTATAATCACTTCCTCAAAGATATCTGCCGCCTCCTCAATAATATGGGTGGAAATCACAAAGGTTCTGCCCGTCTCTGTAAATTCATCCACCAGAATCTGGTAAAAGCGTTCCCTTGCCACTACGTCCAGACCGGCCACCGGCTCATCCAAAATCGTAAAATCCGCCTTGCTGGCCAGGGCTACGATGATGGTAACCATGGACATCATACCTTTGGACAGCTTTCCGATCCTCTTTTTCACATCCAGGTTAAATTCTTCAATCAGGCGCGCCGCCATCTGCTTATCCCAGTGCGGAAAGTAGGTAGACGCAATCCGCAGGTATTCTTTGACCTTGATGGGGTTTGCGTTGCTTCCCGTCATGGCACTCAGTTCTCTGGAAAAGCACAGGTGATCCAATACCTCCTGGTTTTCCCACACCCTCTTTCCATCGAAAGTCACTTTTCCCCTTGTAGCCGGATTCTGCGCCGTCATGATGGACAGAAGAGTGGTCTTTCCGGCTCCGTTTCTGCCGATGAGACCATAAATCTTTCCTGACTCTAGTTCCAGATTGACGTTTTTCAGTACCTCTTTGTTGCCATATACTTTTGTTATACCCTCACATACCAGCTTACTCATTTTCATATCCTCCATCCTCTGAAGTCTCAATCATTGTTATCAATTCTCTTTTGGTAATTCCCAGGCTCACTGCCTCTGCCATCAGGTTCTTTACATAATTGTCATAAAACTGCTCTTTCCGCTTCTGCGTAATCCCTTCCTTGGCTCCTGTTGCCACAAACATCCCAATCCCCCGTTTCTTATATAGTATCCCTTCATCCACCAGCAAATTTACACCCTTCGCCGCAGTCGCGGGATTGATAGCGTAGAGCTTTGCCAACTCATTGGTGCTGGGCACCCGTTCCTCCTCCAGCAGAATATTTCGTAAAATATCATTTTCAATCATCTCTTTTATCTGAATATAGATAGACTTTTCCTGTGTCAGGATCTCGTTCACACTTTTTCACTTCCTCTCCTCTGTCTGTTATTCCGGCTTTATACTATGTTCTGTTTTCTATACGAACCGTTGTTAATCATGGATGCTGGTTACTTATATGGTTCATTACTTATGTAACTAACCATACCACCAATTAATCTATTTGTCAATCAGTATTTTTATAAGGTATCCGTTTAGCCAAGCTGCCCTGTTACTTTATAAGCTCAAAAGAGCAGAGTGTTTCTTGCCTGAATTGACAAACACTGGTATTCATGCTAAGGTTACCATAAAAAATAAAGTAACTATTCAGCAGGTCTGCACATTTACTGCGCTGACCGTAAGAAAATGATTCAGGAGTGCAAAAATCCCATCACTGAAGGTGATTATAATTGGATTTTTGCAAGTAACTGTGAAGGTACTGAACAGTTACAATTTTCATATGGAGGAATTATTTTGCGAAGAATATTGATTGTGATTGATATGCAGCACGACTTTATCGATGGCGCTCTGGGAACTGAGCAGGCGATGCAGATTGTTCCAAATGTACTCCAAAAAATCCAGGAATATGCTCCCGAAAATAGGATCGCCACCCGCGATACCCACGGTCCGGACTACCTGCAGACCTCAGAGGGACAGCACCTGCCGGTGCCCCACTGTATCCGGGGTACAAAGGGTTGGGAGATTGTGCCTGAGATTTCTGCCGCTTTAGGGGATACCAGGATACTAGACAAGCCATCCTTTGGCTCCCCCGCACTGGCACACGTCCTGGCGGAGGAAAATAAAAAAGAACCCCTGGAGCTGGAGCTTGTGGGACTCTGTACGGATATCTGTGTTGTATCTAATGCCCTGCTGCTCAAGGCGGCGCTTCCTGAGACAAGGATTCTTGTGGACGCCTCCTGCTGCGCAGGTGTAACCCCGGACACTCACCAGGCTGCTCTGACCACCATGAAAATGTGCCAGATTGAGATTTGTGGATTGGACAATGGAAAGGATTGACTATGACAAGAGAAGAATTTAAAAATCTGGTTGCCGCTGGTCCAGTCATTCTGGACGGAGCCACAGGCTCAAATCTTATGAAAGCTGGGATGCCCAAAGGAGTCTGTACGGAACAGTGGATATTGGAACACAAGGACATACTGATCAATCTGAAGCGGGGCTATGTGGAGGCCGGATCGCGCATCCTCTATACCCCCACTTTTACCGCCAACCGGATTGCACTGGCAAAGCATGGGCTGGACGGAAATATGGAGTCCATGATCCATCAATTAGTCGGTCTCTCTCAGATTGCACTGGACCCGGAATGCTTTATTGCGGGAGATATGACTACCACAGGTCAAACGGATATCTCATACGAGGCAGCCTACGAGGTATACCAGGAGCAGATTACCTGTTTAAATGACTGCAATGTGGACCTTCTGGTGGTAGAAACCATGCTGACTCTGGAGGAGACCATGGCTGCCGTGGAGGCTGCCCGCTCTGTGTGCAGCCTGCCCATAATGTGTTCCATGACCATAGAGTCAGACGGAAGTCTCTTCTTTGGGGGCAATATCTTTGAGACCGCCGCTGCCCTTCAGGAGATCGGAGCGGACGCGGTAGGCATCAACTGCTCAACAGGTCCAGATCAACTGGAGTCTGTAATCTCCACACTGCGTAGCGTCCTGGATATCCCGCTTATCGCTAAACCAAATGCGGGGATGCCTGTCATTGATGAGAAGGGGAATGCCGTCTACAATATGACTGCTGCAGATTTTGCAAAACATATGAAACGCCTGGTGGATCTGGGTGCCAATCTGGTGGGCGGCTGCTGTGGAACCACGCCGGAGTATATACGGGCTTTGGCGGATATTTTAGGGTAAGTATGCATAGGTAAAATGCATATCCAGCAGCCGCTCAAAGGGGCTGTCCTGGCTCATAGTGTCTTCCCCAGACCTATGCATCTGCCAGGATTTCCCCATCTCTCTTCCTATATATTGTACCTTGTTTGCATCAAACTTGATAAGTCTAACTGTATATTTTCGTTTGTATTTGGAAATTTATTTTTCAATTTATATTCATTTTGGAGAATATTTGCGATAGTGCACTCAAAAGGTTCGCCAGAAATAAGGAACAGAACAATGAGGAATGCTATCCTGTAAGTACTCTTTGATCCATATTCAATAAAATCCAGGATTTTCACTTAGTGTAGATTCCTTATGAGATTTTACCCAACATTAAAGCAAGAGCGCTTACTTACGAATAAGCAAACGCTCTTGTTGAAGGAAGATGAAACCTTCTATTATTTTACCGAGTAATTAACCTCTGTGTCCATTCTTACAAAACTTTTATCCGTCGTAAAGGATACTTTTACCTTTTGACCAGGTTCAAAGTTATTGATTTGGTTTGTATATGGACTTTCTACAATAATATCATTCTCATCATAGAGATTTGCGATAACTGCAAAATACAAAAACGTAACATCTGTAATATTCTCTATTGTTGCCTCATATGTTTTCCACCCATAATTGTTCTCAACAATATCAAATTCTACACTGATCATTTTTTCTACTTTTTCCTTAATATTTTCTTGCTCCGTAATTAAATCGGCATCATTTATAAAACTATCAATATCGGATTCATATTCACTCTCTACTTTCAAATCATAGTTTCGTACAAATTTTTTAATTAAGACAGCTCTTTTGTTGTAGCCATCACTCCATTCGTTATTAAATCTTGTATAGTCTAATTCATAATGATCAATGGCATTTAGCTGAATATTTAAAGCTTCAATATAACGGTCCATATTTTTTTTAAGCCCTTGGTTTTCAAATTTTTTATCAGCAAATTCTCCGATTGAATTCAATTCAGCATTAACACACTTTTTATAATTTTCTTTGATTTCGGTTGCACTCATACTAGAATTATCTACATTCAGATCCCAACGTTCCATTAAGCCCTTTGCCAACGCTCTTATAAATTGTGCATCAACAGATTGTTGATACTTGCAATCTTCCAAAAGATTATTAGCATCCTTATAATCTTTAATTTCCTCTAGCATAACCATAGCATCAGCATACTTTTCATCCCCATATAATGAACTTGCCTGAAGATATATACTTTCTTTAAGTTTATCTGTAGTATCTTTATAATTACCTAATGTTTTAAAAATATCTGCCGCAGTTTTATAATCACCTTCGGTAAATAGCTGTACTGCATATGAATATTGGCTATCTATGTATTTCTCGCTTGAATCTTTATATTCCCCTAAGTTCTGGAATTCCTTTGATGCATTCACATAGTCTTTTTGTTCAAAGAATTCCTGGGCTGAATTATAACGTCGAAGATTGCCCGTCAAAAAATATGTTGTTAAACCTATAATGATGACTCCACCAAGTATTGAACCCATTACAATAAATTTCTTTTTTGACATTGATTTCTTTGGAGATATTTCTGTTTGTTCTTTAATAATCGTTTGTACCACACTATTTACTTCATTTTCTTTTGTTTCCGCAGCATTTTTTTCTACCGGACATCCACAATGGGGACAAGCTTCTGCCTTATCACTTATCTCTTTTCCACATTCCTGACATTTCATTAAAGCCATAACTTTACCTCTCTTTCCTATTGTACAAATATTAATTTCCAGAATAATTCTTTTATAGTTTTCTGTCATGGGGTTAGCCTGGAATTATTTATCCTTATATTGATAATTATAATATATTTTATGGTCAATGTCACTAATTTTCTACCAGTATAAACAAAGTGTACTATACATATTTTCATAATGTCTTGTACTAATATGCAAAAGTATAAGATTCCAGAAAAAAATGATGTATGACCTTCTTCCAAAAGTCTCACATCATTCTTATACAATCTTCTTTAATTTATTAAATCCGCGCACCTCTCTTCGAATCCCTACCACGAACGTTACCTCTACAGTTAACTCGGCCCAGGCGACCTTGCGGCACACAAGAGGTTCTGCTTAGTGCTGCTGCATTCCTGCCCTGACACGGTTCACAGATTCCTGTTGCGCAAGACCCAGGCGTCAACGCCACTTATAGAGGGCTGCCTCGCAGTAAAAGACCCTCGGATCAGTATCACCCCTGCTGTAGCGGATTGCAGGTACAGGGCACCGCTAACTCCCCGGCTGCGCGGAAATGTTTTGACATATCCATTGGCGTATCTGTTTTATACGCCTTCCTACTATAACCCGAATCGGGGGATTTGTCAACCGAATTCATTCTTCTATTTTCCTGAAATTCCGAACCAAAAATGGTGCCTATACCTTCAAAAACAGATGATATCTATAAGCATTTACTGTATTTCCGTTAACTCAAGAATATTACCGCTGGTATCCAGCAGCATAATGTATTCGATGCCATCATACTCTATCTGAAATATTAAAACATCGCCCTGATCTATCCAAAAAGTCTCATATTCCTCAGAGTCAAGTATGTATTTTCTGGTCTGCCCTGGTTCCACTGTGCTCCATTCAAACCAATCATATTCATCACCTAAAGTTAAGGTCAAATAGTCACCGTCTTGATACATTAAAGTAATAGAACCCTCAATTTTTAAATTGTAATTCCCCTTGTTGCAGATAATAAGGTTTGCACCTTCAATATAAGTATCCACATCCGGCAGTTCGATCTTGGTTTCCACATCTGGATTCTCACATACCCAGACAATGCAGGTAGCCGTAACCTGTGCGGCAGAAGCAGTAATTACTGCCTTGCCGCTCCCGAGAGCCGTAATGTTACCGTTCTGATCCACAACCGCCACCCGGCTGTCTGAAGATTTCCAGACAAGGTTTCTGTCTGCCGCATTCGCAGGATAAACAGCTGCATGCAATCGGTAGGTCTCCCCTTGCAGCAGCACAAGCTCCGACTGATCCATCGTCACACTGCTGACTGTAACTTTTCCTTTTCCGACACTCACTTTACAGGTAAACTTCTTCCCCCCAGCCTTAGCTGTGATCCTTGCGCTGCCCGATTTTATTCCCGTCACCTTGCCTCTGACCGTCACCTCCGCCACAGATTTGTTGCTGCTGCTAAAGCGCACCTTCTGTCTGGTACCCCTTAGTTTCAATAAACTGGACTCCCCTACACGCAGATGCAGACTTTTGCTGCTGAGCACAGGCGCCTCCACGGTTACCTTACACTGAAGTTCCCGGCCTCCCACCTTGGCGGTGATTGTGGCCTTGCCTGCCTTCATAGCAGTAACTTTTCCTTTTTGGCTGACTTTTGCAACCTGCTTTTTGCTGCTGCTCCAGACTGCCTTTCCACCAGCGCCCTTTATCTTTAAGGTCTTGCTCTGCCCTTTTATCAGCGTCAGCTTTTTGGCACTGATCTTTCCCTGTGCAGCCAGTACCACAACCGGCCCATTCACATCTGGCACCACCTGCGGCATTACACCAGACAATAACAGGACAAATGCCAATGTCCACATTAACTTTCTGAATTTTGCTGATTTGTTCATAACTCTCCCTCTTTCTTTAAATGTACTTTCTCCACAATATCATAGCATTCTAAAAATAACTTTTCTTACATCTCGGATAATCCGATGTATTCCACCGCAGCCCCAAAGCCTTCATCTGCTTATCCGAAATCAGGAAGATGGCGTAAAATCCGGAGCTGTCGTTGCACTGAACATCTATATGGTAATACTTCTTTCCCACCTTTACGATGTTCCACTGGTGGCTGGGATTTATGGACTTCTCAGTGGCATGTACATAGTAGCACTTTATCTTCATGGCATCGCAGAGGGCTTTAAAGGCCCTGGCATAGCCGCTGCACTGAGCCTTCTTTTTCACAAGAGCACCGTAGGCTGTGTTAGCCTTGGTCTTTGCCCAGTTGGTAGAATACTCGTAGGAGCACCGCTTTGCCAGATAGTCATGGGCGATCTTTACCTTCTCATAGTCCGTCATATTGTCAGCCACATAATTTTTCAGGAACTTCTGGACCACGGACTTTACCTTCTTCAGCTCCTGTGAGGAGAGTCCGGGTCCATAGACAGATCCCGGGCGGTAACTGCCATTCACCGTCCTGGCCTTTAGCTGCCTGCCCACGGTTCCGTTTTCGCTGTAAAAGACCTTTTTTCCCTTTTCTTTTACCCAACCGGTGGCCCAGCGTCCCTTCTCACCCTCTTTGCCTTTAGGCATAAAATAGTACGTCTTTTTCCCTATCCTGGTCTTTCCGGTCTGCATCACGCCGCTGGCGTCAAAATAATACTTGTAGTATCCGATCTGCTGCCAACCGGTCAGTGCCTGACCATTTTCATAGTAGTATGTCTTTCCTTCCTCCGTACCCCATCCATTGCCCTCTGCCGCCTGACAGCTAAAGCCTGCACAGAGCACTGCCAATAACACTGCCGCTAAGAGACATCCCAGCTTTCTTTTCATAACCGCACCCTCTTTCCCTTTCAGCTGTTCTTTTCCTTTTCTCTCTTTTTCTTCTCCCGCAGTTCCCGGAAAAACTGGCTGAGCATCCGGGAGCATTCCTCCTTTAGCACATCCCGCGTAACCGTTACCTGATGGTTGAACTCCTCCATCTGAAGAATATTCAGCACAGACCCCGCGCACCCGGCTTTGGGATTCATGCTGCCGATTACCACCTCTGATACCCTGGCCTGCACGATTGCTCCGGCGCACATCTGACAGGGCTCCAGGGTGATATACATGGTGCACCCCTCCAGCCTCCAGTCTCCCAGCTTTTTGCTGGCCTTTTTAATAGCGGTCAGCTCTGCGTGGGAGAGTGTATTTTTGTCGGTATTTCTGCGGTTATACCCCCTTGCAATGATCTTCCCCTCATAGACGATGACACAGCCTATGGGCACTTCATCCAAAGCGTACGCCTTTTGGGCCTGGCGTATGGCCTCCTTCATAAACTTCTCATGTGTTGTCATTCTATTTTCCTATCCATAGGCACCGTTTCTTTAAACAATCCATTCTCCCTTTTCCGCGCCCATATGTCTGTCTTAATAATACCATTTACCCCCAGAATACTCAAGAATAGAATTTGCTTCCTCCCCCAGTATGGTATATACTGTTACTGTTCACTCAGGTCTGAGCATTTACTGTTCAGACCGTGAGAAAGTGATTCAAGGGTGCATAAATCCCATCGCCGAAGGCGATTTTGCATGGATTTATGCATGTTACTGTGAACGTGTGAACAGTAACTATATACTGTAACTGTTTCATACCACCATATTACATCAAAAAACAGAGGAGTATTCCAATGAAAATACACGGCTTTAACACCCTGACACTTTTAGATTATCCCGGTCTTGTGGGAGCTACACTTTTCCTGGGCGGCTGCAATTTTCGCTGTCCTTTCTGCCAGAACGGTAACCTGGTACTCTCCCCTGACACCGAACCCTGGATTCCCCTGGAGGAGGTCCTCGCCACACTCAGGAAGCGGCGCAAAGTCCTGGACGGCGTCTGCATCAGCGGCGGGGAACCCACACTTTACCGGGACCTGCCAAAGCTGATCCGCCCCATAAAAGAGATGGGCTACCAGATCAAGCTGGACACAAATGGCACGAATCCCTCCATGCTGAGAGAACTCTGTGCCCAGGGGCTAATCGATTTTGTGGCAATGGATATCAAATCCTCGCCTGAGAACTATGAAAAGGCCTCCGGATGCACCGCCGCACAGCTGGACGCTGTCCGGGAATCCGCAGATTTTCTGCTGAACGGTAAAACAGACTATGAGTTCCGTACAACTGTGGTAAAAGAGCTGCATACGGAAGCGGACTTTTTCTCCATCGGGGATTGGATCTCGGGCTGCTGCGCCTACTATCTGCAGGCGTACAGGGAATCGGAACATGTGATCTCAAAGAACTTCTCCAGCTATACCTACCAGGAGCTAACCCGCTTTCGGGACATCTTACAAGAAAAAATCCCCCTGGTTGAAATCCGGGGGATTGAATAGTCTCTCGTAACTGTTCAGTATCTTCACAGTTACAGTCTTTCTATTATTTTAAAAGCATCACTTCTTCCGGGGGAAAATACAGGTAGGGTGGAATCCCCTGCAGGTTCACTGCCGTGAAATCCTCCCTGGGTACCATCCACCAGATGGGAGTGCTCTCCCTGTGCCGTGCATTCCTGACAAAATACTGGGTCTCAAAGGGCAGCTCTGTATACCCCGTCACCTCCACAGGAAGCACATTTTCCGGTTTGTCCTCGTACACGCTGACCATATGGTGTCCTCTGACACCTGCGTACTTCACATCCTCATCCACATATTCTTTTGTCTGAAGCGTCAGATGCCAGTCCTTGGCATACACCTTGTGGTCATTGATTTTCTCTACCTCCGAAAAGTTTTTCAGTCCTGTGAGCCTGGCGGCTGTGCGGGTGCCCGGATTTTGAAAAAGTTCCTTGGTCTTTCCCCTTCCCACTGTCCTCCCGTCATCCATGATCAGCAGATCCGCGCTCAGGTTATAGATCTCATCCCTGCTGTGGGATACCAGAACGGAAATCCCCTCAAATGCTGCCAAATGCTCCTTTACCTCTCTCTGGAGTACATCCTTCATATATCCGTCCAATGCGGAAAATGGCTCATCCATGAGTATGCTTTTGGGCCCGGCCGCCATCATACGGGCGAAGGCCGCCCTCTGCTGCTGTCCGCCGGACAGCTGATGAGGGTACCTTCCCTCCAGCCCCTCCAGTTGAAACCGCCTCACCTGTTCCTTTACTTTGTTTTCCCTGTCCACCCTCTTTTTAACCGCTGCTCCTATATTCTCCGCTACCGTCATGGTGGGAAACAGCGCA
Organism: Ruminococcus sp. 8Y-12; assembly: GCF_058119865.1. Taxonomy (NCBI): domain Bacteria; kingdom Bacillati; phylum Bacillota; class Clostridia; order Eubacteriales; family Oscillospiraceae; genus Ruminococcus; species Ruminococcus sp. 8Y-12. Next base: position 1,527,923 of record NZ_CM176623.1, on the reverse strand, counting down.
TAGTTCTGAAACAGATATCCAATTCCTCTCTTCTGCGGAGGAAGGTTGATGCCTTTTCGGGAGTCAAACAGGACCTTTCCGTCCAGTTCAATATGCCCCTCATCCGGTCTCTCCACCCCTGCAATACACTTTAAAGTCATGCTCTTTCCGCATCCGGATGCTCCCAGGATGCCAAGGCATTCTTCTGTACACTGAAACTGGACGTCCAGGGCAAACCCTTTCATACTTTTCTTTATGGAAACCTCCAATTTCATCCTACCACCGCCCCACATGTCTCATATTCTTTGATGTCAACAGGTTCATAAGCAAAATCACCAAAAAGGCTGCCATAATCACCACTGCGGACCAAAAGGCAGCAGTGGCATAGTCGCCGTCCTGGATCACCATGGCGATCCTCTGGGAAATGGTACTGGTCTTTCCGGGTATATTTCCCGCCAGCATAGAGGTAGCTCCGTATTCCCCCAGAGCCCTGGCAAAGGTAAGTACCGTGCCGGAGGCAATGCCCGGACCGGCAGCCGGGAGTATTACCTTCCAAAAAATCCGGGTTTCCGACATTCCCAGGGTTCTGGCGGCATAGACAATATTGCTGTCCACCTGCTCAAAGGCTGCCCTGGCGTTGCGGTACATTAGCGGAAAGGCAATCACCACCGCAGCAAGTACGCAGCCGGTCCAGGTCTGTATGGCGGAAAACCCAAAATTCGCAAACAGCCAGCTCCCAAACGGCCTTCTTTTGCTGAACAGCAAGAGAAGAAAGAAGCCTGCAACCGTGGGCGGCAGGACCATAGGCATGGTCAATATCCCGTCCGCCGCCGCTTTCACCCTGGGCCCTGCTTTGATCACCTTTCTGGCTGCAAAGATGCCCAGAAAGAAGGATATCACCGTTGCCACCACACCCGTTTTTACGGAGATAAACAGAGGACTCCAGTCCAATTTTCCTAAAAACGCCATATAGCTATCCATTTCCTATTCCTTTCACTCTCCGATTTCAGTGTCGAAATAATAGTCCTTAAAAATTTCCTTAGCCGCATCAGATACCAGGTAAGCGGTAAACTCCTCTGCAGCCTTTTGCTGCGCCTCATCCGCCTGCCCATTTCGCACCTGTGCGGCAGGATAGATGATATCTCCGCTCAAATCATAGGGGATCTTTTCCAGAATCTCCAGCTTATCCTCATATCCAAAGGTATCTGAGTAGTAGACTGTTCCAACTTCATTGGCGCCTTCGGCCACAGCGGCAGCCACAGCCCCCACGTTTGCGCACTCATTGATCTCCAGGTTCCCCAGCGCCTGGGAAATCTGCCGGGTGGTGATTTCCGCGGGTTCCCCTGTCTTCTCCAAAAGCCCTGCATGTATCAATGCCACTCTGGTATAGCGCCCCACAGGCACGCTGCCATCCGCCAGGGCCATACTGGATGCCTTTTTCAGATCCCCAAGGTCTTTCACCTCTGTCATGCTGTCCTTATAGGTGACCAGGCACACCTGGTTGTTTACCACATCCCGCCTGGTGCCTTCCACCAGAAAGCCCTCCTCCTCCAACTGATTCATCTGCTTCTGTGCCGCGGAGAAGAATACATCACAGGGTGCTCCTTCCCGAATCTGCTCCATCAGGGTACCGGAGCTGTCATAGCTGCCTACAATGGAAACCTTAGGATGTGTCTCTTCGTAATTACGAATCAGGTCTTCCATAACGTTATTCAGGCTCTTAGCCGCAAATACGGTGATCTTGACCTCGTCCTCACGATTTTCCGCAACATCCTGGATTTCCGTTGTGTCCCGTTTTTCTTTTACTCCCTTATCGGAGCTTGATCCCCGTCCCTCTGTGCTTATGTATCCACCCACCAGGACCATGATTACCAGGGCTGCTGCACATAAAATCCACCTTTTTTTCATCCGTCCTCCCTCCTCTCTTTATCTCTTCTTCTGCGCACACTCTCCCGTCAGGCCATTTAATATCCGGATTCCGTGATCCAGCTCATCTAAGATAAAGCCCAGACTCTCCTCCACTGCCTTTGGACTGCCCGGCAGGTTTACAATCAGGGTCTTTTTTCTGAGCACAGAGACACCTCTTCCAAGCATGGCCCGCTTTGTGACCTTCAGGGAAGCATACCGCATGGCCTCTGCAATCCCGGGTGCATTCCGGTCTCCCGCCTCCATGGTGGCCTCCGGTGTGCAGTCTCTCAAAGAAAATCCGGTTCCCCCGGTAGTCAGCACCAGATCCACCTGACGGCTGTCCGCATAGTAGATCAGCTTGTGCTTAAGCAGCTCTTTCTCATCCGGCAGTATCACAGCTTCCTCCACCGTATACCCTGCCTGCTCCAGCATCCGGCAGCACAGGGGACCGCTTACATCCTCCCGCTCTCCCCGATAGCCGCTGTCGCTCATGGTAATCACCGCAGCCCTTAGCTTTCTGTCCGGCTTCGGATACGCAGCCTCCATCTCATCACCCGGGCGGATGGTCCCGCCATTTAACACTCTTGCAAAGACACCTTCCCTGGGCATGATACAGTCTCCCACCCTGCGGCGGATGGCACAATGGCTGTGGCATTCCTTCCCGATCTGTGTGATCTCCAGGACTACGTCACCACAGAAGATCTGTGTACCCACAGGCATTGTTCGAAAATCCATGCCCTCCACCAAAAGATTTTCTCCAAAATCCCCATCCTTCACCTGACCGCCCTTCTCATTAAATTCTTCTACCTTGTCAAAGGACAGCAGACTCACCTGACGGTGCCAGGTGCCTGCGTGGGAGTCCCCCTTTATTCCATGGTTCACCAGAAATTCCGCCTGTTCCACCGGAATCTTTTCCGTTCCCTTTTTTTCACTGATACAGACCGCCCTTACTCTTCCCATCTTCATCCTCCTATGCAGTACATATTCTTCTTTTCCGTAATCTCCGGCAGGTTCTCAAAACAGTGCGCAGCCGGTTTCCTTCCCACTGCCTCCCGGATAGCCTCCTGCAGAACCTCATCCTCAGCCCCCTGCCGGATGATCTGCCTTAAATCCACCCCATTTTCATAGCAGAGGCAGGTCTTTAAGTACCCCTGAGAGGTGAGGCGCACCCGGTTGCAGCTGCTGCAAAACTTTCCATGAATCGCGCTGATAAATCCGATTTTCCCCTGGAATCCCGGTATCCTGTAATAGACCGCAGGCCCGTATCCCCTTTGTCCAAGCTCGGGTATGGGTTTGCCGTACTCTGCAGAGATGTCCCGTAAAAGCTTTCGGTTGTCCTGGGAGGGGCACTTCTTTCCAAGGCCAATGGGCATCAGCTCTATGAAACGCACATCCAGCGGCCATTTCCTGGCCAGCTCCACAAGCCCTCTCCATTCCCCGCTGTATTTGCCGCCCAGGGAAACCCCATTCACTTTTGTGGGGATTCCATAGCGCAGGGATTCCGAAATCCCGTCCAAAACCTTAGACAGCTCATCCCTGCCCGTGATCTCCTGATAAATCTCAGGGCGAACACTGTCCAGACTGATATTGATTCCGTCCACTCCCGCCTTTTTCAGCTCCTCTATGTACTCGAAAAGCAGTACGCCGTTGGTGGTGAGGGTAACCGTCTCGATTCCGGGAATGTTTTTCAGTCTTTTAATCAGATGTGTGCAGTCCTTTCTGACCAAGGGTTCTCCCCCGGTAACTTTAATATGCCGGATACCCAGCGCTGAGGCACAGGCTGCGATCCGTTCCATCTCCTCATAGGTGAGTATCTCCTCCATGGGGACACAGGAAATCCCGTCCGGCATACAGTATCTGCATCTGAGATTGCATCTGTCTGTGATGGATATGCGCAGATAGTTAATATCTCTTCCATAAAGATCGATCATTGTTCTTCTCCCTTCCATACAAAATCCCCGCTCTTGCCCCCGTGCTTTTCCAACAGATGGATGTGTTCCATGGTCATGGCTTTGTCCACTGCCTTACACATATCGTAGATTGTCAGCAGAGCCACCGACACCCCGGTCAGCGCCTCCATCTCCACCCCGGTGCTCCCACAGCAGGAGGCGGTACACCTGGCTTCAATCGCAGATTCCTCCCAAAGGATTTTAAAGTCAATCTCCAGATGGGTCAGATTCAGCCCGTGGCAGAGAGGGATCAGTCCTGAGGTCCTTTTTGCCCCCTGTATGCCCGCTATCCTGGCAACTCCAAGCACATCGCCCTTTTTCATCTCACCGCCCGCTGCCATCCTAAGACATTTCGGGGACATATGTATTCTGCCGCAGGCAGACGCGGATCTCTTTGTGGGCGCCTTGCCGCCCACATCCACCATAATCGCATTTCCAGCTTCGTCAAAATGTGTAAATTCCATATCATCTTCCCTTTCCGAATCCGCACTCCGGGTATCTGCACTCCGCACAGTTTAAGCAAAGGCCTCCCTCTCCCAGAGATGCCAGCTCCTCTGCGGTCACTTCATCCTCCGCTATGACTCTGGGAAGGATCAGGTCAAAGATAGTTCTTCCCGCATACATCACACATCCGGGCAGCCCCATCACTGGTATGCTCCTTCCATCCTTCTCATAATAGGCTAGCAAAAACATGGCTCCCGGCAGTACCGGGGCTCCGTAGGTGACCACTCGCGCACCTGTATTTTTGATAGCCAGAGGAGTCTTATCGTCAGGGTCCACACTCATGCCCCCTGTACACAACACCATATCCACACCCTGCTCAATCATTTTGTGGATTGTATCTGTGATTTTCTTGTGGTCATCGTTCAGTATCTCATGCACTGTCACCTCAGCCCCATATTCCGCCAGCTTCTGCTCAATAACCGGGGTAAAGGTGTCCTCAATGCGCTTGTAGTAAACTTCATTTCCAGTGGTGACCAGGCCAGCCTTTTTTTGTTTAAAGGGCAGAATTTCAAAAATGGGCTCCTCCCCCGCTGCTCTTTGTGCCTCCTCCATCTTTTCCTTTTCAATAACCAGTGGGATAATCCGGGTAGCTGCCAGCTTATCCCCCCTTTTTACAGGGACATCCCCGTGTCTGGATGCAATCATCATCTGCCCCAGTCCATTGACCCTTTTCAGGGCCTCTCTGTGTATCTTAAACAGACCGTCCTCCCTGGCCGTGAGCTCAATCTTTCCCTCGCTGACCTCTGATCTGTCCATATGGTTTCCCTTACATATCCTGCACAGTACTTCTGCCGCCTCATTTTCGTGGAGCATACGCTCATCCTTTTCCCAAATGTAGAGCTGATCCTTGCCCACGCTCAGGAGCACCGGAATATCTTCTTGGGTGATCACATGTCCTTTTTTGAATACCGGCCCCTTTTTCTCCCCCCGGATAATCTGTGTAATATCGTGGCAGAGTACCTGTCCCTGAGCATCCACTGTTTTTATAAGCTTCATCTTGTCCCTTCTTTCTCTATCATTTCAAATAGTACCCGTATTTTTCCTCCGCAGATCATGCCCAGCCGGTCTGCTGCTTCGCTTGAGAGATCATATTCCACGATCCCGGACTCTCTGCTGCTCAGACACTTCCACCCGTCCATCAGAGCCTGGTGCTCCAGGTTTCCGCCTCCTATGGTCCCGCATGGGATTCCCCCCTCATCCAGAAACATCCGGCTTCCCGTTTTTCCGGGGGAGGAACCTTTCTTTTCAATGACGGTCATGAGTACCCCCGTTCTCCCTGATTCCAGACACTCTGCGATGGACTGGTCCAGATACTCCACTTCTCTCTTGTCCCTGCGCTTCACCTCAATCATCTCTGCGGCAATGCTCACGGCAATTTCCTCCGGCGTCCTGGCTCCTATGGAAAGGCCGATGGGCGCTTTCACAGAGGCGATCCACTCTTCGCTCACGCCATCCTCCTGGCGCAGCCGTTCCATGGTCTTTTGAACCTTGCCCCTGCTCCCGATCATTCCCACATATCCGGAGTGCAGCCCGGAGATTTCCTGCAGACACACATAGTCGAACTCATGTCCCCTGGTAACAATCACAAAGTACGCACCCGGATCAAATCTGTGTGTCCGGAATACCTGCTCAAAGCGTTCGCACACTACAGTGTCTGCCAGTTCAAAGCGCTGGGTGTTGGCAAATTCCTCCCTGTCGTCAATCACCGTGACATGAAAGTCCAGCAATTTCAAAATCCGGCACAGCGCCAGGGAAATATGGCCGCCTCCGCATATTACTGCCGCAGGACGCCTGCCAAACCACTCCACAATTCCCGTTTCGATTGTCTCCCCATGATCCAGATACCCCTTTTTCAAATGATTGTCCGGGTCTGTATACACTCCGATGGGCTCTCCCGGGACCTTCAGCCTCCTGATCAGATCCCTGTAAAATGCTCCTGTGCTTCCCATATTGTCTCCTCACGCTCCTCCGTTATATTTTCTAAAAGATATCGCTGATAAAAAAATTATTTTAAATATTTCTCAAAACAACGGGAAAATGCCTTCTCGCTTAATCCCCTCATCTCCAACAGGTAAGATTGGTAACAGTCTGCAAATTTCTCCCCCTCAGGTGTCAGGACAGAGCCGCCCCCCTGAAGGCCCCCTTTTTCGCGGTACAGGATGGGGAACCCCAGCTCCGCCTCCGCCGCCTTGATGATCCGGTATCCCTTGCTGTAGGACATCTGCATCTGTTCGCACGCCTGCTTGAGAGAACCGCATTTTTTGATCAGCTCTAAAAGCTCCATCATCCCGCTGCCCCAAAAAATGTTCTCTCCCTTTACCTTTACCTTCACTACACCTTTCAGCCCCCTCGGGGCAGGATGCTCACCGCTATCCCTTTGTCCAACTATATTCTTTCCGTTCACTCCAAAAGCTCCATCACTTTTTTTGCATTCTCCATGTTCCGTTTTATCTTCTCATAGACCTCCGGCTCATTTCTGCTGCCAAACAGTCTTTTCTCAAAGCGTTCTTCCAGACTGACCGCCCTGGTTCCCTCCACCATCTTGTCTGCCAGGAAGACAATTGCCCTCTCATCCAAATGCTCCACAGCGTCCTGGGACAAAAACATGTGCTCCTCCACAATGGACGCTACTTTCTCATAGCCAAGTTTTCTGAGAAGCTGTGCTCCCCTCTGGGCATGCCGGGGTTTCGTGCGCTCCACATCGTGTAAAAGCGCGGCGGCGCTGACCAGGTTCATCCGAATGGGGTACCCCCTTTTCCTGGCTTTATCTGCCAGAAGCAGAGCAATCTTTTCCACTGCCAAAGAGTGGCGTACCACTTCAATGGGTGTTCCGTTCAGATTAAACATAGTAAAGATCACCATTTTACCGGGAATTTCCCTCTGATCATAGATATCCTTCAGGTGTGCGTAATCATAAGGGGTATCCGCATCCAGAAGGATGGTGCTGTTGTGCCATTCCAGCACATGGATGTTGTCTGCAAAGGGGCGCAGCGCTCCTTTAAGCCCCTGCTTTCCCTCATAGTCCAAAATACTGTCCCGGTACTGTTCTCCAATGAGGATGGGATGACCTCCGTCCCCCTGATACCGGATCTGCACAATACCGCTCTTCTTCCTGCTCTCAAACTTGCTGAGCATACACTGGTAACACGCTTTTGAAATCAATGGCATGTCACCCGGGACGATGAAAAAGCACTCCAGGTATGCACTCAGCTCGCTCAGCCCGCACTTTATGGATTGAAGCATATCCGTTGAGGCAAAGTCCGGGTTTTCCACTAGTTTGATCTTTCTGTCACCCAGCTGTTCTCTTATCCTGTCCTTTTCCTTTCCAACTACCACCACAATTTCCTGGATTCCGCCGGCAGCCGCATTGTCCACCACATGTTCAATGATTGTCTTATCTCCCAGAGGCAGAAGTGGTTTAAATTCCCCCATTCTAGTGGAAAGTCCTGCAACCGCGATGACTACGCCTGCTCTACTATGCATGTTTCCTCCTTATATTACAGGGGACAGAGGGAGGGAACTCCTCCCCCAGCCGCTGTTAATACTTTTATTCAAGTACGCTCCAGCGTCCTTGCTGCGAGTCGCACATCATGCTTTGCATGACATTAATTTCTCACTTTTTTGCTGATCATGATTGTCAAATAACCGGAAAACAGACCCAACGCACCGTATACCAGCTCCCCAGCTGCCACCAGCGCGTATCCGCCCTCGGCCGCCGGAGTGCCCATGATGGCAAAGTACAGAGCCGCTCCCATAAAGATGGCTGCCACATTGTTGGCATAGGGCAGCTTTTCTGCTGCGCACATCAGGATCACACCGATAATGACCGCTACCGGAAGGGCCGCGTATCCCACGTTCCAGCCCAGCCCCGCAAAGGCGTTTGTGAGCACATAGATGATGATTGCACAGATGATACCCACAATCATGCTCACCCCCCCTTTAAGCGCAGCCTTGGGATCAGCCCCAAACAGGAAGTAGGAGGCCCAGCATGCAAATGTGACAAAGGTTAAACCTGCTGCTGTGGAGATAAATCCTGCGCCCTGCAGAATATCCGTCACTAAGGTTACCGCTCCTGCCAAGATACCCACAAGTACTGCGTAGATTAATAACTTCTTCATAGCGCCTCCTTATCTTTGATCCCAGAGCTCCAGGAATTTATAGACAACTGCCTCTGCAAATTCTTCATCGTTGATGTGATTCTCCATAGCTGTGATCTGGATTTCATCGTCTCCGCCCTTTACCTTTTTCTCTATGGTTTCGAACAGAGGCTTCAGATAATCCGGTCCGAACCAGGGGCCTCCCTCGGCCATGTAGCGGTCAAGTCCCAGGGTGGGGAAGTAGATTGCCTTGGGGCCAGGGTTCTTCATTACATGGTCTGCCACATACTCTCCCAGCCATACCATCTCATCGGGGGTAGCCAGAAGGGAGGTGATGTTCGGGTTATGTAAGATCACCTTGCGCTCAGGAGTATTATACTTCTCAGGAATGGTTTCCGGTGCTCCAAAGTTAAAGGCTTCCACTGCTCCTGGAACCACCATCTCCGGGATTCCTCTCTCGGCAGCCGCGCACATGCGGTTTGGACCTGCATCAAAGATACCGCCCAGCTTGTTATTCAGGATTTCCGGAAGAGCGGAGTCGATGACACCATCGATCACGCCGGAAGCAATCAGCTCTTCCATGGCCGCGCCCTCTCCAACCGCGTGGAAAATTACTACGTCAAAGCCTTTCGCCTCCAGAATCTCCCTCATCTTCATTACAAAGGGAGTGGTAACGCCCCACATGGTAATACCGATCAGAGGATTGGATTTTTCCGTCATTTTCTTTGTCTCTGCATAGCCGTTGGCCATTCCCACTGCAGCGTGCGCCGCTGTGGAGAGCACCACTCTGGAGATGCTATTCAGCCCGGCGATGTCCGTAACAGAGTACATCATGATCAGATCTGAATTGCCCACATAGGGCTTTGTATTGTTGGATGCCATGGTGGAAACCAGCATCTTGGGGAATTCCAGGGGAAGCTGGCGGAATGCTGCGCTTAAGCTGTCTGTGCCTCCGGTTCCTCCCATACCCAGTGCTGCGTCTATCTTCCCCTCAGATACCAGGCGTTTCAGGATAACGGCTAAGCCGTCACTCATGGCTTTATTGGCGCGCACTCTGGTGTCGCCTTCCACTCTTGCTGCAAATTCCGATAGCTCCACACCCCCGCATTTCGCTACCTCTTCCTTTTTGATGTCCGCCTCAAGCGGAGATTCACCGATGACGCTGGTATCGATCACCAGAACTTCACATCCAAATTTTTCGATCTCCTCCTTCACAAAAGCGTACTCCACGCCTTTGGTATCCAGAGTCCCCGCCAATGCTACAACTGCTTTACCCATAGTAAAACCCTCCCTTTTTTATTTGGTTTTTGCTTTATATTTAGCCGCCAGGGCAATTGCCTGAACGATCCGGTCATAGCCGGTGCAGCGGCAAATATTTCCCTCTATCGCTGTGCGGATCTCTTCCTCCGTGGGATCATCGTTGACGTCCAGCAGCGCCTTAGCGCTGAGAACCATCCCCGGCGTACAGTACCCGCACTGCACTGCCCCCGCATCCACAAATGCCTGCTGGATGGGGTCCAGCTCATCCTCCTTTTGAAGTCCCTCAATAGTGATAATCTTGCACCCGTCTGCGCTCACCGCCAGAGTACAGCAGGAGTGAATGGCCTTGCCGTCCATGATTACCGTGCAGGCTCCGCACTCTCCCTCGTCGCACCCCTCTTTTGTGCCTGTGAGTCCAATGTCCTCCCGGATCATTTCCAGAAGTGTGCGGTGCACCGGAACCGTAATATTGATATGCCTGTCATTGATATCAAAGCTGATCGTACGCATTTCCATATTAACAATCTCCTTTCAGACGTTTCACTGCAATCTCTGCTGCTCTTGGGATGTAGGTGCAGACCATGTCCTTTGACCATTCCTCACTGTTTCTCCACGTCTTAGGATTTGCTGCTTCATAGGCCAGCTGTGCTGCCTGTAAAATTCCTTCCTGGTCTATGGCCCTTCCTTTGAGCGCTGTCTCCGCCGCCCTCACCCGTATGGGAGTGGGCGCCACTGCCGAGAGGGTCACCCTGGCGTCCGTACACTTCCCCTGCTCATCGCAAATAAAGCGAATGCCGGCGCTCATGATGCCGATCTCCATTGCTCCCCGTTTCATCAATTTCTGGTATGCGCTTCCCTCATGCTCTGATATCATGGGCAAATGAAGGCTTACCACCAGCTCTCCCTCCTTCAGCACCGTGGTCTTCACTCCGGTAAAGAACTCCTCCACAGGGAGTGTCCTGCTTCCCTGGGGGCCGGTGATTTTCACCTGGGCATCGTAGAGCATCAGGGGACCTGCCGAGTCTGCCGCCGGTGACGCATTGCAGATGTTTCCGCCGATGGTTCCCTTGTTTCTCACCTGGACGGAACCGATTTTGGAGCAGCCATCCGCAAGGGCCGGATAATATTTTTTCACATACTCATTTTCTTCGATCTCACTGTGGGTGGCCAATGCCCCAATCACCAGGCCCTCTGACTCGTCAAAAGTAATCTCTTTAAATTCTTTCAGGTGGGAAATATCCACAAGGGCCGGATAAGAAACCCCTTTATGCATCATTACAAATATATCTGTGCCGCCGGCTAAGATTTTGCATCCCAGTTTTGCGCAGGAAATCGCTTCTTCCAGAGTACCGGCAGTGATTAGCTTAAATGGTTTTAACATTATTTCTCACACCTCTTTCCATACTTGGCTTCTTTCAGAGCCAGATAAACCTGATCCGGCTTCAACGGGATCTTTGTCATGCGTACGCCTGTGGCATCAAATATGGCATTTCCTACCGCTCCCGGCACACCGGTTACACAGCACTCTCCAATGCCCTTGGCCCCGTAAGGTCCTTCGGGATGGGGCACCTCCACAAGTGTGATATTCATTGGGAATCCGGCATCCTTTGCTGTGGGAACTTTGAAGTCCGCCATGTTGGGATTCATCATTTCGCCTTTGTCGTTCCACTCCAGCTCCTCCAGCAGGGTGTGGCCAAGACCCTGTATAATACCGCCCTCGATCTGGCCTCTCACGGAATCCTCATTGATCACCTGGCCTACATCGTGGGCTGCGGAGTATTTCTCAACCTCTACGCTTCCGGTCTTTGGGTCTACCAGCACCTGGGCTGCATGAGCTGTCCAGAACCACAGTACGGATACGCGGGATGATCTTCCGGTCTCACGGTCCGGTTTATCCCAGATATCCACTGTATTGTGGGCTGCCACCCCGATGATGGGGTCCTGCTCAATCAGAACCCTGGCTTTTCCAAGGTCATTGATGGCCAGCTCTGTGGGATTTCCATCTTTGCCGTGTCCCTTAATAATACCGTGCTCGATCACAATATCCTGGGCCGGACATCCCCAGTGGTTCCCCATCCTTCTCTTTAGCTGTTCATGGATGCTCTGAGCCGCCTCAATCAATACCCTTCCCATGTGGAAGGTGAGCCGGGAGCCGGTGGCTGATTTTTCATAGGGAGTGTACAGGGTATCCACCTGGGCCACATTGACCTTCTTAATGTCGATCTGCATGGCCTCGGCAAAAAAGATGCAGGCTACAGAATTGTTGCCCTGTCCCATATCCGTACCGGATTTGAGCAGATCCACGGATCCGTCCTCATTGAGCTTGGCGATTGCCGCAGATCCTGAGGGCGTACCTGTGATTTTACAGGTAAGGCACATTCCTCTTCCCCTCAATCTGCCGTCCGGAGCCACCTTTTCAAGGGGAGTATCCCAATCAAGTCCCTTGGCCGCTGCCTCCATGCATTCCTTGATACCCACGCTAAACAGTTTTTCTCCTGTGTGTGTGGTATATCCATCCTCCCAAAGATTCATTTCCCTGAACTTGTAATTATCCATGCCAATGGTCTTCGCGATATCGTCCATATGGCACTCGCAGGCCCAGGAAACCTCCTGTATGCCAAATCCCCGGTAAGCGCTGGTGGGCAGCTTGTTGGTAATCAAAGTCAGGGCATCGATCTTCACATTCTTGATTTTATAAGGACCGCAGCAGGCATAGGTGGACAGATAGTTAAGACGCGGTGCTCCGTTTACATAAGCTCCGGAATCTTGGAGATTGTACACCTCTCTGGCCACTATGGTGCCGTCCTTCATCACACCGGACTTGATCCTGATCTTCTGTGCGCCGCGGGAATAGGCGCCTTTAAACTCATCGTCCCTGGTAAACAGAAGCTTCACAGGGCGCCCCTTAGTCCTCTTTGCCAGAGCGGCGACCACCGGCTCTGCGCGAAGCTCCCACTTGTTTCCAAACCCGCCTCCGATGGGCGGAATGATCATGCGCACTTTGTTCTGGGGCAGGCCAAAGGCTCTGGCCAGCTGGCCTCTCATGAAAAACGGAGACTGGGCGCAGGTCCAGACAACCAAACCGTCCCGATCATATTTTGCGATCGCCCCGTGTCCTTCCATACAAACATGCTGGATACCGGAAGTCTCGTACTCTCCCTCTACCACATAGTCTGCCTGGGCGAAGGCCTTCTCCGTATCCCCCTCCCGGACCTTTGTGTGCTGACAGATATTTGTTCCCTGCTCAAAATACAGCTCGTGGTGGGTATTCAGCTTTGACCAGTCGTGGAACACCACATCTCCCTTCAGAGACTCCTCCAGAGTAAGCACTGGTTTCAGTACTTCATACTCCACCTTGACCTTGCTGCAAGCTTCCCTGGCAATCTCCAGAGTCTCTGCCGCTATGGCAACCACCGGTTCCCCCCAGTACATTACCCTCTTGTATGCTAAAGTGGGCATTTCAGCCGCGTAATGGCCGATTCCTGTGTGTTCATCTTCCCCTGTAATGATCACGGCAACGCCTTCCATGGCAGCGGCTTCACTGTAATCAATGCTTAAAATATTGGCATACGCATAGGGAGATCGCACCAGTGCTCCATACAGCTGATGGGGCATATTCATGTCCGCTATGTACTGTGTCTCTCCTGTTACCTTCCCTATGGCATCTGGCCGTTCTACCCTTTTCCCCACATATACAAACTCTTGTTTTTGCATAACGCCCTCCTGCTTTTGCTACTCTTCGTTTGGTTTTACGATAACTTTTAAAGAATTATCCAGTCTTCCGTTAAATATTTCGAAGGCTCTCTTATACTCACTCATTGGAAACTCATGGGTAATCAGCTGTTCCAGCTCCTCCCGGTGCTGGTTTGCCAGTACGATCGCTTTCTCCAGCGTATTGGGATTGGCCCGGTTGCCCACAAAGTCGATCTCATCCAGCACAAGCTTTCTAACCGGTATGGGAACCTCCTCCTTCGGAAGGCTGATGGTGGAAATACAGCCGCCCCTTGCAATCACGCCCCAGGCCTGGGCTACGCCGTTTGGTGTACCGGAGCATTCCATGACGCGTTTGACTCCCAGCCCGCCTGTGTATTCCATGATCTTTTCCGCCACATTTTCTTCCCTGTAGTTGATGGGAATTGCCCCCAGTTTTGCAGCCTGTTCCAGTCTGCGTCCGCTTCCGGATACAAATATCCTTCCAGCTCCCATGCTCTTACAGCAGAGAATAGCCATGAGGCCCTGTGCGCCTGATCCGTTGATCAGCACATCATCTCCTGCCTCCAGCCGGCTTCTCTCCACCATGTGCAGGGCAATGCTTAAGGGGTCCATGCAGGCTGCCAGATTATAGTCCATATCATCCGGTATGCGGGCAATGCTCTTGATGGATACCCGAATATACTGGGCATAGGCTCCGGGGGTGATATGCCCGTACATATTGTGGATCTTATCTTTTCCGTAGTTCAGGCAAATGGTCCACCTGCCCTCCATACAGTTCTTACAGAATCCGCATCCCATGTTCGCGATCCCGGCCACCCGGTCTCCGGTTTTCCATCCGTACAACTGAGCGTTCTCACCCAGGGCCACCACCTGGCCTGCCCATTCGTGACCCGGTATCAGCGGAAACTGCTTTGGCCAAAACCCTGGAAAATCACCTCCAATGATGTGCGGGTCGGTACCGCAGATGGATGTGGATTCTACTTTACACAGCACCTCATTCAATCCAGGCGCCGGCACCGGCACCTCACAGTATTCCAGGTCGTTGGGTGCATTCAGTCTCAGGGCTTTCATCATTTTCTCCATTTCCTGCCTCCTTTCTCTTTACAGCAATTTTTCTATCTCATCGAACAGAATCTGAGGGGATTTTGCACGAATCATGTAATAGGGGATGGGATCACAGAACTTCTTACAGAATGCGCCCCTCTTCTTTCTCCGCTCATCCGTATCCAGAATGGGCATCACCAGTCCGGTTTCCCCGCACAGCAGCTGATTCATTCCAAAGAAATTCATCAGTGAGTGGAAGGACTGGTAGCATTTTTCAAAGTTCCCCATGGGCACCACCTTGGTGTCAAAATGTCCGTCAATGCCGGGCATTACCGCCAGATCGATTTTCAGAGGGCCGTTTGCGTATTTCATCTCCGGCTCCTTATCCCAGAACTTCAGCACTCCCTCGTCCTGGTTTGGAAGGTCACTTCTCTCGGTACCCTTTGCTCTCTTTCTTATGTAAACATTCTGCGATCCGTAGAGGGCAGTGCCGTCCTCATCTGTGACCGTGGTTTCCGTTGAGAAGATATATCCGCCTCTGCGGCAGCCCTCCAGCTGACTCATAGATTTTCCGTGATTGTTTTCTCCGCCCACCAGCAGGATGGTCTTTCCTTTGTATACCACACAGGAGGAATGGAAGGGATGAAGTCCGCATTTGTCCATCTCGTTTGCCAGCATGCTGACCATAATCTTATTTAATTCTCCTTCCTCCCATTTTCCGTCCAGGGTCAGGACACCGTCCTCATAGCGGATATCCTTTTTCTCCGCATCCACGTTCCAGACAATGTCCGCCTTCTCTTTTGTAATCTCCTTACTCACCTTCACATCCGCCAGGCGGTAATTTAAGAAGGTGTCATCCTCCACTAAAAAGGTTCTCTTCTCCTGACTGAACACGTCAATCCGAAGCACTGCTTTATTGCTGCTGATCTGTTCACTGTACTGATTCATAAATTCTCTCCTATCTATATTTTTTAATGTTATTTTACTTCCAGTGCACCATGGGAAGGCCCGGCACCGGTGATTCAAAGTAAGGAATTGTTGTTGCCCTGAGGGAGCCGATATAAACGTTTTTGCGGTCCCGCCCTCCAAAGGTGAGGCTTGCCATCCAGGGGGCAATTCCCCTTCCGGTCTCAAAGAGGATCTCGTTTGTGACACATTTATTGCAGAAGGCCTCATCCAGAGCTTTCACCTTCGCGGGGTCTCCCTCATCCAGGAGGACGCGGTACTCTCCGTCCGGATCAATCACCCAGATCTTGTCAGAGTAAACACAGGTTCCCCACAGATTTCCGTACTCGTCAAAGGCAATGCCGTCAGGATAAGCTCCTCTTCCCATATGGATTGGCCCGAATACCTGTCTGTCATGCAGATCTCCATTTTCGTCACAAGCAAACTTAAGGATTCTGCCTCCGGTAGTCTCCACCACATACAGGTACTCCTCCTTTGCGTCAAACCGAACCTCATTGGTAAAACGCAGGCCGTCCGCCACGATATGTACCCCTCGCTCGTCATACCTGGCAAGATAGCCATCCGCAAGATCCGGGTCCAATGCATCCAGCCAATTCTTCTTCATGGTGGTCACGGTAATCCAGATCCGGTTCTTGGAATCCCGGTAGACGAAGTTTACCTTTCCTATGGGCTTTCCGTCTATGGTGTCAAAAAGAACTTTTGTATCACCGGTCTTCCGGTCCATGATCTCCAGACAGTCGGTTCCAAAGTTGGAAATCAGGATGTCGCCCTTTTGGTCAAATGCCAGGCCATTTGGAAGTGTGCCCTCAAAAAAGCGGTTTACGTTTCCGGAATCCTGCTGGATCTTTTCTGCATATTTCTGTGTGATGATTTCCTGGCTTCCATCCGGCCTGATGTGGCAAACACCTCCCCGGGCATCTGCTGCCCACAGGCTGCCGTCCGGTTCTGCAAGGATACATTCCGGTCTCTGCAAATCCGTTCCAATGTACCGGATCTTTTCTCTGTCAATATAAAAATCTTTCAGTGGATTATCTGCTCTCATTTCGCGCCCCTTTCTATCGTTTATTGATAATCGATTATGTATAGATAATACCTTGTTGCGGCATAATTGTCAATATATTATCGATTATATATCGCCATTTCGTTACTATGTACAAATTTACCTTATCTTTTTTGTGGGAAATTTTGCTGTATGAGGGAGTCTGGCCCGAAGATTTTCCCTGATAACAAAAGGGCCACCCCCATGCGTTTACCGCATCAGGATGACCCCATGTCCAAATATATGTACTTTTACCTTGTCTCTTCTTCGTCTTCGCACTCATCTGCATAAAAGCTCCGGTTAAAGCTGTCAAAGCTCTCCTGAATATGCCTGTGGAGCGCCTTTTCTATGCCGTCCGCATCCCGGTTTCTCAGAAACGTAACCATCTCCTGATGGCGGCTGGCCATGATCTTTGACTCCATATTGGTATATTTTGAAGTGATTCTTGACCAGCTTCCCAGGCGGACATTCTTGCACACACTTACCAGCAGAGAATTATGGGAAGCCTCAATAATGGTATTGTGAAACACCTGGTTGATCTCAGACCTTCTCTCAAAATCCTTCTGTTCTGCCGCTTCGATCATGTCTGCCAGCAGCTTTTCCAGTTCCTCCAGCTCCTCCTCCGTAATATTCTCCGCTGCCAGCCTGCCTGCCAGCCCTTCCAGAGCGGAACGCACTACAAAGTATTCATGCATGGATTCCCTGCCGAACTTTTTCACTGTGGTTCCCTTATAGGGTTCCACAGCCACCAGTCCAAGGGTCTCCAGACTCTTCAACGCCTCTCTCACCGGAGCCTGGCTGACGCCAAACTCTTTTGCCAGGGTATTCTCCACCAGCTTTTCTCCGGGCTTGTAATCACCGCTCAATATAGATTCCATCAGCTGTTCCCGAATCTGCTCACTCAGCACCTTCTTTTGCAGCACTTTTTTTGCCATATCCACACCTCTCCTATCTTCGCAACCCATGCTCAAATCCGTCATACAGCCACTCATTCTCCCTTGGCAGCAAAGGTTATATCTTAAATATTATCGATAATTTATACTATATCTTACCATTTCCCACTTGTCAACAAAAACTCCCCTGGCGTAATTTCCTCTGATTGACAATCTCTCTTCGGAATTATAAAATATCATTAAATAGCAATCGGAAAGGAATCCCTGTATGGAAAAGGCCAGAAAAATTGATAAAAAAACCAAATGTGACCTTGTCACCGAGGGCATACTCAGGATGATTACGGACGAGCCCTACCGACCCGGCAGCCTGCTGCCCACGGAAGCGGAATTCTGCCAGATCTTTTCTGTCAGCCGCGTCACTGTGCGGGAGAGCTTAAAGAGGCTGTCCAACATGGGGGTCATCTCCATCTGCCAGGGGGAGGGTACGTATGTCAATGAGCTGACCATTCCTTCCCTTCTTCAGAATACTCTCCCGCTTCGGAAACTGACATCAGATTCTGCGGATGCCATCCTGGACGCCAGGATCTGTATAGAATCCGGCATAGCCAAAATGGCCGCCCGAAACCGCACCACCACAGACTTAGAGCAGCTGCGCGCCTGTCTTAAGTCCATGGAGAACTGCTCCCTGAACAGCGATGTCCCAGGCTTCGCTTCCGAAAGGAGCTGCTTCCATGAGCGGATTGCGCTCAGCTGTAAAAATGAGATTCTGCTCAGCTTCTACTATCTGCTGAACGCCCCCGGCCTGGAATCTTTACATTCATACTCCCTATCCCCCCAGGATCTGCCCACCTCCTGCCTCCGGTACGCGGAAATTCTGGATGCGCTTGACAGGAAGGACGCGGAGAATATCGCCTCCCTGGTAAGGCTTGAGCTTATGCGGGAGAAAAGAGCCCTAAATGCACACCTATGATAAAATATAATCCTTCAGTCCGAATCTGCCTTCCCGGTAAATCATAGTGGGGATTTCCTTTAAATCAGGGCTGATCTTAGGTGTAAATTCCATCTTGTCCAGGATATCCCTCTGCAGGTCAATTCCCCTGGCCACCTCAATGATCACAGGGCCATCTTCATTGATCTTAAATACGCATCTCTCTGTCACATAGTAGACATTCTGCCCCCTCTGATTTGCCAGGCGACCGTTAAAAGATACCTGGAGCACCTCCTTTACCACCTTACAGATCTTTCCTTCCTGTACAATCTCCACGCCTTTTTCTTCATCAAATTTTACCTTCAGCCCTTTGCCCATGAAAGTGGAACAAAAGATTACGTTCTTGGCCGCGCTGGTGATGTCCACAAACCCGCCTGAGCCAGGGGCTATCTTTCCCATCTTTGTGGCATTGACATTTCCCATGGCATCCAGCTCACCGCAGCCCATAAAGGTAAAGTCTACGCCCGCGCCCTCGTAAAAGTCAAACTGATCATTTACCGGAATCAGGGCAACCGCGTTCTGGGAGATACCAAAATCCATTCCACCTGCCGGAACGCCTCCGTATATACCGGATTCCACAGTGACCATAATGTCATCCATCAGCTTTTCCTCTGCCAAAATGGGGCCCACCGTATCATTTGGAATTCCTGTTCCCACATTGATCACCGAGTCCGCCTCAAGCTGCATCATGGCTCTTCGCCCAATTACCTTTCTCTCTGTAAGCGGAATCACATCCAGCTCCGCAAAAGGCGCTTTTCTCTGACCTGAGTAAGTGTCATCCTGATACCATCCGGAGGACTGGCGATGGTTTTCAAAAGGATGCTCAGACACTACCACATAGTCCACAAATACGCCAGGAATGGTCACTTCCTTCGGCGGTATGGAATTCTTGGCAACCTTCTGGCGCACCTGCACAATCACCTTTCCTCCAAATTTCTTTGTGGCCAGCACAGCCGGCAGCAGCTCCTGCACGCAGCCCTCATCAATGGTGGAGATATTTCCCGCTTCATCCGCATAAGTTCCCCGGATAATCAGATAGTCAAATTTCGTATACTTATAGTTCAGATACTCCTCCCCATCCACTTCCATTAACTGAATCAGGTCCTCGCCCAGATCTTTTGTGAGCTCATTCATCTTCCCCCCCTCATACCTGGGGTCTACAAAGGTACCAAGACCCGTCTTGGTGATCAGTCCAGGCTCCCTTCTGGACACACAGTTGTGCAAGTGAGACAGGACTCCCAGGGGCATACAAAATGCCTCCACCTTATCGTTGGCAATCAGATCCATCATATTAGGAGCAAGCCCCCAGTGGGAACCAATGACTCTCTTTAGCATCCCTTCATGACCCAGGCGGTTCATTCCGCCCACTTTATCCGAAATCCCTGCCGCATGTACAAACGTCAGATCTCTGGGATGTCCCTCTTCCATGAAAGACCGCTCCATCTCCTTTAAAATCTCTTCCGGTGACCCGCTGAGTGTCATTCCTACCATTCCAAAGGTATCTCCATCCTGTATGCGGGCCACTGCCTCTCTGGCTGTTACAAATTCTGGTTTTCTCATATGCTTGTTTCCTCCTCCAATACCTAATGACATTAACACAGTTATATATAATCGATAATATATGATTTTGCGATTTTTGTCAACGAAATATTATCGATTTTATTTTATAATATGAATTTTCTCTGTATTTCACAAATATCCAATTATTTTTCGTTCAAATCGCAATATTGACTTCTAAACATATTATGTTATAACTGTAATTAGTTGTTATGTGTAACTGTGAAGGTACTGAACAGTTACTGTTATTTTATAAATTGTTAGAATTAAAGGAGGTAAATGATGAGAGAAGTTGTAATTGTAAGCGGTGTCCGCCTGCCGGTAGGTTCCTTTGGCGGTAGCTTAAAGGATGTGTCAGCAATAGAGATGGGTGCAATGGTGGTGGCAGAGGCAGTGAAGCGTTCCGGCATCCGTCCGGCTGATGTGGATGAAGTGATTGTGGGTCAGGTGGGGGAGGTTGCGGAGAATGGCTTTATTGCCAGGGCTGTCAGTCTGAAGGCTGGTATGCCCAAGGAGACAACCGCCTACTCTGTCAACCGCCAGTGTGGTTCCGGACTTCAGTCAATAGCGGACGCGGTGATGGAGATTCAGACAGGTATGGCCAATGTAGTGGTCGCCGCAGGTGCGGAAAATATTTCTCAGCTTCCCTACTATGTAAAAGATGCACGCTGGGGGGCACGCATGGGTCATAAGAACTTTGAGGACGGTGTGATTGATATTCTGACCTGGCCCTTAAACAACAGCCACAATGGAGTAACCGCTGAAAATGTAGCTGAAAAATATCACGTAACCCGTGAGGAACAGGATACCTTTGCACTGCAGTCCCATCAAAAGGCCTGCGCTGCAATTGCGGAGGGAAAGTTTAAAGAAGAGATTCTGCCTGTTGAGCTAAAAGACAGGAAGGGAAATATTACCATCTTTGATACCGACGAGGGGCCCCGCCAGGGACTTACCATGGATAAACTGGCAAAGCTGCGCCCCTGTTTTGTGAAGGGCGGCACCGTAACAGCGGGCAACTCCTCCAGCCTGAATGACGGAGCTGCTGCAGTGGTGGTGATGTCCGCCGATAAAGCCAGAGAACTGGGTGTTGTCCCAAAGCTGAAGGTGGAAGGATATGCTGTGGCCGGATTTGACGCGGAACTGATGGGATATTCCCCCAAGTTTTCCAGCGAAAAACTCGCTGCAAAACTTGGCCTGGATTTAAAAGAGATCGATATGTTCGAAATCAATGAGGCCTTTGCAAGCCAGGCCTTCGCCGTCTCCAGGGATCTGGGACTGGACAGCAAAAAGGTAAACATCTACGGAGGCGGTATCTCCATCGGCCATCCCATCGGAGCCACCGGATGCGTTCTCACTGTTAAAGTGCTCTATGAACTGATGCGCACTGATAAAAAAGATGCCATGATCAGCATGTGCATAGGTGGCGGGCAGGGAATTTCCATGTATTTTACAAAGTGCTAAGACACCTGCTTCACGTTTGCACGTTGACTTTCTTGCACATCACAATTCTGGGCAGTCCGCCGTACTTCAGAGCTCTGGCAACCTCATGGTAGCCCAGCTCCAGGAAATTGGCGCGGCTGTAGCGGTTATCTGGATGGACTGTGGCGCAGAGATAGCGGTATCCCTGCGCCCTAAGCATCTCCTCCCCAAAAGCGAGAAGACGCCGCTGAAGCCCTCTTCCCCTTGCTCTGGGCCGCACGGCCACAGAGTCCATATAGGCTGTCAGTCTTTTATCCCCATCGGAGAGCTTGAGATAATCCCCAAGATGCTCCTCCTCTGTCTCAGGGAAATGGATCAGGAGAAATGCCAGAATTTCCCCCTCCTCCTCAGCCTTCAATATCATCCCCCTATTTTCTACATGCTCAAAAATATAGTCCCGATCCTCGGTTACATACCATTCCGGGTACTTCATCTTCTTTTCTGCCTGTTTCATAATATGAAAGATTTCTGTAATGTCTTTATAATCTGCTTTTATAATCTTCATTTTATCCTATGCTCCTTCACTCCACTTCCCGGCACCAGTAACCGAACCGGCCTTTTCTTGTCTGCTGAGCCGCATCCTTAAACATGGGGAATCCGAACATGCTGGCCATAAATCGCTCCTGATTCTCAAAAAGGCCGGGAATGCCCAATATATACCCTCCATCCCTTTTTCTCCCCAATAGCAGATGGCGGTAATTGTAAAATCCATGCATCACAAAACTGTTGTTACCCAGACGCCAGTGGTTCTGGTTCAGCAGGCGGATATCCCGGGGTGTGATCTGAATGCACTGTTCAATCTCCTGGTCTGCAAATGGCTGAAACCGGGGATACCGCTTTAAGAGGCACTGCCACCTCTGGTCCAGTCCCTGCTGCGCGCATTTTACCTGTCTCGGGCATCCATATCGGGGCTGGGGACAGGCTGCAGCCTCCTGGGTATGTACCGCCGTTTCCTCAGCTTTTCCCAGGTTCTCCCTCTGTTGCCCCTCTGCGGCCGTCTCTGTGTCTGGTTGAGGCGCATCCTGGCTATCGAAATTTTCGGCTATCCCATCCTGAGCATCTGCCCGGGAGTCTTCCTTACCCTGGGTTCCTGTATATGTCTGGGACGTGGCTTTTGCCTGAATTTCTTCCTCTTCCTGAACTTTTTCCTCCATCTGAGCTGCCTCTTCTGACTGGACTTCCCCCTCCATCTGAGCTGCCTCTTCTGACTGGACTTCGCCCTCTGCTTTGGCTGCTTCCTCCTCCTGGGCTTCATTTTCGGCCTGTTCCACTTCCTCTGTCTGGATTTCCCTCTCCGACTGCGCTGCATTCCCTGCCCGGACTACGCTCTCTGTCTGCGTCACACCCTCTGCCCGGACTCCACTCCCCAACTCAGCTACCTCTTCGGTCCGGACTTCTCTCTCCATTTGGCCGTCCTCCTGGACTTCTCCTCTCATCTGAGGCGCTTCCTCCATCTGGGGTGCTTCTTCTATCTGGATTTGGTCCTCTCGCTGGGTTTTGTATTCCGTCTGAACCGTTTCCTCGCCGGTCAACACTGTCCGGGGCTGTATCTGTATCTCAGATTCCGCAGCAGACTGCCTTTCCCCTGGAAGCTCTGTCACAAACTTATCAATATCCACCTTCTCATCGTCAAAAACAGTGATATAATTTCTTCCAAAATCGCTCCGAACCCAAAGCCCTGCCAAACGGTCCAGATCATAGAGCTGGTCTCCTATCTTTTCCGACGGTGTGGAAATTTTTCCATCCGCACCTCTTCCTTGAACCCGCATCCGGCCCAAAAAAATCCCCAGGAGCCAGTCTCCCTCGCGGACAAACGCATAAATGTCCAGGGATTCCTCCTCCTGGGGTATATCCTGCAGATGCACCTGCATCCGGCAGATTCCATTTCTGGATTCCACCTTTGCAAAACCCGTATTTTTACTCTTTCTGCCCTTGGTGTATTCATACATGTATGATATAAAGCGTCGATATCCTGCCAAGCTATTCTCCCCCGGCTTTTCTTTACGCTAATCTATGCAGACACTTAGGTATTTATTCCACAAATCCGTCCTTCCACTTAGAGGGCAGGCCTTTCTCCAGCCGCTTTGCCATCTTTCGGTATGCCGCCATATTTCCCATGGGGCCTTTTCTGAGTTCGTTCAGGGAATGGCTCTCCATGTTTACCAGAGTACGATTCATTGCCATCTGGAGATCCAGCATCCCCTTCGGCCCTTCCCCTCTGTCCTCACCCATATCCAGCATAATGTACAACGCCACCCGGGAGGCATTTTTTACCTGAATCCCCTCCTGATCCGCCTTAGGGAATCCATTTGTATAGAGAGCTGCCTTGCCGCACAGGATATACCCGGATATGCTGCTGGTAAAAAACAGTCCTCCTATATTGTAGTTTATATAGTCCTCCTGGTTCTCAGGTACATAAGTAATCCTGACATTCAGGTCATTGGTGGGTCTAATGATTTCATAGACCATGATTTTGTAGGACCGGGGCACAAAAGCTGCGGACTCTGTCAAAGATTCGCCACTCCTCCACTGTGCCAAAGCGGTTCCGGCCTTAAGGTCCAACTCCCTGCGGTATTCTTCTGTCTGCTCTTCCCCGCAGTTGTGAATCAGCAGATGGCCCACACTGGTCTTTCCTCTGCTTATCTTTCCATCCCTCAGAGCCAAGAAGCGCTTCTCTGCCAAATCAATGCGTTCCTCCCCGGGTCTGCCATAGACTCTGCAGACCATCTCACGGTTTCCCACCGGAAATGCCTGTGTCCACGAGGCTGCGGGCTGGTTCTGTATCAGTTTCATCTCTTGTCTCCTTCTAGCTTTTTTATGATCCGTCTCTGATGAGAAACGCCTGGCCGCTGCCCGCTATACTGCACACCTTTTCCCTGTAGGGAATGGACTCGGGAAGCGCCAGATACCGCTCAATGATGCTGTAGTCCTCCCAGCAGTGCATGGGGAACACTACTCCCACATTCACATTCTGGAAAAACCAGGTGAGCCCTGCTGAGAACTCCATCTCCTGCCTTGGGTCTAATACCACAAATGCCACGTAAATTCTTCTGTTTCTCAGCCTGCCAATCTGCTCCCTGTAGTTCTTACGCATCCAGGCATTGTTGTCCTCAGGCTCTCCCACCCATGTCCAGTCATTCAGATCCCCTGCATGGTAGATTGTCTTCCCATCCGTCTCCACCACAAATGCAACTCCCTCATCCGTGGACATCAGCGTCTCCACTTTCAGGGAACCGATCTGTTGTCTCTGACCCGGACTCAGAAAAACCGTATCAGACAGTAGGTCCGCGGGAACCCGCTTTTTCCAGATGTCGCTGGAGAGAATATAGCGGACCTCGGGATACTGTCTGGAAAGTTCAAAGATTGCAGGAGAAAAATGATCCTCATGCCTGTGGCTGGCAAAGACATAGATTGGCTTTGACGGTGTCATCCGGGGCAGTTCTCCCTTAAAATAATCAAACAGCAGGTATGCGGATACCGTCTCTACCAGAAAAGAGCTGTGATAAATATACGTTACATTCATACTTGTCTCCCTCTTCTCTTTCCTTGATTCTATATGGGTCAGCGGATGTTTTCCAAAGTTCTCACAAGCAGCTTCCACATGCGCTCTGTGGAGGAAATGGAGAGCGTCTCCTCTGTGGTGTGAATATCCTTCATCGTAGGCCCAAAGGATACGCAGTCCAGTCCAGGTATCTTTTCATAGAAAAGACCACACTCCAGCCCTGCATGAATCGCCACAATATCAGGTCTGTGGCCAAATAGCTCCTCAAAGGTATCCGCCATGATATCCCGCAGCTTGGAGTCCTTTTTGTACTCCCAGGCAGGATAATCCCCCTCAGGTGTACAGGTTCCGCCCAAAAACTCTGTCAGATACTGCAGTTTCTCTGTCAGGGCGGCCTTGGCGCTCCCCACAGAACTGCGAATACTGGAGACTGCCCTTAAAGATTCCTCTCCCAGCTTCAGCACTCCCAGATTGATGGAGGTCTCCACCAGTCCCTCGATCACGCCGCTCATCTTTTGGATACCGAAAGGGATCTGTACCAGATAGAAAATAACCTTCTCCTGGCTGATGGAAGTCAGCGCCGAGACGCTTCCCTGTCCTTTTTCCTCCACTTTCACTGTAATGCCATCGTCTGTACCTGCATACTCTTCCCTGAGATTTTTCTGGAACCGGGCTGCCTCCTCCTCAATCACTGCCATGGCATCCTTGTCGGCTGTCAGTAATGCCCTTGTCATTCGGGGAATGGCATTGTCTTTCTGACCGCCCTCCAGCTCGCTTACGTAAAACTCCAGCTTCTGTTCCAGCTCAAACAGGAATCTTCCCATCAGCTTGCTGGAATTGGCCCTATGCTTGTCAATCTCAGCGCCGGAATGTCCTCCCAGCAGTCCGTCAATGACGATTTCATACTGATGTCCGCTTACCTCCTGGTAGTCCACAGGAATCTCACAGATGGCGGAGAGCCCTCCTGCACAGCTGATCCACAGCTTCCCCTCCTCCTCAGAGTCCATATTGATAAAATATTTCCCCTTTAAGTCAGACGTATCCAGCGCACCTGCCCCCAAGAGTCCCACTTCCTCGTCTGAGGTGATGACCACCTCCAGGGCGGGGTGTTTCAGTCTTTTATCTTCCAAAACTGCCATGGCGTAGGCCACTGCAATGCCGTCATCTCCGCCCAGGGTGGTGCCCTGTGCGCGGATCAGATCACCCTCGGTCACAAGCTTTAAACCATCCTTCTCAAAGTCATGATTAGATCCCGGTGCTTTCTCACATACCATATCGCAGTGTCCCTGCAGGATCACTGCAGGCGCATTCTCATAGCCCTGGGAAGCCGGTTTCCAGATTACTACATTGTTGCTCTCATCCTTACGGTATTTCAGCCCCTGCTTCTCTGCGAAAGAGACCAGGTAGCTGCTAATCTGTTCTGTATGGAAGGAACCGTGGGGAATTCCACAGATCTCTTCAAAATAATGAAATACTCTCTCCGGCTCTAAGCCGCTTAAAACTGACATAATGTCACCTCCAGGTTTTCTTAATACTAATTCATAACTATTCGTAAATGCACAGACCTGTTGAATAGTTACAACTATTCATTATTATATCCTTGTATTTAGGAATCTACAAGAAAAATTATTAAGGACCGGGGCTTTTTACACAGCACACCGGTCCTGAAAAATCAGCTTTCTATTAAGCCTCCGCAATACATTCGATCTCTACCAGGCCGCCCAGGGGCAGCTTTGCCACCTGTACGCAGGAGCGCGCGGGGTATTCCCCGTCAAAGTAGGATTTATATACCTCATTTACCACTGCAAAATCACCCATATCTGCCAGGAAAATGGAGGTCTTCACAATCTTTCCGTATCCACTTCCCGCTTTCTGTAGCACAGCGCCCAGATTTTTCATGGAGAAATGAGCCTGGGCCTCCACACCCTCTGCCAGCTTTCCCTCAGCCGGATTAATTCCCAGCTGTCCGGAACAGTAAATCATGCCGCCGGTCTTCACTGCCTGTACATAGGGTCCCACTGCCTTTGGTGCATTTTCTGTAAATATACTTTCTCTTGCCATTTTTCTACCTCTTTCTATAATAATATTTTATACCTATTCAACAGGTCTGCGCATTTACTTGCGCTGACCGTTTACTGCCATGCCTTGCAGACATCAATCCACTCCCCATAACCGGAATACCGCTCCAGCTCCTCAAGGCTTAGCTCTATGGCGCTGCTGCTGCTCCCGCAGGCGGGAAAGACCGTCTCAAAACGCTTTAGGGAAACATCCAGATACACATCCACATTCTCCTTGATCCCAAAGGGGCAAACCCCTCCCACCGCATGTCCCACCATATCCTCCACCTCCGTGGGGGTAAGCATTTTTGCTTTCACATGGAACTGCGCTTTATACTTCGGGTTGTCTATCTTTGCGTCTCCGGCAGTTACTATAAGTACTGCCCTGTCATCCACTTTAAAGGACAGTGTCTTGGCAATTCTGGCTGGTTCACACCCCACAGCCTTGGCTGCAAGTTCCACGGTGGCGCTGGAGGTGTCAAATTCCATCATACGGTTTTCCATCTGAAACCGGCTGAAGTATTGTCTTGCTCTCTCTATTGACATATCGTTCCTTCTTTCTGGTATTACTGTTTCCTTATCTGCCTTAATATAATCTATCGAATTTCCCAGCTATTGTCAATTTATTTATGTCATTTTCGGCGGATTACTAAGGTGTTCCGGAAAGCACACTATGAAGATTCCTAAAAGGTGCCGCGTCAAAACGTTATTTCACCAGTAGACGGCGCTTCCCCACCGTGATATACTTGATTAAAAATCATACATAAGAAGGGAGTACAAATGGATACTTACAAAACTGCCGGAAAGGGACTGTATTTTCTCTTTATCGGCCAAATCCTGGCTCTGCTGACCATCATCCCATATCTGGGCCTCATCGCCCTGGTAGCAGGCGCTGTCTTTTCGCTCTACGGCCTCTATACATTGTCACAGGCTGACAGCGACTACCAGACTGCCTTTATTCTAACCATCGTCAATGCGGCGGTGAGTGTGGTGGGCAATCTGTTTTTTAGAAGTGGAGTGATGCACTCTGTGATGGGGATTGTACAGGATATCATAGGCTTTTTGATCGTTTATCTGATCTGCACTACCACGGGAAAACTTCTTTACGGTATCAGCAATGCATTGTCAGACCGTGCATCCCTGCTCTGGAAAATTTATCTGGTATGCACTGTTATCACCGTAGTCTGTTCCCTGCTGTCGGCCGTTCCCATTCTCAACATTCTGGCTGCTTTGGTAAGCTGGATCGTGACGATTGTGCAATTGGCGGCATCTATTCTTTATTTGATCTTTATCTGGAAAAGCCAGAAAACACTGCAGGCTTATGCAGGATAACTTATAAATATAGAAACGATAGGAGACAAAAATGAAATGCGTTAAATTGGGAAAAACGGGATTACAGGTGTCCAGAATGGGACTTGGAGGCATACCCATCCAGAAAAGTACCCCCAAGGAGGTGAAAGTACTTCTTCAGGACCTGTCCCGGAAGGGGGTAAACTATATTGATACTGCCAGAGGCTATACAGTCAGCGAGGCCTTCCTGGGAGAAGCCCTGCAGGGCATCCGCGACCGCTTTGTTCTGGCAACCAAAAGCATGGCCCGCACCAGAGAGGCCATGGCAAAAGACATTGATACAAGCCTTTCAAATCTGAAAACGGATTACATAGACCTCTATCAGGTGCACAACCCCAGTATGGCGGATCTGGACAAAGTGACTGCTCCCGGCGGCGCCCTGGAGGCCCTGCTGGAAGCCAAAGCTTCCGGGAAAATCGGACATCTGGGTCTAACGGCTCACTCTGTCTCTGTCTTTGAGCGGGCTCTTGAGCTGGACTGGGTGGAGACCATCATGTTTCCCTACAATATCGTGGAATCACAGGGCGCTGATCTGATCAAAAGATGCGCTGAAAGGAATATTGGCTTTATTGCAATGAAACCGTTGGCCGGAGGTGCCATTGAGAATGCCTCCCTGGCACTTCGTTACATCTGCGCAAATCCGGATGTGGGGATCGTGATTCCGGGGATGTATAGTACCCGTGAGGTCAGTGAGAACCTCTCTGCCGTACAGGATGAGTCCCCGCTTACAGAGGAAGAACAGAGGAAAATGCAGCAGGTCCGCGATGACCTTGGCACTAATTTCTGCCGCCGCTGCAACTACTGTGCTCCCTGTACCGTGGGTATCAATATCCCCAGCGTTTTCCTCTTCGCAGGGTATCTGCAGAGGTATGACCTGGGAGACTGGGGAAAAGACCGCTATGATTCCCTTCCCGTAAAGGCAGACGCCTGCGTGGAATGTGGAGAGTGTGAGTCCAGATGCCCCTATCACCTCCCCATCCGCGAGATGTTGAAGAAATGTGTCCAGGATATTGGGGACTTTGCTGCCCGCCAGGGGCAAGCCGCCAAATAAAGCGGCTGCCAAGGGCTGTACCCTAATCACGCCGCTTAGACCAAACAACTGCGGCTACACTAAAATTAAAGGAAAGAAGAAAATGCCCTGCCTGCTCAGACTAAGCGCACTTCCTGCCAAGCTCTTACCAATAGCAAGATACAGGGTGGCATACACCATCTGGAAACCAAAAGTAATGAATAATACAGCATTTAATTTAATCGCTTTAACTGCTAAAGTTAATAAAATTTTTGCTTGCTGTTTAGAAATATTGAATATATGTTCAATATTATTCAGTAAAAAAAGGAATTCGTCTAAAGACCAATTCCCGACAAATACATTCTTGATAATTTATGTAGTATCATAATTGCCCACTCCTTTCCTTTGTAATGATACATAACCTGCATGAGACCGTCTATAAAGTTGTTTGCAATAATGTGTAAAAAAACCATGTCATCTGTATCATCATTTCGATGCTGATTCAAGTGTTCTTCTATAGCCCTTATAAATCGTTCCTTTTCATTCTCATATTTTGTTCCCTGACTTTTATCAATCAGAATTATAAACTCTTGTCTGTGTTCAAATAAGTTTAGAAGACATTCCGTCTCCGCTTTGCTAAGTCCATATATTTCACGATTGATGTGCATGCTGTTATTGTCCCCACCTGCTGTCAATACACGTTCCCAATCATACAGGACCGGCCGGAGGACGGCATCAAAGAGCGCCTCTTTATTTTTAAAGTAGGAATAGATAAGACCCGTGGGGATTTTAGCCTGCTGGGCAATATTTCGCATTGCAGCTGATTTAAATCCACTTGCAAAAAATTCCTCTAAAGCCGCCTTTAATATGTTTTCCCTTATCTCGTCTTTAAGTACCTGTGCCATATCGCCCTCCATTTTTGAACTTATGTTCAATTATAATGTGCCATTGCGTTTTTGTCAAGCTAGTGTTCCAGGGTTTGAATAGATCCTGGTATTTTTCCCTGGGGGCCCTGCTGGCGGGATGCAGCGGCTATTCTCTGCCAGGTGCTGCGGAGCATTCTGGGGGAAGGTCTAGCCAGTGTCGAAAGCTTTGGGGAAAGGCCAAGCTCAAATGGAGAGCCCCTTTAAATAATATGGGTATCCCAAGTCTTTCGACACCAACTTTATTTGAACAAATCCGATTATTTTATCTTCACAGTCTTTTTCTGCCCTTTATTGTTCAGAAGTTTGCTATATACGCTCTTCTTCTCCTTAGGAACTTTTATCACTGCCTTTGCAGAAATATTTTTAAACGCATTTTTACCCACTGACCTGAGTTTTGCAGATTTGATATTAATCTGCTTTAGCTTTTTGCCTCCATAAAACGCCTTAGTACCGATCTTCTCCACATTGGCGCCAATGGTAACCTTAGTCAGATATTTCTGGTTCTGGAATGCCTTTGCCCCAATCTCTGTCACCCTGCATTTCACTCCGTCCAGCATAATGTAAGCCTGAATCACTGCTTTTTTCAGTTTCTTGGAGGTAGTTCCCGTCAAAGTCACAGCCGCTTCCTGTGCATCCGTAACTTTATATTTAAAGTTCCCTTTCTTGTAGGTCTCTCCCTCCTTCAGCTTACCACTGCTATGCTTTAGGGCATCCTCGTATTTTTTCTTTGCCTCCTCGGCCTCTTTCCTGGCTTTCTCAGCAATCGCCATGGCCTCGTCTGCTCTCTTCTGGGTTTCCAGAGCCTTTTTCAGAGCTTCGTCTGCTGCTGCCTGTTTTTCTCGTGCCAGATCTTTTTCCGCCTCAGCCCTTGCCTTCTCTTCCTCCGCAGCCTTCTTCTCCTCGTCCGCCCGTCTCTGTTCCTCTTTTGCCTTCTCTTTGGCTTCCTCCGCAGCCTTTAGCTGCTCCTCCAGCTCCTTCTGCAGCTGTTCCAGATCTACACTTGTGCGGAATTTTACTGTAAATCCATCCTGATAATTTCCGCTGTTGGATCTTTCCCTTGTAACTACCATTGCTGTGTATTCGGTATCTGGCTCCAGTCCTGTGACCGTGATACTGCTTGCCCCGGAGGGGATGTCTTTATACTTCACTCCATCCAGAACCAGATATGCAGGCTCCGTATTCTCTTCCGATTCCCAATAAATCTTTGCTGTCTTTACCCCTGGCTCTGCATAATACGGCTGGTATAAGGTTTCCACTTCCCCTGGCCCAATCAGGCAGCGGTATACACTCAGCTCATCGATACACAGATCCCTGACACCGTACTTCAGGTTACCGTCCGCCCCCAGCACCAGTCCGAGCGCATCCACATCAATCGTTTTTCCTGCCTGGCCGCTGATATCCTTACTGCCCGCCTTTTTTCCGTCAATGTAGACCGTCATCTCACCGTCCCGGTCATAGGTGGCTGCGATCTGGTG
Source organism: Ruminococcus sp. 8Y-12 (assembly GCF_058119865.1). Classification (NCBI taxonomy): domain Bacteria; kingdom Bacillati; phylum Bacillota; class Clostridia; order Eubacteriales; family Oscillospiraceae; genus Ruminococcus; species Ruminococcus sp. 8Y-12. The sequence continues at coordinate 1,496,227 of NZ_CM176623.1, read as the reverse complement.
CCAGCTTCCGTCCAATGCCTCTTTATACCGGCTGGTATCAATCCTGGATTCCCCTTCAGCTGTAAAGTTAAGCCCGATTCCTCCATTGGTTCCGGAGAAAGAGCCTATGGCAAATCCAGGATTTCCGCCTGTGTCCCAGTTTTTATTGGATAGTACACAATAATCGCCCCAGTCCTGCATCTCCCCTTTATACCAGAATAAGATTGAGAAATCGTCTATGCCCAGTCTCAGGCTGTCGTTTTCACCAAATTCCACATACTGCTGCGCTTTTACGTTCTCTCCTGCCACACCCTCCTCATTTACCAGGCGTATGGCTTTTCCGCTGATTCCATCCACGAACTTTGGATCTCCGCTTATCACTCCGTCATTTCCGTTTCCGGAAACATCCCTGGCTGTCTCATCGTCAAAGTTTACCTCCAGGGCTTTTCCCCTGGGCTTGTCCTCCGGCTTGGTGGAGATTGTGTAATTGTACTCCGGCAGCCAGACGTCGTTCATATAATCGTACATGCTCAGCTGTACACTGTCCTCGTAGACGGACACATGGTACCCGATCTGTCCTCTGGACTGACCCCCGCCGTCATTGTAATAGAGACTGGGAACATCCACCATGGAACCGTAGTCTGTCTCAATTACCTTACAGGCTCCCAGGCCATTGTGGATATGACCAGTGAACATGATTACCTGAGGATATTTTCTCAGCACTTCCTTAACCTTGTGATCCTGTACACCAATGCTCCACTCATTGCTATTGAAATAAGTATCTCTCATAGCCTGATGGAAGAATATAAAGATTGGTTTGTCCGGACTGGAATTCTCAGACAATGTCTTATCCAGCCATTGTATCTGCTCATCTGAGATGTAGGCCCTGTCTTTGAGATCCCACTCTGTATTGACCACCACAAAGTGGTAACCACCCAGCCATTTATCAAAGTACACCTTTTTGTCTGTGTCTCCCATATATGGCTTATTATATTCCATATAACGGTCATAGATCTCCGTCCAACCTGATTTCCAACGCACATCGTGATTTCCAAGGGCTGTCATAAATTCCATGTCTCCCCCGTACTGCTCCAGAATGTTATAGTAACCCTTGAACTGGTCCTCTGTCCCATAGTCCGTAAAATCTCCGCTGTTCATGACACCCAAGGTTTCCGGAAACAGCTCCTGAATATCCTGCAGGGCGTCAATAAAGTGTACACTGTTGTCCTCCGCAAAATCATTCTTTTTAATATGTACATCGCTTAAAGCCTCAAATTCCACAATTCCCTTTTCCGGCTTTACAAACAGATTGTACGCTGTGGTTAAACGCTCAAGCAGCTTGCTGACAGCCTCAGGGTCCGTCAAACCTGCTGACTCCCGCTTTACAGCGTTCAGCTCTTTCTCAAAGGCCGCCCTCTTCTCCTCAGACGCCTGTGAAACTGCCAGTTCAGCCTCGTACGCTGCTATTTTCAGCTGAAGCTGGTAAGGGGCATCCATGGCTTTGATCTCCTCTGCTGTAAATGCACACTTATATACCTCAAGCTCATCAATATAAGAGTCTTTCACCCCGTAGTGCTTCTTTCCATCCGCGCCCAAAACGAAATCTGTCACATCAATGGTCTTTCCCTGTTCCCCGCTGATATCAGAGCTGGTGGCCTTCTGCCCGTCAATGTAAAGGGCCATATCCCCGCTTCGATCAAATACGGCAGCAATGTGGTGCCACTTGTTGTCTGTAGCCTCAGTCATACGCCCTGTATCGATTCTGCCGCTTCCCTGCGCCGTAAAATTCAGTCCCATACCATTTCGGAAGTCCGCGATTGTGATACCCTCATTTCCGCCTGAGTACCAATCCTTGTTGGATATAATGGCTACTTCCTCCGGGTCTGCGCCGTCCGATTTGTACCAAAACATGACACTGAAGTCTTCTGTCCCAAACTTCAGATCATCCGGGGTGCCAAAATTAACGTACTGGGAGGCCTCCACATACTCCGCAGCAATCCCGTCCCCGTTTACCAGATGAATCGCCTTGCCGCTCATGCCCTCCACAAATTCCGGTGCCCCTGCCACTGTTCCGTGATTTCCGTTGCCGGATGAATCCTGCGCGCTTCCCTCATCAAAGGTCACTTTGAGTACAGGAGATTTTCCCCCCGCAGAAACTGACATCCCGCAAAGCCCAGTCAACACCGCGATACCTACAATACATAAACCTTTGAGCATCTGTTTCATTTTCATTCCTTTACCCTCACTTTCCTATCCTGCTGTAAGCATTTATTTTTTAATATGTATATTCTACCAATAATATCCGTATTTGCTTTATACATTCTTTCCTTTTATTGTCATTTTTGCATATTTGTTTTGTGATTATTTTTTATTTTTTCCATATTTTATACATTTATTATTTTATTGTTCGCTTTTTTATTTGTGCATTATTTTCTTTTTTTGCATATTTTCCAGTGCTTATGTATTCATATTGCATCATTTCTTACCTCAGAAGAATAACCGTATATAAATAGATAAAAACGGAGTGCCGAAAACAGCTTAAATCATCTGTTATTCGGCGCTCCGCCACTGTTGTTAATCTCGTTTTGGGTGCTTCCTCTCCGCCAATAGCGGTGGGTGAAACTCTCTTATCTTGTTGAACTGAACCCAGCTATTCATAGGTGTATTGTTTTCCCGTATTCACAGTTCACCCTTTTTCACCGTTTTATCTTAACACTTTTTGCTTTACTCCACAATGAATAAAATTTTTCATTATTTACCGTCTTATAAGTTCTAATACGAACAAGATAGGTTTTGCCCTTTTTCAAACTCGGTAAGACTAATTTAGCGGTACCTTTCTTCTTTACTATTTTACTTTTAATACCAGATTTGAATTTCTTATTTGTAGAATATTGAATTTCATATCCTGTTGCAACGCCTGACTTCTTCCAAAAGACCGTTGCTTTTTTCCTTCCGGTATTTTTCACTTTTTTGATACTTGTTCCCGGCGGATTTACAGTCACCGCAATTGTCTTTGAAGCGGCGTTATAGTTCTGTGTAGAGGCAGAACGGATCATAATTTCAGCTTTTCCAATAAATTTCTTTGCAATCGTAACCTTTCCGTCAGAGTCCACTTTCACAAATTTATTGTTGGAAACGTACGTCAATTTCGCGCCGCTCTCTGCTTTTGCCCCTATATTAACTTTCCGCACTTTTGCAGAATAAGTCTTTGTAATATCGTTTGCCCGTATTGTATTGTCACGTTTTTTACTCGCTGCCGTTACCAAAATGGTTATTTGCTGTGTCTCTTCAAGATAATTTTTATTTCCAACTGCCGTCACCGTAATATTCGCAGTTCCTGCCGCTTGTCCAACTGCATTCCCTTCCTGATCCACTTTCACAACTTCTTCTTTATCGGAGGAAAAGCGCAACACTCCTGTCTTTGAGACAACATGAAGCTTCAGAGACTGCCCTGCACGGATCGCGTTTGTTTCAGAGAATACCTTCAGATTCTGCCGTGCTTTGTTAACGGTTATGGTAATCCTCTTTTCCGTTTTCCTATAGTCCGCTGTCATGGATGCGATTGCAGTCACGGTCGCCGTCCCTGCACCATGGATTGTGATATTTCCTTTTTCATCCACAGATACAACCTCGCCGTTGTCTGATATATAAGAAAGGGTACCATTTCCTTCGGTGATCTGACAATCCAAAAGAAACCTGCTGTCCCCGTAAACTTTTGTATAAGCGCCGGCTCCTGCAATTTTCTGGGGTAATCTTCCGGAGGCAGCATGAATACTTTTTACTTTAAATCCCCAGGCATTTCCGGCTTCATCTGACACTAATTTAATTTTCACAGTGTTTCCAGGAACCTCAACCGTTGCGCCGCTAAGCTGCGTTCCTGTATATTTTCCTATCTGTGTTCCGTCTGCACTGTAGATATAAATGAAATCAAATCCATCCTCCACTTCTGTGCGTTCATCAAACACAACCTCCAGGGAGTCCTCTGCATTTTCATCTGTATAGACCCAGATATCCGAACAATTAATTTCATACTCGTGGGGACTTTCCATTTTCTCTGCAGATGTGACGGCGTACATCGTATTCTTTACTGTTACCGTACATTCGCTGCTCTGATTGCTCCCGTCTTTTGCTAAGGCAGTGATCGTTGCCTCACCTTTTGCAAGCGCAGTGACCAAGCCAGTTTGATCTACAGCAGCAACGGTCTCATCGGAAGATATCCACTCTACTTCTTTCTTATCTGCGTTTGTTGGATATACACTGGCAGTCAGCTGATACGTATCCAAAGCCTCCAACGATAGATAGTCTTCGTTTAAGGAAATAGACGTAACAGGCTGTCCCACTGTCACCTTGCAGTCCGCGCTGATGTTTCCTACAATTACCCGGATCGTTGCTGTTCCAACTTCCTTTGCCGTCACCATCCCACTGTCACTGATGGCTGCCACAGAAGTATCCGTACTCTTCCATGTCACTTCATCCGTAAAGTCCGCTGGTTCCACCGTCAAGGCTAAAACTGCTGTACTTCCTTTGTTTAATTTCAGTGTAGCACTGCTTAAGGCAGCGCTTGTCGCATGAACTTCATTGGATATAAAGGAAATCCCCTTATCCCTTGCATAAGTCTGTGCGTAGGTTCCCGAAACACCATAAATCGTCATTTTCCCCGGATAGCTAAACACATTATCGTCAATAGCAGTAACCGAACGTGGTATGGTGATGGATGTCAGTTTTGTACAGTTTATAAATGCTTTGGTACGGATTCTGGACACTCTGTATGGAAGGACAATCTTTTCCAAACTTCCACACTGATAAAATGCGCCTTCCGGGATTTCTGTTATACCTGTTCCGAGAGATACATTCTGTAGAACGTCACAGTCTTCAAAGCAGTACCCGCCTATTATGGTCACACTATCCGGTACTACAATGGATGACAGAGCATCGCAGCCATAAAACGCGTGGCCTCCTATCTCTGTAATCTCTTTGCCAAAATCCATTTCTGTTAAAGCGGTACAATTGCGGAATGCATAAGAACCGATATAAGTTTTTGCATCCTGGATGGCAACTTTATTAAGAGCTGAACACCCTTCAAGCGCATACCTGCCTATTTCCGTGATACTTTTTGGAATAGTGATGTTTTTTAATGCGGTGCAGTTTTGGAACATATAGTCTGTTATGTCTGTTATGGAGTCTGGCAGTTGGATACTCTCCAAGTTTGTGCAGTCTGCAAACGCACTCTGCCCAATTGCGGTAACACTTTTGGGTATCAGGATGTTTGTTAAACCTGTGCACTTTTCGAATGCACTCCAGCCAATGCTGGTTATGCTTTCCGGCATGGTCACTTCCCGTAAATTTTTGCTCCCATAAAAGGCATAATATTCGATATCTGTCACGGTATCTGGTATGACAATTGATTCAATGCCTGGGCAATTGGCAAACAATACACTTGCTATCTTTGTCGTCCCCTGCTCAAAGCTGACATTTTTTAAACCGTCACAACTATTGAATGGACCTGCGTCCGCTCCAAAATTAGTCGTTAACTCCTTTAAGCTTTTGGGGATTTCGATGCTTGTCAGCATGTCATTATTATAAAAAACTCGGTCGTACAATTCCTCCAGATTGGACGACAGGGTCACCGTCTCCAGATTTGTGCACTCTGCAAATGCCTCCTGCTCGATTACTGTAACACTGTCGGGTATCTTGACGTTTGTTAAACCTGTGCACTTTTTGAATGCACTCCAGCCAATGCTGGTTATGCTTTCCGGCATGGTCACTTCCCGTAAATTTTTGCTCCCATAAAAGGCATAATATTCGATATCTGTCACGGTATCTGGTATGACAATTGATTCAATGCCTGGGCAATTGGCAAACAATACACTTGCTATCTTTGTCGTCCCCTGCTCAAAGCTGACATTTTTTAAACCGTCACAACTATTGAATGGACCTGCGTCCGCTCCAAAATTAGTCGTTAACTCCTTTAAGCTTTTGGGGATTTCGATGCTTGTCAGCATGTCATTATTATAAAAAACTCGGTCGTACAATTCCTCCAGATTGGACGACAGGGTCACCGTCTCCAGATTTGTGCACTCTGCAAATGCCTCCTGCTCGATTACTGTAACACTGTCGGGTATCTTGACGTTTGTTAAACCTGTGCACTTTTCGAATGCACTCCAGCCAATGCTGGTTATGCTTTCCGGCATGGTCACTTCCCGTAAATTTTTGCTCCCATAAAAGGCATAATATTCGATATCTGTCACGGTATCTGGTATGACAATTGATTCAATGCCTGGGCAATTGGCAAACAATACACTTGCTATCTTTGTCGTCCCCTGCTCAAAGCTGACATTTTTTAAACCGTCACAACTATTGAATGGACCTGCGTCCGCTCCAAAATTAGTCGTTAACTCCTTTAAGCTTTTGGGGATTTCGATGCTTGTCAGCATATCATTATTATAAAAAACTCGGTCGTACAATTCCTCCAGATTAGACGATAGGGTCACCATCTCCAGATTTCTACACTCTGCAAACGCCTCCTGCTCAATTAATGTAATAGAATCCGGAATCAAAACCGTCTTCAAATAACTATTTCTTGCAAATGCCTGATTTCCAATCGCAACAACCGGATACCCATCTATTGTATTTGGTATGACAATCGCAGAAACACTGCCATAATATTTTGTGATTTTTGCAACATCTTGATCTCTGTCATTTTTGGACAGAGAGTACTCGTATCTTGGTTGAATGACTGTCCCGCTTCCAGAACTGCCAGTGCTGTCATAGATCCCGGATCCGTCGCTGAAATACCTGGAGGTATCCCTGGTATAATACCTCCGCTGGCTGGCATCCCTCGTGCAGGCGCTTGTCCGAACACCGTCCTCATAGTGTGCCGCCACACGGACCGGACTGTTCTGCTTTGTCCAGATTTCATTTGGTCTGGGACTATAGTCCTTTCCGAGTAATCTCAAGGTGGCTCCCACCCCCGCATACATATAGCCATAGGTATCCATGCACGCAGTCGGTTTTTTGCCATCCCCGTAGGTCCATGCGGACAATCCCATTCTGGGGCCTATCTTGGCCCAGACGCTGGCGTTTACTTTCGGTATCTTGGTCACGCCCAGAGTGGCTGACCAAGTGGCCGACAGTTCTGCCTGAGCGGATACAGTAAAGCTTTTTTTCTTAAAGCTGGTAACCAGAGAGGTTCCCTCTCCTTTCCGATAGTGAATACCCGCCACCGCATCAAAATTGTAGTTTACACTGCACTGTCCACTGGCTGCAATTGACACAGAAATACTGGCTTCTCCTATTCCACCAATGGGAATATAGACAACATCAATAGAACTGGGTAGACCGAGGCTATCAATCATGTTCCCTTTTACGGTTGCGGAAACCGTTGTGTCTGCATTCAATGCAACGTAAACCTCTTTGATTCCGTTTATTTTATATGCCACTGTAGGTTTTGGTACTGTTACATTCAAAGTGGCGCTCAGCCCGCCATACAGTTTGATGGGAATAGTACGTTTAATCGCTTTGATGGGAACAGAACCGGCTGCCCTTGGATCACGGACTTCACGTCCATCTTCATAGTTTTTCTCCTCAGTACCCCCGGCAATCCAGGTCATCGTTCCTTCGCCTTCCTGCACAGCCGTTGCCAAATCCGCTTCTGCCGTTCCCTGGGCATCCAGTTCTTGAATGGCACTATTTTCATCGCCCTCTGTAATCTGTATCACAAGGCTGTCTCCCATGTCCTCTACTGCCACTGCATCATACACCGCCGGCAGCCCATTGACCCAAAGTGCAAAGGTATCCCCATCAGAAATCAATCCATTATACTCAAACAGGGTTACAAACGTCCCTGTATCATACTCTTCCAGTTCAAATTTCGTTCCTTCCGGCACCTCGATCACGCCCTCAGCAAAGGTAACTTTATTGTCATAATCTTTATCAATAACTTTAGATGCAATAGATTCCTGTGCGTCTGACCACATGACGGACTTCTCATCTTGTGTCAGGTTTGACTGAGGAGCAAATGTGCCATTTACCAGAGTCATCCACCCCCGTTTTAACGCAACCTGCGCCGCCTGATAATAGCTCTCAGCAATCTCTTTCCCATAATAGGTAAATGCATCTTGGTCACTAAATGTATAAGTATCTGTCTCCTCCAACACATACCCCAGGCAAACATTCATGGTATAGGCAGCAAATTCTCTTGTGACCGGATCGTCCGGGCGCATATCAAAGCCTTCCTCCACGTCCACAAGCCCAAACTCCGTTGCCACCATAATATCGCGATAGCAGCTATCCGCGGAGGATATATCACTAAAATAATTATCGGGATAATTGTCTTCTTCCACGGTCATATCAAACAGACCAATCAGACCATGCAGCCATTCCACTCTTGAAATTGTACCATTCGCCTTCTCGGCTGCCGCATCTGTGCTTATTGGAATAAACGTCGCTGCCAGAGCCATAGTAAGAAACATAACTACCAAGCATTGTAATAACTTTTTTCTATAATTTTTCATTAATTTCCCCCACACTTTCCTATGTTTTTTAGTTAATGACAATAACGCCTCTCTGTGACGGCTGCATTATACCTTCCTTCAAGATAATTTAACGATTCACCCCTCCTCCTGCATATGATTATGTAATTTTATCATAGTCTAAATAATTTCATACGTCAATAAAACAATAAAATGGCTGTACATAAAAATAGTGTTCCGGCCCATCTATACAGATACGAAAACAGGTCCAGAACACTATCTATACAGTTTATCTCATCACTCCCGACATAACACAGTATCCGGAGGCTCCGGCTTTGCACACATTGGTGGCATTCTGCGGCGTAATCCCTCCGATTGCAAAGACCGGAATAGCAACCGCTTCACATACCTCTCTTAAGAACCCAAGGCCCCGCGCAGGCATCCCCTTTTTGCAGTCTGTGGGAAAGATATGTCCCGCCGTTACATAGGATGCCCCCAACTCCTGGGCTCTCACAGCCTCTCCTACTGAATGGACGGAAACCCCAATCTTTTGGAAATCCTGAATGTCCTGTGCCTCCCTTTGGAAACGCTCAAAGGGCAGATGAATGCAAGGGCAGTTAAGTCTCCTGGCCACTCCCACCCAGGAGTGCAGAATGCATTCCGTTCCATTTTCCCGGCAGATCCCCTTTACCTGGACGGCTAATTCTTCGTATTCTTTCTCTGTGAGATCCTTTTCTCTCAAAATAATCCCCAAAGGGTGCATTCCTGCCAGCCACTTTACCTGTTCCAGAAAAGGCCGGGTGCAAAGCTTCCGGCTGGTCACAGCCAGCATCTGCTCAAACGTATACATAGTCATTCATCACAGGCTGCATCCCCTGGCTCTGGATTGCCTGGTAGATCTCCTGCACTGTCCGGTCGTCTGAAATCTCAAACTGCTCATCTCCCTTGTCCTCCACTTCCTCCACATGGCTGCCCACTCCGGTGCTCACACCGGCTGAGATCTTGGTGGCAGCGATAGTGATCACATGATCCCGGAATCCGGCGCTCTCCCTGGTGGAAATGGTGATTCCGGCAAATGGCATGAACAGACGGTAGGCAGTGATCACCTGAAGGAGCTGGGGCTCATGCACATCCCTGGGGTTGATCTGGTCGTTGTTAATAATCGGGCGCAGTCTGGGGCAGGAAAAGGAGATTTCTGCCTGGGGGTACTTTCTCTGGAGAAGCCAAGCGTGCATGCCTGTGGCAAAGGCATCCTTTCGAAAATCATCCAGTCCCAAAAGCGCTCCGAAAGCCACACCCCTCATTCCACCCTTTAAAGCCCTCTCCTGGGCGTTCAGGCGGTAGGGGAATACCCGCTTGTGTCCCGCCAGATGCAGGGTCTCATATTTATCTGAATTGTATGTCTCCTGAAATACCGTGACGTAGTCCGCGCCGCAGCTGTGCAGGTAGGCGTACTCACTGCTGTTCATGGGGTAGACCTCCAGGCCCACCATCCGAAAGTACTTTTGCGCAATCTTGCAGGCCTTTCCCAGATATTTCACATCGGATTTTGCCCGGCTCTCCCCCACCAGGATCAGGATTTCTTCCAGCCCTGTTTTTGCGATCTGGGCCATCTCCTTTTCGATTTCCTCCTCCGTAAGCCTGGCTCTGCGGATGGAATTGTGACAGTTGAAGCCGCAGTAGATGCAGTGGTTTTCGCAGTAGTTGGAAATGTAGATGGGTGTGAACATATTCACGGAATTTCCAAAGTGCCGCCTTGTCTCCAGCCGGGCAGCCTGGGCCATCTCCTCCAGATAGGGCTGTGCCGCTGGGGAGAGCAGGGCTGCAAAGTCTTCGGGAGTACGTATGTCGTGGGCCAGGGCTGCAAGCACGTTCTGCTCCGTGTATCTGCTGTAATCGTACTCGTTCATGGCATCCAGCACACGGTCCATGATGTCTGAGTCCAGCACCTCCATTCCCTCCATGTACTCCATATGATTTGTTCTTGGATTGCTCATGCTATAGCCCCCTATTCTTCCAAAAATCCGGTGAGCGGGGAGGATGCGCTGGCCTTACCCTCTAAAATCCTTCCAAGCCCTGCCATATAAGCTGTACGTCCTGCCTCAATTGCTTTTCGGAAAGCCTCTGCCATGGCCGGAATGTCCCCTGCGGTGGCGATAGCCGTATTTGCCATGACTGCTGCTGCCCCCATCTCCATGGCCTCGCAGGCCTGGGAAGGGCGGCCAATGCCGGCATCCACTATGATGGGAAGATCAATCTCCTCAATGAGAATCCGGATAAATTCTTTGGTGCACAGCCCCTTGTTGGTGCCAATAGGAGCACCCAGAGGCATGATGCAGGCTGCCCCAGCGCTTGCCAGATCCCTGGCTGTGTTCAGATCAGGGTACATATAGGGCATGACCACAAAGCCCTCTTTTGCCAGGATTTCTGTGGCCTTGATGGTCTCCTGGTTGTCCGGCAGCAGATACTTGGAATCCCTTATCACTTCGATCTTCACAAAATCTCCGCACCCCAGTTCCCTTGCCAGGCGTGCGATGCGCACCGCCTCCTGTGCATTTCTGGCGCCGGAGGTGTTGGGGAGCAGTGTCACTCCCTCGGGGATGTGATCCAGAATGTTCCCCTCCCCTGCGCTGTTGGCCCTGCGGACCGCCAGGGTAATGATTTCAGCGCCCGCATGCTTTACGGCAGCATTGATCAGATTTAAGTTATATTTTCCCGAACCCAGAATGAACCGTGACTGAAACACATGTCCTCCCAGGATAAGTTTATCTTCTTGCATTTGATATCCTCTTTTCATATTGTTTTGTTTGTTAGCAAGCAGCATGCTAACTAGACGGCCTCTACCCCCAAAATCAGCCGCAGTATCATATTTGCCTGATGCCCCGCGCACACTGTCACCCGGGGCGCCATCAGGGGTTCCCCCTCATCGATCCCATTCACTCCGTCTCCGCAGACATACAGGCGTCTCATCCGCTTTTTTGTCCGGATCAGATTGCTGCTGGCATATCCTGCCATCCCGGAGCCGGAGACCAGCACTGCTTCCGGTAGCTGTTCCATCACAGCATTTACCAGCATAGATTTGTTCTCCGCCCTGTCAAACGCCTCACAGATAAGTCTGTCTCCCGAAAATATACCTGCTGCATTTTGTTCCGTAACACATATGGTATCGGCCTTTAGCTCTATGTAGGGATTGATCTCCCGGATCTCCTGACAGAGGGCCCCGGTCTTATACATACCCAGGTGCTTCATTTTATACACCTGTCTGTTCAGGTTGCTCCCCTCCACCCGGTCAAAATCAACCAGGTGAAGGCTCCCCACCCCGGCTCTTGCCAGCATGACAGCCACATTTGATCCGAGGCCTCCCAGTCCGGCCACAGCCACATGGGCTTCTTTTAGCTTTCTGTGAATGTCTTCCCCATGCCTTTCCACCAAGAGACGGTCCATCTCCTCTTCTGTAAGCAAGGTTTTCCTCTCATTCATCTCAACCGCCCCCAACAAAACTGACTACCTCAAAAATGTCATCCTTTTCTACGGCTGTGACCGGGTAAAGATTTTTGGGAAGTATTTCCCCGTTCTTCTCCACTGCAATTTTATCCATGGAATACCCTTCCAAACCCAACAGTTCCCGGACGGTCATACCGTCCTTCATTGTCACTTCTTTTCCGTTTATCTTCGCCATAATTACTCCTCTTTTGCCAGTAACGCCTCTTTGCTAATCAGATTCTGTTACCCTTTAAGCGCCATGCGCAGCCTGCTGATTTCCTCAGCGATATTCTCAGCTCCCATGATGCCCCCGGACACCCCGACACCATCTGCTTGACAGTCCAGAGGTATCCTGCAGTTGCCGGAGGTGATGCCGCCCACAGCCACATTTGGAATATCCGTGGCCTGCAGGATTTCCATATACCGTTTCTTTGTAATGGGGACCGCATCTTTTTTGGTGTTCGTCGGAAACCACGCTCCGCTCCCCAGGTAATCCGCTCCCTGACTCTGTGCCAGAGCTGCCTGCTGCGGGGTCTTGGCTGTTGCGCCGATCACCGCATCTGGTCCCATAAGCCCTCTGGCATCAGATACCGGAATGTCCTCCTGTCCCAGATGGACTCCATCGGCTTCACACAGCAGAGCAATGTCCACCCTGTCGTTGATAATCAGCTTTGTCTGAAACGCAGATGACAGTTCTCTCATTTTTCTGGCCCGCCTCAAATACTCGGCGGAAGATACGTTTTTCTCCCGCAGCTGCACATAATCCACACCCGCCCTGAGAGCAGCCGCCACGGCCTCCTCCCCATAGGAGAGATCCGTGATCAGGTAAAGCCACCTGTCTTCCTTACCGTGGTTCATATGCTCTCCTCCATTCTCCAGCAGTGGTTCAATGGCCCGTGTCCTGCTCCCAGACCCGGGTTGCAGCGGATGGCACCCTCCAGGTAAGTCTTCGCCTCCCGGATTGCCCTGGAAAGCTCCATCCCCTTTGCCAGATTGCAGGCAATGGCTGTGGAGTAGGTGCACCCCGTACCGTGGGTGTTTACAGTGTCAATCCGCTTCCCCTCATACCACTGCATTTTCCCATCCGGAGCACAAAAGCAGTCCGCTGCTTCCCCTTCCAGGTGTCCGCCTTTGATTAAAAAGGCAGTGTCCCATTTCCGGGTAAGCTGCATAGCTGCTTTTTGGACAGCTTCTCTGTCCCATTGCTCCTCCCGGGGTTTGCAAAGGCGTTCTGTCTCGGGCAGGTTAGGCGTAACCAGGTCCGCCCTTGGAAACAGCTCCTTTTTCAGCACTCCGCAAGCCTTAGTATCCAACAAAGACCTGCCGCTGGTGGACACCATCACCGGGTCCACCACAATATTCTCCAGTTCCCACCGGTCAATGGCCCTGGCCACACTATGTACGATCTCCTCCGTGCAAACCATTCCGATCTTCACCGCATCCGGCCGGATATCTGAGAGTACCGCATTTAGCTGGGCGCAGACCGTATCCGCTCCCACCACCCGGACAGCATGTACTCCCAGAGTATTCTGGGCGGTCACGGCTGTGATCACGCTCATTCCGTACACACCGTAGGCAGTCATCACTTTTAAGTCTGCCTGGATTCCTGCGCCTCCGCTGCTGTCTGATCCTGCAATGGTCAATACTGTTTTATTCATCATAGATGTTTACAATCTCCCCGTCCAAAATCCGGTTCATATTTTTAACTGCGCAGAAATTCCCGCACATGCTGCAGGTATCCTCCTTCTCCGGCTTGGCCTCAGCCCGGTAGCGCCTCGCCTTCTCCGGGTCCATGGAGAGGGCAAACATCTGCTCCCAGTCCAGGTTCTTCCTGGCTGTGCTCATCCGGTGGTCCCAGTCAATGGCCCCTCTCACTCCCTTTGCCACATCCGCAGCGTGGGCCGCTATGCGGGAGGCTATGATTCCCTCCTTTACATCCTCCAGGTTGGGAAGACGCAGGTGTTCTGCCGGGGTGACATAACACAGGAATGAGGCCCCGTATGCGGCGGCAATGGCTCCGCCTATGGCTGCCGTGATATGATCATAGCCAGGGGCCACATCCGTCACCAGCGGCCCCAGCACGTAGAAGGGGGCTCCCTGACAGATGGTTTTCTGGATTCTCATATTTGCCTCGATCTGGTCCAGGGGCATATGTCCCGGCCCCTCCACCATCACCTGCACATCCTTCTCCCAGGCCCGCTTTGTTAACTCTCCCAGTGTGATCAGCTCTTCAATCTGAGAGATATCGGAGGCATCCTTCAGACATCCCGGGCGGCAGGCGTCCCCCAGGCTCATGGTGATGTCATACTCCTGACAGATATCCAGGATCTCATCATAGTACTTATAAAATGGATTCTCCTCCCCTGTCATCTCCATCCAGGCAAAGATGATCGAGCCGCCCCTGGATACAATATTCGTAAGCCGTTTATTTCTCTTAAAACGCCCTGCTGTCTCCCTGTTGATCCCGCAGTGGATGGTCATAAAGTCCACCCCGTCCTCCGCATGCATCTTCACAATGTCGATCCACTCCCTGGAGGTAATCTCCTTTAAAGGCTTGTGGTAATAGACTACCGCATCGTAAATGGGGACAGTTCCTATGATGGCCGGACATTCCTTTGTGAGACGTTTCCGGAAGGTTCTGGTATCCCCGTAGGAGCTCAGATCCATAATGGACTCTGCCCCCATCTTTACTGCGTTGTTCACCTTTTCGATCTCCATATCCATGTCCTTGCAGTCCCTGGAAATTCCCAGATTGACGTTGATCTTGGTCTTTAGCATGGAACCGATTGCATTTGGCTCTATGGAAGTGTGCAGCTTGTTGCAGGGAATAATCACCTGCCCTTTTGCCATAAGCTGCATTAGCTCTCTGGCATCCATCTGTTCCTTTTGGGCTGCCGCCCTCATCTCCTCTGTGAGAATACCCTGCCTTGCGGCGTTCATTTGTGTAGTGTATTCCATCTTATTCCTCCTCATCTATCCGTTGTTTTTGACACGAAAAAAGAAGCCTGTGATAACAGACTCCCGCGTACGCTACAGTTTATATAAAAAGGCATTTTCCCGTGGAATATACCTCATGAATGTCAGAAACGACCTGGTCATTTCTGGATTTGACCCGGTCATTTTGGGCAGACTTTCATCGAAAAATAAAAAGGCATATCCCAACAGGATACACCCAGACTGCGCTATCATCTTGCTTCCTACGCCGGCATTATCCGTATCAGGTTCATGGGTCGAAATCCGTTCGTATTTCCTCTCAGCCGACGCGTCAGCTCCCCCTATTTTATGTTATGGATAAAGCATATACCTGAATGAAGCAATTGTCAACTGTAATTTTTACTGCAATCAAGGATATGGTCCACATATGGTAACAGTTTAGATAGGTCCGGTTCGTTATAGGCTGAGGGGGGACGCTTCCTCCGGCGCAGGAGGAAACTGTTTCCCATAGGCGGGAGATGGTGCCACTCAGACGATTTGCAAACAAGATTGATGGAAGTTCTAGGTTCCAGAAAACAGTCGCTCGGGCGTTGGCAGCTCTCTAAGCAAACAATTTACGTGCGTTTTTAGCGGCGGGGAAATGACCGTTTACAGAAACTTGGACGCGAAGGCTTTCCTGAGCGTCATAGTTGAAGTTAACGGTCAGTTCCCCAGAGCGTTGCACGTGTTTGCGTGAGAGCTGCCAACGCCCGGGTGACGTCTGGGTGGCAACGCAAGTAACAGCCCAGACCCGTCTGAACAGTTACAGCTATAGACAGCCTGTTCCTTTACTAAGGTCTGTCAGTGTAGTTGCTAAGCGCCAAACGCACTGCACCCTTCCACCCCTCATACTTCTCCTCCCTGGCAGCTGTCTCCATCTGCGGCCTAAAGAGGCTCCTCTTCACCCTTCCGAAAATACCCCTGTCATAGATTCCAAGGGCCATCCCTGCCGCATAGGCGGCCCCGGTGCCCGATAGCTCCTCAAGGGCGGACACCTGGACCGGTTTTCCTGTCAGGTCGGACTGAAACTGCATCAGATACCTGTTTTTCGTGGGACCCCCATCTGCCCTCAGCTCTTTGATCGGAAGTCCTGAGTCCTTCTCCATAATCCTCACGATATCCGTAATCTGATAGGCAATGGAGTCCAGCGCCGCCTTGGCGATCTCGGCTTTTCCCGTTGTCCTGGTCATTCCCGAGAGGACTGCCGTGGCTTCACTGTCCCAGTAGGGCGCCCCAAGCCCCGAGAACGCAGGTACCAGATAAGTGCGGTCCTCGGGATTGGCAGTCCTGGCCAGCTCCTCTGTCTCTCCGGGACTGGCTACCAGCCCCAGGCTGTCCTTGAGCCAGCTGATCACAGCCCCGGTGTAGTTGATATTGCCCTCCAGCACATACTCTACCGTTCCTCCCAGCCCCCATGCAAGGGAGGTCACAAGTCCGGATGTGCTGAATATCGGCTTTGTCCCCACATTCATCATAATGGAGGAGCCTGTGCCGTAGGTGGCTTTTACCATGCCCGGTTCCAGGCACCCCTGCCCAAAGAGGGCGCCGTGGGAGTCCCCCAGAACCGCATGGATCGGTATGGGTTTTTCCAGATACCCTTCCAGGTCCGTCTCTCCAAAGTTCTCATCCGAACCGCAGACTTGTGCAAGACAGGAGGAAGGAATGTCAAACAGCCCACAAGTCTCCTCATCCCACGCAAGCCTGGTAATGTCAAACAGCTGTGTCCTGGAAGCATTGGAATAATCCGTACAGAATCTTTTCCCCCCCGTCAGCTTATACACCAGCCAACTGTCCATTGTCCCAAGACACAGTTCTCCAAGCTTGGCCTTCTCCCTGGCCCCATCCACATTTTCTAAAAACCAGGCAAACTTTGATGCCGGAAAGTAGGGAGAAAGCCGGATTCCGGTAATCTCCGAAATCCTTATCGCCCCGCTCTCCCTGCCAATCCGCTCACAGATCTCCTTTGCCCTGGAACACTGCCACACAATGGCATCTGCCACTGGTTTCCCGTCCGTCCTGTCCCAGGCCGCGGAAGTCTCCCGCTGATTGCTGATTCCCAGTCCTGCTATCTCTCCTTTATCAATCCCCGCCTTGGTCACCACCCCCCGGACTGCCAGCAGAACGTTTTGATAAATTTCCTCCGGATCATGGGAAACCCAGCCCTCTTTATTTACAATCTGCCTGTGCGGCTGGTCTGCTCTGGCAATAAGGCAGCCCTCTGCATCGTACAGCAGCGCTTTTGTCCCCTGGGTACTCTGATCAATGGATAAGATATACCCGCTATTTTGCTTCCCCATAGTTCCTTCTCCTACTCTGCCAAAAGTTCTTTTGCCGCTTTCACGATCCCCTCGGTGTTCAGACCATAGTGGTCAAATACTTCTTTGGAGTTTCCGGTGATTACCGGGGAATCCGGCAGCGCCAGATTCCTCATCTTCCTCGGGCACTCCTGGGCAACCACCTGGCTCACCAGGGCTCCCAGACCTCCATACGGTGCATGCTCCTCCACTGTAATCACTGCCTTTGCAGCACTCGCGGCTTTTACCACAGCATCCCGGTCTAGGGGCTTCACACAGTACATATCCAGAAGCGTTGCGCCTATTCCCTCCTGCTTTAGAAACTCTACCGCATCCAGGGCGGGTTTCACCATCTCACCGCAGGCCACGACGGCAAGATCCGACCCCTGGGACAGAACCGTGGCTTTGTCCATCTCAAAGGGAACCTTTCCCTCCTCGTAGATATCCGGCACTGCATTGCGCCCTACGCGGATGTAGGCCGGCTTCTCATCCTTTAAAAGAGACTGGATCAGCTTTTCAGTCTGGAAACGGTCGCTGGGCAGGTACACACGCATATTTGGAATGGCCGTCATGGCAGCGATATCCTGTGCAGAGTGATGGCTCATCCCCAGAGCACCGTAACTGATGCCCCCGCTGATTCCGATCAGCTTCACATTTGTGTTGGAGTAAGCCACATCCACTTTCGCCTGCTCATAGCTTCTGGTGGAGAGAAAGCAGGCCGGGGAAGCCGCAAAGGGTCTTTTCCCGCATTTGGCAAGGCCGGCCGACACGCTCACCAGATTCTGCTCCGCTATGCCCATCTCCACAAACTGCTCGGGATAAGCCTGCGCAAAAGGAGCAAGGGAGGCAGAGCCTCTGGAATCGCTGCAGAGCACTACAATATCCCGGTCTTTCTGCGCTTCGTCCATCAATACCTGGCAGATCGCCTGCCTGTTTGGAATTTTATTCATACTACAGCGCCTCCTTTCTCGCCTGGAAATCCTCTATAATCTGATCGTATTCCTCCTGAGTCGGAACCTTGTGGTGCCATCCTGCCTTGTTCTCCATCACAGAGGACCCGCATCCCTTTACAGTATCTGCAACCAACACAGTGGGTTTCCCTTTTACCTGTTTCGCCTGCTCAAAGGCAGCGTCAAGCTGGTCAATATCATTTCCATTCTCCACATTGATCACATTCCATCCAAAGCTGGCAAACCGCTCTCCTACGTCATCCTGTGCCATCACAGCCTCTGTGCTGCCTGAAATCTGCAGGCGGTTGCGGTCAACCACTGCACACAGGTTATCCAGCTTATAATGGTGGGCTGCCATGGCACCTTCCCAGACGGAGCCTTCCGCCAATTCCCCATCTCCCATTACCACATAGACACGGTAGTCCCGGCTGTCCATTTTTCCGGCCAGGGCCATTCCCACGCTCACCGGAAGCCCATGGCCGAGAGAACCGGAGTTCATCTCTATCCCCGGAAGCTTGTTGTTGGGGTGTCCGATGTAAGGGGAGGCAAACTTACTGAACTTGTCAATAACCTCCTCGCGGCCAAAAAACCCCTTCTTGGCCAGAACCGCATAATAGCTCTCCACCGAATGTCCTTTGCTGAGTACAAAGCGGTCCCGGTCCGGATCATCCTGGTTGTCCGGCGCTATATTCATCTGCTTCATGTAGAGCGTCACCAGAATCTCCATCACACTCATGTCTCCGCCAATATGGCCGCCTTTGCCGGACACGATCATATCCAGCACATCTTTTCGCAGGTCATACGATAATTTCTTTAAATCTTCCATAAACAGACCTCCTAATTTTCCCCCCGCAGATACGCCTTTACTTCTTCCTCCACCGGGTCGTAGAGATCCGGCTTCACTCCTATGTATTTGCAGGCTTCATACAGTACAGGTACCACGTTCTTATGGATGCCTACACAGTGGTGGATGTATGGTCCCTCCACTATCTTGGCCTCCAGACGCTTGATATTGTCTACCTCGACCCAGAGATAGGTTCCCATTCCCTTGGGACCCTCCACGCCTCTGCCATTTCCCAGCAGAAGAGAATATTCTCCGTTGTCCCCGTCAAAGCGGACCAGTGAAACTTCCCCCATCTTGGCTCTGGCCGTCAGACTTCCGGGATGGTCAAAGGCCAGGGGATAGGTCAGCCTTGGCTTCTCATCCGCCACAGAGATGGGCCAGGGCCCGCAGTGCTGGAGAAGCTCTCCATTTTCGATATCCGGATGGCGGATCGTCCAATCCGCAAAGAAGCTGCGCTTCTCGCCCATGGCAGCTGCCTCCACCATCAGGGCAGTGATCGCGCCGTGGATATCCGTCTCACATACCACCGGAATCCCTTCCTCGTTCAAAAGGGCATTGGCCGCGCAGGGCATGATTCCGATTTCGTTCTGCAGCTGGTTCCAGCACTGGATAGCAATGGACTGACAGCCGTATTTTTCGGCCAGTGTCTTCATGGCAACCTTCAGGGCAGCCACATTTTCAAGCTCCTGATCTTTAATTTCAATACACATTTTTTCACGGCAGTATGCCATCACCTCAGCCACCTTCACCCCTTCCTCTTTGGCAGCCTTCACCTGGTCGGTGAGCTCCGGCATGGGGACCGGCGCGAGCTGAATATTAAACTTCTCCAGAAGTTCGCCCTCATTGCACATGGTGGTCCAGAAGTCAAAGGGTCTGGTGGAAATCTGCAGGATACGCATATTACGGAAGGTCTTTACCACCTGGCAGACTGCCATAAAGTCGCGAAGCCCTCTCTCAAACACCGGATCGGTGAGTCTGCAGTTGGTCATGTAGGTGAAAGGAACCTGGAACCTGCGCAGTACCTTACCGGTTGCAAACAGTCCGCATTGTGTATCCCTTAACCGCACTCCGTCCGGCTCCGGTCTCTCATCCAGGGGACCCCACAGCAGCACCGGAATCTGCAAATCCTTTGCCAGTCTGGCGCACTCATACTCAGTGCCGAAATTGCAGTGGGGCAAAAACAGGCCATCCACCTTCTCTCTTTTAAACTTCTCTGCAATCTTTATCCTGTCCTCATCGTTGTAGAGCAGTCCCTCCTCATTGATATCCGTGATATCCACAAACTCCACTCCCAGCTCTCTCAGCCGGTCGGCCGTCAGGTTCCGGTATTTGAGAGCATCCGGAGCGCTGAAAATACTTCTTCTCGTGGGGGCAAACCCCAGTTTTATTCTCGTCATCTGTTCACCTTCCTCTTATTTATTTTCATTGCGGGCCTGAAGAGCCATCTTAGCCTGCAGATTTCTCTGGAACTGGTCTACAATAACGGCTGCGATCACCACAATACCCTTGATTACCTTTTGCCAGAACTCGGAGACACCGCACATTACCATACCGTCATTGATGACGCCGATGATAAATGCACCGATAATGGTTCCGCCGATGGTTCCCACACCGCCTGCCATGGAGGTACCGCCCAGTACGGCAGCGGAGATGGCGTTCATCTCCCATCCCTCGCCGGTTGCCGGGTGGGAGGCTACCAGCTGGGCTGCTGCAATCATACCCACGATCGCGGAGCAAAATCCCGAGAACATGTATACCAGTGTCAGGTTTTTCTTAACCTTGATTCCGGAGAGCTTAGCAGCCTTTTCATTGCCTCCGATCGCCAGTATGTGCCATCCAAAAGGCGTGTATTTCAGAAGAATCGCTGCCACCAGGGCAATCAGTATCAAAATGATAACTCCCACCGGGATGCCCAGGAAGTTCTTTCCAAGCACGTCAAATCCCGTGTTCCCCAGAGCTTCATTTCCCACAATATTGGAAAAAGTAGAGCCTCCGGAGCGCAGGTTTGCGAAGCCTCGGGCTACATTCATGGTACCCAGGGTGGTGATAAAGGGTGCTACTCCGAAACGCGTGATGATCAAACCGTTGATGAGACCAAACAGAACGCCTACTAAAGCGGCGATCAAAATTACTAAGGGAGCACTGAAATAAAGAGTTACGCCAAACATGGGAAGCGTCAGCCCCTCATTGATCAGTCCGCCTGCGATCATGCCGGCAAGTCCTGCCACAGCTCCCACAGACAGGTCAATACCTCCGGTGATAATAACGTAGGTCATGCCAATGCCCAGAATACCGTAAAGTGCCACATGCTTTGCCACCAACAGCCCAGTGTTGAGTGAGAAAAAGTTCTCCGTCATAAGGCTGAAGAAAATGACCAGAATAATCAGGATAATCAGGGTCCTGCCCTTTAAAAGTGTCATGGCAAGGCTTCCGCCGGAAGCCCCCTTCTTTCCATTTGTCTTTTCCATTATTTATTCTCCTTTCCCGTTTTGTGTCCGGCGTGTCCTTTATAGGAGGACAATACAAGCAGATCCTCCGTAATCTCGTCATGCTCAAATTCTCCGGTCTTTATGCCGTTGGACAGTACGATTACCCTGTCTGCGATTGCAATGATTTCCTGCAGTTCGGAGGAAATCACTATAATTGACAGCCCTTTCTGGGCGTACTGCTGTATGATTTCAAATACCTCTGTCTTAGCTCCGATATCAATTCCCCTGCTGGGTTCGTCCAGAAGCAGGATGTCGGGGTCTGTCAAAATGCCCTTTCCGATAACTACCTTCTGCTGGTTTCCGCCGGAAAGTGACAGGATGGGAAGCCGTTTATCCGCCACCTTGATCTGAATGTCCCTGATCTGGCGGTCCACATTCTCTTCCTCGCTCTTTTTTTTCAAAAAACCTGCCTTAGTGTATTTTTTCAGGCTGGCAAGGGAGATATTTTTTCCAATGTCCAGGGTCTGGACCAGCCCCTGACTCTGTCTGTCCTCCGGAACCAGTGCAAATCCTCTCTCAATTTGTTCAGACAGAGAGCGGATCTCCAGTTTTCTTCCGTCCTTCCAAACCTCACCGGTATGTTCCGGTCTCAGGCCCATGATACACTCAAACACCTCTGTTCTTCCGGCACCCATCAGTCCATAGATTCCCAGCACCTCCCCTTTTCTCAGGGAAAAGCTTACATGGTTCAGCAGATATCCGCCGCCGCTCTTAGGCAGGCAGAGGTCCTTTACTGTGAGCACTTCATCTTGTTTCTTCCAGTCAATATTGTTTTCCTTCTTGGGATAGGACTTCCCCTGCCCAACCATGCGCTGTACAATCCACGGCACATCAATATCTGCTACCTGGGCCTTTGCCACAAACTTTCCGTCCCTTAAGATGGTCACATTGTCGCCAATCCGCATGATCTCCTCCAGGCGGTGTGATATGTAGACAATGGAGATCCCCTGAGCGGTAAACTCCCGCATCAGCTTAAAAAGTACTTCCACCTCCTGTTCACTTAGGGAGGATGTGGGCTCATCCATGATCAGAATTTCCAAGTCCTCCTGGATAAAGTTCTTGGCAATCTCAATCATCTGCTGCTGTCCCACTCTCAGTTCCCCAACCTGAGTGTCCACATCAATGGGATGCTCCAGGCGCTCAAGCACCTTGGCTGCCAGCTCTGCGTGCTTTTTGTTGTCCAGCTTACCGGCCTTTGTCTTTTCACTTCCCATAAAGATGTTCTGATACACATTTAAATTAGGAAACAGGTTCAGCTCCTGATGTATAATACCTATCCCGTGCCTTCTGGCCTCCGTAGTATTTCGGAAGGATACCTCCTTGTCCCCCATATACATTTTTCCTTTTGAGGGCTGCTCAATTCCTGCTATGATCTTCATGAGTGTAGACTTGCCCGCACCATTTTCACCGATCAGTACATTGACCTTCCCCCGCTCCACATCATAGGACACGTCGTCCAACGCTTTTGTTCCGGGATAGATCTTTGTGATTTTCTCTGCATGCAGTACCACATTTTCATTCATTTTTCCACCTCCTGACACTTAGTTGACCTCCAATACCACCGGTGTGATCAGAACGGTTGTATTGTCACTGACCGTGAAGCATCCGGTAAAGGTGATGGTCTTTCCCTCCATCTCCACTGCGCTTTCCGGGTTCACCACATTCTCCATAATCAGACTGTTGATGCTCTGGCTCACCGCAGCATATTCCTGCTGGTTCGTATAATCCCCGAATTTGATAAAGGACAGGCTGTCCCGCACAGAAGAACCTTTGATAACTGAACCCACCTGGATCTTAATTCCCGCCGGCCCGTCATATCCCTCCAGAGTAATATCCATGGTACCTGCTTTGCTCTCCGTATTCACCTTATCTACTTTTCCAGTTCCCTTTACTGTATAGGTAAGCTCACCGCTGTCTCCCATGGAGTATTTTCCATACTTATCCGCCAACGACTTAAAATCACCGCCTGCCTCTTCCATGAACTGAACTAAATCCACAGCCTTTTCTGTAAGCTCCGGTATTGCCTGGCTGTCCCAAAAACCGGCCACATCGTCTCCCGGGCTAAAGGCCGCCTCCCCTGTGATGGAAGCCTCCTCACCGATTTTTACCACCTTCACACAGCCGGTTGCTGTGGTCAGCACCAGCGCCATCATCAAGGCGCATATCAATCCTTTTCTTCTCATACGTCTTACCTTCTTCCTTTCCATCAGCCCTCAAATCCCTTACGCTGTCCCGTTCCACGAACTCTGTTCCCACGTGGATTTTCAGCTTTGTGTTTGAGGGGTTCCTGATCAGTTCTATCACTCTGCGCACCGCAAATTTTCCAATGTCCTGTTTAGATACCCGAATCGTTGTAAGCCTTGGGGATGAGATCTCACAGAAAGGCAGATCGTCAAACCCGATGATGGAGACATCCTGAGGGATTCGGTAGCCGTGCTCCTGCAAAGCCTTCATGGCTCCCAGAGCAATCATGTCATTGTCCGCAAAGAATGCGGTGGGCACCTTTGCGCCTTTTTCCAGATATCCGGCCATGTCCTTGTGAGCGCCTTCCATGTCTGGGGACAGCAGGAAGACGAAAGACTTCTGTATGGGAAGTCCATGGCGCTTCATGGCCCTCTCAAATCCGCTCTCCCTGGAACAGAAGGGTTTAATCCGAAAGCTTCCCTTCAAGTATCCAATCTGTGTATGCCCCTTCCTCACCAAATGTTCCACCGCTACCTGTACGGAGTCAAAGTTGTTGATCAGCACCTCGTCAAAGTACAGGTGGATATTGGAATAGTCAATGCATACCATTGGACACTTAGCCTTCTGAAAAGGACGGACATCAGAGTCCGTGAGTTCTGTCCCCAGCAATATTACTGCTGTCTGGGTATCCTCTAGTATTCTTCGAAGCTGTATCTCGTAGTCCGGGCTCCTGGAATCCAGGTTGCATACCACCATCTCGTATCCCTGATCGCTGCACTCTTTCTCCACTCCCTCCAGCATGACCACAAAGAAGGGGGAATCATTGACTACGGAGCCGTTTTTTTTGTATATCACAAACTTTATCTTGGATATCTTGCTCTCCATCACATAGCCCAGCTCTTTGGCTATCTTAAAGATGTTCTCCGAAGTTTCCTTGTTAACTCCCTTTTTGTGATTGAGTGCATTGGAAATCGTTGCCGGTGAAAATCCGCTTACCTCACTGATCTTTTTTATACTTACCTTCATAGTCCGTCACCTACATTTCCTTTTTTCTGTCCAGCGGGAATCTCCCGGCGATGTCTTTTTATTACATGAATTTTTTATATAAATGTTTACGTCTTTAGTGAGAAGCAGGGGGCGCGTTCCCCTGAAAGCGCCCCCATACAGAGCTTCTTACTATTCTTCAATTACAACTTCATTCACTTCCATCTGTACACTTTCATCTGCCTGAGTCTCTTGCGGCTCTGTCTCCTCCGCCTGAGTTTCTGTGGAATCAGACTGGGAGTCCTCTTCTGTTGTTTCCTCAGCCACTGCCTCTGACATGACTGGCGCGCTGCTGGCCGTTACTGCCTGCTTGCTGTCATCAATCTTCACAACCTTCAGCTCTATCACAGCCGTTTTGCCGCTTCCGTCTTTGGCCGTGGCAGTGATTGTCACGGTACCCTCCGCTTTCGGAGTTACCAGACCTGTTGTGCTTACGGTTGCAACGCTCTCGTCAGAGGATGACCAGGTAAAGGTCTTCCCTGCGGGAACTTGCTCCCCATCACTCAAAACAGTCAACTGTTTTGCATAGGGAGAACCTCCCCAGCCTGCTGCCTTTGTTCCGAGCTCAATTCTGTCTGCACTCACGCCTTCAGGTAATTCCATCGTAAGTTCACCTAATTCTTCTCTGCCCTCTACTGTGATGATGATCTCCTGGTAGCGGGAGAGTGCATGTGTACCATTGTCTTTTGCCTGTACCAGAATAATCAGGGTATCCCCTTCTTTTGCGTCTTCCGGTATTGTGATGCTAGCCACATCTGAGTTTGCGCCTTTAATGTAAATGCCCTTATTGGCTTCCGGCTCTGCGTATGTGTCCGCCTCAAAGTACTGAGACCATTTCACAGATACGTAATCTCCATCCGGATCGCTTGTCAAAGCATGCAGCTTTAAGGTTTCGCTTGGCTTTGCTGTGAAGTCCAGCCCCTCCTTGATCTCAAGAGATGGTGCATGGTTGGCATCCTCGTAGTTCGGTGTGATACACCAGTCTGCGCGTGTTGCAAACTGATGCTGCAGATCTGCGATCCAGCGCCAGTCGGAGTTCACCATCTTGTTCTGCTGAGGATCGTAATCCTTAACCGGCTTGTACCAGCTAAGCTGTTCGCCCTTGGAATTCTTTGCAGTGGTATCCAGAACATATCTGCCTGCGAAGCTTCCGTATTCCGGATTTTCCAGTGATCTCAAACCTGTATTCATCAGGTAGATAAATGACGGGGAATCTCCTTCCGAGAGGAAATCATATCTCTGATATTTCCTTCCTCCCCACCAGGAAGTGCTATCCAGTATGGATTCATTCGTTCCAAACTGACTGCCTTCCTCCTCGCCTTCCAGATAAGTTCCGTCACCCCAGGTAACGTAGTTATCTAACAGCGGGCCATGTCCATAGTCTATATTGGCTCTCATCCATGCTCCGGACATAGTCCTTTTCGCTTCGCTGTCCACATCACCTGCAGTGCCAGCCCAGGCATATCCATAGGAAGTTGCGCTGACGTTCATACAAACGATTTCAGGCCATTCTTCACCAATGTACTCATCATAGGTCTGATCTTGTTTTCCCCATGCTCCGATCATAACTTTATCAATGATCTTGTTGCGGATTTCTTCCCACTGGTCTGTGTTTTTATAATCCTCTTCAATACTCATCAAAGCTCTGGAGATGGTGTTCATGCCTCCCCAAGCCAGGAGATGAAGCTTTCTGGGATCATTGTCCAGCAGCGCCTTCTCAATCAGTTTAGAACCGTCTGACTCCTCTTTCACATCACCTTTATATGCAATATTACCGATTTTCATTATGCTGCGGATATAGCTTGGCGTAGGATAATTCGGATCATGTGCGTGCAGGTTTTCATAAATAGCCTCATAGTCATCTGCGTATCCAAACATCCAGTCCGTTCCCGGCCAGCGGTAGCTGGTCTGTGAAGCCGGATCTGCTGCCTCGGGATCTCCTATCCAGTGAAACTGAGAACTTGTCTGAATAATTCCCTGGAAGTCAATCTCATTTGCATAGAGCAGTGCATGTGCCAGTGAGTTCTGATCATCCACCTCAGCATCCTGGGTAATGATAGCTCTCGGATTCTGATTTGCAGGGTCATTGGCGGCTCTCATTACCGTGATTTCCACGCTTCCGGATACTTCCGGATTGCTCTTTGATGTTGCACGGATCACCGCGGTTCCCGCTGAAACACCTGTTACCGTAACACCTCTTCTGCCCTCTTCCACAGTGGCAACGCTCTCATCGTCGGAGCTCCATATCACACTTGCATCTGTCGCGTCTGCCGGCAGCACTGCTGCGCTCACGGTTGCAGTTGTTCCTGCAACAATAGAATCTTTGTTTGCAGTTACTGTAATTTCTTTCACAGGAGTGCTCTCACCGTCTACAGTCAGGATCACTCTCTGATAATGCTTCATGTTGTGAGCACCGCTGTCATATACCTCCACGATCATGTGAATGGTATCCCCATTCTTTGCATCAGTTGGTACCGTAAAACTCATGCGGTCTGAGGAGGCTCCCGCCATCTCAATCTTTCCGTCTACACTTCCCTTGTAAGTGTCAGCTTCATAGTACTGCCACCATTTATAGGTCAGCTTGTCCCCATCCGGGTCACTTGCCTTTGCGCTGATGCTCACACGCTCGCCTGCTGCTGCTGTGATATCCAGTCCGGTCGTCACCTCAACGGTAGGTCTGTGGTTTGCCTTCCCATAGCTGTCGGCTACACACCAATCGGCCCTTGCTCCAAAGTCATTCTGAATATCGTCAAACCATCTGGTCAGTGTGTAGGTGGTATCGTCTTTCTCTGTATAAATATTGAAGTCTTTTGCAGTGTTCTCGTAAGTTCCGGTATTCGGATCTTCCTCAAATCTTCCGCCCCAGCCTCCGTAGGTGGGATCTTCCATACTCCTTAAGCCTGTATCGAGCAGGTAGAAGAAGGACGGAGAGTCTCCCTCTGAGATAAAGTCATAGCGGTCGTATCCAGTCCCTATGATACGGTTCTCCCAGCCTCTCTGCTCGCTGTCCAGCTCGCCCTCAAGGGTGGTTCCGTCTCCCATGGTCTTGTAATTGGCAAGCAGTGGACCGTGATTCTTCAGGATATTGGTGTAGAACCAATCTCCGCTCAGTTTTGTGGTCAGCTGCTCCGGGACCTGTTTCCACATATAGGCAAATCTCCAGAAGTTTCCTCCATCATGGATTGCCTTAATGTCCGGCCAGTTCTTGGCGATGTAGTCTGAGTAGGTGGCATCCTGGTTCAGGATGATGTAGATGACTGCCTTGTCACAGACCTTCTTATAGATCTCATCCCACTTGTCCGTTCCTTTGTACTCTTCCTCAATGGACTTCAACGCTCTAGCTGTGGTATTGGTGCCGCCCCAGGTTTGGATGTAGGTGGTTCTCTCGTCATCGTCCAGAAGAAGCTTCTTCATAAACTCAGAACCTTCCGTAATCTCATCCATTTCGCCTACATTCTTGATGTTACCGATTTTCAAGATACTCTTTAAGTAATTTGGTGACGGATAACCGTCTGCGTGAATCTTTAAGTTGTCATAAACCTCTGCATAATCGTCCAGCACTTCCCCTGCCCATGCTGTTCCGGTCCAGCGGTAGGGGTCAATCCCCTTATCCGGATCACCCGCATAGTGGTAGGTGGAGCTTGTCAGGATGATTCCTGCGATATCCATCTCGTTGGAGTAGAGCATCAGACGCATAAAGGAGTCCATGTCATCCACTTCGCCGTCTGTGGTTACGATAGTCCTGACCTTGCTGTTCGCAGGATCATTAGCAGCTCTTGTCACGGTAATTTCAAGGCTGCCCTTTACTGTACTGTCAGATTTGGAAACTGCAGTTATAATGACTGTTCCCACATCAATACCGGTAACTGTGCCAGAAGCATCAACTTCGGCAATTGTTTCGTCTGAGGATTCCCATGTTACCGTTTTGACATTTGCTGTTGCCGGGAGTACCTCTGCCTGAAGTTTCGTAGTTTTGCCTGTTTCTAATGCATTACTGCCTTTTACCTCTACGCTCTTTGCTTTAGTGGTCTCACCAACAGTAATTACAACCTGCTGATAACGTGTAAGAGAATGTGTTCCATTGTCGGTAGCCTGAACTAGGATAATCAGATTGTCGCCATCCTTTGCATCCTCAGGTACCGTAATGGTAGCCACATCTGAGTTTGCGCCCTTGATGTAAATGCCCTTATTTGTTTCCGGCTCTTCATAAGTATCTGCCTCAAAATACTGAGACCATTTCACAGATACATAGTCACCGTCCGGGTCGCTCGTCACCGCGTGTAGCTTCAAGGTTTCACCGGGTTTTGCAACAAAATCCAGACCCTCTTTAATACTCAGAGATGGATTGTGGTTTGCATCCTCGTATTTCGGTGTAATACACCAGTCTGCACGTGTTGCAAAATCATGCTGCAGATCTGCTATCCATCGCCAGTCAGAGTTCACCATCTTGTCCTGCAGCGGATCGTAATCCTGAACGGTCTTATACCAGTTCAACTGCTGTCCCTTGGAGTTCTTCATGCTGGTATCCAGATAGTAACGTCCGCCGTAGCTTCCGAATGCAGGATCTTCCAGTGATCTAAGTCCTGTATCCATCAGGTAGAAGAAGCTGGGTGAATCACCCTCAGAGAGGAAATCATATCTCTGATACTTCATTCTTCCCCACCAGGCAGTGCTGTCCAGCATGGATTCGTTGGTACCAAACTGGCTGCCTTCTTCCTCGCCATCCAGATAGGTTCCGTCTCCCCATGTCACATAATTGTCCAGCAGCGGACCGTGTCCATAATCCAGATTCTCTCTCATCCAGGCTCCGGACATTGTTCGCTTTGCTTCACTATCTGCATCCCCGGCTGTTCTGGACCATGCGTACCCATAAGTAGTTCCTCCGCCTACATTCATGAATGGGATTTCAGGCCATTCTTCGGCAATGTACTCATCATAGGTCTCATCCTGTTTTCCAAAAGCACCGATCATTGTCTTATCAATAATCTTTTTGCGTACAGACGCCCACTGTTCTGTGTTTTTATATTTTTCTTCAATACTCATCAGTGCACGGGCAATGGTATTTGTTCCGCCCCATGCCATAAGGTGAAGGGTTCTGGAGTCATTATCCAAAAGTGCCTTTTCCACTAACCTGGAACCATCTGTCTCTTTTTTCAGATCACCTTTGGATGCGATATTTCCCACTGCAATTATGCTGCGTATGTAATCTGGTGTGGGGTAAGCAGAATCATGAGTGCGCAGATTTTTGAAAACTTCCTGGTAATCATCAGCAAATTCGTTCATCCACTCTGTCCCCGGCCAACGGTAACTGGTCTGAGATGCCTCATCCTCCGCATCCGGATCACCGATCCAGTGGAACTTAGAACTGGTCTGAACGATTCCCTGGAAATCGATCTCATTAGCGTAGAGCAGTGCATGTATCAGTGAGTTTTGGTCATCCACCTCAGCATCCTGGGTGATGATGGCTCTCGGCTTATCCATGCTTGTCACTGTCACGTGTACAACTGCCTTGACACCGCTTCCGTCTGCAGCCTGAACAGTAATGTCTGTGCTGCCCTGTGTGATTGCGGCAATGCTGCCGTTTGCATCCACAGTTGCCGCGCAGGGATCGGAGGATGTATATTTCAATCCCTTATTCGTGGCGTTCGCAGGTGCCACTGCAGGTTTCAGCTGATACCTCGCACCTGAGTCCAAAGTCAGGGCTGAATCCACTGCGATATTGGATACCTTGACTTCCTGGGGTGTGGGCGGCGGTGTCGGTTTTGTCTCTTTTGTCTTTACGGTAACCTTTACCGTGGCCTTTTTCTTGCTTCCGTCCGTAGCACTGGCCGTAATCGTGGCCGTTCCAGCCTTCTTCGCTGTGATCTTTCCCTTTGTGCTCACAGATGCCACACTTGATTTGGAACTCTTGTAGTTCAGCTTTTTAATGCTGGCATTCTTAGGCTTAAAGGTTGCCTTGATGGCCTTTGTCTGCCCTTCAGTCAAGGTCACCTTCGTGACATTCAGCTTCATGTTCTTGATCAAAACAGGTTTCTTGACCGTAACCTTGCAGGTAGCCTTCAAGGTCTTATTATTTTTTCCTTTAACGGAAGCTGTGATTGTTGCGGTTCCTGTGCGGATAGCGGAAACAACCCCCCTGCTGTTTACCTTGGCCACCCTTTTGTTGCTGCTCTTCCATTTCGCCGTAAACTTGGCTGCCTTGGGGGCTGCTTTTACCTTCAGCGTCTTTTTCTGCCCCTTGTAAATCGTCAGCTTTGAGGAACTCATGGTGATCTTAGTTACTTTTTGGGCAGCTGCCTGTGCCTCCATTGGAGGCATATAGCTTAAGGATGAGGTAACCATTGCTGCTGCCAGCACCATCGCTGCAGTCTTTTTCATTCTGGATCTAAAATTTATTTTTTTATCCATATTTCCCTCCACATTATATTGCTGCTTAACTTTTCATTACCTTCTCAATTGGAATACAAAACCCATTTAGGATCTCCTTTTCAATGGGCTTTTCTTACTCTTGAAAATCATCTTACGGTCTGTGCATTATTGCACAGACCTTCAGATACGTTACCATGCTATTAAATTTCCCTATGTTTTCTTATCAAATTATTCCTGATAATCAAAAGCGTTCAGGTTGTCCGCATTGTCCTTTGTGATTGCGATACAGTCTACCAACTGTTTCTCTTCCAGACCGGTTGTGCCGTTCTTCAGGTAATCATCTGCCTGTACGGCTGCCATACGTGCGATCTCTGCACACTGCTGAAGTGCGGTAGCCAGGATCGTACCCTCTTTGATCTTATCTCTCACATCGTCAGATCCGTCCACGCCGATGATCTGTACATCTTTCAGGCCTGCTGCTGCGATGGCTGCCTCAGCGCCCATTGCCATGGTATCATTTCCGCAGATAACGCCCTTGATGTCCGGGTGGGACTGTAAAATGGTCTCCATCTTCTCAAACGCCTCTGTCTGCTCCCAGTTTGCGGACTGCTGTTCTACCATAACCAGATCCGGATACTGATCAATTACTTCATGGAATGCAGAAGAACGAACGGCTGCATTTGTATCAGATTCTTTACCTAACAGCTCAACATACTCGCCTTCTTCGCCCATTGCCTCTACCCAAACTTCAGCCACTGCCTTTGCTCCCTGGTAGTTGTTTGCTACGATCTGTGAAATAGCTACACCCTCTTCGTTGATCTCACGGTCAATGAGGAATGTGGGGATTCCGGCATCTCTGGCTTTCTTTACTGCCTCAATGGTTGCGTCAGCACCTGCGTTGTCACAGATGATTGCCGCAGCTTTATCCGCGATGGCTGCCTCGAAGTGCTCCATCTGTTTTGTGGCGTCATCATCGTGGGACAGTGTCTTCACTTCATAGCCTAACTCCTCAGCCTTTTTCGATGCAGCGTCTGCCTCAGTACCGAAGAACGGATTGGAGTGTGATGGTGTGATAACATAAAGGATATTACTTCCTCCTCCCGGAAGCGCCTCCGCTGCCTCTGACTCTGTAGCCTCCGTAGCCGGAGCTTCTGTGTCCTGAGCCTCTGTAGCTGGGGCATCTGTAGCCGGTGCCTCTGTGGCCGGTGCCTTTGTAGCTGCCTCAGTCTGAGGCGCTGCGGCTGTCTCCGGCGTCTTTGCTCCTCCGCATCCTACCAGCATGGAAGCTACCATAGCTGCGCTCAACAGTACACCTAACATTTTTTTCTTCATCTTATTGCCCTCCCATAACATATATTGGTTTAAAAGTTTTATAAAGATTTATATAAATTTATTTAAAGAAACCACATAAATCTTTACATAAACATAGTTTAGCAAAATGAATATGGAGAAAAAATAACGATTCTGGTATAAAACAGTACGATTCTGCTTTTCTTTTCTGATTTTGCGTTTTGGAACAGATTTGTGTAAATATTTAAGAAAATCTGTTTAGCCAGGCTGCCGGCCGCAGGGCACAAAAAAACCACCCTTTTCACTCTAGATGTGAAAGGATGGCTTCTGGCCTTTACTTATTCTCTTTCCATTTTAAAAACTGCTCCCTTTTATTCTCAATCACCTGGTCAATCCCATTCTCCTCCAGCTCCCGGTTCATTTCGTCAAGCCCCTCCCTGGGATTTACCAGTCCGTTTTCCAGGATCACCTTATACTTTTCATAGATGGATTTCAGTGCAAAGTACTCTGTTGACACCTGAGAGATGTCAAAGTTAAACCCAATGTCGCAGGCATGGATGGACTTCTCATTAAATTCCCGCATCTTCTCCCACAGATCCTTTGGATTTCCCTCCCAGACATGAGTGATAAACTGATTCGGCATTCTCCAGGCATTTTTTATGAAGATATTTACATTCATTCCCTCAGGAAAGGTGATGAAGCCGTCCTCAGTCTTTACATAGTGCTTGCCTTCTATTCCGTAGGACAGTAGATTCATAATATCCGGGTCTGTGTAGAGCAGGTTCAGAAGCTGCATGGACTTTTCTGCTGAGACGGTATTCTCCGTGATGACCCAGGGATATGCTGCTATGGAATTGTAGCTGATGGCATTCTCCCCAAACTGCACAAACACCAGCTCCCGGCCGCATCCCAGAATTTCCTGCTGCAAAATTCCGGGTTTTCCTATGGTCTGAAAGGAGAACAGATCCCCGTCCTGGATTCTGTCGGCGATCCCCCTAGTCTCCTGGATCACCTCGTCCCCCATAAATCCCTTTAGGTACCAGCGGCGTACTCTCTTTAACGCATCGTAATAGAGGTCTGACTCAAAGATATTGGTCAGTTCCTCATCCCTTCCATAGTCCATATGGACACCGCTGGGAAAGTTGTACATTCCGTCTGCAAAGTACAGGTTGGAGAGCATACTACCTGAACGGTTGGCTACCATCACCATATCCGGCTCTCTCTCCTGGATAAATTCATACAACTCTTCCAGGTCTTTAAGATCCTTCAACTCCCCGGGGTCAATATGATACTTGTCGAGAATGTCCTTTCGCAGCATATAGGCATTCCACCCTGCTGCGTAATCCCGGTTATTGGGAAGTCCGTACAACACTCCGTTAATATCGCAGGCGTGGATCGTCTCCTCACCCACCTCCTCTATGATTCCCTTCCCGTACTGCTCCAGCAGCCCGTCCAGAGGGTGCAGGTACCCTTTCATATACATCTCCAGGTACATGCTTCCATTGGCAGAGATAATATCCAGAGGCTCCTTCCCTGCCAGCATCAGGTTAATCTTTGTGGAATACTGGCTCTCCATCACCTTAAACTCAATCTCAACCCCCAGCTTTTCTCTGGTGATCTCATTGATGGCTTCCTCTACAAGCCCCTGGTCATGGGTCAGCGCTGCACTGCAGGGATAGGCCATGACCAGCTTTGTATACTCTTTATCTTCTCCCGTTCCCTCCCCAGTCTCTCTCCGGGATCCGCCGCAGCCCGTTCCCACTGCTGCAAGGAGTAACAGAAGAATCGTTCCTGCCAGAATCTTTTTCATGTATTCACCTCATTTTCGCCTCTTCCGTCTCTACAGGCAGGTCAATATTTACTACCGCTCCGCCCATCTGCCGGTTCGCAAACACCATCCTGAACCGATCCTGGTACAGAATCTCCAAACGCTGGTACACATTGTATATTCCAATATGCTCTCTGCCAAGGTCATGTATGATTTCATGCTTTTTAAGCTTTTCCAGAACCTCAGGCCTAAATCCCTCTCCATTGTCCTGAATATAAAGGTTCAGATACCAGCCGTTGAAAGAATCTCCCTGGAGGGTGATTACTATCTTGATCTTCAGCTGTATATCCGGTGAAAACTGGTGTTTAACAGCATTATCCACAAAGGTCTGGACCAGCATAGTGGGAATCCTCATTTTGCCCAATGAGGGCTCCATAATGATTTCAATGTCAATCTGATCCTCATAGCGCAGTTTCTGCAGCCTCCAGTAGCTGTCCACATGCTCCAGCTCCCGCTCCAGCGGAATCACTGTGCTGTTTGTGAGGGAATAACGCATATATTTGCTCAGGTATACGGCTGCTTCTTCCACCTTATCGTTCTCCCCGCACATGGAAAGATTCCGGATCAGATTCATACAGTTGGTTAGAAAGTGCGGGTCTATCTGTACCTGGAGGTATTGCAGTTCCGCATTCTGCTTGTTCAACATTTCTTCATAAACATCGATTTTCAGCTGCTTAATCTCCTTTGTCATGGACTCAAAGGCCTCATTGACTTTTTGAAATTCCTCGTAATTGCCACGAGCCTCAACCATAACGTCCAGATCCCCGTCCTTTAACCGGTTCATAGCCAATACCAGATTGTCCAGAGGTCTCATAAAAAATCTCTGAAAGGTTAGCCAGCAGGCTGCCACCAGCACAACCAGGCCCAGAATGGCGGTCACTACCGAGATCATAGCGGGGTCGTCCCAAGCTAGCACTCCCTGGTGTCTCTCCACCATCAGCACCACAGAGAACCCCCTGTCCTTCACCTCTGAGGTGAGTCTAACATACTTATGGCCCTTGATCTGCTCAGCCTTCACCTCCGTCAGAGAATTTCCCTTCTGATCATAGATGCGCACCAGATACCCTTTGTCCGTATCCACCATCTCCTCCGCCTGCGCAACCAGCTTATCCGCCCTCACCCAGCTCCCCACATAGACCCCCTGAAGGTCCAGCATCTTTATCAGATAGTAGTTTCCCTGAAGATGGGCGGCAAACCAGCCTCTCTCCTGCCCCTCTGTCTTCTCAAACATGTCTGTGAGACTCTGTATATGATACTTGATTGTAGTATTTTCCTTGCTGCTGACCCCGCTTCCGATGCGTCCCTGATACACGTCCGCAGCGGGACAGTACATGAACAGGCCGTCTATGTCCTTGAACCGTTCTATGGACTCCCTGTAATAGGATGCGATCGCAAGCTCCGCCAGATATCGGTCTATCTCTTTTTTGGGATTCTCCAGTTTCTGAAACTCCACCCCCATCTGGTTCTGTGCAACCAGAAAATTTTCCACTTCCCCCAGGCTGTCACTGAGCATCTTTGTGTAAAAGTCCAGGGACCGCTCCAGAGAGGTCAGAAACTGCTCATCCTTCATTTGATAGATATAGATATTGTAGGAGATCACAAAAGCGCTCATCACCAGCATAATCGCCCCAATCATAATCAGCATTCGATACCTCAGGGCATGAAACCATTTCATACGGATTCCTGTTCCTTTCTAAATTCCTTGGGTGTCATCCCGGTTGCCCGCTTAAACAGCTTGGTAAAGTAGGCGGTATTCGTATACCCCACCTTCTGGGAGACTTCAGAAATTCTCCCCTCTGTGGAACGCAGCAGGACCTTGGCTCTCTCCAGTCTGGCGTGTATGATATAGTCTGATATTGACATCCCTGTCTTTTCTTTAAAAATATGTGAGAGGTAATCCGGATGCAGAAACACCTTGGCCGCCAGATCGCTCCTGGTCAATTCCTCCTGGAGGTTTTCCTCTATGTAAGTCTCCAGCTTGCGTACAATGTTTGGAGTCTTTTCTGTCTCATAGCTGTAGGAGGCCAGAAATTCTATAAGTTCCCGAATCCATATCTGCATGTCCTCAATGGAATGGGAGGACTCATTGAACAGGGGCACCAGTTTTTCATTTTTCAAGATAGAGTTGGCCTGAATACCCCGTTTTTTCAAGGCCCCGTACAATTCCTGCAGAAAGTCGTGCTGAAAGCAGTTGAGCACATGGCCGTTTGCCTCCCCGGAAGCTCCCAGCGTATTCAAATAGCTCTCCATCTGCAGGATTACTTTACGGTATCCCGGCTCAAAAAGCTCCCGAATCCATTTTTCCATATCCGGCTTCTGATATTGGCCTGATCTCTGCTCCAGCTTATGAATCCGTACTATTCCTCCGGACTTTTTCACATCATTGTCCTCTGACTGCAACAACGCGAAGGCAGTCTTCCGGACTTGGGAGATCTCCGCGGGTTTGTCCACATAGCAGGTGATACGGCAAAACCCCAGGATCGCTCTGCACTGCTGAAGCATCAGCTCCAGTTTTTCCGTGACAACCTGCTCCGGCTGAGTATCCATGCGATAGAAAATGAGAATTCTATGTTTCTCGTTGAGCAGATTCTTTTCCCCGGGGGATTCCCACAGCAGTTCTGACAAAACATTCTCCAATGCAAACTCAATGGTTGAGTCATCCCAGGCACTCCCCTTTCCGTGCTTTCGCTCCCATGCCACCAAAATCGGGAAAAAACGTTCCCCCTCTTTCAGAGAGAGACCGTGCGCCTGGGCCATATGTGCGTAGTCGATGGAGATGCTGCCCGTATCACTCTCCAACAGCCTTCTCCAAAATTCCTTCCGTAGAATCTGCTGGCTGGAGTTCCAGCGCTCTGCATACTTGCGGTTCTGCTCAATCTGCTCATTGAGCCTCACCTGCTCCGCAGCGGCATTCAGGGCCGCCTCCAGCTCTTCTTTCACTACCGGCTTTAGAATATATTGAATTACCCCCAGCCGGAGAGCCTCCTGCGCATAACTGAAAACTGCATGGCTTGTCAAAAAGATCGGGATTGTATCCAGCCCCTGTTCCCGTATCCATTCCACCAGCTCATGCCCGCTTCCCCTGGGCATCTCTATGTCGCTCAAAAGTACCGTTATGTCGTGAAGCTCCATCACCTCCACGGCCTGTTTTAAGCTGTAGGCACAGTATATCTCGTCCACACCAAACTTGTGCACGTCAATCATGCGACGTATCACTTCTACCTCCAGTTTCTCGTCATCTACAATCAAAATATTCAAACCGCCGTCCCCCTGTTGCCCGTACTCAAACGTTTTCACTAGTTTTAAGTAAATTTTCACAAAAATGTTTCGTTATTTTACTCCAAATATATCCCTTTTTTCAAATTTTGTCTACTATAAATTTATCCGCCCCCTCGTTCCCAAAAGGTCTGGCTGATTTATGCGCCGCTTAGTGCCTTAAGGCATCCTTCCATGCAGTAAAAAAGAATCCTGCGGAGCATTTTTTATTTCATAGGACGAACTTTCCTATGAAGATTAGGGTGTCAAAAGGTCAGTGACCTTTGATATAAATTTGTACCTTGAAAATTTAACACGATATATATCGTAAATACCTGATATTTGTTATAATTAAGTTATCAAATATGGAGGTGATGAAATGGCTTTTGTTGCTAATAATAATCAACAATTATCTTTAATGGATAGTACTTTCAATCTTACTGAAAGAGAAAAA
Source organism: Ruminococcus sp. 8Y-12 (assembly GCF_058119865.1). Lineage (NCBI taxonomy): Bacteria > Bacillati > Bacillota > Clostridia > Eubacteriales > Oscillospiraceae > Ruminococcus > Ruminococcus sp. 8Y-12. Next base: position 1,458,320 of record NZ_CM176623.1, on the reverse strand, counting down.
CGCGTATTGGAAAAATCATGGGCAAAAGCTTTTGCTGAGTATGTTTTTCCTGCTATCGATGAAACTATTTTTTCAGAATTGTATAGCAGTAAAGCGTCACGTCCAAATACTCCGGTAAATGTTATTGTAGGTGCTCTTATTCTAAAAGAAGCTCTTGGAGATACGGATGATGAATTGGTAGAAGCGCTTATGTTTGATGTTCGTTATCAGTATGCACTTCATACAACAAGTTTTGAGGAACAGCCCCTTAGCGATAGAACGCTCAGCCGGTTCAGAGCACGTGTGCTGGCTTATGAAACAGAGCATGATGTTGACCTCATTCATGAATGCACTGTAAAAATGGCGAAGGAACTGTCAGAATTTATGAAAATCACTCCAAATATGCAGCGAATGGACAGTCTTATGATTGCAGCTAATATTAGAAATCTTTCATTACTGGAGCTTTTCTATACTTGCGTTGCAAATTTAGCAAAGATTATGAATCAACGTGAAAAAGAAATCCCTGAGAAACAACATCATTACATCGAAAAAGATGATTATAATCGTTGCATCTACCATAAAAGGGATATGGATGCTGCAGAAAGAACCATTGCTGTAATGCACGATGCCGAAGTGCTTATTCAACTGTGTGATAATACAGGTGACTTTGATGATACAAGTGAGTACCAACTTCTAATTCGCTTGCTAAAAGAAAGAACGATTATCGACGATGATGGTTCCCGCCGCCTTCTTGAAAAAAAAGAGATTAAAAATACTTCTGAAGTTTTGTTAAATCCTTCAGATCCAGAGGCGACGTTTCGCTATAAAGCTGGTGGGAAAAATCTCGGGTATGTTGGTAACGTAGTAGAATCTGTCGGTGAAACAGGCAGTCTTATCACTGATTATTCATATGAAAAAAATGTCTATGCTGACAATCAATTCATGAAAGATTATCTTCACAACCAGCAGACTTTTGAAGAGGAAGCATTTATAGTCGCTGATGGTGCTTACAGTGGTGAAGAGAATTCCAGGCTGGCAAAAGATCATAATCTTAAGCTTGTAACTACAAACTTTACAGGACGCAAACCAGATGAAATCTATGCTGAATTCAAGTTTACGCAGGACGGACAGTATTTGATAGAATGTATAAATAAGTGTGCTCCAGAAGAATGCATATACGATCCGAGTAAGGATCGTTCGGTTGCATATTTTAAAATTGAGACCTGCAACTCATGTCCCTACAAAGAAAAATGTCTGCCCCGCTTCTTAAAAACAAGAGTCCGGAAAGAGGTCTCATGGAAATCGGTTGGAAGAGCAAAACAATTACAGTATATGAAAACGGAAGAATTCAGCCAGTATGCCCGCTTTCGCAATGGTGTAGAAGCAATTCCGTCTCTTCTTAGGAGAAGATACCACGTAGATAAAATACCAACGCATGGAAAGTACAGAACCCGTTTTCATTTTGGGTTCAAAATAGCGGCACTAAATTTTCAAAAGCTATTAAATTACACTAATAGCCTGGCTAACTGTGACCCAAAATTAAAAGTAGTATAAAAAGTCATAGGAAGATACTTCATCAGGTAACCTCTAACTACCATCTTTTATTGTCTAAAACCATTTCGTGTTAAATTTTCAAGGTACAAGTAAATATCGATTATTATTTAAGTGGCTTTTGACACCCTAATCCTATGAAAAAAAGTCCAGCTTGCAAAAAGCTGGACTGTATCTTTGCCGGTAAATTATTCTCCCTGTAATTTTCTTCCGATATATTCCGGAACCTGATCCACCTGAAGCCCAAGAGCCACCGCCAGTTCTCCAAACAAGAGGTTTTCCGCCTTTTTCATACTCTCCGCCTCATTGATGGTCAGGCTGCGCCCCCGCTCACGTTTGTTCATCCCCAATTGAAACAGTCCATTGACCATGGCCGCCCATTTCTCTTTGTCGCCGGACACCAGCATCTCCTTACAGGCCTGCAGCCGTTCGTTACGGTTGGCATACTTCTCCACCTGAAACTTTGGCAGCTGCTCAATAAAGACTTCCGCTTCCTCTCTGCTGATCACCGGGCGCATCACCACCTTTTGGTTGTCAACAGGTATATAAATCATACTTCCCCTGTCAAAGACCGGTACCAGGGTATAGTACAGTTTTTTATCCCTCATGAAACTCAGTCTTGATATCTCCTTCACCTGGCATACTCCCACGGTTCCGTACATCATGTAATCTCCTGCCTTAAACTGAAGCGCCATTTCCATGCAAATTCCCTCCTAATGCGCATTATATCCTTTTTGCTTCCTCACAAAAAGAATAGCCTGTGCCCACGGCTGGATTAACACTACGGTCCACACGCTATTCTCAGATTTATTATAACAGGATTGAGTATTTGATGTAATAGTATAATTTCACAAAGTTATAGTATGCTATTTTTATATAATATAACCTATTTCTCGGTATTGTCTATATATAACACCTACCTCCCTTTTAGCACTCCTAAATCATTTTCTTACAGTCAGCGCAGTAAAATGCGCAGACCTGTTGAATCGTTATCTTATATCATCATTTAATCACAACAGCAAATTTCCCTGTCTGCTCAAACAGTTCCTGAAAGGCATTCATATCCCTCTCGATGATTCCTTCCAGGGGATCATTGACGGTCACTGTATTCTGCTCCATGTCATACCCGGACAGCACTACGCAGTGCTCCTGACTGTACCAGGGATAGGTTATTCCGTTTCGCTCATAGATCTCCTCTGTAAACTCTGGCTCTGACATATACATGGTGTGCCAGAGAATCACAGGAATCCCCTCTGCCAGATACTTCTCCAGGAGCACATCAAAGTCAGTGCCCGTCACATCCTCCGCCACCTTCCCGGCTCCCTGTTCGGACAGGTAGCTGTTGGCAGTCTCTACAATTGTCGGCGGAAAGCATCCGGCTCCCTGCCGGGACTTGGGATCACCCACATATCCTCTCGTAAAATCACCATCTTCGCTGTAAACCAGATATTCATCTGCAATGGTGGTCTTCTCCAGATCGTACCCCTCATACATCAACGCCATAGTCAGCGCCACGGACTCGCATCCGGTGGGAAGCTCCGGTTTCTGCAACAGCTCCGGTACGTCCAGTTGAACGGCCTGGGGGGCCTGGGACTCCTCCTGGACAATCCGGGACGGCTCGATCTGCTGCACATGCTCCATGACATATGCTTTTTCTGAGGTCTCCTGACTCTCCAGATCCATAGATCCCTTTTCCCCGCACCCTGCGGTCCCCACCAGGGCCGTTACCAAAAACACGGCAAATATTCTGTGCCTTATCCTCATCCTAATCCCCATCCACTCTGCTATAATTTGCGGCGCATAAACAGATCGGCCGTCTGATTCTGATTGTACCGCTCTGTCTCCTGAAAGCCCCTTTTTCTGTAGAGCATCACTGCATTTTGGCTGGTGCTCAGTGTATCCAGATACATCCATTGATATCCGCTGCCTCTGGCATAAGCCACAGCCGTGTCCAGCAGCCATCCCCCATACCCGTATCCCTGAAAATCACGGCTTAAGTATAGGCACTTTAACTCGCAGCATCTGTCGTCCTTAAGCCGTCCCAGCGCTGCAGTGCCGATTATCCTTGCCTCAGCCTTCAAGACCCAGAATTTCACAAATCCGGACCCCGGATGCCGCAGATGTCTATGTCTGCCAAAAGGCTCGTAGACACGCCCGGATTCGGGAAGGCAGACATGAAAAAACGCGTCCAGTTCCCCCTGCATTTGTTTTTCATATTCCATCAGCTCTATCATCTGCGGTTCCTTCTATTCTACGGATTGCGGTAACTTGTTCCGGCCTGCCGGGCCGAAACGCTCTATAATGTTCTATAATAGCACAAACTTCCCTGTTTTACTACTGGAATTCCCCAAAGCTTGTTTGCAGATCTTCCGGCTAAAAAACAGCTTCCTCCGGCGCAGCCTATAACGAACCTTGCCCGTTCTGAACTGTTCCGTATGTGCAGTAAATACGCATACCTGCCTAAGCTGTTACCAGATTCTTCCTGGCCGGATAAGGCTATCCTATCTAAGCACAGCCCCCGAACAGCCAGATGTAACCTCCCTTGCGTACCGCGCCAGATACCCGCTCTTCACATTGGAGGGCTTTGGAGTCCACTCCCTCTTTCGTACCTCCAGCTCCTCTTCTGAAACCAAAAGCTCCAACCTATTTTCTGTAATGTCTATCTCAATCAGATCCCCGTTTCTCACAAGCGCAATGGTTCCGCCCACTGCCGCCTCCGGTGATACATGCCCGATGGCCGCTCCCCTTGTGGCTCCGGAAAATCTTCCGTCTGTGATAAGGGCCACGCTGTCCCCAAGGCCGCTGCCCATAATAGCCGACGTGGGATTTAGCATCTCCCGCATTCCCGGGCCGCCCTTGGGACCTTCGTACCGGATGACCACCACATCCCCCTTCTCGATTTCCCCCTTATAAATAGCCTCCAGGGCCTCCTCCTCACACTCAAATACCCTGGCTCTTCCTGTGTGCCTCATCATCCCGGTATCCACTGCTGAGCGTTTCACCACTGCTCCCTCCGGGGCCAGACTTCCCTTTAAAACAGCGATCCCCCCTTCCGGGCTGTAGGGCTCCTCCAGGCTGCGGATCACCTGGGAGTCCTTTCTCTTTTTATTCTCAATGCTCTTACTCAATGGGCCGCACGTACAGGTCAGACAGTCCGTGTACAGCAGTCCGGCTCTGCTGATCTCATTCATCACAGCCGGTATGCCCCCGGCCTCATGCAGATCTTCAATAAAATGTTCCCCTGCCGGCGACAGATGGCAGATGTTTGGAGTCTTTTGGGAAATCTCATTCACCATCTCCAGATCCAGTGTGATTCCGCATTCCCTTGCAATAGCAGGAAGGTGCAGAACACTGTTGGTGGAGCATCCCATGGCCATATCTACGGCAAGGGCATTTGCAAATGCCTTCTCCGTCATAATATCTCTGGGACAGATTCCCCTCCTCACCAGCTCCATGATCTGCATCCCCGTCTCCTTTGCCAGGCGAAGCCGTTTGGAATATACAGCAGGAATTGTACCATTTCCACTCAGAGCCATACCCAAGGCCTCCGTCAGACAGTTCATGCTGTTTGCCGTAAACATTCCGGAACAGGAGCCGCAGGTAGGGCACGCATTCTGTTCGCACTCCTTTAACTCCTCCTCCCGAATTATTCCACTGTGCAGACTTCCCACTGCCTCTGCCGCATCCATATAGCTGAGTCTCCTCTTTCCTGACCGCCCTGCAAGCATGGGACCCCCGCTGACAAAAATAGCGGGGATGTTCAATCTGACGGCTGCCATCAGCAGACCGGGTACATTCTTATCACAGTTTGGAATCATCACCAGCCCGTCAAAGGGATGGGCCATGGCCATGGCTTCCGTGGAGTCCGCAATCAGTTCTCTGGTCACAAGGGAATACTTCATGCCCTCATGCCCCATGGCAATGCCGTCACAGACAGCGATTGCAGGAAATACGAAGGGAATTCCTCCGGCCTCCAACACACCCTGTCTGACCGCAGCCGCGATCTTGTCCAGGTTCATATGTCCCGGAACAATCTCATTGTGCGAACAGACGATTCCGATAAAAGGTTTTTCCATCTCCCTCTCTGTTACCCCCAGTGCACCAAGCAGAGCCCTCTGTGGGGCCGCATTAATCCCTTCTTTTATTCTGCTGCTTCTCATACTTCTCCTCCTTCTTAATCCGTATTTTTTATTGTATGATATATTATATGTTGTATGATGTCTTTTGTCAATGTATACATACTATGTATTTGCCTCCCCACTCTGCAGAGAATTCTAACTCAGTATCATAGGGAATTCCGAAGGACTTTCCTATGGTATAAAAAAAACTCTCTTTGGCAAAATTGTCAAAAAGAGTTGTTATTCTCCACACTATTTTTTTATATCCAGCTGGTCAATGGCGTGAAGGATATGTATCTTCATCGCATAACGGGCGCCCTCTGCATTTCTGTTTTTCAGAAACTGCATTAACATCCTGTGATCTGAAATGGTATCCTCCACAGCTTCCTTCTTTGCCTCAGAAAGTATCACCCCTTTGTCAATGGCTGCAAATATGATAGGCATCAGCCGGTTCATAAACTCGTTGTGCGTGGCCCTTGCTATGGTTTTGTGAAATTCCCGCTCTTCCTTTGTCCGGTCCTTTCCATCCTGAATCAGTTGTTCAATCTGCTCCCCCAGCAGGAAAATTTTCTGCATCTCCGCCTCTGTTCCCCTGAGGGCCGCATAGTATGCAGCCTCAGGTTCAAAGATCAGACGCATCTCATACAGGTCCCTGGCTCCCACTTTTGCTGTCGCCAAGTCTGAAAGTCTGTCCATGGACTGATCAGAGAAATCTGGTCTCACATAAGTCCCTCTGCCCCTCTGTATCTCTACCACCTGGCCCGCTGCCAGGATGCGCACTGCCTCCCGAAGTGTGGTACGGCTCACTCCCAGCATCTCAGAAAGCTCATTCTCATTAGGAAGCTTTTCCCCAGGCTTATATTTTTTATCTATTGCTATCATGGACAGTATGTTGTCCGCTGTCTGTTCCGACAAACGTTTTCCCATGATGTATTCTCCTTTTTTAATTTCCATCACCCTCTTCTTATAGCTCTCACAATCAGCATCATCGGTCTGCGCATCTCATCCGCCATTCCCGGAAGGTGCATCATACTCTCAGGCGGTTGAGGTTCTACAATATTCTGCAGTTCAAAACCATTTTGCAGCAGCGTATTTAAGTAGGTGGTCAATGTCCTGTGATACTTTGTAACCTTCTCTCCCAAAAATACGGCATCCCGTTTCCCTTCATAAAAGTACCGGTCCACAGGGAAATGGAGTATGTTTCCATCTGTATCATAATGCCAGTCCTGAGAACCATAAGAGGTGAAAACCGGATGTTCCACAGAGAATACAAAATACCCGCCGCAACCGGTCCATTTGCTGATTTTTTCGGCCAAAGCTTTGAAGTCTTTTATATAGTGAAAGGCCAGAGAACTGATTACAACATCAAAGGAGTTCTCCTCAAATCTCAGATCTTCCATAGCACTGCAGACATATTCTATTTGGGGATGAGTGTTCTTTCTCCGGGCTTCAGCCAGCATCCTTTCTGAGATATCAATGCCAAGCACAGACTTGGCCCCATTTTGTGCTGCATAAATACAGTGCCAGCCGTATCCGCATCCCAGATCCAGGACACGCTTTTGGTCAAACGAAGGCAGCAGCTTCTGCAGCTCTGACCACTCCCCCGCCCCCTCCAGGCCTTTCTGTGACCGGTCCATCTCACTGTACTTTACAAAAAATCTCTCATCATCGTATTTATTTTCTTTCACGTTAATGTCCTCCTCGCTTCTGATATATTGCCAGAGCCATAAGGTTAGTATATATCACGCCTGTCTCAAATACAAGCGCATACACATCCCTGCCATACTACTTTTGTTACATTTTCAAAAATACTATTGAGTGATGTGACATCCATGTGATAATATAGTAAACGGATATGTCCGCTGATGCAGACACCTCCATAAAGGCTTTTATCACTTTACTTTGGGGGATTTTACTATGAGAAACATACGGAATTGGAAAATGAGCCGTTGGTTTCCCGCGATTTTTCTAATAGTTAATCTGATCGCTGTTCTGCTGCTGGTTGAAAGGGAAAACTATTTTATTAACAGCAGTCTGTCTGCCCACGCGCAGAACTACAAAAACAAAACAGAGGAGGTCATGCAAAATTATACCCACTCTTTCCGGCTATTTGCCAATATACTTTCCAGGGAAATTGAGAATAACCCGGAACCGGATGACATCTGGGATTCTCTTAAAGAGCTGGACTCTCAAATGTTTGCCATAGAGGGGGATACATTTGATGGACTTTATATGTATTATAAAGAGCGCTATCTGTATAGCTGGGATACGCCCTTTTCAGAATATGAAAGCACAGGATACGTTGCTACCGAACGGCCGTGGTACAAGGACGCAGTAGAAGGGGACGGTAAAATTGTTTTTACTCCCCCCTATATGAGCTATGCCAACCACTACATTCTCTCCACTATCTCCCAACTCCAACCGGACGGAAAGACTGTGTTTGCCTATGATATTAAAATGGGAGATATTCAGAAGCTGGTTGCCTCTCTTCAAGATTATTCCTCCGAAGAGATGATGATCTTTGATAACAATGGCACGATTATCGGAAGCACAGACACAGACTACCTTGGCAAAAGTTTATCCGCCTCCATATCGGAAACCCAAAACAGTCTGGTAAAAGCGCAGGTCTCACTTGAACAGGCATCAGATGCAGCTGATGAACAGCGCGCAAAACTGCTAGAGCAAGTGGATTCCACAAACGCATTTCTCACTTTCCGCAAACGCTTTGATCATGGACTGTCCGTCCTGACCAATCAACCTGAAAAAGCCACGTATGTGAAAGTGGGAAACAAGCCTTATTATGGATATCTGCTCTGCAGTGACCAGTATAATTTTCTTATTTTGGTTCCTTTTTGGTCCATGTTAATGGACAGCGTTCAAATCTGGCTGCTCCCTCTTTTAGCTTTAGATCTTTTACTGATCTATATCCTGGACCGGATCAGCAAGGGGCAGAAAAACCGTGAGCTGGAGGCCGCCTACATTGAGCTTGGGCAGACTCAAAAAAGATTGGAGCTTGCTTTATCTGCAGCCCAGAAGGCTGCTGCCATCGATGACCTTACAGGCATGATGAATATTAAATCCTTCCGCAAGAAAGTGACTGATTTTCTGGAGACTATGGCTCCGGATGAGAGCAGCATACTCATCATGATGGATGGTGACCACTTTAAGACAGTTAACGACAACTACGGGCACACTATGGGCGATGAGGTTATTAAACTGTGTGCGCAGATGATTATCGGCCGAATCCGTACCGTAGATCTTGCCTCCCGTCTGCATGGAGATGAGTTCTCCATCTTTGTGGCGGGAACAAGCGATTACTCTGTAGCTAAAAAAATTATTGATGACATTAACAGCACTCTGGCAAGCGAAGCTGCCAAGAGACACATGCCTGGAATCACCATGTCAGCCGGCGCGGTAGTTGCCCGCTCGGGGGATACCTATACGGCTCTTGCCAAGGCGGCGGACGCTGCCCTGTATAAGGCAAAACCAACGCACAATGGAGGATTCGCCAGCGCCTCTGTCCATTAGGCATATCTATACCTGAGTTTTGGCGGAAGTCTCTGGAGCATCAGAAGATGCTGCACTTTTTCTCTCTTTTGGCGAATTAAAACGCCTCTGCACTTTTCGCTGGTGCCTCGTCTGAACATAAAAGCGGCAGATATAAACAGCAAGCAGCACTACCCACGAAAATGCCTCCGCATAAGCTATCACCATGTTCCCGAATCTCGCAGCAAACACGTAGGATGCCGCTATCCTGACCCCCAGAGACACTATCCCTGCGATCCCGGAAAAAAGCATGTCCCCAGTTCCCTCAAGAAAACCTCTCACAGCCATAGCCAGACCGTAGACTATGTAACAGCTGGCGATTGCGCGGAAGAAAGATTTTCCTATCTCTACAGATTCACGTGTCAGTCCAAACATGGCGATTAACTTCCCCCCTGCCAAAAGAACCAGGGCTGTAAGGCACAGAGAAACAATGGCAATCATCAGCATCCCCGCTTTCAACGTCTTTTTTGCCCTCTCATGGTCTCCGGCTCCGATATTCTGCGCAGCCACAGTGGCAATCCCAGATCCAAAGTTTACTATCGGGAGTATAATAACCGAGTCTACCCTGTAAGCAGTTGTAATCGCTGCCACGGTCTGCTCCCCAAAACCATTCATAAACCGCTGCAGGAGAAGATTTCCCACAGAACTTGTTCCAGCCTGTACTGCAGGGGGAAGACTAAATCTGGCGCCTCTGGCTATGATGGTCTTTTCAATAGTTTTCCCATTTAAACGAAATCTCAGATGACGGTATCTTTTTACTGCATATGCAACAATAAAAATGGTCATTACGCTCTGGGAAATAACGGTTGCTGCAGCCGCTCCCGCTGCACCATACCGCAGTGCAACCACAAAAATAAGGTCTAAAATCACATTCACTCCGGAACATACAAGAACGGATAAAAACGGCGCTTTGCTGTCACCCATCCCTCTCAGGACTGCAGAGTATATATTGTAGACAGCTAAAAAAGGAATACCCGCAAACAAAATCTGAATGTACTCTTTGGCGGTTCCAAAGATATTTTCCGGCGTATCCAAAAGGAGCAAAATGGAATTTGTAAACAAAATCCCCCCAAGCGCGATCACCAGGAAGATGCCTCCAAGCAATACCACGAATGTAGATAGAGTTTTCTTTACCTCATGCTCTTCCCCCATTCCAAACTGCTGTGCAGCGAGAACGGAGATCCCGGAGGTGAAACCTGTAATCACCGCAATAAACAGATTGTATATAGAGGTAGTTGCCCCGATCCCTGCAAGAGCCAATTCTCCCTCCACATTCCCCACTATAAAAGCATCCACCCAATTAAAGATCTGCTGAAGCAGGCCGCTCAAGATCAGAGGAACTGTAAACAGTACCAAAGTCTTCACAATACTCCCTTGTGTCATATTGTTTCTCATACTCTTTCCTCTCCGTTTCCAGCTGCGAAAAGGCATCCAAAAGCTACCATACAGCATAATCGCCATACCCCAGGGGTAACTTGTGAACGCCTCTTGAAACGCTTTATGGAATTTTCTAATTCCAATGAAACCATTATTCCTTTTCTCTCCGAATACGAATAAGACGTAAAACCTCCTGATACACTCGATTGTCAACGTGGATATCAATCATCAGCCATCTCTGCCCATTCCCCTCTTTCGTAGTTTGGTACAACTCCCGTATTTCTTCGGACATCTGCGGCAAAAGATTTTCTACGCGTTCCCTCTCCTTATTACCTACCACAACCAGCACGGTAAAGTACTTTTCCTTTGGGTAAACTACACACAGAGACTTTCCCGCCTTTTTAAATTTCACATTCCAGCCGCGCGCCCAAACATCCTTACTATACTCTATTCTGCAGACTGCCTTATACTCCTCATCCATGTATTGACAAAATGCCTCAAATAACGGTATGCCAATATACTTACCTATTTCCCCTAATGATGGGATGTAGCTCATATCCTTTATATCAATCATAACGTCTTAATATTCTCCTCTATTTCCCTATTTTTCAGGGTAATTCTTATCCTTCCAATACCACCGCTTGACTTTTCCGTCTCTTTTTCACCGCCCTGAATCTTACAGTGTTAGTTTAGCAGAATAAATATGCCAGCTATGTGTCATGTTTGGTTCCATCTCACCGCTGATTCAGGAAACTGTAGACAGCGCTATCTTAAATGCAACTGCGCATAAATTATCTCTTAATGTTTATGTGCTGTGATAATAGTATAGCTTTTGGCATTTACTGTAATAATACATCCGTCTGTATTAATGTACCAATTTTTACCGCTCCTGGTAATCTGGGCATCCTTAGAATAAATTCTACGCTTGCACCACTCAATCACATAGGCTGTATCTAAAGATAGATTTCTTTTTATACGCTCTTCACCCAATTCGGTGGTGTGTAGTTTATCTAAATTTTTCAATAATTCATTATTTTCAATCATTCTATTTCTATCTCCTGCTGTGACAGATTATTTTCATTTCAAGTAAAAATCCCCCTGCCTTTATTGGAAATTGCCTATCTATCCCTTTGGAACGGTATGGCAATCAGGGTACCGAGATATACGTGTAGATATATTATACCGTAGCACTTACAGATGGACAAGTATCATTATGACATTAACCACGGTATGTAATAGGAACATGAAAAAGAATCCCGCCCGGAGGGCTTTTTATATCATAGGGAATTCCGAAGGACTTTCCTATGATACAAAAAAGCACCAGCCCGTTTAACGGCTGATGCCCACCATGATTTTTCAAAGTATTCCAGCTGGTACTCTATCTTCCCCGATGCTTCTCCTTTTTCTTTTGCTGTTTCAGTTCAAACATCCGCTCAGCTTCTGCCTGTTTCTGCTCCCGGCTCTTAGACTTACGCTCCTGTTTGTCCTGCTCCTGCTGTAATTTCAAAGCCTGTTGAGATTTTGTCCCGATTCCAGCATTTTGCAACTGCTTTCTCACATCTCGCTGCATTCTTTTGGGATTTTTCTTTGATTCCTTCACAACAGTTGCCACAGCCGGACTGTACCGCAAATCCTTATAGTGTCTTGAAATAAACTCCTGTACCTCGTAATCCTTGGGCTCTGCCCCAAACGTCACCTTTGCCGCAGAGAGCTTCCCATCAAAGGTATGCTCAAAAACACCTACCCAGAATGGCTCCTCAAAATACACCGTTAATTTGATACTTACATTGCCCATGACAATCCCTCCTTCATTGATTGAAATGAGCAAAGAACGGACAACCCGGAGGGGCAGGTTACTTACCCTGTAAACCATTACAGGACGGCCGGGCTACCTACCGGCTCTGGCACATCCGAGAATGTGCGTTGCGTTTTTATCTCTGCTTTTGTTTTATAATCAAGTCTTTCGACTGGACTATCTCTGTTTTTGATGTTCATGAATCTTTCGCACTGCAACATAAAAAAACTGTACCGGCCGCTTCTTCTGGCACCACAGTATCCCATCATGTTTAAAACAGCCGTTGTGCTAATAATAGCTGCCTATATTTCTCCAAACTTTATTTCCTGGTAAAATCAGTTTACTACATTTTCATTAAACCGTCCATGGTAAGAGTAATCTTTTAAACAAGTCTTCTTTGGAAATATACTTTGTCAAATTCCAAGGTGTACCTCAGTTCTTTCTTCTTATGGCAAAAAGAATTCATATATTACATTATCCCAGCAATCACCGCGACATGGACTGAGTTAACCTACCTTTTTCATATTCCTTTTTTATTTCATACAATTAAGTACCCTGATAATGAAGCACAGACTCTTTTTCTGCGTCTTACTATCAGGGTACCGTTACTCCATGTATTTATTTAATTTTAACAGTCTTTGCCTGCCCTTTATTCCCGAAAAACCGCCGATATTTCTTAAGCTGTTTCTTCGGCACCTTGATCACCGCCTTTTTATGGGTGTTCTTAAATGTTCCCTTCCCAACCTTCTTCACATTACTGCTTTTCACAGTAATGCTTTTCAATTTCACACATCCGTTAAAGACATTCTTTCCGATTGATATTACATTTTTTCCAATCGTAACTATACTGAGCTTTTTATTTTTATAAAATGCTTTATCGGATATTGATGTAACTTTATAGATGTGTCCCTGTATTTTTATTGTTGCCGGAATAGTCGCGCTGGTGAGGTTTTTCTTAACCGGCTTTGATAGCAGGTAAGCGCTGCATAAAATAGCGTATTGATTTTTCTGAATTCATTATCCTTTAAAAAATTCATACCATACCATTATTCAAACTACAGGATTGCTGCATTGCTTCTGACCATGGCATCAGTTCCTCCAGGATACTATCGGGGCTCATTTTCGTGGTCCAGCATCTTGGTCACTACTGTTTCCAGATAGAGGCGGATGTTCAATTCCTTTCCTTTTTTTCTTAGGAATGGATTCAAGTTGGAGGGTGCAAGTCTCATATTGCATTTCTATATGAAATCAAAATATGACTTGGGCCAAATAATACGGAAGCTATAATTAACAGCACCGACCTACTCATAATTCCACTAAAAAGAAACAAAACTGAGGGAATAACTGAAAGCGCCAATGCTCTAAAAACGCTGTTTTTCTTAAAGCAGACAATCCAAATAGTACAGTAGAGCATTACTAATATTATATCCACAATAAGATATACTGCAAATCCTTTATCAGACCACCAGCCAAACCATGTCCCCGGAATATTTATTATCATAAATCCAAAACAGCCAAATCGTCCGATTTGTTCTATTACCTCAACATATTTATTTTCCCATTTGTTTAAAAAACCATCTTTACACTTAATCGCAAAGATAATATTGGGTATCATAACCACCGCAATAAAAAGCAATCCGAACACATTAAACCATTCCATATTTATCGCCTCTGTTCCTTTCATTTCCCATCTTTTCCTGGCACTCGCTGCATTCCTTTCCGTGAATGGAAATAATGCCGGCACAATTTAAACAGGTATCTTTTTCTTTCTGTTGTTCCATAAACGCTTCTAAACCATGCTGCCGAAAACAAACTCACTATTTTCCATAAAGCTTGCCTGATATCTTTTGTTATAGCTTTTCTCGGCTATATATACCTGCAATTCCGGCTGATTAATAATTGTTTTTGGGGGGGCTGGCACTCCCTCCAGCACAAAAATAGCTTTGTACAAAAAATCTTTAAGCAAACTATCTTCTTCCGCTAATATTGTTCTGATTTTGTAGTCCATTACCGTCTCCTGCAAATTCTATGTTACCGTACCCTTTTTAGATAGACCATGTCAATAAGTTGTTTTCCATCTTCAAACATAGGATGGTCATAGTTATCCGTAAAAAAGTTTTTTATTCGATGTGATTCTACAAATCCGCATTTCTGATAAAAACTAAGTGCTGAAGGGACATCCCCTGTTCCGACAAGCATTGTCTGACAATCGGTATAATAAGAAAACACAAAATCTATCATACTTTTCCCATAGCCATTTCGTTGGCAGTCAGGCAAAACCGCAATATTTTTAATCTCATAGACGCTGTCTGCTTCTTTAGTGACTACGCATTCGCCTTTTATGCCATCGTTTTCTAAGACAAACATTTCACCACGCTCAAGATATTTATCTATCATATCTTCCTGTTCATCGGCCAGCAACAGCAAGTCCATATATTCTTTTTTATTTCCCCCAAATTTTCTTACAATAATCGGCCGAGTTTGTGTTAATAGTTTTTTCCATTCCATAAATATTTCCCTCCCATTGTTCTCTCATGTACCATATTTTTGTTTAAATATAATTTGCGTTTTCTCTTATACTAAGATATTTTAGCTTTTCTGTGGACTAGCTTCTAATATGGGTAAATTATTTAAACTTACCCTTTCTAGTCTCTGCAACTGCTGTACCGCCAACCGCCGAAGCAATTCCATACGTTTTTATTGACTCTTTCCCTGATTAATCAAAGCTGCATTATAACTTTCTAGATTCGTAAGCACTAATAATTGATTCAATGTAGATACATCTCGCATATTTCCTTTCATAATGAGTATATTTCAATTATTTCAGACGGCAAATCCACTTCCACTGCGTCATTATTTAAAATTTTATGAATCAATCCTAAACTTTCCGCAGTTCTACATTTATCATCAAACCTAACTTGAGGTTTTTCTTTCTTCTTTCTATCATAATAGAATGGTACGATTATCTTTCCGTCATGTGATAATGCCTCCTGCAATATATGTTGCATATTTTCTGGAATTGAAATCTTTATTGGTACAACATGATGCATTAAAGAATCAAACTCCGTAGTATTTGAATAATATGTACTTAATACATTTTCTATTACAGCTTCATAAATTGACGCATAGGCAAGTATCTGATTTCGTACCTCAAATATTAAATTTTCATCAATCGCTTCTATTCCCTCGTAAAGTTTATATGCAAATCTAATTGCTTTAAACTCTGCAATAATACGATTCTTTAGCTCCATATCCTGAATAAAAGAAACTTCATTCTCGTACCATGAATCTGTCGCTAAATGATTGTTACAATAAAGTTCTATTTCACTCTTAAGTTTTTCTGAAAAAGCCATTTCCTTATTCTCCGCTCTTTAACTTCAACTTTCTCAATGAGTTTAGTTTACTATACTTAAGATGACGCGTCCATAACAAGAGTCTTTTTTAGTCTGCTTTTTGGCTTCAAATAAGCTAATGTCAGTCTTTTTGTCACAGAGTATCAGTTTTCCCAAATTGTATAACTTTTGCTAAAAAGTAAGGGTTTTGCGCCGTGGTATCATTTTTCTAAAAACCACGGGCAAAACCCTGTCAGAATATTTACCCCACCTTGCGTTCGGGGAAACTTATCCATCTCTTTTCTCGTTAAAACACAACTCCATTTTCCTCATATAATCCCGCAAACCTGCCTATAATCAAGCTTTCCGAGTCAGCAACACGGCGGTCTCAACATGAACGGTAAAACTAAACATATCCACCGGCTGCACTCTCTTCACCCCATACCCTTTTTTCGTAAGATACTCCAAATCCCGCGCAAGCGTTTCTGGATTGCACGAAATATATACCACCTTACCCGGGCACAGCTTTATGAGGGAGGAGAGGAATTTCTCATCGCTCCCTGCGCGGGGCGGGTCCATAAATACCACGTCTGCACGTTCGCCTGCGGCGGCCATAGCCTCCATAAATTGCCCCGCATCGCCCTGGCGGAACTGTACGTTGGTGATTTTGTTTTCGCGGGCGTTAATCCTGGCATCGCGCACCGCGTCTTTATTAAGTTCTACACCGATCACTTCTTTTGCTTTTGAGGCAGCAATGAGGCTGATGGTGCCAATGCCGCAGTAAGCGTCAATCACACGCTCCCTGCCGGTAAGTCCCGCAAAACGGACAGCCTCGTTATAAAGTACTTCCGTTTGTACGGGATTGACCTGGTAAAAGGACTTTGGTGAAATACGGAACGTGCGGCCGCAAAGGGTATCTCTGATGAAACCTTTCCCATAAATAACAATTTCCCTCTCACCCAGAACCATACTCGTGTGCCTGTCGTTGATGTTTAATACCACGGTGCTGATTTCAGGGTGGACCCTGCGCAGGGCCTTAACAAAATTATTTTTGGATGGGAAAATAGGTGAGCCTATGACAAGAACCACCATAACCTCATCCGTGCGAAAGCCTCTGCGGACGAGTACGTGGCGCAGCAAGCCGTACCCTGTATCCTCATCGTAGGTCTTGATTTTAAAGGATTTGAGCATCTTGCGAATAGTGCGTATAATCTCCTGGCTTTTTTCATCCTCTATCAGACATTCATCGATGGGCACTACCCTGTGTGACTTGGCTTCATAGATTCCGGAGATAATATTTCCCTTCCGGTCACGGTCAAAAACGGCGTGCACCTTATTTCGGTAAAAATAAGGTTCCTCCATACCGATGATCGGACTGATCTTAACGAATTTCTTCAGCAGAGCCTCCACCTGCTTCTGTTTTTTCTTCAATTGTTCCTGATATGGGACACCCTGATACTGACACCCTCCACATTTCTTCGCATTGGCGCAAAATCTCTGCTGTTTTTCATCCATTAGTAATTCCTCGTTTCTCCATAATTATGCCCTTTACTCTTTCTTTTGCGTAAAGTACTCTATATATTCTATCAAATCCTACGCTTACTTACAATAAATACAAAAAGCAGTTTGTTGTAGGAGCAGATTTCTTAGTGTATGCGCTTCGATCAGGAAAAACGCACCCGCAGCCAACCATCCTCAAATTTTGCGCCGGTCACGTCTCTTCCCTTGAGACTGTCGGGCACCAGAAAGCGTCTTTTTTCATTCTTTATGTTTAAGATCAGCTCATCTCCATGAAATGCAAGCTCCATTTCATCCTTTTGTGCAAAAGGCAGGGAGAGTTTCAATATCCATTCATCCTCTTCTTTTTCCACATACATGATCTGATCTTTGAAAAAGATTTCCATGGGGTCCCTGTTTTCGTAAACCAACTGCGCGGCTGCTGTGAGCGCCGGAATTCCTAAGAGTTCCCTGCTTTGCAGTTCCAGGGTAAATACAGGTATGTCTCTGAAGCTTTCATATATTTCCACCAGTCCTTCCTCCTGAAGACCGATCCATTTGTTGAAGTATCCCTCCAGAGCCTGCTGTGGATAGATCCGGTTTACAATCACGGCATCCACCTGATAGCCATATAGATGGAGACAGGTAAAATTGTGTTTTGCCTCACGTATTACTATTTTCTCCGGTGTTGTCACAATCCGCAGGCTGACGGCATCTTTGTTATCCATCAGAGCCTGCATCCTTTCCAGCTTGTCTACGAGATATGTGAGCTCCTCAAAAACATCGTCACTGGGCATTGGTATTTTGGTAAGCTTCTGCACTGCCGGTCCTGTATATTTTACCAGTTTCCGCTCTACCGGAAGCACAGTTGAGAGGAAACTGCCGAACTGCTCAGGAAATTTAAGCAATGACAGTGTTTCCCCTGTTGGAGCACAGTCCACAATCAGCACATCATAAATATTCTCTTCATAAATATCCAGGATTTTGAACAGCGAAAACAATTCCTCCAGTCCCGGAAACACCAGGATCTCCTCTGCTTCAAGACCATTTTGTGCATGGCTGGTTAGCAGTTCCTTCATATAGCCGTGAAGCTTGCCCCAGGCTTTTTCACTTTCTGCCACGGTATCGATCTCCATGGCGTACAGATCTTTTGCCACCAGCTTCGGCTCACAGTCCAAAGTAACGGCCAGTGAATCTCCCAGACTATGGGCCTGGTCAGTGCTCATCACCATAACCTTCTTCCCTTCCTTTGCCAGCTTACAGGCTGTAGACGCCGCAATACTCGTCTTTCCCACTCCGCCCTTTCCTGTATAAAATATAATACGCATATGTGCTTCCTCTCTTTCATCAATCTATTTTAATCTTATTAACTCGGCTGTTCTGCTCACCTGTATTTTTATCATCATGCTTTGATCCTGAAAACAGGCATTCCTTTACCATCTCAGACAATTCCTTTTGGATCACCTGGATGTGAGGCTTTACAGATTCCGGAAATAGACTGGCAAACGCCTGAGCTTCATACTTTTTCGCTTTTATCATATTTTCCACAAATTCTCGTTTCATTTTTTTACCTCCCTGTCAGTGCAAACAGAATTTCCACGTTCTGGTCTTTTATTTTTGCTCCTGTAATCACATAATCACGAAGAATATTGGGTAAGGCGATATTTCTTTTAAAATTACCTGCTTTTAGAATAATATCTGTACCGGACTGGTAAAGATCCAACTGCTCCTTCTTTAAACAAGGTACAAAAACCCGCATGGTATATCCTGTCTCCGTTTTTTCGTACATTTCCCCAGCCTTATGTTCTCGGACCTCGAATACTCTCTGGCCACTCAGTACCTCATCACACATGCGGTCTAAAGAGTCCGTACCGCACAGGTCGCGCTCATACCAGGGAATCTCCAACTGAGGAATCCCCTGAAAAATATCCGCCAGCTCCTCCCTATATTTCTTCTGCATTTCCATCCACTGAGTAAAAAAAGGATTGTGCAGAGAAGGCGGCAGCATACGGTTGACATATACGCCATCCACATAATAGCCATAAAGATTCAGGTACATATAATTACGTTTAGTCTCCTCCACCACCATTTTTTCCGGCATAGTCACGATTCTCACCGAAACGGTATCTCTGTCTTTCAAAAGCTCCTGGAGGGCAATTAAACGGACATAGAGCTTTTCAATGTCCGTCATAGCGGCCTGATCCGGCAGCTGAACCTTAAACAGCTTCTTTGACACAGGCGACAGCACACGCATAGCAAGCTTGCCTACAGGGAAAAACTTTTCCATATACCAGCATAGAAGTTCCGGAAACTTCAAAAGTGCCAGCGTCTCTCCGGTTGGTGCACAGTCAATCACGATCCGTTCATACTTGCGGCTCTCATAGAGATCAAGGATTTTCAGCAAAGAAAACATCTCATCCATGCCAGGAAACTTTAATCCCTTATCCAGAATATCGGTGTCTGTTCCGGTAGAACTCAACATATTTACGACTGCCCGCACCATATACGCATAATCATGCTCCATCATATAGTCTGGGTCTGCCTCAAGTGCATAGAGATTTTCTGAAAGCCTTGTCTCCTGACGTCCTATTTTTTGCTCAAACAAATCGCTGAGATTATGCGCCATGTCAGAACTGAACAATAATGTTTTCTTCCCCTCCCGGGCTGACAGTCTGGCATGGGCCGCCGCTACACTCGTCTTGCCAACACCGCCTTTGCCTGTGAATATAAGTATTCTGCTCATAAATCTGCCTCCTTTTATTTCTTGATTTGAATAATTCGGTATTCGAAGTATTTATCTAAAAAAATGGAGATGCCATCTCCGTTTTTTTAATCTATGGGAATTTTTCGTATTTTCTTATCCTCTAAAGGTTTCTGAGCTTTTGCATACTCTTCATCAAGGGCAGCAAAAATTTTCTCCAGAATCTGCATCCCCATCTTAAGCTCCTCCGCTGTGAGCTTGTTTAAAATAATCTGCCCATAGTGCAAAAATTCGCTGAGTATGCTTTTCACACAGGCCAGTCCGGTATCCGTGATCCGGATGGTCACCACCCGCTTATCCTCTTCACTGCGCCGACGTTGCAAAAGTTCCTTCTTCTCCATTCGTGCCACAATGCCGGTGGCAGTATTGAGCGGCACCTGGATATACTCGGCTATCTGAGTCATGTTCGCCTCATCTCTCCGGTACAGCAGGAGCATCACAAAGACTTCGTTTTTAGAACAGTCCATTAACACATTCTCCCAGGTCTGGGGAGACACAAGAAGTTTAAATTTATCAATATATTCAAAAATCCCCTGCTCAAGTTCCTTGATTCCCGGATTCATGTTTCTCATCTCCTCAATTTACTTCCCCTCTCGAAGTATTTACAGTATAAACCTTTGCGTGTAAAATGTCAACCTTCATCCTCCCTGTACTGGTTATTATTGTGTAGACCTTGGGTGATTGCTAATCGGTTTTAATTGGATAATTTCATCATAATATCCTTTTAACCGTTTATCCATATGATGTGTGATTGTGATTAGCGTCAGATCCTTTCTTGAGAGCAGGTTCTGTTCAATCTCAAATGCTGCCTCCTTGTCAATGGCCGAGGTGCCCTCGTCCAAAATCAATACGGGAGTCCTGCGGATAAGCGCCCTGGCCAAAGCAATCCGCTGTCTCTGACCACCGGAGAAAAGCTGTCCGTTCTCCCCTACGTTTGTATTTATCCCATCCTTAAGCGCTGATATGAAATCCCATAATCCGCTTTCACGCAAAGCTTCCTCTATCTGCTGCTGAGAAAAGCTCTGTCCCAGACAGATATTGTCTCTGATATCCGTATCAAAGAGAAATACATTCTGGTGAATCACTGCGATCAGGCTGTTTATCTCCTGCTGTCCCATCTCTTTTATAGATCTTCCATCCACAGAAATTTCTCCCTCAAAATCTTTTGAATAACCGCTGAGAAGCTTGATCAATGTAGATTTTCCGCAGCCGCTGGGCCCGGTCACCGCATACTTTTTTCCGGCTTGAAAGCAAAAGCTTTCATTTTTCAAAATCTGCTGGTCTTTTGAATACCCATAGGTGAGTCCTGAACATACCATGCTGTCGCGAAAAACAACAGGACTAACCTCATACCTAACCCCAGAAAAACTCTCCTCCGCATGCCTATCTGTATACCCTGTAAGCTTTCCTAAATGTTCCAATATGGGCTTTATCCCCTGTATTTTAGGAAAATTCTGTAAAAACAGTACAATTGGGGTGACAAAGGTTCCGCTTAGCTGAATCAGCGCCAGCAGTGTTCCCATGGTTACCTTTCCCTGCATGAGCTGCCACGCTGATACAAATACAATCACAATGATTGTAAGTGATGAAAAAATATCTGAGAAGCATTCGTTTACAGCCATCAGTTTGTCGGCTGAATATTTTTTATCAACAGTCTCTTTGCTGATGTGTAGAAATCGGCTGCGTATAAATTTGTAGGCCGAATATCCGCGTATCACTTCATATCCGTTAAAAAAGTCCTTGGCTGCTCCAGTAAACACGGATAATTGCAGTGAATAGGCATCCTGACGATTTTGAAGCTTTTTGCCGAAAAGTGCAGGTACAGCAAACAGAAGTACCAGAAAGCCCAGCAAAATAACGGTAACTAATGGACTTAGCCATAGTAGTATCCCCAGCGAAGCTAAAAACATCACTGCCATCTGAGAGCAGAGTAAAAGCGGAATGAGGTAATTTTCTTCAATCAGCTTGACATCATTGACAAGTGCGGACAGATAATCTGCCGTATTTTGCGATGCATATGTAACAGGGCTGCGTTTTAAAACTCCGCAGAAAATGTCATCACGCAGATGTCGCGTCACATTGCGTACAAGCAGTTTCCCCAGAATGGCTTCGAGAAAGCCGGTTATTCCAAGAGCGGCAAGATATGCCAGCATAATTATTAGATGTGTGCTAAATCCCTGTATATCACCTGCAATGGCTATATCGATAACCTTCTGAATTAAAATAGAGATAAATGCAGACAATACCGCCGTCACTCCTCCCACCAGGATAGCCCCCAGTAAAAGGAAACGTTCCTTGGTTCTAAAAAGCTTCATGAAAATCCTCCTTGTTTGAGATCAGTATATTTCATGTACATCAAATTTATTTTACATTTGTAAAATATCATATAATTTTATCAAAGTCAAATATATTTTATGTATATCAAATTATATTTGATCTGCATGTTGATATGAGGTTCAGATTTTCGCAAACCTTTTCCGGCGCAGGATTGTTTTCTCAATAGAAAAAGAGAGATGCTATAAAAGCATCTCCTCCACTCCATTTAAAAAACCACGTATACTTTCTTTCTGCAGACAGTAGTAAACTTTTCCGTCTCTCTTTTCCACAGTGACAAAATCGCAGATGAGCAGTGAATTCATATGATGGGACACTGTGGATGGGGACAATCCCAGGCTTTCTGCCAATTCAAGGTTGAATTTTCTGGCGCGCTTCAGCTCGCAAAGTATATCTAG
Source organism: Ruminococcus sp. 8Y-12 (assembly GCF_058119865.1). NCBI lineage: Bacteria > Bacillati > Bacillota > Clostridia > Eubacteriales > Oscillospiraceae > Ruminococcus > Ruminococcus sp. 8Y-12. The sequence continues at coordinate 1,435,632 of NZ_CM176623.1, read as the reverse complement.
CTTGCTCTTATCGCTAAGCGCCTTGGCCTGTCGGATTACCCACTCCTTTGGGTAGCTTCTTGCTGTTTTTCCGGCATCCAGGTAAGTGATCAATACACCCTGATAGCCATAGGACAGAAAGGTGACATGTATCATCGGTATAGCCAGGGAAGCGTAAAATTCCTGGCTGTGTATATAGGTCTCCGTAATTTTGGTAAATCTGTTATTTCCATCAAGCCCTTTATTCTGAAGCAGCTTCTCTAACGGCTTGTATACAGCCTCCCTCGCCCTCTCAAATGCAGGAAGATTCCGTCTTATCATCTCCATGAGTCCCGTAAACCAATAGTCAGGTCTCCGCAGCATATCAAGCACATACCATTTATCTTCCACCTTAATATCTGCCTTGTCCATCCATTTCAACAGACTGCTGTCGTCCGACAAATCCGGCAGATCCTTTTCTGATTTTATCTGAGGCTCCATCTCCGGATCAACCAGACAGTACGCTATCAACCTCCGAAGCTTCATGAAGTCCGCTGCCTCGGGTTGGTGAAGATATTCCCTGTTCTCAGTGGCAAGAGCCATGAGAAGTATAAACATTGTCTCTGACTCACCGTGACAGAGAAACTCCTCTTGCGGCGTGTCCACCTTATGCTTCTGAAAAGTTTTGATATACTTTTCAACTATCTTGAAATGCTTCTGGAAGAAAACCTCTCCGCCCAGCCCGTACTCGGCAAGCTGCTTGATTGATTCCCCCCGCCAATCCTCCATATCTGCCAGACAGAGCAGTGAAAAGGTCTCAAAAATAGGGTCCAGTTCTTTTTTCACTATGATACCCATGAAATACCTCCGTTGTTGCAATCCACGTTCGGTAATTTAATAGAATACGATCACATCTTTAAATGCGTAGATTGATATCATGCTTCCAATTATACTGATAATACGTCTAAAAATCCAGACAGATTTTAAGATTTGACCAAAAACTTCCTCACCACAAACTTTTTCTGTATTCCCCAGGCGTCAGTCCAAACTTTTCCCGAAAGATCCGAAAGAAATGACTTGGACTTGAGTAACCGCAGTTCTCCGCGATATCATAAATATCGTAGTCTGTCTCCGCCAACTGCCTCAATGCTTCCTTCAGCCTGGCCTCCTGCAAAATATCCCGACAGTTCCTGCCAGTATGCTTTTTGACATAAACTGCCAGATAGCTGGGATTGTATCCCAGCTGCGACGCAATCTGCGCAATACTGGCAGACAGACATTTTTCCTTTATGTATTGCACTGTTCTCAGAGCCTGCTCGTCCATTCCGTAGTAGCTGTACTCTCCGGTACGCACTAAATGAGTAAACAGCAGAATAAAAAGGGCCTCCAGAGCATAGGACTGGTGGAACCTTGCATCTGCATACTCCTGAATAATATTGGATACAATGGACTGGGCCTGCACATCGTGTTCCATGGAAAAGAACATATAGTTTCTCTTATTTTTGTGCGCATCCCTCAGAAAATCAGACACAGGATTCCTGTCCTCATAGAAGGCCTTCAGGGTCCGGTCAAAGCATTCCCTGTGCAGGCAGAAGTTCAAAATCAACGTTTCCCCTCCCAGACAGCGCAGGCTTTGCACCCCTCTGGGATTTACAATCGCCAGCTGGCCTTCTGACATATAGATCTCGTTTCCGTCAATCACATTCACCAGATCGCCCTGGTACACATAGTTCATCTCATAGTAGCCATGCCTGTGTTTTGGAAAATCTTCCGTTACATTGTGGCTTAAAATATAGATATTTTCATCCTCCGGAAGCTTCTCCGACAGCTGGTGCAGATCGCGGATTACGTAGGATTGATCCGCAATTTCCCTGCTATAGCGCAAAAGCGTCTGCGGCAATATAACATTACTGCGCGCAGGCGCCTTTTGCTGTTCGGAAGAAACCATAACCAGGGAATCCTTTTTTGTCTCCCTCACTTTTGCTTTCTACCGCCTTTCCTTATGTTCCAGGCAGTTCTGCCCTTCTTTGACCGTTTTATCCTATCTCCTGTGCTTTCTGCTGTGACCCCTCAGGGCATATCTGCGCCCGCTATTCTGTCTCATCCACCAAATCGCTGTCCTCCCCCATCATGTATCCGTTCACGTAAAATTCTTTTGTTTCCGGATCATCATAGGTCAGTGTCTTGCCGTCTGCCAGCTGATTTGCGATCTCCACGCCCTTTCTGCCCATTGCCTCTGAGTCCTGAAGCATGGTTCCATGCATCCTGCCCTCTATGATGGCATTGACTGCCAGCTGATTTCCGTCAAATCCAAAAACTAATGCTTCACTGCCCGCCTCTTTCACTGCCTGGGCCACGCCCAGAGCCATCATATCATTCTCTGCAAAGATAACTGCCACATCCGGATGTCCTTCCAGAATCCTTTTCGCCTTCTCGTAACCCAGATCTTCCCTGGAGTCCCCGGTTTCTTCCGCTATGATCTGATAGCCTGCTGCTTCCACCGCTTCTGTAAAGCCTTCGCCTCTGCGCCTGGCATACACCGCAGTCTCCTCACATTTTACAATCGCCATCTCTTTTCCGGTAATCTGCTTATCTCTCAGGAGGTTAACCGCGTAGTTTCCCACCTCTTCTCCGCCCGTATAGCAGTCAGAGACTATAATTGCATCCTTATCTCCGCCCCCGTCACCGATATCGACGATCACAACAGGAATCTTTTTTTCGTGGGCAAGATCAATTATCTCCGGCATCCTCTCCGGGTTACAAGGGGAAACCAGCAATGCCTCCACATCCTGGCTGATGAGGCTCTTACATCCCTTAACCATCTCGTCCGGATCACTGTTTTGGTCGTGCATCAGAAGTGTAATCCCAAGCTCCTCGGCCTTTTCCTCCACAGAAGTATCCATTCTTTTGAAGAACTGATTGTCAAGGGTATATACAGACCAACCAAACTTCCGTCCCGTGGCATTCGCCGGTTTCACTTCCTTTACCTCCATTACAGATACCGAAGCCTCTGTCTTATGTGTTCCGCACCCTGCAAGAGCCGTCACACATAAAACAACCACACCTAACCATCCTGTCCAGTTCCATTTTTTCATACCATCCGCCCCCTTCTGCAGCGCTGGCAAAATCCTCTGAATTCTGCCTGTCTTCCGTTCCTTCTAGTCAATACTATTATACGAAATCCGTTGTGAATTCGGCAGATGGTTTTTCTACATCTAAGTGTGATTTTTTTAGGTATTTAAGTAGACATAACAACGCTTGCTTACTGAAAAACGCAGGCGCAGCCTATTACTGGCTGCACAGACTGCTCACTACCTGATTGATCACTTTACCGTCCGCTTTGCCTTTTAAGTCAGCCATCACGGCTTTCATGATCTGTCCTTTATTCTTTGTGGATGCCACCTCGGCGAACTTATCCATTATATAGGCTCTGACTTCCTCCTCAGACATCAGAGTTGGAGCATACTCTTTGATCACGTCATAACGTGCCTGATACTCTGCCTTCAGGTCCTCCCTGGAGTCCGGACAGGTATCGATCTGTTCCTTCACGGTCTTCATTTCCTTTAAGATTACACGGTCTACCATATCCGAAGGTATATTGTCACGGCATCCTTCGTCAATCGCTACCTTTTTGACTGCCTCGATCAGTGAGGAAATCGAATCCTTGCGTGCCTTGTCTTTTGCCTTCATGGCTGCAATCATATCTTTTCTCAATACTTCCAGTTCCATTTTTACAAACCTCCTGATTTTATTTTTCCAGTTCCGCTGCCTGATTATTCCACAGGGACATAAAAACATCGTAAATGCGCAGACCTGATGAATAACTACAAAACATCTTACTATATTCCATTGCAAAATGCAACTTGCAGGCATTCTCTCTCCCATACAGAATGCTTTTCAAATAAGGTAAAAAAAGTGCAGAGCAGCCCCAAGCTTTCCCCGCACTTTTTAAAGTATGCCAGCTCTTTAGTCCTCACTGATCCCCGCAGTCTCAATGATGAATTTTACGCTGCTGTTTTCATTGGAATTGTCCCCTGTGAATGCATGGTACGCCTTGCCCGCATCCATCACCTGATCCAGACGGTCCAGGATATCCTGAACATCCACCTCCACCAGGTCGGTAAGCTTATGGATGCCGTCCTCGTCAAATTCCTTCATGCCATCCTTCAAGGTATTGGCCCCGTCTGACAGCTCTTCCACGCCGCTGCCTAACTGACTGCCTCCGTCTGCCAAAGTGGCGGTTCCCTCCTTTAGCTGTGCACTTCCCGCAGCCAGAGTACCGATGCCATCGCTAAGTGTTCCAGCGCCCTTTGTCAGCCTGCTGCTTCCGGCCGCCAGTTCTCCGATTCCTTTGCCAAGAGCTGTGACCCCTGTCTGAAGCTGGACGCTCCCGGAAGCCAGGGCCGCTGCGCCCTCCGATGCCTGCTTTGCTCCGCTGTTAAGCTCTGCACTTTTATCTGTGAGCTGTTTTACCCCTCCTGTGAGCTGCCCATTGCTACCGGTCAGCTCCTGGATGCCCGCATTCAATGTACTGCTCTTGCCAGCCAGATTTTTGGCCCCTTCCTGGAGCGCGGGCGCAGTGTTTTGCAATGCCTTTGCGCCTGCAGTGAGCTGATCATCATTGGCAGTAAGCTGATTGGCTCCCTTTAGAATGGTTTTCACGCTCCCGGAAATGCTATCCAGGGCAGAAGATGCTCCTTCCCTGTAACCTGCTGCATAGGCTGCAGATACGTCCTCCCCTGATTTCGTACTCTTCTGAATCGTATTCAGAGTATTGCTCAAACCATCCAAATCCGCTGTATTTTTAAAGTCTTTCCATGCGCTCAGGGAGGACTGTTGAATTGCTATGTCATTCTGCAGATAGGAGATACTGGTCCCCAGGGCTCCCACATAGCTGCTGTAGGTATCTGAGACCTTAGAGATCAAGTCACTGGGAATCTCTCCCAGTCTTCCCTGTACGTCCAGAAGTGTGTCCAGCACTGCCTGGTTCTGGGCAATGGAGGTCTCCAGGCTGCTTATGGTAGAGTCCGCAAGCTTCATAGCCTCCTTCATCTGGTCTGCCGCGCTTTTCGCCTCCCCCGCTTTGGCCACGGCATCCCCGCTCTTTTCAGATCCGCCTTGCCCGCTCAGCGCCTTCCGTTGCGCATCAATCCCGGCATCCAGTTCACGAATTCCATTTACCAGCGATTCGGTGCCGGCCACATAACCGGCAGTTCCCTTGGCAAGGGCATCCCCGCCTGCAGTGTACTGCCAAACACCGCTTGCCAGCTGGTCCGCTCCGGCGGTGTACTGGCTGATTCCGGCCTCCAGCGAGCTGGCCCCAGCCGTATACTGGCTGATTCCTCTTGCCAGCTGGTCAACACCGGAAGTATACTGCATAACTCCGGTTTCCAGCTTCTTATTTCCTGTTTTTAATTCCTTGCTTCCGGATGCCAGCGCATCCATGCCCTTTGTGAGCTCCCCTTTCTTGCTGTTCAGAGTGCTTATTCCCTTTGCCAGGGTATTCAAACCATTGATCAGCTCTCCCTTTTTACTATCCAGGGTGCTGATCCCCTGGGATAGCTCTCCCATCTTCTCATCCACAGTATTCATGCCGTCCACCAGTGTCACACAGGCGTCCTGCAGTGTCTTCACACCGTCTGCCAGCTCACCGCTCCCATCTACCAGTTCGCTGGAGGCATCCTTTAGTTCCTCGATAGAGTCCTTCAGATCATCCCAGCTGTCGGCCTCATCAAATCCAAACTGCTCCAAATCACCCGTAGCAGCTACAGTGGCTGTCATGGAGAGCGTAAAATCCTGGGCATCCGCTGTTATCTCAAAGTGATCCGGCAGCTCTACCTCCTCCGTGAGTTCACTGTCCGACAGCCTCAGACTGTCGGACAGTCCCGGAAATCCCATACCCACCACTATATTTTTGCTGCCGTCAGAGATCACCTTGCCATTCTCCGCCTGCACATTGGAAAAGTGTTCGGTGGGCAATATCACACCAGTCACCATGGTAAACGGTGTGTATACCTCCCCCTCCTTGGACTTGTTTACATAGTCAAACCGGAGCTTTACCTTGCCGCTCTTCCCCGCCAGGTCCTCGCCCAAAATCTCCCTGCCGTCCAGATAGTAGGTCACCTTCACTTCTACGGGAAGCTCCCTGTTACTTTCTCCCTGGTAGTAGATATCCTTCCCTCCAGCTTCCCAAGTGAGCTGATTTCCATTTTTTGTGAAGCTTTCGTCTCCCTTGACATTTTCAATCTCCGTCAAGTCCGCATGATCTATGAGCTGGCTCTTGCCATCCGGGTTTTTCAGCCAGTTGCTGACAATCACCTTGTCTGTGCTTCCGTCTGTGTCCGCTTTGACATAAACTGTCTCCTCTTTTTCTGTATTTTCCCCTGCTGCGTACACATATCCCATATTTCCAAAGCAGGTGCTCCCTGCCATGAGTACCGCCAGGGAAGCGGCGGCTGTTTTCACTGCTCTTCTATTTTTATTCATGATGCTTCCTCCTCATAATCAGATAATGAAACGTTTCTAAATGTCGTCAGCCCTGCACGGCCTGTTTGCCGTCTTCTGCTTTCTCTTTCCTGGGCAGAAAGCCAATGGAGGTCTTGCAGATCACCTTGTCAAAGACCATAAACATTGCCGGCAGAATGCAGATAACCACGATAGTGCTGATGATGGCTCCCCTTGATAGCAGAGTGGTGATGGAACTGATCATGTCAATCTCTGAGTACAGCCCCACGCCAAAGGTTGCGGCAAAGAAGCTGACACCGCTGATCAGAATGGACTTCATGGATGAGCGGTGGGCGCTCTTGATGGATTCCATCTTACTGCTTCCTCTGCTTCTGGCCTTCTGGTACTTGCTGGTCATCAGGATCGCGTAGTCCACAGTGGCTCCCAGCTGAATCGTCCCGATCACTATGCTGGCCACAAAGGGAAGGGTGGTCCCCGCATAGAAGGGAATTGCCATGTTTACAAAGATTGCAAACTCAATGACAGCCACTAAAATGAACGGAATGCTGATGGACTTAAATACCACCATTATGATCAGGAAGATGGCTGCAATGGAAACTATATTTACATTGCGCAGATCCACATCCGTCACATCCGCCAGATCCTTCATAAGGGGCGCTTCCCCGATTACCATGGACTTTGGACTGTAGCTCTTCACAATCCGGTCCACCTCTGCAATCTGGTCATTCACCTCATCGGTAGCTGATTTATAATTGGAAGCAATGAACTCTACCTCATAGTTGTCACTCTTAATCATGCTCTTTAGGTCATCCGGCAGCATATCCTCCGGAACCCCGCTTCCAACCATTGAGCTCATTCCAATGGCCCACTTAACGCCGTCCACGTCCTCAATCTGCTTCATCATCTCCTGCTTATCCTTGGAGCTAACTCCATCCTCTAGAAGCACCATATATACATTACTCAGATGGAACTCGTCGCTGAGTTTTGTATTCGCCATAGAACTCTCCAGATCCTGTGGCAGGGACTGATCAATATTGTAATATACTTCCACGTGGTTATTTCCATACATGGCAGGAATCAGCAGAACCAGAAACACCAGCATCCAGACCTTGTAATGCCGGGTGATAAAGCCTGATATTTTATCCAGATTCGGGATAAACGCTCTGTGCTTTGTCTTCTCAATTGCCTTGTCAAAAATCAGGATCAGAGACGGAAGCAGTGTCACACAACAAACCACTCCAATCACAACCCCCTTGATCATGACAATTCCGATGTTTTTTCCCAGCGTGAAGGTCATAAAGCAGAGCGCTGCAAAACCAGCGATTGTGGTGATGGAGCTTCCGGCCACGGACTTAAAGGTATTGGAGATGGCGTGGGCCATAGCCCTTTTCTTATCCCCCTCAAACCTCACCTTGTTTTCCTCATAGCTGTTTAACAGAAAGATAGAGTAGTCCATGGTAACCCCCAGCTGTAATACCGCTGTCAAGGCCTGCGTCAGATAGGAGATCTCTCCCATAAAAATATTGCTCCCCAGGTTGTAGATAATCGCCACACCGATACTGAATAGAAAAATAATCGGCACAATCAAGGATTCCATGGTTAGAGCCAGAACCAGCAGGCAGAGCAGGGATGCGATCACCACATAGATGGGCATCTCTCTTAAGGACAGGTTCTTGATGTCCGTCACCACACCAGACATTCCGCTGATGAAGCACTGCTGTCTGCACAGTGAGCGCATATCGCTGATGGCCTGCATGGTGGCATCAGCGGAGGTGGTGTCATCAAACAGGGCAATCATCATTGTGGCATCCCCCTGGTTGAAGGCCTCCCTTATGTTATCAGGCAGCATCTCAATGGGCACGCTGATATCCATAAAGCTGTCATACCAGAGCACATCCTTCACGTGATCCACCTGTTCTATCTGTTCCTTTAACTTCACTACGTCTTTGGGCTGCATATCTTCCACGATTACCATGGAGAACGCCCCCATCCCAAATTCATCCACCATAATGTCCTGTCCCTTAACTGTCTCCAGATGGTCCGGAAGGTAACTCAAGACGTCATAGTTAATCCTGGTGTTCACATATCCGATCACAGACGGTATGAGCAGCAACAGGCTGATGATAAATATGGGAATGCGAAATTTTACAATTTTCTTTCCTACCTTTATCATTTCTTACCTCTCCTTTTTAAAATGACTATTGGTCATTTGTTTCTTACAATGTTATACTCCAAAAATGACTATTAGTCAATGTCTTTTTTGAAGTTTATGATTCTTTTATATTTGGGGCAAAATAGCAATTGACTTTTGGTCACTTTTGTACAATAATAAAGAGAACAAAGGAGATGCAGCCTATGAATAAATTAGAAAACAATAAGAAAAAAAAGAAAGATGCCCTGCTGAATACTGCCTTTGAGCTGTTTATTACAAAGGGGATTCAGAAGACATCTATCTCTGATATTGTGGAAAAGGCAGGGGTAGCCAAGGGTACCTTTTACCTGTATTTTGCAGACAAGTACGATCTGCGCAATAAGCTGATTGCACACAAAGCCAATGAACTCTTTCAAAAGGCCTATGTGTCCATGAAATCCCAGACCTTTGCCGCCTTTGAGGATCAGGTGATTTTCATGGTGGACTACATTATAGACTGTCTAAACGCGGACCGCTCCCTCCTAAACCTGATTTCCAAGCACCTGAGCTGGGGAATCTTTACGAACGCGATCTATCAGTCTGATTCCGACACCGGACGCAATGTCTATGAGATCTACGAACAGATCATAGCAGAGTCCGGACGCACCTTGGCTCAGCCGGAGATTATGATCTATATGATCATCGAGCTGGTGAGCGGAAGTATCTACAGCCCTATACTCTACAGCCAGCCTGTGTCCCTAACTCAGATAAAGCCTTATCTGTATGAAAATATCCGGAGTATTATCAAGAGGCATACGGTAGAAGAAACCTGACTCAGGTATGCCTTAGCATACCTGAGTCAGGCAGTCCCGTTAAGGATCTTTTTCCATACTCATTTATTCCTAAATAACTTTCTGAATTTACTATTTCTTAACTTTCACCGTTGATGCAAGACCTGATTTCTTTAATAACTTTTTATAGGAGCTGAACTTGGAAGCCGGAACCTTAATCGTTGCTTTTTTCGAAATGTTCTTAAATGCTCCCTTGCCTACGGTTTTTATGGCCGTGGATTTTATAGTCACCTTTTTCAGCTTTTTACAGTTTTTAAAGGCATTGGTCCCGATGGCTGTCACTTTAAATGTGTAACCGCCTATCTTGACTGTCTTTGGTATCACAACACTCTTGACTGATTTTGTCTTTAAACCTGTCACCTTTACTGTTCCGGTGGTTGCATTCGATTTGGTAACCTGATATTTCAGGCTGCCCACGGTTGCTGTCTTTCCTACTTCAGGAACTGGTTTCTGTTTTCCTATGCTGTTTTTCAGTTCCTCCACTGCTGCCTGGGCCTTGTCGGCTGCTTCCTGGGCTGCCTGGGCCTTAGCGATGGCTTCCTCCGCTTTTTTCTGCTCAGCTGCCGCCATTTTTCTGGCTTCCTCTGCTGCTGCCTGGGCCTCTTTCTGTGCAGCCTCGGCTTTCTCTTTGGCTGCCTCGGCTTCCTTCTTGGCCGCCTTGGCCTTTTCCTCAGCCTCTTTTGCCGCTGCCTGCGCTTTTTCCGCTTCCTTCTGAGCTGCCTCTGCCTTCTCTTTGGCTGCCTGCGCCTCTGCAGTTGCCTTATCCAGATCTGCCTGGGTTGCCTTTTCCTTTACTTCTACAGTAGTATTTAACGAAAGATCGTCGGATGCTGCGCCCACATAAATTGCTCTGGAGCCTTCGGCCACAGTCCACTTATCTTGTGTTCCGTCACTGTTGACGTTCAGTGCCTCCTGGTTGGAGTTCCAGTAGGACAGGGAACGCTCGGATACATGAATCGTCACATTTCTGGTCTCGCCGGGTTTCATATCCTTTACCTTCTCATAGCCAGCCAGCTGATATTTGGCTGTCTGAACCCCCTCCGGCACCTGGGCCTCGCCCAAGTAGACCTGTGCAACCTCACTTCCTGTCACATCGCCGGTATTGGTAACGGTAAAGCTGACATCGTAACCAACCTTTTCACCCTCTTCTGCCTTCTCAACCACGGTCATATTTCCATATGCAAAGGTTGTATAGGAAAGTCCGTAGCCAAAATCATACTGCGGTTCCACTTCCATTTTGTCATACCAGCGATAACCGGTGTAGATGCCTTCGCTATAATTCATCTCATAGTTGCCGCCGCCTGGGAAGCCGCCGCCCCCTGGGAAATCACCGCCCCCTGGGAAATCACCGCCGCCTGGGAAATCGCCGCCGCCGGGGAAGCCGCCGCCGCCCTCACCATCATTGTCGGCCAGAAGTACGCTATTGTTTTGTTCCTCTTTATCGTCTTCTACTTTCACCTTAAAATTATCAAATGCTTCCTGGGAATACGTAACCAGAGTGTCCGTATTCTTTTTCGGAATCGTAAATGCAAGCTTACCGCTCGGGTTTACCTCACCGGTCAGCAAATTAGCTGTGGCAACGCCGCCGCGCTGTCCGGGATAGTACATTTCAAGAATTGCATCCGCTTCATCTATCCAGTCTTCCATGACAACTGCTGCGGAGTTGTTTAATACTACCACCACTTTATTGCCATTTTTATGTGCAGCTTCTGCCACATCCAGAATCATTTTCTGTTGGTTACTGTTTAATTTTAATGATGTGGTTTCTCTTGTTGAACCAACATTACCGGCCTCTGAGTATGCAAAAACAACAACCGTATCGTTTTCTTCTGCCGCTTTCACTGCATTATCCATATTGGCCTGTTTCTGGCTCGGAGTTACCCATGAAAGGCCTACCTGCATATCTTTTCCGTCCAATGTATTTGCAGAGGCAATACCCACTTTATAACGTTTTCCCTTTTCCATTTTTACGGTAATGGATGAAAGGTTTTCTCCTGTTTCACTCGGAATAAGGCTGCCATACCACTGTGTTCCCTGATTGACGGATGCCCCTGATGCAGAACCCATCTGAGTTTCTGTGCCGTCCTCTGCAATTGAGTAGACGCCCATAGCAGCTTTTCCACCAATGCTTTGGAATATCACGGTATACTCCCCATCTTCGGGGGCCTCTAAATAGGTTGTCCAGGTATAAGCCGGCCTCTCACTGTAGTCAAAGGCTGTTCCATCCTGCGCGTTTACATAAGTTTTGTTAGGCTCTCCATTAACCGTTCCTGTGTTAAAATCGATGCTTTCATCTTTGCAGCAGAATTCACCGATCTGATGATCTCCCATCTTCTGTTCAGGTACGCTGTTGCTTACAAATTGTCCCTGGTAGTCTCCTCCAAGATCCTCACTCTGGCCAGTGCCATAGGTTCTCACTGCGCCATGCTCTGCTCCATCTGCTGTTGTATACAGATGTTCTGTAGGTATGATGGTTCCAATCTTGTCATCATAAACCTCTCCCACAACCTTTTCCTTGCCTAAGACATCACCGAGGGCCTCATAAGGACTTGCCATGGCACTGATCGATCCATATGAACGCTCACCGCCAACTCCTGAAATCAGATTCATTCCATTTACTCCAATCACAGCCACTGTTTTACCATTGTCTGTATTTAGAGGCAGTGTCTCATCTTCATTTTTCAGCAGAACGCCGCCCTCTTCCGCAACGGTCTGTACCTTCTCATTATTTTGGTCAGACAGCTCTTTCAGTGCTTCACTATCTGCTGCCAAATCAATGATTTCTGTTCTTCCTTTTTCTTCTTTTGCATATCCGTTCTCATCCACCTCTACCAGTGTCAGATAACCGGAGCGTCCATAGGCTTTCAGAATTCGGCTTACGGACTGGTCAATCATTGCATCCATCTCTTGCTGTGTATAAGTTCCGTCCTCTACCAATTTCTGAGCATTTTCCTGGCTGTTACTCCTCATACTCGGCATTTCGATGTCTGTGCCGTCATCAATGGTAAAGGAATGGTTTCCGCCCCAGTCTGTAATTGTAAAGTAATTAAATCCCCACATATTTCTCAAGACATCCTGGAGGAGATACTGGCTCTCGGATGAGTACTCTCCATTTGTCTTATTATAAGCGGTCATTACACCCAATGCTCCGCCGTCCTTTATCGCTGTCTCAAATCCGGGAAGATACAATTCATGGAGGGTCTGTTCATCTACGGTCTGATTCACCTGACTCATCAGCGCTCCTTCATCAGATGCCACTGCAAAATGCTTGAGGACCGCTATTCCGCCTTCTGACTGCATTCCCTCTACCATATCATCGGACATGCTGGACAGTAAGTAAGCATCCTCTCCCATCTGATCTTTGGTCCGGTTCCAGAAAGGATGCCTCTGGATATCCATCTCAGCGCTCAGCATGAAAGTTCCTCCCATGGCCTTACTCTCACTGCTGTATACCTCACCATATAGGTTCGCCATCTCCTCATTCCAGGTGGCTGCCAGCATCTGCTCCTGGGGCACGTTTGTAGTTTCCTCTGTAAAGAGAAGCCCCGCAGGCCCGTCATACATTTTGATTCTTGGAACCCCCAGTCTAGGCACACCGGGCAGATCCCCTGCATTCCCCTCGTCTCCGGTACCGCTTCCGCCCAAGAAAGTGTACTTTTCCTCCGTGGTCATGGTTTTGACCAGCGCTTCCACCTTTTCATTGACAACCTCTTCATTGTCTTCTGGCTGAACCAGATCTGAGGTATAGGCAACCGGAAATTTCACGTTTTCCTTCTGAATGCCTGCAGCATTCACAATACTTCCAGCACTGCCTGTCCCAAACGCTGCCGAAGCCATGATCACCGCCATAGCCATAGCGGTGATGCGGTATCTGGTTTTTCTCTTCATAATACTTATATCCTCCATTTTTACATACTTATACAGCTCTTCTATCTCTTTTCAAAAAACGTTTTTTGTTGGTTTAAACTTAACATACGGATTTTGGGCTTTCAATGTCCATGTCGTGTATGGCAGATATAGGCGCAAATAGTGGTCAAAAGTCGCAAATCACAAATATTTGACATCACTTTTAAACTCGACTATAATAAAATATAAATATTATGCACAGAAAAGGAGGGGGTTTTTTGTTAAAAGCAGCTATATGTGACGATGAATTTGTTACTGCAAATTATTATTATGAACAAATAGAACAACTTTTTCAGAAAAGTGATACAGACATTGAGCTGGATATGTTTACGGACAGCGGAAAGCTGCTGGCCCGGCTTTATGACCAGGAGCGGTGGGATATCTACTTCCTGGATATTGATATGCCTCTGGTCAATGGCTTGGATCTCGGGAAAAAAATCAGGGAACTGGATGCCGACTGCTATCTGGTCTATATATCCATCCATGAAGAGTGTGTCTACGATTCCATGAAAACCAAGCCCTTCCGCTTTATTCCCAAAAATGAATTCGCCTCCCGAATAGAGGGATGTATTCAGGATATCATTACGGATCTGCACTCTGAATCAGAGAGCAACTTTATTCTGTTGGAAACGCGTACTGCACTGTACCGCTATCGGATCTCAGACATTGTCTATGTCCATAGCCTTGACAAATATGTTACGCTTTTTCTAAAGGACAATCAACAGACAGAGTCTATCCGTTTTAAGCTATCCGATGTTGAGAATCAGCTTCTTCCTCATGGCTTTATCCGCATACATAAGAGCTACCTGGTAAACTGCAGTTTTATTAAAAGCATCCAACCTTCCTGCATCATTTTGGATAACGGGAATTCCCTTCCTGTCAGCCGTTACCGCCTGGAAGAAATTAAAACCAACTTCAGGAGACTTACCCTATGATGACAGCTGAACCGTTTTTTATGATTACCAAAATACTTTCCCTGCTGACCGAGGTCCTTCTTGGACTTTTTATGCTGTCCAAATCTCTGGGCCCCCGCAGGTTTCGTTGGCGCTGCTTTTTTCTCCCCCTGCTTTTTCTCTTCCACACTGGGCTGATCCTGTGGGAGGAGTTCGTACTCGCAGCAAGTTTTGCAAACTCCTACTACTTTTACCTTCTTTTGCATGCTATCATGTTCAGCTTATTCAGTTTCCTATTCTGTGAGGGAAAGCCAATATTCAAATTGTTTCTCTCTCTGACCTTTGTGTCCATGATCACTCTGTGCCGTTTTCCTGCAGACCTCTTACTTTCTCTGCTTTCTGCCCTGTTTCACTCTTACTATATCATACGCATAGGCAGTAATATTGCAGGCTCTGCAGTGCTTATACTTGTCACTTGTATTTTAATTCACTACAGGCCCGATGTTCGATCTTCTTATCCATATTCTTACTACCTGATTATGGTTGTGACTCCTATCCTGAATTCTGCCTCCATGACACTGCTTAAAAACCACTTTGATGCTGTCAGCGATGTTATACATTATGTGGCGCTCTTTTCCCTCCTGACTGAGCTTCTGCTCTACTATATGATCTGGCAGAGTACTACGGAATACAGCCAGAGAATCCATCTCCAGCTCATGCAGCAGCAGCAAACCTACCATAACCAGCATATGGCTGAACTGAATACCATAGTAACGGAATACCGCCACCTCCGGCATGATTTCAAAAATCATATCGCATGTATGGACCGGCTGATGAGCCAGGGAAAGTACCCGGAACTAAAGGAATACTTTTACACGTTCTGTAAGGATATCTATAGCTTGGATGACCAGATAGAGACAGGGAACGAAATCGTAAACCAGGTCATAAACATCAAATATGCCACTGCCCACCAGCTTCAGATTCCACTCGATATGAAGATACTGGTTCCCCAACAGCTTAATATCCCGGACCACCTGCTATGTTCTCTGATGGTAAATCTATTGGACAATGCACTTGAAGCATCCCAGAAAGTAGAGAAACCCCAGATAATCCTGGAGATGAAGATGGTTAAAAAGTACCTCTCCTTCACCGTTCGCAATCGGATCGAAGAGCACCAATATGAGTCCGCTGTTTCCAGAAAGACAACAAAACCCAGCCCTAATAATCATGGACTGGGTCTGCAGATTGTGCAGGATATTGTAACAAGATATAATGGGATCTCCGCCTTTGAGACAGCAGACGGCTGGTATCTGGCAAGCGTAATGCTGGAACTATAAAGCAGGCACCGCAAAGTCTTGTCAGGCCCCGTCGCTGTCCGCACGCCTCAGGAATTCCACAAAAGCAAAGATAATGGATATCACTGTCAGGACAGCTACGATAAGCTCCGCCATGTTGTTGGCATAGTCTGATTGCTCAGGCTGGGCGATCCCCAGAACCAGGAAATAACAGCACCAGATAAATCCCAGAACAAGAAGCAGGAAGGTAACATATTTTAGCGTAGCTGCAAACCTGCTCATCAATCTCTTTGTAGATTCAATCTTCTTCTGAGGATACTCTTTTTTGTGCAACGCCAATTTGACACCGCCAGCTAAAAAGCCGATGATGCATCCCGTGGACAGCGCAATACACATACGATACAGAAATTCCATATCCGCCTCCCTTTTACGTATTTGAGAATAACCTTATTATAGCAGGCATTCTGCACAAATGCATCAGGGAATTTTTCTGTTCTGTATAGATTTATCTCCCCCTGAATCATTTTCACGGTCTGCGCAGTACATGCTCATACCTGAGTGAACAGTAACGATTATTCTCACTTCATCACCAAAACAAAAGCCATTCCGTTTTCCTCCTTCTCCGCAAAGATCTCTCCCCCCATTTTTCTCATAATCTCCCGGCAGATATACAGTCCAAGCCCATGTCCCTGCTTTCCCTTACTGTTGCCTGCCCGGAAAAAGCTTTCGAACATGTGATTAAATTCATTATCTGATACCGGAATTCCGGTATTAAACACGCGGATCAGCTGCCGGTAATCCTCCTCATAAAAAGTGACCACAATTTTTTTCCCGTCGCCATATTTAAACGCGTTTTCAAAGAGGTTCTCAAATACCTCCATGGCGCGGTCTATGTCGCCGGCCAGCAGCCGGTTTTCATAGCATCCCACCTCTAAACATACCATGCGCATACTGCATTTTTCACGGTAGGATTCCAAAACCCTCTTGATCAGATCATCCAGGTAAAACTCTCCCTCTTTCACTTGAATATCCAGGATATCCTCCCTGGAATTGTGCATAATTTCATCCACATACCGTTCAATCTCCTCCGCCTTCTCCGAAATCTGGCAGGCTGCATGTTTTTTCTTCTCTTCCTCTCTGTACAACTCCTCTTCCAGAGCTTTTCCATAGAGCTTTATGGTATTAAGGGGTGTCTTTATATCGTGTGATAAGGACAAAAGAAGTATTTTCTTTTCCTTTTCCAGCTCCAGTTCTCTTTTCTTTGTCACATCCAGCTGATCCTTAAGCTGTCCGATCCCCCACAGAAACTGTCCAAAGTATTTGCTCCTATCCTGCCGCACAATTCCTTTCAAATGCCCCTGTGCCAGTTCATAGGGAAGCCTGCTCAACTGCTGGAAGGGCCTGATTAGTTGACGCTTCAGATAGAATAAAACTGCCAGAATAAGCAGTTCCATGACTCCCAGACAGCCCTGTGTAATCAAAACACCCATGTCCAGATCCGGCTCCTCCTCCCGGTAGTCAAAACGCAGGATTCCATCCAGCTGTCCTTCCTTAAACAAGGGGCGTATCTCTATCCTCAGCTCATTGCCCTCCCGGTAAAATTCCAGAGCAGTTTCCTCCTGATAAAGGGCCGAAGCAGGTAGAAAATGCACCCTCTGAACGTATTTGCAGGCGCGCAAATCCAGCTTATCCGCTGGTATTCCCTGGGATAAGCTGTTGTATAATCGATTTATTTCCACTTTATAGGCTTTTCCCTGCCCTCCCCTGTTCAGACGGGTGCCGTATCCTACGGCCAACGCAGCCAGAAGATAAATAACTACGGAAACAGCAATCAGCCTGTTATACTTCCTCATACCGGTACCCCACCCCCCAGACAGTCTGTATCCTCTTTGGGTCCCTGGGGTTTTCTTCTACTTTTGTTCTGAGCATCTTAATGTGGACGGTCAGGGTTTGGTTTTCGCTGAAGCTGTCAGCTCCCCAGACCTTTCCAAAGATATATTCTTTTCGGAGGGTTTTACCCGGGTTGCGCAGGAACAGCAAAAGCAGCTCATATTCCTTTACATTCAGCTCCAATGGCCTGCCGTCCAGATACACCTGCCGGGATGGCAGGTCGGCGCTAATTCCCCCTGAAACCAGGATCTCTGACTCGGTTTGTATTCCATAAGCCCTCTGAATCAGTGCCTTTAATTTGGCAGCCAAAATCCCCGGATCTATAGGTTTTTCCATATAGTCATCTGCTCCCAGCTCATACCCGCAAAGTTGGTTATCCCTGCCGGATCTGGCGCTCATGATCAAAATAGGCATATTCCATCTCTCCCTCACGGCCCGGCACACAGCAAAGCCGTCCATTCCGGGCAGCATAATGTCCAGCAGCAGGACCTTTACCTGCTGCCCCTCCAAGTATCTGACCGCGTCATTTCCGGATGTAACATGGCAAACCTGATATCCATCCCGCTCTAAAAAGTCACGTATCAGTCCTGCCAGCTCCTCATTATCCTCCACCAGTAATATATCCTTCATCTTTTACCATCCCAATTTAATCAGCCATTCATTCAAAAGCCGTTCCCTCGCTCGGTCCTCCTGGGCGTTTTCCCGCTTCCCAAGAGAGATGTCCGCGCGAATATCTCCATCCTCAATATAGAGAACCCTCTCACATTTAGCAGCTACCTTCATGTCATGTGTTACCAGCAGAATGCTGGTGCCCTCACTGTTTATGCGGTTCAACTCCTCCATCACTTCAATGGAATTTTGTTTGTTCAGGGCACCGGTGGGCTCATCCGCAAAGATTATCTTGGGCTTATTGATCATACTCCTGCAGATACAGGCCCGCTGCAGCTGTCCACCCGAAACCTCATTCACATCGTTTTGTGCAATCTCGCTGATCCCCAGTTTCTGCATCAGCTCCCTGGCCCTGTCGTTGATTTCTCTGCGCCCTTCCTTGGTCTTGCCCGCAGCAGTCTGATAGGCTGGTAAGATAATATTATCATAGACGGTAAGATTTTTCAGCATATACATCTGCTGGAAAACAAATCCCATTTCCTCCAGACGCAGATCGCTTATATCATTCGTTTTCAGGTCTGTCAACTCTCTCCCAAAAAAGTCCACCTTCCCCGCTGTGGCGTTGTCCATACCGCTTACTGTATAAAGGAGTGTGGTTTTACCGGAGCCTGAAGGCCCCATGACACCAACCATCTCTCCATTGTGAATGATCAAATTTACATTTCTCAGAACATTATTCTGTCTTTTATTGATGATATATGTTTTACATAGATTCGATACTTTCAAAGCTCCCATTTTACTTCCTCCTACTCCAGATTATTCAGTTCCCGAATATTGATTTTTTTCACGTTAACGGTGGCCAGCAGTGCAGCGGCCACGATTCCCAGCAATAATACGCCCGGATACAGCCCGTACACCTGCCACGGCACCACCTGAATCCTCACCTCAGCGCCCATGATGGCAAATACAGGTTTGAGAATCCATTGATTAGTAAGCAATGAAATCGGTATTGCGGCGATCATGGATATGACTGCTACCCAGACCATGCGCAGCGTCTGCCATATGCGGATGACCCTGTTTTTGTACCCAATGCTCTTCATCATAGCAATCTCACCCTTCTCTCTTACAATAAAAAGCCGTTCCATAAGAAATGTAATCAGCATGATTACTGCACAGAGCATTCCTGTCATGGGAAGCAGCATCTCCTGTAAGGACTCCTGAATTCCTCCCACATTCGTATCAATCAAATACTGCGCATCCACCCACTCATAATCCGGAAGGCGGACATTGAACTCCTCTGCCAACTCACTCTGGGTCTTATCCGTCTCCATATCCACCATAATATTCCAATAGTTAAACATAACCTCTCCGCTGCAGTCCAGAGCCGGATTCAGCCTTGCACTGCTTCCGATTTGCATATAGTCCGCGTAAGTTCCGGTAATGACAAGGTGTTGGGTTTCCCCGTTTATTTTCGTCTCCACAGAATCACCGATACTCCAGCCATTGTCCTCCATAATTTTTTTCGAAAAAGCGATCTCGTTGGGCAGAACAGGCGCCTCCCCCTCCTGATACGTGAGAAATTTGTTATTTTCTCCCACAATCTGAACTGTCATAATATTACCGCTCCCCGCCTCATTCCCATATCTTAAAAAATATATGGGTACTGCGGTGAGTTCTGCATCATAGCCGATCTGCGCAAGCTCCCTCTCTATACGCTCCATGCCCCTTTTCAGGGTCTTTATATCCTTATACGCCGTCTCCCCGGCAGCCTCTATTTTCTTCAGATATACAGCACTGTCCGGGTCCATACAGAATTTATCCGCCATCTCTTTGCTCTGCATTGTATTGAGTGTGTTCAAAGGAATGGTAATCAAGATAAAACTGATGCTGAAAGTAATCATCAAGACCAGATACCGTTTCACATGGCTCAGCATATCATTGAGTCCCAGAAAAACCACCACTGGCATGCGCTTCCGCCTGTGAAGGCGTATTCCCGAATGCTGTCCGAATCGCTCCCCAGTCTGTCCTCCCCGGATAGCCGCTATGGCTGACATCCTGTTCAGCTTTCTTGTACATCCATAGCAGAATAGCAGGACAATCAAAATGATCGCCAGGGTACATATCACATTCACCCAAAGATTAGCACTGGTGTCCTCCATAACCATATTTTTGCTGACACCGTCCACCATTGCCCTGCTGACCGGAACGCTGGCGGCCAGCCCCAGCAGCGCGCCTGCTGTCACAAGAAAAAGGTACTTAATTAAGTATATTTTCTTGATGGAAAAATCCCTCAGCCCAACCGCCTTCATAATGCCGATCTCCCGGTACTCCTCCTCAATGGTAAACACCAGGGTAAACCGCAGAACCAGAAGTGCAATCAGGATCAGGCAGATGCCAATCAGGATCAGCAGCGCGGCCATAATCATGTCAAAGGAATAGACCATGGAATACGTTCCGCGGGTGACGGTATTCATCTGGGTGGCGAATCCCTGATTGTTCATTTCCCTGATAAAATCCTTCTCATTTTCAGTGTCCACATAGTACATGCTCAGCAGCTCTGACTTCTCATTTTCTGCAAAAAGAGCGTAATCCTCAGGGCACACCATCAGACGGTCCATCCCTGTCATATCATTGCCAAATGCCATATCTTTTGTGGCCAGCTTGACGGTAAATTCCTTATAGACTCCTCCCTTATCAATGGTAAGCCGGTCTCCCGGTTTAATACCGTTTCTCTGGACAGAAGCCTGGGTTACGGCAACCTGCCCTGGTTCCAGGGTAAATTCCCTTCCATCCTCACCAAACACCTTACAGTAAGCCGCATCCATAGTGCCAAGGTACACAGAAACCCCCTCAGTGATATAAGGGACTTCCTCTCCCTCCTCACCCACGAACATCCCCTTTTCATTGAGGGTGACTATTGTGTTATTGTCATACTCCTCTACCCCCGGAGCTTCCTCTTCAATCCACTCCCTAATCTTCTCCCTTTCCATAGTGCCCGTGGCAATAAAGGTTATGTCGGGCAGATTTGCATAGTCCATATAGTAGTCTACTGCTGAGAATACTACAAGGATATTGTTCATACTGCTTGACAGAAAGATGGAGGCGAGGGTGATAAACAGAAAGAGTATGATGTTGACACTCTTTCTCCTCCTCATATCTTTTTTTAGTATCCGCTGTAACATAAGTATATTCCTTCCCTTTCCTGCTTGATAAGAAGAGTATAGGGGATAAATTATTAAAAAGTCCTTAAATCACCGCTGCTAAATTTTATAATACTGGCAGTAATAATTCTCATTGAATACCCAAAACGGATATTGTATTATAAAAAGACAGCAAATGAAAGACACCGCTGAGCTAAAAGCAATGGATGTCATCCTATTCGATGAGGTAGAATGGGTTTAACGAAATATTAATCAGAAGAACTGATAAATCAGAAAAGAAAATAGGATAAGCAAAGGGAGGGTGGCCTTGCCACCGCTCCCCTGTCTCGACACCATGCATACTAAAACTTAAAGTAACTGTTCAGTACCTTGACCGTCACACCTTATACCAATGTATCCAAATTGACACTGCGAAGTACCACCGCTGAGGTTGGCGCCAGATGCAGTGTAATCTTCCCGTTCTCCACAGTATATTCCTCTTTCTCCAAGGTAAATCCGCCTGCGTCTGTCATCATCAAACGCACAAGCCTTGTGCCGTTCCCGGCACCTGCCTGCCAAACACTGAGCGTCATTACCTTCTGTTCCTTACTATTGTTAAAGGCCACTATCACCTGCTCCCACTCGCTGAAGCGGGCGTAGCTGATACAGTTCCACTGGGAGTCCAGAAACTTCAGAGATCCGTGGGTGAGTACCGGAAATTCTTTGTGAATACGGATCATCTCCTTGTGGAATCGGATCATCTCCTGATCCTCCTTGCCCCAGGGATAGGTTCTGCGATTATCCGGGTCCGTAAATCCGGTCACACCTGCCTCATCCCCGTAGTAGAGGGTGGGCGCTCCCGGCCAGGTCATCTGCATTACCACAGCTTCCCGCATCACTGCCTTGTCAGTACCCTGGGAGGCGGCATCGTAGCCCAGGCGGTCCACACGCCCTACTCTGTGGTTCGTTCTGGTCAGGAACCTGGAGTGGTCATGGTTGGAAAGCTCATTCATGGCAACCTGCAGGGACGGGGCCAGAAAGTTGGACATATGGTGGCTCATGGCTGATATGAAGCTCTCAGGGTTTCCAAGCAGATCTCCCCGGTATTCGTCACTGTGTTTTTCCATGCCTGTGAAAAACCAGGTCATAGGCTCCATAAAAGCGTCATAGTTCATCACCGTATCCCACTCATCCCCCCGCAGCCAGGACCCGGCATCGCCGTAGTGCTCTGCCAGTATGATGGCATTGGGGTTGGCTTCCTTTACAACCTTTCGGAATTCTTTCCAGAACTTGTGGTTGTATTCATTGCAAAACCCCAGATCCGCAGCCACATCCAGTCTCCAGCCGTCCGCATTAAAGGGAGGGGAGACCCATTTCCTGGCAATGTCCATGATATACTCATAAAGCTTGGGGGAATTCTCATAGTTCAGCTTTGGCAGAGTGTCGTGTCCCCACCATCCGTCATAAAATTGATTGTAGGGCCAGTCATGCTCATTGTTGAACTTGAAAAAACTCCTGTAGGGACTGTCTGATGACACAAACGCCCCCTTCTCATAGTCCTTCTGCTGCTCATAGATACATTCCCGGTCCAGCCATTTGTTAAAGGACCCACAGTGGTTAAAGACCCCGTCCAGGATCACTTTCATCCCTCTGCGGTGAGCCTCCTCCACCAGATTAATAAACAGCTGATTGCTGGCCTCCAGATTCTTCTTATTTGTCACTCTTTGGATATACTTGCTGGCCTGGGCATTGTCTGTACATCCCTGGGGAAGGACATCACCTCCGTCCTCCACAATCACTCCATAGTGGGGGTCCACATAGTCATAGTCCTGAATATCATACTTATGGTTGGAGGGGGAAACAAAAATAGGGTTAAAATAAAGCACATCAACGCCCAAATCCTGGAGATAATCCATTTTCTCCAACACGCCCCTTAAATCTCCGCCGTAAAATTCCCGGACTCCCATAAACGCAGGGCACTTATCCCAGTCCCGGACTCTGGACACTCCGTCTCCCACATAAAAATATTCACGGTCCTCAACGTCATTGGAGGGGTCCCCATTGTAAAAGCGGTCCACCATAATCTGGTACATCACAGCACCCTTTGCCCAGTCCGGCGTCCGAAAACCGGGCGCAATGGAAAAGGCATAGTAATCCTGAAGATCTCTGGAGACCCCTCTCTTATTGTAAAAGCAGCGGATTCTCCCGGCGCGGATCTCAAAATAATAGCGTATCAGCTCCTCCTCTGCCCGGATCACAATCTTATAATAATCAAAGTCCCCTGACGCCTTCTCAAAGTCCATGCGCAGACGCTTTGCACCGCTGATCCAAAAGACATGGTCAACATTGTTGTGCGCTGTCCGAAACCGTATGGTCAGCTCATCTCCCGGTTCTGGCTCCATTGGGGATACATAGTTTGACGTCTCATCGCTAAATAAAGCGTTCGGTTTAAACACCGGACGCATTCTCCTCGCATAGGCCTCCGATTTTTGCAAGTAATCAATATCCATCGTTCTCAGATCCATATCGGGCCTCCTTCTATACTTCTTTTTTATATCTTATGAAATTTTTACCTATTCAATCCATAAATTCCATTTCCGTATCAGAAAACTTCTCATTGTTTCATATTGTATCACCTTTTATTATGTTATATTCTATACCATTCCCGCTTATTAGACAAGATGAAGACAAAAAAATTCAATGATCGTCAACAAAATTGCTCCTATACGACAAATTATACGGGAGCCCAGGTATATGGGCAGTAAAAAAGACAGCCAACGATCAGCTGTCTTTTTTGGAGAAGGTATTTCTTCTTATGGGGTGTAGCAAAAACTATATAATGTATTGGGGGGGGTTTTACGATGATTATTATAGCATTCCCTCTCGAATAAGTGTGCACAAACTTCACAAAAATGAAGGTCGGTTTTTATACAGTTTCACAAACATAAATATTTAACTTTATGCGGTTTCACCAAAAAGTGACTCAAATTCGTCCCTTCCGATCTTTTCTTTCTCGATCAGCAGCTTTGCACAGCTGTGGAGCACGGAAATATTTTCCTGAATGAGTTCCATGGCCTTCTGGTAGCACTCGTCTATGATTCGCTTTACCTCACCGTCAATGAGAGCAGCGGTGTTCTCCCCATAGCCTCTTGTGTGTGCCAGATCCCGTCCGATAAACACCTCGTCCTCGTCACTTCCATAGTTGATCATGCCCACCTTCTCAGACATGCCGTACCGGGTCACCATGGCCCTGGCAATGTCGGTAGACTGTTTAATATCCTGCGAAGCTCCTGTGGTCACATCGCCGATGACCAGCTCCTCCGCGACTCTGCCTCCAAAGCCTACAATAATATTCTGAAGCATCTGTCCCTTGGTGTTGAACATCTCATCCTTTTCCGGCAGCGGCATGGTATACCCCGCTGCGCCCATCCCGGTGGGGATAATGGATATGGTGTGTACAGGGCCCACATCCGGAAGCACATGGAACAAAATGGCGTGACCGGCCTCGTGGTATGCTGTAATCCGCTTTTCCTTATCGGAGATGACCTTGCTGCGCTTCTCTGCGCCGATTCCCACCTTTACAAATGAGCGGGTGATATCCTTTTGCACAATATAACTGCGCTCCTCCTTAGCCGCATAGATGGCAGCCTCATTCATAAGGTTCTCAAGGTCCGCTCCCGTAAATCCGGCGGTTGTCTGGGCAACCTCCTGCAGGTTGACATCATCTCCCAGGGGTTTTCCTTTTGCGTGCACATGCAGGATCTCCTCCCTGCCCTTCACATCCGGCCTTCCAACACCCACCTTCCGGTCAAAACGTCCGGGGCGCATGATTGCAGGGTCCAGGATATCCACGCGGTTGGTTGCCGCCATTACTATGATGCCCTCGTTAAAGCCAAATCCGTCCATCTCTACCAGCAGTTGGTTTAATGTCTGCTCCCTCTCATCATGGCCGCCTCCCATTCCGGTTCCGCGCCGTCTGGCCACAGCGTCAATCTCATCAATGAAGATGATGCAAGGAGCGTTTTTCTTGGCCTCGGCAAATAAGTCTCTCACACGGGAAGCGCCCACACCCACAAACATCTCCACAAAGTCAGATCCGGAGATGCTGAAAAAGGGAACCCCGGCCTCCCCGGCCACGGCCTTTGCCAGCAGGGTCTTTCCGGTTCCGGGAGGTCCTACCAGTAGAACACCCTTAGGGATTCTGGCCCCCACCTGGAGGTACTTCTTAGGCTCCTTGAGGAAATCTACAATTTCCTGAAGCTCCTCCTTCTCCTCCTGAAGACCTGCCACGTCCTGAAAGCTGATTTTCCTGATGTCAGGCAGAATAATTGTGGCGCGGCTCTTTCCAAAATTCATCATTTTATTGTTCCCGCCAGATGCCTGGCGGTTCATAAACATAAAGAGAACCAAAAAAAGTCCTCCGATGAGTAGCATAGGCAGAACTGTAGTCACAAAAATACTCTCTTTTTCAATGCCATACATGTAAACCGGTATATCCTTTGCCTCAAGCTCCTCCTGCACCTGCTTTACATCCGCCACATTCAGCTTTTCTGTAGTCTGGCTTCCGTTAAAGTAGATAATAAGCTGTCCGGTGGGAACCTGGGCGTTGGGATGGATATCCACCCGCGCTATCTCGTTCCCCGCCACAGCTCTCTCAAACTGTTGATTTGTATACGTTTCCTGGGTGGCAAAGCCGTTTCTGAATACAAACACGAGCATCAGAACAGCCAGTGCAATCATCATATAAAATCCCAGGCTTTTGGAAGTATTGTTCAATTGAATATCTCCTTTCCTAAGCTTCCACCTCAACGACACCGATGTAGGGCAGATTCCGGTATTTCTGAGCATAATCCAGTCCATAACCCACCACAAACTCGTCGGGAATGTTGAAGCCCACATAATCCACTTTTACATCCGTAACCCTGCGTTCCGGTTTGTCCAGAAGGGTACAGAGCTTAATACTGGCAGGATTGCGCCTTCTTAAAATTTCAATCAGATAACTCAGGGTACGCCCCGAGTCAATGATATCCTCCACAATCAGCACATCCTTGCCCTCAAGGGGTTCATCCAGATCCTTCACTATCTTTACCACGCCAGTTGATTTGGTACCTGCCCCATAGCTGCTCACGGACATGAAGTCCAAAGACACAGGAACGGTAATGCGTTTTGCAAGCTCACAGGTAAAAAATATCCCGCCCTTTAACACACAAATCATATGCACGGTCTTTCCCTCATAGTCTCTGCTGACCTGCTTTCCGATCTCCTCAATCTTCTTATCTACCTCTTCTTCTGATAATAATACGCGGATCTTATCTTCCATATTACGCCTCCACCACTTGTATTTTTAAAATTCTTCTTGTATCTTCTGTCACCTTGCACTGCTGGCTAATACGATGGCCCACTATCCAGAGGACATGATCCCCGTCTGCCACCAGCAATACTCTGTCCCGCTCTTCCTGCAGTATCTTCTCGTCAATAAAATACCGCTTCAGCTTTTTACGGCCCGAAGCTGTATAAAAATAATCGCCGGGACGCCGGCTGCGCAGTTGAATCGTATTTTTTATTGTATCATAATCCAGCCATTTCGTATACTTTTTTTCCGGAATAATTTGATTTTCCCAGGGCTCCACAGAGGCAGTCACCCGCCATGGCCCCCAGAAAGCCTCCCCGGGAATGGGAAGCTCCACCCTGGGCGGCTGTTCCTTAAACGTTTCCGGCCTTCCCAAAACCAAAAAGCGTCCTGTGCACCTGCAGACGTTTCCCTGGGGCAGACTGATCTGTCTGCCGGAGACTCCGCCGGCCAGCTTCTGCATCTGGCGGTAATGCTCAGCCTGTATATCCCGAAGACCAGTGCCCAGCTTTTCCATCAGACCGCGCAGGATGTACTCCTGCATGATTTCCTCCTGGGCAAGCAGCTTTTCCCTGTCCACCCAGAACTGTCCCTCTTTTAGCTCACACATTTTCTGTGCCTTTTCCTCTCCCAGCTTCTCCAGAAAGACCTCCGCCCTTGAAAGTCTTTCCCCTGCCTGGACTATATGCCTGGATGCCTGTTCATTTAGCTCCTGCTCCAAAAGGGGGATTACCCGGCGGCGCAGCCTGTTCCTGGTGTAGGCAAGCTCCAGATTTGTGCTGTCTGTCCTCCACCTTAGCTGGCGCCGCGTGAGCCAGGCCTCAATCTCCCCTCTGTTCACCGCCAGGAGGGGCCGTATCACATTGCCATTTACCGGACGCATTCCGCACAGGCCTCTCATTCCGCTTCCCCTCACCAGATTAAAAAGGATCGTCTCCGCCTGGTCATCTGCATTGTGGGCCACAGCAATCTTGGTCCCTGCGCAGCCTCTGCGCGCCTCCTCGAAGGCCTCATAGCGACACTTCCTGGCCGCCTCCTCCACAGAAATCCGCTCTCTCCTTGCCCGCTCAGGGACTTTACAGGAAAAGAGATGAAAGGGAATATCCGCACTTTTACAGATCTCCTTCACATACGCGGCGTCCCCCAGACTCTCCTCCCCGCGGATTCCATGCTCCACATGTACTGCCTCCAGCCCAAAGTCCAGGCTCCTTCTCAAATCAGCCAGCACAAAAAGCAGGCATAGGGAGTCCGCTCCTCCCGATACACCTGCTATCACACAGTCTCCTGGCTGAATCATATGATATTTTTCTATATACTCCAATACTTTTTTCATTTTTGCGCTCCTGTCTCTCACTACTATAAAGAATCCTGCGCAAAAATGCAAGAATAAACTGTTCTGTTAACTTCTCCATAAACCTCCCACCAGCACAGTCATATCATCCACGGCCCTGCAGTGCTGGTACAATAATACGCTCTGAAGAATTGCCCTGGCCATCTCCTGGGCATTGTCTGTCCTTTGCTTTAAAATTACATCCTTTAGGATTTCCTCCGCATTTTTAGGCGGAAGTGCATCCAGCACCCCGTCCGACACCATGATCACAAAGTCCCCGGGTTCCAGTTGTTTTTTGGTGCTTTCATAGTCCAGAGTCTGCAAAAATCCAATGGGCAGACTGGTAGAAGAAATGGCCTCTACCCAGTCTCTCCGCTTCAGAAAGGTGGTGGAGGCTCCGATCTTCAGCAGCTCACACTCCCCGGTATACAGGTCCACCATACACAGATCCACCGTGGAAAACATCTGGTTGGTATTCTGCAGCATCATGGTGGAATGGATCATGTGCACTGCCGTCTCCTTGCCAAAGCCGGCATGCAGAAACTGTTCCAGCAGCTCTATTACCGTCTCGCTCTCCTGGCAGGCGCCGATCCCCGATCCCATCCCGTCTGAGAGGCTCATAATCATCTGACCATTTTCTTTGCGGAACATGGAAAAATTGTCCCCTGAGACCAGCTCTCCCTCCTTTGTAACCTTGGCCACCCCGTTCAACATGCAAAAAGCCGGCTCTGCCAAAAAGAGCACGGTACTGTAATCTCTGTTTATGATTGTCCGGCTGTCCCGGTCAGGCACCATGCGCTGGCTGCAAACCTCGGAAATGATGGCCGCCACTTCCCTGGTGGACACACATCTGCCCTTGCGGTTGGTACGCATGGTGATAAAGAGCTCCTGCCTGTCCGCATCCTTTCCCGAACCGCGGATATCCCTCATGAGAATTCCGTGCATGCGCAGCTTGATGTCAATCTGTTTCTCAAGCCCTGGGTCCACATGTCTCACATCATAGATGGTGCTGGCCGCCCGCTCCATAATAGATGCAGTCTCATAAAGCTGCTCCGCCACCGCTTCCCTGTTTTCCAGCAGACGGTTGCTCCACATCAGGTTCAGCTTCGCAATGCGGAAGCTCTCCATCATGGATGCCAAAAAGCTTGTCCCATTCATACAGAGTTCCAGAAAGGCCTCCTGCCTTCCCTGGTTCATCTCGTCTCCCTCTTCCTCGATGGCATGGAGCATTCCATATGCCCTGCGGTAGGTCCTGTAGTAGTTTTCCTCCCAGCAGAACTCCCTCTGGGGACATTGGCTGCATACATTTTCCTGCACCTCCTGAAAAATACCCCTCACATCATTCTCCGAAAAGCGCTCCTTTTTGCAAGGCATATGCTGAAAGGTATCTGCCAGGCGCACAAATGACTCCGCATACCGCTCCATGCGTTCTCTCCCAGGACCATCCGCATCCAGCACTGCATCCTCCCTGTAGCGTTCTGAAAAAGCCAGCTTGATTACATCCCAAATAACCCAAAGCAGGCTTACGATAAAGACAGCGATTATAAATTCCCCCATTGTTCCTGGACCTCCCCTGATACTTCTGCTGCTAATAGAGTATTATATCTGTGGGAACAGGAAATATCTGTCAAAATACCGCAGGGAAAACAAAAAATTTTTCGACATTTTCTTCGGTAAATCGTTACTGTTCACTGTAACGTAAAACCTTCACATTAAAACAGCCGCCTCAGAATCCGGCATTCTCCGGTCCTTCGGCGGCTGTGTCTCAGCTCTCGGGCTTAAAGATGATCTCATCCTTATAGGCCAGTCCGAGCTTGTCCTTGGCAATCTTTTCTACGTATTCCTTTGTCTGCATGTACTTTTCCAGGTTGGCAATCTCTTCGGTTCGGTCATTCTCGTCCTCAATCTGCTTTTTTAAGCTGGCCTCCTGCTGTGCGTACGCGGCATTCTTTGACACCAGCTTCTGGCTCTGGACAGTCAGACACACCAGCAGAACGGTCACTACGGCCGTAATCCCCATCATTGCAAGACGATTGCTTCCCCTTCTTCGTCTTTTTCTTTTTTTCATTGTGATCCTTCCTTATTAACTATCTTTTCCCTATTTTTTACATATTGTCATTTTAACCTCTTTTATCCTATTTTTCAATGTTTTTTGCGCTATTTTTCTCATTTTTTTTGATAAAAAGAAAAATGGGAACAGAAGAATGTGAAGAATCCACCTCACTGCACCTGTAACCAACTGCAGTACCCAAGAGACACCCTTTAAGATGTAACGGCTCACGCTCTTGTGATACAGCGCCATCCCCAGCAGAATAGCCGCCAGGGAAAATCCCCTCAGTGCCCCGCTATTCTTTACAAAAATTACACCAAAGGAGACAATCCCCGCTATACTCCAGTAGAGAAAGTCCTCCACAGCCAGCCAGAAGTTGCTGTGAAGAAACACTCTCCGAAATGCACGCAGCAAGTCATAGCCAAATAGAATCAAGATGCCGGTGGAGAGGGATATACCGAAGAATAGGAGTTCGCTTTTAATAACTTCGCTCATCATAGGTCAGCGGAATAAACGCCCCAGAAGCGATTCATTTTTTTCCTGATGTCCCCCGCTGGAATAGGTCAGGCTGTCTATCTTCCCCTCGATATCCACCTCGCCCTTTTCCAGAGTCAGCCGGTTCACATGCAGCTCCTGTCCCTTCACCATCAGCATCCCCAGCTCTGTCTCCAGAACGACTTCATTGACATCAAAAGAGAGCACATCTGATACCCCGCTTATCGTGCCGCTGTGCCTGCCTGATATGGTTACCTTGTGTGCTCCCTGTGTTTGTTTCTCATCCATGGGCTCTCTCCATTTTCCATCTTTCTAAGATTATATTACGGAGCTGCCCTATTTATACGCCTTTTTGATCTACAGATATCGGTAAAGTTCTTTGGCATCATCCTTCTTTACCGTCTCCTGAACATCCAGTACCTCCACCTTTACCGCCTTGGTACCAAACTGAATCTCAATAATATCCCCTGCCTTCACTGCCTGGGAAGCCTTGGCTGTCTTATCGTTTACCAGCACTCTCCCTGCATCGCAGGCTTCATTTGCCACCGTTCTGCGCTTGATCAGACGGGACACCTTTAAAAACTTATCCAGCCGCATACTTCATTCCTTTCCGCATTGCTCTTGTTATTACCCAGATAAAAAGGGATGCGCAAACGCGCGTCCCTTTTAAAGTTTATCGTAACTGTTCAGTATCTTCTCAGTTACATGCAAAAATCCATTTAAAATCACCTTCGGTGATGGGATTTTTGCACTCCTGAATCATTTTCTCACGGTCTGGGCAGTAAATGCGCAGACCTGCTGAATATTTACAGCTTATCTTATTTCTCGTTTACTAAATCCTTTAAAGCTTTACCAGCTTTGAATTTCGGTGCCTTGGAAGCTGCAATCTTCATGGGCTCGCCGCTCTGAGGATTTCTTCCCTCTCTGGCTGCTCTCTCAGAAACTTCAAATGTGCCAAAACCAACTAATTGGATTTTCTCGCCTTTCTTTAACTCTTCAGCAACAACATCTGTAAAAGCCTTTAAAGCCTTCTCTGCGTCTTTTTTAGATAATTCTGTTCTGTCAGCGATTGCTGCTACTAATTCTGTTTTGTTCATGGAAATTTCCTCCTCTGATTTCTCTTTTTGTTCTATTTTGCTTAAAACAAAATTCCATTTTCGTCAGAACCCCATCTGTTTCTCTACAGCGATTAAGTCCTTACGTCTATTTATAATCTTTTATGCCCCATTTGTCAAGGAATTTTCTAATTTTTCAAACAATATTAATTTGGCTTTCAAAGCCCTTTTCTCTGCGCTCTTTTAGCAGAAATTCCGCCACTTCCAGGGCTGCCTTTTCCTCCTCCTGCTTCTGCATTTCAAGCTCCTCAGGCGGTATTCCAGATTTTTCCAGAACCTTAATTTCGTCCCACCTGCGGACCAGCTCTCCATTCTCATCCCGAAAGCCTGTTTCAAATACATGCGGATGGCGCCTGAGCATTTTCTCACTCACCGCCTGCACCACATCCTCCATGGTAAACAGTCCTTCCTCCATGGCGATCTGACTCTGAAGCACCACCTGCAGAAGCAGGTCTCCCAGCTCCTCACAGAGATTCCTGGCGTTCCCTGTCCGCTCAAAGAGATTGACGGCGGCCACAGCCTCCGTCAACTCATGAATCATACAGGGCTTCAGACTGTCATGCGTCTGAGCCCTGTCCCAGGGACACCCCTCCTCTGAGCGGAGTTTTGCAACAATGCCGCAAAAATCGTCAAATGTGTAGTGTCCTTCCATTTTATAACATCCCGTTGATCATATCCAGCACCTGACTGCCGAGAGCCTCTGATTTCTCATCCGCGTCCTCTAGGGAGGTACCCTTTACACCGTAATAGAACTTTACCTTAGGCTCTGTGCCGGAAGGTCTCACGCACAGCCACGCACCGTCCGTCAGATCATAGTAAAGCACATTGGAGCTGGGCAGTCCCGTGGCAGTCACTTCCTCTGTCTCCAGGTCCAGGATCGTGTTCTTCTTGTAGTCCCTGGCTGAGGTCACCTTGTAGTCCCCGATCTTTGTGGGGGGATCGTTCCTCAGAGTCTCCAAAATCTCCTGGATCTTCTGAACCCCCTCGATCCCCTTAAGGGTGATGGACTTGATGGCATCTTTATAATAGCCGTATTTTTCATACATATCAATCATGGCATCCCAAAGGGTCTTGCCTTGGGTCTTGTAGTAGGCAGCTGCCTCACAGAGGGCCATGGTAGCCACGATGGCATCCTTATCCCTGGCATGGGTTCCTATCAGGCAGCCATAGCTCTCCTCAAATCCGAACATATATGTACCGCTGCCGTTCTTCTCGAATCCTAAAATCTGCTGTCCAATAAACTTAAATCCAGTTAACACCTCAATGAAACGCATACCGTACGCCCTGGCAATCACACCTGCCATGTTTGAGGTAACGATGGTGCTGATCACAGCTCCGTCCTCGGGAAGCCCTTCCTTTGCCTGTCTCTGGCTCAGCTCGTATTCCTCCAGCAGACAGCCCGACATGTTTCCGGTGAGGGTAATATACTCTCCGGACTTGGCGTCCTTCACATACACCCCCAGACGGTCCGCATCCGGGTCTGTGGCCAGCACTAAGTCTGCGTCCACTTCCTTTGCCAGCTTTAAACCCAGGGCAAACGCTTCCTCAGCCTCAGGGTTCGGGTAGCTCACTGTGGGAAACTCCCCATCCGGAAGCTCCTGCTCCTTCACCACATAGACATTCTCAAATCCCAGTTCCTTCAGCACTCTTCTGGCAGGAATATTTCCTGTGCCGTGAAGGGGGGAGTAGACAATCTTCAGCTCTTTTCCCATCTCTTTGATGGAATCCCAGTGTATTACCTGGCTCTTTAAAGCCTCGATGTATGCGTCATCAATAGCCTGTCCGATCACTTCATAGAGGCCGGCTGCCTTTGCCTCCTCCTTGTCCATGGTTTTCACATTGGCGTAGTCCGTGACCTTTTTCACCTCAGCCATAATTCCCACGTCATGGGGGGGCGTAATCTGAGCGCCGTCCTCCCAGTACACCTTGTAGCCGTTGTACTCAGGAGGGTTATGGCTGGCAGTGATATTGATTCCCGCGATGCACTTCAGAGTCCGCACTGCGTAGGAAAGCTCCGGCGTGGGGCGCAGGGATTCAAAGACATATGCCTTGATTCCATTGGCTGCCAGACACAGAGCTGCCTCATCCGCAAATTCCGGAGACATGCGTCTGGAATCATAGGCGATGGCCACTCCTCTCTTGCCGGCATCCACAGAGGCAATATAATTTGCCAGTCCCTGCGTCGCTTTTCTAACGGTATATACATTCATTCGGTTTGTGCCTGCCCCTATGATACCTCTCAGACCCGCGGTTCCAAATTCCAGATCTGCGTAAAAACGTTCTTTTATCTCATTTTCATCATTAGCGATTTCCTTCAGTTCTGCTTTTGTGGCTTCGTCAAAATATGGATTTTCCAGCCACTCCTGGTAAACCTTCCTGTAGTCCATTGCAATACCTCCTGGATAATTTTTCTTGTGTTCATTATATAATAAATCCCCCTATAAATCTAGTATTTTCAAAAATGCTTCCCGTTTTTGCTGCTGGTCAATCAGCATGGTCAACTTTTCGACATTTTTCCCCGGAATCCAGGCTTTATTGTGGTTGTAATAGTGGTTTGCCAGCTTCCAGAATTTTTCCGGGTAGGCCAGGCGCACTTTTAGATACTCACGCTCCCGCTTGCCCAAGCTTAAAATCCGGTCATATTCCTCCAGCATCTTAAACCCGATCCTGGGATTCCAGCTCTGCTTTTCCAAAATTTTGCGCATGAACTGGTATAGATCACCGCACTGCACATCATACCGGCAGCGGTTAAAGTTGGTGGTGGCAGTCCCCCTTCTCGTATTCAGAATCTGATGCTGGTTGTAATCCCCGTGGCAGAGTGTTCCCCTCAGCAGGGCCTCCTGACGCATTGCGTCGTACTCTGAATCCTCCAGTGCTGCCCTGGCCTCCACAGCCTGTTCAAAAAACATGGAAAAGCTATTCAGATACAGGCTCTCAAAGTCATTTTTTCTCCGCCGGTCCCGCATGAAGGACCGCACCTTCTTAATCTCCCTGTTTCTGCGTTCATACTCTTCCTTTAAAGAGATTTCCACATATGGTTCTTCCGGATTCTCCTCCGGTATGCAAAGCAGCAGATGCAGATGTGCCAAATTTCGAATGGCAGACAGGATGTCTTCATCATTCTTCGTATCGCATTCTCTGCCTTCAAACCAATCCTTGACCACATAGGCCGTCTCGTCCCTGTCCAAGGTCACCAGATTGCCCTCTGCATTTTCCACAACCATATCGACCAGTTCATACCCCTGATCCTTTAGGTGCTGCAGCACCCTGTTCTGAAAATGCAGCCGGTTTCCGGAGCCTGAGAATTCTGTCACGAGCTTTAGTCCCTGGTCTGTTTCGCAAATAAAGGAGCCGCGGCCCCGTCTTGTACTGATTATCTTCAGGTCATACTGCTCCAATATTTTCAGCCCTCTTTCATTCACTCCAATCCCCCCACTCGACTGTTCCCTCTATCTTATGCCCCCCGGAAAACAAATATGCAGAAAAAGGGAACCACTGTTTCCAGCAGTTCCCTTTCATAAAATATATCTGCAGATATGGCCAGTGCCATGTAATAAAAGTCTTTTCACTACACCCCACGCAGTTGTCTGGCATAGTCAACCAGGTACTCCTTAGTATTGTGCTGCGGCTCCTCCAGCACATGCTCCAAAAGCCTGTCTAAGACCTGCCCTAACTGAGGGCCGGGAGCCATACCGTCCTGAATCAGATCCCTGCCTGTCACAGCCAGATCCTTCAGGCAAAGACACTCCTGCCGTTCCAGAATCTTCTGGTAGAGCCCTCTCACCTGTCTAAGCGTCTCCAGCTTTTCTGTCCTCCGGTACTCACTCTGTGCCAAAATATCCGCTCTTTGCACCTCCAGAAGCGGAAGGAACAGCTCCTGTCCCACCCGATTGACCATCCTGCGCACGGACCGGTCCGTCAGGCTGTACCTCAGGTCGTGGTAGCGCACCAGCTTCGTAACTCTGCGCAGAGTCTCATTATCCATCCTCCACCTGCGCAGGATCTCCCCTGCCATCTCCATGCTCACATCCCCGTGGCCGTAAAAGTGATCCCTGCCCTCCTCATCGGTGGAGCGAACCATAGGCTTTCCCACATCATGCAGCAGTACAGACAGCCTTTGCACCTTCTCCGACCGGATATGTCCAAGCGCCTTCAGTGTATGTTCTCCCACGCTCAAATCGTGATGGGGAGTATTCTGTGCCGTGTCCATCATGGCATCAAACTCCGGGATAACTACCTGCGTGATTCCCAGCTCCCAGGCTGTCCTTAAATACTCCGGGTGGGGAGAACACAAAAGCTTTATCATCTCCACCTGTATCCGCTCCGCGCTCACCAGGCTTAAATTCTCTGCCAGTTCCCGCACAGCCTCTTTTGTCCGGTGATGAATTTCAAAGCCCAGCTGCGCCCCAAAGCGAACCGCCCGCAGGATACGCAGGGCATCCTCAGAAAACCGCTCCCTGGGTTCCCCCACACAGCGGATGATCCCCCTTTCCAGATCCTCCATTCCTCCAAAAGCATCCACCAGCCCCTGGCTCTCACTGTAGGCCATGGCGTTGATGGTAAAGTCCCTGCGCTTTAAGTCCTCCTGAAGGCTTGCGGTAAAGACCACTTCCCTGGGATGGCGGCCATCCTCATACTCCCCGTCAATCCGGTAGGTAGTCACCTCATAGCCTTCTCCGTTCATCAGCACCGTCACTGTGCCGTGCTGAAGGCCCGTATCCACGGTTCGTTTAAAGAGTTCCTTCACCTGATAGGGATTTGCGGAGGTGGTGATGTCCCAGTCATCCGGTTCCCTTCCCAGGATGGAATCACGTACACACCCACCTACTGCATAAGCCTCATATCCCTTTTCCTCCAGTATCCCGATGATTTTCTTTACCTCTCCCGGAAGCAAAATCTGCATGGCAGCTCCTCCTGTTCTTATCCAGTCTTCTAATTCCTTTTTATTTTACTTAGAATCCCGTTTTCTGTCCACAGCCATTTTCACAAAAAACTACCTCCTGCGGTATGCGGCCACAACTCATCGCAGCATAAAAAATGCCAGTACCACAATTCCCAGCACGATACGATACCACCCGAACACTTTAAAGTCATGCTTGCGTATATAACTGAGCAGGAATTTTATCACCAGAATAGAAACCACAAAGGCCACTACCATACCAACCAGCAGAACCATCAGCTCCGGCGCGCTGAAATCCAGTCCATACTTGACCAGCTTCAGCAGGCTGGCGCCAGCCATTACGGGCACCGCCAGGAAAAAGGTAAATTCCGCTGCCAGGGTTCTGGAAAGTCCCAGCATGATCCCGCCCAGTATCGTGGCTCCTGACCGGGAGGTTCCCGGAAATACAGCTGCAATCAACTGAAAAATGCCTATGTAAAAGGCTGTCTTATAGGTAATCTCTCCTATGGTGGTGATCCCTGCGTTTTTCCCTGCATTTCTGTTTTCAATCCAGATAAATGCAACACCAAAGAGAATCAGCATGGCCGCCACTGTTTGGTAATTGTAAAACAACGCGTCAATCTGCTCCTCAAACAACAGTCCAATCACAGCAGCCGGAACACAGGCCACAATGATTTTAAACCACATAGAAAAGATGTCTGTCTTGATGTAAGGCTTCTCTTTGAAAGAAAAGGGAAACAGCCGGTTCCAGAACAGCACCACCACGGCCAGGATTGCCCCCAGCTGAATGACCACCAAAAACATGGAGAGAAACTCCTTTGACACATTAAGCTTAACCAGCTCATCCAAAATAATCATATGTCCTGTACTGCTGATCGGCAGCCACTCTGTAATTCCTTCCACGATTCCAAACAGAATAGCCTTCAAAATCTCAATAAAATCCATCTCATACTCCTCTTTTCTGCTTTTTGTTGTGACAATGCAATCACGTTTATCATAGTATATAGAATGTGGTGAGACAAGCCAAATATTCTTATTATTTTCTGAATCTTCCCAAACACAAAAAATTCACAAAAACACGAAAAGTACTTGACAATCTCTAGTGCAAAAGCTATAATAAGGACGTATCGAGGATTTATTGGATGTAAAGTAATTCACTAGTTATTAGAGATTATATTTAACACCTATATAATCTGTAATAACTGGTGGATTTTTTTATTTCAAAGTCCGCAACATTATATTATTTTAAAATGGAGGTACCATCATGAACAAAGGTACAGTAAAATGGTTCAACGCAGAAAAAGGTTACGGATTTATCACAGGTGAGGACGGATCAGATGTATTCGTACATTTCTCCGCTATCCAGGGTGATGGATTTAAGTCTCTTGACGAAGGTCAGGAAGTTTCTTATGATTTAACAGAAGGCGCTCGCGGAATGCAGGCTGCTAACGTAGTTAAAATGTAATTGATTCTCTTGGACGAATATAAAAAGGCTGCCTATGGCAGCCTTTTTATATTGTCTTGAAATAAATGACAAACTTTACAAAATTTATCCGGTGCATTTCGCACATATGCCAGTATATTTACATACACAGGCAGGGCAAAATTTCTTTTGCCCTGCCCAGCAGCCCATATTTCAGGGGTTTATTTTACTTTTACGCTCTTCTTCTGGCCTTTGCCTTTGAATATCTTGGTGTAGGCTTTTTTCTTTGCCTTTGGAACTTTGATCACTGCCTTGGAGGAGATGCCCTTCAGCGCTGATTTTCCAACGGCTTTCAGCTTATTGCCCTTCATCTGGATCGTTTTCAGCTTCTTATCTGCATAGAAAGCTTTCTTGCCGATCTTGGTTACATTTTTACCTACAATCACTTTGTTCAGTTTCTTCATTTTTGTAAAGGCATTGTCCGCGATGGAGGCAACTGTGCAGGTCTGGTCTTTCACTTTTACAGTGGAGGCTATGGTGATGGACACTGCTTTCTTATCCACTGGGCGGTAAGCTTCTACTATTTTCTTATCGGCATCCGTCACGCGGTATTTCACACCGTTTGATTCCACCATATCGCCCTTTTTCAGCTTCAGGGAATCCTGCAGTTTTTCCAATTCCTTTTTGGCCTTGTCAGCCTCTTCTTTGGCTGCTTTTGCGTCTTCCTGTGCCTTTTTGAGTTCCTCTGCCAGCTCGGCCTCTTTCTTCTCCGCTGCCTTTTTGTCCTCTTCCGCCTTAACCAATTTGTTCTCCAGGTCAGTGACAGAAGTCTGCAGATTATCTCTCTCTGCTTCCAACAGTTTTACTTTTGCATTGGCATTGTCCACTTCAGTCTGCAGATCTGCCGCCTTGTTCTGCGCCGCTGTCAGATCTTTTTCAAGCTGGGTGATGGTTGCTTTCAGGCTGGCGATCTGGTCATCCTTGTCGCCTTGATTCTCTTTCAGCTCTTCCAGTTCTCTCTTTGCGGTCTCCAGTTCCCCTGTCAGGCTCGTCACTTTACCGTTTGCGGTATCCAGATCCCCCTGCAGTCTGTTTGCTGTCTCTTTGGCTTCGTCCAGTTCCTTCTCTTTCTGTGTCAATGACGCGTTCTTCTCGCTCAACTGGCTCTCCAGATTCTTTATGGTCTCCTGAAGTGTGTTATTCTGTTCTTTGTAGACGCTCTCCAGGCCCTTAATGGCTTTTGCCAGATCATCAATCTTTTGGTTAATCTGGTCTTTTGAAACATCGTCCGCCTCGTAGAGGTCTCTGGCTGCTGTGAGGGCCTCGCTCAGTTTCTTATAGCTTGCCTCTGTGTAGTCAGCAGCTCTCAGGCCCGCCGCTATATCAATGGCTGCCTTTAAGCCCGCTTTCTCATCTGCACCAGTTACGTCTCTCTTCATCCATCCTGCATAAAGAGTCGTGTTGTCTGTTACCTTGTCTGTTTCAAAGTTCCATGGGGTAGTAGCATTTGCGTCTTTATACCATCCTGTAAAGTCATATCCCTCGCGGACAGGCTCTTCCGGTTTCACCAGCCTGCTGTCCTCAAGAACGGTCATAGGCGCCACTTCGCTTCCCTTTCCGGTATCGAAGGAAACAGTATACTCCTGTTTCTGCGCTTCCGCAGCTTTACGGATCACGATAAAGCTTACCAGGACGTCACAACTGTCATCGCCCGTCTTCAGAGGTCTCATATTCAGATCCACGCTACCGTCCGCTGCTACCGTCACGTTATCAAACTGTACCATGCCCGGTGTGCCAGAGATATGATAATCCTCGTGGATCGCCAGCTGTTCTTTCATGGCATCCGTCAGGGTTACTTCCGCATGACGCAGATCCCCTGCCCACTGTGACCAGGGATCGCGGAATCCAACTGCCACATGATA
Organism: Ruminococcus sp. 8Y-12; assembly: GCF_058119865.1. NCBI lineage: Bacteria > Bacillati > Bacillota > Clostridia > Eubacteriales > Oscillospiraceae > Ruminococcus > Ruminococcus sp. 8Y-12. The sequence continues at coordinate 1,395,909 of NZ_CM176623.1, read as the reverse complement.
GGTTCCGGCCTCCAGAGCAAACCGGTAGGTCATGGTAATGTTGTTGCGTCCCGCTTTGAAGTTGCGGATCGTAGTGTAAGCGTCTCCGGATTCACTTACCTCCAGATCATCCGGATCGTTTGTAAAGCCCCATATTCCGTCATAAGCCTGATCGGAGGCAGCATTCTTCACGATTCCCTTGTTTGCCGCCATCATCAGTTCTGCTTTTGCAGTAAAGCTGGCTGCTCCATTGTCCACAAAGTATACGATGCCATCCGGGGAGGCGGTTACTTTTACCGTGATCTCCCGATCCTCAAGTCCTGCCAATACACCTCTCACTTCATAGGCTCCAACCTCTTCGGCTGCCAGCAGTGCTGCCAGATCTTCCTGGTTCCAGCTTACGTTAGTGTTAAAGGTCTCCTCATTTACCGTTACATTGATATTACCAGGCATGTTAAATGGCTGCTCCAGATAGTAAACAGGCATTTCGGTATTTACCTTCACAGGAGACTCTGTCCATTTTGCATAGAGGGTCATGTCTGTGATCGCTGTATCTTCCGCAAAACTCCACAGCTTCGTCAATTCTTCATCGCTATACCATCCTGCGAAGGTATAACCTCTTCTCACCGGAGACTCCGGTTCTGTGATAAAGGCAGAGTCGATGGGCACTTTCTGGGCCTCGACTTCTGAACCGCCCATAGAATCAAAGGTGATGGTATAAGTGGTTCCCAGTCTCCAGTTTGCCGCAAAGACCAGGTTGCCGGTCGTTCCAGTCAGTACCGTCATACGGATCTGCGGATCGGAAACGGTGTCACTGGTCCATCCAAGGAAGGCATATCCTTCTTTGACAGGATTCTTCAGGGTAAATGCCCTGTCCTCAATGGTATAAGTAGCCGGGTTTCCGCTGACGGTTCCGCCGCCCAGCAGATACGTGATGGCGTAAGCAATTGCTTTGGTGTCACCCGATACGGTTACGCCGTATGCCGGCATAATGAAGGAGTATACGCCGTTTTCTTCGGTTACTTCAATTCCTGTGGCAGAGCTGTCCGCACTCTTTAGGATCACTGGAGTTTTGGCAAAGGTATATCCCTTCTGAGCCTGGAAGGTGACGGTAGCCCCTTCTTTCGCTTTTGCAGTCAGCAGATCCACATGCTCATCGGATGCTGCGATCAGGCTGCTCTCCTCTGTGGCTGCCTTTTTAAAGTTTACTGTGTATTCCTGTTTCTTGGCCTCATCTGCGTTTTCCGGAAGGAAGATGATTTTCGCAGCGCCGTTGACAGCCTCCAGTACGGTGACGGAAGCGTTGTTGGTTGCCTCCGCAGTGATCTCTCCTGCCTCCGCGTCCACATCCAGGCTCTTTGTGTCTTCATCAAACTGGGCCAGCACATCGGTGCCGTCCACTTTGATGGAGGTTACTACATAATCTTCCTTTGCTGTGATGGGCACATAGTATGTTTCGATCTCTTCGATTCCCACCCAGTTGCTGTCCTGTGGGATCACTGTGATACGGATCGCGGTGGTCTCCACTGCCTCTATGGGGATGTCAATCATCTGTTTTGAATCCGCCAGTGCCGGAACAGCCGGTTTACCGCCCACATATTCCACTTCTGTCCATCCGTCATGGGCTTTCACTGGGTTGTCTGCTCCCCAGTCCCTTACATTGCTGCATCCGGATGCCGTGGTATTATTGATTCGGCTGGCATCGATGACCCCGCCGTTGTCGCTGTAGTACTCAATCTTATAGTCCCTCGGCAGACGGACTTTGCTTGCGCTGGCTCCGTCTTCCTCCAGGAATCCAACGGATACTTTATTTACCGTGTATTTCTTCTGCTTCGCGTTGTCCGTAGTACCCTTTTCTCCAAAAGCCGTCACCACAAACGGTACATGGTCCTTGGCTCCCACCGCTGCCTCTGTGTTCGTATGGTACTGACCTCTCTCCCAGTCACTCCAGATCTTCTTGCTGCTATCGCTGCGGAACTCAACATTTCCGTCAGTGGTGAAGTGAGCATAATCCGTGCCCGCCACATAGGAGAAGGTACGCGGCCAGGAGGTAGTGGCATTGACGCCGTTTTCGTTCAGGGACAGGTTGGTTCCGACGGGTGTATTGTTGGCATCCTGGGTTGCACCATCCACGCGGACTTTTGCTTCCGCCGTATACTTACCCACGGTCCCTGTCACTTTCACGATTCCTTCTGCGCCAAAATCTGCATCCTTCAGATTCCAGGTGACATCCTTCTTTTCCACGTTGCCATTGCTGTAGTATACGGTTACCTGGGACGGAAGTACTGGATCTGAGCCAATCACAGTGGCTGCCGTCACCTGAACGATGCCGATCACATCACTGATCTCCACCGTCGCCCGCACACGGTCTCCGGTTTCCACTACGGTTCCGTACACGTTCAGCGTTCCATAAATATTCAGTGCGCTGCTTGAAATCTGATCCCACTTCACTTCCAGGATCTGATCGCCTACGTTGGTCTTCGCAACCACAGTTCCGGGCAGCATAGGTTTCTCATTCTTTGCTGTAGTGACAGAAACCGGATCGTAGCTGATGATTTCCATATCCACAGGATTAATAGTAAAGCTTGTCTTTAAGATACCTACATAATTTCCCGCTCCGTTTACGATTATCTGTGCGGTGCCCGGCTCCAGATTGTCGATGTACTCCAGTGTGTAGTCCTGATTTTCAACCAGGGTTACCGGCTCTGCTCCTTCGCCTGGCGTGTACACTACCACAGGCTTGGGTGTAATCTCAGAACCCGTATAATTTACAACCTTGTCCTCTTCCTTCAGCGTCACGGTTGTGTTGCCGCTGTAGAGTTCTTGCGCTGCACAGCGCACCCGCACTTCGGCTGCGGACATGTACTTGTTGGCAGTATCCCCGGCGGTGGTTGTTCCGTAAAGCCGGATATTCTTGGCCTCCACAGCTGAGAATGCTGCAATCTTCCACTCAGTGGCCGTACTCCATCCGTCGCCCTCCGCTACCGTCTTCCAGGATGTTCCATCCACACTGACATCAATGCGGTAAGCGGTTACCTTACCATTATTTCCGTCATTTCTCGGATAATAACGGACTGCGTCTATCTCTGTAACTTCCGCCAGCTGCATTTCAATGTAGCGGTTCTCCGGCTCGTTTTGTAAGTCAGCGGGGCCTACTCCGCCGCCCCAGTTGGAGTGCCAGATGGTATTTAAGTTATTATCCTTTGCATTGTTGACAGATCCGCCGCTCTCCACGCTGGGAGCCGTCAGGGTCATATTTCCAACCGGATAATCCCTGGAAGCATCCGATGCCACGCCGGTCACCACATTTTCCACGCCTAGGAGCACCTGATAGATGGCGCGTGTGGAGTGATCCTCTGATTCCATAAGGATGCGGATCACATTCTCACTGTCCTTCTCAAGGATCGTAAGGCTGGTATTATCTTTTCCCACTGCCTTGATATCCGCTGCAGTCAGATCGGTATTCTGGATTCCCAGGTAGCCCTTATCCAGTGATTCCTGATTTGCGATGCGTCCTCCTGCTTCCAGGGAAGCCAGGGCCGCCTCGCTGCCCACGCCAAAGGTGGGAACGCTGGTATTCATCTCCACTTCCGTCAGGGTAGTGGTCTTTGTACACTCGATGCGGTACCAGGTTTCAGAGATTGTCTGAACTGGTGCGTAAGTGCGGACGGTCACGCCATCTTCTCTGCGGTTGCTCACCTTGCACTCTGCCTCTGTCCAGCTCTCCCCATTGTTTCCGGAGGAGTAAACCTTGATGGTGTCTGAGGTGGGCGCCGTATCCTGGATATACAGGGTAAAGTTTTTCAGGACAACTGCGGTATCCAAGCGGAAATCCAACGTATCTTTTCCAGTCCATGCTCCATCTGTCTTTGACGTATTACCATCTCTTAACTTAGTCAGCACAGACGCCACATCACTGTCCATCTTACTGGACACGCCGCCAATGTATATCTCTGGCACCTGATAAATGGCATTGGTGCCATCTTTATAAGAACCACTGGTCACACGGATGGAAGCGGACACCGGCATGGTCTCGTCAAATACCGTTGCGGTACCCGTAATAATCTTTGTTCCAAGAGTTGCCGTCAGGTCCTCTGGCACATCCCATACTACCGGAAATTCTGCTGTCAGGACGGAACCGTCCGCGATCACTGCCGGTCTTGTCTCAGGAAGGCTAAGGGCAGCATCTTTTCCGATGGCCGCGGAATAGTTGAGGATGGCTGCCACTTTGTCAATCATGGTTACATTGACAGAAATCCTAAGGTTAACGTCCGCGATGGTTCCATAAACGGTAAAGGAATCCTGTCCTTCCGGAAGGGCATCCCAGGTAACCGCCTTGGTCTCCGTTGTATCATCTGAATAAATCACCTTGACTTCACTTGGAAGTACGGGCGTCTCGCCCTTCTTTACATATATATTTTTTGAAATTTCATAACCGTCTACTACTTTTCCGGTTACTTCCTTATCCTCCGCTTTGGTGGTTACCGTGGCGGCGGCAGATGCGTAGCCATTGGCAGCAGCGGATACAGTAAAGCTCCCCGCATCCTCTGTGGACTGCACAATTGCCATCAGCTTGCCTTTTCCGGCCTTTCTTGTGCTTTCTGTATAAGTGGTCACATCGTTCTGCACGCCATTATCCAATGCCATCAGTTTTCCATCACCCTCTACCGATACGGTGATCTCAGGCTCTGCGCTGTTGACAAATTTGCCATCTGTGTCAGTGACTTCAATGGTCACATAGCACAGCTCCCTGCCGTCGGCTGTGATCTCTGTGTGGTTGGCTTTTGCCTGCAGTTTACTTGGGCTTGAAACAGTCTCCACATAGCTTCTGCCCTCTGTCTGGGTGATCTGTGTCACGCCGTCCTTCTGGAATGCCTTTGCTTCCAGTTTGCCTTCCTCGTAAGGCACATTGAAGGTTGCATACAGGGAAGTATGGCCGCTCGCCTTGCCGCTATCAAAACATCCTGTACCTGTGGTGTAATTCTGATAACCGCCGGTGGGAGTATCGGTCACTTTGGCTGTAGCCGTTCCCACTTCCTTGCCGTTCAGATACAGCTTGATCACAGGCGCGTCGCTGTATACTACAACTTCTGTTTTTCCTTCCTTGTCAAGCATAATCTCCTCTTCGTTCCAAACTGGAAGTACATGGAGAGTATTCACATTCTCATTCCACTGACTCTGGTAAAGATAGAAGCTGTCCTTGGGGATGCCTGCACTATCCACTATACCAAAGTAAGAGCTCTTAGACACATTCGGCCAGGTTCCATTCGATCCTGTGCCTGTCCAGTTATAGGGAGTGGGCTCGCCCAGGTAATCAAATCCGGTCCAGACAAATTCACCTGCATTGAATGCCTGCTGCATAGTGATCCACATGGCATTGCTTGCCTGATGCCCCCAGCCTACACAGCTCTTGTCATAAGAAGTCAGTCTCCTGTCCCCGATACCCCCATCGCTGTTGCTGTTTTTCCGGTCATATACGCCGCGGCTGTTTACAGAGGAGGCTGTCTCAGAACCGTATACCATCCAGCCATAGTTGCTGTAACCCGTATTGATATTTCCGCTGCTCCCATAGTTGTAGCCGATGATACCTCCGGGAAGGCCATAAGACTCCGCCCGGGCTATCACTTGTGCGGTACTGATGGCAGTGGAGTTACCGCTCTTTACCTTATTGTCACCGAAGGTAACATAGTGGGTGGTATCCTCCTCTGCGATCCAGGTCATCAGGTCTGCTGCAATCTGTGGATACGTGCTGGTATCCGCGCCGCCGATCCCCTCAAACACCTCGTTTCCGAGGCTCCACATGATAATGGAAGGGCTGTTGCGGGCTCGTTTTACCATCTCTTTGACATCAAACTCTGCCCACTGCTCACAGTCCTCTCCACCCACAATCTGATTGTCCTCTTCCAGTGCTGAGGCAAACCATTTTGCATAATCATTGGAGTTGCCGTTTTTGCTGTGAATCCAGCAATCAAAAGCTTCGTCAATGAGCATCATGCCCTTTTCATTGCAGATATCGATCAACGCCTGAGACGACGGATTGTGGGTCACACGGATGGCATTCACGCCCATCTCTTTCATGGTCTCCACCTGGCGTTCAATGGCGCTGTACCATGCCTCAGAGCCAAGGGCGCCCTGATCATGGTGCATACAAACACCCTTGAGTTTGACATTTTCCCCGTTCAGGAAAAATCCGTTGTCCTTAGTAAAGGTTACCCAGCGGAATCCAAACTCAGAGTCATAGGAATCTACAAGAACGTCATTTTCGAACACTTCTGTGCGTACCAGATATAGGTTGGGATTTTCCGTATCCCAGAGCTTGGGATTTTCCACGGTCAAAGTATCTTCAATATCTACAGATGCGCCTGGGGCTACTGTCTTTTCCTCTGTCTTTGTACCCGTGACTACCGGCTCTTTCCCGCCTTTTTCGAACACGGCCTGCTGCACGGACACAGAAATCTCTTCTGCTGTATCGTTCTCAACTGTAGCCACCACATCTACCGTGCCTGTCCCCTTGTCAATGTCGGGTGTGGTCACTTGCGTTCCGTAACGGGCAATATGTACCGGGTCTGTCACCGACAGATTCACATCCCGGTAAATACCACTTCCCGAATACCAGCGGCTGGACGGCTGCTTATGCTCCACCTTCACTGAGATCACATTTTCCTCGCCGCCAAACTTCAGATGCTCATTTGGAAGAACGAACGAAAAGGATGTGTATCCATAGGGATGCGTTCCCAGTTTCACTCCATTAATGTATACGGTGGCATTCATATATACACCATCAAAATCAACGCTGATCACCTTGTCCCGCATATCGCCTGAGAGTGTAAAGGCCTTCCGGTACCATCCGGTACCGCCCAGCACGTAACCGCTCTCCTGCTCCGCGGGAGCCGATGTGGTAAATCCTTGGTCAATACTGTAATCGTGAGGTAAGGTAACATTGTTCCAGGATGAGTCATTGTAAGACGCCGCCTCTGCACCGTTCACTTCCCCCAGATGAAAACGCCAGTTTTCATTGAATGAAACACAACGCTGGCTGGCATCATAAGAGTTCACATAAACCACTTCCGGCTGTGACTCTGTCTGTGTGGCAGCTGGCTGTTGGCCCCCTGCGGCTGCCACTTGCATGTTGGCAAATCCGGTATTAAATACCATCGCAAATGCCAATACGCCACTCAAGCACTTTTTAATTTTCATAAACTTCTTTTCCTCCTTTTTCGTTTCATAGTTTCCGGGAACCTGTTCCCCTTAGCTTATAAGGGAATTGGATACCCATTTTATAAAAATCCCCCGCCTTTGGAGGAGATTTTTTGTTACCTGAAAAACTGGTTGCCATTTTGCCTGTATAATTCATATTGATTGGGATTCCTCCGTTTATTGACCTGGATAAAAAATGCGGGACCAATAAAATCTAGGCTGATCTTCCCGCCGCAGGACAGTGAGGCTTGGATGTTGGAATATAATGTGAGAACTTTCTGAAACGCTCTAATAAACGTGAGAAATGTTTGTTTCTCATATCCTTATTTACTTTTTGGATAATATTTACTTTTCAAAGTCCAATACCAACAAGCCTGTGTGCTTAAGCAAGTGCACAGGCCAGAATGCGAATACTGGTTTGCAATAAAAAATATTGCAAAATCTTTGATGATATATTGTACTTTTTGTCAATATTGACAGTATATATGATATGCATTTAAGAAAACATAGAATATTTTTTTCTTCTCATTGAAATTTTTAAGCTGTTATTAGTCATTTGCTACAATTTAGGGCTTTGTATTTATCATAATTGCTGAAATGGCAGGTTATGTAGTCTCTTTTTTATATCATAGGGAATTCCGAAGGGCTTTCCTATGATATAAAAAAGGCTGCCGCACCTATATTTCTCCGTGCGACAGCCTCTGCTGTGTATTTTCTATTTTATTCTTATCTGTTATACTGCTCCACATACCGTTTTATATTGGAAGCATTTACATATTTTTTCGCGTGCCCCTCTTCCACTACCACAAGAGTAGGTGCCTGCATGATTCCGTATTTACGGGCAAGTTCCTGGTTCTCCTCCGCGTCGATCAGCTTGTAGGACTCATCTTTGAGCATCTCTCTGGCAATCTTGCAGTTGGGGCAGGTCTTTGTGGTAAATAGGTACTTCTTACCACTCACCGGCTTGATGTCCACATCGTCCTTGGATACTGTCACAATGCTGCTGTGCACCTTCTTCAGAGTGGAGCGGCCGATATCGTAAAGCTGACGGTTTTTGTACTCCTGAGTCTTTCCGTCGTTCCAGTTCTGGACCGGACGGTAGTAGCCCGTAATGCGGCTGTATACCTCTGCCGGTTCTCCGCAGTGAGGACAAGTGAAGTGCTCTCCCGCGATATATCCATGGGTACTGCACACGGAATAGGTGGGTGAGAGCGTATAGTAGGGCAGTCTGTAATTGTCAGCGATTTTCTTCACCAGGCTGGCCGCTGCCTTCCAATCAGGCAGCTTCTCGCCCAGAAATGCGTGGAATACCGTACCTGAAGTGTACAGAGTCTGCAGCTCATCTTGAATGTCTAAAGCGTCAAAGATGTCCGCTGTAAACTCCACTGGCAGGTGGGAGCTGTTTGTATAGTAGGGCGTATCCCCCTCTTTTCCGGCCGTCTGAATCTGGGGCCAGCGCTCTCTGTCATGCTTAGCCAAGCGGTAGGTGGTGGATTCCGCAGGTGTTGCCTCCAGATTGTACAAGTCTCCGTACTCTTCCTGATACTCTACCAGGCGCTCTCTCATGTGATTGAGCACATCCACGGTAAACTTCTGGGTTTTCTCATCCGTCAGATTCTCTCCCAGCCATACAGCGTTCAGTCCCACCTCATTCATTCCGATCAGGCCAATGGTTGAGAAATGGTTTTCAAAGCTGCCCAGATATCTCTTTGTATAGGGGTACAGGCCCTCATCCAGCAGCTTGCTGATCACATCCCGCTTAATTTTCAAAGATCTGGCGGAAACATCCATCATGTGGTCCAGTCTCTTGTAAAAATCCTTCTCATTTCTGGAGAGGTAGGCAATTCTGGGCATATTGATGGTCACTACACCCACGCTTCCGGTGCTCTCACCAGAGCCGAAGAATCCCCCTGTCTTTTTCCTCAGTTCCCTAAGATCCAGGCGTAGACGGCAGCACATGCTGCGCACATCGCTGGGCTGCATGTCACTATTAATATAATTGGAGAAATATGGCGTCCCGTATTTGGAGGTCATCTCAAAGAGAAGACGGTTGTTCTCTGTATCGGACCAGTCAAAGTCCTTAGTGATGGAGTATGTGGGAATAGGATACTGGAATCCCCTTCCATTGGCATCCCCCTCAATCATGGTCTCAATAAATGCCTTGTTTACCATATCCATCTCTTTTTTGCAGTCCTTGTAACAGAAATCCATGGGCTTTCCGCCTACGATGGCTTGTAGTTCCGCCAAGTCATCGGGTACAGTCCAGTCAAGTGTGATATTGGAGAAGGGCGCCTGGGTTCCCCAGCGGCTGGGTGTGTTTACCCCGTAGATAAAGGACTCAATACACTTCTTTACCTCACGGTAGCTCAGGTTGTCTGCCTTAACAAAAGGCGCCAGATAGGTGTCAAAGGAGGAAAATGCCTGGGCCCCTGCCCATTCGTTCTGCATGATTCCTAAAAAGTTTACCATCTGGTTACAGAGCACTGACAAATGCTTGGCAGGAGCTGAGGTAATCTTTCCCTTGATTCCACCCAGTCCCTCTGTGATGAGCTGCTTTAAAGACCATCCCGCGCAGTATCCGGTGAGCATGGACAAATCATGAATGTGGATATCTGCATTTCTGTGAGCGTCCGCAATCTCCTCGTCATAGATCTCAGAAAGCCAATAGTTTGCCGTCACAGCACCGGAATTGCTCAGAATCAGTCCTCCCACAGAGTAGGTGACGGTTGAGTTCTCTTTTACCCTCCAGTCCTCCACCTTCACATAGCTGTTCACAATGTCCTTATAGTCCAGAATCGTAGACTTCATATTGCGGATCTTCTCCCGCTGCTTGCGGTAGAGAATATAGGCCTTTGCCACTTCCGCGTATCCCGCCTGCACCAGCACATGCTCCACGCTGTCCTGAATGCTCTCCACATCAATCAGATTGTCCTTGATCTTGCTCTGAAAGTCCGCAGTCACACGCAGTCCCAAAAGGCTCGTCATATCCTCATTGTACTGCATTTGCGTTGCGTCAAAAGCCTTGGCTATGGCCTCATTGATTTTTACTAAATCAAAATCAGCTACCTCTCCGTCTCGTTTTACTACCTTAAACATCTGCATTCTCCTTCCACACACCATTCTCCGGCGGCTGTTTACTTATCGTCTTCGGCTGTTTTACAGGCCGTTTTTCCATACCCTTATTTTCATGGCAGGGCAATTTTATCGGCCGGGCTCCCCAGCCCGACCGCCCCGAGTGATACATTACTGTTCACACGTTCACAGTAACATGCATAAATCCATGCAAAATCGCCTGCGGCGATGGGATTTATGCACCCTTGAATCATTTTTTCACGGTCTGAGCAGTAAATGCTCAGACCTGAGTGAACAATAACAGTGATATCATTGTACCAAATATTAGGAATGGAGTCAACGCCAAAAAACACTATATGTATGAACATATTATAACATATCACACAACATATAGTGCTTTTTGTCAGTTAAACCGACATATTAAAATGCAACATTGGAATAAATTTCCATTGGCACAAAGGCTTTTACATAGATTCCTTCCGGCCTGTACTCCTCCTCCAAAAGCTGTCCATGCCTGCGAATTAGCTGGATCAGGCCCGCTTTGTCATAGGGGTAAACCCGCTCAATTAAAATATTTTTATCCTGCAGTATTTTCTCCAAAACCATTTTCAAGGCGTTCAGGCCCTCACCCGTTTTGGCAGAAATTTCCAGTGTGTAGTCAGCCTTAAAGTCACGTAATGTCTCTTTTTCTAAAATCTTATCCTGTTTGTTAAACAGCGTCACCACTGTCTTATCTGTCACACCCAGATTTGCCAGTGTATCATATACCACAAACATCTGCTGCTCCATCTGCGCAGAAGCGGCATCCACCACGTGCAGAATCACATCCGCATATTTTGCCTCTTCCAGAGTGCTGCGGAAAGCCTCAATGAGGTGGTGGGGCAGCTTGCGGATAAATCCAACCGTATCGGTGAGCAGAATCTGTGCTCCCCCCTCCAGTTCCAGGCATCTGGTGGTGGGGTCCAGGGTGGCAAACAGCTTATCCTCCTGAAGCACCCCTGCATCAGTGAGCTTATTCAGGAGTGTGGATTTTCCGGCGTTGGTATATCCCACAATGGCTGCCACAGGCGCATGGCTTTTGCTGCGCTTCTGCCGCACTACCTCCCTGTGCCGCTTTACATCCTCCAGCTCCCTGTTCAGCTGGGCGATCCGGCTTTTTATCAGACGGCGGTCCATCTCCAGCTTTTTCTCTCCGGGACCTCTGGTTCCGATTCCCCCTCCCAGGCGGGACAGTGAGTCCCTAAGCCCCACCAGCCTCGCCAGACGGTACTTCAGCTGGGCCAGCTCCACCTGGATCTTGCCCTCGCTGGTGGAGGCCCTGGCCGCGAAGATATCCAGTATCACCAGGGTCCTGTCCATGACCTTTACCTCCAGCTCTTGTTCCAATCCCCTCAGCTGCGCTGGACTCAGCTCATCGTCGCAGACCACCCCGTCCGCGCCCAGATGCCTGACCAAGGCCTGCAATTCCTCGATTTTTCCTTTGCCGATATATGTGCCCGGGTGGGGCTGCTCCCGGTTTTGGATCAGGGTTCCCACCGCTGACGCTCCGGCTGTGGACACCAGCTCTTCCAGCTCTTTTAAGGATTCCTCTGTGTCATCCCCATCTTGAAGGCTGACTCCCACCAGAATTACCCGTTCCTCTATCTTTTCCAAATCATTTGCCTGCATTTTGTATCTCCTGCTCAATCATATTTGCAGTCAGTTGGCTGCATTCCATTTTCTTACTCTGCCTGCAGCGAAAGTGGCTCCCGCATGTTCCATGACAGTCTAAGTGCAGTATACCACACTTTTCGGGATCATATATAGGCTATTTCTAACGATTCCTCATTCCTGAATTTCCTCCTTCACCTCACGCAAGGCATCCTTCAGGGGATAATTCTTACCCGGTTTCTGTTCCTCTATATACTCCTCCCTCAGCTTTGCGCTGACCTCATCCACTGCCGCTTGCAGGTCCTTTGCAGAGAGCAGGGCACATCCCTGTCCACGTATGATGATCTGCTCCAATCCATCGGAGGTAGCCACGGTCACATCATACCTTCCCCTGTTGTCATGGGCAAACTTCTCAATATACTGATCCGCTGTCTCCGCCTCCTTTGTAAACACCACATGGATATTGTGGTAATCCATGGTCTCCGTCCTGTGCCCCTGCACCCGGTAGGCATCAAACACCACAATCAGACTGCACTTTTTGACGGCCTGGTAATTGCACAGGATGTCAAGCAGCTTGCCTCTGGCTCCGTCAATGCTGACCTTGGCCAGCTCCCTTAAATTTTCCCAGGCGTAAATGATATTATAGCCATCCACAAGCAGATACTCCTCCAGGCGCTCCTGCTTTTTAAAGCTTTTTGTTATCGGCGCGATGTATGGCTGAGATTTGCGTTTGCCGGACCACTTGTTGTTTCCAGACCCTTCCTTTTTATTGGAATAGAAGGTCTTTGAGAGAATCTTGTCAATCTCCTCGGTGTCAATCCAGTGCTCCTGTGCTTCCCCGGATGCGGAGGACGGCAGCCATGCCTTCTCCTCCTCCCTGCGCTCCGGTTCCAGGCAGCTCTCCAGATGCATATACTCCCGCACTTTGTCCCAGCTCACAATAAACCCTGCCCCATGGGCGCAGAACACAGAGCCTGTGGGGTTCTCCAGATCCCTCTCCGGATCATATCCAAGCCGATTGACGATTTCTTCCTGATTTTTGCAGGGAACATAGCCCTGGAACGTACAAAATAATCTTCCCCTGCCCTTAGTGTAGGCAGTCACCTCTTTTTGATAGTCCCGCACAGCCGCAACTGGAACGCTTCCCGTCAGGACCGCCATGTCCCCCTCTGTCTGCGGCAGCTCAAATGCTGCATTCATCTTTTCCAGATCAGACATGGCCCGCCCGATCATTTTCTCCGGAACCTCCAGACAGAAATCGTAGCAGGGCTCCAGAAGCACGCTCTTTGCCTGCATCAGCCCCTGGCGCACTGCCCGGTAAGTGGCCTGACGGAAATCGCCGCCCTCCGTATGCTTTTTGTGTGCCCTTCCGGCAGTCAGGGTAATCCTCATATCTGTGACAGCAGATCCCGTGAGCACCCCCCGGTGCTCCTTTTCCTCCAGATGGGTGAGGATCAGCCGCTGCCAGTTCCGGTCCAGCTCATCCTCGCTTACCTGTGCCGCAAACTGCATTCCGCTGCCCGGCTCTCCGGGTTCCAAAAGCAGATGCACCTCCGCATAGTGGCGCAGGGGTTCAAAATGGCCAACTCCCTCCACCCGGTCTGCAATGGTTTCTTTATACACAATGTTTCCGGAGCCAAACTCCACCAGCACTCCAAACCGCTCCTTAATCAAGCTCTTGAGCACCTCAATCTGCACTTCTCCCATGATCTGGGCCTGGATCTCCTGCAAAGTCTCATCCCATATAATATGAAGCTCCGGTTCCTCCTCCTCCAGCTGGCGCAGCTTGGGAAGCATGGATGACGCGCTGACTTCCTGCGGAAGCTCAATCTGATAGGTAAGTACAGGCTCCAGGACAGGCATAGCCGAGGCTTCCTCCTCACCCAATCCCTCACCCGGTCTGGTCTTTGTAAGCCCCGTGACTGCGCAAATGCAGCCTGCAGGGGCTTCACTGACTGTCTCGTACTTTTCCCCGGAATAGATGCGGATCTGGTTTACCTTCTCCTCCCAGTCCCCATCACCTTCGCCTGCCTGCACCCCCTCCGCTTTACCACGGCCCTTCAGAGTGGCTTTCACCTTCAGGCTTCCGCCAGTAATCTTCATGTAAGTAAGCCGGTTTCCCTGGGCATCCCTGGCAATCTTAAAAACCTTTGCGCCAAAGGCAGCCCCATAGTCCGGTGAACAGGTAAACTCATCCAGCCCGTCCATGAACTGCTCCACTCCGCTCAGCTTCAGTGCAGAACCAAAATAGCAGGGAAAGACCTTTCTGTGGGCAATCAAACGGCTGATCTCCTCATCTTTTACCTCGCCAGTTTCCAGAAAACGCCCCAGCACCCCCTCCTCGCACATGGCAATCTCCTCCTGAAAGGCCTCTCCACGCTCCGAACTAAAATCAATGCAGCTATCGTCCAGCCTTGTCTTTAGTTCTGCGAGAAGAGCGTCCCGGTCTGTGCCGCTCTGATCCATCTTATTGACAAATAAAAAGACCGGAATCTGGTACCGGTCCAGCAGCCTCCACAAAGTCTGGGTATGTCCCTGCACCCCGTCCGCCCCGCTGACCACCAGCACAGCATAGTCCAATACCTGCAGAGTGCGCTCCATCTCAGCAGAAAAATCCACATGCCCCGGTGTGTCTAGCAGGGTCACCTGGGTAAAGGGCAGGGCAAACTCAGCCTGCTTTGAGAAGATGGTAATCCCTCTGGACCGCTCCAGGGCATAGGTATCCAAAAAGGCATCCCGGTTGTCCACCCTGCCCAGCTTACGGATGCTTCCGCTTGTGAAGAGCATAGCCTCAGACAGAGTAGTCTTTCCGGCATCCACGTGGGCCAGGATGCCCACGCATATTTGTTTTTTTTGCTTCTTTTCATGTGTATTGTTCACAAAAATATCCCTTTCTGCATTCTATGATAAGCCCGCACTGTCTATCCAACCGTTTTTTATGGGTGGCTGTCCTTGCTATACGCTAAACAGTTAACTCTATTTGATTCCCCTCTATGCCAACAATACAGCTTTCATAGTATCCGTCGCCTGTTCTTCTCGGTCCGCTGACAACGGTATATCCATCTTCTTTCATCCTTTTCGTTAAGCGATCTACCTTCTCCTCGCTTCCAACGCCAAAAGCCAGATGAATAAAACCTGTTCGGGCCAGTGTTTTTTCGAAATCGTCCATCTGGGGTTTTTTCATGATTTCCAACCTTGCTCCTTCTTCAAAGCATAAAAAATAGGAACGGAAACCCGTAGTTTTATTGTAATAGCCATCGTTTGATACCGCGTCGAGATACTTGACAAAAAACTCTCTCGCAGCCTCTAAATCGTTCACGTACATTGCGATATGCTCTATTTTCATTTTGTCACTCCTTATAACCCCTCGAATCCCTGATTGTCTTCTTTTAGGTTATGGATCGCCTACCGGCTCTGCAAAAATGCAAGCTCTTTTTTCCCCATCTCATCCGCCGGATACCGCTCCACATACTCCTGCGCCTTGGCCTTTGCTGTGGCAAAATCCTCCCTGTACTCATAAGCCACAATCTGGTTAAAATAAAGCTCCTGCTTCCCCCTCTCCTGGCTCAAAGCCAGCCCCTTTTCAATGTTTGCCAGGGCGGTATCATAGTCCTCCTGGGCAATATCAGCCAAAACCATGCCATTGTACGCCTCCGGAGTCTCCCCGTATTGGTCAATGTACTGCTCGTACATGTTCTTGGCATGTGGATAATCTTCCATAGCCTGGTAAACCCTGCCCATCAGGATCAGGGCATCCTCATTTTTCTCCTCCACAAGAGCAGTAAGCTGGGCCTGGGCCTCTTCATAGTTCTCCAGATAATAATAAATCCTTGCCTTGTGGTAGGAATCCACCTCCTCAGAGCTCTCTATTTCCAGGGCTTTCTGTAAGTATTCGTCCCCCTGAGCGGATAGTTTATTCTCACGGTAGCTTTCATAAATATTCAGATACAGGTCATAATCCTCTGGCTCTTCCTTGACCGCTGTGTCAAAGTCCAGCTTTGCCTTTTCCGTTTCCCCCTGCTCCAGATAGCAGGTCCCCCGCAGATAATAGGCATCCCCCTCAGGAGCAATCTTCAGAATCTCATTGCACACGCTTACCGTTCCCGCAAAATCTTCCAGTCGGTACATCGCAGCAGCCTGATAGTAGAAGATATCTTTTCGGGCTTCCTTTTGACGCTCGCTGGTCTCATCCAGAGCTTTTTGAAAGGAGTTAACCGCATCCTCATACTGACCCAATCCCATATAGGCCATACCCTCGCCTCTGTATGCCTCCACCAAATCCTCCTCTGCTGCCGCAGCCTTTTCAAAGGATGCCAGAGCATCACTGTAAAGCTCATTCTCTATTGCCGTCATACCGATCTCCACCTCTGTGGGCTGGCTGTCTTTCTGCTGACAGCCAAATAATCCCATCAGGAGTACTGCCATCAAAACGGTTATTCTTTTTCTCATAAATCTGCCTCCAATATGCTGTGCAGTAATTATAATAACTACTTTATCTAATTTACCATATTTTCCATTCCTCAACAACTACCTATCACTTTTATATTCTCGTTATTTCCTGTTTAGCCTGTAACAAAAGGAGAGCCGGGACATCTGTCCCGGCGAGTTATGAAAAAGAATTCTTATAGTAAGGTATTGGCCCTTGCCTGATTATTATATTACCGGAAACCTGTGAACATCCAGTGATGTGGTTTTTAAGAAACTGTGAAGGAAGGGTAAAGAATTTGTGAGCAGCCATCAATAATAGAGGGGATCTCCTCTTCTTTCGTCCACCTTCCGTTTACAGTATCTCAACCGTGAATGGATTACCGTATGCCATTCCATCGTCTGGTACCAGGCTATTTCATACTAATTCAAATATAAAGATCAGCCCGGCATGATTTGTTACTTAATTCTGAATATCACACTTCTGTAAGCTTTTTTTCATAAAAAACATCCATACAGAGCCGGTAAACTCCCTTGGTAAGATCTTTTCTCAAATAATAGGTATCCCTATCTTTTGAAACAATGGTATAGGTATGGATCGTATTTTCATATTCTGTCATAATCGTTTCTCCGAAAAACAATCCGGCATAGAAACGTCAGTAAATACATGCCAATACTGATTCCCACAAACACCAACGACTGAAAAAACGCATGAAAATACATTACCTCTGGGGCTGTCTTCTGACTGTCCATCAGAAAGAAAATGGCCCGGGATATCTCGTCCCCCAGGTTACTGAAAAATTCAAAGTCCGACCATCTGGATGGTACGATATCTTTAGGGATGGAGATCTGAGAAGCAGCCAGGTAAAGAATCAGGACAGTGAACACTGCCGCGAACCCCCTCCAAAAAAACCTCTCTCTCAACCTCTCTGTGTTTCTCGCATTACCAAAAAGCCAGACCAGAAAGTGGAGGCACATAAACAAAGGAGGAATCCAGACAGCTATCCGGGAAATTCTCCCAAGAAGCGGAAGGTCCAGCACAGTCCCTTCCACACCACAGCGGGTCTCCAGAAGTTTTTTCATTTCCTTTGTACTTTTTGCCCCCTGGTTTCTCACCTTTACCCTGTCAAAACCGTGCGTCATGTCCTCCTGGTCCTGGACTGTATTAGCCTGGCTGCCTGCTTTCCCGCGCACAACAGCCAAGTCTTCCACACTTTTTAATACCCCCCTGATTCTGTATTTTTCTCCATCTATAAATACCTCGTTTTCCAAAACATTTACATTTCCAAACAACTCCTGTGCCACGTCACTGGAGAGCAGGCATCCCTCTGTATCCCCCTCTGCAAGTACACTGTTTTCTCCATAGAGAATTTCTATCTGCCCTGCAGCAGTGAGTACATCCGCCTCCGCGCTTCTGCCCAACTCCTGAGTGTGTACACTGCCATCCTCCTCCTGCCGCCAGAAAACCATGGAGATAGGCTCTTTCTCATCCTCCCCATGTTGGAGAAGTTCACGGGCCTGGTTGAAACTCATCTGCGTGTTCAAAACCAGCTGAGTATAATTCCCAGTACCGCCCAAGCGCTCTGCGTAAACTGCCCCCTTCCACAGACATATTGCACACAGAGCTGCGGGAATGAGCCAGAGCCACCTCCCTGCAAGCCTTTTCATGACTCATCCAGGCGCACTCTGGCGTCCGCCTCCAGGCTCCGGTCAGATCCCACAATTACATTTTGGTCCGTGGTAATACCACCCTCCTCCAAAGCCGCATACTCTGTATTCTTATCCAATACATTTACATTTACCCGTCTGGCTGTCAGCTCTGTGCCCAGAACTGTGGAAATCTCCTCCGTCACCAGCACATAATACTGGTTTCCATCCACATACAGAGAGGAAAGGGGTACACAGCAGTTATAGGGGTCTGATTTTTTCACTGCCTCCATGACAGCTCCTGTACCGATTTCCAGCACATCGGATGGCAGCTGTACAATTATATCCAGCAAATCCTTATTTTCCTCATTGGCACGGACTCCGTCCACAGTGAGTCCCTCCACTTTTTTGCCGTTTCCATTTGGCTTTAAAGTTACCGGATCATTTCTCCCAATATACTCTTCCTGATCTGTACTGATCTGTGCAATGAATTTGCTTCCGGAGCTTGTGTCAGCAAGCAAAATGCAGGTTCCGTCAGGTGTCCGGTCCCCTGTTGTAATGGATACCTTTGTAACAATTCCTTTTACCGGCGAGACAATCTGCCCCTGCTTGTCAGCCAATTCCTTCAGCTTTTTAAGCTCCAGTTCCTTTTGCTCAATTTCAATCTCCCCAACCTGTACGGAGCTGTCGCTGGCCTGGGGCTCATTGGCATCCTCCACTGCTCTGGCTGCGCTCTTTACGCTGTTGCCGCTGGCAATCACTGCCTGATCGTAGGCCTGCTGGGCTTCCTCCACCCTCTGCTTCAGCTCTGCCTTGCTGGCTTTGGCAGAGGATGCGGCCTGCTCCGCCTGGCTGCTCTGATACTGTTCTAAGGCTTTTTGGGCTTCCTCCCACTCTTTCTTGGTCTCCTCCTCTTTTTTCACTGCCGCATCCAGCGCAGGCTGGTATTTATTTCGAATTTCTGTCTCGCTAAGCTGTTTATCCAATGCACTCTGCGTCTCTTTCTCGGATGCGCCGGTCAGCCCCGCGCCCTCAGCTAAACCGCTTTCCGTTTCCGCCGCCTCTGTCTGTGCCGCCTTCTTGGCGTTGTTTTGCACTTTCTGAATTTCATCCTCTATCTGCCGCTCAATATCCTCCCGCTCTTTCACCGCATTCTGGTACGCAGCCTGCTTTTGCCGGCCTGTATCCTCAAGTGTCTTTTCCACAGAATCACTTCCCCCGGAGGAATCCTTCCCGCTTCCAAACGCATTCAGGGCTTTCTTGGCTGCCTCCAAATTTTTTCTGGCTGCCTCCACCTGATTATTGGCCTCATTCACCGCATCCTGATAATCCTGGGAAGCCCTTCCCTGGTCACCAGACTTTTGGCCGGCGTTCACCGCTGCTGCGCTGCTGCTGTCCCCCACCTGAAGTTTCTTAATCTGCAGATCCTGTTTCGCTGCCAGGATCTGCTCTTTCAGTTCCTCCATATCCAGTTCAAAGAGCAGATCTCCCTTCTCCACCTGCTGTCCATCATTAACATAAATGGCTTTTACTAGCTGGTTTGCCTCTGTGTGGACTGCCTGCTCCCGGTTCTGTACAACCTTCCCCTGAGCACTTACACTATGGGCAATAACCATCTTTCCCGGCTTAGCCGTAGATACCCTTGGAATCCCCATACTGTCCGCAGCCCGCGACAACAGGGTAAATACCAGCATGATTACCAAAAAACCCGCCAGTGCACCGATTAACTTTTTCCTCATATTCATCTACTCCTTTACTGCTGCTGCCACAATACCCTGCTCCAGATAGTCCTGCCCTGCCAGGAATACAAATATGGACGGAACCAAAGTCATAACTGAGGTGACAAATGCCATACCTGCCTGGCTCAAATCAATGTTGGGCAGAAACAGTGACATGGGCCACAGTGATTTATCCTTCAAAAAAGTGAGCGGCTGCTCAATCAGATTCCAATACTCCAGAAATCCCAGTACCATGGAAGACACAATCCCGGCTGAACCCAAGGGCAGCCCTATCATTAGAAAAATCTGGATATTTCCTGCCCCGTCCAGCTTAGCGGACTCAATAACTGCATCCGGTACGCTCTCAAAAAACCGATACATGATAAATACCGGAAATGTAGAAAAAGCAGCCGGCAATATGATTCCCCACTGGCTGTTAATCATCTGCAGTTTATCCAGTACAAGATACTCTGAGAGCATCAGCACCTGGAAGGGCATCATCATCAGCATAATGTAAATGGTATAGAGCAGCTTTTTACCCGGAAAACAAAATTTTGCGAATCCCCAGGCTGCCGGCACTCCCACCAGAAGCTGACCTGCCAGTATCCCAAAGGTCATTTTGACCGAATTCCAGAACATGACAAACACCTCCGGGGAATCCAAAAGCAGCTGTACATAATGCCTTAGTGTAGGATACATTGGCAGCAGCTCCCATTTCATGTATCCGCTTGTTCCCATGAGTACAGGCCCCAGATTTTCTTTTAATTCCTGGGCCCCCATAAGTGATCCGGCCAGCAGAAACAGTACCGGGTAACACGCAATCAGGGCAGGAATTACCAAAAAAAGCAACCCCGCTGTATTTTTAAATTTTCTGTAATACTTCACTATATACAACTCCTTATCCGCTCACGCGGGAGCTATCCTCTCTCCCAAGCCCTCTGAAGCAGCGTGATCAATATAAAGATTATCAGTGCATTGATCACAGCTCCTGCTGCCATTTTGTCAAGGGACAGTTCCCGAAACCAGTTATTAAACAAGTGCTGCATCATGTACATACTCTCGTGTGGATAGTCTCCTGCCACCAGATAAGCCTCCCGAAACACCTTAAAAGAATTTAAAAAGGACAATACACTAATGGTATAGAGGGAGGGCAGCAGATTCGGCATGGTAATCTTTGTAAAACATTTCCATTCGCCTGCCCCATCCACTCTGGCTGCCTCGTAAATGTCCGGGGATATGCTTGAAAGCCCTGCCACCCATAGCACTATATCGTATCCCAGATTTTTCCACACATAGCTGAACACCAAGATCCCGAAAGCATAATCCGTATTCATCCAGTTTTGGCCCGAGACGCCAAGCCCCCCCAGAATGCCGTTCAATATTCCGTTTCCGTGGAATAATAGCCGCCAGAGCAGTACCACACTTGCAACCGGTATGGCCATTGGAATCAAAAATGTGCTTTTTAATAGCCTGCCAAACCGCTTCTGTTTCTGTAGAAAAACGGCAATAAAAAGAGACAAAAACAGAAGAATAGGAATACAGACCGCTGTAAAGCGCAGAGTATTCTTCCCTGCCAGCAAAAATGCAGGTGTCTGAAATATGTTTATATAATTATCCAACCCCACAAAAGCGCCGCTGACTGCCCCCGTAAAGGAACGTCTCACCACATCTATAAATGGAATTAAAAGAAAGATACATACGCCTAAAAGGCTTGGCAGGATAAATAAAAGTCCTGCCATCGCCCTTCTCTTACACTGCTTTTTTTTCATATCTCTGCCTTTATTCTGATAAGTAAAGATTGATTTTCTGCATTACCGACGATGTCGCCTGCTCCGGGGTCACATTGCCCTGTATACACTCTGCCATCTGCTCCATCACAGTATCCCTGATTACGCTGTCTGTCACCATTGGGGTATCCAGGCTCTGAATCAAATCATTGAGCTTGTTAAATTGTTCCTCTTTGGGCCAGCGAATCATCAGATCAATCGTAACCCCGGTCAGATTGTCCGAGGAGACAAAGCCCCCCACCTCTTCCTTTCCAGTCTTATTAGTGCACAGTTCTGCGTATGCCGCCTTGTTTACCGGAAAGCCGCTGCCCTGGCTGATCCCCTGGGCCTCTTTTCCGAACAGGTAGGAGACAAACTTTTTCGCGTCCTCGATTTTACTGCTCTTACTGTTGATTCCTATACTTCCCTTTGGGACAAATACCTTTTTACCTGCCAGACTCAACAGGCCGTATTCTGTGTTCCCCATCTCCTCATCCGCAGAGGTAACGTTCATGAAACTATTGATACTGGCAAGATCCCCGATGTTGACCAGCGCACTCTTTCCCAGCAGAGACATGATACCTCCTCCCAGATCTGTATATGCGCTGTTGTAGTTCATGGATACTACATACTCTGTTCCTTCCTCTTCCTTCTGCGCGGTATCATAAATCCGTTTTGTCTGGGTGAAAAATTCCTGGACCTTCTGCTCATCTAAAGTACCGTCTTCTTTCACAATTGCCGGGGAATAGGACTGGTAAAGTCTCTCTGTCAGCGACTGTATGTCTCCGATTGTAATTATGTCCTTTATCTCCTTATCCTTTTCTCTCAATTCCTCTGCTTTGTCCGCCAAAGCCGTCATATCCGATGCTGCAGCCAGAACCTCCTGACTGGACTCTATCATGGGAATGCTGAACCTGGTGGGGACTGCATAGTAGGACTTATCCTTTAAGTAAGCGTTTACGATATTGCCGAAAAATCCATCCTGCCCCTGTATGGCATCTATGATGTCCGTAATGTCCGCCAGGATTCCTTTTTCCAGGTAAGACTCCACAGGCATTCCATCCAGCAGTATAATGTCAGGCCCCTTTCCTGCCATAATATCTGTGTTTAAAGAACGCAGGGCATCTGAGGCGGTCACACCATCTTCCCCTGTAATGCCAACCTGCATTGCTATATAGTATTCAGGATTTTCCTTCTGGAACATGGAGATCGCCTGATGCACTTCCATATTATCCTGCAGGGTGTAAAGAGTAAGCTCCTTACTTGGTCTGGTGGGGGTGTCCTTTGAATAGGTAAACCGCAATAGCTGATAGTTCTTTCCGCTGTTTGTGGACGCTGCAACCAAAAATTCCTGGTCGGAAACCACTGTCATGTCAATCAGACCTGTCCCGGGGCTTCCAAGGGAGGTCAATTCCCCGTCAATTACCTGCTCACAAACCGTCCCGTTAATCTTGTGACGGAATAGCCCCTGATCATTACAGTAGTACAGCGTATCCTCCTCGTTCCCTGTCTTCATCAGCAGCGCTTTGTTTCCTGCTACAAAGCTCTCAACATTTGTCTTGAACAGTTCGTCCGTCAGCACCTGGTCTGAGGAGAGAGGGTCTCCTGTGCCTATATCATAAAGTTGGACTACTTTTTCCGCTCCCACGATAATCAAGGTGTTGCCTGCGGTATAAAATCCTGTTGTGCTTCCGTTACCCTCAAATGTCTTCTCCAGTTCTCCGGTAGACTGATTGATCAGATAAACATTTCCATTGTAGTCTCCGCCCAACAGCTGTCCGTCATCTGTCATATGGATCTCTTTCAGCTCATTTAGAATATTTTCAGCTCCGTTGCTGGAAGATCCCTCTTCCCCTTCTGCCCCGCTGTTTGTTTCTGTCTCACTTTCATGCGTTTCGCTTTCAGGCTGTGTATCACCCTGTCTCTTTGATTCCTGTTCCGTTTCATCCAGGGTTACTGCGGCTGACGGAGAGGCGGATGCTCCCCCTTCCTGTTTAGACATATCGTATCCGGGCAGCTTTACTTCCAGCTTGTTGGCTTTCAGATCCTTATCCAGTGTGTATGTATTGTAGGCCATATCATCAAGACCTGTACCGTCCATTACAATTACAGCACTGGTTCCTGTGGGTGACAAAGCCAGATTTATGATATATGATTCTGTCAGTTCCTGGGGTAATCCGGCTTCTTTTTCCCAGTTTTCCCCGTTGTCCTTTGATCTCCAGAAACCATTCTCCTGTTTCTCATTTCTTCCTGCCACGCGAAGGCTGCCATCCTCCAGTTTACAGACCCCCAAGAGCACTGCCACCTCTTCTGGCAAACCCACCTCTGATTCCAGGAATCTGCCCATGGCCGTATCTGCGGCGCTATCTCCTCCGGAATTTCCCTGATTATCGTCCACCTGGTTAGCAGAGCAACCTGCCAGGGACCCTATGGTCAGCACCACAACCAGGGAAATCCCCAATATTTCTCTAACCCATGCATTCATGTATTGACCTCCTCATCTCTAAATCTTTTTTACTGTAGGTTAAGAATAGCATGCCATTCTCTAAGTTTTCTCTAAATTAGCAAAATTTCTTAGAGATTATTTAAAGATTTCTATGTTATACTTTGCTTTATGAAACAGACTGCAGCAGACATGCGTGCAGCTATTCCATGGCAAACATTTTGAGTAAGGGGTTACTGAGAATATGCGAATATTATTAGTTGAAGATAATGAAGAATTGTGTTACTCGCTCGCTTTTCAGCTGAAAAACGAGGGATTTGAGGTGGACGTATGCCATGACGGGGAGGATGGACTTCATTTTATAGAGGAACAGGCCCATGATCTGGTGCTTCTGGACCGTATGCTTCCTCTTCTGGACGGGTTCCAGGTTTTAAAAAGGATGCGTGCAAAAAATATTTCTACTCCTGTCATTCTTGTGACTGCCCTGGGAGAACTGCATGATAAGGTCAGCGGACTGGACTGCGGCGCAGATGACTATATTGTAAAGCCTTTCGCCTTTGAGGAATTGTTGGCCCGCATTCGATGCATATTCAGACGTCCCCAGAGATGGGAGAGCAATCAGATACTCACCTTTGGAGATATCAGCTATGATGCAGCGTCAAAGAAGCTTTCACACAGGGATAAAACCTGTTCTCTCTCAAAACGTGAGGGGGAATTAATGGAACTCTTTTTACGAAACAGTGGTCAGACACTTCCCAGAATGACGATCCTCTCCAGGGTATGGGGACCGGATGCCGGAGTGGAGGATGGCAACCTGGATAATTATATCCATTTTCTCAGGAGGCATTTAAGAGGGCTGAAGAGCTCCCTGACCATCAAGACTGTACGCGGCGTAGGATATCGTTTGGAGGATTCTGATGTTTAAAAGGCTTCATATTCAAATGACTTTTTTCTGTACCCTGGTTACCAGCCTGATACTGGTCACTATGTCCTGTGTATGCCTTTACATTGCCGAGTCTGGCATCAAAAAGAGCAGCTATCCCACTTTCATAAACAATGTGAGTTCCATCCTGTCCCACCTGGAAAACCAGTCCAGGCTTACCCATCAATGGATATTGGAAATGGAGGCCAGTTACCAATTTATGATTGATGTCAGGGACAACGGCACCCCTCTGCTGTTTCGTTCTTTAAATCGGGATGAGAATACGGACCAGCTTCTCACTCAGGCTGAAAATACAGCCAGGGACTTATATGATTTGGATATTTCCGATTTCTCCGCTGTGGGGATTCTGTCCCGTCATGTGGAGTTTTCCATAAATGGAGCCGATGGAACAGACTACTATGTAAGTGCCGCTCTTATTCCGAAGGCCAAAGGGCACCTATCTGTACTCCTCCTCTATTCACTAAGGGCAGAGCAGACCGCTATTCGGCAGCAACGCACTCTTTTTATCCTTGTGGATATTACAGCGGTTTTGATCCTGGGTATATTCTCCCTGTTTTTTACGAAGCGTATGATCAATCCTATTGAGGAGAGCAGAAAGAGGCAGGTGCAGTTTATAGCCTCCGCTTCCCATGAACTGCGCTCGCCCCTCACAGTCATGCTCACAAGCCTCTCCGCTATGAAGATCGCCTCCCGTAAGGAGGCGGAGAACTTTGCAGAGGTCATTCATTCCGAGGGGGAGCGCATGTCGCACCTGATCAATGACATGCTCGAGCTGGCAAATGCGGACAATGGCTCATGGAGTATCCATCCCCAGCAGCTTGAATTGGACACTCTGGTACTGCAGACCTACGAAAAATATGAGGCGTTGGCAAAAAAGAAGGGGCTGTCCTTGATTGTCACACTTCCGGAAAATACCATTCCAGACTGCTGCTGTGACGGGGAAAGGATTGCGCAGGTGTTCTCTATACTAATTGACAATGCGTTCAGCTACACCCCTTCAGGAGGAAAAGTAGACCTCATCCTGTCTGTAAAAGGAAGCGAAGCAGTCATTTGCGTGTCAGATAACGGGCCTGGTATACCTGATGAAGAAAAAGAATTTGTCTTCGACCGATTCTACAGAACAGACAAAGCGCACAAAGCAAAGGAACATTTTGGATTGGGGCTGTGTATTGCAAAAGAGATTGTAAAATTGCATAGGGGGAGGATCACTTTAGAGGATACTCCTGGGGGCGGCGCCACATTTTCTGTCACCCTCCCTCTACTTTAACCGTTTCGACCGGGTCATTTCCGAAAATGACCCGGTCGTTTTGGACACAATCTCATTTGCTCTGAAGTAAATTTCTTCCGGGTCTTGCCCAATGTGAAACTTCCCGTCTTCATATAGGATTTTTCCATCGACCATAGTCATCTTCACATTCTGCTTACTCCCGCTGTACACAATATTTTTCCCTATATCATGAATGGGCTGCATATTAGGCTGATGCAGATCCACCATTATGATGTCTGCCTTTTTCCCTGGGGCGAGCACGTCACAGTCCGTCAACCCCATAGCCCTTGCACCTCCCGCAGTAGCCATGCGCAGCACTTTCCCTGCGTCCACTGCTGAAGCATCCTGTTCTCTGAGCTTTGCCAGTGCCGTGGTCAAAAACATCTCCCGAAACATATCCAGACAATTGTTGCTGGCCGGTCCATCGGTTCCTATTGCAATGTTCACTCCCATATCCATCATAGCCTTGATAGGCGCAATTCCACTTGCCAGCTTTAGGTTGGACGATGGATTTGTAATTGCTGACAGCCTACGATCCCGAAATATCTCCAGGTCCTCCTGAGTCATATGAACGCAGTGGAATCCGCCGCCGCCATATGCAAACAGCCCCAGACTGTCCAGATAAGCCGTGGGAGTCCTGCCGTTTAGCTCAAGACACTGTGCTACCTCACCGGCGCTCTCAGAATTGTGCGCATACACAGGTGCTTTGAACCGCACTGCCAGATCCGCAATCCCCTCTAATATCTCCCTCGAAGTAGTATATTCCGCGTGAAAACCCAGCATAAAACTCACCAGCTTTCCCGGCTGGTTGTACTTTTGATACCAGTCTCCCAACTCCTCTACGGACTGTGTAAAATCATTTACAGCCCCGCAGATTACTGTACGGTACCCACAGTCCTCAGCCGCCTTTGAAATCGTATCCGGAGTCAGGTACATGTCAAAGTTGGAGGTAATACCGCTGGTCAGATATTCCATGATCGCCAACTTGGACAGGAGATAGATATCATCCCCCGTAATCAGCGCCTCCATAGGAAACACCTTTTGATTCAGCCATTCGAGCAGCGGAAGGTCATCCGCATAAGAGCGCAAAAAAGTCATGCCTGAGTGGGTGTGCGCATTTTTAAACCCCGGCATCATAAGATTCCCCTCTGCATCAATCTCCCGATCCCATCGTGCACTCTTTGCCCTTTTTGACTCTTGAACATATTCCTCAACTGGCCCTGCATGCACAATCCGATCATCACAAATCCAGACTTCCCCCCAAATCACCTCAAGGGGATCCTCCATGGTCAGGATTCTGGCATTATAAAACCGTATCTTCATACACCCCTCCTTACTCTCCCAGCCGAGAAATCTGTACGATAGACTCCGTTACCAGTTCTCTAAACTGAGGAGCCACACGGTCCGCCATCTCCTGTACCTCCTCATGGCTCAGCGGTTTGTCCGTCATACCGCATCCCAGATTGGAAATGCAGGATATGCCGCATATCCTCATCCCCATGTGATTCGCTGCCAGAGCCTCGCAGGCCGTACTCATTCCTACAGCATCGCCGCCCAGTATCCTGCACATCTTAACCTCGTGTGGTGTCTCAAAATTGGGGCCCGTGAGCTGCACATACACGCCCTCCTTCATGGCGATTTTAAGTCCTGCGGCAGCTGTCCGCAGAGCCTGCTGTAAGTCCCTGTCATAAATCTGGCTCATATCGCAGAACCTGGGCCCAAATTTATCTAAGTTCGGACCAATGAGAGGTGATGGAACAAAGTTGGAAATCTGGTCCGTGATCATCATAAAATCCCCTGGGGCAAATTCCGGATTCAAGCCCCCAGCGGCATTGGTCAGCATCAGATACTCTGCCCCTAAAAGCCTCATCAGGCGGATGGGAAGCACCACATCCTGCATAGAGTATCCCTCATAATAGTGCACCCGTCCCTGCATAATCACCACAGGTACTTTTCGAACATAGCCGAATAAAAATCTGCCTTTATGTCCAGGCACAGTGGACACCGGAAATCCCTCTATCTCATGGTAATCCAGCACTGCCTCTACCTGAATACTGTCGCCATAGTCACCAAGACCAGAGCCCAAAACCAGCGCTGCCTTTGGCTGAAAATCAATCCTAGACCTCACACTTTCGCAGCACCTATTCAGTTTTTCATAAATCGGATTCATACTCCTTCTCCTTTCCCAAATCAATTCTATATCCATTCCTTCCGGATTTCTTCACCTTGTAGAGCATCCTATCCGCCCTTCTGTAAAGATCATTATAATTTTCCTCGTATCCGGCTGTGGCAGCTCCAATGCTTAGAGTGACCTCCGTTTTTTTTCCATCGAAAGCGATGTCTGCTGCATTTTGGAGCATACTCTCACATTTTTGCGCAATTTCCCACTTCTGCATATCCCCTCTCATAAACACAACAAACTCATCCCCACCCAGGCGCCCTACCACATCACTGGAGCGGAACTGCCCTTTCAGCAGTTCTCCCATCTGAGTCAGCACATGGTCCCCGGTCAAATGTCCATACTGGTCATTGATATTCTTAAAGTAATCCACATCCATAATAAAAAATGTTCCCAGCTCTCCCTTCCTTAAAAACTGCCCCACAAGGCTCCTGACCGTTGCAGCATTGTACACATTTGTGAGACTGTCCTTCTGTGCCCGCATGACTAACAGCTCCTTTTCCCGGCGCTCCTCATCAATATCCTGTACCTTTCCAATTATTCTCAGCATAAGTCCATTCTTATCCCGAATCTGTTTCACAGTCACTCTCAGCCATCTTCTTCCTCCATCAGGCATAACCGCACACAGATCTCTCGTTCCCTCAAAATCCCCTCTCATAATCTGTATGAAATCTATACCCAACCTTTCTTCCGATCTCCCTTCAGCGCTGAGTCCCTTCACAAAGTTCTCAATCTTAGTCTTAGACCCAAAATAATCCGCCATCTTCTCAGTGAGCAGCAGACAGTCCTTCTGATTGTCGTACTCATAGAAAAACTCATTGGACAGCTCCGACAACTGCTCATACCTGGCATTTTCAAATGCAATCCGCTTGCTGTACTTCTGCTTTGACCATACAGCCATTGCCAACCCGCCTATGATCAGCACTGCCACAGAGACAATAGCAAGAATGGACGCCGCGGCATTTTCTTTTATCAGTCTCCAAAGAGTAATGTTCTGGGGAACTGAGACAATGTTTGCATAAATGATAGACTGCATCTCAGATTCAGAGATACTGTACACGGTCTTGTCAATAATGGATATCAGGTTAATATCTGCCGGTTTGTCCACTGCCAGGCAGATCCTGCTGTTCCATCCTGTCTGGGGAATCAGGAGCAGATCAGACATTACTCCCTGTGAAGCCAGATACTGGCTGGTATACCCATTGAGGTAAGTATAACCAGCTTCCCCGGATTTTACTGCTTGTACACAATCCTCCACTGTCTCATAACGCACCACCTCTCCCTCGTACTGTCCGCTGTGGTCAGCTTCCATGCTCAGAGCCAGCTTTTGACCTATCAATTCCGTATCTCCAAACTTTTTATGCACCGCTTTCATCATCTGTGAACTGAGATATGGCCTGGTCAAGGCCAGGTTGTTCTGCTGCGCTGTCTCATAATCGTACTGGACCCCTGCGATGATCTGTATCTCCCCATCTTTCTGCGCCTGATTGAGTTCATCTATAGTGTCGAACCTCTTATACTCAAAGGCAAGGCCCGTCTTCTCAGATACAAAATCCAGAACAGAGATGGAAATCCCTCTCATCCTCTCTGTCTCCGGGTCCGCATATTGAATAGGCGGTTTTCCGGTGAGTATTCCAACCGTAAGATTTCCCGCTTCTGCAATATACTGTTTCTCCTCCTCAGACAGTACCAGCTTCCTACTGGTATCCGTAAAATACTTTTCATGGAGATCCGTAGAAAAGTACGGATCCACTTCAGAAATCCTAATGATTGCGGAATTGAGTTTATTCACAATCTCTGCATTTCCCTTGGTGGTAGCAAAATAAAAGGGTACGCTTGCAAATTTCGCTACAATGCGAAACTCTTCATCCAGATTGGTATCCGTCTCGGTCATAACATCCGCTTTTTCTGTCCTCAGAGCCTGTATCTGATCCTGTATGGATTCACACTCCACATACTCAGCCTTGATATCATTAGCCAGGAAGTAATTTTTCAACTCCTTATTTCTCTTCTCCGCAGTCTTTAACACTGCAACCCGAACCTTCTTCTTGGCTGCCAGGCTGTTTGTGGTGATGTTTGTATTGCTGTTCAGCGTACACAGGACATAATTAACTGAACCATAGCTGTAGCTGGGGTAATCATAAATTTGTTCCAACTCCTCTGAACGGTTCATTGCTCCGATCAGATCCAGTTCACCCTCCTCAAGCATTTGCAGCATGGTTACTAAAACTTCATTTGTATCTCCGTCCATCTGTACAAACTCATATTCCCATCCCGCATACTGGGCTATCTCCTGCAAATACTCATAAGTGTATCCTGAGTAACTCCCATTTTGCTCCACATAAGTAAATCCCTTTTGAGAAGGAAAGGCCACCCTGATTTTTCTTACACCTTCCTCATTTTTTGCAGCCTGGACATTCATTGAAAAAATATAAAGGCATATAAATGCCAGCAGGAAACATGCGCTTTTAATTATACTGTTTTTTCTTCGTTCTGTATTTATCCCATCCATTTTATATCCTCTGTCTCAAAGAGCTTTTTGGTCTGTATTATAAGACAACATCCCCGGCATTTATCTCCGGGGATGCAGATTCTATTGGCTGTCTGTGAGGTAAGTATAACATGGCGGTCACAAGTCGTCAATTTACATCTTACCATATTTCATCTACACCGGCAGGCTATCCCTCACGCACAAAGCCCCATACCCCAGTGTGGGGTTGGGATAAACATTCTCCACATTCAGCTGTCTGGCCCCCCGCCTCAGATATGCCTTCACCTTCTCCCCATAGAGATAGGGATCATTTCCCTCCGTAATTCCCCACTGCATCATCATCGCTGCTGCACCGGTTACAAAAGGAGTGGCAAAGGAGGTACCGCTCACCACCGTGTAGCCTCCCCCCACTGCCGTTGTGTTGATTCCCACTCCTGGTGCAACAATATCGGGTTTCACCTGTTCATCCAACCGGTCAAATCCCCTGCCGGAGAAGGGCGCATAGGTCATGGTTCTGGAGTCATAAGCCCCCACAGAAACCACCTTTCTGGCAGTGGATGGAATGGTCAGGGTTGTCTTTGCAGACGGCCTGTAGAATCTGGTTCCGGTATTCAGCACTGCTGCGGAGGGAAGCCACATATTAAATCTTCCATCCACAATTCTTCTGGGAATCATTCTTATTCTCCAAATCCCGCTGTCAATGTAATCCCCCCGGGGTAAAAAGTCAATGTAAATCTCCTGGGAAGGGCTGTAGGGGTTTGGTTCTCCATAGTAGACCAGCAGCTCAGTGCCGGGTGTGAGAAAACGCTGAGCTCCTAAGAGCTCCTGCAGAGGCCCCAGTTCCCGTCCGGACGGGTCGATCAAAACCACGTCAAACTGGTCCACATAGGATTTCCACAGCTGGAGGTTGACTGTTGGCTCCTGCACGGCAATTCCCAGCTCCACCTCCGTCACCGCATTTTCCCTCAGAACCCCTGCAGTATGCCCCGCCGCAGCTCCTTCATTCCCGGTCCCCACAACAATCACGCTGCGCCACAGGTTTGCCATGTCATCCAGATAAGTCTCCAAAAGCGCTGTCCCGTCATGGCCTCCGTAAACCGTTCCGAAGCTTAAATTGATAGCCACAGGCTTCTGATAGAACACTGCCCTTCTGACCACAAAGTCTACTGCCAGCATCAGCTCCGTTGTGCGTGGAAACCCCTCCGCCTCGGCAATCCCCAGTTTTACCACCAAGATATCACTCTGAGATGCAACGCCCCGGTATCTGCCATCTGACGCTCTCCCATTTCCCGCGGCGATCCCCAACACCTGGGTTCCATGACCGCTCAGATCACGCACAGGGACGATTCGGTATCCCTCATCCCTGGACACAACCAGCGCTTCATTGATCTGCTCCTGTGTATATACGGTTCCCACTCCATAGTCCGCAGGCGGTTCCCCGGTACCGGACTGATCCCATATCTCCAGAATTCGGGTACTGCCATCCGGATTGCAGAAATCGGGATGGCGGTAATCTACGCCGGAATCAATCACAGCAACAATCACTCCCTGACCGAAGAGATTATACTGAGCATTCTGCAGAGCACTCATACAGGAGGCTGCCCTTCCCTGATCCACAGAGAAGAACAGCCTCTTTGGTTTCTCCATATATTCAATTTGCGGCTGCGCGGCAAAAGCCTCCAGCAGGGATTCGGGGAGATTGACAATGGCATATTCATTGTAAAGCTCAATGATTTGAATTTCCTCAGTCCTGAGTTCATCCAGGTTCCCTGTATACTTTACAATCACCGTCCATCTTCTGTCTCTGGGGTCAAATCCTACATCCAGCACCAGCGAGCGTTCCCTCTCAGAGTCACTGGCATCCAGCGCCAGGTTTAATAAGTTCTCTATTTTTTGGTCATTGGCCATAAAGCATTTCCTGAGTTTTATTATTGAGTATATGCTCTTTTTCAGCAAGTATTCTGTAGGTCTGCACATTCACATTGCCAATTCCCGGAATCCATAGAACTCTCCGTCTCCTCCAGCGTGCCGATTGATGCCTCGTCCAGAATCTGAGGGCGGCCGTATTCCTTGAGCAATTCCCCCAGCTTCTCCATGGAGAGGGTGATGTATTTATTCTTGTGGTATACCAGCTTAAAGGTTCTGTCCCATGCCCCGCTTTTATTATAGAAGACCTTCACACTCCCCTGGCGGATCTCCTGTTCTAAAAGCCGGACTGAAATCACTGCCAGGCACCCATTTTGCAGAATTGCATTTCGTATCATACTGATACAGTGGGCTTCGATCTTCGTCTGCACACTCAATCCCTTCTCAGACAAATACAGTTCAAAGAGAGCCCTCGTCCCGCTCCCCCTTTCCCGCATGACAAACCGGCTGCCCTCCAGGTCTCCTAATGTCAGACTCCTTCTCCCCGCAAAGGGATGATCTGCGGCACAGGCCAACACAAGAATGTCCTCCACAACCGGAACGCTGACCAGGTCCGGGCTCTTGATATTTCCTTCTACAATGCCCACATGGAGCTGGGCATTCAGCAGCTGTTCCTCAATCGCTCTGGTATTGTCCACGCAGGTGTAGGTTTCTGTAAGTGGACAGGTTTCCTCAAATCTGCTAAGCAAAGGCGGAAGGATGCAGTTTCCCACAGTCATTGTTACCCCAATGCGCAGGTGTTCCAATCCGTCGGCATCCAGCATTCTCTCTTCCAGAATATCAAACTGTTCCACCGTCTGCCGGGCATAGACCAGCAGCTGTTTCCCCGCCTCGGTAATATAAAGCTTTTTGGAGAGCCGCTCAAAGAGGAGCACATGATAGTGCTCCTCCAATTCCCGTATGGCCTGGCTCACTGTGGGCTGAGAGAGAAACAGCCGCTCCGCTGCCAGATTCATTTTTCCTGCCTGGGCGACAGCAATAAAGATTTTTAAGTGGCGGATCGTCACGGCATTTCCCTCCTTAGCAGGTGGCCCCTCCGGTCAGGTGCAGCTTGGCATCCAAAATGTCCTGCTTTCTTTCCAGAATATCATCGGAGTACAGTTCCTTCTCCACTTCCTCAAATCCCAGTCTCTCAATGGTCTGTGAAAAGCGCTCACCCGTCTTTCCCTTTTCCCTGTAAAGCAGAATCACCTTCTCAATGACGGAAAGCGCTTCTTCCTTTGTGGTAAAGACCTTGGACAAGGTTTTTCCCCTTGCAATGCTCTTGCCCCAGCGTCCCCCAATGTAAATTTTATACCCATTGGTACCACTCTCGATTGCGTCAAAACGGCATTTCCCCACGCAGCGCCCGCAGTTGTTGCACAGTTCCTTGTCGATTTCCAGGACACCGTCCGATACCTTTGCCGCCTTCATGGGGCAGACAGCCTCCACCGTACATTTTTTGCACCCGTTGCACTCATCCTCATCATAATTGGGAATCAGCTGCCCGATAATGCCCAGATCATTCAGATCTGGCTTTACACAGTTATTGGGACATCCGCCCACAGCGATCTTAAACTTATGGGGAAGCTTTACCCCTGCATACCCTTTGTAAAATCTTTCGTGAATCTCCTCAGACACCCCGAAGGTGTCAATGAGCCCGTACTGGCAAGTGGTACCCTTGCAGGATACAACCGGCCGCACTTTGGACCCGGTTCCCCCTGTCTCCAGCCCCGCCTGGGCAATAAAGGTCCTGAACTCCTCAATTTTGTCAAATGGAACGCCCTGTACCTCCACCGTCAGACGTGTGGTAAAGGTAACGATCCCATTGCCAAACTTCTCTGCTGCCTGAGCGATGCACGCCATCTGCTCCGCATTTATCTTTCCGTTCACAGTGATCACCCGTGCCGAAAAGTTGTCTGTCCCCTTATTGCTCAGAAAGCCCAGGGCCTTTACCTTTTTTTCATTCTCCGGGCTGATGGTCAATGTTGCCATACTATAATCCTCCTTTTGTACGATCCTTAGTCTTCTGCTCCCACTTGGTTAAAGGTAGTGCCGCCTTCCAGCACTCTGGTGTTGGTATATCCGTAATACTTCAGCCTGTTCTGCAGCATGTATGCCCTTTTTCCTTTGGCGCACACCAAAAGCAGCTTCTCGTCCTTGTCAAATCCCGGCATCTCCCCGTTTACCTTGGCCAGATCCAGGTATTCTGCTCCCTGGATTGCAGGCGCGGCAGACGCGTCGATGAGCCTGTATCCCTCCAGCTCTCCGGCCGCCAGCTGTGCGGGTGTGGCTGTCTCCAGATCCCCCCTCAGCTTGTTTCGCAGTATATTTACCGTGTGCACAAAGGGGTGGATCGCCGTTGAAAATGGAGGCGCATAGGCCAGATCCAGGTTTTCAAGGGCGGACAGATCGGCTTTCAATGCAATGGCTGTGGCCGCCACGTCCACCATCTTATCCACCGCCCCTTTTCCAAGGACCTGAATTCCCAGAAGTCTTTCCGTCCTGCGGTCCGCTGTCATTTTCACAATGAAATTCGAGGCTTGGGGATAATAATGTGCCTTATCATCCACCACAGTGATTACGCTGACCGCGTCATAGCCGGCCTTCCTGGCAGCCTCCTCATTTAATCCTGTACGTCCCACATTCAGGTTTGGCAGCTTTGCAACCCCGGTTCCCAGCACTCCCGGATAGGCTGCCACCTCCCCGGCGATTACTCTGGCGGCAGTTCGGCCCTCCATATTGGCGGAAGAACCCATGGGCGACCACTGTGCTTCCCCTGTAATCCGGTTGGTCACGCAGGCACAGTCACCCACTGCATAGATATCCGGATCATTTGTCTGCAGACGCTCATTCACAGGAAGGGTACCATTTGGCAGCATGGCAAGACCCGTATCCTTTAGAAATCCCGTGTTGGGCCGGATTCCCAGCGCCATTACCACCGTGTCCGCCTTCATGGCCCGTTTGTCCGTCTTTACCTTTTCCACCCGCTCTGTGCCTAAAATAGCCTCCAGCTTCATTCCGGTAAAGGGATTAATCCCCTCATCCGCCAGGTGGTTTTCCACATAGTCCGCAATCTCAGGGTCAAACCCCGGAAGGATATGACTGGCCATATCAATGACGGATACCTTTACGCCCTGTGCCTGCAGATTTTCGGCAACCTCCAGGCCGATGAATCCCCCGCCGGCAACCACTGCCCGCTTCACCTGACCGTCCTCCACTGCCTGACGCAGTGTGATGGCATCCTGTGGGGTCCGCATGACATAGACACCTTTTAGCCCAATCCCGTCCACCGGAGGTACCAGGGCCGACGCACCCACAGCAATGACCAGCTTATCATAGCTGCAGACCGTATGCTCCTCTGTCCTGACATTGACCGCCTCCACCGTCTTTTCCTCCCGGTTCAGCCCCACCGCTTCCATCCCGGTCAGTACCTCTGCCCCGGTCAGTTTTGCAAAGCTCTCCGGTGTGTTCACAATCAGCTGTCCCTTCTCGTGAATCACGTCCCCCACATAATAGGGCAGCCCGCAGCCCGCGTAGGAAATGTCTTCCCCCTTTGTGAGAACCGTCACCTCGCAGCCTCGGTCCTCCCTTTTTAATTTCGCTGCCACCTTTGTTCCGGCCGCCACACCCCCGATTACCAATACCTTCATCGCCGCACCCATCCTTTCCACTTTGTTAAATTCTTAACTTATTTTCTCATTGACTTTATTGTACCATGAAAGTTAAGATTTGGAAATTCGAATTATATGATATTAAATATAGGTTTTACCTATATATCATCCGGGGGTTCCCCTATCCCTTTTTGCCTCCATCATGTATAATAAATCTAAAGACTGCTGACCAACTTCTGGAAAGGAGGAACCTTTCATGAGAAATGCAAATGACATCTCTTATACCAAACGCTTGTACCTGCCTGTTCCAAACCGCAGGATACGCCTATGGAAAACAAAATCTCTCTGCCGCCATCTCGGCATTGATCCTGGCATGGAACGCACAACCGCCCTCCATGCAGCCGCACAGTTCCAAAAAATAGCCGCACTGGAAAACATTCCGCTCTCCTACGCTAATCTGGCCTACAAAGCCTGTCTGTTCCGGAGTGTGGGAGACCATATCTTCCCGCCAGAATATGCAGGGCTGTCCGGAGAATTCCTGCTGACTCACCCCCTAAAGGGTCTCTCCCAGCGCCAAAACCAGATCCTGGCCGCCGCCCTCTGCCTATCCCGGGAATTGGAACCCTGTCCAAAGGAGCTGCATCCATATCTCAAACAACTCTGTCCCGGAAAGGAAAACCGCCGTATCGCCCGCATAATCGCAGGTATAATCCGCCAGTCTCCCCCCGCTGTCCATAAGGATTTCTCATCCATGGTAAAGAACTACGCCGCCAAGCAGCTCTCTGTGATACAGGCATATTCCCCTGCAAGGGAAACACTGAATGCGGAGGAAGTCCATGACATCCGGGTGGCCTTCCGCCGTCTGCTCTCCCTCTGTCTCGTTTTCTCCTCTCTCCTGGAGAAGGAGCCGGTGAGCGCCATTGTACCCGGCCTGAGGCAGGGGCTGAAAGTGCTTGGAAAGCCCAGGGATCTGGATGTGCTTCAGGAAAAAACCGAAACCTTTCTGTTTAAAAACAAGATGGATCTGCAATATCTCCCCGTCTTCTCCCAATGGCTGACGGACACCAGGAAGGAATATGTCCAGAAAATAAATTCCTATTTTGCCTCACCGGAATATCACACCCACATTGATGCGCTGTCCAATTTGGTAAACTGCACCATACTGCGGCCCGCTCTGGAAAAAGGGTGCATAGCGCTCCCCATGACTCCCTCCCAAGTCTGCCATTCCTGTGAACGTCAGCTTTTATCCAAAGCCGAATTCTACGACCAGTGGCTGCACGGCAGGCAGGCCGCAGAGCCAGTGTTTCATCATCTCCGCCTGGTATACAAGGATCTCCGTTTCCTTCTGGAATTCTTCCAGGATATACTCACCAAAAAGGATCTGCAATATCTGGATACCTGCCGCAGTATACAGGATACACTGGGATGTATCCACGATGATTCCGTAATTCTCCTGCGGCTGCACAAGCTGAGTCCTAAACTGCCAGCAAAGGAACAGGAAGTAATCAAAAAATTCCTGATATGGCTGAAGCGCGACCGGAAAAAACAGCTCAAAAACTTTTATCGCATGACGTGATCCTGGCCTTCCTACTGAGATTCGGCGGCCTGCTTTACCTCCTTTGGGACGCGGATTGCATCCACGGTCCCAAAGGAGTTCATGGTCATCTCCATTTTAAAGGACCTGCATTCCAAGTCAGCCCCCGAATCATCGCCCGTCTGCAGGGATCTGCCCATTACGTCCTGCATATCAATGGATATCTTTACCGGGTATCCACTCTCTTTTCCAATAAAATATGCCACCGGCACCTCTGCCCCTTCCAGGTCTATCTCTCCCAAAAGGTCACTGTTTCCCAGACTGCCCATAGCCCCTTTCAGAATCCCCTCTAGGCCATCGCCCTGAAGCTTTCCGCTCACCTCATAGCACTCAATGTCATTGATTTCTGTGGTATCCTCTTTCAGTTCCAGGCTGTCTGCCAGCATCTTCACCTGCTCCTCGGAGTAGAGCGTTGACAGATCCATGTAGTTTTCCTCCACATTTCTGGTCCATTTCCCATCACCTGCACTGGTGTAGCTGTAGAGCTTTCCATCCCCCTCCTCCACATACATTTCCATTCCTGTTTCCTGGTTCTGCCCTAAAATATCTATGCTCATACTTCCCTGGGCATGCAAAGCAATGGGCTCCTGGGTTGCTTCCATATCCATGTCCACATAAAATCCCATATCCACACTGACACCCGAGACTGTACCCGAGGCCTCCAGATCCAGTG
Source organism: Ruminococcus sp. 8Y-12 (assembly GCF_058119865.1). NCBI lineage: Bacteria > Bacillati > Bacillota > Clostridia > Eubacteriales > Oscillospiraceae > Ruminococcus > Ruminococcus sp. 8Y-12. Next base: position 1,357,346 of record NZ_CM176623.1, on the reverse strand, counting down.
CCAGGTTGGCATCATACGATGACTCCGACGCTGTCTTAGAAGCTGCCCCTAGTAGAAGGCTCTGGGCTGTCACCTTTCCCCTGCACCCTGCTAAAACCGTTGAGCACAGCATAATGGCTGCTGTAACCGCATATCCTCTTCTCTTCATTTTTAACCTCCCTCGTATACAGCTTTATCAAAAAAGTGGCAAATCGTTTCTATTCAGCAGGTCTGCGCATTTACTGCGCAGACCATGAGTAAATGATTCAGGAGTGCAAAAATCCCATCACCAAAGGTGATTTTAAATGGATTTTTGCATGTAACTGTGAAGGTACTGAACAGTTACGGCAAATCTAACAAAAGGAAGCGCCGAAGCGCTCCCTTCCTCTTATCCGCCGAACCGCACGTTTATGTATCCTTTGATGGCCTCCACACACTTGTCAAACCCCAGTTTACTACTGTTGAGGCAGAGGTCATAGTTTCTGGCATCATTCCAGACATGACCTGTATAGTAGTGATAATAGTCCCCCCTATACTTGTCTGTCTTTTGGATGAACTTTTCCATCTCTTTTTCATCCATGTCGTTGCGCTCCATACCTCTGGCAATACAGTAGTCCATGGGCGCATGTACAAATACACTCACCACATCCTCACGGTCCTTGAGAACAAAGTCCGCACATCTTCCCACAATCACGCAGGGCTCCCTCTCGGCCAGCTCCTTGATAATCTTAGCCTGGTAATTGAACAGGTTGTCATCTGATACAAAGCCGTCACTCTCGGGCGAAATCAGCTGCCCCCTATATACCTTTTTGGATGCTCCGAACAGCGGCGTGGTCCTGAGTTTTTCGTCAGCCTTGTTAAACATTTCCTCCCGGATACCGCTTTCATCCGATGCCATCCGCAGTATTTCTCTGCTGTAGCAGTTGATCCCCATATCCTTTGCCAGCATCTGTCCCACGGTCTTTCCGCCGCTGCCGTACTGCCTTGCAATTGTAATGATCACCTTATCCATACAAAAACCTCCCTTATTCACCCAGATACGCCTTTTTCACGGACTCATCATTCATCAGCTCACTGGCTTTTCCCTCCAGGGTAATTCTTCCGGTTTCCAGCACATAGGCCCTGTCCGCGATGGAGAGCGCCTTCTTTGCGTTCTGTTCCACCAAAAGCACTGTAGTTCCGCCAGCGCTTACTTCCTGTATAATGTTAAAAATCTCATTCACAAAGATGGGGGACAAGCCCATGGAGGGTTCATCCATGAGGATAATCTTGGGGTGGGACATCAGAGCTCTTCCCATTGCAAGCATCTGCTGCTCCCCGCCGCTTAAAGTTCCCGCCAGCTGGCTTTTTCGCTCCTTAAGCCTTGGAAAACGCTCGTACACCATCTCCAGTGTCTTTTCGATTTCTTCCTTGTCCTTTCTGGTGTATGCACCCATCTTTAGGTTCTGATACACACTCAACTGTGCAAATACCCGGCGTCCCTCCGGGACATGGGCCATTCCCATGGACACAATCTTGTGTGCCGGAACCCTTGTAATATCCGTCCCCTCAAAGACAATGCTGCCGGACTTGGCCGGCACCAGTCCTGTGACCGCGTGCAAAATGGTGGTCTTCCCCGCTCCGTTTGCACCGATCAGGGCGATGACCTCCCCCTCCTTTACCTGAAAGGAAATTCCTTTGATGGCCTGAATCATACCATAGTAAACATTCAAGTCCTTTATCTCAAGCATAGCCATTTGTCTGTCCTCCTATTCCCCAAGATATGCTGTGATTACCCGCTGGTCATTCAGCACATCCGCTGTCTTGCCCTGAGTCAGTACCTGTCCAAAATTCAGCACTGTGAGCTCCTCGCAGATACCGGCCACCAGCTTCATGTCATGCTCAATGAGCAGGATGGTCATGTCAAACTCATCTCTCACAAACCGTATGGTCTTCATCAGCTCCTGGGTTTCGTTGGGGTTCATACCGGCTGCGGGCTCATCCAGCAGAAGCAGCTTAGGTTCCGTAGCCAGAGCTCTGGCAATTTCCAGCTTCCGCTGCTTGCCGTAGGGAAGATTGGATGCCAGGTAATCCGCCTGGCCGTCCAGATCAAACACTTTTAAAAGTTCCATTGCGCGCTCATCCATAGCCCGCTCTACCTTCCGGAATCTGGGAAGGCGCAGGATTCCCTCAATGGTAGAATAGTGAAAATGGTTGTGAAGTCCGGCCTTCACATTGTCCAGAACCGTCAGGTCCTTAAAGAGCCGGATATTCTGAAACGTTCTGGCGATCCCCGCCTTATTTATCTCTATGGTTTTTCTTCCGGTAATATTCTTCCCATCCAGAGTCACGATCCCCTCATTGGGCTTATAAACTCCTGTCAGAAGATTGAATACCGTAGTCTTTCCTGCCCCGTTTGGCCCAATCAGACCATAGAGCTGTCCCTTCTCAATATTCAGATTAAAGCTGTCCACTGCCCGCAATCCGCCGAAGGATATTCCCAAGTTTTTCACTTCCAATAGCGCCATGATTACTCAGCCCCCTTCGTCTTTTTCTTTTTTGCCAGCAGGCGCTTTGGCGAGTAGCGTTCCCGCCATTCCAAAGCCCTCGGACTCCAGTTGAAAATCATCATCACAATCAGTACCACTGCATAGATCAGCATACGGTAATCATTGAGCCCCCTCAAAAGTTCCGGCAGAAGGGTGAGCAACACAGCTGCGATGACAGAACCGCGGATATTTCCAATACCTCCCAGCACCACAAAGACCAGAATCATGATGGACATGTTGTATCCAAAGTTCTTGGGCTGAGCCGCCAAAGTAGCCAGGTTGTGTGCATAGAGCACGCCCGCCACACCGGCCAGAGATGCAGAAATGGTAAAGGCCATAAGCTTGTATTTGGTGATGTTGATGCCAATGGACTCCGCTGCGATCCGGTTGTCACGGATGGACATGATTGCGCGGCCGTCCCTGGAGTGTACCAGATTGATCACGATAAACAGAGTGATAAGCACCAGTATAATACCCACCAGGAAGGTAGAGTCATTGGGCGTTCCTGTGATCCCCTGAGGCCCGTTGACCAGGGTTACCCCGTCCGCCTCCATATTCATGGACGCTGCGTCCTTCATGGAAAAGTGGAAGCCATTGCTGTCTTTTCCGATAAAAAACACATTGATCAGGTTTTTGATAATCTCTCCAAAGGCCAGGGTCACAATTGCCAGGTAATCTCCTTTCAGGCGCAGCACCGGGATGCCGATGAGGATTCCAAAGAGGGCAGCCACAGCTGCGCCAATCAGAATTGCCAGGAAAAATCTCAGGCCCGCCACCAGGATAACGTCTGCCGTACACTTGGAGAAAAAGGCGCTGGCAAAAGCGCCCACACACATAAAGCCCGCATGTCCCAGGCTGAGTTCTCCCAGGATGCCAACTGTGAGGTTTAAGGATACGGCCAGTATCACGTAAACGCAAAGGGGAACCAAGAGTCCTTCCATCAGGCTGGACACCTTCCCGGCTGTCAGAAAGATCTGTACGATTGCAAAAGCTGCAATCACGATTCCATATGTAATCAAATTGCTTCTTGTTGTCTTGTTTAATTTCATCTTTTTCATCCTGCCCACCTACACTTTCTCTTGAATCTGCTTGCCCAGAATGCCGGTAGGCTTAACCAGCAGAACCACAATGAGGACTGCAAACACAATCGCGTCCGCCATCTGCGAAGAAATGTATGCTTTTCCCAGTATTTCAATAACGCCCAGAAGGACACCGCCAATCAGCGCTCCGGGGATAGAGCCGATACCGCCGAATACGGCAGCCACAAAGGCCTTGATTCCCGGCATGGCCCCTGTGTAGGGTGTAAGGGACGGATAGGCAGAACATAAAAGCACGCTGGCTATGGCCGCCAGGGCGGAACCGATGGCAAAGGTAAGTGCAATGGTCCCATTTACATTGATACCCATTAACTGCGCAGCCCCCTTGTCCTCAGATACTGCCAGCATGGCCTGTCCGGCCTTGGACTTTTTGATGAACAGGGTGAGTCCCACCATAATAACGATACATGCCAAAATAGTTACGATCGTCTCTCCGGAAATCGTCAACTGACCGCCTGCCAGTACAAGAGCAGGGACGCTCACAACGGAGTTAAATGATTTCGTGTCAGCTCCAAAAATCAGCAGAGCGATATTCTGAAGCAGATAGCTGACACCGATTGCTGTGATCAGCACAGCCAGCGAGGAGGCAGCATTTCGCAGAGGCTTGTAAGCCACACGCTCGATCACCACACCCAGAACCGTACACACAATCACAGCCGCGATAATTCCCACAGCCGGAGGCATTCCCATGGTACTCACAATCGTCAGAACCACATAACCTCCCACCATAATAACATCGCCGTGTGCAAAATTCAGCATCTTGGCGATTCCGTACACCATGGTATAGCCCAGGGCAATGATCGCGTAAACACTGCCAAGACTGATACCGTTGATTAGATAAGAAATAAAACTCATACCGCAACCCCTCTATCGTATTTTAATACTGTATTATAGCACAGTTTTCTACTGTAGTTCAATAAAGAATTTCAAACTCGTAACTGATCGGTACTTTCACGTTACTGTTCACAGTTACATGCAAAAAGTGCTGCCCCGCAAATGAATACTCATCTTTGGAGCAGCACCGATTATTTCCGTTTCACTTTCATTACATTGCCTTGTAAACACCGTCCGTGATTACCACTGCCTTCGGATCTTTGTTGGGCTCGCCATCTGCAGTCCAGACAATATTACCGGTCAGTCCCTCAACCGTGATCTCCGTCATGGCTGTTTTCATTGCCTCGCAGATCTCGGACACGCTCATTTCCGGAGTAATACCAGCTTTCTCACCAGCTGCTTTGATTGCGTACATTGCGTCATAGGCGTCTGCGGCAAACTGGTTTGGTGTGTCTGTGTATGCCTCTTTAAATGCAGAGACGAAGTTTTTGGTCAGCTCATCATCCGCGTCTGCGGCAAACGGTGTCAGAAGCATAACGCCTTCCGCAAGGGAGGTATCAAAGTTCTCCACGTTCAGAATACCGTCCAGTCCGTCACATCCGAAGAACTGGGGTGTAAATCCCATGGTGCTGGCCTGTTTGAGGATCAAGGATGCCTCATTGTAGTAGATGGGTAAAAATACCAGTTCCGCTCCGCCATCCTTTGCCTTCTGCAGCTGTACGGAGAAATCCGTCTTGTTGTCAGCTGTAAATGCCTCTGCAGCTACGATCTCGATTCCCTGGTTCTTGGCCTCTGCTGCAAACTTCTCATAGATACCGGAAGAGTACACATCAGAGCTGTCATAGATTACAGCCACTTTGGCAGCCAGTTTGTTTTCCCCAATATATTTTGCGGAAGCAGCTCCCTGGTTCGGGTCAGAAAAGCAGACACGGAAAGCATTTTCGTACTGAATACTCTCCACTGCAGAACCTGAGGGTGTAAGCTGGAACATATTGTCCTCATGTGTCTTCTCCACCACTGCGATACAGGGTCCGGAGGTAACGGTGCCTACCAGCATCTGCATACCCCAGTCTTTTAATGTATTGTAAGCATTTACGGATTTTTCCGCATCGCTCTCATCATCCTGGAAGGATGTCTCCACCTGATAACCATTTATTCCACCCGCTGCATTGATTTCCTTTGCCGCAAGCTCAATCGCATTTGCCACTGCCTGTCCGTAAACTGCAGCTCCTCCTGTTGTGGGTCCAATGCCTCCGATCTTAAAGGTACCACCCTTCGCCGTTGCCTCTCCGTCAGCAGCCTCCGTGGATGCCGCCCCTTCCTTTGCCGCGTCTTTACTTCCGCAGCCGGCAAGGGATGCAACTGCAAGGGATGCAGCTAATGCAAATGCAGCGATCTGTTTGAACTTCTTCATATTCTCTTTTCCTCCTTCTTTATAGATAGATTTTTCTAAAATCTTGGCCCTATGATACCGCCTAAACCTTTCTTTGTCAATGATTTTTTGTACCGCCACTTTCTCAAAGCTCCACCACGTTACTGTTCACACGTTCACAGCAGCTCCACCACTGTATAGTCATGTCCTATATATGGAAGAAACTTTTCCAGAATATCTCTGGTACGCAGCTTCAGGCTGGAGGTATTGATGCAGGGATGGCATCCCAGATACTCTGTCTCAGCCACCTCCCGGTCAATCAGCAGCCGGATTCTCTTGTCTTTGTCATTCATCAGGCCCAGGACGGTGACTGATCCGGGGGTGAGATCCATAAATTCCTCCAAATACTCCTCGCCCGCAAAGGATAACCTGGCACTTCCGATCTGCTTTGAGAGCTCCTTTGTCTTAAAAGGCTTTTGTCCAGGCATCAATAACAGGTAAAAATCCGTCTTTTGCCGGTTGCACAGAAAAAGGTTTTTGCAAATCTCAATATCCAGCAATTTGTCCACATCATGGCAGGACTCAATGGACGGTGTCACCTCATGGTCCACCCGCACAAATGGGATGTCCAGCTTTTCCAGGAGATCATAGACCGCCATCTCCTTGGGAAGCCTTCCCTCCGGATCCGGTCTTGTTGTGTATAGTGTTTTGTCTATCTCCATTTGATTAATAAGCCTTTCCCCAGTATACCATCTGTTTTGCCGGCTTTCCACAGTGAACGCAGGTACCCGAGAGATGCTCCTGCTCAAAGGGCATACATCTGGAGGTCACGCCGATCTCCTCCTTTAAGGCATCCTCGCACTCCTGGCATCCGCACCACATGGCTTTGATAAAGCCCGGCTTGTTCTCAGCGATGTCCCGCATCTCCTCCATGTTAGTGGCAGTGTAGGTATGGGAATCCCTGTGAGCTCTGGCCCTCTCCAGCATGTCCGTCTGGATGGCCTCCAGTATCTGCGCGGTCTTTTCTGCCAGCTCCTCTATAGGCGCAACGATCTTCTCCCTGGTATCCCTGCGCACGATCACTGCATGCCCGGCCTCAATGTCCTTGGGCCCCAGCTCGATTCTCACAGGAAAGCCTCTCATCTCCTGCTCGGAGAATTTCCATCCGGGGCTCTTGTCCGAGTCATCCAGCTTCACACGCAGGCCTGCTGCCTGCAGCGCTGCCTTCACCTGGACCGCCCTCTCAAGCACGCCCTCTTTTTTCTGCTGGATGGGAATCACCACCACCTGGGTGGGCGCAATTCTGGGCGGAAGCACTAGTCCGCTGTTATCCCCGTGTACCATAATAATGGCTCCAATCATCCGGGTTGTCATTCCCCAGGAGGTCTGATGAACATATTTTAACTGATTGTCCTTGTCCGCAAACTGGATGCCAAAGGCTTTTGCGAATCCGTCCCCAAAATTATGGCTGGTTCCGGACTGCAGCGCCTTTCCGTCGTGCATCAGAGACTCTATCGTATAGGTGGCCTCCGCTCCTGCGAACTTCTCCTTATCCGTCTTGCGGCCCTTGATCACAGGAATGGCCAGAACATCCTCACAGAAGCTGGCGTACACATTCAGCATCTGAATGGTTCTCTCCTCAGCCTCCTCGGCTGTAGCGTGGGCGGTGTGACCCTCCTGCCACAGGAACTCCCTGGAGCGCAGGAAGGGTCTCGTGGTCTTTTCCCAGCGCACCACTGAACACCACTGATTGTACACCTTGGGGAGATCCCGGTAGGAGTGGACGTCATTGGCGTAGAAGTCACAGAACAGAGTCTCTGAGGTGGGACGCACGCACAAACGCTCCTGAAGGGGCTCCAGTCCGCCATGGGTCACCCAGGCCACTTCCGGGGCAAATCCCTCCACATGATCCTTCTCCTTCTGGAGCAGACTCTCAGGAATGAACAGCGGCAGGTATACATTTTCCACCCCTGTCTCCTTGAACCTGCGGTCCAGCTCATTCTGAATATTCTCCCAGATTGCATATCCCGCAGGTTTAATCACCATACAACCCTTCACACTGGTGTAGTCAATCAGCTCTGCCTTCTTTACCACATCTGTGTACCACTGTGCGAAATCCTCCTCCATGGAGGTGATCGCTTCCACCAATTTCTTTTCCTTTGCCATCTCTTTACTCCTTTCCAGTACTTTGGTTTTTATAAAGCAGGGGGAACATATTACACTTGGCCCCGGAAGTTTTTTGTCTCTCAGGATGTATTTCTCTTTAAAACAAAAACCCCCGGTCTCCCTGCACGCATTCTGCGCACAAAGGGACCGAGGTAACATTCTTCGGCGGTACCACCCTGTTTGGCAGCCTGCGCTGCCCGCTCTTTCTCCGTTAACGCCGGAATTACGCTGTACTTTCATACAGTGCTCCAAGGTAGGTTCCACATGCTCCGCACAGAAATCTCTCACCATCGATTCCCTCTCTTTGGATTGTCACATATGTACTGGTCCTCTTCATCGCGCTTTTCGTCAATAGGGTCATTCTAGTCGAAAAAATCACGTTTGTCAAGCGTTACTGTGAACGTGTGAACAGTAACGTTTGACATGAAGCACTTTTTTCTTTATACTAAGCTTATTATTGGATAGGTATGCCTGTTTGCACCTGCCATAGAGGAGAAATTTATGGACGTTAGATCAATCAGTATGAATTGTACAAGAACAGAATTTGTGGGCACCGCGGTCCTGGACACCATTGGGCTGGTGATTGCGGGCATTGACTCTGAGCTCCTGGCTCAGATGGGTCTGGGCACCCGCTATCACTCCCTGGGGATTTTCAGTTCCAGAACCGGAGCGGCAGGACAGCTCACAGCCGTCGATGAAGCGGTGAAAGCCACCAACACGGAAGTTCTCTCCATCGAGCTACCCCGGGACACAAAGGGCTGGGGCGGCCATGGGAACTATGTAGTCCTGGGAGGGGACAATGTCTCGGATGTGCGCCAGGCCGTTCAGATTGCCCTGGAACTCACAAATAAATACGCAGGAGAGCTGTACATCAGCCAGGCTGGACACCTGGAGTTTGCCTACTCCGCCAACGCAGGGCAGGTACTGCAGAAAGCCTTTGGGGCAAAACCGGGACAGGCCTTTGGATTCATGGCCGGTTCCCCCGCCGCCATCGGCCTGGTAATGGCGGACACTGCAGTGAAAGCGGCCGGTGTAAAGATCATCCGGTACATGACACCCGACAGGGGAACCAGCCATTCCAATGAAGTAATCCTGGCCCTCTCCGGGGATGCCAGCTCTGCCAGAGAGGCTGTATTGGAAGCCCGGCAGATAGGTCTGGAGCTTTTGATTGCTATGGGCAGCTACCCGGAAATTCCCGGAACCCCATATCTTTGACAATGCGCCCCCTTATCTCCAGTCATATTTTCCGGAAATCCGGTTCCAATGAACAGATTCCTGCAAAAGCAGGAGCAGATACAGAAAGATCAGTACCCCAAAGGCGGTCTGAAAGCTGACCGGCACCACAACCGCTGCCAGGTTCCTGATACTCCCGCTATCTCTTAAAATCCCTAATGGCATCAGGTATCCCCCGATAACCAGAAGCGTTGGGATAAATAACACTGTAAAGTTAATAAACCTGTTCTGACAAAAGGTAATCTTTGCCCTGAGTACCACATAGATGAAACTCACGGCTGCTGCAAAGAGGATGATCAGGAAATGGATGAGCGGCACACCCTCCTGGGCTTTTCGACCCTCAAGTACAAAAACATACCCAAAAAAGAGTAAGATGGTGGGAAACAAAAAAATCATCACATGGGAAAAACGTTCCCACAGCGTCTGTCTTCTGGCATCTCGAATTACGGAGTCACAAAACTCCTTCAGAGGAACCCCCAACTTCTCCTCCACCGTGACACCGTCCTTCGCAGCCTCCTCAGCCATTCCCAGAAGATCCTTCTGTACCACTGCAAGCTGGAAAGGACAGATTCCGGAATAGCGCATATAAACCATGATATCCCGAATAGTCCTCTGGTTTGGATTTTTGATCATTTCCAGTCTTTTCCTGTTCTCGTTTTTTAGTTTCATTAGATCATTATAAAAGATGTTCATACCTGTTCCTCCCCCTTCAATATGGAATTCACACTGCTCTCAATACACCGCCACAATTCTACAAACTCCTCCAGATACTCCTTTCCCTGTTCCGTGAGATGGTAATACTTTCTCTTAGGCCCTAATGCGCTGGGACGAAAGGCTGCTTTGATCAATCCCTTCTTTTCCAGCCTCAGCAGCAGTGGGTAAAGCGTCCCCTCCTTAAACTCTCCCAGCCCGCTCTGCTCCAGTTTTCCAGCAATCTCATACCCATAGGTCTCTTTAGAGTCAATGATCTGGAGAATGCATCCCTCCAGAGTCCCCTTGAACAGCTGTGATTTATCTACCATGCATACATGCACCTACCTTGTATTACTACTTACTACGACTATATTGTATAACAATATACCAAAAAGTCAATACCTTACCATAATAAATAGAAAAAACCGTTGCTTTCCGCCAGATATCCGGCATTGTGCAACGGTTTCTTATTCGATTTCAACCCACTCTTAATTTAAACTTCTGAATCTCTTTCTCGCTGGCCACTTTCTCGATCTCCGCTCCCAGAGACCTGAGCTTTTCCTCAAAGCTCTCGTAGCCTCTCTGGATATACACGATATCATCCACAATGGTAATCCCCTCTGCCGCCAGACCTGCAATCACAAGTGCAGCGCCTGCCCGAAGATCCGGAGCGCTCACTCTGGCCCCTGTCAGCCTGTCCACGCCTGAAATAATGGCTGTGTTTCCCTCCACCTTCACAGACGCGCCCATGCGGGCCAGCTCATCAATATATTTAAACCTGTTTTCAAAAATACTCTCTGTCACAATGCTTGTACCTCTGGCCAGTGCCAGGGTAACCCCGATCTGGGGCTGCATATCCGTGGGATATCCCGGATAGGGAAGGGTCTTTACATTTGTATTGCTCAGTCTCTTGGACGCAACCACGCGGACTGCATCATCGAACTCCTCCACCTCGCACCCGATCTCCTCCAGCTTCGCCGTAGTGGCCTCGAGATGCTTTGGAATCACATTTTTCACCATTACATCGCCCATGGTGGCTGCTGCCGCAAACATAAAGGTGCCTGCCTCGATCTGGTCTGGTATGATGGAGTACTCTGTCTTGTGAAGTGATTCCACCCCGCGGATACGGATCACGTCCGTACCTGCCCCCTTGATATTGGCGCCCATGCTGTTCAGAAAGTTTGCCACATCCACTACATGCGGCTCTCTGGCTGCATTCTCAATGATGGTCCTTCCCTCCGCCATGGAGGCAGCAAGCATAATATTGATAGTGGCTCCCACCGAAACCGTATCCAGGAAAATATGACTGCCGTGCAGTCTCTCCGCCTGTGCCACAATGGAACCGTGTCGTATACTCACGCTGGCTCCCAGCGCTTTAAACCCTTTTAAATGCAGATCAATGGGTCTGCTCCCGATGTTGCAGCCGCCCGGAAGGGGAACCTCAGCTCTCTTGTACTTGCCCAGGAGCGCACCCAGCAGATAGTAGGATGCCCTGATCTTTTTAATATACTCATAGTCCACGCTGATCTCGCCGATCATGGAACCGTTGATTGCAACTTTATTTCTGTCTAATCTCTCAACCTTTGCGCCGATGACACTGATCGCTTCCAACAACACGTTGATATCTTGAACATCCGGCAGGTTCTCTATGATAATCGTCTCGTCCGTCATGATTGCCGCCGCAAGTATTCCCAGCGCCGCATTCTTGGCCCCACCTATCTCAACTTCACCGACCAGTGGATTGCCGCCTTTAATTATATACTGTTCCATAGGACACCTCGATATTTTTTATTTATACTTTTCCCTGTACTCAAGCGAAAAGGTCATTCATCATGACCTCCATCGATATTCCCCTTAAAATATCTAACCTATATTATAACACATTCTTTACTTTTGTAAATAAAAATTAAGATTTCGGTAATTTTTGCCATAAATACCCGTCTTCGATTGTACACATAAAAATACGTTCTGTGCAATATTACCAAGGAAATTTAAGTCTGCGTCTTGGAGGCCTAGTTACTGTTCACTCAGGTCTGAGCATTGACTGCTCAGACCGTGAGAAAATGATTCAAGGGTGCATAAATCCCAGCGCCGCAGGCGATTTTGCATGGATTTATGCATGTTACTGTGAACGTGTAAACCGTAACGAGGCCTGGAGCTGGTCCACAATCCTCTCCAGCGTCTCCTCAACGCCCAGCCCTTCCTCATCCACAACAAGATCCGCATACTGCTCATAGAGCGGGGTTCTCTCCCGGTAAAGCTCCTCCAGAGTCTGACCATCCTTTAGCACAACTCCCCGGCACTTCAGATTCCCCAGTCTCTCCCTGAGTTCCCCAAAGGGAAGGCGCAGATAGATTACTCTGCCAATACTGCGCAGATGCTCCATAGCCTCCTTGCCGTATACCACGCTTCCTCCGGTGGCGATCACACAGCGGTCGGCCCGGATACGGCTGTTTACCAGATTTTCCACCTGAATAAAACCGTCAATGCCCTTCTCCTCCATAATCTGAAAGAGGCGCATCCCCTCCTGCTCCTGGATCACCAGGTCAGAGTCCACAAAGCCATAGCCCAACACCTTAGCAAGCACTACCCCAACCGTACTTTTACCTGATCCGGGCATACCGATCAGAATAATGTTATCCACATTCCTTCACCTGCCTTCTGTGCGTTTTCCACCATACTACCACAAAAACACATTTCTTTCAACATCCGCGCATATGATAGAAAAAAAGCTGCCAGGTAATTCATGTTCAAAGACAAACTTTCTCTTATTTTAAAGATTCTCCTGGTCCCCGCAGCCCTTTTTCTGCTGCTCTCTATCCGCTTTTACGCAGATAACCGGGAGTTTTCCAACTTTACCCGCCAGATGTTCCAAAACGAGGTTGCCGGAAACACCTTAAACCTACACTACACTCTGTCCGACCCTGCCGCCTTCGGCATTGAGGACTACCAAATCACGCTGGGCAGTGCGGATGTGGAGTCCCTGAATGCAGGGATTGCCGTGCTGGAAAACTACCGCGAGACCTTAAATGGAATCTCTTACAAAGATCTGTCCAAAAATAATAAGCTGACATACGATATCCTCTCCATGTATCTGGAAAATCAGGCGGAGGGAAAAGATTTTCTGCTTTATGCAGAACCGCTGGGTCCCACCATCGGAACCCAGGCTCAGCTCCCGGTCCTTTTGGCAGAATATACATTTTCAGATACGGAGGATATTAAGGAATATCTGACTCTGATCTCTCAAATGGATACGTACTATGCCTCCATCATGGATTTTGAGAAGGCGAAATCCCAGGCCGGCCTTTTTATGAGCGATCAGGCAGCTGATAATATTATCTCTCAATGCAGCTCTTTTATAGGTTCAAAGGAAAACTTTTTAATTCCAATTTTTGAAGAAAAAGTAGATAAAATGGAAGGTTTATCAGAAACTGTAAAAACCTCTTTAAAAGAAAAGCACCGTGATCTTGTCGCAGCCCATGTGATCCCTGCCTACGAGCTCCTGATAAACGGCCTGACCAGTCTGAAGGGAACCGGAACCAACACCGGCGGTCTCTCCAACTATGAACACGGAAGGGAGTACTACGAGTATCTTGTAAAGGACAGCACAGGCTGCTATGACTCCATCTCTGATCTGGAGGCACGTATCCAAAAACAGTTGGTTTTGGATTTTCAGGAGCTGCAGACACTTGTAACTGAGCACCCGGACCTGCTCACCTCCACAGAGACTGGCTCACTGGAGACCACAACGCCTGACCAGATTTTAGAGGATCTTCAGAAAAAGATCGCACAGGACTTTCCTACCCCGCCATCCGTAAATTATGAGGTGAAATACGTCCATGACTCCCTTGAGGATTACCTAAGTCCCGCTTTTTACCTGACCCCGCCTGTTGATAACCTCTCTGAGAACGTGATTTACATAAACCGCGGCTCGAATTACACTCCTCTGGAGCTGTACACCACGCTGGCCCATGAGGGATATCCCGGACACCTATACCAGACCATTTATTCCGGCAGCTGTGCGTCCAATGAGGTGCGCAGTGTGCTGAACTTTGGAGGGTACGTGGAAGGCTGGGCCACCTATGTGGAGATGTACTCCTACTCCCTGGCTGATGTGAAGCCTCAGATCGCTTCCCTGTACCGGCTGAACCGCTCTATCTCCCTTGGCATCTCCAGCCTGATGGACATGGCCATCCACTACCACAGCTTTACTCAGGATCAGGTGGCGGACTATCTCACACAGATCGGATTTCGAGGGGAGGCTATGGCAGACTCCCTATACTCCATCATCCTGGAGGCTCCTGCCAATTACCTGAAATATTATGTTGGTTATCTGAATTTCATGGATCTGCGGGATGCAGTGAAAGAGATGGAAGGCGAAGGTTTTAGCCTGAAAGAATTCCACCAGAGGGTTCTGGAAATAGGTCCTGCCCCCTTCCCGGTGCTCAAAAAATATCTTCTGCCGGAAAATGAGAAAAAATAATTTAAAAGACCCCTTGGCGTTTTTCGGCGAGGCGCGCGTCATCCACTGAACACCTTCGGTGTATTATGCATTACATAGATGATCTGCGCGCTTCTGCCATCCGCCGTAGGCTGTATTTTATTCAGGCTCATATTGGCTGGCCTCAAAGTCAAACACTCAGGGCAGCTCCCCCTTTTCATCCAGAAGTTTCCCAAAATCCAAAGCGGGCATCGGGCGGTAATAATAATAGCCCTGAATCAGGTCACAGCCGCATTCTTTGAGAAATTCCACCTGATCTGCGGTCTCAATCCCCTCAGCAACTGTCTGTATTTCGAGTTCTCTGATCAGCTGAATAACCCCCCGGATGACCAGCTGAGCCTTCTCAATATCCTGACTATTCCGAAAAAACTGGGCGTCCAGCTTTAGGGTGTCTATGGATAGATTTTTAAGCATTCCGAGAGAGGAGTAGCCCGTGCCAAAATCATCCAGGGAACACAGAAAACCGTTCTTGTGGAGCTCATCCACAATCTCACCCATGTATTCCAGATTCTCGCAGGCAGTGGTCTCTGTAAACTCTATCTCCAGCACACCGTCCGGTATCTTATACCGCCTTTTTATGTCTGTGTAGACTTTCACAAAGTCCGGAGTATAGAGCCGCATCTTGGAAACATTCACAGATACCGGAACAACCGTCCTTCCCTCCTGATATCTTTGCTGTAACAATCTGCAGACCTCCTCAAACACATACTCATCCACCACTCCTATGGTGTGTTTTCTTTCAAATACAGGTATAAAGCTGTCAGGGGGAAGAAACTGTCCATCCTGGGTTTGCCAGCGCACCAGCGCCTCCCCGGAACACACGCTCCCTTTAAAAGGGCAGACCTTTGGCTGGATATAAACCAGAAATTCCCGGTTTTCCACAGCGCTTTTTAACTGGTCCGCAATCCTGATCTCCCCAAACATCTTTTGGCGGATGCTCTCATTGTAAAATGCGTAGTGGTTGTCCGAAAGGTTCTTAACGGTCTTTTGGGCATAGTTGGCCCTGTCCACCAACCCCATGACATCCAACTGTTCCACCACGTCTTCAATGCAGCAAAAACCACAGGCAACGGTCATACGATGCTTTCCGGTCAAGTAATCTGAATTTGAAAATGCATTGTCCGCATGCTGCTGCCGCTTCAGCAATTGCGCCTTATCCTGATAACAGTGCAGAGCCAGAAAACAGTCCGCCGTACTTCTGCAGAAGAGCTCACCCTCCTGCAGCTGTTCCAGCATTCTTACGGAGTATATTTTCAGTATCTGATCCCCGGAATCGTAACCAAATACATCGTTCACATATTTAAAATTTTCAAAATCCAAGTAAGACACCGCATATTTCCGTTCCGGATGCTCCTCGATAAGCTTTTGGGCATCCCTGCAGAAGCGCTCCGTAGTCAGTGCTCCTGTGAGTGTGTCATGTCCCGCCTGCTCCTCCAGTTCCTCTGTCTGACGGCGCAGCCCGAAATACTTTCTCACGGAATAACCAATCAGCACCACACTGCACACCAGGCAGATGAGCGAAACCACTGCCAACTGTCTGGCCATTGCCTGGGAACGCTGGCTGGAATACTCCTCAATAATAAAAACTGTGTCATTGGCCAGCTCAAAAAACTCCTCGCTCAGCCTTAAAAGTTCGTTTTTATCCCCTCCGCTGCGTACATGGGCAAACTCCTCTTTCATGGACAGCCATTTTTTCTGAAGAAGCTTAAGATTGTCATTAAGGGGCACACACTTTGTACGCTTCAGCCCATAACTCCCCTGTCCTGTCACCAGCTCTTCCACAATGCCGCTGACATAATCTACCACCTTATCATCCGGCATGTTATTTGTCTCCAGCTTTACCACACGCTGGGAAGCTCCCCTCACAATCCCCACGTAATTGATCAGCTTACCGTAATCGCTTATGTTTGTCATGGAGCTTGCAGACAAAAGCGTAATGCCCAGTAAGACCACCATAAGCAGAGGCAGACCGTATTTTAATTTCTTTCCCATAAATTCTCCTTCTCCCGTGGAAGAATCCTCGTCTAAGCTTTAAAAACCAAAAACAATGCAGGGACACTGTTTACCGCAGTTTCATCCCTGCACCTCACACTTTATAAGATTGTTTCAATCCACACCCGGTAAGCTCACTAATTAGGACCACTTGTTGAAAAACTCCCTTAGATTTGTCAGGGCTTTTACCAGGACCTCTGTTTCATGTGTTGACATTCCTTCAATAGTAGCCTCAATCATCTTTTTGTGGAAGTCCTCATGATGGCGGTATGCCTTCTTGCCTTTCTCCGTCAGAGAAGTCAGCACCACACGCCTGTCCCTCTCACTGCGAACCCTGGACACATACCCTTTTTTTACCAAGTTGTTAATGGCAATCGTCAAGGTCCCCACTGTGATGGAAAGCGCTTTGGCCACTGTGGACATATTTTTCGGCTCCCCGATTCCAATTGCCTCAATAATGTGCATATCATTGTTGGAAATATCCTGAAATTCCTCCGTAATGATCGCCTTTTCCTCTATTGACATGATATCGTTGAACAGCCTTACCAGCACATCGTGAAATGTCTCATAAGTATCCATTTTCACTACCGCCTCCTTCCCCGGAGCCGCGCTCCTGTGTTCCGTCCAAAACGTTTACCTTATTATACATCATAAACTTTGGAGGCACAACTGTTATCCGGGAATTGAGGGGCTGAAAACCAACAACAAGTATGCTTCACTCTGTAACCAGTCCTCCGTGTCAGCTAAGAGAATACGACTGATCCTGAATCTCATTGGAGCACCTTCCGGTCTTCTGGTACTCTATGGCATTTGCAAGGCATTGCTGAAGGAGCATCTGCACCGCCTCCTCCGTGTAAAATGCCCTGTGCTCTGTGTAAACCACATCGTCTCTTCTGCAGAGCTCTAAAAACACAGAGGCATTAAAATCCGGGCCCAAAAAGGATTTCCGTATAAAAGCCTTTTCCTCCTCACACGCGTCAAAGCCATATCCGGAAAGCTTTCCCCTTTTCAGCGCTTTTAACACCGCTTCGCTGTCCACTATGCCTCCCCTTGCCGTATTAACGAGAATAGCCCTATCCTTCATCTGCGCAATCCTTCTCTCATCTATGAGATGATATGTAGACTGTACAAGAGGACAATGGAGCACCACAGCATCGCTCTCCTGAAACAGCCTCTCCTCCGGGACATACTCCGCAAGGCTTGCCGCCTCCTCCCTCTGATGCAGGCTGAAGGCCAGTATGCGGCAACCGAATCCGGACAATGCCCGTATGGTTTTACATCCAATCTGTCCTGTTCCATATACTCCCACAGTCATACTTCCCAGGCCTCTGCTGCAGATGCCATCCAGGGTGTAGTCATAGGAATCCGTCTTTTTCTGGCCCTGTTTCATCTTTCTCAGCAAAAATAAAAGCATCATAATCGTGTGTTCACTGACCGCAGCAGGAGCATAACCCGGCACATGGGAAGCACTGATCCCAAACTCGCGCAGTGCGTTCAGATCCAAATGCCAGCATCCCGCGGAGCGGGAGACCACATACCTGACGCCATTTCTGGAAAGTATTTCACATATCCTGCGGCTGACCTGACTGTTTGATGTGACCCATACACAGTCAAAGCCTTTTGTAAGGTGGGCATTTCCCAGTTCCAGACTTCCGTCAGTGAACTCAATACTTTTCACTCCATCCTTGCCGGCCTGTGCATTCAGATCCATCAGCTTTCGCTTTTCATCCTCCACAGCGCCAAATACCAACATTTTCATAGGTATCCTCCCTTCTCAGAACAGCATCCGTTATTATCTTCTGTCACCGTTTTAATCATAAAACCTGAACTGTACCATTGTCAACAATTTTAACACTTTACTCAAACAAAGTTAGCCTGTTTAAACGAAAAGGCTTGCTTGTTACCCAGCGTCATGAATTATAATAGTCCCAGGAGGAACCGATATGCAGAAAAAAAGAGCTATTCCAAAAGAGTATATGACGGTGGGAGAGCTGGCCAAGAAGATGGGTATTACCGTGCGTACACTGCAATATTACGACAGGGAAAACGTGCTCTCCCCATCTGCCATGAGCACAGGCGGCCGCAGACTCTATACACATAAAGATATGATTCAGCTTCATCAGATCCTTTCTTTAAAATCCTTAGGCTTTTCTCTGGATGACATAAAAAGCACATTAACCTCTATGGATACCCCTTCAGAGGTTGCAAATGCACTGACAGAGCAGGCCTTGGCTATAAAAGAAAAGATCAGGAGCCTGACAGACTCACTAAATGCAATCGAAGCGCTGAGAGAGGAGGTTTTACAGATACAGACCGTAGATTTTAAAAAATATGCGGATATTATCACCAATCTGCAGATGAACAACGAATACTACTGGCTTATCAAACATTTTGACAATGAAACTCTGGAACACATACGCGGCAAATTTGATAAAGAAAGCGGGAGCTTTTTTATGAATCGGTTTAACCAGCTGAACGCTGAGGCTATAGAGTTTCAATCAAGTGGTATTCCCCCGGAAGATGAAAGGGCTCAGGCTTTAGCCAAAAAGTTCTGGGATTTAGTGATGGAATTTACAAGCGGGGATACGAGTATGCTGACAAAGCTCATGGAATTGGGAGTCCTTGAGAACGAGAATCACGAACGGGAACAGAAGCAAACCATTGTCAGTGAATATCTCCAGCCAGCGTTAGATATATATTTATCAAAGTCAGGTATGAATCCATTTAAGGAGGATCAAGTATGAGCTGTGCAATTCAGGTTGAACATCTAAAAAAAAGCTACGGAAAGCATACCGTACTGAGAGACATGTGTTTACATGTTGAGAGAGGAGAAATTCTAGGTATACTCGGTGTCAATGGCGCAGGAAAAACAACTTTTCTGGAGTGTGTGGAAGGGCTCAGGAAATATGAGAGCGGTAAAATCACCATAAACGGGGCGGTTGGTATTCAGCTGCAGTCTGCGTCCCTTCCATCCTATATCAGACCCCCGGAGGCAGTGCAGCTCTTTGCGAAATGGAAAAAAGCCAAGGCAAGCCCCTCCGCATTGACAGCCCTCGGTATTGATGAGATGGCAAAAAGGCCCTATATTGAATTGTCCACCGGTCAGAAGCGGAGGCTGCATCTGGCCCTTGCCATGATTGGGGACCCGGACATTCTTTTCCTTGACGAACCCACCGCTGGGCTTGATGTGGAGGGACGGATCACTCTGCACAGCCAAATCCGCAGACTGAAAGAGCAGGGAAAAACCATAATATTAGCCAGTCATGATATGGCGGAGGTGGAAAGCCTGTGCACCCGCATTGCCATTCTCAATAATGGCCATATAGCCTTTTGGGGAACCGTTGATGAATTGAACGCTAAGGTAGGCAGACAGTACAACATTAAAATTATCACCGATCAGGGCGAAAAAGAATACACAGCGGACAATATTGGAGAGGGGATGATTACTCTGCTTCAAAAATATAAGGCGGAGAATCGAACGATTCTGGATATTAAGATCAGCCGCGGGTCACTGGAACAGCATTTTATAGATATAGCAAGAGGAGAATAATCCATGAATTCATTTTTATATGGGACTGCTTTACAATTTAAATTAGATATACGCAGTAAGTCCATGCTGATTACCTGTTATCTCGTTCCCCTTGCGTTCTTTGCAATCATGGGTGGGATATTTACTTCATTGATGCCGGAAACCCAAAACACGTTGATTCAGTCCATGACTGTCATGGGAGTCTCAATGGGAGCACTGATAGGGGTCCCCCCCTCCCTTGTGGAAATCTACGGCTCAGATATCAAACAAATGTATAGGGCAAATGGTATTCCGCTGTATTTTGGGTTGATTTCACTGCTCCTGTCAGCCTTTATACATCTGCTGATCATGAGCGCCCTCATCTTTCTCATATCCCCTATAGCTTTTCACGCTGTGACTCCACCTAACCCAGCGACGTACTTTTGCAAGCTCATCCTGTTTATAGCCGTATCCCTGAGCATTGCAAGTGTCCTGGGCCTGATGGTCAAAAGCCAGTCAAAGCTGACTATGTACACTCAGTTGATATTTCTGCCCTCTATCATGCTGTCGGGTATTATGTTTCCCGCAGACCTATTGCCTGGAGTCCTGGAAGCCTTGGGCAAACTGTTTCCCGCCACATGGAGCTACATCCTGCTCTCAAGCAGCAGAGCAGCGTTTGGCGACTTCCTGCCCCTGCTGATCATCTTCGCAATAGCGTCCGTACTCTGTGTCCTTTTATTAAAGCGTCTGCGCTCTGATTAACAGGTGAGTGGGATACCAGCCAGGCAATGCCCGGGCTGCAAAAAGCGACCAGGTTCTTTTTCAAAGGGACCCGGTCGCTTTTTACACATATTTTTAGTCAGCTTTGCACAAAGGCAGCAACTTTCTTATCGTATACCTGAATGTGGTTGAGAAGCCATTCCACAATATTCTTGTTCACCGCAGCCACAAAAGCCTCGCTGGGGCCCTCCTCTTCCTCAAGCATCTGGCGAAGCTCTTCCACGGCTCTCACAAACTGTGCGTGCTGTTTTTTGTGCTCCTCCAGATGGGGATATCCACTCTCCTCCTGCAGCTTTTCCTCAGCTGCAAAATGAAATTCCGTATAATCCATCAGAAAATCCAACGTCTGTACCGCCACGTTTTTTTCTCTGGCTGTGGCGCAGCTATCTGACAGCTTATTTACTCTGTCAATCAGCTCCTTGTGCTGTGTGTCAATCAATTCATTGCCTGTCGCCAGGCTACCATCAAAAAGAATACCCATCCTGTCCCCTCCTATTCTTCTACGAAAACATCCTTTCCAAGACCGCAGACCGGACATACCCAGTCTTCCGGCAGATCCTCAAAAGCGGTTCCCGGCTCAATGCCGTTATCCGGATCTCCCACCTCGGGGTCATACTCATATCCACATGGCTCACAAACATATTTTTTCATTTCTACTTCACCTTCGCCTTTCTTTGTTTTATACTATAGATAATGTAATGAAATCAAAATCTTTATTAGTTTTTCTTTATGGAGTCATTATATACATTAACGCTTAAAAATTCTGTTGCAAATGCAACAATTCAAAAAAAATATTTTGGGAGGAACAAAAAATGCCCTACGGAGCTTTGTTTCAAGGGATTAAGGAAGAGGAGTACCGCCGGATGATGGTGTGCTTCCGCGCAAAGGAAAAGGCGTACGCATCCGGGGAGGTGATTTGTACCTACGGGGAAGATCCCCAGCGCATCGGCCTGTTGTTAAGCGGTGAAGCCTCCCTTCTGCGCACCGGATACGATGGAAAGCAGGCGATTCTGGAGTACCTTCACTCAGGGGATGTGTTTGGGGAAGCCCTCACCTCCCTCCCCAGCAGGATTGATCTGATCCAGGTGGTCAGCACCAAGCCCTGCCAAGTGCAGTATATTGATTACCGTCATCTCATCAAGCGCTGTCCCAATGCCTGCCCCTTTCACACAGTTCTGGTGAGCAATGCCCTGCAGCTCATCCTGGCCAAGGCAGTTTCCCTTAGCGAACGCCTGGAAGTTCTGAGCCAGCGCACCATCCGGGAAAAGCTCTCCTGCTGCTTTGCGCTCATGTCAGCGGAAAAGGGCGGCCCTACCTTCCGTCTCCCCTTCTCCTTTGCGTCCCTGGCCGACTATCTCAGTGTGGACCGCAGCGCTATGATGAGGGAACTGAAAAAAATGAGAGAGGAAGGTCTCCTGCGTATGGATAAGCGAAATATCACTTACTGCCCCGGGGATCAAAATTCTTCTGTCTAAGGCTGCTTCTGTCTGCGCACCCACCCGCAGAAATCTTCTGCGGGCATAGGCTTTGCAAATATAAACCCCTGAATATAGTCACACCCCATCTCTGCAAGCTCCTCAACCTGTCTATGCCCTTCTACCCCCTCTGCAACAGTCGTCATGTGCAAAACTCTGGCCATCTGGACCACACAGTCCACCACTGCTCTGCCCCTCTCCCGTTCAAAATCCTCTGATTGGAAAAACAGCCTGTCTAGCTTCAATACATCCAGGGGAAGGGTTTTTAGCACATTTAAGGAGGATTGGCTGGTGCCGAAATCATCCATAGCACACCGGAACCCATTCTTCTGCAGCTCCACCGTGATTTCCATAAAGGACTTCAGGTTTTCCACCACAACATTTTCCGTAAACTCCAGCTCAATCAGCCCGTCCGGTATCCCGTACTTCTTCTTTATGCTGCTGTACTCCTCCACAAATCCCGGCGTCAGCATACTCATCCTGGAGATATTCACCGCGATTCCATGATTACATCCCCGGTCCAGCCACTCTCTCAAATAGCTGCAGGCATGTTCAAACACGTAGCGATCCAGATCAACAATCAGCCCATCCCTCTCAAACAGGCCAATAAACTCCCCGGGCATGAGAATGCTGCCATCCTCTTTCTTCCATCTCACCAAAACCTCCGCCCGTATCCGTTTCTCCCTGCGCATGGGTACCTGAGGCTGCATGTAGAGTACAAACTCCTCTTTTTTAAGGGCGTCCTTCATCCCTGCCTCCAGCTGAAGCTCTCTCACCACCCTGCGCCGCATCTCGTCATCAAATATGGCCACCTGGCTGCCCGCCTTACTTTTTATATATTTTTGTGCCATATTTGCCCGGTTAATCATCTCATCCAGGCTCAGTTCATCCCCGGGATTGTCTACCAGATAGACGCCGCATACCAGGTCCAGCTTATACTTTCTGGCCTTTATGGGCCCGAATTCCTGAAGCTTTTTTACCAGATTATCAAAGAATCCCTGTATTTCTTCCTGGCTTTCATATTTTTTCAATACGCTGAAATTGTCCGCTGAAATGCGGCAAAAGGATTCCCCCTCCACCAAGCTGGCCTTCAGGTACTCCGCTTCATAGCGTATAAGCTGGTCTCCCACATCGTATCCAAACACGTCATTGATATACTTAAAATTTTTGAGATCACTGTACCACAGAGTATACCTCTCCCCCTTTCGCGTTTCCAGGATATGATTAACCTGCTCCCGGTATCCCTCAAAGTTCAGATATCCTGTAATGCGGTCAAAGTATTTTATCCTCCGCTTCTCCTGTTCCAGCTCCAGGCGCGCCATAAATCCGGACATCTGGCCTGCCAGCAAGGTGAGAAGCGCAATCTCAGACCAGTTGGATTTAATATTGTAAAGCCCTATGAGTCCAATCACTTTTCCCTCTGCAGACACAGGCACAGTACAGAAGGAGAGCAGTTCTTCATCCCCCAGCTTCTTTCGCAGGCTCTCATCCGCCTCTTTCACCAATACCATGCGGCCATCCCGAAGCTTCTGATACCACTCCCTAAGCAGGGCTTCCGGATGCTTCCCCGCCTCCCGCAAAACCGGGTACAGCTTTCCCGCCTCCTCTTTCACATACACAGGGTCTGTTCCAAATGAGACCACCACACAGTGGTGTGCATTGTAAAATTCCTGTACTTTACGGGCAATGGCCTGACAGCTCTCAACCAGACTGACTCCCTCAATCAGATAGCAGCTGCAGGCATTCAAGAGATTCTGGCTGTTCAGTGTCCTCCACAGCACAGACTCCACCCGCTCCTCATCCTTGATGCTGATCACCGTTTCCATCCGCACCGTCTTTCCCTTCCACTCCACAAGCCGGTCCTTCAGGATAAAGTCCTGGTCCAGCAGTTCATTATGGTGCCTCCAGATGTAGTCCGTTCCCTTTTCCAGCCTGTAATTGGTACAGAAGGGACAAGGGGATTCTCTCTTTTGGAGAACCTGATAGCACTTCTGGCCTTCATACCCCTTCCACGACATCTCAATCTCACTGGGATCGGTGGCGCTGATCAGGTACATCTCATAGGTTTCCAAATCGCTCAGGTATATAAAGTCTTCCTTTGACTCCAGAGTTAGGCGCTCCGGCAGCTCCAGGGTATATTCATCTATCAATTCGGAGAATACCTTTTCCTCCGGCGTCAAACTCCCGTACTTTTCCATATTCGATGTCTCCCGCATTTCTCATATCTGATGCTACTTTATCTGTCTCTATTCTATCTCCTTTCCTTAATATACGCAATACAAAATATAGCCGCTGTGAAGATTCTGTCCATTGGACAAATCCACACAGCGGCTAAACTCCTGTCTGTTTATTTCGTGCTTTGGTAACGATTCAACCGGTCTGCGCAGTTGCTGCGCTGACCGTAAGAAAAGGAGTCAGGAATCGTAATCCCATTACCGTAGGTGATTTTAAATGGATTTTTGCATGTAACTGTGAGGGTAACGGAACCGTTACCAGATCTTATACATAGCAATCTCATTGATTTCCCTGTTGGCAGAAATCAGGTAGTCACACCCGTCTTTCACAAAGTGGCAGACATTGGCGGGTCCGCAGTCCTGGTCCAGGATCTGCGCCGTGTATCCCTTATTGGCAGAATCATAGGTAAAGGCCAGGAGGCTGCGCTCTCCTTTTCGGTGGCCCACCACAAAAGCGGGTTTCCCGCAGAGTTCTCCCCCATAGATTGCGTGGGTAAACTCCGCCTTTTTTTCATAGGCGTAGACCTGCTCATAGCGGCCGTCTCTCTTCTTGTAGATATAGATGTTTTCTCCGTGGAAGGGCGACAGCACCCCCAGCTCCTTTTGGCCGTCCCCATCCAGGTCTACCAGCACGGCGTCGCTGGCTGCCTCATCCAGCAGCTGTTCCACCTGCCAGTCCGCCTCAGGACCAGGGGGCGTTATCAAAAAAACTCCCTGCTGGGCACACACCAGGCTCTTTTCCACTCCATCCTCGTTCACACGGCAGTATCCGTGGTTCTTTAAAAGTCCCTCTCTGAGCACGCTCAGCTCAAGCTGGTGTTCCTCATCAAAGCCAGACAAATCTTTTGGCAGCTTAGCCACATACACCTTCCCGGGCATTGACCAGTCATCCTTGTACTCATGACCGGACTTTAGGGCACAGGCGATCAGATACATTTCTCCGTCTCTGGTCAGGATATCAAATCGGTGGACAAAGGGCAGGTCAGTCAGGGTGCGCACCTCCCAATCCCCCTTCCCCCTTGGGGTTACAATCACAATTTTGGCCTCCTTAGAATCATTTGGGGAGTAAAACTTCTGGGTTGCCAAAAATTGTCCATCTGTTCCCGGCACCTGTACCATGGTCATTACGCCGCCCGGTCCGTCCCAGACCGTATCCTCCAGGTTTCCTTCCTCGTCAAACAGATAGCAGGGGTCCTGCTTCTCTGCCGCCACCAAAAAATGCTTTCCTCCCTGGTATTTTAGCGGCGCTATGG
Organism: Ruminococcus sp. 8Y-12; assembly: GCF_058119865.1. NCBI lineage: Bacteria > Bacillati > Bacillota > Clostridia > Eubacteriales > Oscillospiraceae > Ruminococcus > Ruminococcus sp. 8Y-12. The sequence goes on along the minus strand of NZ_CM176623.1, from coordinate 1,331,701 downwards.
AATAGCATTTTTCCAGATTTGCAATTACCTTTTTTTCAACTTTCATTTCTATACCCTTTCTGTCTCCTGTGTCAACATACCTGAGAATCCAGGATCTCCCCCATCATCTTCCTGGCAAAAACCAGATCCTCTCTCCAGGCCTCATTTCCGGTATACCAGAACTCTGTGACAAACTTGCGCACACCAATCTCCCATGCGGTACGGATCACGGACGGAAAATCCACATGTCCGCTTCCAAAGGGGATCTCACGAAACTTTCCCGGCACGGTCTCCTTCAGGTGCACGGCCACCGTGTGGCCTGCCCCCCTGCGGATATCCTCCAGCACATCTGTCCCATAGGCCACCGCCGCATTGGTGATATTGCCCATGTCCGGATATACGTTCAGATACACGGAGTTCACCTTCTCCACATAGCGCATGGCCTTACCTACTGTGTTCATGAACTCTGTCTCCATGGTCTCAAACCCCAGAAGGACTCCCGCTCTCGCCGCCAGTTCCACCGCCTTTTTCAGATTTATTCCAAATCGCTCCACCGTCTCAGGTGTGGAGTCTTCGTAGTATACGTCATACCCAGCCAGCTGGATGATGCGTATGCCCAGATCCTCTGCCAGCTGCACTGCCTTTTCCATGATCTCCATACCCCTGGCGCAGACAGTCTCGTCGCTGCTGCCCAGAGGATATTTCCGATGACCGCTCAGACACATGGTGCGTATAGGAATCCCCACCCGCTCCATGATACTGACCAGCTCCATTCTATCCTCCCGGCTCATATCCAGTCTTGCCAGCTTTTCCTCCGTCTCGTCAATGCTGATTTCCACAAAGTCAAACCCGGCGTCCTTTGCCGCCTTCAGCTTTTCCTCCCAGGACAGGCTGCCAGGCATGGATTTTTCATATAGTCCCAATGTATATCTCTTCATCGCGCATATCCTTTCCTGCATCTAAAGCAGCCGCATCACAGCCTCCACAGTGGGCTGCCTCATAACTTCCTGTGCCAGCTTCTGCATTTCCTCAAAGGCTGCGCCTCTGATCTGGTATTTCACAGCCGCCGCCTCGCCAGGCGCCATGCTAAACTCATCCAGTCCCATCCCCAGCAGCAGTTTCACCGCTTTCTGGTCACTGGCAAACTCTCCGCACATCCCCACCTTCCGGTTATACTTGTGCCCCGCCTCTATGGTACGGCTGATTGCTCTGAGCACAGCGGGATGATAAGAATTGTAGAGCGCAGAAATCTTCTGGTTGCCCCTGTCCACTGCCAGAAAATACTGTGTCAGGTCATTTGTACCGATGCTGAAAAAGTCCACTCTCTGGGCCAGCTCTTGTGCCATCATCACAGCCGCAGGTGTCTCTATCATAACCCCCACCTGCACATCCTCTGCAAAGGCCTTTCCCTCCCTGCGCAGCTCCTCCTTGCTCTCCTTAAGTATAGAAGCCGCCCGTGTGATCTCCTCTATGGAAATGATCATAGGATACATAATCCGTATCTGCCCATAAGCGCTGGCTCTCAAAAGGGCCCGCAGCTGAGTCTTTAAAATCTCTGTCTTATCCAATCCGATCCGGATGGCCCGGTATCCCAAAAATGGGTTCTCCTCCTGAGGAAACTCAAAGTAATCCAGGCCCTTATCTCCGCCGATATCCAGGGTACGGATGGTCAACTCCCTTCCCCCAAGCAGCTCGGCAGCCTCCCGGTACACCGCAAACTGTTCTTCCTCTGTGGGAAAGTGGTCGCTCTCCATATATAAAAATTCACTGCGGAACAAGCCCACTCCGTCGATCTGATAATTCAGGGCATTTTTGATATCCTCCAAATTTCCCACATTGCCGCAGACTTCCAGTTTCCTGCCATCCGTGGTCACAGTGGGCAGACTGCTGGACTCCTCAAGCTCTCTCTGGTACTGCTCAAACTCCCGGGTCTTTCTGATGTATTCCTCCACTGTTTCATGATCCGGATTTACCAGGATAATCCCCTCAGAGGCATCCATTATGAGAAAGTCCCCAGCCTTCACCTCATCCAGAACACCCGTGACACCCACTAAGGCCGGAATACCCAGTCCTCTGGCCATAATGGACACATGGCTGGTAACCCCGCCAAGCTCTGTGATAAACCCCAGAATATACTCCAGGTTCAGTTTCGCTGTGTCGGAGGGCGCCAGATCTCTTGCCACCAGGATCACCTTTTCATGGATGGCGTCAAAATCCGTCTCCGCAAGCCCTTTCAGCTTGCGCATCAGCCGGTTGCGGATGTCCATAATATCCGCAGCCCTCTCCCGCATGTATTCATCCTCCATCATCTCAAAAATCATGCGGAACTCTTCCGCTGTATCATGAAGCGCCTGCTGGGCGTTGTCCAGCTGGGTACGTACCCTCGTCAGCACTCCGTCCCTGAGCGCAATATCCCTGGCCAGCTCCAGATGGCCTGCAAAGATATCCGATTTAGACGCCAGTGGCTCCAGATCCCCAATGACCTCCTCCACTGCCTTTTCATACCGGTCCGTTTCCTCCTGCACAAGCTCTGATCCTATCTTGCCCTGTTCGGGAGTCAGATCCTGTTCCTTAACCAAAAAAGCCTTTCCCATGACGATGCCTTTGGAAGAAGTCTTTTTTACCTCAATCCTTTCCATTCTACCGCTCTCCTATAATTCACCCAAACCGCTCTCAATAGCATCCACGACTGTCCTCAAATCCTGGCCTTCCGTCTCACCGGAACACTCCACTGTGATCTCATCCCCGCATTTGATGCCCGCTGCCATAAGTATCAGTACACTCTTGGGGTTAACCCTCTTTTCGCCCTTTACCAGAGTGACGTCCGAGGCACATTTGGAGGCAATCTGCGAGAGCATTCCTGCTGGTCTTAAATGAAGTCCTGACGGGTTTTTCACTGTGATTTTTTCGCTTACCATAATAATCTTCTCCTTTTCTCATTCATACTTGAATTTGTTTGATTATAATTGTACTCAAAGTCAGCCTTTCTTCATGTTCAGAACTTCCTGCAAAGAGCTCTGAATATAAATATTGGACACATGCTGCTCCAGCACGCGAAGGACCTCCTTCAGCTTATACTTGCTGAACAGCAGCTTATGTTTTGCTTTGCCTGTGGTGCAGATCACCTGCATTTTGGAATTCTGGTACTCATTGATATGTATCTGCTGAATCTTCTCCCAAGGTATGGTATAGCAGACCTTTTCCATCCCCTTTTCAGAGAATCCCCGCTTGATTGCCGCTGAGCCGAAGATGGTCACCAGCAGGAGGATGTTGCGTATGTTTTCCACCATATTGTCCATCTCGGAGAGAGGGAATATGATCAACGCGAAGAATACAATCAGGGAAAAGGCAAAGAAATCGTCTTTTCCTTTTGTCAGCATTTTTTTGTTACGCTTTAAAATAAAACCGACTTCTGTTACCAGACATGCAACCAGGATCGCACATATTATATAGTTTAAGATCATTGCTACACCGCCCCTTTCTTTATGTTCATTATATCATTAGTTTTATTGTAAATCAATCATTTTGTTCTTATTTATATGATCATTTTTCCGTATTATAGGATTGTTTTGCAATAGTTTAAAAACTTTGACTGGTTTTATGAACTTTTCATTGTGGGGAAGCGGCTGGGGTGAAGGTGAAAAATTTGGTGGGTTATGAGCGGGGAGAGGGGGCGGGGGAGGAGCTTCGGGGGCTTTACCGTGTCGCTTGACAGTTCTAGGAGTCTGGCCGCCGCTCGAACCGGGAAAGCCGTTCGGCAACTCGTCCTGTTTGCCTGATGCAAACAGGACTCAGACAATGCCTCTCTCGGGTCCAAGGCCCCGCTTTCCCTCACCGCGGCACCCACACTCCAAGTACTGTCTAAGCTCACTTTATGCCCCCTCCGCTTCCTCCCCCGCCCCCTCTCCCCGCGCACTACGTTTTGGTCTCCCATACTGCGAGAAGGTATGAATGCTCGAGAGTGCTGACTTAAAATGTAGCCGTATCGGAGCTACACCTTGGCTTTTATGGCAGTGCTCTCGGATATTCAGACAAGTTTATGGAGTTTTTTATTTAGTAAACGATGTACTAGGTTACAAGGCCAGAGAATGCCGCTGAGTGGAGGGCATAAACGGGCGCAATAAATTACGCACTTGTGGTTATGATGTGAAGCTGGCCGCTATTTGGGAGGAATGTGGGTGGACTGGACTTTTGGGGTATGGTAGAATGATGGTAAGGAACTTTGTGGTGATTTTTTAGAGGTAACCGCAGAAACATGGCTATTATTTGGAGGATAGTATGAGAGAAATTGATCCTAATCTGACAAAGCGGGCGGAGGCATTTGAACTTTGGATGAATGCACCAAACCCTATGGTAACATTTTTTAAGACGTTGGATGTCACGCCTCTCGTAAATATAAGCAAGAGGAAAAAGTTGAAATTTAATATGCTGCTTGATTATTGTATCGGAAAAGCGGCTGCCGGGCTGGATGTCTTTTATTTGCTTCCGGTAGGGCAAAAACTGATACAGTATGACACCATCGCTGTGAATACTATCGTTAAGAATAAAAAGGGAGAAATCAACTCCTGTGATATTCTTTTTAATGAACAGCTTTCTCAATTTAACGAGGATTATCTAAGATATACAAGGCAAACGGCGGAAAGCTGTGAAAATCATGATTTATTGGATAGTATGGTAATCGGCACCTCCGCTATCACAAATGTGGATATTGATGGAGCAGTCGGCATGAATAGCGGTATTTATAATAATCCATTTATGATCTGGGGCAGATATAAAAAGAAGCTCTTTAAAACATCTCTTTCAATTTCCTTTCAATTTCATCATACACAGATGGATGGTGCACATGCAGGAGCTTTTTTGGAACGTTTACAATGTGAAATTTACAAGCTGCGATAAGTGCTGCATATTCAGACAGGTATCAGAGACTTTATTCGGGCATTATTGAACCTTGGATTACAAAAAGTATACGAAAGATGATAAGTAAATTCAGAAAGAAATACATGATGATATTGCGGCTGGAGATATTCGCCATGTTAATATAAGCGGTAATGCCAAATCTATTGTCATAAAGCAAAGTATAGATAAATACTTTACATTTCATAATGCAGCTTTGAACACCTCTCACATCTATGACGTTCATTGTGAAGATAATGGTGATACACTAGACATTCGTATCATGATGGAAGATGCGGAAGCTGATAATAATATTCTTGGCTCTGTGGTTATTGAAATACCTCAGAAAGAATTTGAAAGAATTTGAAATGATTGAGACAACAGGTGAGTTTAAGCAAGTCTTTTACAAGTAAAAAATGGAGTTCAAAAAAATAATCAACAATGCTTCATGAGGCGGGATAAAATTACCGGTTAAAGTAAGAAAGAAAATTGAATGATTTGAATGATTATGTAGGTAATACAGTTAAGAATTTATAGCAGTTAAGACAAGGGATTCTTCGGAAATTATTAAAGGCATACTACTACTGACTTAGTACGCCTTATTGGTATAAGGCGTACTTGACAAATCGGAACGTAAAAGTTGTAAACGCTCATACGGAGGATATTATGGCAGAAACAACCAAGATTGACAAAGGAACAAAGCAAAGAATACTGTATCTTGCCCTTGTTCTTGGCAGTTGTTATGTATTGTTTATCATCACACTGTTCGGTAATAAGGGCAGTAATAGCCCGATATATCAAGTTCTTCAAAAGGGATTTACAGCCTTTCCTATTCTGGCAGCAATCATTACGCGCTGGCTGACTAAGGATAAGACCCCTTGGAGAATTTCAATAAAAGTTTGGAAACAGCCAAAGCTGTGGGCATTTAGCGCCCTTGTCCCCGGCATACTCATTGCCCTCGGAGCAGCATTGTATTTTGTGCTTTTTCCCAAAGAGTACAGTGGCAGCTTTCATTATGGTGGCTTACTTACGCTGGCGGGAATGGAGGCAGGCGGCAGCCTTCCAATTAACAGCCCGTTCCTGTTTGCAATCATTACTGTGCTGGTTTCCGCCGCTTTTATTCCAATGCATTTATTGGAACTTGGAGAGGAGATTGGATGGCGTGAATACCTTCTACCGAAACAAGTAGCACGGTATGGCATGCACAGGGCGGCGCTGCTCAACGGTATTCTCTGGGGGTTAGCCCACCTGCCGTTAATCTACTTTGGATTTAATTACAGCATAGAAAATCCCGGTGCTCCTTGGAGCAATATAGCAATGATGATGGTGGTTTGTGTGACGCTGGGTATTATTCTCTCTTATGTGATGTTGGTCAGCGGAAACGTCATGTTTCCTGCTATCATACACGGTGTTGTAAATATCATCGGAGAAGTGCCGGTGTATCTATCCATTACCCAGGAAAACAGCCTGCTTGGCCCCAACCCCACCGGACTGATTGGTTTGTCGGGATTGATTATACTGGCAATTACTATGTTTATCTGTTTTGGCAAGGCAAAAAACAGGGTGGGGATATAGGCATATTCACTTTATTGTTAAAGTATGCCTTTGGCGGAGAAAGCGTACTTGACAAATCGGAATTTGGAAAGGAGAACTAACGATGAAAAAATCGGATTAGGTATTGCAATATTACTCTTGGCTATCGTAATCTCTCTTTCTTCATCAGGAATGGGATTGCTTACTATCGGAGCAAGCAGCTATGAGAGCATGTTTCGGAGTCTAGCCAATAAGTACACAAGTGCCACACGTTCTGTACCAAACTGGCAAACGCAGGCATGAACCCGAAAGCCTTACAGTACCTTATGGGACACAGCAACATCACCATGCCGCTGAAATGCAGCGGATGGCCGCTTGACGGTAGGACGAGAGTTTACTACTCTTTTACTACTTTTGAGGGGGAAAACCTAAGAGGATTTAAGAGTATATGAGAGTATCTTCCAAAACGGAAAGTGCCGGGAAAGCCCGTAAATACAGGCTATACCGGCATATAAGAACTTATAAAAGGATAGTCAAAATCTATATATGGTTTTATATACAATAAATTCTGATGTGTTAATACATGACAACCGTTCGTCAGTAAACCTTGACCTAGTGGCTGATCAATTGGATCACAATATCACGCTGTATGGTTCAGAATCCAATGAATTTAGAGATGTTTCTGTTTATTTAGATAAACTACCCGATAATGTCAAAATGGAGCTAAACTTAATACAAGGCGGTACAATAAATGATCAGCAGAGCATACTCAAAAAGAACAGACTTGAATTAGGATCAGGGAAACCTGTCATAACATCAATAATACAAAAAAATTAATGTTTATTTAAAATAGCAGAAAAAATATAACGAAGGAGATCCGCCTATGAAAAAACTAGGTATACTTGGGGGAATGGGGCCTGAATCAACCTTGCTGTATTACAAGGAAATTGCTTCTGAATTTAAAAAAAGAGATAAAAACGGTCATTTTCCTGCATTAACAATAGAAACCGTTAATATGTATGAAATGTTGGGCTATTGCAGAAAAAATCAATATGATTTTTTGACTGATTATCTATTACAGGGCATTTACAACCTTGAAAAGGCAGGGGCGGATTTTGCTGTTTTGGCCTCTAATACACCTCATGTTGTTTTTGATACACTGGAAAAAAGAGCGCATATACCCTTACTCAGCATCGTGGAACCTACCTATCAAGCAATAAAAGAAAAGAGATTCAAAAATGTGGCATGGCTGGGTACAGGCTTTACGATGGAACAGCCCTACTTCAAAAAAAGGTTTATCGAGAATGGCATTCATGTGACTGTTCCCAATAATGAAGAAAGAAAATTGATCGACAACGTCATTGCCAAAGAATTAGAATTCGGTATTGTAAACATAGATTCCAAAAAAACCATAGATGATATCATTCAGAGATTGATTTCAGAGGACAACATAGAAGCTATTATAATGGGGTGCACGGAATTACCTTTAATGTATTCCAACGAAAAATTCCCAGTACCGGTATTTGATACTTTAAAATACCATATTCAGGGAATTATAGAGTTCATGTTTAAGTTTCGGTAACTATATCATACCACAATATGAAATCCTACATACCAAAAGCAAATACTATATTGTCAGTTAAATGGCGGAAAGGGGTATCCCCCACTGACAAAATATCAATCTAAATATTTTATAAATTTTTGCTCAGAAAGGATGACATTTCACAAAGTATCATGCATAATAAAGGCATAAAAATTCTAGCAAAGTGAGGAGATCAAACATGAACGTATTGTATAAAAACGAAGATGATGTATTAGCTGTGATGGAGGTAACCAAAGCGTTCTACCTGCCAGAAGAAAAAATCCTTCAGTTCTGCGGCCCCGAAGATGATTTTGGAGTAAAAGCTTCCCTGAAAGAGGCTAACAAAATAGTAAAGGCTCTATACGAAAACGGCAAAGCAGACGTTACAGACTTTACATATTGTGAAATAGATTTTTATGACGAGGATGAAGACGACGAAGACGACGAAGATGATTTTATGAACGATATCCTTAATTCTGTAGACGGCATTCACTTTAAATAACAACAGCAAAATCCCCCAAAACCAAATCCATAAATTTTTCACTAAATAAAGGGTCTCCTATGATTTTATTTTATCACAAGAGACCCTTAAACATACCAAAAAACATGTCCATACTTCGTTAAATCCCCCACTCCAGATTAAAACAACCTCAAAAACAAAAAACACCAGCCCTCACCTCCCGCCACAACATTTCGGAGGCCAGGAAAACAGCCTGAGGGATGGGAATGGGTCCGTAGGCTGCATATAGTGAGCTGAGTACTTTCTTAAGGGGTAAAGGCTGCGATCAGCAAAAACGGGGCCTTGGCCCCGAGAGAGGCATTGTCTGAGGGGCGTTTGCATCAAGCAAACGGACCGAGTTGCCGAACGCTTTTTGCGCTTCAAGCAGCCTTCAGCCCTTTAGAAAGTACCAGCGACACGCTAAAGCAGCCGCAGGACCCATTCCCCTCCCTCAGGCGTCCCCCTTCCAAAAATCCCCCCCTACTTCATTTCCCCTGCCCATAATAAGCATCAGGCCCATGCTTCCTCATGAAATGCTTATCCTGCAATTCCTGCGGCGCAGGCTGTACGGCGCAGCCCAGATGCTCTGTACGGTAAGCCATTTTTGCCACTTCCTCCAGCACAACCGCATTGTGCACTGCCTCTGCCGCATTCTTCCCCCAGGTAAAGGGACCATGGTTCGCGCAGAGCACCCCAGGCACATGCATGGGATCTTTCCCCTGGAAAGTCTCCATGATCACAAATCCCGTATTCTGCTCATAGGCTCCCTCTATCTCCTGCCGTGTCAGACTTCTGGCGCACGGGATCTCCCCATAAAAATAGTCTGCGTGTGTGGTTCCATAGCAGGGGATTCCTCTTCCCGCCTGCGCCCAGGACGTTGCCCAGGGCGAATGTGTATGTACGATTCCCCCCACTTCCGGAAACGCCTTGTAGAGTTCCAGATGGGTGGGCGTGTCTGATGACGGATTGTACCCGCCTTCCACCTTGTTTCCCTCCAAATCCATGACCACCATATCCTCCGGCTTCAGGGCATCATAGTCCACGCCGCTGGGCTTTATGACAACCAGCCCCCTCTCCCGGTCAATGCCGCTGACATTTCCCCAGGTGTAAGTAATCAGCCCTCTCCTTGGCAGTTCCATATTTGCCTCATACACTTGCCTCTTTAATTCTTCCAGCATAATATCCTCCCATTTCTCGTAACGTTTCTATCAAAACTGCATGTCCTTTGTCACCTGAATGACATTGATCTCATTTTCCCGAAATCCGTCCAGCACCTCCGCCGGCGCTTTCTCATCCGTAATAATATTCAAAATCTCGGCTGTGGGGCAGCTCACAAAGCTGCTGTTGCGTCCGATCTTGGTGTGATCCGCCAAAATGTATGAGGTACCGGTTACCCTCTGCAGCATCAGCTGATTGATGTTTACCTCACTCAGAATCTCGGTGGTCATCCCGGTCTCCACGCTCAGACCAGTACATCCGATAAAGCTCTTCTTGGCTGTGACTTTGCTGATATTGTTGGTGGCAAATTCGCCCACCATGGCTTCCTTAATCTCGCGCAGCTCGCCGCCGCTTAAAATTACGGAAACTTTGGAGGAGTGCTCCATATAAATGGCTTTCCCATTGTTTGTAATCACAGTCACCCGCTTGTCCTTAATATACTTAATCATCTGCAGTGCAGTGGCGCTGGTATTGATAAAGATGGTATCCCCATCCTCCACCAGAGAGGCCGCATACTGGGCAATCCTTTTTCTGTACAGCTTCACCTCGTCCTGCTCAGTGGCAAACTCCGGGTCCCTGCCCGTGACTGTGGCTCCCCCGTAAAAACGCTCCAGTTTCTTGTTGTCCTCCAGATACTGCAGATCCCTGCGGATTGTGAGAGGCGATACCTGCAGCTCCTCAGCCAGTTCCCCCACCTTCACAAATCCGTTGTTTTTCAGCGCCATCAGGACTTTATTTCTTCTATTTTCTACTAATGCTCTGCTTCTTTTCATCCTTTTCTCCCCTTTTTCCGCATCAGTATTCTGCCCATCGCCGCCATGTTTTTCCATTTTATGATGCTTTTGTTTTATTATATGAATGTTTGGGAAAAGCGTCAAGCTTTTTGCGGCTATTGTGCTCCAGCAGGGCAATATCCGTTACTGTGAACGTGTGAACAGTAACCACTATCCGTTGCCGGTCACAGAGTGAACAGTAATCCCAAGAGGGCGGTGCTTTAAACAAAGCCGCCGCCCTCTCTATTCCTTGTTTTTTATTTCTTAAAATCCCCATACTTCTCAAAACACTTCAGGGCATAGAGCATGGATTCTTTTGTGGTGCCAATGGCATCCAGATAACCATATTCCACACCGATCAAACCGCCCTTTGGAGTGGCCCATTTTTCCACCAGCTCCTTAGCCTCCTGCTCAATCAGCGCTTTGTCTCCTGTGGGAAGAGTTGCCTGAATATCAATGGCTGCCTCAAAACAGATCTTTCCCTGTGCAATTTTAGACACCTCATCAATGCCCACCAGCCTTGGCTGATGTATGTTGACAATGTCCACACCCAGTTCAATCAAGTCCTCCAGAATATCGTTGATCTTTCCGTCTGTGTGGAACCGGATATCCATACCGCACTCATGAGCCTTGTCGAATATTCTCTTGTACTGAGGTTTAAATATCTCTCTGAATATGTCAGGTGAAATCATCAGACTGTTCTGGGTTCCCCAGTCATCCGTGGTGTCATAGCAGTGTATCCTGCCCTCCCCCAGACGGTATGCCTCCTCTATGATTCCAATCTGGTAATCTGCCAGCTTCACGGCCATGGCCTCGATTTCCTCGGGTTCTATGAGGCAGTCCATCAGGGTATTCTCAAATCCGCGCAGAAAATGCATTCTCTCAAATATGCACTGAGGGCTGTTCAGCTGCACATAGAGGCCTTTTTTCTCCGCCTCATCCAGAGCTTCCTTTAACCCCTCAAATCTTCCCTCTGCCTTGGGATCAGGAAATACATAATCCTCCATGTCTTCCCACTCCTCGATAGGGGTGTTGGTCACCTGGCCCATGTCAGACCCGCTGGCGTCGTCGCTCTCCCAGAAGCAGCCCCATTCATCGTACTCACCGTTTTTCGGCCTTACTTTTTTGGATACCGTGTAATGGGCGCCCTCCGGCCATGTACTCTTTGGCGGCAGAACGAATATGCGGCACACATCACCTTTCCCCGCGATCCGGTCAAAGCGAAGTCCGATTCTGTCCGGCCCCGTAAAATTCACGTTTCCTTTTATAATTTCATATCCCGTCATATTCATCCTCCTCACCCAAACAGCTTATTTCATTTCATTCGGGAAATGCTCTTTTACAGCGTTCAGCAGTGTCTCTGTAACGGCTGCTGTGTCAATCAGATTCTTTGTCTCAGCAATCACGGCACTGCTGGGCGGGAGCATGCCCGCCCACTCCGGGCTGGTCAGCACCAGATCCGTATTTGTGATGTAGGAGAGGGCTTCTCCAAACGAACAGGAATCTACGTTCGCCTCAATGTTGTGCTCATCACAGATTTTTTTTACACTGATTTTTAAAATTGTACTTGTTCCCATTCCATTTCCGCATACACATAAAATATTAAGCATATTGATTTCCTCCTTCTTTTTCAAGCCACGCTCGGTAATTTAACAGAGTATGACCACATCTTTCGATGCGTTAATTGACTTCATGTCAGTGGGGGATACCGATTTTTCTCCGCCCGCCGCTGCCGTTCATCTTGTTTTAGGTAATTCCTCCCGCCAAGCCTCTGTCTTTCCTGTATTACTACCCCGCAATGGGAATTCCAAACAGGCTTCCGATTCCTTTAAAGATTGCAATGATTCCAACCCAGATGGTTGCATAGTCGGCGCTTCCCTGCCACCATGTCAGTTCCATCATGGAAACCGCTAAAGCGGAACCTAAGATCTGAACCAAACCGTTTATGGTACAGATCAGTGCTGCCGCCTTCCATCCTCCAAACTTGTTTGCATAGATAGCGATGGTGGCATTGTCAAAGAACAGCGGGATGAATCCGGGTACCAGGAAGATGGGGGACTTAAAGATCAGAAGCCCTAAAAGTCCGATGACCTGGCCGAGCGCTCCGAATAAAAGCCCCAGTACAACTGACTTGGGAGCGAATGCAAAGATCGCTGCACAGTCAACACCTGCCACTGCTCCGGGAAGCAGTTTCTCTGAGATACCCTTAAAGGACATCATCAGCTCACCCACGAACATACGAACACCATTTAACAAAACTACGATATTTGCTGTCAGGGTGATGGCAATCCAGATCAAAAATACCACATTATTCTTCAAACCGCCCTGATTGAGCGCTTCTGAGCTTCTCAGCCAGTCGATCTGGTCACCGCCCACTACCAGCATGATCACTGCTGCGGATATAAACATAACCAGTGCGGTTGCGATGATGTTGTCCTGCAGGAAGTTTAAGGATTCCGGCATCTTTTTCTTTTCGATGTCATCCTTCTCCGGGTTGCCGATCTTGGGTGCTACCTTGTACGCAATGTAGTCCACAAACATCTGCTGGTGGGCTACCGTAAAGTCTGCGCCCGTGATCTTCTTGGTGGGTTCAATCAGCAAGGTGGAACAGATGCCCCAGTAAAGCGCCGTCACAACAGCTGCGATCAATACCGTTGGGATCATGCCCAAGCCCAGGAATCTCCAAACAATATAGGTACTGATACCCGCCTGCACGATCATGGCATTTCCGGTCAGGTACACGGCGCGGATTCTTGTAAACTTTCTAAGCGCTACCAATACCAGGTTTAAGATAAAGGCTACCAACAATGTGTAGATACCCCATGCAGCGCCTGAGCCGTCGCCCAGAACCGCATCCATCTTTTCGTAACTGGCGGTCATAGTCGGATATGTATTCAGGCCTGCGCCCTGTATCCCAGTGGCGTTCTGCAGTGCTGTGAGCAGATAGCCAAAGTTTGCGATCAGTGCACCGGACCCCATACCCATTGCGATGATACCGATGGAGGCTTTCGCGGCCCCCGCAAATGCTTTGGAAAGCTTCTGTTTCATGGCCACGTAGCCAACAAAAACGATGATGGCCATCAAAAGAAACGGCTGACCAAAAATTTGTTTCAAGAGCAAATCAAGAATGTAGTTTAACATAATCCCTCTCCTTTCATTTTTAACATGATTTTTGCCTCGCCCTTTTACATTTTTGTACAAAATGTATTCTTGATGTTTTCATTATAGTTACTTATATGATAATTGTCAATCCTATTATACGACCATTTTGAATATTTTATGAACTATTTGACATTATTTAATCGTTATTATTTCGTACAAATAAAATTTTTATAAATATTTTCATTTTATGATCATTTATAATCATTAATTACTTATTTGGGCATAATTCCTAATACATCTGCCAGATAAACAGCCACTCCATCCTCATTATTGCTAAGTGTCACGTAACTGGCTGCCGCTTTCAATTTCTCCACGCCGTTCGCCATACACACCCTGTGGTCAGCACACTCAAACATGCTCAAATCATTGTCAAAGTCTCCAAACACACAAACCGCCTCTCCGCCTATTCCCATCCGTTCCATGATCTTGTGCAAAGCTGTCTTTTTGGAAACCTCCTGGTCAAAGGCCCCCATCAGCCCATAACCCGTGGATTCACAGTGAACTCTGGGTAAGGTGCCGATAAACTCTATGTAGTCCTCCACCTTCCCTGGGTCCTCCTCGTATGCCACGATCTTCGCTGCTGTGCAGTACCCTGTGGCAGGCGCTGTGCGCAGATATTCCTCCGCCTGGAGTTTTACGGGGCAACCAAGTCTTACGGAGAGGTCTTCATAATCCCGGATACGCTTTTTCAGCTTTTCACTGCCCTCTGAGAAATACATTCTCTCTGCAGAGTACATCATAAAGGTCATTTCCCGTTTGTTCAGGTATGTGAGCAGCCGGCAGGCATCCTCTTCCTTCAGCACTGCGCTGTGCAGCATGTTTCCCCCGCCGTCCCGCACCAGGGCTCCATTGTCGGAAAGCATGTAGTCGCATCCTCCGATCAGCTTCGCGTACACGGACATCATCTGTTCATCCCTGCCGGAGGCAAAACAGATCTGTATTCCCTGTCTTCTTGCCTCCTGCAGCACTTTAATGGAGTACTCGGTGATCATCTTTTTGTCATTCAGCAGTGTTCCGTCCAGGTCACACACCACTAGTTTTATCTCACTCAAATGCTTTTTCCCCCTTTGCCTGACGAATCTGCTCCTGCAGATCACTGCATACCAGTTCAAACAGCTTTTCACCCTTCTCGGGTGTGGCTGCTGCCGCATCCCCGAAGGCTCCGCTCTTTAAAAAGCTTCTCCACGGGATCGGCCTTTGTCCATAGAAGTCTGGAACCTGCGGAAACTCCGCAGTGGCTCTCTCCATGTGGACCAAATCCCCTGCCACGTGCAGCATCAGGGAGGTCTCCAGCTCCCCAGCATGCCATACCTTCCCATTCCACATGGGTGTGGTCAGGATATCCGCAGCCTTCTTTTCCATGCCGGCCAGTTTTATGTGGAAGACCGTTTCCCTCTCTCCCTCATCCACAAGCCTGCGCTGTACCTCCTCTATCACTTTATGGTTTCCATTGTGAAAGGAAAACAGAAAAATCCGCCTGGGATGTGCACGCATTACACTTCTAACTGCCTGGATGCAGTATTCACCCAGGCAGTCAGGAGTAATGGATATGGTGCTTTCAAAATCCCGGGCGGACCAGACCTGACCGTAAGTGGTGCAGGGATAATAGTACATATCTTCCCGCTGGCACAGTTCCTTGGCAATGGCCTCCGCCAATATAGTGTCTGTCCCCAGGGGCAGATGGCAGCCGTGCTCCTCCACTGACCCCAGGGTAATCAGTATGCCCTCACTGTTCTGAATATGTTCCTTCGCCTCTACCCAATTACAGAAAAATAAATTTCTCATATCATGCAGAATACTTGTCATCCAGCGCAAGGAGTTCTTCCTCATTTTTTACGTTCATGAGGGCATCCATGATATCCGCTGTGAGCAGCATGTTGGCCAGCTTCTCCATATTTTTCATGTGCATGTCGTGATCTTTGGATGCCAGCACAAAGAACAGCTTTGCATCCTTTTCCGGATTTCCCTCCTCGAAATGCACAGGTTCTTCCAGCTTCATAAAGGAGACGGCTGTGTCATTCACACCCACTGCCCCCTCCTGGGAGTGGGGCATGGCAATGTTGGGGGCGAACACGATATACGGTCCGTATTTCTTTACGCATCCGATGACTGCATCAATGTAGGCCTGCTCTATGGAACCGTCGTCCAGCAGCGGCTGGCAGGAGGCTGACACCGCTTCTTCCCATGTATCAAAACCTTTGTGGAAACATACTCTCTTTTTTTCTACCAATTCTCTCAGTAACATGATATCCTCCTCTTTTCTATTACAGAATGGAACGGAAGGGCACATTCGGCTCATCCGTAAAGCAGTCCTCGAATCCTCTGCGGTAGTGGAACTGTCTCTTCTCTTTGTCCAAAGGCCATATGTACTTGCCGCCCACATCCCAGATAAAGGGGGTGAACTGATACTGAAGCACATCTTTTTTAAAGTTGTACAGCATGAGAATCTCTGCGGGATCTGCCTTAAAGTTGGTCCAAACATCATAGTGGAATGGAATTACCACCTTGCACCTGAGGGCTTCCGCCATTCTCAGAATATCCACAGAAGTCATCTTATCCTGGTTGCCCGCCGGGTTCTCGCCGTAAGAGCCAAGGGCAACGTCAATCTCATAGTCCTTGCCGTGTTTCGCGTAGTAGGTGGAATAGTGGGAATCTCCGCTGTGATATACATTCCCTGCCGGCGTTTTGATCAGGTAGTTCACTGCTTTCTCATCCATGTCATTTGGGCAGGTATTGCGAATATCCCCATCCGCAGTCACCAGGCAGGTACGGTCAAAGGAATCCAGCACTACGATTTCACAGTCTTTTACCTTTACCACATCTCCAGGCTTCACCACCTTGCAGCGCTCCTTTGGCACCCCGTAGCTGAGCCACTTTTCCACGCTCTTTAAAGGCCCGATAAAGGGGACATCCGGATCACAATTCTGAATCACGCCCGCTGCAAAAAACGGATCAATGTGATCGTTGTGGTAATGGGTGGAGAGTACGGCATCCACAGTAGTCACTGCAAAGGGATCATACACGATGGGAGCGGCGCGCAGGTTGGGCTGGGTCATTCTCCCCCCTGTCATATTGCGCATCTGATGGAATTTTCCCATCTCCTTTACCTTTTTCGACCGCTTTCCATTTCCAAACCAGAGGTCAATAGCAATGTTGGTGTTGTTTTCGGACTTGATCCAAAGCCCTGTACATCCGATCCACCACATAGCAAAGGTGCCCGGAGCCACCACTTCCTCATCAATCTCCTCATTCAGCCAGGTTCCCCACTCTGGAAATGCACCGAGAATCCATTCCTCTCTTGTCAGATCATTCACTTTGTTCATTTGATATCCTCCTTTTTATTTAGAAAAACTATAATCATTCATAACTTTCATTTATTTTATCATTTATCACCTTTTCATGCTTATTTTATCATTTATTATGAATGTTTTCAATAGTATTATATGATCTTTTTATTAATATATGATCATTTCATAAAATGGATATCTCTGTAAAACGACAAACAGGGAAACAGCAGCCTCTCCCTTCCGGGGAGACAGCCACTTCCCTGCAATAATCCTTTTTTCTGTTCTGCTTCCTTCCTGATGCCAGATGACAAGTTACTCTAACTCAAACGCTCCTGTATACAACTGGTAATACTTTTCACGTTTCTCAATCAACTGCCGATGGTCTCCACGCTCAATGATCCTTCCCTGTTCCAGCACCATGATGACATCTGAGTTCTTGACTGTAGAGAGGCGGTGGGCGATGACAAAAACGGTCCTGCCCTTCATCAGCGCATCCATTCCCCTCTGAACGATGGCCTCCGTCCTGGTGTCTATGGAGGAGGTTGCCTCATCCAGTATCATGACAGGGGGATCTGCCACTGCCGCCCGCGCGATGGCAATCAACTGTCTCTGTCCCTGGGACAGGCTGCCCCCATTTCCGGTGATCACGGTGTCATACCCCTGGGGCAGACGGCGGATAAAGTCATCCGCATTGGCCAGCCTGGCCGCAGAGTGCACCTCCTCCTCTGTGGCATCCAATTTCCCATACCGGATATTTTCCATGATGGTCCCGGTAAACAGGTTGGTATCCTGCAGCACAATACCCAGGGAACGGCGCAGATCATCTTTCTTTATCTTGTTTATATTGATATCGTCGTAGCGTATCTTTCCGTCCGCCAGATCATAAAAACGGTTGATCAGGTTCGTTATTGTAGTCTTACCTGCACCTGTAGCGCCTACAAAGGCCACCTTCTGTCCCGGTTGTGCGTACAGGGTGATGTTGTGCAGCACAATCTTGTCTGGCTGGTATCCAAAGTCCACATCATAGAAATTTACCTCTCCTCTCATTCTGGTGTAGGTAAGGGTGCCGTCCCCGTGAGGATGTTTCCATGCCCATAGACCTGTACGCTCACCGGTCTCTGTGATAGCTCCGTTTTCATCGATTCTGGCATTTACCAGGGTGACATAGCCGTCGTCCACCTCCGGTTCCTCATCCATGAGCTGGAATATACGCTCTGCTCCGGCGAGGGCCATGATTACCATGTTCAGCTGATTGGAAATCTGGCTGATGGGATTCATAAAGCTTCTGCTTAACTGCAGAAAGGAGGCGATAGCTCCCAGTGTCAGTCCTCCCACTCCTGTGATCGCCATGGTCCCTCCCAGCATGGCAATCAGCACATACTGCAGATTTCCAAGATTGCTCATAACCGGCATCAGAATGTTTGCAAAGGTGTTTGCCGCAGCAGCATCTTCGCGAAGAATTTCATTCTTTTGGTCAAATACTTCCTCCGCTGACTCTTCATGGCAGAATACCTTGATTACCTTCTGTCCATTGATCATTTCCTCAATGTAGCCGTTCAGGTCTCCCAGCGCCTGCTGCTGCCGGACAAAATAGTGGCCGCTCTTTCCCGCAATCTTCCCTGTCACCTTCAGCATCAGAAACACAAAAAACAGCACAAAGATCGTGAGCTGCCAGCTGGTTGCCAGCATGGCGCAGAATACAGATAGAATGGTAATCAGGGATGAGAACATCTGCGGAATGCTCTGGGCCATCATCTGCCTTAAGGTGTCCGTGTCATTGGTATAGTGGCTCATGATATCCCCGTGGGTGTGGGTGTCAAAATACCGGATAGGCAGTGTCTGCATACGCGCGAACATCTCATCCCGTATATCCTTTAAGATTCCCTGGGCTATCACAACCATCAAACGGTTATACAGCAGGGTCGCCGCAACCCCTCCCAGATAGATGGAGCCCATTACCACAAGCGACCGCAGAAGGCCTGCAAAGACCGGGGAGGCCTGCAGCAGCAGGGGAGCGATATAGTCGTCAATGAGGGTCTGCAGATAAAGGGAACTGGCCACACTGGTCAGCGCGCTTAAAAAGATACAGACGAGGACACAGGTAAACCGCAGCTTATACTGTCCGATATAGGAGAGCAGTCTTTGCACTACTTTTTTATTTACCCTGCGCATACCCTGGCCCGGGTTTTTCTTGTTTAACTCTTTATTCATCCTTCTCCCCTCCCTTACTCTGTGATTCATACACCTCACGGTAAATGCTGCTGTTCCCCAACAGCTCCTCATGGGTACCCACATCCAGGATCTTCCCTCCGTCCATGACAACAATTTTATCCGCATCCTGAACCGAAGAGATCCTCTGGGCAATGATAAACTTGGTAGTGTCCGGAATCTCCTCCCGAAACGCCTTGCGGATCATGGCGTCCGTCTTTGTATCCACTGCGCTGGTGGAGTCATCCAGAATCAAAAT
Source organism: Ruminococcus sp. 8Y-12 (assembly GCF_058119865.1). Classification (NCBI taxonomy): domain Bacteria; kingdom Bacillati; phylum Bacillota; class Clostridia; order Eubacteriales; family Oscillospiraceae; genus Ruminococcus; species Ruminococcus sp. 8Y-12. The sequence continues at coordinate 1,312,308 of NZ_CM176623.1, read as the reverse complement.
CTTAGGCTTTTTCAAAAGCGCTCTGGCAATACACAGCCTCTGCTTCTGGCCTCCGGATACATTGCTGCCCCCCTGTTCGATATAGGTGTCATACTTGTCGGGAAAGGTCTGCACAAACTCATCCGCACAGGCCAGCTTACAGACGCGCACCAGCTCCTCGTCCGGGGCTTCCTCATCCCCCCACCTCAGATTTTCCTTGATGGTTCCGGAGAAGAGTACGTTTTTTTGCAGTACCATAGCCACCTGCTCCCGGAGCGACTCAATATCATAGTCCCGCACATCACGCCCTCCCACCAGCACTTCTCCTTGTGTCACATCATAAAGCCTGGGAATCAGCTGCACCAGAGTGGTCTTGGCCGCGCCGGTCCCTCCGATAATACCAACGGTTTCCCCGGTAGCGATCTCAAGATTCACATCCCGCAGGCAAAGCTTTCCCTTCCTGCCCGCATAGCTGAAGCTGACACCATGAAAAGCCACGGAGCCATCCTTAACCTCGTGGGCAGGAGACGGACCATTCTTTAAATCACTCTCCTCCCTTTTGATCTCCACGATCCTCTCCATGGAAGCTCTGGATATGGTAATCATGACAAACACCATGGACAGCATCATCAGACTCATCAGGATCTGCATGGCGTAGCTGATCAGGCTCATGAGCTGACCGGTAGACATGCCAAGTGCCGGGTTATTCCCTGAGGCCACAATGGCCCTGGCACCGAACCAGGAAATGAGAATCATACAGGTGTACACACACAGCTGCATCAGAGGCATATTGAAGGACAACAGCTTTTCCGCCTTCGAAAAGTCCCGGTATATGCTCCCGGAAATCTCCTGAAACTTATCATTCTCGTGTTCCTCGCGCACATAGGATTTCACCACGCGGATGCCGTGAAGGTTTTCCTGCACCACATTGTTCAGCTTGTCATAGGTCTGAAACACCCGTTCAAAAATGGGGTGCGCCCTGGACATGATCAGCCACAGGCCCACTCCCAGAACCGGAATCACCCCTAAAAAAATCAGGGACATACGCGCATTGATGCCGAACGCCATAATCATGGAGAATATGAGCATAAACGGGCTTCTCACCGCCATCCGGATAATCATCTGGTAGGCATTCTGTACATTCGTCACATCCGTTGTCAGCCTGGTGACAATACTGGCTGTGGAAAATTTGTCTATACTGGAAAAAGAAAAATCCTGTACTTTGTAGTACATATCCTTGCGCAGATTCCTGGCAAACCCGGCAGATGCCCTGGCTGCGTATTTGCCCGCCAAAGCCCCGAAAAACAAGGAGATCATAGCTGTAACCGCCAGTGCAAGCCCCATTCCCCAGATGTAGCCCAGCTCCCCTCCGTCAATTCCATAGTCAATCAGCCTGGCCATCAGAAGCGGAATGATCACCTCCAGTACCACATCCAAAGATACACAGACCGGCGCCAGGACCGAGTCTTTTTTGTATTCCCGGATGCTTTTCATCAATTCTTTGACCATTTCTATCTTATCCTCCTTATTCATGTATCAGATTTCAATATGTCTCAAGCTAAGTTCTCTTTTATTTTATCCAGCAGCTGAAAAAAGATATCAATCTCTTCCCTGCTGAGTCCCTTCACCAACTGCGCCTCCGTCTCCTCAATATGTCTGCAGACCGACTGACACAGGTTTTCCCCCTTTTCGGTGAGGGTTAACCGCTTCAGCCGCGCGTCCTCAGGAACACTCATCCTGAAAATCAGCCCGTTTTTCTCCATTCCTTTTAGGATTCCCGTAACCGTGGACCTGGTTATGGTAAAATTTTTCTCTATATCCTTTTGAAATACCACTTTTTCACTATTTTCATACAGATAACGGATGATCCAGATCTGTATGGGGGTAACCTCCCCTATTCCAAGCTGCCTTTTTTCGGATTCAATTTTTCTTCCCAGCAGATTTGAGACTGCGTGTATCTCGTGTCCAATTTCCCTCTTATCCATTTGTATTACCTTCCCTTTCCACAGCATGCAACGGAATTTATTGTGCTGTCTACGAACAAACAAAAGCGTTAATATTGTTCGGTACCAAACAATCTTAACGCTTTTGCTTTTAATTGTCAATTATTATCCAACCGGAAAATTCCCATCACTCTAGTGTACTGACACATTTATTTTCAAACTAATAACCCAGAATGTTTTTTCGTCGACAAGACGACTAAATGAGGCGATGCGGTGGCATCGTCGATTGAAGTCAACGAAGCTCGATGGGAAAACAGGCAAGTCATTAGTTGAAATATGAACGTGTCAGTACACTGGCACTCTGCCATCCCTCAACTGGTAGATGCAGTCACACAGCAGTTCCACATCCTCCTTCACATGCGTCGCAAGCACAATGGTCTTTCCCTGCTCTTTTAAGTTCCGGAATAACAGCCTCATATCCTCCACCCCCTGTTCGTTCAGTCCGTTCATGGCTTCATCCAGCAGAATGATGTCGGGAGACTCCATTCTGGCCTGGGCAATGCGGAGGCGCTGGCACATTACCATTGAATACTTTCTCACATGCATTTTTGATTTTGGGTCGAGTCCAACCGCTTCCATAACTTGAATGATATCTTTTCTGCCAAGCAGCAGTATAGTTTTACCAGAACTATTCCTCTCCACCAGGGCACAGATCTCTCTTCTCTCCACCTGGATAGAAACCTGATCCAGCACAGTGGCATCTACGAATGTTTTTACCGCATCTTCCACCTCCAGAAAAAATTTATGTTACATGGCTACCTCCCCGATGATTGATATCTTGTTTTTCCCTCTCATCAAAACACAGCTCAATATGAGAAGAAGAGTCAGTAATGCCAAAATCACATACCCTAAAGCCGGATATCCCTGCTTTTTAACAGGCGCCAGTTGTTCAATACTGATCCAGGACAAGGGGGAAAACCATCGCGCTTTTTTCGCATTAAAAAAATCATCAGTGGGTCCAGCAATATAAAAAATACTGCCGCTGCCATGCCCATCCCCCGCATACGTTCAGACCGGTTTACCAGATAGATTACAATACCTATGAAGACAAATCCGCACATAGCCAGAGAAAAGGAAATTCCTGTGGCCTGCAACGGCGTATAATAGTCCAGTACCTCTTGATTGATAATCAGCGTGGGCGCATACTGGGACGATGCATCTGTGAAAGCCAAAGTCCCGATCTGTCCTGCCCCAGAATAGAGGAGTTTAGAACGGGATACCAGATGCCCATAATACTGGTATATATACCTGCTGAACGCTCCTTTCAGAGCCGATAGGATTGCCCCCATGGAATTCATAAGCCAAAATAACACTATCATCAGAATGAGAAACACCAGTTTAAAATTCCAAAGTTCTCTTTCCATATGGTAGACAATACTGTTTTTCAGTTCCACAAGATCCCTCCTGAACTCCTATCCCGCCAGCAACCGTTTCCCCGTCACAGCGTCAATGTTCATCTGTTCCACAGTGCTGCCCGTTCCATCTTCATCCATAATGCGTACACTGAATGTCCACACCGGAGACAGGGTGGTCTCCCTTGTATCGCTGTCCTGGAACGTGATCTGATATTCAAGATCCATGCCATGAATGATGAAGTCCTGCGTCAAAATCATATTTTGTTTCAATCCACGCTCGGTAATTTAACAGAGTACGACCATATCTTTCGATGCGTTGATTGACTTCATGTCAGTGGGGGATACCGATCTCTCTCCGCCCTCCACTACCGTTAATCTTGTTTTAGGTGATTCCTCCCGCCACCTAAAGAGGTGGGAGAATCCTCAGATATTCTTGTTGTAAAAGATAAGTGATTGTATTCAACGCCTTGTCCGGGGAGATGATATCCTCCTCTTCCTGCCCCGTTATCCTAATGTTTTCTTTCGCTGACCGGGCAGTTTGACTGCATCCGGTCATAGCGATACAAAGAAGGCTAAGAAGCAAATCACCCGAAAAGCACTTACCTGCCATCATGGAGTAAAAGTCACGGAAGACGCGCAGCCAACCGCACCGGCTATGCCCGTAAAGCTAAAGGAATACCGTGCAGCATACACATTATCGGAAAACAACATGCACATCAGGCAGGTTGTAGCCACAATACTCTTATATCTTTTTTAAACATAGATTTTCCTCCTGTAATTTCCTTTTTATTATGATCAACTAAGTTATTTATATACTATCATTCTTAGAACTATTTGTCAATATTATAACAATAGTTTTTATATAACTTTAATTTTCTAAATACCACAGGCCATACAAAAGGAGCCATCGGTTCACCTGATATCTCAGCAAACCAACAGCCCCTCTTCCTGCAAACCTCAATGGCTTTTTTGAATAGCCTCCCACAGTCCGTTCAGGTAACATGCCCCCAGCGCTCTGTCATACAGTCCATATCCCGGCATTGCCACCTCATCCCAGATCATCCGGCCATGATCCGGCCGGACCGGTCCTCTGTAGTCAATGTCGCAGAGCGCTTTCATAATCTCATACATGTCAAAACTCCCGTCAGAAGACAGGTGTGCCGCCTCCTCAAAGTCTGTGTCTGAGTTGAACTTGAGGTTGCGCACATGCACAAAGTGAATCCGCCCTTTCAGCGCCCGGATCATGCCCGGCAGATCATTTTCACGGTTGGTCCCGTAGGAACCTGTACAAAAGGCTACCCCGTTGTGAGGGTTATCCACCATATGCAGCATTCTCTGGATATTCTCCTTGTTGATAATAATCCTTGGAAGCCCAAATACGCTCCAGGCTGGATCATCCGGATGGATGGCCATATTAATATCATATTTGTCGCAGACCGGCATGATTCGTTCTAAAAAGTACTTTAAATTGGCAAACAGTTTCTCATCGTCCACCTCCCGGTACATGGCGAACAGCTCTTTAACTCTTGCCATACGCTCCGGCTCCCATCCCGGCATCACTGTGCCGTTCACATCCCCGGAGATAGAGTCGAACATTTCCTCAGGGTTCATCTGGTCTATGGTCTCCTGGTTGTAGGCCAGGACAGTGGAACCATCCGGCCTGACCCTTGCCAGCTCGGTCCTGGTCCAGTCAAAGACGGGCATAAAGTTATAGCATACCATATGAATATCCGCCTGACCAAGCCGCTCCAGTGTGGTGATATAGTTTTCAATATACCGCTCCCTCTCGGGAGCCCCCGTCTTGATGGCATCGTGGATGTTTACACTCTCAATCCCTTTGATTGCAAGCCCTGCTTCCTCCACCTCTTTCTTCAATGCCTGAATATCTTTAAGCTCCCATGCCTCCCCCGGTACGGAGTCATAGAGGGTGGTAATCACCCCGGTCACTCCCGGAATCTGCCGGATCTGTTTTAAGGTAACGGTATCGAACTTGCTGCCGTACCAGCGCAGTGTCATTTCCATAATTATTGTTCCTTCCTTTCCTGTTATGACAGGCTTGCAAACCAAGAAACACTCTTTTCGTGCCTGGCACATTCTGCCTGTCCTTAAAAACAGTATTTCTCAGAAAGTCAATAATTATTTAACAATAAGCCGAACGGTTACGTATGTTCAAAAGCTATCCTAACTATTACAAGCTTACACGCACAGAAGCCCCCGCGTCCCCGCGGAGGCCTCCAACCTACTTTTTTGTTTTCCTCTGCCTATTTGCTGTAATGCAAATCTGCTATTTTACTTTTATCCGCTTCTTAGCGCTGAAATTTGTGTATACCTTGTTTCCGTCTACCGTCTTGTATGCTCTGACGCGCACAAAATAGGTTCTGTTGCTCTTAAGCTTCTTGATAATTTTAGCCCCAGCCTTTTCGCCCTTCGCGGTGACTGTCTTTTTACCCTTGAAATTTGCTCTGGCAGCATACTGAATCTGATATCCGTCTGCACCATCCACCTTTTTCCAAGTGATTTTCGCCTGTTTTTTCTTTGTGCTCTTAGCTATTTTAATGGCTGTTTTGGTGTTCGCAAATTTTGTCTCTGCCAGCAGGTCTTCCATCTCTTTTTTCAACTGCTGTGCCTCTTTCAGAGCTTTATCTGCCTCAGCTGCCTTTGCCTCAGCAATTCTTTGCGCTTCCTCGGCTTTTGCCTGTGCCTTCTCAGCATCTGCCTTTGCTGCAATAGCCGCTTCTTTGGCTGCCTCAGCCAGCTTCACCTGAGCTTGGACAGATTCCAATGCTTTCTCTACCGCATTTTTGGATTCCACTGCAGTTTCCTTAGCCTGCAGGGCTGCATCGCGCGCTGCTTCCGCTTCCTTCTGGGCCTTCACAGAACCCTTCTGGGCATCCTCGGCTGCCTTTTTTGCAGTCTCTGCCCGGTTCTGGGACTCTGTTGCCGCACTCTTTGCCGCCTCAGCCAGGCTCTTTGCATTTTCGGCATCCTTTTTCGCCTGCAGGGCAGCCGCGCTGTTTTCACCTGCTGTCTCTGCAGCAGATACTGCCAGCTCCTGTGCTTTTTCTGCCAGTCTCTGTGCTTCCTCAGCCGCTGCCTGTGCTTCCTCGGCCGCTGCCTGCGCCTCTTTGGCTGCTGTCACTGCTGCGTTTGTCTGTGACTGAATCTCAAAATGATAGGTTCCGGCTGTAAGTTCAAATTTCGCACAGTCTTTTCCGTTTCTCATCTCTCTTCCGGTGTAAACTGCTCCCTCCGGAAGTGCCAGGCTTTCCACCTGATTCTCATCCAGATTCAGGTATAAGGTTGCCGATGTGTTGGCAGGTACGACTGCCGTGTAAGTATCCATTTCTCCCTTAGCGGAAGTCCAGTTACTCTGAATGGTGCCGTAGACTGAGTTGTAGGAACCATTTACAAAATCAATGCGTCCTTCCGGATCAGCGGTGGGCTGCAGGATAAAGTGTTTGTATCCGGGATTTGCCTCGTCACTCTTGATACCTGCCATATAGTTGTACATCCACTCTACGCTGGCGCCGTAGGAGTAGTGGTTAAAGGAGTTCATGGAGCTGTCACCGAAACCATCTTTTACAGAATAGGAGTTCCATCTCTCCCAGGTAGTGGTTGCACCGTTCTTTACTGCATACAGCCAGGAGGGATCGGTATCCTGCAGCATCAGCGTATAGGCCACATCCCCATAACCCAGGTCTGTAAGGATAGGAAGGATCACGTTTACACCCAGGAAACCAACGGACAGTGTATCTTCTTCCTGTCCTGGACGGATCTTTCCGTCTTTGTTCTCAATATTGATCAGCAGGTTCTTAATGAAGGTATCTCTCATCTCATCATTGGAGTACAGATTCAGTTTCAGCGCCCAGAGAAGTCCTGTCTGTGCATTGTCAGCGGACATCTTTGGCTTTGCGAACGGAAACATAAAGTCATCCTTGCTGTCTGTCAGCAGATTGTAATCCTCATCAACGAAGGTTTCGATAAATTTTTCTTTCAGTTCATCATGCCTTGCCCTGTACTCGGCTGCCTTATCCGTCTTGCCGATAATTTCTGACATGTTTTCCATCAGAGTGCATACATAAATCTCATATACCATATTCATGACTGAAAGCCTGGTCCCGCAGTATGCCACCCAGTCGCCGTACAGCAGAGTGCTATAGTCACCTGCATCCATATAGGCAGCCATCTGATCATAACTGTTTTCAATAAAGCTTACATCACCTGTCTGCAGGTACATTACCCACGGAATAATGATTCCGGCATCACTCCATCCACAGTTTTTCGCTCGTCCTTCCATACCAACCGTAAAATTCTCGTTTGTTTTGGGCATGACTTCCGCATAAAAATTGTCATGATTTGCCGCATAGTCATTCATTTCATCTATGTAATTTTCCATAAATGCATAGGTATCAAAGTTCAGTGCTGCAGACTGTGCGAACAACTGTGCATCGCCGGTCCATCCGGCACGCTCATTACGCTGCGGACAGTCTGTGGGGATTGACAGGTAATTTCCCATCTCACTCCAAACCGTATTTTCTGCGAAGCGATTCAAGTCAGCATCTGAGGTTGTGATATAGCCGGTTCTTTCACTGATTGAGGTAACCACACGGCCTCTTAAGCTGTGGAGAACGATATCCTCCGTGGCTGAAACCTCAACATAGCGGAATCCACGATAAGTAAAGGTCTGCTGGTACTCTTCTCTCTCGCCGCCATTCATGATGTAAGTGTCGGTACACTGCGCAGAACGCAGAGCTACACGGTACAGGGAACCACTGGGGCCATCGCTGCCCATGGAGCCGGTCTTTCCGGTCTCAGAATCATAATCAATGTCACGTCCATCATTCAGAGCCTCTGCAAAGCGGAAGGTTACCACCGTATCTTTTGCGCCGCTCATGACAGCGTCTGTCAGACCAACCATGTTCTGCCCCAGATCCAGGATCAGTTTGTCACCTGCCTTTATGGTGATGTCACCGTTTACATCCACTGCTTCCTCCACCACTTCGCCATAGGTCATACCTTCATTTGTATTGGTGGCGTTGACAATGTTTTCCGGATCATAGGTGTATCCCAAGATGGGCTTCTGCTCATACTCATCGCGGATCACAGCCGTAGCCTTGGAGCTTGGAAGCAGATCACCCGCATATTCTGTGGTATCTGCTGCCTTCCAGGTATCATCTGTCTCATAACCTGCCTGGTTCCATCCCTCAATTGCAGCCTCAATGGTAGCATCGTAATGCTCACCATTCCAGAAATCATCATAGGTATAGGGACTGTTCTGAGATACCTGCCAGGTATTGTCCGTATTGACAACTGTACTGGTTCCGTCCGTGTAAGTAACCACCAGTTTTCCTGCGAGACCTCTTTCTTCCGCCTTATCATCCGGTCCAAATACATTTGCATAGTCGGAGCTATACGCTGTCTGATACCAGCCTCCGCCCACAGCGGCGCCGATGGCATTGTCTCCGCTCTTCACCATGTCGGTCACATCATAAGTCTGGTAATTCAAATACCTCTCATACGCCGTCCAGCCAGGGTTAAAAATGTCGTCCACATCTGACTTCACTTCCTGGCCGTTGATCCAAGCCTGATAGATACCAATGGCTGACATATAAAGTCGTGCGGATGCAATCGTTTTGTTTGCATCAAGTGTGATCTCTTTACGGAACAGGGGAGCTGCCTCATTCTCACCTCCTGCATAAAGCCACTTTGCGCCATCCATCTTCCCGGCAATTTCAAAATAAGCCGGCTCAGAGGTGGCTGTATCGCCATCTTTATCTGTGATTGTTACAGTCCAGTAATATCTGGCTGCATCTTCCAGGGCCGTCTTTCCTCCGTAAGCAATACCCACGGACTCAGAATCCTCCACCTTGCCGCTGTCCCAGACGATCTCTCCATCTGCACTGCCTTTGCGCACAACAATCTGGTAAGCGCTCTGGGCTGCCCCTAACTGTGAAGATGTCATGGCCCAGCTGAATTTCACATCGCTCTTGTCCAGTCCAATGGGGTTTGCCATATATGCCACCTTAGCATTTACTACCTGTGTGTCATCTGCCGCAAATGCCACTGCGGGCATTGAACCCATAGCTCCTGTCACCGTCATCGTGGCGGCCAGAAGTATGGCCGTCAGTTTTTTTCGTTTCATAAAGTATTTCCCTCCTTTTCTCTACGATGACAGTATACTTTAGTTCACTTGAACTTTTGTTAAAACTTCATTGAACAAATGTTGGGCCAGGCAGCCTTTCCACATAATGAGGCGTTAAAAATACCGCTTTTTATCTGTTTTTTCTCCCATACTTCCTCGCTTGTTCCCCGTATGTAACTGAGCGCGTGGCATCATACCCCTCACTTTGGTTGGGGTAACGATAGCGTCTGATATCACGGTCGTCCGGATAGATGAATCTGGCGCCTGGCCTTAGAATTACTGTCTTAATCTCCGGTGTGTTCTCTGCTACAAGCCGTTCAAACTGGTTTACAAGCAGCTCCGGGTCCGAGGCCGTATTCGCCCAATTATCATAGTGATCCGGAATCAGTACTTTTGCCTGCAGCGTCTCCCCCAGTCTTGCGCAATCATATGGCGTCATTTTATCAGTAGCCCCTGATGCATTTCTCCCCATGTCAAAAATCGCTACGTCAATATCATAATTCTGTCCCACGGCCTGATAGCCGTCGTGATACCAGGTGTCTCCCAGAAACATTATATTTCCCCCGGAGGTTTTAAACAGAAAGCTGGTGGCACATTCTTCATAAGATACTTTCCCTTTCCCGGAACCGGTGCGCACCACAGTCTCATCATAATTCATCAAAAACTCCACTTCTGCACCGGGCACCTTCACGGATTCCCCCACTCTTGCGGTCACAATACGCTCATCCGGCACCTGAAAGCCTTTTAATTTCTCTACTGTCCTGGGCGGACCGTAAAAGATACAGTCCGTGGTCTGCAGCGCTGCTTTTACAGTGTACAAATCACAGTGATCCTGATGCTGGTGAGTGGAAAAAGCTCCGTCCAGGCGGTTGAATTTCCACGGGTCCACCAGTTGAGGATTCATTCTCATCCAGTTGATGGTCTCAGCCCCAGCCTGTTTGCAGACTCCGCAGTAATAGTATTGGGTATAGTGGGACGGTCCGGAATACACATCGATAAAGAAAATCCCCCCTTCATCTGTCTTTAGAATCCATGACGGCCCTCCCAGCCACCATATGGCCACCTGCCCATTGTTCAGTGTAAATTCTTCAATTTCTTTATTTAACAAAGTTCCCCATTCCGGAAAACAGTCTTCCAGCCAGTCCTGTCTGGTCAATTCCCTGTTTTGGTTTAGATAGTCGCCTGCCAGGATTCCTCTTCCGTCTGTTCTCTCTACTCTGTCTCCCATTTCTCTACTCCTCCTTAAAATATTTCTGCACTGCCTGCACAATCGCCTTTATATTTCCAGGCGGTGTTCCATAGTTTACAAACCCTCCTGCGCTCAGAATTAATTTATCATCCTCACCGTATTCCTGCAGACGCTCTGCCGCTGTCTCATACAGAGTCTTCTGATCCAGTTCTGCCACTTCCCGTATGGGGTCCAGCCCTCCGATCAGTGTAATCTTCCCATGGCTGTCTTCCCTGGCCTTATGAAGATTGACGCAACTCCCCGCATGCCAGCAGTCAAATTCCGTGTCCCCTATGGCCCCCGCCAGATGGGCTGCCTCTGCATCATTGTGCAGTATTTTGACCGCATCCGGAAAATGGCAGAGCAGCTTTTCATAATGCGGAACTACAAATTCCTCGTATTGGCTCCTGCTCAGAAAGCTGGAGACATCATCCGAAACAACCAGCTGCTTCAGCGGACCCAGAATCTCCTCCTGGGCTTTTAAATAGGAAATACTTGTCTCCGTGATCACATCTAAAAGCCTTCTCACCCGTTCCGGATCATCAAAAATATCCATGCAAAGATCTGTGGTCCCCCGAATCAGGGCTGCCACTGTGACAGGTCCCATCAGCAGTGAAGGCCCCGCCTGGATTCCTTCCGGTTTGTATTTCTCCATATACGAAAGGTACGCCAGCGCCTTCCCCATATAGTTCTCAGCTTTCGGATCAGCCGGTTCCAATCCGTCAAGATCTTCCAGTCCCGCCTCCAGCCTCTCACAGCCCGGAATCCCGATATTGTCAAATACCACCCTGCATCCCAACCCGCTGGCCACAGGCACGACCCCAAAATCAGGAAACAGCGGGTTCTTATATCCCGTCAGCTCAAAGGCTTTCAGCTGAGCCTGCATCATCGTCTGAGGGCTTTCAAAATATTGCCTTAACGTTAGCCCGCACACGGATGAAAAAAATGGATGGTTCATAAAAAAAACAGGGCCTTTAAATCTTTTCTTTCTTTTTTCCATATTGCTCCTTTCTCCGGCCTATTCTGCCCGCATGCGCTAGCGTACTAGCCAGCGGACACCCTCTCCTTGATCTGGTCCAGCCCCACGGCAAAGAGAAGCAGCGCTCCCTTAGCAAAAATCTGCCAGTACTGAGGCACCGATATCAGCGTCATCCCATTATTCATGATACCGATTGTCAATACGCCCAGAAAGGTGAGCACAATACTTCCCTTACCGCCTTTTAAGCTGGCACCGCCCAGGATCACTGCGGTCACAATATCCATCCCATAGTTTTCCCCTGCGGAGGGAACCGAACTTCCCGAAAGTCCCAGCAACACCAGTCCCGAAACTGCAGCTAAAAAACCTGTGCCCACGTAAAGAAGCATTGTGTAAAGCTTTACCGAAATCCCGGCAAGACGAGCAGCCTCCTGATTTCCTCCAATGGAATATACATACCTTCCAAATACCGTATAGTGCATGATAAACCACACCACCAGGAAGCTGATGAGCAGCAAAACAACCGGAACCGGAATCACCCCGAACATTCTGCCGAGTCCGAACCACTCCAGAGGCTTTGAGTCCAGAAAGGTACTCTGTCCGGAGGAGATGACATACGCAAGTCCGCGGATGACATTCATGGTTCCGAGTGTGGCAATAAAAGGCTGATATTTCCAATAGGTTACAATAAATCCATTAAACAATCCGCAGAGCATCCCTATAGCCAGACCCAGAAGAATCCCAAGATACCACGGAACTCCAAGCCTCACTACAATCTCGGTTTGCACACAGCCTATAAAGGCGATGGTCGATCCGGCAGACAGGTCAATGCCCCCTGATACAATAATCATCATCATACCCGCCGCTGTGATTCCAAGCACAGACACCGCCTGGAAAATATTTAAGAAATTTTTTATGGATAAAAAATGCTCTGACTTGACTGTAAAAAATAATGCCAAGAGAATAATAAACAGAATAAGTCCGCTCTCTGCAAGCTTGCGCAGCAGCATGTTTCCCATTGACCTAACATTTCCTTTTTCCTCTTTCGTCTGATTCAATACGCTTCTCCTCCTTTAGATTTCCGATGGCATGATACATCAGATTTGAATCATTCGCCTCTGCCCCCTCCAGTTCTCCAACGATCCTGCCATCCCGGATAATATAGATCCGATCGCTCAGTCCCAGCACCTCCGGCAGCTCCAGTGAAATAATGAGAATCCCCACCCCTTGGGCGCACAGCTCCTCTAAAAGCTCATAGATATCATATTTTGCCCCGATATCTACACCGCGCGTAGGCAAATGCAGTATTAAGAACCTTGACTCATTAGCCAGCTGCCTTGCGATCATCACTTTTTGCTGGTTGCCGCCGCTCAGGGTAGATATTTTCTGTAAGGAGGAGCTGCACTTTACCTTCAGCCTTGTAATCCACTTATCTGCCCCCTCCCTCTCCTGTGATGGAACGATGCATCCTAGTTTTGAAAAGTAATTCAAGGCGGATACGGTAATGTTATTTTTTGTAGACTGTACCGGAAACAGGCCTGTCTTCTTTCTGTCATCTGATACATATCCGATTTTGCAGCGCTTTGCATCTGCGGGATTTCGCAGATGAATGGGTTTCCCCTCCCTCTCCAGGCTTCCCCCCTGCAGGGGCAGATCTCCTATGATAGCCCTGCTCAATTCCTCCTGACCCTGCCCCAAAAGCCCAAATACGGAGACAATCTCCCCGCTCCTGACATGTATGGAGACATCCCTGATCTGATGTCCGGCTGTAATGTTCTTCGCCTCAAAGATCTTTCGTCCTGCTTTCATCGCATGCTTCCTGGTGTAATTGGCGCCGATATCCCTGCCGACCATCATCTCAACCAGCCCGTCGGGTGTCACCTGGTCTGTATGGACGGTTGCGATCAGCTCTCCATTTCTCAAAACCGTGATTCGGTCCGCCAGTTCAAACTGTTCCTGCATCCGGTGGGTGATAAATACTATGGTTACCCCTTCCTTTTTCAGGTTTTTCAACACCTGGAAAAGCCGGGCCGTCTCCTGGTCATTCAGCGCGGCCGTCGGCTCGTCCATGATCAGGATATAGGGCTGCTTCCATAGTGCCTTTGCGATCTCTACCATCTGCTGCTGGGCAACAGACAGACGCCGCAGCTTTATACCCGGCTCAATATCTATGCCCATTCTCTCTAAGATCACGCCCGCCCTCTGGTTCATTTCCGCCCTTTTGACAATGCATCCAGCCCGCTTGGGGTAATATCCCAAAGCGATATTCTCCGCCACTGTCATGTCACTCATCAGATTAAACTCTTGACTGATTACTCTTATGCCCAGCTTCAGGGAATCATGAGGAGTATGGATCTCAGCTTTCTCGCCATTAATGTAGATTTTTCCGCTGTCCTTCCTGTAATGACCTGCGATTATTTTTATCAGCGTAGACTTCCCAGCCCCGTTTTCCCCGATGAGCCCCAGGATCTCTCCCTTTTTCAGCTCAAAACTTACCTTTTTCAGTGCATATGTCCCTCCAAAGGATTTTTCAATATCCACTGTTCGTAAAACTATACTCTCACCCATTTTCCACCTCCTAAATCATAGAGAATGCCCGCCTGCTGACCGGACATCCCAAATGATCTGATTGTTCGTGGCTGTGAATAGTAACGATTGTTCACATAGACCGGCATTATTTTTTCACTTGGTCTGGATAAATCTCAGACAGATTGTCAAGGTTCAGCAGTATACACGGCTGGTACATATCAAGCTCAGGTTTTTCTCCTGTATTCAATTCGCGGATTGCCTTTGGAAGCAGCTCCCAGGCCCATACCTCCGGTCGGATGGCTACTGTGCCGTAGACAGGCGTACCTTCTCTTTGCATCTCCTCAATCATACTGTCAAGCCCCATGACAGAGGTTGCGATACACTCTTCCTCCCGGCCCGCTGCCCGTATGGAGGATACGGCCGCCAGTGTCCACTGATCCATATGCCCCCAAAATATAAAGTTTCCCTCCGGGTTCGCAGTGAGCACATCCGTCATTTTATTTCTGGAGATCTCAGGATCTCCCTCAGAGCTGTAGGTGATCACTTTGATATCCGGATAGATCTCTTTTACAGCTGCTGTGGCGGCCTCCGCCCTGTCTTGAATGACCTGCCCCGCCTCCGGGCAGTCCATACAGATGAAAAACGCCACGTCATCGCCCCATTTTTCTTTTGCCTTTTTCGCAAGGGCTTCTCCGCCCACGCGTCCCGACTCAGCCGGGTCCAGACGGTAGTATGGAAAATCATCCCCCAGAGGAACCTGTACTGCAATGGCCGGAATGTTATCAGCCTTCAACATTTCTCCGATTCGTTTATTTGCCTCCGGATCTTCGTTGTACTGTATGTAATAGTCACATCCCCATGTCTTTGCATTGTTGAAATTATCCACAGCCTGAAGCGGGTCCTGCTTGTTATCCATGGAGAGCAATTCCACCCCATAGTATCTCGCCGCCTTTTCCATTTCCTCTGCCATGATTGCCGCTCCTGCATTTGTACTGTTGAAATTAGCAAAAGCAATTTTATATTTTTTATCCGGTACCACCTCCTCGGGCGTGAAGCCAGATGGAGGTACAACAGATTTATCAAGCGCAATCTCCTGATTCTCTCCGGCAGTCTCCTTTGCTGTTTCAGCCCCCTGAGTTTCCTTCTCCTGTGCTTTTGTCTGTGCCGGGGTATCCTTTTTCGTTCCCCCGTTTGTGCTGCACGCGGTTAGGGAAAATGCCATAATACACGCCATTAACACTGATAACTTCTTCTTCATCATCGTAAACCCTCCTTTTGATCCCAATACTTTGTCACTTTGCACAATTTTTTGTTCCTTATGGATAAAATTCTATACCTTATTTTTATTTGTGTCAATACCATTTTGAAAAATAGTATACAATTTTATTGTTTTATGCGTTTTTAATTTTTTTAGTATAATTTTCCATCCATTTATGGTATAATCAAAAAGGTACTCGGGGCGAAACACCATTATGTAAACTTGACATTGACAATCCCCCGCGGGCTGACTATAATGCTCTCATAAAAAATTTATTTAGGTGGATAAACAAATGAAGGGAAATAAAAAAAACAGTATTGTAGATGTAATTTATGAATATCTGATGCAGCAGATTCTCTCACAGCAGATGGAGCCTGGCGATAGAATTCCGGAGGCTAAGATTGCCAGTGAGTTCGGGGTAAGCCGCACTCCGATTCGTGAGGCGCTGCATCAGTTGGCAAATGATGGCATTATCACCATCTATCCCAAGCGGTATGCTGAGGTTGCCACCTATGACGAGGAGAAATTCCGGCAAATCGGTATTGTCCGAATCAGTCTGGATGTGCTGACCGTGAAGCTGGCCATTTATTATGGAAGCAATGCCGAATTTGATTCTCTGACCGGCTATGCGGATGCCTGTTACAATGCCTCCAAGGGCAATGACATCGCTTCACGCATCAAAATGGACTCCCACTTTCATATGGCCATCGCCAAAATCAGCAAAAACAAAACGCTCATCGAGATGCAACGGCAGCTCCTGCTTCAAGTGGAGTTTTTTCAGGCGATTCAGTACTCTAAGGCTGTTCTGCCTGAAAAGCAGTACCAGTCCCACTATGATCTGGTACAGGCTCTCACAGACCGTGATGAGTCGGAGGCCATCCGCCTGATTA
Source organism: Ruminococcus sp. 8Y-12 (assembly GCF_058119865.1). Lineage (NCBI taxonomy): Bacteria > Bacillati > Bacillota > Clostridia > Eubacteriales > Oscillospiraceae > Ruminococcus > Ruminococcus sp. 8Y-12. The sequence continues at coordinate 1,295,948 of NZ_CM176623.1, read as the reverse complement.
CGCAACACGATGTCATCTCCCACCGCCTCCAGGAAATGCCTGACAGCTTAAAGCTGCTCTAATATATACAAAGATGCCCGAAAACCGGAATTTATCCGCGCCTTCGGGCATCTCTCTATATTGAAGCAGCTTCTGTGTTGTGTTACTTTACAGCAACTCTCTTCTTCGTGCTGTAGTTTGTAAATACCTTCTTTCCATCAATAGCCTTGTAAGCTCTCATGCGCACGTAGTACGTCTTTTTACTCTTCAGTTTCCGGATGGTCTTTGCAGTCGCCTTGGTACTCTTTAGCATAACTGCTCTCTTTGATTTAAAATTCGGCTTTGTAGAGTACTGGATCTGGTAGCCGTCTGCGCCGCTCACCTTCTTCCACACCACTTTCACAGACCTTTTGGCAGTACTCTTAGCGGATTTCACCGCCGGTTTCTTTGCCTGGAAAGTCATATTGTCAATCTGATCCTGTGCCGCTTTGACTGCCTTCAGGGCGTCGTCCGCCGCCTTCCTTGCAGCCTGAAGCTGTGCATCGCTTGCAGCCTTATCCGCTTTCAGCGCGGCCAGTTCTGCCCTGGCGTCGTCCGCCGCTTTTTTCGCAGCCGCCAGCTCCGCGTTCAGTTCCTCCGCCGTCTTGATGCGGTTAGACTCGGACAGCTCTGCCTCCGCAAAGGGGATCAGGGTTGCGCTTCTAAGTCCGTTGGAATAGTACTTCACTTCAAAGTCGTTGAAGAATCCACTGGAAATCTCCAGCCTGCCCATCTGCAGCAGACGGTTGCTCAGGGTTGTTGCAATGGTGACCTCCAAAGTATTTTTCCCATCCTTCAGCAGCCTGCTGATATCCAGCACGGCGTTGTTTACATTCACCGGATCCGCCTCCTGCCCGTTGACCTTTACGGCCGCTGCGCCCGGGAACTCTCCCAGATCCAGATAAGCGCCTGCAGCCTTGGAAGTATCCCAGCTAAAGGCGGTTGTATAGTGACCAACTCCTGATACGTCTCGGCCAATCTCTGCAATATTGTCCCAGGTAGTCAGCTTATCCAGTTTTACGCTGATCGTATCTTTGTTTGTGTCATATTTGTATTCCGTTGTCTGGATCCCGGTTTCGGCATTGTCCTCCGTGCGAGTCTTAAGCTCTCCCTGCGTCCAGTTCTCCACCTTCAACTCCCATCCTGTCAGTTCTGAGGCCGCAGGCACCTTCACGCTGGTCTGGTAGGAGGTTCCATCACTTAGAGTGGTCACATTGTTTCCGGACTTTGTGGAGCGCACAACAATGGTTCCATTGTCACCACGCAGGCTCTGTGCATCCGTAGACACGGCGTGCAGTTCCTCAGAATCCACTGCCTCAAAGGCATAGAGACCCACATCGCTGTAGTTTAGGTCTACCGTAAAGATGGTTCTGCCGTCCTCATAGCGGTAGTTTGCGATCTTTTTCACCTCTCCTGTCCAGTCATCGATCTCATAGGGAACATAAAGTCCCTCCACGCTCACATCCGTGTTAGCGTTCAGACCGTGATCCAGACCACAGTTCTGGCTGTCGCAGTAGTTCCAGGCATACATGTACAGATCATCTCCGTCCGCGCGAAGCTGGGTCAGGATCTGGGCATTGGAACCCACCATTTCAGCCCTGGGCTGCACATCCATCTTCTGAAGCGCGTTATAGGCATCCGCCTCCTTCTCCACACTGGCCACATTGTCCAGACTCTTCAGCTCGCTCATCACAGCCGCCAGGTCCGCTTCGCTCTCCTGCTTATAGGGTGTCATGGTTGCTCCGCCGTCCACAACAACCACTTTTAATCCCTCTTTTGCCAGGGTAAGCAATCTCTGCGCTGCGTCCAGAGGCATGGCCTCCTGGTGTACCAGTATAGCCCGGTAGCCCACGTTCTCTCCCAGTGTGCCGTTCCCGGCATCATATTCCATCATCTCCAGATAATCCGGTGAGAAATAGTCATACGTATATCCTGCATCCTGCAGGGCCATGTCTTTCCAGTACACGCCTCTGTGCTCACTCAGAGGATCGTAATACTTGGGTCCGTAGGCAGTGGGTTCCCCGTATTTCAAATGGAGGATGCCCAGATCTGTGCGGGAGGTGCCCTCGCGAAGCAGCCCCTGGATACGTCCCAGGTGGTCGTTCATCTCCGGGTAGGTCATGGATTCCGGATCACGGACATCCAGACGTCCTGAGATATTGCCGTACATTCCCTCAAATCCAGGCCACTGCACGCCCTCCTGCCCCCACTCAGAGGCATGTCCATGCCAGATTACGCGGTTTACACCGCCCGCATACAGGGCATAGGCCATCTGAGTCCAGTCCTGCTCTGTAAGGGCATAGTTCATATGGTAGATGTTAAACCCGTGTGAAAAGTCAAAGGTAAAGATTGCCCCCGTCTCGGAGGAATAGAGCTGATTCATAATATGTGCACCGCCTGCCCACATGCGGTACATATCCGGCTGGTCCTTCATGTTCAAAGTCTCCGTCTCAGAGTAATCGGTGGCCATGGCCATCTCTGTGATTTCCAGCTTGGTACCGTAGGAAATCTGGGCGCGAAGCTTCATATTATAGTTTTCTTTTCCCCAGTTTCTCAGAGGTGTCATCATCTCTTCCTGTATCATATCAGTCCAGACATCATACAGGTCATTTTTGATCTTCCAGCTCAGGGTTTTGCCATCCGAATCCTTCGTATCGCTCAAAATGTAACGTCCCGCCGGCTTTGTATTCAGCTCCCCAAGAGTGTTTCCGCCGTCCCCGAGCACCAGCGCCAGATATGGGCGGATATCGTAGCCCTTTTTCTCTTTAAACCTTTCAGCCATGATGCTGCTCCAAAAGATGCCCTGGCTGGTGGTAAACTCAAGAGAATCCATGAAAAGCTGTACATTTCCGTTGCGTACGGCCTTGACCAACTCCGGATCATTGAAAAAGGTTTTGTCAAAGTACTCTTCCAAAGCCTTCGCGCCCGTTCTGTTAAAATAGTTGATGGCATAGGCGGTTGTCTGAGAGGGTTCACAGGTCTGGTATGTTCCGCACTGCCACAGGCTGTACAGCATGTAGTCTCCGTCATCCGGCGCAGTCCAGGTCAGTGCCCCGTCTGATACCTTGCTGGTCAAGTCATAGAATTTGTCCTGATCCAGCACAGTAGGGTTGCTGTTGGAACCGTTTCCTTTGGACGCAATCCTATAGGCATATACGCCGATCAGGGTCTTTTTTGCCGTTGCCGGTATATCAACATCTGGAACCGCAAGCTTTCCTTCTCTGGCCTGTCCTGCCTCCACTGTCTCCTCCGAACAGATGGCCTGCTGCCCTGCTGCCTCACTGTCCGGGTCCAGTCCCGGGATGTTCGCGGCCTTCCAGTGCGTACCGCTGGTAAGTCCCACAGACATGCCGTACTCTGTCGCTGTCTCAATGGCCAGCGTCCAGTCGTGGACTGCCTCAGCGGAGCCGTAAGCATATTTTTCCGTATCAATGGTGGCATCATCCAGCATACAGAGCTCCACGCCGGTAAATCCCTGCTCATGCATGGTCTTGATTTCCTCCACGATGGTTTCATCCGTGTGGGACCCCTGGGCCAGCCACCAGCGCAGCTCTGTGTTGTTGGTCTGATCCGGCTTCGCATACCTGGCTTCCAGCTCCCTCTGGAAATCAGCCGGGGCTGCGCTCACCGTCAGTCCGCTGCCCCCAAGTACACCTGTCGATGCCATAAAAGCTGCCATCAGGGATGCAATCAAACGTTTTCTCTTCATTCCCTCATCTCCTTCACTTGTGTTGTGCAGCCGACCGGCCGGCTCTTTCTACCAGCCCGGCAGCCGCATTAAACTTTTACTAATTTATTGTAAAGGAGATCCATAGTATTATTGTTAAAAGATGATTGAACAAATGTTGGCAGTCTATCGCTCCAACTCTCTCTGCATAGCTCTGGTGATATCCCTTATCTCGATTCTATTTCCTGTGATGTATTCCGCAAGCTTCTTCTCCATGACAATCTCCACCTCATTTTTCCACCCCTGGTTGCAGAGATAGAAGTAGTCACCCGCATCAAAGGCCTTTTTCACGTCCTCCAGGTACGGATCTTCTGTCTCCTCTGGATTTAGGAGCTCGCTCCAAAACTCCTTTTCCAGCACTTCTCTGCACGCCTGGGGGTAGGCGGAGCCGGCATACATACCCACGCCCCCGATCTCCCCGATACTCCAGTAGGTCTTCTCTCCTCTTTCATTGGCAGGCAGCGGCATCAGACCGAACTGATCCCCATTTTCTGCCCCTTCTGTCACCAGTCCCCGTGCTTCCCCGGTGGAGACAAAGAGCATGGCTGCTCCCCGCTCTGCCATTTTCTGGCGTGCCTCGCCGGACGTCAGATTCATGGAGTCCGGGTCCATATACCCGTCCCAGTACAGTCCGGTGTACATGGTGAGCACCCGGTCCCAGGTTCCCTTGTCCGTAAATTTCCTGGTCCCCTCCCGCAGTTCCCTGTCAAAATGGGGTTCCTCCGGATAAATCTGGTTTGCCGCAATCTGATACAGACCATACTGGTAAGTATTCCGGTCCTTTCCACCAAGGGTCATTGGCTGGATACCGTTTTTCTTCAGTGTCTCACAGCAGGCCAAAAACTCTTCCCAGCATACGGGCACGGAAAGGCCGTTCTCCTCAAAAATGGTCTTATTGTACAGCACACCCAGCCCCATCTTCCCGATGGAGACACTGTACACCTCATCCCCGTGCCGAAGCAGGGCGCACTTTGACTCATCGGCATTTTTTATGGTTTCCATATCAGACACCGGGGCCAGATATCCCGCTTCAGCCAGGCTGCTCACCCCATTGGGACCCGCATACCTGGGCTGGACAAAGAAGAGATCCGGTCCCTTTCCCGTGGCCAGCCTTGTTTTAAGCACCGTATAGTACTGCTCCTCCGAGTAGACCACAGGCTGTATCTCTATATCGGAGTATGTCTCATTGATCTTGTCCACCGTCTCCTTTCCCACAAAGCTGTGGAATCCATAGCTGGGCGCCATGTAGGTCAGAACAGCCTTCCGTTTCACCTGGACCTCTTCTTTTCCGGCACACCCTGCAAGAGTATAAATCACAGCCAGACACAGTAATACCCATCTCCATTTTCTCTTCATTTTGTCAACGCTCCCCATCGTACGGATTTTATAAGCCTTTTTATAACTGTTCAGCATACAGTTACCTTTTCTTTTTCTCCATCATAACAAAAGGATTTTTTAAATACAAGTATATACAATTGTTTTTCAATATGTTAAGCTTTTTCAAAGGAGGATGCCGCAATGAAGCTTCAAAAAAAATTTTTTCTGATATTCCTGTTGATTTCCATTATACCCATACTGATATTTTCCGTGTACACTTATACCCGGTATACCAGGCTGATTGAAAAGCAGGTCACCCAGTCCGCGGAAAACCTTATGGATGTTGCCTCCTTTCAGATTGATTACACACTCACAAACCTGGAACACATTGTGGAGTCCATGTACCTGCCCAGGGAGGATCACGTGTCCATGGTGGACAACCTGACAAAATATACTGGCCCGCTCCACCCTTCCGACTACGATGTTTACCTGAGCAATGAAAAGTTGAATTCCACCTGTCAGGATTTTTTATATTTTTCCCCCTATATAAACGGTATCTTTCTCTTTACTCCTTCCGGTCAGATCCTGGGATACGGATATGGTAATGGCATAAATATCTCCCATGAGTATAACCCCGCAGGGGACTCCTGGTACCAGGAGACTATGGCCCTTCAGGGCACAACCTATATCTACGGCCCGGAGGAAAAAGCTTTCTTTGAGGGTGGCAGTCCGTCCATCTCCTTCTGTACCGCACTGTACGATGTGCACACCAGGGACTTTCTGGGAGTCCTCATGGTCGACTGCGTGCCTGAGGTCTTTGACCTGTCAACGGTGAACACCATGCCGGAAACAGCCTCCCTGTCTGTGATGAAGGAGGATACCGTTTTGTTTGCCAACCAGGCATCGGATCTCTCCGGATTTGACACAAAGAATGCCCTGCGTCTGGACAAGGGGCTGCGCCTGGATGGTCTCACCCTCCAGGCTTCCATAAACCGCCAGCAGTTGTACAGAGAGTTCAGCATCACACAGATTACCCTGATCTTCCTCACTGTTACCTGCATCCTGGCCTTTATCATCATCTCCATCCTCCTCTCAAAGAGCCTGACCAAGCCCATCTCGTACCTGAGCAGACAGATGGCCCGTCCGGACGGGAAACACGATGTGTCGGACAGCCCCTACTTCCGCAACCGGGATGAGATCGGCACCCTGTACAATTCCTACCAGGAAATGCTGGATGACCGCAACCGCTATATTAAAAATGAGCTGGAAAACAAACTGATTCTTTTGGATTCCCAGATGAAATCCCTGGAATCCCAGATAAACGCCCACTTTCTGTACAACACCCTAGAGGCCATCAACAGTATCGCGGTCATACACAAGGTAAACAGCATCGGTACCATGGCAATGGCCCTGGGCAGCATGTTCCGCTACAGTATTAAGACAAAAAGTGAGCTGGTTCCGCTTTCAGCAGAGCTTGAACATGTTCAAAACTATATTTCCATTCAGCAGATCCGGTTTGACAATGCCTTCTCCTATGAGGTGCAGATTCCTGGTGCGCTCCGGGAGAAAAAAGTGCTAAAGCTGATCTTGCAGCCTTTGGTGGAAAACGCCCTGTACCACGGTTTAAATTACTGTCGGGCCGGAGACCGGATTACCGTGGAGGCCAGGCAGTCCAAAAACTGTCTGCTCCTCTTTGTCACTGACAATGGTCAGGGCATGACGGATGAGGAGCTTACCGCCCTGCAGAATCAGCTGGCTGAGAAACCGGAATTCAAAGAGCTGGGACGCAGACATGAACAGAGCATCGGCATAAAAAACATCCACACCCGCATCTCTCTGTACTATGGCGAATACTATGGTCTGCAGATATTCAGTGAAAAGGGGACGGGAACAACCGTGCAGATCACCCTTCCTGTGGCCAACGAGCCGGGAAAGATGTAAAAGAGTAAAGAAACCCATTGGGATAAGAGAAAATTTGCAAAGGAGTGTACACTATGAAATACCGCTATCTCATTATTGACGATGAAAAGCTTGCCCGCCTTGGGACATTGGAGAAGCTCTCTCCCATCAGTGACCGGATCACCTGTGTGGGGGAGGCTGCGGACGGCGAGGAGGGGTTGTCCTTAGCGGAAGAGCTTCACCCCGATATCATCATCACAGATATGAAAATGCCGGTCATGGACGGGGAAAAGCTACTGCCTCTGCTGGCGGAAAAACACCCGGAGATCCAGATCATTGTCATAAGCGGATACCGTGACTTTGAGTACTCCAGGCAGGCAATCCGCGCCAGCGCCATTGACTACATTCTGAAGCCATTCAGCGGCAATGACATCATCTCTGCCGTAGAGCAGGCCATCGGCCGGATCGAAAACCAGTCGGAGGTGGAGAGCCGTCTCCAGTCCTCGGAGGAGTACAAAGAAGCCCTACACCTAAGCCATGATAAGGAACAGCTTAGAAACCTGATCTGCGGATACACAGAAAGCGACCTGATGCTCTCCTCTCAGAGGCTTACGTTTATTAATCAGAGCCACTCCAGCCTATTTATACTGCTGCACTCAGACCAGCCCTTGCCGGAGGAGGAGATAAGCCTGTTTCTCTCAGAGAGAGGCTATGACAACATGGCTCTCTTTCTCCCCCACCCGCAAGCGGAGAACCTGGGATTTCTCCTGCTGTTCTTTCCCCCCAGACCATTCCTCTCCACAGACTCCCTATGCGAAGAGATCATTGATAACCTGAAATCGCTCTTTCTCTCCCGAAAAGAACATGTCATCTTCGGAATCAGCCGGCCTCACGCCCAGCTGCTCTCCCTGCACGATGCTCTCCAGGAGAGCGTTCAGGCCCTGAACCAGCTCAAAGTACAGGATGACAAGGATGTTTTCACCTGCCTGACCGAACAGCCTGCCCCCAAATCCATACTCTGGGACCACACCGATCAACTGCTCTTCTGTATCGAAGCCGGCATGTCCCAGGAGACCGACGACCTGGTTACGGAGCTGTTTCAATACTACAAGAGCCTGACGGAGGCCACTTTTTACGAAATCAAATGCTCCTGCTTCCAGATCACCAACCAGGTGAAACTGATGATGAACCAGTATATTCAACAGATACAGGTGGACTCCGTGGATGCCAGCATACAGAATATTCTGGACACCATGTTCAGCCTGGAAGAGCTCTGCCGTTACTACCAGCAATTTTTCACCACTATCTCCCAGGCTCTTGCCCCTAACAATATTTACTCAGACACGGATATTGTGAAAAACGTAAAGACCTACATTGAACGAAACTACTTCCGCGACATCACCGTAGAGTTTGCGGCCTCTCTGTTTCACATGAACAGAAGCTATTTAAGCCACATTTTTAAGAAAAAGCAGGGACAGACCTTCATAGATTACCTGAATATGGTGAGAATCTCAGAGGCCAAAAAGCTTTTGGAAAAGTCAGACAAAAAACTCTACCAGATTGCTAAGGCCGTGGGTTATGATAATGTGAGCTATTTCTGCAGGGTTTTTAAAAGGCTGGAGAAGACCACTCCGGAACAGTACCGTGGGAAATATGGGGATTAAGTCATCCCCACCAGCACCAGACTGGCTGCTATCCCAGCCAGGGTGGCCACCAGGGCGCCCGCCAGAGTATACCTGGTCATCTTGACTCTCGCTGTCATAAAGTATACAGACATGGTGTAAAAAATAGTCTCCGTACAGCTCATCATGATAGAGGTAAGCATACCCAAGTCGGAATCCGGCCCGTATTCTTTGAAAATATCCAGAGCCAGACCTGTGGCCGCACTGGAGGAAAACATCCGCACAATGGTCACTGGTACCAGTTGGGCCGGAAATCCCACATATTTGAGCACACTCCCCAGCATCTGGGAGAACATATCCAAAAATCCGGAGGCCCTGAGCACACCCACTGCCACCATCAGGCCAATAAGGGTGGGCATGATTTTGATCACTGTCTGAAACCCATCCACAGCCCCCCGGATAAAACTCTCATACACATTCTGCTTCTTTAATAGCCCATAGCCGATCACAATAAACAGAATAAAAGGAATTATGTAGGTAGAGAGAAAAATCAAAAAATTCATTCCGCCTGTCCTGTCCGTCTTTTATTATTTCAATATATGTTCCTCTGCCTTCCGATATGCCACCAGCAGATCCACCATCCTCCCATAGCTCTTGATCCCCTCGCTCTGCCCATTGGCCTTAAGATAACGGTCATTCACTGCTTTGGCTGTCTTGGATATGCTGCTCTCATACTGTTTCCAGAACGCATTGTTTTCCTCTATGTTCCTTCTGGGTTCCTCTCCCAACTGTGCCCAAATCCTGCCGTAGGCCTTCCTGTCGGCCCTGGCCAGGGCTGACATGCCGTAGGACCAGGCCATGAGGCTGCCGCTGTACTGAAAATCAAGGCTATTGGACTCCTTACAAGCCAGGTAAGCAATGAAATTTGCCTCCTCTTCCTCCATAAAGCCGCCCAGATGAGCCAGCTCATGGCAGGTGGAAAAAGGTATCGTATAGGCAGGCATACTGTTGTTGTAATTCGCCTCTATAGTGAAGGGAGAATAGACCCCGCATAGCTCCTGCACAGAGAGCAGCTTGGGAAAAATCAGCTTTTTCGGCCTTGGATACCACCCCTTTAGCACAGGATACCTCTCACCCAGCCCTGCCATGGCCACAGCCGCCTCCCCCTGTTCCGCACCGTCCAAGACAATCGATCCATCTTCGTTTCTTTGGATCAAAGGACTCAGTCGATTCACCTCCTCTGTGAGCTCCGCACACAGTTGCCCCAGTTCCTCCCTGGTGTAGTCCTCTGATAATATTCCGGCGTGATCCGAAAAAGAAACCCTCTGGTAATTGATACCGCACCACATGGTATACGCTAAAAACAATGTGCTGCAGCCCAGCAGCACCCTGCTTGCCCACATAAGAAGCTCCCACACACCCGCCCTTTTCCGGAAAACCCCAAACAAAAGCCAGGCCAGGGACCCCACTGCCCCCAAACACAGTATGTACAGCCAAATCTCCGCCGCCGAATATGGGATCAGGCTGTAAACCCGCCCCAGTGTAGCGATAAACAGAGGATAGATTCTTGAGGCATACCACTCTGCAAATCCCCTGCTCCTGGCTGCCCAAAACAGCAAAAGAAAACTCAATCCCAGAAAGCAGATGCTAAGAACCGTTCTCTTTATAATACTTCCTCTCTTCTCTTTTCCCCTTTCACTCATAACGTATGTTCCGCCCCTTTTTCTTGTGCATTTCTTATAGTTTTTCTAGTTATATTCTAACAATTCCATGCGTTTTTGCCAATAACTATTGCACAAAAAGACCAGGTAATTTTTACCTCCTTACACCTTCTCCCCCCTTAGTTCCTGATACAGGCGATTGTAATACTCCGCATAGATACTTCCCTTCCTCCAGATAAAGTTGATATCATGGTGCACCTCAAATTCCCTCAGCAAAATCCGTTTCAGCCTCCCCTCACGCAGCTCCCGCTCCACAGATGCCCGGTACAAAAATGCGATACCGCAGTCCCTCTCCACCAGTACCTTAATGGCTCGGATATCGCTGATCTCCATCCTGTTTGCAAAGTCCTCCAGGGATAGATTTCTCCCCTCCAGATACCGCTCCAGTATTTCCCGGTTTCCGGACTCTCTCTCCCTTATTATCAGATTCTCCCCCAAAAGATCCTCAATGTATCTGGGTTCACTCTGAAAGATGTGTTTGGCCGCACAGACAGGAATATAGGACTCCCGCTGAAAAACATGGTAGTCGTACTCCTTCTTGGAGAAATACCCCTCCACAATGGCAAAATCTATCTTTCCCTCATTCAGAAACTTCAGCAGCACTGTGGTGTTCTCCACCAGCATGGTAATGGGCATGGGGGCGCTCTTTTGAATATAATCCGCTACTTTTTGCGGAATCAGGTATTCCCCCACCGTCAGGGTGGCCCCAAAGTTCAGAAACCGCTTTTCCCTGTCCGCTTCCCGCATAGCTCTGACCAAATGCTGCTCATCATGCTTCATAGTCCTTGCCGCGCTCAACAGCAGTTCCCCGCTCCTTGTAAGGCATATCCTCTTTCCCTTCTGTTCAAACAGGCGGCAGCCGTATGCCTCCTCCAGATACCGGATGTGCTGTGAAACCGCAGGCTGAGTAATATTCAGCTTTAAGGCAGCCTTTGTAAAGTTCATATAAGAACACACCGTGATAAATGTGTCCATTCTAAAATCCATCATAGGGGTAACCTCCATTTTTCTTTATCATAACATATACTTATCGTATTATAAATATATATAATTTTATTTTATTGATATTCCGTGTTAGCATAGAAACAGAAGAAAAATAGACAAAAATGAGAGGTAAACGTTATGAAAAAAACGGAAACAAAACGAAAGCTCCTGTGGCAGCTCTTTAAGGCAACCTTTATGCTAAGCGCCTTTACTTTCGGCGGCGGCTTTGTAATCGTATCCCTGATGAAGAAAAAGTTTGTGGAAGAGCTGGGTTGGCTGGACGAGGAGGAAATGCTGGACATCACAGCCATCGCCCAGTCCTCCCCCGGGCCCATCCCCATCAACGCATCTGTGATCCTGGGCTACCGGATGTGCGGCATTCCAGGTTCTGTCACAGCCATCCTTGGAACCGCCCTCCCTCCCATGCTCATCATCTCTGTCATCGCCCACTTTTACGCTCAGTTCCGCAGCAGCCAGGTGATAACCATCGCGCTTCAGGTCATGCGGGCAGGCGTAGCGGCAGTGATTTTCGATGTGGTAATAAATCTGGCAACAAATGTAATTAAGACAAGACGCTTCCTCTACATTTCTCTGATGACCTGCGCCTTCCTGAGCGCTGTCGTCCTAAATGTAAATGCTGTGCTAATCATCCTTTTCTGTCTGGCAGTGGGGATCTGCGATCTTTGTGTATCCATGAAAAAACTGGGAGGTGCAAGGGCATGAACATTCTTGTTAAGCTGTTTTTTTCTTTTATCCAGGTTGGCCTCTTCAGTGTGGGCGGCGGTTACGCGGCCATACCGCTGATCCAGGAACAGATCGTGAACACACACCAGCTTCTCACCATGGGAGAATTTACAGACCTGATCACCATCGCGGAGATGACCCCGGGGCCTATCTCCATCAACTCTGCCACCTTTGTGGGCACCAGGCTGGCAGGAGGGTTCGGAGCCATCCTTTGTACACTGGGGTGTATTATCCCATCCTTTATTATCTGCCTGGCCCTTGCACACTTTTATTACAAATACCGCAGTTTCAGCGGTGTTCAAACAGTACTTGGCGCATTGAGGCCCGCTGTCGTGGCGCTGATCGCCTCTGCGGGGCTCTCCATCCTGCTGCTGGCCCTCTTTCAGTCCGATAAATCTTCGATGACCCTCTCCAATTTCCACCCGGTGGAATTTATCCTGTTTCTTGGAGGACTGTTTTTGCTGAGAAAGTACAAGGTGAATGCCATTGCCGTCATCTTCGGGACCGGCCTGGTCGGCACACTGGTATACACCATTTTTCCACAGCTTCTCACCCTGAGTTTTTAAACTCCCGGGAGAATTGAATGCCAAAGGCAGAAGTTAAACACCCGGCATCCCAGATAAGAGATCTGGGATGCCGGGCGTTTATCCTTGTCTTAGATTATTTATTCAGAAACTGTTTATCAAATTCCGGATTGAAATAATAATAATTCTTGGAATCCAGTTTCTCCTTTGTCTTCTCCAGCGCCTCTCCAAATCTCTGGAAGTGCACTACCTCTCTGGCCCGCAGGAATTGGATGGGCTCTCTTACCTCAGGGTTATCCACAACCCGCAGAATATTGTCATAAGTTGTCCTGGCCTTCTGTTCTGCAGCCAAATCCTCAAACAGGTCTGTGATTGCATCTCCTTTGGACTGGAACTCACAGGCATTGTACGGGATTCCGCCTGATGCCTGGGGCCAGAGAGCCGCGGTGTGGTCAATATAGTATCCATCAAACCCTGCAGTCTTTGCCTGTTCCGGCGTCAGATTTTTGGTTAACTGATAGATAATGGCACATACGATTTCCATGTGTGCAAGCTCCTCTGTGCCAATGTCGGTTAGAAGTCCAGCCACCTCTTTGCAGGGCATGGTATATCTCTGGGACAGATACCGCATGGAAGCGGCCAGCTCTCCGTCAGGACCTCCGAACTGGCTGATAACCAGCTGTGCCGTCTTGGGGCAGGTGGTTGTGATTTTTACAGGATACTGTAGTCTTTTTTCATAGTTCCACATCAGATATGCCCTCCTTCCCAGGGTACCGGACCGTCTACCCAGGTAAAATGCCTGGTTCCGGGGTACTTACACAGATCATTGTCCATATGGCTGTTCTCCACCCTTCCGCAGTCTATGGTCAGAGGCTCAAACTGTGCCTCATAGTCCGCAAGCAGCTGTTTTCTCTGGGTAAGCATCTGGTTAAAAAGGTCAAGTGCCTGCCCATCTGTAGGATGGGTATCCAGATACAGGTTTAAATCATTTACACAGAAACTGATTTCGCTGATATTCTGCAGCATAGTATGGCGGTCAGACATTTTGTTCACCTCCTATAAAAAATGGAAGGTCCAGGTCACAGAAAACGGTGCCCCTCTTAAGTGCGGTGCAGGGATCGTAAGTGTTTCCCCACGCCTGTACCGGAACGGTTCCCATGGCCAGTATGCAGGTACAGTCCTGGCAAAAACAGGATGACTTTTCCCCACTGTGACAGGATTCATTCATAGCTATCTCTCCTTTCAAATGAAGTGATAATTTTTATGGGACAGCTGCATAAACAGACTCGTTTTTTGCAATGCTATCTGTTAATAGTATGTCGGTTCCTGTCGATTTTATATTGGTCATTTCCTGTCGCTTCTGGGAGATGTTTCTCTATATTCCAAATTTTATTTTCAGAAAGCTGCTCTTTTAATTATTATCTGCCGGTTCCCCCTCTTCCTCCTCCTTTCGGTACACAATCTCCCCATCAATGATCGTATACAGCGTTTCCGTAAAGACCTCCATGGGATTCCCGGAAAACACGGCAATATCTGCATCCTTTCCCACCTCAAGGCTTCCCACCCGCTCATCTGTGCGGCATATTTTTGCCGGGTTAATGGTTATGGCCTTTAGCCCCTCCTCCATGGGCAGTCCCTGCTTTACAGCCAAACCGGCGCAGAGAGGCAGATACTGGATCAGCGCCACCGGATGGTCTGTGGTGACAGCGATCAGGATGCCTGCTTCATGCAAAATCGCGTTGGTCTTAAAGTTCATGTTTTTTACCTCAGGCTTGTTTCTGGCGGTGAGATCCGTTCCCACAATCGCAGGATAGCCGGATTCTTTGATCTCCTCCGCAATCAGATGCCCATCTGTGCAGTGATCCAGGGTCAGGTCAATACAGAACTCCTTCCCTATGCGTATGGCGGTGAGAATGTCATCCGCCCGGTGAGCATGTACCTTCAGGGGAATCTCCCGCGCAAGTACCGGCATCCACGCCTCCATCTGAAAATCCAGCTCCCCGAGTGTTCCCTCATCCCGCTTCTGGCGGTACTGCCAGGCTTTAAAGAGCTGTTCCCGCAGAAGTGCTGCCGTTGCCATGCGGGTCACAGGGCTTTTCCCGTCCGCACCGTAAGCGTTCTTGGGGTTTTCCCCCAGGGCGGCCTTCATGGCAGCAGGCGCCAGGACAATCATGTTGTCCACACACCTGCCCTGGGTTTTCATAAAGACAAACTGTCCCCCCACTACGTTTGCACTGCCGGGCCCGGCCATCACAGAGGTGATGCCTGCCCGTATGGCATCATGAAAAGCCGGGTCCATGGGGTTGACCGCGTCAATTGCTCTCAGCGTGGGGGTCACCGGATCGGAGGTCTCATTGCAGTCATCCCCGGTAGCTCCCTCCTTCTCCTCCGTAATTCCGATATGGGCGTGAGCCTCAATCAAACCAGGCAGCACCCAGGCCCCTTTCACATCCAGGACCTCCTCATTCTTCAGGCTCTTTCCGTTTCCAAGCAGAGCTTCCTCTGTTCGAACCTGTTCGTAGCCATCCATATCATCTACCGCCAGGATCTTCCCCTGCCCGGTTCTCACATACCCTTTTTCAATCACATCGCCTGCCATTGTATAAATTTTTCCATTTATAATAAACAAAAGCGCCAACCCTCTTTCTATTTTTTCAGTTAGTATACCCACTGTACCTTTAGTTATAAGAGTTGGCGCTATTTTTATTAATTTTAACGAACGGTTACTCTAATCCTTGTCCTGACTCCGTTTGATGCCTTTATCCGGATTACTGCTTTTCCTTTCCTTCTGGCTTTCACTCTCCCTTTCCTGTCCACAGTCACTACCCTCTTATTGGTGGATGTGTAGGTCAATTTTTCCGTAGCTGTGATGGGATCGCGCTCTACCCTCAGCAGAGTGGTCTTCCCCCTTCTCAGGGTGAGACTTCCGGCCTTCCGCCGCAGTTTCCTGGTCACCACTTTCTTCTTCGTCACCTTGAGCTTCAGGGTGGCCTTTGCCCCTTTTTGGGTTGTCACTGTAATCTTTACAGTTCCAGCCCTTTTTGCCGTGATCTTTCCTCTCCTATTTACCGTGGCCACCTTTTTGTTGGAGGACTTCCAGGTTTTGATCTTGTCGCCCTGCTGCAAATCTGACGCCTTAACCGCAGTGGTGGATTTCCCCACCTGAAGTCTGGCGTTTCCGGCATTCAGCTTTACGGTGGGTATCACCACTTTTATACTGCACTTTGCCGCCTTGCCGCTGCCATCCTGTGCGGAGGCAGTTACCACTGCCTTCCCGGCTTTCCCTGCCCGGAGTCTGCCTGCGGCATCAACACTCACCACTTCACTGTCTGAGGAGTACCAACTAAGCTTCTTATTCTGCGCGCTTGCAGGTGTAACGGCTGCTGTGAGAGCCAGCGTCTCCCCGGCAAACAGCCTCACCTGGGGTTTATTGAGCGTTATGCCGCTTACCAGGACCGGCTGGGGTTTTGGCGGTACCGGGTTACTCACCTCCTGAAGCGGCACTTGGCGGTAGGGCGTAAGCCTTACCTCTCCCACGATTCCGAACCTCTGCGTGTAGCTGCTCTTAATATTTGCCAGATTGGAAACCACTTCCACTCTCAGTTCATTTGTCCCAGGCTTTAAGTACTCTCCCATGTCCACCTTTTTGGACATCTGGTTAACTCCCGGTATCTCTTTTCCATTCACCCACACATGCATGGTGTCAGATACATAGTCAAATTCCAGGTATGCCCCCAGGTGTTCCTCCCACCCCCCGTTCATGTCAAAGGATGTGGTATAGACAGCCTTTCCCGCAGCGTCCTCCAGCCCCTGAATCTCATTCCAGGAAACCAGCTTCTTTAGAGTGTACGGCCCCTTTTCTTCCTTGGCTGTCTCCAGAGCCAAGGTGCCCTGTGACCAGCTTTCCAAAGTCATAGACCAATCGTCCAGAGTCCTTTGCTCGGGTACGCTTTTCGCAGCAGCCACCGCTTTTTTCCCGTTCCCCAGGGAAAATGTCTGCTCTCCGGCAGTCGTCAATCTGGCGCAGAGCGCTCCTGTGTCATCATAGCCCAGATCGGTGATGTCCGCACTCACCACATGGGGGGAAGGATTTTCCTCATCACACACTGCCAGGAACATTGCCTCATTTGGCCTCAGGGTGATATCCACACAGGTTCTTCCATCCCTGTTTTCATACTTTCCAAGTCTTGTGATCTCACCACACCAGGGATTCAGCAGGTAGGGCGTTCCCTCAGAGGAAAGCATCACTGTCTGGGAGAGCTCTCTGTTCATATCCGAGTTGTACAGGTAATAGTAATCCCTATTATCCTCTGTTCTGTGGAAGTTTAACAGAGCGGATGGCGCATCTCTCTTAACATCCGGCTCCACACCAAGTGCTGCAAGTGCAGCCGGTACCTCCTCCTGGGAGCCTGCCAGGACCGTATTCTTCATTTCCTTCAGCTCTCTCATCAGGTCATTGAGCCTTTTGTCTTCCTCTTTTTTGTTAGCCGACGAGCCTGCGAAGGTGTCCACACTGGAGGGCGCTTCCCCAACAATCACCACCGGCAGCCCCTGTCTGGCATAGTCCACTATCTTTTCTGCAACGTCCAGAGGCATATCTGAAGCAGTCATCTGCTCCTCCCCGTTCATGAGCTTTCTCTGGTCTAAGATCAGCGCTTTATAGGATGGGCCTTCCTCGGACAACACGCTTCTTCCGCCTTGACTTCCCACCTTCATCTGTTCCTGCCGGATCAGATCCGGAGCCGCATAGTCGTATGTGTAGCCCGCTTTCTCTATCTCATTTAACTCCCAGTCCATACTGGTATGATAATTATAGTAGTAGAGCCTGTAAACGGCCAAATCCACATCTGCCTGCCCCTTCTGCATTACATACTGTGCCCTGGACAGATAGCCCGTCATATCCTGTATGTGTTCCCACATGGGCGTCTTGTCATCCCACTCATTTGGGAAATTCCCCATGGACATAAAGGAATCTCCGGGCCACTGCTGCATAAGTGCGGACTTATAGGAAAATCCGTGCAGTACAGCCCTGTTTACCCCAGCTGCCATCTGCCGGTTATAGTGGTAGAGAAACCCCGCATCCTCATTCCCCTTGTCCGTATAGACATAGTTCCCCCCGTCATCCCGCCAGTAGGTGTCACCGTTTCCGTTCCCCTCTCTCTGGGACCCCGTCCAGGTCTGTGCCCAAGCCAGGGAAATGACTGCTGCCGATTCTGTGGAGTAAAGTCCGCTTCCATTTAGATGTACGGCTCCGCTCTGCATGCGGTACATATCCATTATATCTGTATGCCCCCAGGACTCTGTCTCCACAATATCCGCAGCCAGAGTGGGTTGTGTCAGCTCCATGGAAGCCCCGTACACCTGATAGCGCAGAGTCATATTGTGTCCATGGGCCCAATCCCTGATTTTTTCCACATGGTTCTCTGTAAACAGCTCCGTCAGTGTCTTGTAGAAGTCCTCCCGGATCTGATAGCCCTCGTCTCCAAATTCAAAGTTGGGCTGCGCATCCGTGTCCTGTCCATGGGCATAATAGGAGTAGTAATTGTCAATGAACAGCGTGGGTAGATACGGGGTCAGATCATACCCCCGGCGTTCCTTAAATTCCTCTAAGAGCTCAGGCGTCCAAAAAGCTGCGTTGCTCTTATTCTTATTGCCCAGCTCCAGAGAATCACAGAAAATACTGCCCCCGTTTTTCTCATACAAATCCCTAAGCTCCTGGTCCGCCATCAGTGTGTTGTCCCAATAATCCAATACCGCCTGAGTGGCCTCGGCGCTAAAGTGGTCCACCACAGGGTCGGTTTTTCCCGCATCACCCATTCCCTGGCGGTACAGATAAAAGATAGACCACTCTCCCTCATCCGGAGCCTCCCAGGAAATCCCAGCGCCGGTTACATCCCCTCTGTCCTTAGAAATCCCCTTTACGCACTCAGTGATGTCCACCGCGCTGTCTGTCTCATACACACCTGCCTGTCCCTCCTGACGCCTGGCCGCTGTAACAGCAACCAGTTCGCAGGGCCTGTCAGACTCAAACTGTCCCCCCTCCGGCAAGGGCAATTCGTCCCTGGTATAGACCATACCTGAACCATCTGCATTCGCTGTGAAGGAAACTTCGCTGTAAAATAGCGCCTGCTCTGCCCTCGCATCATCTACCTGGGTGATAGCAGGCGTCTTTACCGGCCATCCCTGTCCAATGGTAAAATCCAGAGTGATACCGCACGTATCCGCCTCCTCCAGGGCCCATTTCATCACACTGTTCCAAGCCTCGCTCCCAAACGGTGCCATAGACATAATAGCAACCAGCTCAATACCACCGTAGCCCGCCTCGGCCATCTTTCTGACTTCCGCCTTTGTCTCCTCCTCATTCATCAATCCGGGTGCCACCCACCAGCGGATGTAAGGCTTCGCGCTGCCGTCCGGGTTGGCGAACTCCCGGGCAAAGCTGCTGTCCGGAAAACTTTTCGCCGCCTCCCCATCCATAGTCTGCGCAAACGCAGACAGTGAAAGTCCGGAAATCATTATGCTTGCCGCAAGCACCCCCGCCAAAGTTCTTCTTAATTTGTTCCCTCTTCCCATCATATTGACATATCCTTTCTTTATGTGATACTTTAGTAACTGTTCAACAGTCTGCACATTTACTGTGCTGACCGTAAGAAAATGATACAGGAGTGCAAAAATCCTATCACCAAAGGTGATTTTAAATGGATTTTTGCAAATAACTGTTAAGATATTGAGCAGCTACATACTTTATATGATAACAAAGTGGCAGAGATCAAAACTAGGTAATCAGAAATTCTGTTACTTGTATTTTTCATCCATTTTCAGCAGGCCCGTACTGCCCACACAGTAAGTGCAAAAAGCCGTCAGAGAGGAATTCCCATGTCAATAAGTATCGAAGAGTATATCCACCAGCAGCAAAACTACTACCAAAGTCCATTGTTTAAGCACCAGCTGCCCGAAACTGAGGGCCATATACTGCGCATGATCCATCAGTTTGGCTTCTACTCTGTGCCCATTGAGTATTATCTCACCGGGGACCATAAGATTGGCCTCTCGCTTCACAACACCGGAAACGGTTCTGTTCCGGACAGAGAACATGCCACTTTTCACAATCACAACTATTTCGAACTGATCTATGTCTATCGGGGTAGCTGTATCAACTTTTTTCAGGATTCCTCCCTGCTCCTGGAGCAGAATGATCTGTTGCTGTTAAATCCAAATATTCTTCATGACGTCTGCGCTCTGTCCCCCTCAGATTGCATCTTCAACATCATGCTAAGCCGGGATTTGTTTGAGCAGATACTGTTTCCGCTGGCCCCGGATACCCCCTTATTCTCCAATTTCTTTGTGGATTACATCTATGAGATAAACAAAACACAGGACTATCTGAAATTTTCAAAACTGAAAGACCCCATGTTTCCCTCCATACTGCGAGGGATTATTGAGGAACATATAAATGACCGCCCCTGCAGCCAGAGTGTCATCCGCTCCGCTCTCTCCCTGCTCTTCTCACTCTTGTCCAGGGAGTATACGCTGCAGCACGGAGCCTTTATCCCGGCAGAAGGAAGTGCAAAACAGATTGCTGCCATGATCTCCTACATACAAAAAAACTGCTCCAGCATCACCCTGGGCCAATTGGAGCAGGAGTTTTCCTATTCTGCCAGTTATCTGTCAAAACTCCTGGTGAAACATACAGGGAAAACCTTCACGGAACTTTCCAGTCATTTTAAGTTGGAACGGATTCGGAATCTTTTAGAAAACACCGACATTCCTCTCTCTAGATTGGTGGAGGAATCTGGTTTTAATGATTTGAGCTATCTGAATAAAGCTTTTAAGAAACGTTACGGAACCACCCCGTCCCAGTACCGGAAAAAGCAGTTAGCCGAGGTTGCTTTTTCCGGGTACCGGACAGGGGCCGCAGACAAATACGAAAGGAGTAACACATGATTCTGAGAAATAAATTTCAAATAAATTTCATAAAAAAGGAAAAGCAGACGGGCAGTTATATGGGGATGCGCTTTACCCTTTACAAGGAGGATGACAAGCTAAACGCAGTCATCTATCCTGAGCCCCGCTGTCTGGAGGCCACCCCCAAATCCCTCAGAATAACCGCCCAGTTTGAGCTCACCAGTGAGGGGCTGGATGCAGCCGTAGACTGGATGAACGAGCAGTACACCGCCAGGAAACCCTACTGGGAGGAAGCGTACGAAAACCGTATGAAACTGTAATTTTCATTTTGCCGCACATCCCAGATACTCTCTTATGCTTTTGCCGGCCTGGCATAGAGCACTTTTAGTATTATAGGCGTTATCACGGAGGATACCAGGATCAGCAGAATGACTGCTGTGAAATAGACAGAGTCAATCATCCCCACTGCCAGCCCCTTCTGTGCCACGATGAGAGCCACCTCGCCTCTCGTCATCATACCCGCGCCGATCTTCATGCTGTCCCTGCCCTTAAATCCCAGGGCACGGCTCATAGCGCCGCAGCCAACGATTTTAGTGACCAACGCCACGATCACAAATCCGATGGAAAAGAGCAGCATCCATCCGTCCATGGCATTGATGGCTGTCTTGATTCCAATACTGGCAAAAAATACGGGTGCAAAAATCATGTACGCACTGATATCGATTTTTCTTGCTATGTAAGCGGAATCCTGAATATTGCAGAGGATAATGCCGGCCACATACGCTCCTGTAATGTCCGCGATGCCAAAATATTTCTCAGCCACAAAGGCCATGGCAAAGCAGAGTACCAGCCCGAATATAGGGATACGCCTTGTGTGCGGGTATCTCTTATCCAGGTACTTAAACAACCGGTATCCAATCACTCCCAGTATCAAGGCTGCTGCAAAAAACAGTACGGTGTTCCCCACCACCTTTACAGGGCTGCTCTCCGGATTTTTAAGTCCAATCACGAAAGTCAACACAATGATACCGATTACATCGTCTATAATCGCCGCGCTTAGAATAGTGGTTCCCACAGTATCCTTTAAATGACCCATCTCCTGCAAAGTTGCCACTGTGATGCTGACGGACGTTGCCGTCATGATGACACCGATAAACAGGGAAGTATAAAACTGGTCCGTCCCCACTGCCGCAAAGCCGTGAAAGCCGGAGTAGAGCAGAAAACCTCCTACAAGCGGCACTAACACGCCTGCACAAGCGATTAGCAATGCCTTTGGCCCCGTCTTAATCAAATCTTTGAGGTTCGTCTCCAAACCTGCAAAAAACATCAGCAGCACCACGCCAATCTCCGCCATCTGGCTCAAAAAATCCGTCTGCTGCACCAGCCCAAGGACGCTGGGCCCGATGAGCAGACCGGCGATGATCTCTCCCACCACCTGAGGCGCCTTCAATTTTGACGCTAGAATGCCACAGACTTTTGCGGCGACTATGATAATTGCAAGACTGCTAAATATTTGATATGATTCCATCTTTTCATCTCCCAAAAAATTATTTTTTCAATATTTGTACATAAAGCATCTTTCTAATAAATGAGGGTCGGTTTCTCAAAGCCTTTATAACAAAAAGCTCTCCTGCTCTATAATCCACCTCTCACGAATAATCCTCCGGACCAGCCCCTGCAGCAGAGGCTCATTCAGCTTTCCCAGCTCCTCCAGGTAAGCCTCTGACTTCACCTCCCTGCCATAACCAGCGGTTTTATACTGTTCATAGGTATCCTCATCCATCTTCAAGGGCTGCAGACCGGGAAAGATCTGTGTGCGGATATACCGGAAAATCCTCACACCTCCCAGGTCTAGATCCCCGGTGTGGTAAAAGCTGCATCCCTCCGCTGACAATACCCGCCCTGCTTCCGCCAAAAACAGTTTCTCCAGAGGTCCCGGAAAGCCGTGTGTGAAAATATACAAGGTTCCATCCTCATACGGCATACTCTCAAAATTAGACTTATTTTCTACCGTTACCACCCTTTTTATTTTCTGTCCCTGGGGGGTGTGGCAGTTTTTCAACATCTGGCTGTTTAAGCCTATCCCAAAAGGGAATCCTGACAGGTCCAGAACCTTTTCGCTAATTTCCAGTTTCACTCCCCCTTTTACCCACAATTGCTGTCCATACTCCTCTATATAAAGCTGTGACAGTACCGAAAAATCCTCCATCCCCTCCTCCACCAGAGGGCAGTATTTCCTGGCTGCTGTAATCACCGGTCCCTGAAGGTCTTTCTCAAAAGCCTTCGAGTCCTTTAGATATTTGACGGAAAAAAGCCTCTTAAATATAGGACTTGTCAGCTGATCCAGTCCAAGCAGACACTTCATAAATCCCTCTCTTTTCAAATTTTCAGGAATATTCCCCTGATCCAGCCTGTCCAGCAATTCCTTCTGGCAGTATTCCCGTATCCACTCCTTTTTCACATTTTCCAATGCTTTCCTGACTATCTCCTGCTGGCGATGAATCCGCTGCCAGGATGGTTCCCATCCCAGACGCCGGTAAAACTCCGGCAAATTCTGGTTGTGAAACCTCAGCTCCTGTATTACATTCTTTCCGTCATACCATTTTACTTGTACCAGGCCCTCCTCTTCAAGGGCTTTGGCCTCCTCCAGGATGGTTTCCCGTTCCAATTTTCCGCAGTTCTTTTCTGCCTTTTGAAAGTTCAGCGCTTTTGTTCCGGTCAACTGTCCCAGACGCCCTTTTGCTGTGCTCTCATTCTGCTTCACAATGGCTTCAATCAGCTTCACTTTCCTCCAACTCCTCCGTCAACTGCCCAAACTCCGTCTTTTCAAACTCCAGTATGGAGATATGCTTTTTATTGGGATTTGCAAACACAAAGGTCTTATCCACATTTTCCAAATAGTTTTGAATCTTGTCATTGGTGGCACTGATAATAGCCTGAAATCCGAGTCCACGGATCAGCTGTATACAGCTGGCAACCTTCTCTGCATCCATCTTGGAAAAGGCCTCATCCAACACTACCAGACGGATGGTGGGGTTTCGCTGCAGCTTTGGCGTCACATTGATGCGATAGGCCTGGGCAAAACTGGCCAGCAGCGCCACATAGAGGGGATTTTGACCCTCACCGCCGGAATTCTTTTTGATCATCCTGCTTAAGCGGATGCGGATCGTCTCCTCCCCCTCAATAATCTGCTGCATGTCAAAGGAGAGGTAGGTGCGGTAGTCCGCGTATTTCTCCATATTGTGCTTGGCCTCCTCCAGTTCCTGGGCGCTGGCATTGTCCGGAGGTATGAAAATGGAGATCAGCTCATTCATCTTCTCCCCATACTTGTCCTCGTGGGACATAGTGAATAGGTTCATCTGATTTTCCATATGGTCTGAAATCTGGGAGGGATTTACTTCCAGATTCTCGTCCATAAACATATCATAATACTTCCCGTCAGGTCCTCTGTTTCTGGTAATCACAAACTGATACCTGTCTTTTCCAAAGTCCAGACGGCTGATAATCTTGTTCAACTCATCCCGACGCTCAAAGGCCTCCCGGATGGCGCTGCGGATTTTGTAGATAAAATCTCGCTTAAACAGATTCACCGCATCCTTAGCCTGTTCATCCGCCTTCTGATGCAGCTGCTCCAGATCCGAGTACTGCAGATGGGACAGCAGCTCATCATAAGCCTTATTGTCCCGGTCCTCGGGTGAGAAAGTGCGGTTTGGATATTTTCTCAGGTAAGCGTACCGAATCTCCCGCAGTTTTCCCATGGCCTCTTCCACCTCCTGGGATGCTGTATTCGCCTTTCCCAAAAAGGAGGCCTGCAGACGCTCATAGTTGGGATTCTCCCTGGCGCCCAGATACCTGGATACCTCCTCCTCCAGCACCGTATCCCTGGTAAATTCCCCCTCCTTCTGGGTCAGCTCCTGAAGATGCCGTGTGAGCTGGTTCTGATAGTCATGGATGTTTTTTTCCATATCGCTGATTCTTTTCAGCAGATCATCCCTTACAGCCTTTCGCCTGTCAAAAAGTTCTTCTGCAGCCTTCTGCTCTTCCTCCCAGGCTCCGATATCCTGCCTCTGAAGTTTCTCTAGTTCTGCCCTCAGCCGCTCCTTCTTACGCTCCTTGCCGGGGAGTTCCTGAATATCCCTCATCCATGCAAGATAGTCCTCCAGGTCATTTTTCAGATAGTCCAGGTCCAGGATCTGCGCACATTCGCGGCTTAACTTTGCGTGGGGAGCACGCTTTTTTTCCATCTCTTCCTTCAGGTCCTCCAGCTGGCGGATGCGCCTGCGCATACTTACCTCACCGATATACGCCCTCCTGGTATAGAGGTCCGGATTTATGTACTGCAGCTTAAAACTGTGATACAGGATGCAGCCCGGTGTAATGCCAATTCTACAGGCCCGCAGTTCATCCACATCCGCACATTTGATCACATTGCCCAGCAAGAAATCTATGTACGCTCTGGCGTGTGGAATCTGGGTTACCACCTCCTCCGCCAGGGCATCTTCCGCCACTTCTCTGGGGGCCTCCATCACTTTTTCCGTATCCAGCACTGCTACCCTGTGGTATTTCTGTTTATCCAGTTCCTGGTACAGCTCCATAGCTGCCCTGGCGTACTTGGGCTCCACGATCAGAAGCAGCTTATTGCCCCCTAAATACCCCTCCACGGCATTTCTCCAGGTATCATCACGAATATCCAGCAAATCTGCCAGAATCTCCACAGGAACGTGTTTTCCCCACTGTTCTTTAAGGCCCTGCCGGATGTACTGCCTGGCCTCCTCCAGCTCCCTGGGGTAGGCTTTCCGTCCCTGCCGCAGTTCCTTGAGTTCTTCTGCTATCTCCTGCTCCTGACGGCTGTACTCGCGGATCGCTCCATCCGCCTCCCGTTTCTGTTCCCTCACATCCTCGCGCACAGCCGCAAGCCCTCTCTTTAGTCCCGCAAGCTGCTCCTCTGTAATGCTGCTTTTTTGAAACCGCTCTATATTCCAGAGCACCTCATTGGGCGTCACTTCCTGCTCCTCCCAGTCTCTGAGGGCCTGTGCGGTTTTCTGCCACCGGCTTTTGCTATTGTTCAGCCGCTCAATCATCTCATTGACAGATTTAAGCTGAACCTTTAAGTCCTCATACCCGGAAGCGGCAATTTTGCGGATCAGCTCCCGTATCTTTTCCTCCAGGTCCGCGATGCCCCTATCCAGCTCATTTTTCCTATCCTCCTGCTGCGCCCTGTCTTCCTGGCAGGCGGTGATACGGTCCTTCAGTTCCGAGGCCTTTTGGCGCATCCGGCGCAGCTCCATAGCATTCATAAAATAGGCCGCCTGGTTCCTCTTCTTCTCCTTCTCCGTCACCGCGTCAAAGGCCTCACGGATGGCTATCAGTTCCCTGATTTCCGAGCAGGTGTCCCCAATCCGCTTGCGCATACGGCCATACTGCATGACACTCTCCTGCATGTCCTCAATATGGATATCTTCCTCCAGACAGATGTATTCCTTCACAAACTCTTCCAGCTTTATATTCATGCGGAAGGGGATCGCCCTTTTAAACAGCAACGGAAAGCGCTCCATATTCAGCCCTCCCAGATACACATCGTAGAGCTGTCTGCGGAACCGTTCATTGCTGGGGCCAAAGTAATGTTCTTCCCTGCCGTAGTGACTGTTCAGATACTCCTTTAGCTCCTCAATAGACATGGCCCGGCCGCCTGTGCGGTATGCGCTCTCAAGAATGGGACCTTTGTGCCAGAAAAACAGCCTGGAGATCTCATTGGTTGCGGATTCCACATCAAAGGCCACGCCAATGCTCTGGTATTCACCCGTATCTGTGCGCCCAAGCTCCATGACTATGGTGGAGGAAAAGTTCTTGTTTCTCAGATAGGAAAATTGATTGTCCTCCCCAATATTTACCATTCCGCGCAAGTATTCTATCAAGGTCCGGTCCGAGTCATCCGCTGCTGCCTTGTTGAAAAACCCCCGTCCATCCGTGTTGGCATAGAGCAGAATCTGCATGGCGTCGATCACCGTGGACTTGCCGCTTCCCGAGTGTCCTGTAAAAAAATTGATCCCCTCCGCAAAGGAGAGCACCCGCTTATCTATGTAATGCCAGTTATTCAGGCAAATTCTCGACAATGCCTGAAATTTCTGATTCTGCATCCTCTTCCTCCGTTTCTCTGAACGTATCAATCAGCGCCCTGGCATCATCCCCCAAAAGGAGCATGTTGATGCTGGGATAGATGACCAGTCTGCTGGCTCCCTCCAGTTCCTCCAGCAAATCCAGGGGCTCTATAATCTGGTATTTTTTTAGTAGGGAGACAGCCCTTCTCACCTCTGTGGGCGAGGGCTGCCTGACCAGCAGGTGAAAACTTCCCAGGCGTTCATTGATATCCGCCAGTGTAGTAAACACATTTACACTGGTAGATGCCGACGCCATCTGCTCATCATAGATCAGCTTCAGCACCAGCACGTAGAGCGTGGTCAGACGGGGCAGCTTGTCTCCTATCAGCGCTTCCCCCTGCAGATAGATAATCCCAGTCTGGCTATTTTCAAGGACCGAAATGCCCGCAATGGAAAAGTAAGACTGCAGAAAGGCCAAATGTCTGCTGCACACCCGAAAATCCCGGTTAAACTGCAGACGCCCGGTTCTGCGCTCAAACTTGCGCTCCAACACAAAGGTCTGCCGGTAGAGAAGCTGTACTGCCTGACACACTTCCTCCTGCTCCTCCGGCAGCAGCTGTTCATAGTATTCAATCATGTCCTCTTCCTCTCTTTTCTGACCGTAAAAACCATCTCCGGATACCGGTACTCTATTCCTCCGGAAGTCTTATCACTCACCAGCTCTCCACCCTCGCCTTGCGGCAGTTCCACCTGATACCGGCTGCCCTTTTTCATGGCATAGTCATAGGCCAGGATCAGCTTCTCATAGTCCTCCTCATCCTGCACCAGCCCAGGCCCGGCCACCATTTTGCCGTCCCGCATATGAGCACTGATAAATGCCTCTATCTGTCTGCGGCTGTATCGGTTCTGCAGGCGGTTCAGCTTGAGTACATCCTCCCTGGGAAGATCCTGCGCCTCCTCCTCCGGCTCCAGATTCTCCAGAAAAGCGCGTTTCCCCCTCCTCCTTTTGTAAAGGGATTTTTCTGAGAGGATGTCCACCCTGGAAAGATTCATTCTATTTCCAATCTCAGTGATGCGTTCCTCCATGCTCTCAGCCTGGGAGGTGAGATTCAACAGCTGTACCACCAGTCCCCGCATGTCGTCATCCTCGTTAAGCAGGTAATTGAGTCTTGTTACCGTTGCCCTCACATACTTTGTGTGCTCCCGGTCCATATTTGCAATGCGGTGTTCAATGTCATCAAATCCCCTCTCAATCTGACTGAGTTGATCCAGGGTCTGGGTCATCCTCCGGGCGCCGGGCCCCTCCCGGTCCTCTGCATCCTCTTCCCGTTCACCGTCCCAGTTCTTTAGCCCGTGCAGTACCTCCTCCCGAATCTCCCGCAGCCAACGCTTAATATCCGTTTTGTACAGGTAAAAGTTATCCGTGGTCTTCAAAATGTGATACTTTTTCTTGACAATCTCCTCCACGTATCCATCCAGATGCTCTTTCAGCAAATCTCCATAAAATTTCTTCTCCAGAAGACTGGAAAAGAACTTGTCCATGTTGTGGAGCATATCCTGCAGGGCCTTATTCAGGCGCTTTGTGTTGACTAGCGCAGTGTTCAGGAGACGCTCGGTCCTTCTGGGATCATTTTTATAGGAGAATAAAATGGCATAGATGTTCTGGATATACACCTCCGTGTCATCCTCCTCCCCGCCCGCCAATTTTTCGAAGGCCTCTATAAACACCGCGGAATAGTCCGGAATAATAATATTAGTCATACCTGTCCCATAGTCCTCCAGCCGCTTTAACCACTGTGTCCTCACCAGCCAGTTGAGAATTCTGGTGGCCGGAGGCTCCAATAGATCCGCGTCCGTCTCCTGCTCCTCCTGCATGATGCTGATTCTGCGCTGGGCAAAAAAGTTGCTCAGTACCTGAATACATACCTCCCGGCTCAGGAAGTAATTGTTGTACTGGTACTCCTCGCTGATTTTTAAAAGCGCTTCTATGTAAGTCTCCCGGTTGTACGACCGAAATAAACTCCAGAAGCTGTCTGGAATTTCATTCATCAGAGGCATGGGAAAGTTCTCCTTTGGGTGATCTTGTATATTCTGCTTTTTTTATTTTATCATACCATGATTCCTGTTACAATAAGGAAGGTTTTTCGGAATTGAAAAAGCCTCAGGAAATGTTACTGTTCACTTTGTGACTAGCAACATCTTCCTGAGACTTCTTTATCGTTTCTGTTTACAGAGACATAAATGTTTTGGGGCGGGCTTCAATCTCCTCATATTTTACATCCATTATCATGGCAACCTCCGAGAAGACCAACTTCTGCGCCACCTTTAAGAGCTGTACATCCCTGGGATTCAGCTTATTGTGCAGTTTTCTCGTACTCAGGCAGTCCCACGAGCTCAAAACCTCCTTAAAGTTCATGGAAGTAATAAGCTTCGTCAGAGACTGGTTTCTCTGTTTCGGATTGTCGACCCATTCCATGGGGCTTTCCTTAATCTCCTCCTGAGCGGTTTTCAGATCATTCGGTTTGATTGTATGCCTTATATTCTTTTGCTTATCCGCATCCGCAGATACATAGATTGATGTCTTTAAGTCTGTAAGAGGCTCCAGCAGATAGTATTGTTTCGATTCGTGTTCAACATTCATGTCAACCAACCCTTTTATCGTACAGGCACCTTCCTGCCGATGTATAACCTTATCCCCGATATTAAACATATTATGCCTCCATTTCATTCTGTTGCAATCCACGCTCGGTAATTTAACAGAGTACGACCACATCTTTCGATGCGTTGATTGACTTCATGTCAGTGGGGGATACCGATTTTTCTCCGCCCGCCATTGCCATTAGTCTTGTTAAAAATTAAAGAAGGTTATATGCCAAAACATACAACCTTCCAGGAACATCTCTAAATTAAGCTCTGCAAACGTTGACTGCCTGAAGGCCGCGCTGGCCATTCTGAAGATCAAATGTTACTGCCTCGCCGTCATCCAGTGATTTGAAGCCGTCTCCGGCAATCCCTGAAAAATGTACAAACACCTCAGTGTTATCATCATCACATGTGATAAATCCAAATCCCTTTGTTCCATTAAACCATTTTACTGTACCTGTCTTCATTCTCAGATACCTCCTAAATATAATATTTTGTTCGTATAAAATAAAAAAATCACATACTTTTGTAAATCACTAAAATAATGACTTACAAAAATATGCGAAATCAATACCTTAACTAAACAAGATTTATCATAACATAGATTTTCTGTTAATGCAAGTGTTATTTTTATTTTTTACCAGCATTCACAATCTGAGCAGTAAATGCTCGGACCTGAGTGAACAGTAACACCACTCTCTTTATGTTGCTGCCCGCTTCGTGACCAGTAGGATGCATAAATCCATCAAAACCGCCTATGGCGATGGGATTTATGCACTCCTGAATCACTTTCTCACGTTCTATGCAGGCGTTTGTATAAATTAACGCTCGGTAATTTCACAGAATACATTGTTTTGTTGTTTCATGTCTCCACTTATTTGCACTTCACCTTCGCTGGTCTGCTCCAAGGGCCATAACATTTTTTACCGTCTATTGTCTTATATGAGCGGATACGAAAATAGTATCGCTTCTTTCTTTTGAGCTTTGAGATCTTTTTAGAAACGATCGTTTTCTTTTTCACGTGTATATTTTGCTTACCTTTTGTGAACCTTGAATTCCCGGCATATTGGATCTGGTATCCGTCCGCCTGTGAATCCCTTTTCCAAATGATCTTGACTGTCTTTGACTTTGGTGTTGTCAGTTTTGATATAGAAGCCTTTTTCGGAACAATCTTGAATGTCTTGGTAACTGTGCCACTGTAATCTTTGATTCCTTTTATCTTTACGGTTGCCTTGCCTGCCTTTTTGTTATTTGCATAAGTAACCGTATAATTTATTCCCTTTTTCAATGTTTTATTTACAAGTTTCACCTTCACAGGAGGCTTTTGAGCCTTTCCATTGTATACGTAACTCGTCTTTATGCCGCTTATCTTAGCTTCCGTTATACTTTTTCCAGCTTTCGTATCACGGAGAACCGAATAACGGATACCGTTTTCCTTGGCATATTTCATTGCATAAGAATTTTCCGGTGTATAAATCGTTGCCTCTACCACATGGCTGTTATCGTATGTCCAATAATAACCAGTCCACAAAAAATCTTCGCCTATGCTTGTTACGCTGGAAGGTATCGTAATTTTGGATAACGAATCACAGCCATAAAAAGCTTTTTTTCCAATACTCTTTACTCCTGATTTTAACTCTACCTCCGTAAGATTGTTAAAATATTCAAACGCACTTTCAGGTACACTGGTGATTCCTTCCTCGATTACAATTTTTTTCACTTTTTCTTTTATTGGTTTCCAGGCATTATCGCTTGAGGAATATGAAAATCCTCCCGAAACCGACGATACCGGATATCTGAAATGCGTTTCTGTATCAACAGACATTGCACCTTTTCCAGATATGGTAAGCACACCTTTATTTAGCCCCCATGCGGCATTCGCACCTGCCACACGATATATTTTCTTACTGAACTCACCGGTTTCCGAGTCGATTGAATAAAAATTCACCATATTGGCGTTTGACGCATAATATACGATTTTTGAACCTTTCACAATAGGCTGACAGTCAGATATAGGCGCCGCTGCAGTAAACTCCCTGCTTATTTTATTTCCCCTTCCATCAATAAAGAGGTAGTGTAGAAGACTGGATGACAGGCCGTCCTCCGTGCTTGCTGTCTGGCTTATCCCATACTCCTCCCATGAAACCATGAAACGGTTGTCATTTACCCTGGTAATCTTTGTCCCTAAAAAACACTTCCCGCTCCCACTGTAATTTGTAAGCCATTTTACTGTCGTGGCACTCTCCGAAAAGTCTGACATTGGAGTAACGGTAAGATAAAGATTGTGTTCTGTATCTTCTGAAACACTGTCGTACTTTGACTGATCAATGGAGGTACCAAGACAAAGTACCTGATCGGAAGATAACGCAATTCCGTCCACGCTTGCGTAACAGGAAATTGCCCACGCTGAAGAGCGGGAACCACCGTATTCCAGAACAGCCAGAGAAGTTTCTTCTAAATTCTCAGCATTATACCTGGAGAGTTTCGTATATCTTGAACCCTCGCTCTGCTCTAATACATACAAATTTGTATCTTTGCAGGCTATATACTGGGCAAAAGAATGCCAAAGGTCACTGGCTACGATGCTGCCGGTCATAGAAGCCTGGTCCACCGCTATCATTAAAAATCCCTGATGCCCCTGATTATATGCAGGATCAACATATCCTTCATGACCTGTAACAATATAGAGAGTACCGTTGTATTCAGCCATTTCCACACATCCATAGTCAAACGGATAACGTACTTCACCGCCGAAAAGATTAGGATTGCCAGTAATTTTTGCTGTACCTATCTTGTTCCAGCTGGTATCATACTTAATTACACGTATAACCTCAGCCTGATCACTCTCACCGGTATTAGCCTGTCCCTCTACTAAATAGTAGGCATCAGAACCAGCGTAAAACCCGCCCCAGATGCTCAACTCCATATCAAGGGATTTTTTGCTTTTTATATTGAAATTATCGTCATAATATTCAATACAAATTTTCTTCCCATTATAAAAAACTCTCATATAACCGTTGTTTGTTGCTGCAAGTTCTGAGGTGCTTCTCAATCCTATATTCAGATTATCCGAAGCTGTGGGTACATGATTGTCAGCAGCGTTTACCGTATATCCCGTCAATAAGACGAAACAGCATATCATAAACAGAGCTGCCAGTTTACTTTTTATAGTTTTCATTATCTTTTCTCTCTCCTTTTATTTTTTCCATCAGAATAAAGAATGTCAACTGCTCCGTGCATGCTGCCTGTCCAATGGTTATACATCTGTGCATGCAAGCACACTCATCCTTATTACTGCTGTCCGTTACTTTTTTAGTTACATTATATCGCGAACATATCCTATATTTATTTTATAAGACTGCCGTTTCATAATTCTCTATGCAGACTTAAATATCGAAAACCGGAGTCCCTTCAAAAAGAGGCATCATCCCAAGTCCAATAACGCTTTACGCGAACCGGGAAATACCAAACACAAAGCATAGTTATTCTATAGCCGCAAGGTCTGCCCTTTCATAACGGTTATGCCCTGGCAATTGCTTTTTGTATTTCCAGCATTGAATCGCCTGTTCCATTGATTTCCCTCGGTTATCTGCAAAAAAATCACGAATATATGTATTGTACTCAAACTGTTTGTCAATTTTCGTTTTACCTTTTTTCTTATCTTCAAGAATCTGATCATAAGCTGCAATTGCTTCTCTGTATGTTTTCCCGCTATTACTCTTCAGCCAGTTCTGAAACGCCACATTAAAAGAAAAACCCTTTCCAATATGCTTCTTAAAAAAAGCCCTGTGCTTTTCTGAACAGATAAAATCAGGTTCAATTTTTGTATTTTCCTCGATATCAGAGATTACGGCTGCCTTTTTCTTTGTTTTTGGAACAGGCAATACTTTTCCAGTATCAAGAAAATAGGCAATTCTGTCTGCAATTTCTATTTTCCCTCCTGAGACTGGCAGCGCATTCTTCCTGCAAAAATCCATTAATTCCTCTTTTAAATAATAATAATCACGAAATGTATTACTGTCTAAATTTCTATTCAATATAGGTCTTTCCGTCATGCTATCCCCCCCTCTCTGGCAGTAGCTTCGCTGCATGACCTTTTACAATATTTTTTCTTATTCAAAGCCTGTACTTTTATGATTAAATCATTACTAAAAATGGGCTTATGCTTAACAATACGATAAAAATAACTGCCATCCATTTCCCAATATCGGCAAATAAGTGTTCTTTATTTTTTATTGCCTGATACCGGAATAACCCGGCAAAAGGCGGCGGGACTTCTCATAAAAAAGCCCCGCAAACCCTCATGAAATGGGCGTTTTCTCAAAATCCCACAATATCGTGTCAAGGCTCCTAATAACGTGTTTTTGTAAGGTTGGGCACCATTTGGGCACCACGGGCAACACGAAAAAGGAGGCAAACAGACATGCAAGAATTGATTGATAAGGGGGTATTGCGCCCGTCCGGGGAAATCGTCAAGGACAAGATCAACCTGATTTCCGGGGCGCATACCCCGCCGTTTGTGGAAATGCTCTGGACGGTCACGAACGGCGACACGGACACGACCGACCGAGTATACACCCTCCTGTCCGGCCTGTATGCGGACGGACGGGAAACTGAAATGCTGGAAGTGCTGCGGACGCTGTACGGCGTGCTGGGCCTGCCGTTCCCGGAAGATGTGGAACTGCTGGCCGGACACCCGGAAGCGCGGGGGTACTTCCTTTTTTCATTCCTGCTGGACTATGACGACGCCATAGAGGACTACAAGGCCGAGCAGGACGGCGCATAAAACCGATAGTTTCATTATAGGGGGAAGTGCGCCCATTTGCAAGCAGACGGGGAAAGTTTGTGTTTTCTCCCCCTGCACCCCCTCTTTCTACCAGCTGGTAAAGAGCTTACCTGCTGGAAAAAGGTTAATTAAATACGCTGTACTTATGGGACGACCGATAAAAAGGCCGTCCTTTTTTTGTGCCTATCAACGGCTGGACAGGAGCGCCCCGCTTCTTTCTTCCAGCCGGTAAAAGGAGGTTTTACCTATGCCCGGAGTGACAAGGGAACAGATAGACCGGGCGAAACAGTGGGATTTGCTTTCATATCTGCAAGCCTACGAACCGGGAGAGCTGACAAAGAAGCGGCCCACGGACAAGGAATACCGGACAAAGACCCATGACAGCCTTGTTATCAGTAACGGAAGATGGAACTGGACGACGCGGGGCTTTGGCGGTAAGACGGCGCTTGATTATCTAATCAAGGTGCAGGGCATGGAGTTTGTGGACGCCGTGCGGACATTGTGCGGAGAAAGCGCCCCCGTTCTTTCCCAGCCGGTAACAAGGCCCCCGGAACAGCCGAGGGCCTTTGTACTGCCGGAAGCGAACCGCTGCGCCACCGCCGCCGTGTCGTACTTGCAGCGCCGGGGGATTGATTCGGAAATCATCAGCCGGTGCATGAAAGCCGGTATCTTCTACGAAAGCAGGAACTATCACAACTGCGTGTTTGTGGGCAGGGACAGGGCCGGAAAAGCCCGGTTTGCCTGTATGCGCGGAACGATGGGCGACTTTAAGGCCGACGCGCCGGGAAGCGATAAGCGGTTTAACTTCTGCCTCCCGTCCGCTGACCCGTCAAGCGTCCTGCTGACCGTGTTTGAAAGCCCCATTGACGCCCTATCGCTGGCAACGCTGCGGAAAGTGAAGCGCACGGCATGGGATAAATGCAATTACCTGTCGTTGGGCGGTACGGCTCCGCTGGCGCTGCTGCAATTCCTGAAAGACCACCCGGAGATAAAGCAGGTGTATTTGTGTCTGGATAACGACAAGGCCGGTCTGGACGGAATGGCCCGGATTGAGGCGGCCATAAAGGACGACAAGGAGCTGCAAGGCCGCCCCCTGAATGTGGAGCGCAAGCCGCCCCCTGTGGAGCATGGCAAGGACTACAACGAACTGCTGCGGGCAAAGCTGGCCGGACGGACGGCCCCGGCCCGTGGCCCCAAGGAAAGGAGTTTTGAACGATGAAACGACCATTAGCATATATCAGCGCCGCATGGAGCGGCACGGAAACCGAGATCACCGAGACGGCCCGTTCTTACTGCCGGGCCGTGTATGAGGCGGGCTTCTCCCCCATCTGCCCGCGCCTGTATCTTCCCCTATACATTGACGACGCAATCCCCCGCGAGCACAAGGACGGCGTGGATATGGCCCGCGATATGCTGCGGCGCTCCCATGTCCTGATTGTCTGCGGCGGCGTGGTGGACGAGGGCGTGAAAAACGAGATCGCCACCGCCCAGCGCCTTAACATCACGGCGACAACGCTTGCCGGGATTCTGACCGTCAAAGGACAGGGGGAAAAGGAGGACGGCGCTTGCTGACGCTGGGAAGTCTGTTCGATGGGATAGGCGTGTTCCCGCTGGCGGCCACCCGTTACGGCATTACCCCGCTTTGGGCAAGCGAAATAGAGAAAGCGCCTATTTCCATCACGAAACGCCATTTTCCCGGCATGGCGCACTTAGGCGACATTACCAAGCTGGACGGCGGCGGTGTGCCTCCCGTCCATATCATAACCTTTGGCTCGCCCTGCCAGAACCTTTCCCAAGCC
Source organism: Ruminococcus sp. 8Y-12 (assembly GCF_058119865.1). NCBI lineage: Bacteria > Bacillati > Bacillota > Clostridia > Eubacteriales > Oscillospiraceae > Ruminococcus > Ruminococcus sp. 8Y-12. Next base: position 1,260,161 of record NZ_CM176623.1, on the reverse strand, counting down.
GGGAACCGGGAGGGGCTGGCGGGTATCAAGTCGGGCCTGTTCTTTCAGGCTATGCGGCTGATTACAGAAATGAGGGAGGCGACTAATGGCATATATCCAACTTTCGCTGTTTGGGAAAACGTCATGGGAGCGTTTTCTTCAAATGACCGGCTGGACTTTAGAGCCGTGCTGGAATCTTTCACAAACGCCGAAATTCCAATGCCTCCTACGGGAACATGGGCAAACGCCGGAATGGTTAGAGGGGGTACGCCTGACCTGTGCTGGCGGCTTGTGGACGCCCAGTATTGGGGAGAACCCCCAATCCCCCAGCGGAGGAAGCGTATCTTCATCGTGGCGGATTTTAGAGGCGAGCGCGCCGGAGAAGTATTATTTAAGCCCCGCCGTCTGCTCCCGAATATTGAGGCTTGCGGAAATTACGGGCTGCCCGCCGCCCCCGGAAATCGAATATCTCCTGAAAAAACAGGGCGGGCGCTACCAGTCGTCCACCCCTTTCAGGACAGACGTATGCGGGGGCAGGCAAGGCAGCACGACAAAACCGGCTTCATCGGGAGCTTTGGAAAACCAACTGACCCTTTTCAAACTTTACTCGCTGGAACCGTGAATATGTTTTCCCTGTGGTTTGGGGAGGACTACGAAAACGGCCTGATACGCTACCTGACCCCGACGGAATGTGAGCGGCTTATGGGGCTGCCGGAGGGCTGGACGGCTTACGGCTATGATGGAAAGGAAATAGGAACCGCCGCAAGGTGCAAGGCGTTAGGGAACGCGATTGTCCTGCCCTGTGTGGAATATATCATGTCCGGCATTGCGGACGTACTGAAAGGAGTGGATTTACATGAGTGAGAAAAAGCCGCTGGAAGTCCTGATAATCAACAGTAAACAGGACGACCGGCAGGAATGGCTTCCGCTGCCCACCGACGCCGACAAGGTGCGGGTGCTGTTTGACCGGCTGGGGATTGAACCCCTTTCCCGTTCCCAAGGCCCCAAAGCCGACTACTATGTTTCGATGGCTGAAAACCTGCCTTTCCCGGAGTTGGACGCCGTGATCGGCAAGCCGAACACCATTGACGGCCTGAACTGGCTGGCGTCCCGTCTTGAAGCGCTGGACGAAACGGAGCTTGCTACCGTCCGGGCAGCTGTGGCTGCGGGCAACTACTACCGCATACAAGACGTGATCGCCCTGACCTATAACACCGAGTTTTACGTTCTTGTGCAGAACGTCCACAATGAGGCTGATTTGGGCCGGTACTACTTAAACGATTCGGGCATGGTGCAAATGCCGGAGGAATGGAAAGCCGGAATAGACCCCGCCCGGTTCGGGGCGCACATCAAGGAGCAGGAACAGGGCTGCTTTATCCCGCAAGGCTACCTTGTGGAATCCGGCGACAAATGGAACGAAGTTGACCGGGCGCATATCCCGGAGGAATACAAGGCCGAGTTTGGCAGGCCCGGTAAGGCCAAGCAATCCGTCCGGGACACTTTGAAACAGACCGGAAAGCCGGAAAAGGACGCGCCCGGCAAGGTCAAGCATGACCACCCGAAAACTCACGGCCCGGAGCTGTAACCATTTACTTTTTCCAGCCTGTAAGAAAGGGGGCTGAATTATGCAGGAGGAAGTCAACGACAAAACGGCGCAGGTGGCCGTGAAAGTAACCAAGCTGACCGGGCGGGCGCTGCAAGCGGCGCTGAAAAAGCTGCTTGCTGTGTGGAAAAACCATCAAGACCCGCAAAAGGTTCATAAAGGCAAACAAACGGTGAAGCAGCTGGCCGCCCAAGGAAAAGGCATGTCGAGTATCAACGTGGAGAAAAGCGGGATTCGCTCTTTTAGCCGCGTGGCCCGCAAGTATGGTGTGGATTTCGCGCCAAAAAAAGCGGGCGACGGCAAGTATTACGTCTTTTTCAAGGGCAAGGACGCGGACGCCCTGACCGCCGCCTTTACCGAGTACACCCAAAAGCGGGTACGGCAGAAAAGCCGTCCGTCCGTTCTGGCCCAACTCGCCAAGTTCAAGGAGCTATCCAAGGGAACAATCAGCAAGGAAAAACATCTGGATAAGGGGGAACGGGCGCTATGAACGACAAAGTGAAAAAGTATGTCCTGCCCAATCTTCCCTATCTCTTTATCTTTTGGATAGCGGATAAAATCGGGCAGGCGTTCCGGCTCTCAACCGGGGATAATATCGGGAAACAGGTTATGGACGCCATAAACGGCCTTGCGCTGCTGGGACGTGACCCGCTGCCCAGCCTCCACCCCCGCGACCTGCTGGCCGGAATAGCCGGGGCCGCCGCGATCTGGCTGGTGGTGTACTTCAAGAAGAAAAACGCGAAGAAGTGGCGCAAAAATATTGAATACGGTTCGGCCCGATGGGGCAGCCCGGACGATATAAAGCCGTTTGTAGACCCCAAGCCGGAAAACAACGTGATTTTGACACAAACAGAGTTTTTGACGATGAACAGCCGCCCCAAGAATCCGGCCACGGCCCGGAATAAAAATTGCCTGATTGTGGGCGGTTCCGGTTCCGGCAAAACCCGGTTCTGGCTAAAACCCAACCTGTTACAGCTTCATTCCAGCTATTGCGTTGTAGACCCAAAAGGAAGCGTATTAGTTGAATGTGGAAACGCCCTGAAACGGGGCAAATATAAGATACGGGTATTTAACACCATCAATTTCAGCAAGAGCTTCCACTATAACCCGTTCGCCTACATTCATTCGGAAAAGGATATTTTGAAGCTGGTAAACGTCTTAATCGCCAACACCAAGGGCGACCAGAAAGGCGGGGACGCCTTTTGGGAAAAGGCCGAAACGCTGCTGTACTGTGCGTTAATCGGGTATATCCACTATGAGGCCCCGGAGGACGAGCAGAACATGAATACCCTTGTGGAGCTAATCAACGCTATGGACGTGCGGGAGGACGACGAGGACTATAAAAACCCCGTCGATCTCATGTTTGAGGCATTGGAGGCCGTGGAGCCGCAACACTTCGCCGTGCGCCAATACAAAAAGTACAAATTAGCGGCGGGCAAGACCGCCAAAAGCATACTTATTAGCTGCGGCGCAAGGTTAGCCCCGTTCGATATTGCGGAGGTTCGGGAGATTATGTCCTATGACGAGCTGGGGCTTGACACGCTGGGCGACGAGAAAACGGCGCTGTTCTTCATCATCAGCGACACGGATTCGACCTTTAACTTTTTAATCGCTATGGCCTTTACCCAGCTTTTTAACCTGCTGTGCGAAAAGGCCGACGATGTATACGGCGGGCGGCTGCCGGTTCATGTGCGCTGCCTGTGGGACGAGGCGGCCAACACGGGGCAGGTTCCCCAGCTGGAAAAACTTTGCGCCGTCATTCGTTCCCGTGAAATCAGCATGTGCCTGTTTTTGCAGGCCCAATCGCAATTAAAGGCGCTTTACAAGGACAACGCCGAAACCATCATCGGAAACATGGATTCGGTGATCTTCTTAGGGGGCCGGGAGAAAACGACGCTCAAAGATTTAACGGAAGTGCTGGGCAAGGAAAGTATTGACACCTATACCACCAGCGACACCAGAGGGACGCAACGGAGCTACGGAACCAACTATCAAAAGCTGGGCCGTGAGCTTATGACGATGGACGAACTGGCGACGATGGACGGGAGCAAGTGCATTTTGCAGCTTCGAGGCGTCCGGCCTTTCTTTTCCAGCAAGTACGATCTGACGAAACACCCCAATTACAAATATACCGCCGACGCGGACAAGAAACTTGCCTTTGATATTGAGGCGCTTCTAAATAGTAAACTGAAAATCAAGCCGGGGGACGTGTTCGACGTATACGAGATTGACGACGACACCGAACCGCCCGGCGACAAGCCCGGCCCCGCCGTTTAAGGAATGAAACCGAAACGGCGGGGCCTTTTTGCGTTTCAAGGGCGATTGTTACCGTCCAGCACGGGGCCGCAAGGCTCCGTTTTATATATCAACCATCAATCAATATGTAAGCCGCAAAGCGGCAGAAAGTGAGGACTATATGGAATTTTTCGGTGAAGCTATCAACACTCTGTCTATCCTTGTTACGGCGCTGGGCGCTGGCCTCGGCGTGTGGGGAATCGTCAATCTTTTGGAGGGGTACGGTTCCGACAACCCCGGAGCCAAGAGCCAGGGCATGAAACAACTCATGGCCGGTGGCGGTGTGGTGCTGATTGGCCTGAATCTGGTTCCCCTGTTGTCCGGGCTGTTCGGTTAATCGCGGGTAAAAGCCTATGCAAACAATCATCGACCAGATCGAACAATGGATAAAAGACTTTCTTATCGGCTGCATTACCGGGAATCTCGGAAACATGTTCGATGAAGTCAATACAAAGGTCGGTGAGATTGCAAACGACGTGGGGCAAACGCCGTCGGGCTGGAACGGCGGCGTTTTCTCTATGGTTCAGAATATCTCGGAAACCGTGATTATTCCCATAGCCGGAATGATACTGACCTTTGTATGCTGCTACGAACTGATACAAATGATTATCGAAAAAAACAACATGCACGATGTAGACACGTTTATGTTCTTCAAGTGGATATTCAAAACCGCCGTTGCTGTTTATATCGTGACAAACACCTTTACTATCGTAATGGCCGTGTTCGACGTGGCCCAGCACGTCATACAATCCAGCGCGGGCGTCATATCGGGGAACGCCAACATTGACATATCAAGCGTGACGGCAGACCTTGAAACGACGCTGCAAGCAATGGAAATCCCGGAGCTGTTCGGGCTGCTGATTGAAAGCATGTTGATTGGCCTTACCATGAAAGCCCTGTCCCTGTGCATTTTCATCATCACTTATGGCCGTATGCTGGAAATCTACCTTGCGACCTCTTTAGGCCCTATCCCGCTGGCGACAATGGCTAACCGGGACTGGGGGCAGATGGGCCAAAACTACCTGAAAAGCCTGTTTGCGCTGGGCTTCCAAGGCTTTCTAATCATGGTGTGCGTGGGCATTTACGCGGTGCTGGTGCAGACTATCAGCACGGGGCAGGACATTCACGCCGCGATCTGGGGCTGCGCCGGGTATACGCTGCTGTTATGCTTCGCCCTGTTCAAAACGGGCGGCCTTGCAAAATCCATCTTTAGCGCCCATTAGGGCCGTCCGTAATGGGCGGCCCTTTTCCTTTGGGCAGAAAGGAGCTGAAACATGCCTTATGTACCTGTTCCCAAAGACCTTAGCCGGGTAAAAAACAAAGTGGCCTTTAATCTGACGAAAAGGCAACTGGTTTGTTTTACACTGGCCGGGGCCGTGGGAATCCCCTTTTATCTTTCCAGCCGGTCGGCAATCGGGACGAACGTTGCGGCCCTGTGCATGATTGGCCTCATGCTCCCATTCTTCGCATTGGGTATGTATGAGAAAGACGGGCAGCCGCTTGAAAAAATCGTGTTCCACTACGTCCGCGCCCGGTTCCTGTGGCCGGGCGTCCGTCCGTTCAAAACCAACAACCTGTATGCCGCTTTGGAACGGCAGGCACAACTTGACAAGGAGGTGCGAAAACTTGAAACTGCTGGAAAAGCTGTGCGGCCTGTACAGACCGCAAAAAAAGCCGGGCAAGGCAGGGGCGGCCAAAAACACGGCCCCGCCGAAAAAGCCGCTGAAAATCGCCGGGCCTGACGCCAAAATGACCGCCGCCGAAAAGCGGCGTGTCAAGCGGGCAATCCAGAAAGCCCAGCGTGACGGCAAAATCCCAAGGGACGCCGTTCAGACAATCCCCTACCGGGAAATGTACCCGGACGGCCTGCTGCGCGTCAATGACAAGCTCTATACAAAAACGCTGCGCTTTTCAGATATTAACTATGAGCTGGCCCAGCCGGAGGATAAGGAACAGACCTTTGACGGCCTGTGCGACTTCTACAACGTGCTGGATAGCTCCATGTGGGCACAAATGAGCTTTATCAACCTGCGGGCAAATCTGATTGACTATCAGAAATCGGTCACTGTGCCGGAAACCGGGGACGCATACGACGACGTGCGCCGGGAGCTGGCCGGGATTCTGCGAACCCAGCTTGCCAAGGGCAACAACGGCCTGATTAAGCGCAAGTATTTTACATTCGGGATTGAAGCCGACAACGAGCTAACCGCCCGGCCCCGTGTGGAGCGTATGGAGGCCGACCTGCGGAACCACTTAAAAAACATGGGCGTCCGTTCGGAACCGCTTTCCGGCTATGACCGGCTGGAAGTGCTGCACGGCATTTTCCACCCGGACGGCAGGGAAAAGCTGCGGTTTAACTGGAACGCCATTGTAAATACGGGCCTTACGACAAAGCCCTTTATCGCGCCCAGCTCCTTTGACTTCCGGGGCGGGCGCACGTTTAAGATCGGCGGCATGTGGGGCGCGGCCTCTTTTCTGCAAATCGGGGCCTCCCAGCTCAACGACCGCGTTTTGTCCGACTTCCTCAATCTGGACTGTTCCCTGATCGTCAATATCCATATTAAGGCGGTCAACCAACAGGAGGCAATCAAGACCATCAAGCGCAAGCTGACGGACATTGAAAAAACAAAGATCGAGGAACAGAAAAAGGCTGTGCGATCTGGCTACGATATGGACGTGTTACCGCCCGACCTTATCACCTACGCCGGGGAAGCGCAAACCCTCTTAAACAGCCTGCAAAGCCGGGACGAGCGCATGTTTTTAGCAACCGTCCTGATTTTGAACCTTGCCCCGACGCGGGGGCAGCTGGAAAACGATATTTTCCAAGCGGCAAGCGTGGCGCAAAAACATAACTGCACCCTGAAACGTCTGGACTGGCAACAGGAACAGGGGCTAATGAGTAGCATCCCGCTGGGCCTGAATCAGATTGAGATACAGCGGGGCCTTACCACAAGCAGCCTTGCAATCTTTGTCCCCTTTACCACCGAAGAATTGTTTATGAGCGGCGAGGCGCTTTATTACGGAATCAACGCCCTGTCAAGCAACCTGATTATGGCCGATAGAAAACGCCTCAAAAACCCAAACGGGCTTTTCTTAGGAGTGCCGGGCAGCGGCAAGTCATTCAGCGCCAAGCGTGAAATCGCCAATGCGTTCCTGACGACCAAGGACGACATCATCATAACAGACCCGGAGGCCGAGTACGCGCCCCTTGTAAACCGGCTGGGCGGGCAGGTGGTTCAGCTCTCCCCCGTGTCAAGCCAATATGTGAACCCGATGGATATAAACCCCGATTACAGCGACGAGGAAAACCCGCTGACCCTGAAAAGCGACTTTATCCTGTCCCTGTGTGAGCTGATTGTGGCAAGCAAAGACGGCTTGCAGCCTGTGGAAAAGACCATCATTGACCGCTGCACCCGTCTTGTTTACCGGGACTACCTGCAAGACCCGCGCCCGGAGAACATGCCCGTGCTGGGCGACCTGTACGAGCTTCTTTTGAAGCAGGAGGAAACGGAGGCGAAACGGCTTGCGACGGCTCTTGAAATCTATGTCACCGGCTCCCTGAACGTCTTTAACCACCGGACAAATGTTGACCTGACAAACCGCCTTGTCTGCTATGACATTAAGCAGCTGGGCAAGGGGCTAAAGAAAATCGCCATGCTGATTCTGCAAGATCAGGTATGGAACCGTGTCACGGTCAACCGGGCCGCCCATAAAACAACATGGTTCTACTGTGACGAATTTCATTTGCTCCTGAAAGACGAGCAGACGGCGGCCTATTCCGTGGAAATCTGGAAGCGTTTTCGTAAGTGGGGCGGCATACCCAGCGCCCTAACCCAAAACGTAAAAGACCTTTTGGCAAGCCGGGAAATCGAGAATATCTTTGAAAATTCCGACTTCATTTATATGCTTTCCCAAGCTGCGGGCGACCGGCAAATACTCGCTAAACAGCTGGGAATTTCCCCGACCCAGCTTTCCTATGTGACCCATAGTAACGCCGGGGAGGGCTTGCTATTCTATGGCAACACGATTATCCCCTTTGTCGATCACTTCCCCAAGGACACCGAGCTTTACCGCATTATGACGACCAAGCCGGAGGAACAGGCCGGGACAGAGGGCAACGAGTAAAGGAGGTTTTTAGATGGAGCGTTACAAGTATTATTCCACCCAGCGGCCCGTTGATATGGGGACATTTCCCACCCCGCCGGATAATAAGCCGCTGGAAATCAACAACTATGACAAGCGCGAACCCGTGGAGGGCGGGAAGCTGCAAGCGTGGGGCGATCTGACCTATGCAAAGCCGCTGACAAAAAAGCAGATGGCCGACTATGAGCTGAAACCCGCGCCGGACAATCCCGATCTCCAACGGGCCGCCGCGCCGTTAAAGGACAATGACGACGTGAAAAAGCTGCTTGCCCTGCTCTCCAAGGTGGAGGGCGACCGGGCCAAGGAGTTTTCCCAGCTGATAAAGTACGTTGACACGATGGAAAAGCGGTTTGACCTTGTATCTGCGGAGCTTATGCAGGTGCGGGGGCAGCTGGCCGATATGCAACAAGGCCCCGTGAAAAAGGCCCTTTCCGCTGCGGTGACAGGCATTGAAAGCGGCGTCCGGGACGCAAGAAAAGAATTAGGGGCAATCAAGGAACGGATTGCTGCGGCTGCGGCCCGTGCCGTGGAAAGTGTGAAGCACACCGGATTGTCTGCACTCAACAAGACCCTTTCTTTTATCGGCATAAAGGATATGCTGAACGACCTGCGGGGCGGGCTGAATTACTTTATTGATGATACCAAGGACGCAATTTCCAAGGTGGAGGCCATCGGGGAAGAACTGCGGAGCGCGGGCGGCCACTTGAAACAGGCGGGCCGGGCCACCATCGGCAAGGAACGGCAGGAGGTGGACGCCTCCAAGGAGGGCCGTTTTCAGGCCGGGCTTCTGGCCCCTCTGCGGGCCGTCCGGGACACGATGGCAGGGATTGAAAAGACAGCCGGGGCCGCCGTGGGACAGCTGGAAAAGCTGGAACAGGCCGCCGAGAAAAAACCGTCCGTGCGGGAAAACCTGCAAGCCCTGAAAAAAGTGGAAAAGCCGGATAAGGCCGGGCCTGCCAAGGTGAAAGCGGAGCCGGAGGCCGCGCTATGAGAGATCGGCCACAACCAGACCGGAGGAACAGCACGGGCCGCCCCGCACAAGGCCCCGCCCCGCCGGAGCATAGGAAAAAGACCGGCTATTACCAGAAAATGAGCAGGAACACGGAGGACGCCCCGGCTACCCAGCCGGAGGCGTTTTCTTCTTCCAGCTGGTTAGAGTATTCCGGCCCGGAACGGGCGGGCAAATCCCCCGGCCATGAACAAAGTCATGCAACGGGGCGGGAATCTCCCCCGGACGAACGGCGGGCCATGTTCACAGACGGCCCGGAGGAACCGGGACGGCTGCGCTTCACCCCCAGCGACGCGCTGGAACCGGAGGCCGGAGAACCGCCCCAAGCCGGGAAGCAGCGCGGGAGAAAACAGGCCCGGCGCTATGCCGATACTGTCAAGACCCCGGAGGATAGCACACAATCCCCGCGCTTCGACGCCGACAGGCAACAAACGGAGGGCGGCAAAACGTCCCGGCTGCGCTTCACTAAGGAGGAACGGCGGCAGGCCGGGGAAAAACCTACTGACAACGCGACCGGCCCGGAACCGTCCGGCGCTGCTGGCGATTCTGCCACCGAAAAGGCCGGAAGCGATACCGGCGACCCCCGGCAGGCCCGCAAGACCGAAAAGGCCAAGCGGCGGCTTGACAAGGCCACCCGCAAGGCTGGGGAGGCCCGCGACAATCTGCCCACCCAGCGCCGCGTCCAGCTGAAAAAGGAACTGGACGGGGACACCGGGCGGCCCCGCCGCCGTCTGCGCTTTGAAACGGAGGTAAAACCGGAGGGCAGGCGGAACCCGCTGGCCCGTGGCGCTCTCGCCGCTGGCCGGACTGTGGACTTGAAAGCACACCAGAAAATCCGGGAGGTGGAACACGAAAACGTGGGCGTGGAGGCGGCCCACAAGGTAGAGTTTACCGCCGAAAATCTGGCCCATGATACCGTCCGTTTTGCCTACCGTCACCACAAGGCCGCGCCCTATAACAAGCTGCGGAAATGGGAAAAGAAAGCGGCCAAAGCCAACGTGAATTACCTGTATCAAAAGACCTTGCAGGAGAACCCGGAGCTAAAGAAAAGCCTGTTTTCCCGTATGCAGCAAAAGCGCCGTATCAAAAAACAGTACCAAAAGGCGGCGCGGGAGGCCAAACGGGGCGCTGCTGCGGCCAAGGAAACGGCGGGGCTTGTGGGCAATGCGGCCCGCGCCGTGGCATCCTTTGAGGGCGGCCATAAAAAACTGGTGGCAATCGCGGCGCTGATCGCGTTTATCGTCTTTTTCTTCGCCTCCTGCACGTCCTCCTGTTCTTCCATGCTGGCGGGCGGCTTTGCTTCCATTTTGGGCACGTCCTACGGTTCAGAGGACACGGACATTCACGGAGCCGAAGAAGATTATACCCAGCTGGAGCGCGAGCTTCAGCAGCGGATAGACAATATCGAAAGCGAATACCCCGGCTATGACGAATACAGGTACGAGCTGGACGAAATCGGCCATAACCCCTATGAACTGACTTCCTACCTGACGGCCAAGCTGCAAGAGTACACCCGCGAAAGCGCACGGGCCGAGCTGCAAGCCCTCTTTGACGAGCAATACACCCTGACGCTTACGGAAAGCGTGGAGATACGCACCTACACCGATGAGGACGGCGACGAACACGAATATGAATGGCACATTCTCACCGTCACCCTGACAAACAAGACGCTGCCCGCCGTGGCCGACGCCCTGCTGACGGACGACCAGAAAACCATTTACACGGCTACCCTGATAACCAAGGGCAACAAGCCGTATCTGTGGGACGGCATTTATACCGGAGGCGGCGAGGCTGACCCCGGTATTGACTACGAAATACCGGGCGAGGCGCTTTCCGACCCGGATTTTGCTGCGCTGGCTGCGGAGGCAGAAAAATACTTAGGTTATCCCTACGTTTGGGGCGGTTCCTCTCCCAGCACGTCCTTTGACTGTTCGGGCTTTGTCTGCTGGGTATACACCCATTCCGGCGTTTACGACCTGCCCCGGACAACGGCTACCGGCATTTATAACCAGTGCGCCATTATCCCGGCAAGCGAGGCAAGGCCGGGGGACTGTATTTTCTTCACAAAGACATATGACAGCGCGGGGCCGGTATCGCACATCGGGATTTACGTCGGAAACGGCATGATGATTCACGCGGGCGACCCGATCAAGTACGCGAATATCAATACCCCGTACTGGCAGGAACATTTCTATGCGTTTGGGCGGCTGCCCTATTAAGCAAAAGGAGGCAAAACGTGAACAAAAAAATTGAAAAGGTCTGCGCTGAAATCGACAAGACCAAGACGAAAATCAGCGAGTACAACGCAAGGTTGCGGGAGCTGGAAAAGCAGAAAACCGAGCTGGAAAATACGGAGATCGTGGAGCTTGTGCGGGGCGTGGAGGCGTCCCCAGCCGAGCTTGCGGCGTTCATCAAGGCGTTTCGGGAAAAATCCGGGACGCCTGTTTCTTTGGGAAAGGAGGAACCCAAGCATGAAGAAACTGACGAAATTTAAGCGGGCCGTGGCGCTTGTACTTTGCGCCGCGCTCCTGTGCGTCCCCCTGCTGGGGCTGGCGGCCCCGGCTGCGGAGGCCGGGACACTTGACAGCTCCACCGTTTCAGGCAATGAGGCCCCCACCGTGGGGGAAAGCGCCGCCCCAGAAACGCCGGAGGCAACCGAGCCGGGAACGGAGGAACCAACGCCGGAGCCGCCCGCCTGCTTCTGCGACGTGAAGTGTACGGCCACCACCTTAAACGCCGATTGTCCGGCTTGTGTGGCCGACGTTACGGGCTGCAAGGGCAAAGAACCGGAGAAATGCAGCTGTGAAACCAAGTGCGCCGGAGACGCGGCAAATGAGGCTTGCCCGGTTTGCGTGGCTGACATTTCCAAGTGTGTAGGCAAGGAACCGAAACCGCCCGTCTGCTCCTGTACCGTCAAGTGTGCGCTGGGCGCGGTAAACGCCGATTGCCCCGTATGCAAAACTGACCTGACCGGCTGCACCGGCAAGGCCCCGGAGCCGACCCCTGCCCCCGCGCCGTCCTATACCATCACCATCATTTCCCCGTCCGGCTGGTACACCAAGGCCGCCGACGTGGAAATCCGCATTGAGGACATAAACGGCACGGGCTGGAAAAAGGTGGAGGCCAAGATTGAGCGCGGCGGCAGCTGGATTGACCTGACCGACGATCTGACCGAACGGAACCGGGCCAAGGTGGAAATCACCGAGAATTGCACCGTATATGTCACCGTCACCGACAAGGACGGCAAGGCCCATACCAAAAGCCGGTATATAGAGTGCTTCGACCGGACGGCCCCCACCATCAAGGCCGGAATCGACGGGAAGCTGCTGCGCGTGGAGGCAAGCGACGAGCTTTCCGGCGTGGACGCAATTTACATTGACGGCGACCGTTACGACGATCTGACAAACGGGACGCTGGACGTGCGGCTGCGGGATTTGGACGACGACTACAAGCAAATATCCGTTCAGGCCGTGGATAACGCGGGCAACAAGTCTAAAACCGTGCAGCTGAACAATCCCAATTACAAAGACCCGGACAGCAAAAAAGACAGCACGGACAAAGACGATAAGAAAGACACTTCCACAAGCTGCCCGGACACGACCAAACCGGCCACCACCCCGGCCCCGACGCCTACGACGCCACCGGCCACAACAGCGCCGACAACCACAACGCCAACGGCAACGGCCAAACCGACCGGAAACACCGGCAAGACAGAGGGCGGGGCTTCTTCTTCCCAGCCGGTAAATGAAGAACGCGCCCCGGCTCCCCTGACCCCTGACGGGCAGGCGACCGTCATTGACAATGCCACCGACGAGGACGGCAAGGAGTTTTACACCATCGTCACCCCCGCCGAGAACACTTTTTACCTTGTGATCGACAAGCAGCGGGACAGCGACAACGTGTATTTCCTGAACGCCGTCACGGAAAGCGACCTGCTGGCGCTGGCTGAAAAGGACAAGGACACGAGCAGCGCCCCGGAGCCTGTCACCCCGGCCCCGGAGAAATGCAGCTGTAAAACCAAGTGCGAGGCTGGCGCGGTCAATACGAAATGCCCAGTCTGCAAGCTGGATTTGTCCGGCTGTGAGGGTGCGGAGCCGGAGGCCCCGGCCCCCGATACGGAAACCAGCCAAAAGGAAGCGCCCAAGAAAAACAACACCGGCGCAATGGTGATCGTCGTTCTTGTCATTCTGGCCGTGGGGGGCGCTGGCTATTATTTCAAGGTGGTTAAACCCAAAAAGGAATTAGACGACGCGGACGATTTCGAGGATATTCAGTTTGAGGACGGCCCCGCCGATGGGGAGGCCGACGAGCTGCCGGAGCCGGAGGACTACGCCGACGACCCCGACGAATACGGGGACGACGAGCCGACCGGCGACGACACGGAGGATAAGGAGGGCGGCCAATGACCTATTTTACAAATTCGCCCTTTGAACGAATGATGACCCAGCGGCCCCGGAGCAATCCGGGGCCGTCTGCGGATAAAAGGCCGCCCGGCCCCTACCCGGAATGTCGGCGCTGTCCCTATGGGGCCGCCAAGCCCTGTGTCGGCGTCTGTGTCAAGCAGCTTTTGGAGGAACGAAAAGGAGGGAAAACGGAATGAAGTTAGTGATTGCGGAAAAGCCCAGCGTTGCCCAAGCAATCGCGCATGTGCTGGGAGCGACAACCCGGAAAGACGGGTACACCGAGGGCGGCGGCTGGCTGGTTAGCTGGTGTGTGGGCCACCTTGTCGGGCTGGCCCCCGCCGACGCCTACAACGAGAAATACGCAAAGTGGGCCTATGACGATCTGCCTATCGTGCCGGAGTGCTGGCAGTACGCCGCCGACCGGGACAAAGAAAAACAGCTGACCGTCCTGCGGGCGCTCATGGGCCGGGAGGACGTTACCGCCGTGGTGTGCGCCACCGACGCCGGACGGGAGGGGCAGCTTATTTTCCAGCTGGTATATAATTACTGCCAATGTCAAAAGCCTACCCTGCGGCTGTGGATTTCCAGCATGGAGGAAACGGCGATTAAAGGCGGCTTCGCTTCCCTGAAAGACGGGGTCGCATATGAAAGCCTGTATCAATCGGCCCTGTGCCGGTCACAAGCCGACTGGCTGATCGGCATTAACGCCACCCGGCTTTTCTCTGTTCTGTACGGCGCGACCCTGAATGTGGGCCGCGTCCAATCCCCGACGCTGGCCCTGCTGGTGAACCGGGAAAATGAGATTGCCGGATTCAAGAAACAGAAGTTTTACACGGTGCAGCTGATAGCTGGGGAGCTGACCGCCGAGGGCGAACGGCTGGCAGATAAGAAAGCCGCCGAGGAAATCCGGGCGGCCTGCGGAGGCAGGACGGCCACCGTCGAGGCCGTGGAGAACAAGGAACGGGCCGAACTGCCGCCCAAGCTGTACGACCTTACCACTTTGCAGCGGGACGCGAACCGGCTATATGGCTTCACGGCGCAACAGACCCTTGATTACACCCAAAGTCTGTATGAAAAAAAGCTGGTGACATACCCCCGCACGGATTCCCGGTATCTGACCGAGGACATGGCGGCGGGGCTGCCGTCGCTGGTGGAGGCCGTGGCCGTGGCGCTGCCGTTCATGGCGGGATTGGAAACGACAGTGAACGCCGGGCGTGTGGTGGACGGTTCCAAAGTGTCCGACCATCACGCCATTATCCCCACCCATTCCATGCCGGGGGCCGACCTTGCGGCGCTGCCCGCCGGGGAAAAGGCCGTGCTGTTCCTGATTGCCGCCCGGCTGCTGTGCGCTGTGGGGGAAAAATACGTCACCGCCGAAACCGTGGCGGCCCTCTCCTGCGGCGGCCACACGTTCACCGCCAAGGGCCGGACAGTGACGGCCTACGGCTGGAAAAGCATTGACAACGCTTTCCGGGCCACCCTGAACGAAAAGCCGGAGGATAACAAGGAACCGGCCCCGCTGCCGGAGCTTGCCAAGGGGCAGGCGTTTCCCCGCGTCAATGCCTCTGTGCGGGAGGGTACGACGGCCCCGCCAAAACACTTCACCGAGGACACGCTATTGTCGGCTATGGAGTGCGCCGGGGCCGAGAATATGCCGGAGGACGCCGAGCGAAAAGGGCTGGGAACCCCGGCCACCCGCGCCGGTATCATTGAAAAGCTGGTGCATACCGGCTTTGTGGAGCGAAAAGGAAAAAATCTGCTGCCTACCCAAAAGGGCGCGGCGCTGATCGGCGTCCTGCCTGAACTGATTAAATCCCCGGCCCTGACCGCTGAATGGGAACACAAGCTAAAACAGGTGGAACGCGGGGAGCTTCCTGCCGCCGACTTCATGGCCGGGATTGCGGGCCTGACTTCTAAGCTGGTGCAGGACTACGGCAAGCTGCCGGACGGGGCCGACCTCTCTTTGTTCCAGCCGGTAAGAAAGGCCGTGGGAACCTGTCCCCGCTGTGGCGGGCGCGTGGTGGAGAACAAAAAGGGCTTTGTCTGCGAAAGCCGGGATTGCGGCTTTGCCCTCTGGAAAGAAAACCGCTTTTTCACCGCCAAGAAAAAAGAGCTGACGGCCAAGATTGCCGCCGCTCTGCTGAAAGAGGGCCGGGCCGAGCTGCGGGGCTGCCATTCCGAAAAGACCGGCAAAACCTATGACGCCATTGTGATTCTGGACGACACGGGCGGGAAGTTTGTCAATTTCAAGATGGACTTTCCCTCTGCCAACGTAACCAAGGGAGGAAAAACGCATGGAAAATAACGACGCCAAAACAATCCGTTTTATTGACAGCAAATATAATACCCTGTTTTGGATTCCTGACGGGGAAAAAATCACCCTGACCCGTCCTGACGGCGAAAAGCGGACGCTGCCCTGTGCGTATATCGACGAGGTGCATACCAGAATTGGCAGCAGCGTATTTCATATCTGCGAGTTTGCGGAGCGAATGGAGCAGATCGGCACAAGCTACGCCCCGGAAAAGCCGCCCGCGCTGCCTGCCCGCTGCTTTAGCGTCCAGCCCGAAACCGGGGAGCTGATTTTGATTGAGAAAGGCAAGAAAGGGTATCAGGTGTGCGGCTGGGGAAGTGAATACCCCTCTGAAAACCGGAGGGAGGCCGACCGTATGAACAGAAACGAGGGCGTCACCAAACAGCTTGAGGGCGCTATGCTGGGCGGCGCTATGTACGGTTGGAGAACCCGCGCCGCCAATCCGGTAAACTACGATTTTCAGGGCAATGCCACAAAAGACATGCGGCCGCCCAAACACCGGGATATGGAACGCTGAAAGGAGGGCCGCCTATGGAGCTTTCACGTCTGGAACAGGAAACCATAATCCTGTTTAACGAGGCCGAGCCGACCGCTGAAATCTATACCCACAACAAAAAACTGCGGGAGAAATTGGAACGCCTTTCCCAAAAACACCCGGATAAAATCGTGTTAAAGAGCGACCAGCCGGGCGGGGCCGTCACCTACACCGTGCCGAAAAAATCTATCGTTGTTCAGGAGCCATACAGCGACGAACGACGGGAGGCCGCAAGGAAGCGGGCCATTGAGGGGCGTTATACGCCCCCGAAACAGGGATAGGATTCCCAATCGTGACAATGGGGAGCGCCCCGGTGGTATCAACTACCGTCCGGGGCGCTTTTCTTATGCCCAGCGGAAATCAGCCCCCCGGAAACAGGGGGTACAGCGGACAATTAGGGCCTTGAAACCCCTTGTAAAATGGGCCTTTGCGGGCGCGGAACCGTGGGGGCCTGTATCTTATATCCTGAACCGCCGAAAATGAACCTCTATCATTCCGCAAGACCACCCTGCACGGGAACCGGCCCACCCGTGCAGGGCTTTTTTATGGGCCGGAGAAAGGAGCTGTTTCATGGCATATACAAACCAGACGCCGGGCGACCGGCTAAAGGAAATCACCGACCAGCTGGAAAAAGGGCTGCAAGACCTGTTTTCCAGTGAGAAGTACGCCGCGTATTTGAAAGTCATGTCAAAGTTTTACGGTTATTCGGCAAGCAACACTCTTTTGATTTATATGCAGCGGCCGGACGCCTCCCGCGTGGCGGGCTATAATGATTGGAAAGACAATTTTCACCGGCACGTCAAGCGTGGCGAACATGGCATTAAGATTCTGGCCCCCTGTCCTTACAAGCAGAAAGTCGAACGGGAACAGGTCGGGCCGGACGGAAAACCCGTCACCGTCACCGAGGAAGTGCAGCGGGCGGCCTTTAAGCCCGTGACCGTGTTCGATGTGGCCCAAACCGAGGGCGAACCCCTCCCGTCGCTGGGCGTGAACGAGCTGACCGGTAACGTGGAGCATTACCCGGAGTTTTTCGAGGCGCTAAAGCAGGTGGCCCCGTTCCCTGTGGGCTTTGAGGCAATCACCAGCGGCGCAAAGGGCTACTGTAATTACGAGGAACGGCGAATAGCCATAAATGAGGGCATGGCCGAGGTGCAGAACGTCAAGACGGCAATCCATGAGATCACTCACGCCACCCTGCACAACTACTATGCCGAAAAAGAAAAGGAAGTACCCCCGGAGCAGCGCAAAGACCAGCGTACCCGTGAGGTGGAGGCCGAAAGCGTGGCCTTTACCGTCTGCCAGCATTATGGGATTGATACGTCTGATTACTCATTCGGCTATATCGCCGGTTGGAGCAGCGACAAGCAGGCCAAGGAGCTAAAGGCGTCGCTGGGAACCATTCGCAACACGGCGGCGGGCCTGATTGCCTCCATTGATGAAAAGTTTCAGGAGATTGTCAAGGCCAAGGAGCAGGAACAGGCCGCCCCCGCAATGGAGGCCCCGGAGCAGGACGCGCCGGGACTGACCGAACCGGACACGTTTACCATCTATCAGCTCAAACATGGCGACGATCTGCGCTACCACCGCTTTGAACCGCTGGAACGGCTGCAAGCGGCGGGCCTTTCCGTCGAGGCAGGCAATTACGACCAGATTTACACCGCCCCGCTGGAAAAGAACGATACATTGGAGGGGCTTTATACCCGGTTCAATATCAACCGCCCGGAGGACTTCACCGGCCATTCCCTTTCTGTGTCTGATATTGTGGTGCTTCATCAGGGCGGCAAAGACCGGGCTTTCTATGTTGACAGCTTCGGCTTTTCCGAGGTTCCGCAATTTTTGGAACAGCAGCGGACCGCCGAAAAGGAAAACCCGCTGGCCGCCGCTGAAATGAGCAGCGAACAAAACTATAACATGATTGACGGTATTATCAACAATCAGCCCTTTATGCCGGACGCCACCATGAACGAACGGGCCAACGCCTTAATCGACCTTGTGGAACAGGACGGGCAGCGGTTCGGTAACGGGGAACGCCGGTTGATTGTGGAGTACGCCGAACAGGTGCAGGACAATGAAAAGCTCTTTGCCCTTGTGAACGAGCTGGCCGAGCAGGGCTTTGAACAGAAAAACCATTATGTCAATCCCGCTGTCGTGGAACGTGTGGACGCCGAGATTGCCGCCGCCAAGGTGCAGCGCATGATCGGCGGGCCGCTTGACCCTACAAAACAGCCGATTGTCACAATCATTTGGAGCGAAAACGACAAACTGCGGGACGGGCAGCAAATGACGCTTGCCGAGGCTGATACCCTCTTTCAGCAGCTGGACGCCGAACATGGGCCGGGCTATGACAAGACCAAGTTTCGCATTGACTTCACCTTTCAGGGGGAGCTTGACAGCTACGAGGGGCGGCAGGATTTCGGGGACGGCGACGGCGGCCTGATCGACCATATCAAGAGCTATCACGAGTATTACGCCAAAGATGAAAGCTGGAAAAACCATGTGCTGCACCACGACGGCCCGGAGGCTTTGGAGCAGGACACGGCCCATCGGGAAATGATATTGACCGAGTTTGTGCCCTATCTGCGGCTACATTGTAATCTGTCGGAAATGGAACAGGCTGCAACTGACGTACTGGCCGCTGTTGCCAAGATGGAGGAACCCGACGGCATAGAACGCACAAACACCGCTTATTATACAGCCCTGCAATCTTATGTGAACGAGTGCCGGGAACAGTTAAACAGTGGCGCTTATGAGCTGCCGGAGGCCCCAAAGAAAGAGAATTTTATTGACCCGGAGCTGCGGGCCTATCAGGAACAAATACGGGAGGAAGTACGGCAAGAGGCCGCCGCTGCCGGAATGATCGTGGAGGAATACGCCGCCAATGACTACGAGCCGCGTTCTTCTTCCCAGCCGGTACAGGAGCAGGTCGAGGCCCCTGCTGCGGACGCCGTGGAAGCGCCCGCGCAAACGGAGGAAATACCAGAGGGCGGCTATGAGCAGCTTTCTTTCTCCCAGCTGGTGCAGGAACAGGCCAAAGCCCCTGTTGCCGATGCTGTGGAAATGTCTGCCCCAGCGGAGGAACCCCCGGAAGTTCCCGCCGCTGGGGACGGCAAAACAACCGCCCCGACCTATTATGCAATCAACGAAACGTCGGCCCGCCGCGCAAAGGAAGCAATCAGCTTTTCCGATTACAGGCCCGGCAGCGCAACGTCGGAATACCGGCAGATGGTGGACGAGGCCGCGCAAATAGCCGAACGGCAGAAAAAGCGTGTTGACCCCATGTACCATGACAAGATCGACCGGCTGCTTGACACCTATTGCCGGAAGCTGGCCGCCAACATGAACCACCATAACGAGATTATGGCCCGCGTCCCCTCTGTGATGATCGCCGGGCCGTCTAACTTCCCCGTGCGGAAAAAGGAAAAGCAAAACGCCGCAATGGATAGCAATATGCAGGAATGGCGGGACATTCAGGGCTTGCTTGATAAAATCAGAAGTACCGGAATGGGAGGAATCAGCGCCGACGACCCGGACGCCGTTTCCAAACTGCAAGCCAAACTTGCCAATCTGCAAGAATCCCAAGAAACCATGAAAGCCGTCAACGCCTACTACCGCAAGCATAAGACACTGGACGGCTGCCCCAGCTTGTCCCCGCAAACCATTGAAAAGCTCAAATCGGACATGGCCCAAGGCTGGCATTTGGAAGATAAACCCTTTGCGTCGTGGGCGCTTTCCAACAACAGCGCGGAGATTCGCCGGGTAAAAGCCCGGATTGAGAGCTTAACGCGCAAGGAACAGACCCCTTTTGTGGGCTGGGAATTTGACGGCGGCAAGGTGGAGATCAACCGGGAGGAAAACCGGCTGCAAGTCTTTTTCGATGGAAAGCCTGACGCGGACACCCGCGCTGAACTGAAAGGCGGCGGCTTCCGCTGGTCGCCCAGCGCGAAAGCATGGCAAAGACAGCTGACCGATAATGCGTTTTGGGCCGCTGATTCCATCAAGGCCATAGCGCCCCTGACCGGCGAAAAGCCTACCGAACTGCAACGCAAGGCCCGGAGGGAAAAGCCCTCTATCCGGGAACAGCTGGAAGCGGCCAAGAACGCCCCCGAACAATCCCACAAGAAAAAGGCCCCCTCCAAGGACGGGCCGGAAAGGAGCTGACGCCTATGGAGAAGTTTTCAAATGTTGATGTGATCGCCGCACTGGACGCCATTATGAGACAGAACACGGGATTTAATCAAGACCAATTTCAGCATGACCAGCAGATTATCACGGGGGCCGCTACAAGCCCGGCCCGCGACGGCAAGACCCTGCTGTGGGTATCGGCCCCGGCTGGGACGGGCTGCGAAATAGAAAAAGACCTGCTTATCCGGGAGAATGTGGAGTACGGAAGATTCGGCGGCTTTGCCGGGGGCGTCCGGCTGGATAGCGACAAGGCCCTGTGTTACGCCGTGAAGATCACCAGCGCGGAGGACGGCAAGGTAACGGGCGACCTGTACCGGCTGGACTATCTGGAACAGCTGGCCCACCTCTCCCGCGTTGCCCTGCCCGCCGCCGTTGTCACCATCACAGACAGGGACGGGACGGCCCGCCACTTTCCCTACAAAGAGTACAAGGAAAATGAGCTGCGGATTTTGCGCCGCTTCGGGCCGTGCCGCTCCTTTTCCTATGAACCCAAAAGTAAGGTGACGCTGGCCCGCCGCCTGCGTCTGGAACAGGAGGGCCGGGAACGGGAGGCCCGTCCCTCCGATTTGAAAGCCCATATCCGGCAACTGGCCGCCGATAAGGTGACAGACGAGGCCCAGCGACTTATTTCAGAGTTTGGGCGGCTTTGGAACCCCAATGGCGGGGACGGGTGTTTCATGGTAAAGGTGTCCCCGATTTTCCTAAACCTTGCCTCCAAAGACGAGGTGAAGCAGCTGGCCGCCGCCCTGCCCTACAAGTCGCTGACAATTACCCGGAGGGACGACGGAGCACCCGGCCTGTTCGCCTTTATTTCCAAAGACGAGAACCGGGACGAACCGGCCCGGCGTTCTATCTTTGAACAGCTGAAACAGCGCCCGGAACCGGAAGCCAAACCTACCAAGAAAAAAGAAAAGGAGATTGAACTATGATGAACTTTACCGTGGAAGAAACGAACCTGATTGACATTTACAAGGCCGACACACGGGCCGGGCAGCTGGCCCAGCTGCGGGCCGTTCGTCCTCTTTATGAGAATGACCCGGAACTGCTGGCCGTGGTAGACAGCGCCGCCCGGAAACTGGCGGCTATGACGGACGCCGATTTTCTGGAAACCGCCTTTGTCCCGGTTTATCCGGTTCTGTACGACGAGGGGGAAACGGAGGGCTTTGCTTATGGCAAATAGAGAAAGAAATATCCAGCTGCATTTCATGGTGACGCCGAGGGAACGGCAGCTGATCGCGGAGAAAATGGCGCTGCTGGGAACGCGCAACATCGGCGCGTATCTGCGGAAACAGGCCATTGACGGCTATATCGTCAAACTGGATTTAGAAAGCGTCCGGGAGCTTGTGTCGCTGCTGCGGGGAGCGACCAACAACTTGAACCAGATTGCCCGCCGTGCCAATGAAACGCGGAGTATTTACGCCGCCGATGTGGAGGACATGCAGGAACGGTACGCCGAACTGTGGGAAGCGGCCAACAAGATACTGTTAGAACTGGCACAAATCAGCTAAACACATTTGACAGGCTGGACGTTTTTTCCGCCCTATGATAAAATTTGAATAACAAATTGATTAGGGAGGGGCGGTCTTATGGAAGTGTTATTTACCGGAGGCTTGTTATTTGCTATCAGCCTGTTAATTGGCTTTATTTTTACCATCATTGGAACCTTTTTTGGACATATCATTCTGTTTGACAGTATTTTCTTCGCTGTCATATCGGGGCTTGTTGCGAACAAATTATTGCACATTCACCCGGCATTTTCCCTGCTGATCGGGATAGCAGTTTTACTTTTCCTGTTTTGGGTACAAAACACCCGTTTCGGTTTTTGGATTGTTGGCGGGCTGCTCTCTCTGCTGTGGGCATTTTTCTTTAGCGTGATAGCATATAGCGCAACTCACAAAGATATGATCTGGACTTATGTAGTTTTAGGTTTGTGCTTTATTATTATGATGTTGCTGCACCTAAAGGCACGGAATAACGAATAGTAGGAAACATCAATAATCAAATAAAAAAGGCGCAACGGTTTTTAACAGCCGTTGCGCCTCTTTCTGTGAAAGGAGGACTGACACATGGCCGCCACCCGCTTGATTTCCATGCACACCGGCAAGGGCAAGACCCCCGCTGTTTCCCTGACGGAACGCATTGACTATATTCTGAATCCGGCCAAGACAGACGGCGGCCAATGGGTAAGCTCCTACAAGTGCGACCCGGCCACCGCCGCCGCTGAAATGCTACTGGCCCGGCAGATTTACCGGAACAATGGAGTGCGGCAGCCGGGCCGGGACAAGGAAGTGCTGGCATACCATATCCGGCAGGCGTTCAAGCCCGGCGAGATCACGCCGGAGGAAGCCAACCGGATAGGCTACGAGCTGGCCCAGCGCATGACAAAGGGCCGGTATCAATTTGTCGTTGCGACCCATGTTGATAAAAACCATATCCATAATCATGTAATTTTTTCCGCTGTGTCGGAGGACGCCGGGCGGCGGTTCCGGGACTTCTTAGGTTCCGCAAAAGCCGTCCGTAAAATCAGTGACCGGCTGTGTCTGGAAAATGGCCTATCCGTCATTGAGAATCCCAAGCGCGGCAAGAAAGATTATGGCAAATGGTTAGGGGACAAAAAGCCGCTTTCAGCGCAAGAAAAAATCCGGGCCGCTATCGACGACGCCCTTGCCCAGCACCCCGCCGGCTTCACCGCGTTTGTGCGTCTTATGGAAGCGGCAGGCTTTCCGTCCAAGCGCCGGGGAAATACTCTTTCTTTCCTTGCGCCGGGGCAGGAAAAATTTACACGGCTGCGGGAAAAATCGTTAGGGGCCGACTACACCGAGGACGCCATAAAGGAGCGTATCGCGGGCGAGCGTGTTGTTTCTTCCAGCCGGTCGAAAGCTCCAAGACAGACACCGGCCCGCAAGGTGAACCTGCTCATTGATATTCAAAGCAAGTTACAGGCCGGAAAGGGCCGGGGCTATGAACAATGGGCCAAGGTTTTTAATCTAAAGCAGATGGCCCAAACACTTTCTTTTTTGGAGGAAAACGGGCTGCTGGAATATGCCCAGCTGGAAGCGCGGGCCAAGGATAGCACGGCCCGGTTTAATGAGCTGTCCGGCACGATTAAGCGGGCCGAGGGGCGCATGTCCGAGATTGCCGAGCTGCAAAAGCAGATCGTGAATTACTCCAAGACGCGGGAGGTTTATGCGGCCTACCGCAAGGCCGGGTACACCAAGAAGTTTCTGGCCGCCCATGAATCGGAAATCCTGCTGCACAAGGCGGCTAAGGCCGCGTTTGACAAGCTGGGCCTGCAAAAGCTCCCCACCATAAAAACGCTGCAAGCCGAGTATGCCGAACTGCTGGCCGAAAAGAAAAAAGCCTATGCGGAGTATGCCGCCGCCAAGAAAGAAATGCAGGAGGTTTTAACCGCCAAGGCAAACGTCGATAGGCTGCTTTCCCCGGAACCGGAGAAGCCGGAAAAGGAAAAAGAACAGGCCCAGCGATAGCGCCGGGCCGTCCGTGTTTTCAGCGCCCGCAAGGGCGCGTAGCCGCTCCACCTGTGGAGCGTTCGCAAGGCAGCGATAGCGGCCCTTGCCGGGGGATTGGGGGCTGCCCCCAACAAGCGGTTTGAACAGTTTTCGCATAGCGGAAAATGGGCAAACGCACAACGGTGTGTACCGTTGTGCCCTGCTTGCCGCTATTGTTTTAGCGGAAAATCCCCCGTTCCCAGTTGGTGCGTTCCCATGAGAAAACGGAGGCCGCGTTTTACGCTTCCTCCGTTTCTTCGACTTCTTTAATCTCTTTTGCCGTGGCGGTTACAATTCGCAAGCCCTTGTCGCTGATTTCATCAAGCAGACGTTCAAGCTGCCTGCGCTGCGTTGATTTGTCCGTTTCATCATTTGGGAAAAAGAACTGGTCTACCGACACATCTAAAAAGGTAACAAGCTCATAAAAGATTTGTAGGCTTGGGTGCTGCCCGCTGTTCTCAATGGACGCGATATAGCGAGGCGCAATGTTTAGTCTGTCTGCCAACTGATTGCGCGATATGCCCTTTGCCTTCCTTGCTTCTTTTATGGCTTGCCCGAAAGCTTTAAAATTATACTTCACTTTGTCCTGCTTCATATTTTTCACCCTATTACATTTTACCGTTCACCTCACTCACTGAATATGATTACATACATCATATGATTGATAATAATAGAGCATATTATTCTTGCCACCAAATTTTTCTTTGTCCGCTCTTGAAATTATTCGAGAAAAGTGCTAAAATTAAATAGTAAAGAAATTGACTGTAAAGAAATAGACCATAGGCGGTGAGTTATGAATAAAGAAGATAAAAAAAATGCGTATCTGTACTGCAAGTTCAGAGATGAACAGTTTGCCCTATATGACGAATACGCAAAGCGTCATGGTATGCTGATGAAAACCTTGCTTGTGGTGAATGTCCTTTTTTATGACAGGTTTTATTCCAAAGGCGGAATAACACAGACGGAAATATGTCAAAGAACATTTCAGTCTAAGCAGACCGTAAATCTAATTATTAAAAACCTTTTGGCAGAAAGTTATATTACCGTTACCGAAGTGCCAGAAAATAAACGAAATAAGATAGTTCAAATGACAGAGGCGGGGCGGGCATGGTGCGAAAAGGTCGTCCGTCATATCACATGGGCCGAGGATACGGCAATGTCTATGTTTACACCGGAAGAACAAAAACAGCTTATTGATTTATCGAGAACATTTACAAAAAATCTTACCAAGCTCGTGAATCAGGAAACGGAGGAAGTAGAAGAATGATACTCAATACAGGTGGCCGGACAGATACCGTCCAATATTATACCGAATGGCTCTTAAACCGTTTTTCAGAGGGATATGTTCTTTCGCGCAATCCGCTTTTCCCAAACAAAGTAACGCGCTATAAATTGACCCCCGAAAATGTTGATTGCGTTGTTTTTTGCTCGAAAAACTATAAACCGATTTTACCGCGCTTACATGAGATTACAGACCATTTCAACACCTACTTTCATTATACCATTACCGCTTACGAAAAAGATATTGAACCGGGTGTACCTGCAATCGAGGAAAGTATGGAAACGCTAATCGAGTTATCAAAACAGGTCGGCAGACAGCGGATTGCTTGGCGATATGACCCCGTTCTGCTTACAAAAAAATATACGATACAGCGGCATTTAGAAACCTTTGAACGCATGGCGAAAGTGCTTTTTTCCTATGTTGACCGCTGTATTTTCAGCTTTGTCGAAATGTATAAGAAGCTGGAAAGTAATATGCCTGAACTTATCCCGCTTTCCGAAGAAGATAAGGACGCGCTGGCACAAGGGTTGGGGGCAATCGCAAAGCAGTATGGCATTTCCATTCAAACTTGCGGAACAAACGGCGATTTTACGAAATATGGTATTCACGCTTCCGGCTGTATGACGCTTGATGTTTTGGGGGCGGCAAATGGGATTGTATTTAAGAACTTGAAGCACAAAGGTATGCGACAGGGCTGTCATTGTATCGAAAGCCGGGACATAGGAGCTTATGATACCTGTCTGAATGGCTGCAAGTATTGTTATGCGAATACGAAGCCGCAAAAAGCGCGGGAGAATTACAGGCTCCATGACCCCGCTTCACCGTTGCTGTTAGGTCTGGTAAAGCCGGAGGACACAATCATACAGGGGGCGCAGAAAAGTTTTTTAGCAAAAGAACAACCGACCCTCTACCACAGTTGAACGATAAGGAGGAATATCAAAATGGATTTTAATGAAGTTATCAATAAACGAAGAACAAGCCGGGAATGGACGGATAAGGAAGTTGATTTTGAAGCGATAAAAAGGATTATTGAAGCTGGCATGAAAGCGCCATCTTGGGATCACTACCGAAACTGGCAATTCATTGTTCTTCATACAAAGGAAGAAAAAGAAATTGCTTTTAGCTACGCTAAATTCATAGCGGAAAAATTTGATACGAAAAAGTACGAAAACAGGAAACTCAATTTAGCACAAAAGATGTATGCGTATGCTATGCCGAGGCAATATACCATGTTGCTTGATTGTCCGTATGTGATCGTCCCACTGTTCAAATGCAGCAGGCTTAACGCCGAATGGGTGAGCAAGCTAAATCCACTTACTACTGCATGGTGCGTTGCTGAAAATATTATGCTTGCCGTTATCAACGAGGGGCTTGGTTACTCCTTACGCATTCCGCTAAACAAGGAACACAACATTGTGCTTGAAAAACTTGGTGTGCCGAGTGGTTGGATGACCCCATGCTTTATTGGGATTGGGTATCCGAAAGAGGACGAATTGATTTTAGAGCAGTACCCCACCTACCCGGACGGTCATATCCACATGGGGGAATGGTGAATATGAATATTCCGATCATACAAGAAATCGAAGTAAAGAATATTCTTTCAAAATCCAACTTGCCTGTGTGTGAATATTCTGTCAATCCTTATGTGGGCTGTACGCATGGCTGCCAATATTGCTATGCGTCCTTTATGAAGCGGTTTACAGGCCATGCGGAACCGTGGGGAACCTTTTTAGATGTAAAACATTGGCCGGAAATCAAGAACCCGAAGAAATACGCAGGAAAAGAATTGTTTATCGGCTCTGTTACCGACCCCTATCTTCCGCAGGAAAAAATATACGGGCGGACACGAGCCTTGCTTATGCAGTTAAAGGGAAGCGGCGCAAAGATCAGTATTGCAACAAAAAGTGATTTGATATTGCGTGATTTGGATTTGATAAAAACTTTCCCGGAAACCCGCGTTTCGTGGTCTATCAACACATTAGACGAAGATTTTAAGTCTGATATGGATAGCGCGGTGTCTATTGATCGGCGGCTTGCCGCTATGGAAGCGTTTTATCGCGCGGGTATTCGTACCACCTGTTTTGTATCACCGATCTTCCCCGGCATTACGGATATAAAAGCGATTATCCAGCGTGTGAAAAAACAATGTAATTTAATTTGGCTTGAAAATCTCAACCTACGCGGCAGCTACAAAACGGTTATTTTGGACTACATACAAAATAAATACCCGCATTTACTCCCACTCTATCGAGAGATTTACCGTGATGGAAACCGCAGCTATTGGGAACTGCTCGACACAGAATTAAAAGCATACGCAACCGAAATTGGCCTTGACTATGTAACAAATGATGACAGCATGAGCCGCCCTTTTGACGCGCCGCCCGTTATCGTCAACTATTTCTATCACAGTGAGATTAAGAAATCGGCAAGAAAAAGAGGTGAAAACAATGCCTGAACTGCCCGAAATAGAAACAATCAAGAGCATTATTGAGCCGCAGATACAGGAACTTACCATTGAGAATGTAACGGTCAACCGCCCGGAAGTAATCGCATATCCTACCGCAAATGTGTTTTCTGATTTGCTTACAGGACAAACAATCTCCCATATGGTACGCCGAGGAAAGTTTTTAATTTTTATACTTCATAGCGGCGATCATATCGTTTTACATTTACGAATGACAGGCTGCTTGCTGCTAACCCCGGCAGACTTCCCGGAAGAAAAACATACTCATATTGTTTTTCAGTTAAGCAATAAAAGGGAACTGCGATTTTCCGACACACGCCGATTTGGACGTTTTTGGCTGCTACAAAATGGTGAAACCGATACATACAGTGGAATTGACAGATTAGGAGTAGAGCCGTTTTCTTCCGATTTTACCGCTGAATATCTGAACGCCCATTTTGGAAAACGCAAAAAAACGGTGAAAGAATGTCTGTTAGATCAAGGTGTTGTTGCAGGTATTGGCAATATCTATTCGGACGAGATTTTATTTGCGGCGGGGATATATCCGGCGCGTCCGGCAAACAGTTTGAAGCGTGCTGAATGGGAACGGCTCGCCGCCGCTATCCCGGAATGCCTGTGTCATTTTATTGAAGTTAATAAAATGACACAGGAGGAATATTTGAAAACCAAAGGGCAGGACTACCGCAATACACCATTTTTACAAGTTTACGGTCAGGAGGGCAAGCCCTGTCCAAAATGTGAGGCAACGCTTTTCCGTATTGTAGTTGGCGGCAGGAGCAGCGTGTATTGTCCGGCCTGTCAAAAAGATTTAGAAGAATAGAAAAACGGAGGATTTTATGAATACAATTTATTCACTTTTTCAGAATGTGGTTACAGAAAACAAAAGTAACCCGGCAATTATTGAAAATGGCCGGACTATGACTTTCGGGGAACTTTCTGATCTGGTGGATTTAATCGCAGGGAGCTTTCCGGCGAAGATCACCAGTGTTGGAATTGTTATGAGCCACCGTGCGGAAATGATTGCCGCGATATTAGCGGTATTAAAATGCGGTGCAAGGTATGTTCCGGCAGAGCCGAGTTTTCCTACGGGAAGAATACGCTATATGATGGAGGAAGCAAAGGTAGATTTTATTTTGACCGAAACATCTTTTACCGATAAACTAAGTGATTTTGAGGTACGGCTTACGGATTGTGAAATCTGCGGAGTGGAAAACCCTGCTTTTGAAAGATCGGACGCAGGGAACCCTGAACTTCCCGCCTATGTGCTTTATACCTCTGGCACAACAGGACGGCCCAAGGGCATTTGTGTAACAAATCGTAACGTCTGCCATTATGTCAAAGCATTTGCAAATGAATTTAAGCCAACGACAAAAGATATTATGCTGCAATATTCTGTATGCTCCTTTGACATTTTTGTAGAAGAAGTTTTTGCAAGCCTTCTGAATGGTGCTGCCCTTGCTATTCCGTCCCCGGAAGATAAAGAAGATGTGAAGTCTTTAATGAAATTCGTGGAACGGTATCAAGTGACAATGATTAGCGGTTTCCCCTATCTTTTAGCTGAATTGAACCACTTGCCCCACATTCCTGCTTGCCTACGTCTTTTGATAAGCGGCGGTGATATACTTCGTGGAGCTTATGTTGACCGCCTATTGAAACAGGCAGAAGTATATAATACATACGGGCCATCTGAAACTACGGTTTGCGCTTCCTATTATCGTTGCAATGGCGGTACAGTTCTAAAAGACGGCACATATCCCATTGGCAAGCCTGTTACGGGGGCAAAAATCTTTATCATAGGCGCAGACGGCACAGAACTGGCAGACGGTGAAACAGGTGAAATCTGTATTTACGGGGACGGTGTTTCAAACGGATATATTGGAGATCACGCAGAAGAAAACAAAGCGTTTGAACATACATCAAACAGAAATATCGTCTATCACAGCGGCGATTTAGGCTATTTTCTCCCAAACGGCGATCTTGCTTTTCTTCGTCGCAAGGACACGCAGGTTATGATCTACGGAAAACGTGTTGAGGTAATGGAAGTGGAAGCAAGGCTCTATCAGTGTAACGGTGTAGAGCAGGCTGTTGTAAGGGCATTTACGGACGAGGACGGGCTTTCTTATATGACCGCTTATATCGTTCCATCTGCACAGGATATGAGGGTGTCCCAAGTACGGAAAGAACTTTCGGAAAACCTTGCCGCTTTTATGATACCGGAATACATTGTAAAAATGCCACAAATCCCACTTAACAGCAACGGTAAACCAGACACGGCAAGGCTGCCGGTTGTTATGAAAGCAGATGCGTAATTATGGCTATTGAGATACGAAAAGCAGAACTTAATGATATTGACCTGCTTATGAAATGGCGTATGAAAGTGTTGCATGAGGTGTTTTCCATTCCAGACGGTCAAACTACGGAAGAATTGGAACAGGCAAACAGATTATATTATCAATCCGCATTACCGGCTGGCGGGCATATTGCTTGCTTTGCCTATAAAGAAAATGAGGTTGTCGGATGTGGTGGTATCTGCTTATATCAAGAAATGCCCTCCCCAGACAATATTTCCGGGCAATGTGCATATTTAATGAATATCTATACCTGCCCACAATTTCGAGGGAATGGAATTGGGGAATTGATTGTGAAATGGCTTGTCGGGCAGGCGGTTCAGAGAAACATAACAAAGATTTATTTAGAAACTTCCAAACCCGGCAGAAAATTATACACAAAAACAGGTTTCCTTGATATGCCAGATATGATGATGTTACAGCATATCGAAAGGTTATAGCACATGAGGAATTAAACAAAGGAGTTGGTGTGATGAACTATGAATGGGTATTATGCCCTATATGTGGAAGTAAAACGCGCTTACAAATCCGGGAAGATACGATACTTGAAAACTTCCCGTTACATTGCCCGAAGTGTAAGCACGAAACGCTAATCAATATACAACAACTGAATTTATCCGTTATCAAAGAGCCAGACGCAAAGACGCAGAGCCGATAACACGCAGATTAGAAAATGCGGTTATCGGTTCTTTTTTTCTAACACACAAAACCGTCCTTTAATGACGTTCTTGTATAATAAGCACTAAAGGCGGTTTTGAAATATTCATTTCAATCCGCCGTTTTCTTTTTGAAAAATAAGAATACGGAGGGTGTGTTAGGGTCGCCCTTTTCTAAGGACACGGCGGTATTTTAGGGGGTATCGCCGTGTTGTTTTTATATCGACAAAATCCGACAATTAGCAACTTGCTAAAAAAAGCCCTCTCCCCGCCACGGGATTTTCCGGTTTCATAGGTGAATACACATATCATCATTTTATATTTGTAGCTTCATGTACGCCCGACTGCGTTTTGCAGCCGGGCTTTTTTGCGCCCATTATGCTGCGCTGTCGCTCCCCGCCGCCCCCGTTTCGATTGTCGCAAATTAACCCCAAACAATCGAAATGGAGGAAAATACTATGATTATCAATTTGCGGGATTTTTACCCTTACTATACCTGTGACGCCCTTGTGGAAGTATCGGACGAAATCGGCGCGGTACTTCTGGAAAGCAAGCGTGAGGAAAAAAACTATTGGAACCGGCTGGGCTATCACAAGGCGTATTACTCCCTTGACCGTGGCGACGGTATAGAATACGACACCGTGGAAAAGCCCATGACCCCGGAGGAAGCATTGATACATAAGGCGGTCGTGGCCGAGCTGTACGCCGCCTTTGCTTCTTTGCCGGACAAGCAGGCCAAGCGTCTGTATGCCTTTTTCTTTTTAGGCATGAGCAAAACTGAAATTGCCAAGGCCGAGGGCGTCAATGAAAGCTCTGTCCGCAAGGCTATTGATCGCGGCCTCCAAGACTTAGCAAATTATTTGAAAAAATCGCTGTAAGCGGTGCCGATTCAGGCCCAAAAATCAAGTGGTTAATAAGAGGGGCAGTAATTCCCCCGCCCCTCCAATGGTACATTGAAAATTGAATAGGATAACCCGGATACATACCTGCGCGGGCAGGGTACAGGGAGCCGGGCGGCGGGTACGCCATAATCTTTTTCCAGCCGGTAAGGAGGCGATATTTTAGAGGCTATGGAGAAAAGGGAGCGCACACTACCAACGCCGCAAGCAGGACGGGGCCGTCCTGTGGCAATGATCTGTATGTAATGATACTTCCGTCTGGCTAACGTCAAGTAAAGGGACGGCGCACCCATCAGCATGGGCCGTGGTGAAACTCCAATGAGGACAGGCAGGCCGCTTGTCCGTCCGGGCAATCCATTAAGATACTTAGCACAATCGAAACGAGTTAATACGGGATAACCGCGCCAATTCAGACGAGCCGCACCCTTTCGGATATGCGGACACGTTCACACCGGCGCGGTTTTTCCCGTTCATTTTATGGAAAGGAGGCGCGGCGCTATGGCTGCAAAAAAGCAATCCACACCGCCTGTTGAACTGTTCCCACTGTTGAAAACCGTGGAACAAATGAGCAAGATTAGCGGAATTGGGGAACACAAATTGCGGGAGCTAATGGACGCCGGAGAAATCGAATTTGTCCAGAATGGCAACCGCCGCCTGCTTTGTGAAAATGCAATCTGGGACTGGTATAACCGGAATAAGGTTCCCGTCCGCGTTGCAAGGGAGGCGTAGCCTATGGCAGTAGCACCCCGCAAAGTAAAGAATAAGCGTGACGCCAACGGGAACTTGACCGGCAGGGCTGGCACCGTGTATGATGTAAATATCAAATACTCGACGCCGGACGGCAAAAAGGCCACCTACTCTAAAAAGGGCTTTCTGACCCGCAAGGAGGCCGAGGGACACGAAGCGGAGATCAAGGCTAAACTGCAAGCTCCCACCTTTGCCGCAACCGTCAAGGAGCAGCGGCGGCAGACCGTCAAGGACTACCTAGAAGAATGGGTAGAAAGTTACGCCCGCGTGAATTTGCGGCCCAGCACCTATGACGGCTACAAGCGCACGATTAAAAATTACATTGTGCCGTACATTGGCAATGTCCCCTTAAATCAGCTGTCCGGGCAGACCGTTGACAAGATGTTTCAAGACATTATCGACAAGGGCCTGAAACCCAGCACGGCGGCGGGAGCCAAGCGCGTATTAAGCGTTGCGCTCAACCATGCCCGCAAGTATCACTTTATCGAATCCAACGCCGCCCGCGACACCTTAACCAAGTTTGGCAAGGGCGACAAGACACCTGACCCCTACACGCCCGAACAGGTACGCGCCCTTATGGAGCGCGTGGCCGGGACAGAATGGGAAATGCCGGTTGTGTTGGGCGGCCTGTATGGTATGCGGCGTTCCGAGGTTTTGGGGCTGCGCTGGCGCAACGTCGATTTGGAAAAGGGAACCTTTGACGTGGTGGAACAGCTGCCTTTCCATGTACCGCCGAAAACGACGGTCATTGAGGAAATGGCTCCGCCTAAATCTAACGGGCGGCGCTTGCCCATTACCGACGTTGCCCGGCCTTTCTTTGAACGGCAGTTTACGCGGCTTCAACAGGAAAAGCAGGAGGCCACTAAAGCGGGCAAGCCGTACTATGATAACGACCTTGTAATCTGCAAGCCCAACGGCGCACCCCAAGCGGCTAACTGGATTTCAACCGGATTTGGGAAGCTGTTGGCTGGCCTCGATATGCCACATATTCGCTACCATGACTTACGGCACACGGCGGCAACGAACATGCACCAGCTCACCGGCGACTTTTACACGGTGGGCGAAGTGCTGGGCCATACTCTCGCCGGTATCGGCGCGTCGCTGGGTCTCTCCATGAACTTTGAGGCAGTCACGGCCCGTTATGTTGATGTGCGTCTGGAACGCAAGAAAGAAGTGCTGGACGCCTACCATGCCGCCGTCCACCCCCAGCCCAAACAGGAACGGAAAACCACCCCGAAACAGGATAAACAGACGCCTAAGAGAAAAGCCCCTGAAATGACGCTGTAACGGCATATCCCGGCAGCGTGTTTCATAGCTTCTCAAAGGCTTTCAGGGAATGTGGGCACCATTTGGGCACCATTTCACCGAAAATAGCGCTTTCCACAAGGGCATGGAAAAGGCAGCAAAACCCAGCAACCATGCGGCTTTGCGGCACTTTAGCGTTCACATAAAATACGTTGAGAATGACACGAAAATTTACTATTTTTTATAGCCAATGCCAAAGCCGGTAATAGTAATATAAGGGAATAATATGCTGTATAATGAATACTACTTCCTTTTAGAGGAACAATCGAAAATGTATTTTTAATCTGTTCGTTTCCATTTGACCACACTGGTAAATGAAGGGCACTCAAGACTTTGTCCCCCAGACAAAACCCAAAAATGCTATAACTCCAAACAAGTGCAATGATAACGAGCAATAATGATATGGAACCTACACCTACACGTTTTTTCATATTACTTTTCTCCTCTCTTTTTTCTTACTAATTTCATAGTAGCAGCAAAAAGCACATTGCCGCAGCCGCCCAGGCTGCAGAATGCCCTGTAAATCCTGCAATACATTTTGATACCGCACCAAATCGGCTGTCCGTTTGATGGAAATGCCTATATTCTGCATAAACAGGCGCTCCATTTGCCTCTGGCACATACTGGTGTACTCACATACCTTTTTTATAGAAATATTTCCGGATGCATCCAGCAAATCCGAGCACCATGATTTACTCCTCCAATTCTTTCATACCTGCTTTCAGCACTTTCAGGGAAAGTTCAAAGCTCTCCTCCACTGGCAACGGATGTCCAAATGCATTATTATTCGCTAACAGTGAAAAACCTTCTAAAAAAGCCCGGAATGTGCGTATCAGGTGGTTACAGTTTTCTTCTGAAATATGTAGTGAGGATGTAATCTTAACCCAGATGGAAAATATCCCTTCTGTAACATCCCTGGCTGCATCGCTTTTGTATTTGTTATACCAGAGCATAGCGCTGAAAACACCGGGATTTTCTGTTGCATATTTGTAAAAGGCTCTGCAGATTGCTTCCCAGGCCTCATACCCGCTGACCCCGGCCGCGGCTCTTAACATCCGCTCTTCCATGTTCCGCCAGCCATAGAGCATTAATTCATTCTGCAGGTCATCCAGTCCTTTGATGTGGTTATAAAGGGACGGGGTCTGGACATTTAAACTGTCCGCCAGGATTTTCATGGTGATTGCCTCATACCCTATTGTATTTGCTAACTGTGCGGCTTTTTCTACCACAACATTCTTGTCAAGACCCACTCTTGCCATAATGTATGTTCCTCCAAAACTAATACAATTAAATATTAACTAATTGTATTAGTTTTGTCAATATTCATACTCATCACTCCGATTTAATAAACGCCTCTTCTGCTCTGCACTGACCTTCTTTTAAAATATCAACTGCTTTACTCACGTTTTCACCGTATGGATCCTGCAGGGCCTTCCAAGCGCTGGTAACTTCCCTAAATAGCAAATCATACATGATCCTGTAATGAACTGTTTCCGCCTCACACTTCCTCTGCACCCCCTGGTTCTCCATCATGTCTTGCATCAATAAAAGCCCCGCCTGCGGCCCAATCTCTGTATAAACATTCGCTGTTTCGCTTGTTAATACATCTGCCGCCTCAATAAGTGCTGACTTTTCCTGCTTCTCACACTGTAACGCTGTTTTTTCGTACTCCATATAGGCATCACCTAACCGTGTATCATAATCTCTTGTCTCATTTCCCGGCGATTGTCCATACAATAAATAACTTCCTATTCCTCGGATGGTAGCTCTTTCAAATACAAGGTCCGTAAACTTCATCTTCTCATCCTTTCTTGTTATACTCGGGTTTTCATACATATATTACGCTCAGATATTCGTACATTTTTAATATCCGAGTACAAATTTACAGTGACTTAATAAAAAGAAAGCATAGGGAAGGCAAAATGATAAGCTATAGAACACTATTTGAAACAATGTCCAAAAAAGGGGTTACATCATATACGCTGTTTAAACAGGGATTTTCTAAAGCTACCTATTACTCCATCTCAAATGGAAACAGCATAAGCACAAATACTATCAATTATGTTCTATTCTCCAATGTAGTGTATCAGATATTATGGAATATGTAGAGGATAAATAGTGAAACATATAACCGCCAACAGACCTGGTCTGCTATTCAAAAGTTTCTGGAAGGTAGAGCACAATATCTCCCCTGAACTTTGTCAGTTCCATCAGTTTCCCAATCTCCTCATCTAGTTCGGCACCATCTGGTATTGATTGCCTAGATGAATGCAGAAAACATCATGCTGATTCTAAAAGGCAAAGACCCTGTGAAAGAAAGGCAACAGGGTTAAAGAACATAATCAGCAGATAAATCCAAAGTATGCTGAATTGAAAACTTTCCGTTTGTCAAACTGGAAAATTAGAATTGACCGAACTGAAAGCGGGAAGATGGAACTTGAAATAAAGTATAACAGATCGGAATTCAGATAAGACGTACAGTTTAGAGTAGAAAACGATGAAAGATTTATTAATGGTTTAGGTCGTGATTTCAAGCATAATGGTTACATGACAGAAACGGTTCAGGCCTTTTGCGATTGGGCTTTCCAGCAGGATGGCGTCAGGCACATCAATACAGAAACAGATGTTGATTGCATTTCATCACAAAAGATTTTAATAAGTTGTGGATTCAAAGAATATGCCAGAAACGCTTCTGTTTGGTGGCGGTTATAAGTCTATCGGGGAACTCAGCTATGAAGGACATTGGATTTCGGAAGTGTAATATTAAATGATAATATACGAGTGGGGGTGCGGACAATTGGAACAAGTTAGTCCTTCTAGTATAAATTCTTTTTTCATAGAAAACTCCTTTCAACTCATTTGATGAGGGTTCACTAATAGAATAATTATATTTCCGTTTTGTGATAATTAAATTCGCAAGTGGGACTTCCATCTGCTATGGTTTGATTTCTTACCAGTGCTGCTCCCATTTTTTCAGCCATCCAATGATCAAATCTGCATAGTTCTTTTACAATGTCATTAGCATTTTCTCTTATAGCTAATTTGCAGATACCACATGTGAAAAATCGTAGTTTAAATTCGTTTAAACTAGTACCTCGTACGAGTTCAAATTGCCAGTCATATTCAAACTTATTCTTTAATGACCTTTTTGCCATAGCTTGTCTGCGAGATTGCCATTTTTCAGTAAACACAGATTTCTTTGAAAATTTACTCATAATTGGATTTAGTTCAATTTTTTGAAACATATTTCTAACATCGTTTGAAGTTAAATCAATATCACATGTTTTATAAATTGAAAAAATCATACATGCAAACAATAAAATTAAAGACATTGTATTTTCTTTCATACTACCGATTGATGGTGTGTTCTCAATCATATTTTTATATTCGTTTTTACAACTGCGTTTGAATTGTCGATTAATTAAAATATTTTTCTCTGCTAAAGCATTAAAACAATCTTTATAAAAGATAAACCAAATGGCTTTTGCATAAACATCGTATTTCATTTTTATCACCCTTTCGCCGCAAAACATATGAATAGTTGTTCATGTGTTTTATTATATTGAATGATAAAATAATTGTCAAGATAAAACGAAATTTTATTTATAAAAAGCCCTAGATAACTATAATTTATCAAGAGTGCATATTGGACTTTATTATCTAGGTCTAAACTTCAAGATGTCCTGTTCCATGTGCGCCTTGTTCTTCCAATCCCCAGACAATAACTCATTGGGGGTTACTCCCAGTGTGGCAGTTATCTTTTCCAGTGTGTCAAAGGTTGGATAGTTGACCCCTCTTTGAATCTTGGAAAGGCTCTGCATATTGATACCGATTGTGTCCGCCAATTCCTGCTGGTTCATTCCCCGTAACTTTGTTGCTCTCTGTATATTTTCTCCTAAAAGCCGATAATTCATGTTGTATTTTCTCCTTTTAACCATTTTATAAATATATCACACTTAATTTATTTGATTAAGTCAAGAAAAATTGTTAACAAATAAGTGTAGTAGCGTTATTATATGCTTGTAAATAGAATTAAGCGTAATAGGGCTAATTACTTGTTTAAATAAGCGGTTAAAAAATATATGTTCACTCTAAAAGCGTTAACACATAGCCTTTTAGCTGAAAAAGGTGGTTTCCAAAGCCCGATACAGCCCAGCCCTTGCCAGCAAGCTGGCAGAACATTTACAGCGGATAGACTGTGAGGAACTGATACCGTATGTACAATATGACACCAAACAAGGCAAAGGGGGTGTTCTATGAGTAGCCATGATATTCCCGTATGGGAGAAGTACACCCTTACCATTGAAGAAGCGTCCAGTTATTTCCGCATTGGAGAAAACAAGCTGCGCCGACTGGCAGGGGAAAATAAAAATGCAAAGTGGCTCATTATGAATGGTAATCGTATTCAGATTAAACGCCGACAATTTGAACAGGTCATTGATAAATTAGACGCTATTTAATGAAAATAAGCCTTATATGTGTTATTATGGGAACAAGTCATATCAAGGCTCTTTCCACAACGGAGAGGAGCAACCAGCATAAACGAAAAAAGACGGGATAACAAAGGTCGTGTCTTGAAAAATGGAGAGAGCCAGAGAAAAAACGGTAGATACTTATATAAATATGTGGACGCATTTGGAGAAACAAAGTGTGTCTATTCATGGAAACTTGTAGCAACGGACAGTGTTCCAAAGGATAATGAAGAATCGCCCAACGCCACAGCCGATAGTCATAGACGGTTATGCAGATTTCCCATTTCTCAATCAAAAGGGCTAACCCAAAGTTGCGATTGATTACAGCATGTTATTCACTCGTCTTGTAGAGAAATATAACAAGTGTCATGACACTACCTTACCACATACCACACTGCATACGCTGCGCCATACATTTTGTACGAAGCTGGCACAAAGAAACATGAACCCAAAGGACTTACAGTATATCATGGGACATTCCAGTATCAATATCACAATGAACTGGTACGCCCATGCGTCCATAGACAGTGCCAAAACAGAAGTCCAACGTCTGATAGCATAAAAGTATTTACCACGATATTTACCACGTTTGAGAGGGGAAACATAAGAAGATATACCTAGAAACGTGAACATCATTCAAAAGTAAAAATGCCCGAATAGCTGATAAAACAAGGCTATTCGGACATATAAGAAGATTTAAAAAGATTATCAAAAATCTATATATAATTTATATTACATACGTAAGATTTATAGGGGGATTTGTCATGGCTGTCTTGCCGCAAATATCAGAAGCCGAATTTGAAGTTATGAAAATTGTTTGGAAATATGCACCAATCAATACCAATGAAATAACTGAAAGACTATTACAGAATACAACATGGAGTCCAAAGACAATTCAGACCCTAGTTAAACGGCTCGTAACCAAAGGAGCCCTTTCCTACGAAAAACAGGGCAGGGTATTTGTTTATACACCGTTAGTACAGGAGAGTGAATATATCAGCCAGGAAAGCAATTCATTCCTGAATCGTTACTATGATGGAGACATTACTGCTATGCTGTCTTCCTATATTGAAAACGACAAACTGTCTGAAACAGAACTAAACTCACTTCGTTCCCTTCTTTCCAAGCATCCAAAGAAAGGTGGCGGACATGGCTAATTTTATGATATGCTTTTTAATATGTAATACTTTCATCAGCGGAATCATCGGGCTTCTCTTAGCTGCCAAGCGGCTCATCAAAAACACCCTGTCCAGCCGCATGCAATATAATCTGTGGTTCCTGCTGCTGGGATTACTGGCTGTTCCTTTTCTGCCGTTTCGTCTGGCTGGCTTGCCAGAATTATTAGCATGGAGCGCCTCATTGTATAGCTCTCCTCTTCCCGATGCAGGAATGACTGTGAGCGAAGTTACCGGTGAGAATCTCAACGGCTCTCTAAATTGGGTAAATGATTTTACGCTTTCCGTGAATAGCAGGGCACCTTCCGCCGCCGGATATATCATAGCAGGCATATGGGTAGCAGGTATTTTTGTAATGCTTCTGTTGGTAAGCAGATCAACCGTGCGGTTACACCAACTCAGGCAATCCGCACTTCCCCTTCAAAATCCCAAAGTCCGCAGATTATATCGGCAATGTTTGCAGGAGTTGGAAATCACAAGAAAAATCCCTGTTTACAGCACCGCGTATTTAAAATCACCTATAATCGTGGGCTTGTTGAGACCGTGCATTTATCTGCCAATCCACTTGATTTATGATTATAAGGAATCCGATATGCGGTATATGCTGTTGAACGAACTACAGCATTACAGGCATAAAGATGCCATTGTCAATTACCTGATGAGTATTGCAGTATCCATATATTGGTTCAATCCCTTTGTATGGCATGCGTTGAAGGAAATGCGTAATGACAGGGAAGTTGCCTGTGACACTTCTGTTTTAAAGATGCTTGAAGAGGATGCTTACGAGGATTATGGCAATACACTGATTAACTTTGCGCAAAAAATTAAAGGGCATGGCTGCATTTATATTAGCTGCCATTCTGTTTTCAGGACTTGCGCCAATATTGTCTGCCTCCGCGGCGGAAGTCAGCCATTATCAATGGATAACCTCTTCTGAGGATATTTCCCATTCAGACCTATCTGCATACTTTGGAAAATATGAAGGCAGCTTTGTCCTGTATAATTTGAAAGATGACAGATGGAGCGTAAGCCATATAGAACATGCCACTTTGCGGTCAGCTCCAAACTCCACATACAAAATATATGATGCCCTGTTTGGTTTAGAAGAAGGTATCATATCACCGGACAATTCCTTCCTTGCCTGAAATGAGGAAACCTATCCGTTTGAAGCATGGAACGCTGATCAGACCCTGCAGACTGCAATGCACACCTCCGTAAACTAGTATTTCCAGACAATAGACAGACAGATTGGGGCTGATGTCCTTTCTAACTATATTGATGAAATCGGTTATGGCAATCAAAACATAAGCGATGGTTTATCTAACTATTGGATAGAATCTTCCCTTGAGATTTCTCCCGTTGAGCAGGTCAGGCTTCTCACCAAACTATATACGAATGATTTTGGTTTTGATTCTGAAAATATCAATGCTGTGAAAAATTCTATTCTTCTTTCTTCATCCGAAGCCGGAAGCTTTTACGGAAAAACCGGAACCGGACGTGTAGACGGACATGATGTAAATGGATGGTTTGTCGGCTTAATTAAAGCCGCCGATAATACCTACTTTTTTGCCACCAACATCAGCGCCAGTGAAGGCGCCGCAGGAAGTGATGCAGCATAAATAACAATCTCTATATTATTGGATTGGAATATCTGGAAACAAAAATAGAATCGGACAAATGGTTAAATTATCAATCATTGTCCGATTTTTTGTTCCATTTTTTATTTAATTTCCCCCACCATTTTCTATCTTATTCCCGTCCGAATCCTCAAAAAACCATCTGCCGGGCGCTTCTCCCCGCTCAAGCGGATCACCGCTGCCGTTACCGTAGTCTTCCCAGCCAATTTGTTCTGTTCCATGAAATAGGAGATTTTTATACTCATAATAATAAACCATTTTCTGAAGAAAGCTGTTTACACTGGCAACCATCAAAATCCCATTGCGCTCTACAATATGCTCAGGTCTATATTTGAAAGCGCTGATAATCATTCCCAAATACATCGTTCCAATTAACAGAAGAATAAATACTGCAAGGAAAACACCTCTTAATACCATAAAGCCTTTCAATTTTCTTATTCGGTTCCAATTGAACAGCATGCAGCCTAACCAAAAAGTGAAAACCAAAACAGATAAAATGCCAAACCAAAATAACACCAATTCCGGAATACTTCTTAAAGAAGATTCTGTTAAACATCCTATTACGAGGATGCTTAATTGCAAAACAAGAAAAACCACAAGGGGAAATATTCCCCAATACTTCTTCCATTTCATTAAGATTTCCCTTCCTGCCTGCTCATGAAGGCTTTTTATCGAGTAACCACAAATATCTAATCCCCTGTCTAACGGTATCCTTCTCCCACAGAGATTCGGTATTGGTATTCTGGTATGAGCGTAATTCCACCGCCAAGGATTTTGTTCCCTAAATACTGAAAACTTCCGTCCTCGGCAAAACGTACCGTAAGTTCATGGGTTATAACGGAATCATCAAAAATCACCCCTCTTTTTGTTTTAATATTACATCTGTAAGATTTAAGTGTCAAGTTATTTCTACGCTCTATGATATGTGAAAGGGCAGATTCCTAGCAACCTTATACCCACCTAGTCGCCTTATCAAGTTTCTGTACGTAGGCTCAAGAACTTTGCTACACCACTTCCTCCATCCATACCATTACTGATACTGACTTGTGGTTCACTGCACTTGGCGGTAAATACCCGTGACTGGACTTTCACCAGTAAGACTAGTGCCATGCTCGGCTCTCACAATCACCTTTCCTTTCTCTGTTGAGAAAGAAACCTCTGGGAAACTGGCTTAAGCCATATAAAAACGGAGAGCCTCACGCTCTCCGCTTCCTGTCCATTACCTTACAAAACACCACTGCCACCACTGTGCTCACCGCCGTAGCCACAATGGCCGGCCCCACCACTGCCGTGGGATTTCCGCTTCCATACTGGCTCCTGTATGCAATTATATTGACTGGTATCAATTGCAAAGAGGAAATATTGATAATCAAAAACGTACACATTTCTTTGCTAGCGGTCCCTTTGGGAACCGGACGGATACGCCATCCCTTTTTTGCAGGAACAGCCCTGGCGCTCCCGGCCCTGCGGTCCTCCTCCAGCTGTGCCAGGCTCTCCATTGCCTTTAACCCCGCCGGTGTAGCTGCCCAGCCAAGTCCCAGAAAGTTGGCAATCATGTTGGTAGATATATGTTCGTTTGCCTCATGCCCCTCCGGTATTCCGGGAAACAGGAAACGGATAATGGGCCGGATCTTGTCAGACATCGCCTGTATAAGTCCGGCCTCTCTTGCAACCTCCATCACGCCCACCCACAGGGACATGACCCCCACCATGGTAATACAAAGAGTCACTGCCTCCTTGGATGAATTCAGCGCCGCGTCTGTCACTTCCTGCATCCTTCCCGTAAACGCGCCGTATACGATTCCCACCAAGATCATACCGCCCCATAGATAGTTCATCTCTTTCACCTCCGATGCTCTATCTATGTATATGCTCTTAGTCCTCCAACAATGCCTGGTACACATCTCTT
Organism: Ruminococcus sp. 8Y-12; assembly: GCF_058119865.1. Classification (NCBI taxonomy): domain Bacteria; kingdom Bacillati; phylum Bacillota; class Clostridia; order Eubacteriales; family Oscillospiraceae; genus Ruminococcus; species Ruminococcus sp. 8Y-12. Next base: position 1,217,298 of record NZ_CM176623.1, on the reverse strand, counting down.
TTGCTGATCCCTCTGTCCCTTGCCACCTGTTTCATAGCGGATTTTTTATCCATATCCTGTGAAAGATAGTGCTCCATATGCTCCTCTATGGAGATCTCCAGCCAGGTCTGTATAGCCTCTTCCTTCATCTGCTCCCTGCTGCGCCCTTCCAACACCAGCACACACTCACCCTTGGGTTCTGTCTTTTCATAGAACGCAATCGCCTTGGACAAAGTGGTGGAAAATGCGGTCTCATGCTTTTTCGTCAGCTCCCTGCACACAGTGACCCTGCGCTCCCCCAGAGCTTCAAGGAGTTCCTTCAAAGTCCTGACCAGCCGGTGGGGGGCCTCATAGAGAATGATGGTCCGCGTCTCATCTTTCAGCTCCTTAAGTATCTCCTGCTTTTCCTTTTTATCCTGGGGCAGAAATGCTTCAAAGCAAAATCTTCTTGTGGGCAGTCCGGACAAAGTCAACGCAGTGATACATGCCGAGGCACCCGGAAGAGAGGTCACCTCAATCCCTTCCTCATAACACATCCTTACCAGCTCCTCACCCGGGTCTGAGATCCCCGGCGTGCCCGCATCCGTTATGAGTGCAATATTCTGCCCCTGCTGCATCTTCTCAATCAGGGTCCTCGCCTTCTCAATCTTATTGTACTCATGGTAACTGGTCATGGGCGTTTTTATCTGAAAGTGGTTCAGAAGCTTGATGCTGTTTCTCGTATCTTCCGCAGCGATCACATCCGCCTCCTCCAAGGTCCGCAGCACCCGCATAGTAATATCCTCCAGATTTCCGATGGGGGTGGCGCACAAGTACAGCTTTCCCGGCATGGTATCCCTCCTCTCCTTACCTAGTGTAGCTTATTTACGCCCTCCGGCACTTGTCAATATCCATAAATATCATAAATCTCGTCCGTATAGACGCCCGGTTCCCTGTACACAATCAACGGTTTTTCTACTGTAATCCTGGGCTTTCCGCCACGCAGCGCCTCGATCAGCACCATATTGGGTTCCTTATCCACAAAAGGATATACCAGCTTCATTCTCTTGGGTTCCAGCTTGTACTCCACCAGCTTGCTGATGATCTCTGCCAGGCGGAAAGGACGGTGCACCAGATAGAATCTGCCTCCCACACGCAAAAGCCTTGCCGCCTGGGCAATCAGCTCCTCCAGGGTACAGCAGATTTCATGGCGGGCAATGGCCTTTGCTTCATCCGGGTTCACCAGTCCGTGCCGTCCGGTCATATAGGGCGGGTTGCTGGTGACAACGTCAAAAGAAGCCGGCGCAAAGTACTTGTCGGCTTCTCTGATATCTCCCTCTACAATGGCAATCCGGTCCTCCAGGTGGTTGTAAGCCACACTCCTTAAGGCCATCTCAGCGCTAGTATGCTGAATCTCCAGACCCGTAAAATGTCTGCCTCTTGTCTTGCCCGCTAACAGGATCGGGATGATTCCAGTGCCTGTCCCCAGGTCCAGAACCCGCTCCCCCTCCTTCACACAGGCATATCCGGAGAGCAGTACCGCATCCATGCCAAAGCAAAAAGTCTTTTCATTTTGTATGATTTTATACCCGTTTCTGTGAAGATCATCCAGGCGCTCCCCCGGATTCAGCTTAATTGTCATCTAACTTTGATTTCCCTTCGTTTTTCTCCAGGGCCTCAAGCTTTTTCAGCTCCTTGTCATCCACCTTCACCTTTTCTTTTCTGCGTCTGGGCTTGAACTTCAGCTGGCTCACCCCATACTCCCGGATCTCCTTTTCATCCCCCACATCCACGATCACCTTGACCATCTGACGGAGCACACTGACACTCTGCACCTCGCCTCTCAAGCCGTCATCCGTCTGTACCGTATCACCCAGTCCCGGCAACCGGCCATTCAGATACTCATAGGTCTCCTCCTCATTTTTCAGGCAGCACATCAGTCTGCCGCAGACACCGGAGATCTTTGCCGGATTTAACGAGAGGTTCTGCTCTTTTGCCATCTTTATGGATACAGGTGCAAACTCTGACAGATAGGTGTTACAGCAGAGCGCTCTTCCGCAAATACCGATGCCACCCACAATCTTTGTCTCATCGCGAACGCCAATCTGGCGCAGCTCGATTCTGGTCTTAAACACCGCAGCCAAGTCCTTTACCAATTCACGGAAATCGATCCTTCCGTCCGCAGTAAAATAGAATAATACCTTGTTGTTGTCAAAAGTATATTCCGCATCAATCAGCTTCATTTCCAGCTTGTGTTTGCGGATCTTTTCATGGCAGATACGAAGGGCGTCCTTCTCCTTCTCCCGGTTTCTCGCCTCCTTGGCATCGTCCTCAGGAGTGGCCACCCGGATCACTGCCTTTAAGGGCTGGACCACCTTGTCGTCCGGCACTTCCTTGACACCGGATACCACATTTCCATACTCGATTCCCCTGGCAGTCTCCACAATCACATGGTCTCCCTGCTTAATATGAAACTTTTTCGGATTGAAGTAATATACCTTTCCCGCGTTGCGGAACCTCACTCCTATTATCTTTATCATTGTGTTAAATTCTCCTTTATCGTCAAAAACAGCAGCTCCATCGTCAGGTCAAAGTTTACATTGGCATTCAGCCTCTCCTTTGCCTTCTGAAGTCCATCCAGAATATTTTCCATGCCCTCATAGGACCCATTATTGGTCTGGTCCGATATCTCCTGCACCTGATCTTTAAAAATCAGCCCGTTTGCATCCTTGGTGGCCTTAAAATAAAGTACATCACGGTACCAGACAGCCAGCAGGTCCAAATAGTCCTGGATATCCACCTTAAACTCTGAGACAGCTTTCACAGTATTGATGATATCCTGGATCTCCATATCCGGAATATTTTTTAAAAGATGTATTGCCGCCAGCCTGATCTCATTGAAGTTCTCTGAGGTAGCCAGCTGTACGGCTTTTCCTATATTGCCCTGTGCAAAGGCTACACAGAGTTCCGCCTCGTAGTCCGGTATCTGTACATGTTCCATCAGGTACTCCATAACCTGAAAATCAGGTATGGGTTTCATAGACAGCATTACACATCTGGACAGTATGGTTGGCAGAAGGGCCTGGGCATTGGTGGTCAACAAAAGAATAACCGCGTAAGCCGGAGGCTCCTCAATGGTTTTTAAAATGGCATTCTGTGCCTGCACCGTCAGTTTCTCCGCATCCGGTACGATATAGACCTTAAACCGGCTGCTGTACGGCTTAATCTGTACGTCATTGACCAGCTGGTCCCTGACCTCCTCCACACCAATGCTATTCGGCTTCTCATGTACGATGCGTATTATATCTGGATGGTTTCCGCTCTCCGCCTGTTTACAGGATCTGCAGTTCTCACAGGCATCCACTTCTGGTGTCTCACACTGAAGCGCCTGCGCAAAAGCAGAGGCCAGAAGCTTCTTTCCGGAACCCTTTTCACCATTAAATATATATGCATGCGAGATCTTATTCAGCTTCATCGCACTTTCTAAATGCTGTACAATCTGTTTATGTCCAACAATATCTTTAAATCCCGGCATGTTACTCACCCCTTTGTTCAATCTTAACTGCTCCATACCTTACAGTTCTATTATCCTGTTAAGTATATCACATCTTTCCCCGATTACCTAGCAAAAATTCAGCTTTCCCCTTTATTTTCCAGGATAAAGCGGGCCACCTCATCCATACACTCTGCCCGGTCCCCATTATTCAAAAAACGTCTCTGGATTCCGGCGCTCTTAAGATTTCCCTCTGAAAAGTCCGCTGCATCCGCCAGGAAACGTCTGCACATTTCCTCATACCTGGGCTCACTCTGCTTTCGCTCGCGTCTGAGCGCCCGTTCCAGGCGCAGCCCGTCATCCACTTCTATGTAGATAGGTACCAAAGCGTCCTCCCCAAAGTGATGGCGCATCTTCTCATAGGAGACAAGGGTGCCGATTGCCAGGTAGTCCCTGCCTCGCAGATCTATCCTGCCATCGTCCACGGTAAAATATTTCCACACGCCGCACACCGTGTCATAGGCCCGGAGCTCAATCACCTTCCCCTCACGCAGAAGCTGTTCCAGCCGATCTTCATCCACAAAGTAGTACTGCACCCCTTCCGTCTCCTTTGCCCGGATAGGTCTGGTGGTGTACAGCACAATATTGTGCAGATCCAGTTCTCTGCGTCCTAGAAGCTCTTCAAATATGGTATCCTTTCCCGTGGAACTCTTTCCCATAATGTAAAAAATCTTTCCCATAATTTCTCCTCATACGTGTCTCTTTCTCTGTGAAGCCCAGGACCATCGGTCTGCCTGTTCCCCTCTTTCTGTTCAGAGTGTGAATCCTCATCCAAGTATCATAATATATGTTGAAGTGTAATCCTCCGGTCCCTGAACAGCAAATCCTCTGCTTTTATATTGTTCAATCCTCTCTATAAGCTGCGTCTCTATTCTCTCTCCCGGCACAAGAAGAGGAATACCCGGGGGATACAGATATAAAAACTCACCGGAAATCCTCCCTGCGCTCTCTTTTAAGGGGATACGCTCCTTCTCTGCCTCCAGGGCCTGAGAAATCCTGCAGACACAGGTATTGCTGGCCACCGTATCATCCCATACGCTCTTTGCATCTGCTGTCACCCCCATGTCCCCTCTCTGACTACTCTGACCGCCGGGTCCCCTGTCCAGGTCCAAAAGCGCCTGCCAGAGACGATTCAGACCTTCCTCTGAGTCCATAACCGAGGTCAAGGCAAGCGCATATCCCCCTGCCGCCATTTCCAGCTCCAGATGATAGTCTCTCCTCAGTCTCTGCTGCAACATATTACCATCCATCCCAAGCTGACAAGCTGAGAGTATGAGCTTGGAGGGATCAAAGTCATTGATCTGAGCTTCTCCTATCAGCCACTTTCCCGCAACTTTAATCCGCTTTAACTGCAACACACGTTCATAAAATAAGTCCAGCCGTTTGGCAAACTCTGAAAAGAGCTGTTTTCCCTCCCGGTCAATTCTGCGCATACACTCATCCATTCCCGCCATCAATACATAAGAAGGGCTGCTTGTCTGATAGATTCCCAGATATAAGTCCAGTTTTTTCCTGTCCACCAGTCTGCCGTTTACATGCAGAAGTGCAGTCTGTGTGAAGGAGGGGAGTGTCTTATGAAGACTGTGAATCACCAGATCCGCCCCCTGTTCAACAGAACTCACTGGAAAATAGGGATGAAACCCAAAATGCGCTCCATGCGCCTCATCCACAATCAACGGTACTCCCCTGACGTGGGCAATCCGTGCAATTTCCCCTACATCGGAAACGACCCCGTCAAATGTAGGGGAAGTAACAAGAACCGCCTGAATCTCTCCATCCTCCTCAAGGCATTCTCTTACCTGCTCCGGATCAATGCCGCCGTTGATTCCAAAATGCCTTTCCGGGCAGGGGTACACGTAGACGATCTCCAGGTCTCCCAACAGAGCGCCGTGATAAGCCGCCTTGTGGCAATTTCTGGCCATCAAAATCTTTCCGCCTTTATTTGTACATGCGGATATTGCACTCAGGATGCCGCAGGTGCTCCCATTCACCAGAAAATGCGTTTCTTCTGATCCGTACAGTTTGCCCGCCCGCTCCTGAGCTTCTTTTAATATTCCTTCTGCGTGATGAAGATTATCAAACTGATCAATCTCCGTGATGTCTATGAGAAAAGGGTTCACAAACTCGCAGCCCCGGCGTTTATGTCCAGGCATGTGAAAGGGATATGCATTTGTTTGCTGATATTCCAGTAAAGAATCGTAGAGATACTTCATATTTGTTTTCGTACTTTCTATATATTCTTTAATCCTTTTGATGACCATGGTTACGATTACTGTTCAAACCGTTTTGTGCATTTACTTCTCAGAACGCAAGAAAGTAATTCAATGGTTATCATTTTATCATAAGTTTACCCTTGAATCCACTTGTTTATCTCTCAGGAATTGATTATAATACAGTTGGCTCTGCTGGAAATGCATAGGCCCAGCCACCGCCAGACAGTGCCAAGACATGCTGTAATAAAAGACAGGAGAATCCACCATGAATAAGAAAACAAACACAATATTGACCAAAACCCCAATGGTCTGCCTGTTGGCAATGATCTGCTGTCTCCTATGGGGCAGTGCCTTTCCCTGTATCAAAATCGGTTATCAACTCTTCCAGATTCACCCAGATTCCATAGGTTCCCAACTGCTGTTTGCCGGGTGCCGCTTCACGCTGGCCGGTATTCTCACCATTTTGATTGGAAGCCTGTTAAACCGTCGTTTCCTGCTCCCCGCAAAAACCTCCTGGAGCATGGTTGCTAAGCTGGGTCTGGTGCAGACTGTTCTGCAATATATCCTCTTCTACATCGGTCTGGCAAACACCACCGGAGTGAAATCCTCCATCATAGAAGCCTCCAATGTATTCCTGGCTATTTTAGCCGCGACACTGATCTTTAAACTGGAAAAGCTTACCCCCGCCAAGATCGCTGGTTGTATCCTGGGTTTTGCGGGGGTGGTGATTATTAACTTAAATGGAGGCAGCCTGGACACCAGTATGAGCTTCTCCGGTGAGGGCTGCATCCTGCTCTCCGCCGCTGCCTATGCCCTCTCCTCCATCCTTATCAAACGTTACGCTCAAAAGGATGAGCCTGTCACCCTCAGCGGCTATCAATTTCTGTTTGGAGGTGTGATCTTAAGTCTAATCGGTCTGGCTGCCGGAGGCAGGGTCAGCGGCTTTACATTCGCTTCCACTGCTCTGCTGCTCTATCTGTCCCTGGTTTCCGCAATTGCCTACTCCCTCTGGGGAATCCTGCTGAAATTCAATCCAGTGGGAAAGGTAGCTGTCTTTGGCTTTATGAATCCCGTCTTCGGTGTGATACTCTCTGCAATACTGCTTGGGGAAAGCAACCAGGCATTCACTCTCACCGGGCTGGCTGCTCTGGCGCTCGTATGCGCAGGAATTTATATTGTAAACAGACACCAGATGAAACCTGTTTAAAAATCATGGGGCTGCAGATCAGGCCCGTTTTTGCAGGTTTCTTTCATTAACTAGTACACCCTCAAACTGCTTCATCTGGAACCGCTTCACAAACCAAGGACATTTACACAGAAACATGTAATAAACGTTCCTGCCGCATCCATTTAGAGACTCAAAATTCCCCTGGCCTTTGGCAATAATCAAATCTGCATCTTCTATCTCCTTCAGCGCCTCCCGGCTGATATAGGACAGAGGAGTTCCCGCAGCCCCACAGCCGTTTCCCAGAACTTTGGCTGTATTTGTCAAGCCAACCTCCACGGCATCCTCCATTGTTGCGTCATTCATCACAGATTTTCCTCTCACAATCACCGTAACCTGAATTCGGGGATAATATTTCTGGATCTCCTGTATAAAAAGCTTATCCATCACAATCTCCCCACAGTTATCCGTAAGATATACGAGAGATCTGCCCATTTTCAAATCATTTAACAATGCTATATACTCCTGCTCGTCCACCCTGTCCGACTCTGCCTGGACCAGAAGCTCTTCCAACTGAGCCTGCTCTACACTCTTCAATGCACCAAAGTCAATGTAATTTCCCGTTCTGGCGAATTTCAGAGCCTCAAGAAGCGGATCTTGCGCTCCTTCAATCTTCTTCTGAATCCATTTTTCATGTCTTCTCATTAGGGCATTGAAGCTCTTCTTTTCCTCCTTGAAGTCTTCCTTTATCCCCAGGTATTCAAAGGCCAACTCGGCAGCTACAGATGCAATTACAGGAGCTGTATCATCCGGTCCCGCATTTCCCATGGCGCGAAAGAGGGCTTTCATAAACTCCGATTTATTTTGTTCATCCGGCAAGTCTCTTATTTTCTCCTCCTGTCTTCTTGCTATGCATCCCATACAGTAGGAACTTAATTCCATATTATCCCATCCTTTCCCAGCTCTCTGACCGTTCTCAGGCCAGGGCTTTCTCCATAATATAATCCGCTATAAAAGTATCGTTATTTATTATAACTGACCTATTTACTTCAAGTCAAAATGTATTTCTTCTTTCAAACAGATTGCCGTATAGAAGTCCCCATTTTCCGTGCATACTCTTTATGGGAATATACTAAAAAAGAATGGTAGAGGACGTATTATGTTAAATAAACTGCGCAGGATTGTGGAAAAGGCTGAGGGAAATGACAGGCTGAGCCGCCTTTATGATATCTTCATGATTTCTGTTATTCTGTTGAGTATACTTCCACTATGCGTCGTAGAGCTTACAGAACCCTTGATTTTGATTGATAGGATAACTGCATATATTTTCATAGTTGATTATATTTTGCGTTTTATCACAGTGGACTGCAACCATTCCAAACGCAGCATCTCCAGCTTTCTGCTCTATCCATTCCGGCCAATGGCAGTCATAGACCTGCTGTCCATTCTGCCCTCTCTAACCAGTTTAAATCACGCATTTCGGGTCTTGAAGATGTTTCGATTATTCCGGACACTGCGGGTTTTTAAATTTTTCCGGTATTCCGAAAATTTACAGATGATTTCTCATATTATTGTAAGGAAACGGCAGGCGCTTGCAACAGTGGGCCTCTTGGCAAGTGCCTATATATTTATCTCTGCTCTTATTGTCTTCCAGGTGGAACCCCAGACCTTTGGGAACCTTTTTCACGCAGTCTACTGGGCCACAATCTCCCTGACTACAGTTGGTTACGGCGATATCTACCCTGTTTCTGACATCGGACGCATTGTGAGTATGATCTCCTCTTTTTTGGGTATTGCCGTAGTTGCCCTTCCATCCGGTATTATTATTTCCGGGTATCAGGAGGTTTTAGAACATAAGAAAAAAGACAAAACAGACTGTAGTTGAGTAAACATTCCTTTATTTTACTGGCATATGATGCTTATAAGTACATATGAGACGCTTAGGATTATACTGACAACTGCCAGCTTGATTGTAGCAATCCTCAGATACAGAAATAGAAAATAGCCGCCCTGCTCTCTGGAAAATAATAGGCGGCTATTTTTTAGCTTAAGATTTAACCAAATGTTCACCAATCACAAAAGGCACCCCATAATGGAGTGCTTTCTTTTTCTTTAAAACCCTTTATATCGGGCTTATAGGCCTGAGACATCGGGGATTCGAACCCCGGACAACTTGATTAAAAGTCAAGTGCTCTACCAACTGAGCTAATATCCCACAAAATGCCTGGTTCCGGAATCGAACCAGAGACACGAGGATTTTCAGTCCTCTGCTCTACCAACTGAGCTAACCAGGCATTGAATTGCGGGGGCAGGATTTGAACCTACGACCTTCGGGTTATGAGCCCGACGAGCTTCCAGACTGCTCCACCCCGCGTTATATTATGAAATTGTATTTAGAAAAAGCTTTCTTTTTCTAAGTGGATGGAGGTGGATTCGAACCACCGAAGCAATTTGCAGCAGATTTACAGTCTGTCCCCTTTGGCCACTCGGGAATCCATCCATATGATTTTTTAGTACTAAGCCGATGATCGGACTCGAACCGATAACCTGCTGATTACAAATCAGCTGCTCTGCCAATTGAGCCACATCGGCATGGAGTGTACTAAATGGGACCTATAGGGCTCGAACCTATGACCCTCTGCTTGTAAGGCAGATGCTCTCCCAGCTGAGCTAAGATCCCATGGGATATTAAATTAATATCATCCACACCGATGATCGGTGTAAACGACCCAGATCGGACTCGAACCGACGACCTTCGCCGTGACAGGGCGACGCTCTAACCAACTGAGCCACTGGGCCATTCCTGAAGATAAGATCTTGCGATGCATATACCTTCAAAACCACACACAGATCTATTCAACCATCCATTTACCTATCCTACTCTTAACCAGTATTCTAGTATTCCAGTAATCTCTTACTCTCTTTAACCCTTACCTTCTTGGTTAAGCCTTCGACCTATTAGTAACAGTCAGCTCCATACATTACTGCACTTCCACCTCTGCCCTATCTACCTCGTCGTCTTCAAGGGGTCTTACCGCTTTGCGGGGGATATCTCATCTTGAGGGGGGCTTCACGCTTAGATGCCTTCAGCGTTTATCCCTTCCCGACTTGGCTACCCGGCTCTGCTTTTGGCAAAACAACCGGTACACCAGTGGTCAGTCCAACCCGGTCCTCTCGTACTAAGGTCAGCTCCTCTCAAATATCCTACGCCCACGCCGGATAGGGACCGAACTGTCTCACGACGTTCTGAACCCAGCTCGCGTACCGCTTTAATGGGCGAACAGCCCAACCCTTGGGACCTACTACAGCCCCAGGATGCGATGAGCCGACATCGAGGTGCCAAACCACTCCGTCGATGTGAACTCTTGGGAGTGATAAGCCTGTTATCCCCAGGGTAGCTTTTATCCGTTGAGCGATGGCAATCCCACTTTCTACCACCGGATCACTAAGTCCTACTTTCGTACCTGCTCCACCCGTCGGTGTCGCAGTCAAGCTCCCTTTTGCCTTTGCACTCTTCGAATGGTTTCCAACCATTCTGAGGGAACCTTTGAGCGCCTCCGATACCCTTTCGGAGGCGACCGCCCCAGTCAAACTCCCCGCCTGACATTGTCCTCCCGCCGGTTTACGGCGGCTAGTTAGAAACCCAATACTGCAAGGGTGGTATCCCAACAGCGGCTCCTTGGCAACTGGCGTCACCAATTCTCTGCCTCCCACCTATCCTGTACATGCAATACCGAATCCCAGTATCAAGCTGGAGTAAAGCTCCATGGGGTCTTTCCGTCCTGGCGCAGGTAACCAGCATCTTCACTGGTATTTCAATTTCACCGGATGCATTGTTGAGACAGTGCCCAAATCATTACGCCTTTCGTGCGGGTCGGAACTTACCCGACAAGGAATTTCGCTACCTTAGGACCGTTATAGTTACGGCCGCCGTTTACTGGGGCTTAAGTTCAAAGCTTCGCTTGCGCTAACCTCTCCCCTTAACCTTCCAGCACCGGGCAGGCGTCAGCCCATATACTTCACCTTGCGGTTTTGCATAGACCTGTGTTTTTGCTAAACAGTTGCTTGGGCCAATTCTCTGCGGCCTCATTTCTGAGGCACCCCTTCTCCCGAAGTTACGGGGTCATTTTGCCGAGTTCCTTAACAATGCTTCTTCCGTCGGCCTTAGGATTCTCTCCTCATCCACCTGTGTCGGTTTACGGTACGGGTATGATATAAACAATAGCGGCTTTTCTTGACGCATGGCTCACACACTTCCCTACTCTAGTTCGGTACGCATCACGTCTTCGGATTGTATGACGGTTTTTCCAATCATACTCCTGCCCCGCTTGCCCCGGGGTTTCCACTCCCGGGTTGTGCTTTCCACACGTGTCCCCACAGTTCTGTTATACCATAGTACAGGAATCTCAACCTGTTGTCCATCGACTACGTCTTTCGACCTCGCCTTAGGCCCCGACTTACCCAGAGCAGATCAGCTTTACTCTGGAAACCTTGGATATTCGGCCGAGAGGATTCTCACCTCTCTCTCGCTACTCATTCCGGCATTCTCTCTTCTTAAAAATCCACTGCTCCTTTCGGTACAGCTTCTTCTCTTTAAGAATGCTCCTCTACCAATGTATTTACATACATTCCTCAGCTTCGGTGCCGTGTTTCAGCCCCGGACATTTTCGGCGCAGGACCTCTCGACTAGTGAGCTATTACGCACTCTTTTAATGTATGGCTGCTTCTGAGCCAACATCCTAGTTGTCTTCGAAATCCCACATCCTTTTCCACTTAACACGTACTTTGGGACCTTAGCTGGAGGTCTGGGCTCTTTCCCTTTCGACTGCCCAACTTATCTCGTGCAGTCTGACTCCCGTGCATCCTCTTTATGGCATTCGGAGTTTGATAATCTTCGGTAAGCTTTGACGCCCCCTAGGATATTCAGTGCTCTACCTCCACAAGAGTAACACGAGGCTAGCCCTAAAGCTATTTCGAGGAGAACCAGCTATCTCCGGGTTCGATTGGAATTTCTCCCCTATCCACACCTCATCCCCACCCTTTTCAACGGATGTGGGTTCGGTCCTCCATTGCCTTTTACGGCAACTTCAACCTGGACATGGATAGATCACCCGGTTTCGGGTCTACCCCGGCTGACTGGACGCCCTTTTAAGACTTGGTTTCCCTCCGGCTCCACGCTTTCTGCGCTTAACCTTGCCAGCCGGCGTAACTCGCCGGACCGTTCTACAAAAAGTACGCGGTTCCCCATATAAAGGGGTTCCACAGCTTGTAAACACAGGGTTTCAGGTTCTTTTTCACTCCCCTCCCGGGGTTCTTTTCACCTTTCCTTCACAGTACTATGCGCTATCGGTCACTAAGGAGTATTTAGCCTTGGGGGGTGGTCCCCCCGACTTCCCACAAGGTTTCTCG
>NZ_CM176623.1:0-1200000 GCF_058119865.1 Ruminococcus sp. 8Y-12 | reverse complement strand
TCTCAAAAACCCTTCCGTATAACCTCTGCGTACTCCTTCGTTGACTGAGTCCTCTACGCTTCCGCCCTCAAAGTGCACCCCTTGTCCTACCTCCAGAAAAATCACTGCCATTCCAGTGTCCTGGCATATTGGAATCATATCTCTGCCAGCAATCTCTAGATTTTCCTTCAGTTGCTTCAGGATCTGTTTCCCAACTGGAGACTCCTCCTGCTCTGCTGACTGAAGCATCACTCTCTCCATATCTTTTGAAAGGTAATGGTTCGCTTCTATGCACATCTCCTTTATGTTTTCCGTCAATCTATCCACATGAATTGTTCTCATACTGCATATATCCTCCATCTTATTCTCATTTTTTATCCGGCTCTGCAATCTGCCACATGGGTATAACCCTTAGCATAGTGTTATCGAATTTTAGTGAAATACCACAGTGCATCGGCTTTTTGTTATTCCCAGATAAGTGTAGCCCACAATTGTGCTGTGGTCAATTCCTTTTCTACAATTTTCATCTCATCATATCACAGTCATTTTACGCCAGCCACCCTTACCTAAATTTAATGGATTTCCAGTGTACGCCAATGACCGGAATTATCTACCACATAGGATAAAATTCAATCCGGGAAAAGTAAAATTTTAATATAATTATAGAAGAATACGTGTTTTTTCTTATCTAATGATATTTTATACTTTACGTATATAGAGATGCCAGGGTCAAAATACATTTTGACTACTGCATCTGATGGCATGTGTTCAAAGAAAAAACCTATTTTATTACCATGAACATCCAGGAGGGAAAAGAATGAGAAGAAAAGTAAAAAACATCGTGGCAGGATTATTGTCTTCTGTTTTGGCTTTATCAACGCTGTCCGGGTTCATGCCTGCTTATGCTAAAGCAGCTCAACCCAAAGATCCCTATACAAAAATCCAGGGAGAGCTTTTTGATGAAGTCAGTGATAACAGCATAGTAACGAAATCAGCAGATAAAGGTGATTTATGGACTGGCGGAAGTGTGGATTTTAGCGGTTCCGGGTGGGTTAAATATAACGATGTTGATTTTAAAGAATTCAGGCTGAATGATCCCAATAGTTGGGGACAGCATAATGTCATTATTACCGGAGCCACAAACTCGGAAGTGAATGTAGAAATCTGGGCTGACGCAATAGATACCGGAACATTAATGGCTAACGTCAAATTTCAAAATACCGGAGGTTTAAACAAGCTTAGTCAGGCGTCTAAGGCAGGTGTACATTCTATGGATGGTGTACATAGTCTCTATTTAAAAGTAGATGGTCCCATTTGTATTGATCAACTTGGCTTTTCCCGGGCAAAAGGTCTTCTACAAGATCAGGAATGGATTGATTTTTTGAATGACACGTCGGTCTATAACGAATTACAAATTGTGGGTTTGTCGGTAGATAATCACCAAAAATCGGTTACCTATATCGATAATCCCAATGGCGGTAAGCTGCAGATGCAGGTGATTGAGCAGCCTAATTATAATGTAATCACGAGTGGTTTGACCTGGAAAGTGGATAATCCGCAAACGGCAGAAATCACACAAAATGGGTTACTGACAGCCAAAAAAGCAGGTACTGTTACGGTTTCTGTTGAAGGGAACATTGATGGAGTTTTAAAAAAAGGTTCTCAACTGGTTGATATAGCTGCTGCGGATGCCAAATTCAAACCGGATTGGGACAAGCGCAGAAAGGTATCGGAGGCAGAAGAAGACAGATGGACGAATATGGCTGATAACTATGAAGTACCGGAGTGGTTTAGGGATGCGAAGCTAGGCATCTTTATTCATTGGGGTACTTACGCGGTACCGGCTAATAGTAATGAGTGGTATTTGAATCACTTATATGATTATGGGTGGCAGAGTCCGGTACAAAATTGGCATGATGATCCCAATGGCGGAGGATTTTTGAATTGGGGCTATAAGGACTTTCTGCCATTGTTTACGGCTTCGGAATATCTAAGAGAGGGCAGCGGTAATACACCGGAAGATTGGGTTGACATTTTTAAAGATGCGGGAGCTAAATATGTTGTTCCAGTGGCAGAGCACCATGACGGAATAGCTATGTATGCTTCCGAGGAGACGAGATGGAATATGAAAAATGTCGGTCCCAGAGCAGATTTAATTCAACCTCTGATGGAGGCGACAAGAGCTGCAGGTCTTAAGTTTGGTGTATCGAGTCACTTTCTTGAAAATCCCCAGTTTGTTGGAAAAATGATGAAACGTGATAGCTATGATCCCAAGTTTAACGATTTGTATAATATTGGTGATATACCGACCCGGGAAGACAAAACCGAATACAGTGTGCGCCATAATCAGATGTGGTACAACCGAAACAGAGAAATTATCGACAAATATAATCCGGATTTATTCTGGTTTGATTTCTCTCTGGACAAAACAAATACAACAGCACAATTTTTATCCTATTACTATAATTATGCACAGGAAAATAATAAGGACGGAGTGGTTGTAAATTACAAATGGAATTTGGAGCCGGAAACGGCAGTATATGATATTGAAAGAGGACAAACATCTGATATTTTAGAGATTCCATGGCAGACGGATACGACGATCAGCAGGAGATCCTGGGGATATATCGAAAATGATGACTTTAAAAGACCGGTAGATTTATTGGGCTTGTTACTGGATACGGTAAGCAAGAATGGTAATCTGCTCTTGAATGTGGGACCTGATAAGGAAGGACGTATCCCCGAAGCCGCCAGAAAAACATTTGCTTTGATGGGAGAATGGCTGCGCATGAACGGAGAGGGTATATACAGCTCCAGACCCTGGGATATCTACGGAGAAGGTCCGACCAAAGTAGGCGGGGGTATTGGTTCTGACGACCTGTCTTACACAGTGGAGGATTTCCGCTTTACTACGAATAAGCAGCGGGATACACTCTACCTTTATGGTATGAAATGGCCACAAAATACAAAACATATTTCGGTTAACAGTTTGAGAACAGGTGCAGTCGATTTATCAGGGTTAAAAGGGATCAGGCTGGAGGGCAGCAATGAACAAATTACGTACTCTCAGGGAGCGGATGGGCTTGATGTAACATTACCCGATGTAAATCCTAATGGTAATGGTTCGGACTTACCATACCTCATAGTTTTGGAGTTTGACAATGAGGTGCCGGAATACATTAATTTAAGAGACGGGTTCCTGCGTATTGAAGCCGAATCAGCTGATAACAGCAGCGGCAGGCCTCAGACAGGAAGTGGTCTTGAACACTTTAGCCAATTTGCCAGTTTGGGTTGGTTCAATGACCCACAGACTGATTGGGCGGTGTTTAAAAACGTAGATTTCAGTTCTAAGATGCCCACAACGGTGACAGCAGTGGCCGGAACTGAGGCTGAAGCGACAGTGAAAATTCATCTGGATTCCAAGGATGGACCGGTAATCGCAACAATACCACTGGGCAATGGCGGTAGTTTCATGAGTAATCTACAGATAGGGACATCAAAGATCACGAAATCTGTGACCGGTAAGCATGACATTTACCTGAGCTTTGGCGGCGAAAAGGGAATCGGTCTCGACTATATCCAGTTTTCACATAAGGTCTCCGCATTCGGCCGTATAGAAGCCGAAATATTTGATGTGGGTATCCAGGGAACGCTTCACCCAAGAGTACAGGAAAGAGACAATTTTAGTAATCGGAAGAATGTGGGCTATCTGGACAATGGATCTTGGATGCGGTATCCCGATGTTGATTTTGGGGAAAATGGAGCGAAAAAAGTAACGGCAGCAGGGTCTGTTGCGGATGGCGGTGGTGCATCGCTGCAGTTTTATATTGATTCACTTAACCTGCAGCCGTTTGGAACAGTTACTATTCCGACCAACGGTAACTATGATGCAGTTCCCCTGACAGCGGCATCGGAGGTTTTAAGAAAAGTTACTGGTGTGCACGATGTGTATATTAAAGTTAACAAAGGAATCAGTATTGACTACTTTGAGTTTGAAGAGGCAAGTGAAGATCCTCTGGTAACGTTGCTAAAAGAATTGGATAGATTAAAGGAAACAGCGCTCGCATTGTCAGAAACAGAGTATACTGCCGAGACCTATCAAAGACTGAAATCAGCCATAGCGCAAGTGGACAGTGTAAACCGTAACGATTTACAAGCTGTCCAAGAGGCGTTGGATAACCTGAAGATGGCAATCGACCAATTGCAGGTAAAAAATGGTGATGACGAGGAAGCGTTGCGAAAAAAAGTTGACCAGATGAATTCTTTGATCAAACAGACAGAAACACTTGTCCGGGGTGACTATACTGCAGAGTCATATAAGCGGGTTGCAGATGCTATTGAAGCGGCGAAGCGTGTTGATAGGACAAAGTTGGCTGATCTTAACAGAATAATATCGGACCTTCAAATAGCATTAAAAAATTTGCAGAAGATACCTCCCACAGTTAAGCTACAAGTTCCTGCAAAAGTAAAAGCGGTCCAAACCAGTGCATCTAAGGTAAAAATCACTTGGGAAGCCGTAACACGGGCCGAAAAATACTTGATTTATCGTTCCAACAAATCAAACAGCGGTTATAAGCAGATAGGCGAAACGACAAAGCTTTCGTATACGGATAATAAAGCCACATGCGGTAAAAGATGGTATTATAAAATAGCCGCTGCTAAAAAAACAATTGGCTTAGAAAGTGATATGAGTAAGAATGCTAAAGTTGACGTATTAGGTACTCCTAAGGTGAAGGTAAAGGTTACTTCAGATAGAAAGCTGCTCGTGACGTGGACTAAGGTAAAGTATGCGAAAGGTTATAAAGTTTATGTGGCAGAAAAAAAATCCGGAAAATATAAACTGAAAAAGACGGTAAAAGGAGGCGGGAAAAAACAAATTAAAATAGGGAAGATGAAAGGGAAGAAAAAATGGTATGTAAAGGTAAGAGCATATAAAAAGAATGGTAATAAAAACTTATTAGGGGCTTGGTCAAAACCTAAAAAGGCAATTTTAACATAACAATAGGTCCTTTATAGGCCGAGGCGGACGCTTCCTCCGGCGCAGGGCTATGCTTCGGGGACGCGTGTAACATTCCGATGAACTATCTGCTAACTACAACTAAGGGACTCAGGAGAACCTTCCTCCCTAAGTTTCCGTAAGCAGAGGATTCCATCTTCATTAAAAACGCACACCAATTGTCCCCGAAGCATAGCCCTGCGCCGGAGGAAGCTGTTTCTTTTAGGCGGAAGGTCGTATCACGAAGGCGATTTTTAAATAAGCTTTGGGGAAGTTTTAGGTTACAGGGCGCAATCACTCGGGCATTTGTAACTCTCTAAGTATACGGAAAAGCTGCCAGTGGCAAGATTTCTGTAGTTGAAGTTAACGGTCAGTTGCCCAGAGCGCTGCACTTGTTTGCTTGAAGGATGCCAACGTCCGGGTGGTAAACAGTAACCTCTCAGCCAAATGACAATGCACTTTTAACAATTATATATTGCATTTTATGTATTTATGTGATATTATTTTATTGTTATCTATACTCTTTTTGCATTTTTTGTAACTTATCAATCATTCATCATAACATCTCTTTTTTCAGATTTTAATTCAACTAGATAAGTGATGACTCTCCCACCTCTAGTAGTTGGAAAGTGGAATCACTCAAAGCAAGATTAACGTCAGCGGAGGGCGTAGAGAAATCGATATCCACCACTGATATGAGGCCAATCTACGCATCGAAAGATGTAGTCGTAAATAACAGTTTTCCCTAATTTGCAGGCATGAGGATGCTTCGCAAAAGAAATTAAATTATTTTTAGTGCTTTGCAAAAGGAGTATAGATCCTATTCGGATATGTCTGCATTCGCAGATCTATCCATCCAAGAAAGGGGGGATAAAAATTTTCTAAAAACTATGAATAAATCAATCAGACAAAGCAAAAAAGGTATTGTTGCAGCTCTCTTTTTATGTATGTTCGTCCTGTGTACAGCTATGCTGCCCATGTTTCTAAGCGCTGCCAAAGGCAAGTTTATAGTTAAATCCGGGAAAGTCTATTACTATTACAATAAAAATCATAGAGCCACAGGTTTAAAGAAAATTCATGGAAAATACTACTATTTTAGTCCAAGGGGAGTGCTTTTTAAAAAAGGCTGGAAAACTCTGAACAGGGATAAGTACTATTTTTCCCCAAAAAACGGTGCTGCCTATACTGGTGTAAAAACGATCCGTAAAAAGCGATATCTATTTTCCCTATCTGGTAAGCGATATGGCTCTGGTCTGATTTCTTTTAAAGGAAAGACCTACTTTGTTAAATATGGGATTATTCGGAAAGGATGGAAGACGTTTAAAGGAAAGCTATACTATTTCAACGCAAAAGGCATTATGCAGAAAAACAAATGGATTGGCAACCGATATGTTGGGAAACGAGGCTTTGTTATCCGAACTAGACCTGCTGCTGACGGATCGGAAGAAAGTGAGACCCCAGCTCCTCCGAATATAGAAGTTGTCCACCCTGTTCCCGAAGCCGATAGGGCCTATATCTATAACGAAACTCTATCCCTAAAAATTTTTAACGATATCAATGCTTTTCGGACAGCGAACGGGAAACTGCCTGTCAAAAGAGGAATGAAAACCCTTCTCAACCATTCTATACTCAGAGCCAGCCACAGTCTGAGTACTTATTTTACAACCGGTTCGGTGGATGATCTGGCAGTGCATGGTCTGGGACAGATTGGTCTCGGCTCTAATGCATCGCCGTTTAAACTTACAGGACAAAATCCTGATACTGGAAACCTAAATGCCATTGACATATGGGCTAAATCCCCTGTACACCGCTCAAACCTTCTGGACGATTATTATGAGTTGGCTGTTGCAGTGATGTATGCTGTCACTACCTCCTATTCATCGGACGGAAAAACTGCTTTCACAGACTACCATGTATCCGTCATCGCTACCTATGGTTCAGATGGATTTGACGACTATCCTATGTATAATTTTGCGGATGCATGGGGCTTTTATTATACAAAGGATTACGTGGCAGATGTCATCCTAAAGGTTCCCTTTGCAAAATGGAATACCTATTTAACAAGCTTTGTCCGTGAGAAATAGGATGTCAGTCAAATCACTATCTATGAAAGGAATAAGTTATGATAAAACACAGAATATTATCCCTTGTCTTAACCGGAATGCTCTGTGTCTCCACCGTGCCAGCTGAACATATAATGGCTGAGGCGCCAGGACAACCGGAGCAGTATATATCATCCGGTCAGCAAGTCCACGGACAGCCTGTGTACAGACAGACAGTACCGGTACTGCAAGACAGGAAACTTTCAAGCGCGAGACAGGGGGGCAAAAAATGGGAAAGCAGACAGCCAAATGATGCAAAACAGATTGGCCTTAATCAACTAGGTGTAAAGCAAGAAAATTCGGAGCCCCAGCTGCCAAAACAACAGCTCACGAATCAGCAAGATTCACAGCCCACGCAGACAGATCAACAAGACACGAACCTAAAAGATTCACAGCCAGCAAAGACAGATCAGAAGGCCACGGATAAACAGGATGCTCAGACAAAACAGACAAATCAACAGAGCACAGATTTACAGGATTCTCAGAAGAAACAAACAGAGCAACAGCAAACAAAAAAGCCGAAATTGCAGCCAAACCATACTGAACAGCAGGGCATACAGCCAGATCCTGCTGAAACACAGCACACGGAGCAGCAGGATTCTCAGAAGAGTCCTACGCAACAGCAGGGTACAAAACAGAAGGACACGAATGCACAGACTTCCGGGCAACACAAAAAAAAGGCATCACAGGCGGAAGGGACAAAGGTTTCCCCTGTCCCCCCTGCCATCAGCTATGACTATTATGACGAGTACGCAGTGTCGCCGCAGATCATATCCGGCACTGGCAGAACAGCCAGAGCTTCTGCCTCCTACAAGGTGGTCACCATGTATCAGCTAAACTACCTCTTTCCAAATGCTATCGTGGTGGATGGAAAGACCGTTTATGAACCGGGTACACAGATACGCTATCTTCAGTACAACGGATCAGATGCCTTCTATGACGGCATGTCTAAAAAGGCCTGCTATTGTATGGCCAGCGTCCTGGCAGACCCCGCGGGTGCTGTTTCCCCATCAGACAAGTTTATCATCAATAAACGTTTAAACTATGTCCTGTACAACGGAGTCAGAAGAATTGGACACAATGCCTATAACAGTTCCTACCGCTCAGGGTCCTGGGAGAAGGATTACTATATCACCGCTGTAGCTGTCCATCTGACAAACATGGACCTGGGAAACGAGACAAAGGTGTCACTCTCCACCTTAGAGGCAAGTGTAAACGCTTCCAATGTGGACGGCGCAAAGGACACCTGGAAACTGATTAAAAAGTTGTACACAGACGCCAAAACCGCTGAGGGTACTAACAGTTCCGGTGAAATCTCAACCCCCGATTATCTCCTGACCTCGTCAAACACAACGGATTCCTGGTCAAAGCAGAGTGACGGAACTTGGAATTCCAGCAAGTTTACCGTTTCGGTAAGCGATGTATATGCTGTTTCGGACCGTAAAGGCACTGTGGTGGATGATACTACCGGCAAGCTTGTAACCGGCGTATCCCTCATCTACAATACAGATGATGTCCATTCTGGCTTTTATGTGAAGGCTACGGACGAGTCCTATAAAAGTATGGGAAAAAGCGGCACAACCCTGAGGATTATCAGCACCGTCGTGGCCCATAGCTTATCGGGTACCACCTTTAAACCCAATGTCTCCACCAAGCAGCCTGTTATTGCTATGATGTTTGGGGAATCCGAAAAAGATAAAAGTGTAACTGCCTATGCCCGCTCCTCATATACGCCTCCCAACGGCTCTGTTAAGGTCATTAAAAAGGATAAAGACAGCGGGGCTGTTTTACCGGGTGCACAGTTTAGGCTTGACCGATGGAACGGAAACTCCTACTCAGAGCTTGGGATGCTGGAATACCGGGATGGAGCCTACACCAGAGCGGGACTTGACCCAGGAAAATACCGGGTAACGGAGACAAAGCCTCCCTTGGGCTACCTGTATCAAACACCTTCCTGGAGCAGGGAATTTACGGTGGACGAGAAGGAGAACGGAACCCGTGACTTCACCTATACGGTTGATAATACCAAGGTATACCCTAAAATCTCCATTTCCAAGTTAGCCGGTAAAACAACTGGTGTAACATTGGTGGACGGAAGATATGTGGGAGAAAAAAAGCCGGGCTGGTACGATTTAGGCGAAAAGGTTTCATTCAAGATCATTGTACGCAATTATGGAAACGCTACTGCAAAAAATCTGCAGGTGGTGGATACTATGACAGAGGATTTAAAAAATGCTGTGAACGTCCAGGATGCACATTTTCTGGTTCTCGAAGGGATAAAGACAAGCCTTGGGCGTCCTGTCTCTATCATTCAAAAGGCCGAAACCTATTTGACAATAGATGAACTGGCAGCTGGGGACAGTGTAGCCTTTGATTTTGTGGTGACTGTCAAGTCCGCAGACATCCCTGTTTTGGAAAAGCTGAAAAACATCGTGAAAGTCACTGGTTTTTACATCAATGGTCCGGATACCCTGCCCATCCCCACGGATGAGGATGATGAGGACGAGGACTGCATCAACATTGCTTCCCCAAGACTTTCTGTGTCCAAGCTGGCCAGCCGCACCTCGGGTGTTACCCTGGTGGATGGACGCTATGAGGGTGAAAAGCAGCCAGGGTGGTATGATTATGGGGAGCAGGTCACTTACCGCATCATTGTCCGCAACTATGGCAACGTGATGCTGAAAAATTTGAAAGTCTCTGATCTGCTGACCCCTGACCTAGAACAGGCTGTGAAGCTGTCCTCAGCCAGTTTCTCCATACCGGAGGACATCCGAACCAACCTGGGAAATCCTGTGACAATCACAAAGGATAAAGATACAGAACTTACCATCCACCAGTTGGAATCAGGGGACAGCGTAGCTTTTGATTTTGTGCTGACTATCAAGACTGATGCCATACCCGTTCTTACGAGCCTGCAGAATATAGTTACCGTCACCGGAGATTACGCCTTGCCGCATGACCCCGAATCTATTAAGCCCGTCCCCGCAGATGAAGACGATGAGGATGAAGATAAGATTAATATTGCCTCCCCCAGGATCTCCATCTCCAAGCTGGCTAACCGGACAGTAGGGGTAACTCTGGTGAATGGACGCTATGAGGGTGAAAAGCAGCCCGGATGGTACGATTATGGGGATAGGGTTACTTACCGGATTATTGTCCGCAACTATGGCAATGTCACAGCAAAGAATCTGAAGGTAGCCGACCTTATGACAGACGATCTGAAACATGGTGTGGACTACTCCAAAACCAGCTTTGTAGTTCCCGCCTTCCTGAAGACAGAACTTGAGAAGGACATCTCTGTCACAACTGTCTCCAGTACTGAACTGGTCATAGATCAATTGGAACCGGAGGACAGCGTTGCCTTTGACTTTACGGTTACACTTAATAAAAAACACATTCCTGTTTTGGAGGAGCTGCAGAATATCATTGTTGTCACCGGGGTTTATGTAAAGCCAGATGATCCCGCCCACCCGTCCCCCATCCCGGTTGACGAAGACGATGAGGACGAGGATAAGATCAATGTGGCAGATCCAAAGGTCTCTATCTCCAAACTGGCAGACCGGACAGAAGGGGTAAAACTGGTGGACGGACGCTATCAGGGCAAAAAGGAGGCAGGTATTTACTATGCCGGCGAAAAAGTGGCTTACACGATCATTGTCCGCAATTACGGCAATGTCACACTCAAAGACCTCCATGTCGCTGACCGGATGAGCAAAGAATTAAAAGCAGCGGCGATCTCAG
Source organism: Ruminococcus sp. 8Y-12 (assembly GCF_058119865.1). NCBI lineage: Bacteria > Bacillati > Bacillota > Clostridia > Eubacteriales > Oscillospiraceae > Ruminococcus > Ruminococcus sp. 8Y-12. Next base: position 1,189,182 of record NZ_CM176623.1, on the reverse strand, counting down.
ACGGTTCCGAATATCAGATTCCTTCTAATCTTCTCACAGAACAGAAAAATCCGGTAAACATTGACATTAAGGGGAAAGATGCCGTTATTAACCTGCTTGGGCCCGGAGACAGCGTAACATTTCAGTTCACCGTTTCCCTCAAAAAGGACAGTATTCGCACACTGAAGTCTCTGAGCAACTTGGTAGAGGTATCCGGCACTTACGAAAAGCCCGGTTCCTCCACTCCCTCTGCCATACCAACGGATGAGGATGACAGGGACGAAGACGAGATAGATATTTTCTGCGGGTATGTGCAGATTACAAAAGTATCCTCCGATTCCTCTAAGAAGCTGGCAGGTGCCGAATTTACACTCTATACTTCCGATGGTCAAAAGGCAGGCACCTTCGTCACTGACAGCAAAGGGATTGCTAAAAGCGGCCCTCTGTATCAAACAGATTACTATCTCAAGGAAATCAAGGCGCCGGACGGTTACCAGCTGGACAGTACCTCTTATCCATTTAAAGTAAAGTCTGACGGGGAAACCATTAAAGTACAGATCAAAAACACACCTCTTTCACCAAAAGCGAAGGCTGCTAAGACAGGTGACTCTTCGCCCCTGGTTCCATATTGTCTCCTGGCATTTTCTGCCCTTACTCTATCTATCATGTTGACTCGCAAAAAAAGAAGCTAAAATCAGCCTCTATGCATTTATTCCAACTGCATAGAGGCTGATTTTACGCAGCCGCCTGACCGCTGTATTGTTCAATTTTCTGCTATTTATCCAACGTTACGGACGGTATCTCAAGGATATCCGCTATCTTCTCAAACAGTGATCCGTTGTGTCCCACACTCATCGCAAAGTGGTGGGTAGGCGCCTCTGCAAACCACTCATCCATATAGCTGTCCGGGTCCTTTTTAAACTTCACAGGAGTCTGAGTGTTTCCTATGGTCATGATGGTTCCATCTGTGGACTTTGCCTCTGTTATAATGAATTTTAACTGCCCGTCTATTGTCTGGGTACATCCCAGATTGGTGATCTCACCTGTTCGCACCTTCGCCTCCACAGAAACCCCGGTTCCCTGCTTTCCGTGGTACAGCCCCATTCCTCTCAGAATTGGTTTGCCCTTGGCTATAGCCAGATGGAACGGTCCGTCGTGTCCCAGGAGAATCGTCCCATCCTCATAATCCGTTACCACTATCTCACAGAAGGAGCCGCCCTTATTTACAATGTCGCATATCTTCATGGCAAGGCAGGTCTTTAAATCCCCCTCACCGGCACACGGAATGCCTTTTGCAGTCAGCAGGGAATGCCCCACTATGAACCCACCCTGCAGCTTCTCATACTCTCCTCCGGGAGCACCGTGATAATAGTAGGTGAGTGCATCCAGGTCATACTCCTTCACCAGCTTTTCCTGTGCCACAGCTACTCTTGCGGACCAGTCAAGCTGCTCCTCTGTGGGTTTCTGCGCCAGGGGGTCCGCGGCGTCCGTCTCACTGATGGTGAAAAACTCCGCGATCTCCTCACGTTTCCGGGCAGCCTCCTCCTCCGTTACCGTCTCCAGCATCCGGTTCAGGTCACACATTTCCAGAACCTCCACATGGGCCCCGGTCTGTGCCTGAAACATAGTGAAATCACTGTACATGTCCAGCATACCGCTGTAGGTATTTCCCAGGAATCCGAATCTGGCTCCTGAGAGTCCGCTCTTTACACTGGCAGCCAGAACCCACTCCTCAATCTGTTTCCAAGCCCTCACAGCCTCCGGTCTGAAAGCCGTGTTCTCCTCTGTCATAGAAATCTCCGGCGTGTAATCAAGTCCCAGCAGACCGTTTACCACCCGGTACTTGATGCCTGCGCGGTGAAATGCGTTGGAGATTTCCGGCACAGGACATGCACCGCAGTGGGCCAGCCACTCTCCGGTTGTGGTCTTGGGATAGTTAATCCTGGCGGTAGGCTGCAGATTTAAGATCACAGCCGGAGCCTTGCAGATCTGATGTACCGGCAATACGGATGCGCTTGTCACATAAGTTCCGGCGTGGGCAAAGATCAGATCCACATTTTTCTCATTAAAGTACTCTCCTGCTTTTAGCCCCTGCTGCTCACAATCCACCAGTCCATAGAAATATACCTCTGCACTTCCCATCCTCTGAATCCTGTCTGCAATAAACTGTCCGTACGTGATCATCCGCTCACGCAGACCCGGAAATTGTCCCCAGTAATGTTTTAAACCCATAGTATAGATGCCAATACGCGCTTTCTTTGTATCTTTTAATTTAGCCATTTGCTTTCCTCCTCGTAAGCCCCAATATTGCGCTTGTCTCCGAAATTTTGTTTACATCCACATTTTAATGGTTTATGATAAAAATAACAAGAAAGTTTGTTGCCCAAAAATAACAGTTTCTTGCAGGAGAATACACATGGCTAAAAACGAACATCCCTACCAGGAACGGGCCGCATATACCTGGTCAGAGGACTCTATAAGGCTGATCATGACGCCCAGCGCTCTGGCAAAGTCCATTTATTTTTATGTCCAGGAGGCGGGATATTTTAAAACAGATGACACTTACTTTACAGAGCGGAAAAACCTGAATTCTTTTTTGATCGTATACACTCTGTCCGGAAAGGGAATTTTGAAATACCGGGATCATTCCTATCCCCAGGTTTCCGGCTGCTGTTTCTGGATCAACTGCCTGGAGCACCATTACTACGAGACTGCCCATGGGCAGAACTGGGAATTTCTCTGGGTACACTTTAACGGCAACAATGCCCTGGGCTATTTTCAAGAGTTTTCCAAAAGCGGATTTCAAGTTCAGGAATGTCAGGACAAGTTCTTTATGGAGAGCACCCTGCGCAGGATCGTCTCCCTGAATCAGAAGCGCAATGCCTCCACAGAGCTGCTGTCCTCCAATCTGTTGGGCAGTCTGCTCACAGAGCTCACCATGCAGACCATGCTTTTGGACTCCCAGACTATTTTTATTCCGGACTACTTAAAGGGAATCTTAAGGGAGATTGACCAAAATTTTAAAACCAATCTGACTCTGGATACCTTGGCTCAATCCCATGGAGTGAGCAAGTTTTATCTCTCAAGAGAATTTAAAAAATATATGGGTGTGACTGTCAATGAATACATCATCACCACGCGTTTGTCCTACGCCAAGGAACTGCTGAAGTACTCGGATCAGTCCGTCAGCGACATCACCTACGCCATAGGAATGAACAATGTCAGCCACTTTATTAACTTGTTTAAAGCCCGGGAGGGGGTGACGCCCCTGGCTTACCGAAAAGAGTGGAGAATCTGAAGCGCCCGCTCTCTGCGGTGAATCCCCGTTACATCACTTAACATCCCCAGGCAGGGTCCTCCATGAGGAGCACTCCGTTTCCGGTGCCAATCCGGTCCGCCCCGGCTGCTATCAACTCTCGGGCCTGTTGCCCAGTCCGGATTCCCCCGCTGGCCTTCACCTTGGCCCTGGCCCCCACTGTCTCCTTCATTAACCTCACGTCATCCACAGTGGCTCCTCCGGTACTGAAACCTGTGGAAGTCTTTACATAATCAGCCCCTGCCTCCACAGACAGCTCACATGCCTTTCTCTTCTCCTCATCCGTTAACAGACATGTCTCAATAATGACTTTCAGCACTGTATCTTCCCCCGCCGCTTGGCGCACTGCCAGGATATCTTCCAGCACATAATCATAATTCTTCTCCTTCAGGCTGCCCACATTCAATACCATATCAATCTCCTGCGCACCCGCCTCCACAGACAGACGCGTCTCCGCCGCCTTGGCCTCCGGCAGCATGGCCCCCAGAGGGAATCCCACTACACAGCAGGCTTTCACCCCACTTCCGGCCAGTAAATCTGCCGTCAAGGGTACCCAGCAGGAATTGGTACACACAGAGGCAAATCCGTACTTCACAGCCTCCTCACAGTATCTCTTAATCGTTTCACTTGTGGCTTCTGCTTTGAGCATTGTGTGGTCAATCTTATTTTCTATTCCCATCCTATCTCCTCCTTGTATAAGTGTAAGGTTATCCATACGCAATTTCCTGTATTTCATACTACCATACTTTTAAGGAGAACAGAAGTCCGTTTCTATACAACCTTTGGCCGCTAGGATAACGCTGTTACTGTCCGGGTCATAACAAGTCTGATCCTCTCCTTCGCCACCTCTTTCACCGCTTCCCTGGCAGTCCCCAGATAACGCTTGGGATCCACCGCAAGAGGTTCTTCTCCCAGCGCGATTCGCACCGCTTCCGTAAACGCACAGCGGAGGTCTGTAGCGTAATTGACCTTGCACATTCCATTTTGTATGCACTCCCTGACGGTTTCCTCAGGAACGCCTGAGGTTCCATGCAGAACCAGCGGTATTTCCACCTGTCTGCGGATTTCCTTAAGCCTTCCTATATCAATATGGGGGATTCCTTTGTAGACACCATGGGCAGTTCCGATGGCTACTGCCAATGAATCAACCCCTGTCTTTCGTACAAACTGCTCGGCATCACAGGCCTCTGTGAACATCCCCGAGGCCTGCGTATCATCCTCTTTTCCACCGATACATCCCAGCTCCGCTTCCACCGAAACTCCAAAGATATGGCCCAGCTCCACCACCTTTTTCGTCCAGGCAATGTTTTCCTCCATAGGCAGCTTAGATCCGTCAAACATCACGGATGTATATCCGGCCTTCATTGCCCGGGCTGCCAGTTCATAGGATGAGCCGTGGTCCAAATGCAGTGCTGCCATCACTCCGGTTTCCCTCAAAATAGCCTCCACCCCTGCCGCAAAAAATTCCACCCCTGCATAGCGTACACTGGAGGGTGTGGTCTGAATGATCACCGGCACATTCATCTCCTTGGCCGCCCAGACGACTCCCTGGATACACTCCATATTCTCTACATTGAACGCTGGCACTGCGTAGTGAGAAGCCTGCGCGTCCCTTAACAATTCTTTTGTTGTTATCAGCCCCATAAGTCAACCCATTCTTTCTACTTTTATCTGTTGTAAATAAGTCTCAAAATGTTCTTTCCCACACATCTGTGTTCCTTCCAGCACTAATGATCCCGCCGAGGCAGCCATGCCATATCGCAACAGCTCCCGCATTGGGAGTCCTCTCTCAATGGCAATGCAGATCCCTGCAACCATAGAGTCCCCGGCCCCCTGGACACCTCTGATATCCAACTCAAGCCCCGGGGAAAAGTACGCCTCCTCCCCGCTGCAAAGTATGGCCCCTTCCTTCCCCAGGGAAACACACACCAGGGAGACGCCCTTTTTAATAATGCCCTTTGCCACTTCGTATACCTCTTCTTTTGTGTTGCAATCTTTTCCAAAAGCAGTCTGCAGCTCATATAAGTTTGGTTTGATCAGATAGGGCCTGGCTTTTACCCCCTCTAAAAGAAGGTCTTTCTCAGCATCTAAAATGATCTTTGCAGGATAACTGGATAGCTCCTCAATCAATTCCCTGTAGATATTCTTACCCACACCCACAGGAACGCTCCCTCCAATCACAACAGTGGTACTCTTTGCCCCATGATGTTTCACAACCTCCTTGAGATTCTGAATATCTCTGTCTGTGACTTTTCCTCCGCTCTCGTTGAGTTCGGTCAGTATCCGGGTCTCCATATCCAAGATCTTTGTGTTCGTCCTCAGTTTTCCATTTACTGTGACAAATTCGTAGGAGATCCCATAATTTTGCAGAGTTTTTTCCAATTCCTTTCCGTTTTCACTGTAATTAAATCCCAGACACTCTACATCCGCCCCCAATTTCTTGATGGCAATCCCCACGTTAATGGCTTTTCCGGACACGTCAATGCGGGTACTTATCACTCTGTTCAATTCACCATATTTAAAACCAGAAACCATGACACTCTTGTCAATACATGGATTCAGATTTACTGTCGTAATCATATACTCCCCCCTGTTTCCCGTAGATTCCAAACTCCAGCACTGTATCCACAAATGCCTGTACATTTTCAACTGGCACATCATACTGTGTATTGTGGATGGGCGAAAACACACACCCTCCCCCAGGCATCAGCTCTCTCAGACGTGTTTTTACCTGGCTGCGTACCTCCTGGGGCGTCCCCAATGGATATACCGTCTGGCTGTCCACCCCCGCCCCCCAGAAAACAAGCTGGTCTCCATATGCTCTTTTCAGTTCCCCCGGTTCCATTCTGTAGGAATTGGCCTGAATGGGATTCAAGATGTCACAGCCGGCCTCAATAAAGAAGGGAATAATATTTCGAATAGACCCGCAACTGTGAAACATGGTTTTTGCCTGTGCGTTCTTATGGACAAAGCTGCACATCTTTTTATAATTGGGCATATAAAGCTCTCTAAATGTCTCCGGACTGAAAAGTTCACCTGTCTGGGTCCCAAAATCGGTGGTGGAGATCAGAATGGTATCAATATACGGCCCCACTGCCTGAAGATACCTTCTCATATTTTCAACTGCCGCATCGCCTGCTGCTTCCAGGAGTTCCCCTGCATACTCCGGCTCTCCCGCCAGGATGCACAGCCATTCTGTGAAGGGGTGTCCCGCAAAAATCCCGGTCGTTCCCAATTTTCCCTTCAAGGCCCCTCCGTGAATGGAGTAGTCTGTATTTTCGTACAGAAATTTGGCCCTTTTTTCCAGGATGCCCAACTCCTCATCCGAATACATGGGGATGGTTTTCCGAAATTTTTGTACATCCATAAACGAAATCTCTTTCATCAGATCCAGCGGCGGATTGGGAAGGCGCTCAAAATATCCTCCGTTGGCCGCCATATCCGCTGCATGCTTTCCGCCTGAGTCAAAAAGGGCAATGTCCCCATTCTCTTTCACTTTGCATTGAAACGTTCCTGGCATCAGGATGGTGTTTCCGGCTGTATTCACCCAGGGTTTCCAGTCCGCGTTCTTGTATCCCCAGGTCTCGTATACATTTTCCAGCTGTATCACATCTCCGTGAAGCCATCTCAAAACCGGCTCCTCCACTCTTGCAAGCATCTGGAACTGCTCGTAGCATTTTGGGGGTTCCACATCAATACCAAGATACCTGCCTATCTTTATGTATTCGTCCACATGAATCCCGGTAACCTTTGTCCCGCCGATATCAATGGGCACCCTGTCCGGCTCCCTGTGATTTATGGCAGCTCTCACCCGCTCTCTGGATGTCATACCTTCCCTCCTTCCTCATGTCCCTTTACATATTCATACATTGCCCTAAACAGGATGCTCACCGAAACGGCTCCAGGATCAGGAACCCCCAGGGACTTCTGTCCATAGGACTCTGCCCTCCCCTTTCGGGCAGAATATGTTTTCGTCTTTTCAGCCCCTTTTACTGCCTCTGTCCATGCGTTCTGCAGCCCTTTAAGCAGGCTGTCCCCTCTTTCGGCGCTTTCCAGCATTCCCCGGACAGCGGGTTCGTAGCTGTCGATCATGGTCTTGTCCCCCAGCTTTGCCTTACCTCTCTTTTTAATATTATCGAGAGAACGCTTCATCATAAACCCCAGAGTTTCCAGGGTCAACTTCTCTGCAGGAGGCACTGCGCCAAAGCCGCTGATAAACATGGTTCCAAAGATAACCCCCGAGGCTCCCCCCATGGCATCCAGCATAGTCATCCCCACTTCCTTAAACAGCTCATTTACCGAGTCTGCCTTCATGTTAGGCAGATTTTCTTTGACCGCACGAAACCCCAGGGACATTCCGATCCCATGATCCCCGTCCCCGATCTTGTTATCCATTTCCGTCAGCAGAGTCTCATTTTTCATAATCTCGTCTGCCATAAAGGCAAACATTTCTTTCACTTGTGTGATATTCAACTCATTCATTTCACCGCTCCCATACCGCTGCGCGTACTGTATGCATACATGGGTGTGTAGCTGTCCTGGTGATAATAGTGCTTTAGCTCCTCATCCAGCCTCATGACTGTGACACTCACTCCCTGCATACCGGGCGCTGTAAAGAAATTTCCGGTCTCAGTGTTAAACGTTCTTATTTTTTTGTTCTCCAGGCAGTCTGTGAGACTGCGGGTTAAAATGTACAATTCCATATTGGAGGTAGCCCCCTTTCCATTGACCATCAGTGCCACCTCCATACCTTCCCTCAAGCTCATATCTTCTATGATGTCTTTTAAAATGATCTCAGCCAGCTGATCAGCGGAGGGCATCTTCACCCTTCTAATCCCCGGCTCTCCATTAAATCCCATACCGAACTCAATGTATCCGCTCTGCATTTCGTACATGGACTCACCCGTTTCCGGCCGGTAGCCCGGTCCAAAGGTTACGGAGATGGTTCCAAGGGAGCGCTCCGCCTTTCGGGCAATGCGTTCCACTTCGTCCAGATCCAGTCCCTCCGCCGCTGCACCCGCCGCAGTCTTTATAACCGGCAGGATTCCCCCGATCCCTCTTCGGTCCATTGCTCTTTCCTTTGGCATATGCAGAATATCATCCCGTACAAAAATCGTCCTGGCCTCAATCCCTTCATAACTGCAAAGCTCTGCCGCCAGCTCGTAGTTGAGCACATCCCCCACATAGTTTCCGGTCACCATAAGGATTCCCTTTTCATGGTACATCTGCTTTATGGTCTTCAGAAGCGCGGTTGCCGCAGGGGCGGCAAAAATGTTGCCACTGACTACTGCATCTGCCATTTTGATCCCTGCACAGCCGATATACAACGGCTCACATCCCGCTCCCCCTCCGGCCAGAACCATAACCCGCTCCCCTGCATTCCTGACCAGGATACTCTTGGTCCCGTCCAGCCTCTCAAGCAGTGCTGAATTGGCCCCCACATATCCATCAATCATATCAGTTACCATGCTGTCTGTTTTATTGTGAATGGTTTCCATACTGCCCTCCCCTATTCAGCCTTTACCTTGAGTCTGTCCATGATCACCGCAAACGCGATAATAACACCCATGGCCACCTTCTGCCAATACGAGTTGACCTGCATCAGGCTCAGACCATTGTTGATAATTCCAATTGCAATAATGCCAATGATCGTATTTGGAATCCCTCCTGTTCCTCCCGCGAGGCTGGTGCCGCCCATGACTGCTGCCGCAATTGCATACTGCTCATACCCTTCGGCCGCCCCCGGCTGTCCCGTACCGATCTTAGCCGACTGGCATATCCCCGCAAAAGCGGAGAGGCCCGCGCAAATCATATAGACAGAGGTTTTGATCTTATTCACACGGATTCCACTGAGCTTTGCCACCTCTTCATTGCTGCCCACCGCATAGATATGTCTTCCATATGCAGTCTTACTCAGAATGATGTGTGAAATCAGTAAGACCACAATCGTCAGTATCACAATAAACGGTATGGGGCCGATATACCCCTGGCCAATCCATAAAAAACTCTCCGGCAGTTCATACACCGGCTTACTGTTCGTAAGCAGGTAGCAGACGCCTCTGGCCACATTCATCATGGCCAGGGTTGCAATAAAGGGCGCCACATTGAATCTGCATATGATAAAGGCGGATATCCCGCCAATCACCAGAGCAATTGCGATGGAGAGCAGAAGTCCCACAAGGAGCGTCATTCCCACATTCATGGCAGGAAGCTGCTTGCAGAGCAATGCTCCTAAAATACCGTTCAGAGCACAGACGGGGCCTACGGAAAGATCTATTCCGCCTGTCAGCAGCACAAAGGTCATCCCTGTGGCGATAAACGCATTGATGGCGATCTGAATCAACACATTGATCAGATTTTCCCTGGAGATAAACCTGGGCTCTACGATATAAATAAAAATACATAAGATAACTAAAAATCCGATTAAGGCATATTCTTTTATTATTTTCTCTACTTTGCTTTTGTCCATTGCCATTTTCCACCCCTATGCTCAGTTCATACTGGCCAAATGCATGATCACTTCTTCTGTCAGCTCATGATTATCCAGACACCCTGTTACTTTTCCCTCTGCCATTACATAGATTCTGTCACATACCCCAAGAAGCTCCGGTAGCTCAGACGAGACTACCAGAATGCTGCCGCCGTCTTTTGTAAACTGATTCATCAACTCATAAATCTCAAATTTAGCTCCAATATCAATCCCCCTTGTGGGCTCGTCCAGCAGCAGAATCTTTGACTCGGCCAAAAACCATTTAGCCAGCACAATCTTCTGTTGGTTGCCTCCGCTCAAATTTTTGGTCACTGCCTCGCTACCCGGGGTTTTGATGGACAGCTTGCGTATGTAAGACTCACTGCTGTCCTTTTCCCACTGCATGTTTACAAACCCTTTTCTGGCATGGCGTTTCACACTGGGGAGGGTGATGTTGTCTTTTACTGACTTTTTCAGCATTACCCCCTGGGTTCTTCGATCCTCAGGTACGAAACCGATTCCCCTGCGAATTGCCTTTCCGGGACAGGTGATCCGAATCTCCTCACCGTATAAGCACATGCTCCCTCCATCAAAGGGCTCGGCGCCAAAGATCCCTCTTAGCACTTCGGTCCTTCCGGCCCCGATCAGGCCTGCAATCCCCACAATTTCGCCCTTTTTCACCTGAATATCCACATCGCGAAAGCTGCCCCTGCGGGATACCTTTTTTAGCTCCAGGACAGGCGGTCCCAGCTTTTTATGGGAGCAGTCTATGTAGGTTCTGATTTCTCTTCCCACCATTAGGGCAACCAGCCCTCTCTCATCAATGGATTTTAGGGGCAGGGTTTTGATAAATCTTCCATCTCTTAAAATCGAAACCTTATCCCCTATGGCAAACAGCTCCTTTAACCTGTGAGAGATGTAGATGACCGAAACATTGTCTTTCTTCAGTTTTCGAATTATGAGAAACAAGGACTCTACTTCATGTTCTGAGATAGACGAAGTTGGCTCGTCCATGATCACCACTTTGGCATTGGAGGAAACGGCTCTCGCAATCTCTACCATCTGCTTTTGGGCAGCGCTTAGCTTTTTCACCATATCCCCGGGCTTTATTTTTAAATCCAGCATGTCCAGGATTTCCTGGGCCCTTTTTTTCATTTCTGCCTTATCTAAAATACCGCTTTTCTTCTTAATCTCTCTTCCCAAATAAATATTTTCAGCTACGGTCAAATCAGGGATCACACTCAGCTCCTGATGGATGACACTGATTCCCTTGTCTATGGCCTGTCTTGCATTTTCAAAACTGCACTCTTCACCGTTATAAAGCATACTGCCGTTATTTCTTTGATAGACACCGCTAATAATCTTAATAAGCGTTGACTTCCCCGCCCCGTTTTCCCCCAGCAGCGCATGTACCTCACCGGGATAAAACTCCAGATTGATATCCGTCAAAGCCTTAACTCCCGGAAACTCTTTGCTGACCTGTTTCAACTGTATAATTGGCTGCTTCTCCATTTGGCCCACCCCTTTGCTATCTTGTATCTAATTTAAAAACTCTTCCGCATTTTCCCCATCGATAATGTACGGCTCTATGTATTTCTCTTTCGGGATCTCTTCGCCTTTTATGGCTTTCACAGCGCTCTCAATCATGGCCTGGCCGATTCCCTCAGGGTCTTGAGCCACGTCCGCAATCCAGGTCCCCCCCTTTGCTATCTCATTGACCGCCTCCGGGTTTCCATCGTATCCTATAACCTTAATATCCTTCCCCGCGCCGTTTATGATTGTGTAGGCACTCATTGCCGCCGGATCACCCACTGCGAAAATCAAATCCAAATCCGGATATTTCAGCAAGAAGTCCTGGGTAATCGCGGAGGCCTTTTCCGCATCTCCCTGGTAGTTCTGCTCATCAACCACCTCGATATTATCTGTATTCGCCTCCAGATATTCCTTACAGCCCTCGGCGCGCAGCACGCAATTTTCCACATCATCGTAAGTGATGATTGCTGCCTGTCCGCCCTGCGGCAATGCCTTGGCAATATACTCCCCGGCCAGCCTGCCGCCTACATTTTCATCCGTCCCGAAATGGCACAGAGAATCTCCGTCTGACTTGGTAAAAGCTGTGAGCAGAGGGATGCCCGCCTTATTTGCCAGCTCCAGGCAGCTGTTGCTCCCGGCAGTTGAAACCGGGCAGATGATGATGGCATCCACCTTCTGGGTGATAAAGTCCTGCACCTGGGACAGCTGCTTGTCACTGTCTGTGTCAGCGTCCACAAAGATGCCCTTCACCCCCAATTCGTCACACTTTTTCTGCATGGCCTCTTCCACCCGGTTGTAAAACACATGGGTCCTGGTAAAAATGGAGATTCCCAGGGTAATGTCCTCATTCACCTTGTCCTCTCCCGCTTCACTCACTGCCGCCTCCACAGTTTCGCCAGCGCTCTGCGTTCCTGCTGTCTGCGTCTTAGTATCCTTTGTTTCCCCTTCCCCTGCACTCTGACACCCAGTAAAGCTTGCCAATGCCAAAGCTGCTGCAGCTATAAAACCGCCGATTCTTCTTAACTTCATCTTCTTCTCCTCCATCTGTACATTATATGTTTTGTTCTGTCTACTGCTCTACCCCAACCGCTTCCACATGCCCTCCTCTCTCAATAATTTTGGATTTATAAGATTCTCCAACCCCATCATCTGTGATGATCAGGTGCAGATCTTTCAGTTTACACACACAGTATAAGGAATTTGTCCTAAACTTGCTGCTGTCCGCCAGTACATAGTTCTTTCTCCCAGCGCTCATCATGCATTGCTTCATCCTGCACTCCTGCATATTGGGCGTGGTCAGCCCGTGTTCCACACTCAGATTGTTGGTGCCCAGAAAGGCCCGGTCCACACACATGTTTTTTACCATATCCTCACCAAACATGCCTACGCAGGATAAAATATTAGATCGGACGCTTCCACCCACAAAGATGATCTCCGCCTTGTCACACCCGATCAGCTCCCTGGCCACATTAAATGCGTTTGTGATTACCGTTAGGTTTCTCTTGCTGCCGGTGCGAATCCGCTTCGCCAGCTCCTGGGTTGTCGTGCCAGCGTCCAGGATCATGGTCTCATTGTCTCTGATCTCCTCATAAGCTCTCCTGGCGATGGCACGCTTTTCGGCTATTCTCTCCTTTTCCTTCGACTCCTGACTCTGCTCAAAGGCAGTCTCCTTAACCTTCACAGCACCCCCATGGGTTCTGATCAGCGCCCCGGCGTTGCTCAGTTCATTCAAATCTTTCCGGATGGTAACTTCTGAAACGCTGAACAGCTCACACAGTTCATCAACGGTCACTGAATTCTTTTCCTCCACAAACCGCAGTATCTTTTCTTTTCGTTCTTCAATAAACATGACTTTATTTCCTCTTCGTTTCCTTTTATATTCTTTTATTTCATTTCGTTTTCCTTCGTTTTTTATATCATATATAAGTTTTAATCATTTGTCAAGTAATTTTGTATATTTTTTAAAATTATATTTTAATATTTTTGTGCATTATTTTTAATTCGTAACATTATTTTCTTTCGTTTTTCTATTGCTTTTTGACTGCATGTAGCTTTTTTAAGTAAAAGTCCTGTTTTTCTATGTCATTGCTTTCGTTTTATTCTTTATACACTTTCGATATTATTTTTTCGAAGCTCCTTCACTTGATCGAGGGCATAAAAAAGAATCCTGCGCGCAGGATTCTCCGCCTGCGGCGGGGCTGCCCCGGCAGCCATCTTCCACTCCGCCGCAGTGCGATCCCGCCCGGAGGGCTTTTTATATCATAGGGAATTCCGAAGGACTTTCCTCGTATGTTAAATTATTATTAGTTCCCCATTCTGTTCTTGAATGAGTATACTGTTTATAGACACTGTGGATTAGTTGAACTTTCCTAACGCTTTGACGTTTGAGCATAGGCTCTAACCACGGTTGTCTGCTTTAATGTTAATCAGTTAGATAACGCATGACGTTTTATTTCGCACGAGGCTACATAGCAGGCAGTTCTGTGGGTTCTCCATACAGTGTCAATACATTGCAAAGGAGCATTACTATGATCTGCATTGGTATCGATATTTCCAAAGATAAGCATGACTGCCTTATCTCTAATTCTGATGGTGATATTCTATTTGATAACTTTACCTTTTCTAACTCTCTGGAGGGATTTGAATTACTTTTTTCTCGTATCCAATCCTGCTCTGACAATTTCTCCCAAATGAAAATAGGGCTGGAAGCAACCGGTCATTATAGCAACAACATTACAGAGTTTCTCGTTAACAAAAATCTTCCTATTTTCATTATCAATCCGTTACATACCAGTCTTTACAGAAAAAGTCTAAGCTTTAGAAAGACTAAGACGGATAAGGCCGATGTTCACTCTATCGTATCAATGCTTATGACGCAGAAGCTTACGCCCTACGTACCTGTATCATACCATAGAAAAGAACTCAAGTCACTAACCAGATACCGTTTCAATCTGGTGCAGGATTGTTCTGTCTTAAAAGTCTCTTTTTCAAGACTTATGAATATTATCTTTCCTGAGTTAGAAAAGATTGTTCACCAATTACAGGTGAATTCTGTGTATCAGCTTATGTCTGCATATCCTGATGCTGCTGCTGTTTCAAATGCTAATCTGACACATCTTACAAATCTTCTCCGGAAATACTCCAAAGGACACTATGGCCGGGAGAAAGCTATTGAAATACGCAATGCCGCAATGCAGTCCATTGGAACCAGTGATGGAATACTCAAGCTTGAAATGCAGCAGACGATTGCCCGTATCAGACTCCTCCGAGAGCAAATCAGCATTGTTGAAGTAAGAATCAAGGATATCATCAAGGAAAGTGATTCTCCATTCATTACAATACCTGGCATTTCCTACATTACTGCGGCTATGATCCATGCTGAAGTTGGTGATTTCTCTAATTTTTCATCGGCCGAAAAAATACTTGCCTTTGCTGGAATGGAGCCCTCCATTTATCAATCAGGCCAATATACTTCGACTCATGCAAAAATGGTGAAAACGAGGTTCCAAATACCTGCGGTATGCACTCTTTACTGCCGCTAAAAATGTTGGCAAATGGGACAATACGTTCAAGGAGTTTCTTCAGAAAAAACTCTCTGAGGGAAAGCACTACAATGTGGCAGTATCTCATGTAGCCAAGAAGCTGGTCAGAACTCTATACAGTATGGAAATACATCATACTGCATACAGCAAGTAATTTTTTTCTTATAACATACTTCTCAAAGCAGCTGTATAGGTGCTTTATTTGTCATGCAATTATCAAGGTTCAAAAAAACATATTTAACTAACTTTCAAAAAAACACTTGACATAGTTAGTCTATGATATAAGAAAAAGCGGGAAACCGTATGGAATTCTCCATACAGGATTCCCGCCTTGTGACAGCTGGCGTTTTTGTATTTCACTTCAAACAGAAAGACAATTTTTAATGAATATCTTTAATCCAGGTGAAATACCGTCTTTAAATCCACACTAACCGGGCTGTTGTCCGGATTGGTCTCCATGATATCTGCCATAAAATCCCACCATTTCCGGTTGATGGCTGTGTCAGCGCCTTTTGCCCACAGCGCCTCATCCTCAATCTCTATGTATCCAAAGAGCGTGAGAGTCTCTCTGTCCAGAAAGATGGTGTAATTTTTTCCGCCGTGCTCGTGGATCATGTCCTGCATCTCAGGCCACAGCTCGTTGTGGCGTTTCTCATACTCCGCCTCCTGTCCTGGGTAGAGCTTCATTTTAAATCCCTTTACCACTTGTATTCCCTCCTTATTCCAAAAAGCCCTCCGCCGAAGTTGTCTTCAGCGAAGGACTCTTTTACTATGTTATTATAAGTGTTGGTTTTATTATGTCCGTATGCATTGAGTCCGTATATTTTAGTATACAGATGCCCACTCTTCGATGTTTGTAGAATCAAACTTGAACGGTGCACCCAGGATGATCTCTGTGCCGCCATCGGAAGCCTCAACGATTGTGTAAGGGCTGTTCTCCATGTCGCCAGCTTCGAAGGTCTCACCAGCTGCGCCTGTGATGGTTCCGTCTACCAGTGCGATGGATGTGTAAGCGCCAAGTCTTCCTACATCGATCGGGTTCCACAGATACATATACGGGCAGGAATGAGCGTCGTCATCGCCGATGTACTCTTTCATCTCAGAAGGAAGTCCAAGACCTGTCAGCTTAACAGATGAAGCTTTGTCCTGAAGAACCTTAGCTGCTGCGTTGATACCTACCGTTGTGGGTGCGCAGATTACTTTCAGATCCGGATATTTCTCAAGCAGAGCCTGAGTCTGGTCTGTAGATTTCTGGGGCTCGTCATCACCGTAAGCAACTTCTACTAACTCCAGTTTGGAGTATTTCTCGTCGCCTTCCATAACGGACTTCATAGCCTCGATCCAAGCGTTCTGGTTTGTAGCCTGTGATGTTGCGGAAAGGATAGCGAACTGTCCCTCGCCGCCTGCGATATCCAGTACAGCATCCATCAGAGCCTGGCCGATTTCCTGAACACCAGCCTGGTTTACGAATGTCTGACGGCTCTCAGCATTTACTTTAGCGTCAAGGCAGGATACTTTGATACCAGCGTCCATAGCCTCTTCCAGAGCTGCCTGGAGAGCGTTCTCGTCATTACCAGCGATACAGATAGAATCTACACCCTGAGAAATCAGAGACTGGATAACGGATACCTGAGCGTCAGCTGTTGCCTGCTCCGGATGTTTTACGATGCAAGTTCCGCCTAAAGCTTCGATTACTTCCTGGAAGCCTGCTGCTTCTCTCTCGTTGTATGGGTTACCTGCTGCCTTTGTTACAATTGCGAAAGTTTTTCCAGAGATGTCCCCGCCTGCTGCCTCAACTGCCTCTGTTGCTGCTGTTTCACCGGCCTCTGTTGCTTCTGTGTCAGCTGCCTCCTGAGCTTCTGTTGCCTCTGTCTCAGGTGCTGTTGTAGCCGCCTCTGTTGCTGCGGGTGTTGTTGCCTCTGTTGCTGCGGTATTGCTGCTTCCACATCCAACGATCATGCTGGATACCATAGCTGTGCAAAGTAACGCACTAATCACTTTCTTTTTCATGTTATTTTCCTCCTCTACATGAATTGATAGTTTTATACTAAACACCTTACGATGTTTGTATCAGATAATGTTGTATCTTGACGTTTTCGTCAACAAATTGTATTATATCACATCTATATTGTTTTTAGAATATTTACTTACCTTTTTTCTGCAACTTTTCGTGCATTTCCGATCATCGCTATGATGTTCGGGAGCAGAACTGCGATAATCAACAGTGCGCCCAGGATGATCAGGATGATCTGCGGATTCATGTTGATCAGACCAAGTCCGATACGCAGGCACATGATAATAAATGCGGAAATGATTGCTCCGGGCATCTTACCCTTTCCGCCCAGGGTGGAGACACCGCCGAACACTGCCATTGCGATAACATCCATCTCAAAGCCGTTTCCGGTTGTGGTATTCGCTCCGTAAAGTACGCTTGTCAGGAACAGTGCACATATACCAGCCATCAGACCGGCCAGTGTGTAGCAGATCAGAATGATCTTATTTACATGGATACCGGAGTACTGTGCAGTTACACGGTTGCTTCCGATTGCGTAGAGCTTTCTGCCAAAGGTAGTCTTATGCAGCACAATCGCAAAGATGATGGCTGCGATGAGTACCAGTATAAACACATATGGAACAGGGCCGATCTTTCCAGCCAGAACCTTGAATCCCTTTGTATCCTTCAGGGATACGGAGCCACCGTTTCCAAGAGCAATCTCAGCGATACCGCGGAAGATGATCTGTGTAGCCAGGGTAATGATCATAGTAGGCAGTTCCGGGAAACTCGTCTTCACCAGACCATTGATAAATCCGCATACGATTCCAATTATGATGCAAAGGATAATTGCAAGTCCTAATGGTACCCCTGCATTGGATGCCAGACAGGTTAAGGTAGCTGACAGGCAGACAATGGAACCTACGGAGATATCGATCTCACCCATGATCAGAATATAAGCCATGGGGAACATAATAAACACTTCAGCCAAATATTTAGGCATCTCACGAAGTACATTTGTAACCTTATAGTTCGGAGAAAGGAATACGCAGAAAATATTCACCGCGATAAACAGGACTACTAAAAATCCTTCCCAGCTAAGCACCGAACTCTTAAAAGCATTCTGCGGTGTAGCGGATATTGATCTTCCAGATTTTCCAGCCATAATTACATCTCCCTCCTCTTCAGATTGTTCTTGTCAACCGAACGCTGCATCATTACGTTCATGATGATAACTACCATGATAATGACACCCTGTACGGTATTCTGTGCGATGGAATCAATACCAACCAGAGGCAGAGCCTTGTTGATAATGGCCATGGTCAACGCACCAAGGAATACACCTACTACTGACCCGCGGCCACCGCTCATGCTGACACCGCCGATTACGCAGGCAGCGATAACATCCATTTCCTGTCCGTACATCATGTTTGGCTGTGCGGAGGAGTAAACGGCTGTTGCCAGCGCTCCGCAGAGACCACAGAGGGTTCCCATTACCGTGTATACTCCCAGTTTGATACGGCTGGTGTTGATACCGGATACGGACGCAGCCTCAATGTTGGAACCTACCGCATAGACCTTGCGTCCGATGGTGGTCCACTTCATGACAATAAAGAATATTATGTAGATCACAAGAGCGATCATAATTACATTGTTCAAAATTCCAAATCCCAGATATTTTTCCAGTGCGAAGTTCTTGAAATCACCCAGATCCGCTGCACTTGCCCACTGGTTATTGGAAATCACATATGCCAGACCTCTGTAGATGTACATGAAGCCCATGGTGGCAATGATCGGAATCACGTTTCCTTTTGCAATAATCAAGCCAATGATCAGTCCGCACACCAGACCGATGCCAATGGCGATTAAAAACAGTAAAAAGGTGTTTGTTACCTTGCCGTATTTCAGGAGAAGTCCAACTGTCATACCCGTAAACGCACAGGTGGATGCAATTGAAATATCAATACCGCCGATCAGCAGTACGTTCAGCATACCAAGTGCCAGTATCATAATAACCGCGTTGTTCTTCAGCATATCCATGATGGATGTGGGTGTTAAGAAGGACGGGCTCTTGATCTGAATCAAAATGCTCAAAACAATCAGCACAATTGCCAGGATCGCCTCACGGGAGCTGGTAATTTTTTTAATAATGGATTCTTTCTGCTGCATTATTTACCTGCCTCCTTTACACCTTTTGCTAAATTGGTTTTTGTCTTTTCCATTGCGAATTCCAGGATTCTCTCCTGTGTAGCCTCTTCTCTGGAAAGCTCTCCGGTCACTTTACCGTTGCACATTACCACGATACGATCGCTCATGCCCAGGATCTCCGGCATTTCGGAGGAGATCAGGATAACTCCGTATCCCTTCTGTGCCAGCTGGCCCATGATATCATAGATCTCAGCCTTTGCGCCAACGTCAACACCCTTGGTGGGCTCATCCATGATAATTACCTTCAGATCCTGCACCAGCGTCTTGGCAACCACTACCTTCTGCTGGTTACCTCCGGAAAGTGAACTTCCGGGGTCAAAGATGGTAACTGCCTTTGTGTCCACCTCTTCCAGATACTTCTTAGCGGTCTCGCGCTCTTTCTTCTCATCCAGCCATCCGTGCTTTGCGTAATTCTTCAGCGTGGATAGTGTTACGTTTCTTCCCAGTCCCCAGGTCATGATCAGACCTGACTTTTGACGGTCCTCCGGAAGAAGGCCTATCCCTAAGTCCATGGCATCGGAAGGCTGTTTGATCTTCACTTCCTTGCCCTCCAGGTATACCTTGCCGGATTCCAGCTTGGTGATACCAAACATGGCTTCCACTACCTCGGTACGTCCGGCTCCAACCAGACCGGTGAGTCCTACGATCTCACCTTTATGTACATTAAAGGATACATCCTTGAAATAACCTACTCTGTTGAGTTTTTCTACTCTCAGAACCTCCTGGCCAATCTTTACATCCGGCTTGGGGAACAAGTCTTTGATCTCACGTCCAACCATGGCCTTGATCAGATCCGCATTGGTGATCTCATCCACATTGTAAGTGCCGATGTACTGGGAGTCACGGAATACGGTAACTCTGGTTGCCAGACGGTACATATCTTCAAAACGGTGGGAGATAAAGATAATGGAAGCTCCCTCGTCTCTCAATTTCTCTGCAATCCTGTACAGCTTTTCTGACTCATTCTTTGTAAGGGCTGCGGTGGGCTCATCCATGATGATGATTCTGGCCTTCATGGAGAGTGCCTTTGCGATCTCAACCATCTGCTGCTGGGCCACACTCAGGGTACCCATCTCAGCGTTTGCCTTGAAGTCCGCATCCAACTGCTCCAGAAGCTTGTTTGCCTCCTCATTCATCTTTTTCCACTGAATCATACCATTCTTCTTAATCTCATGACCCATGAAAATATTTTCTGCTACGGTCAGGTCAGGATAAGCAGTTACATGCTGGTAAATTGCAGCAATACCTACTGCCTGTGCATCCTTAGGTCCTTTGAAATCAACCTTCTTGCCATCCAGGTACATTTCGCCTTCTTCTGCTTTATGTACACCGGTAATTACTTTAATAAATGTAGACTTTCCTGCGCCATTCTCACCCATGAGCGCATGAATCTCGCCGGGCTTTAACTGAAACTGTACATTGTTAAGTGCCTTTACACCAGGAAAGATCTTTGTGATACCTCTAAGTTCAAGTACATACTCGGACACGGCTTTTCTCCTCCTTGTTTATTTCTAATGAAATCTTAACATTTTATGAATAATCTGAAAACAGTAAAATATTTGGAAACAGGGTAAAATATTTTTCAATTTACATTTTGATGCAATTGCTTTTTACCCACAGGTTTGCTAGAATGGGGTTTAGAGTACAAAAAAACCCCCTAAATGACATAGATCTTACAGGAGTTTATATAATGAAATTACTGATTGTAGATGATGAAGAACTGACCAGAATCGGTCTCATTGAATCCATCAACTGGTCTGAACTGGGCATTACAGAAATTTTTCAGGCGGATGATGGACAGCACGGGCTGTCCTGCGCCCTGAAAAACAGGCCGGAGATTATTCTCTGTGATGTGCGTATGCCCCGCATGGATGGGATCAAAATGGTTGAGAGCTTACAGGAACTTCTGCCGGATACGGTGGTGGTGTTTATGAGTGGCTACTCTGACAAGGAATATCTGAAAGCAGCCATTAAACTGAAAGCCATCAATTATGTTGAAAAGCCATTAAACCTACAGGAGATCCGGGATGCGGTTCTGGAGGGGATTCAAAATTATAACCAAAAGCAGAAGAACCTGCGCAGTGAAACCTGGCAGCAGCTGGAAAATTCCTCCAAGCTGGCTATGCAGCTGACACTTCCATATGAAAAGAACTCTGCCATCATCAGCCAGCTGTGTGATACCCTCTCCCTCCAGGAGGCGGAGAGCGCTGTGTTCACTACTTTCCTGATAAAAATTCCTCAGAGTGGCCAGATAGACGAGGAGAGCCACCATAATCTTTCCATGGCTCTGGATGTTTTTCTGGCTGCCTACCACCTTTCCTCTCTCATGGTGGAGCGACACCAGCTCTACATTGTATTCCACGTGTACGGCAGTGCGGAGCCTTCCACAAGAGTTTTGAATGAGATCTCCTCCTTTCTCCAGAATCAACTGTCCAAATATGGAAACTACTTTATCTGCAGAGGAGAGCGCGCCAATGGCATTTCCAGGGCTTATCAGTCCTATGAAAGCGCTGTCATTTTAATGCAGAGCAGCTTTTTCTTTGACCCCTGTACCCTGCTCTGCTGTGAGATATTGGGCAGAAAGAAACCTTCGGAGGAGATTACTTCTTTCTTCTCCCATGACTACGCCGTGGACCTCTCCGATGCCCTGGCCTTTAAGGACAAAGAAAAGTGTGATCAGATACTAAAAGAGCTGTACTGCTTTTTCTATAAGAACGCTGAGGTGCTGTCAGACCAGGCCCGGGATATTTATTATAAGCTCTTTACCGTGCTCCAGGATATGCGCAAGAAGATGAAGGTGGCGGATGAACCATCAGACGCAAAAGGCCCGGCCACGCTCATCAGCTACCTGGAACAGTTTCATTCTTATGGGGAGCTGCATCAGGCCCTGATATCCAAGGTGGACTACTATTTCTCCCAACTGGACAACCAGGTGGAAGAAAATTCCACCGTGTTTCTTATTAAAGAGTACATCAGCAAAAACTTCCAGCATGAGAGCCTCTCAGTGAAGGACATCAGCGAATATGTGTACCTTTCGGCCTCCTATGTGTGTACGCTCTTTAAGTCCGAGACGGGCAAGACCCTCAACCAGTACATTACAGAATATCGCATGGAGAAGGCAAAACTCCTGCTTCAGGACCCCAGATATAAGATTGCTGACATCTCCTCCAAGGTAGGCTACAGCGATGGAAATTATTTTGGCAAGAGTTTTAAAAAGGCTGTGGGCCTTTCCCCCTCTGAATATCGGGAGAAGATGATAAAATGAAAAAACTGATTCAGAACATCAAAACCTTCTACTTAAATTTGCATCTGCAGACCAAACTGCTGCTCACCTATCTGATCATTATCAGTATTCCTATGATTTTGATTGCCGTTTTCCTCTACGGAAAGGTCTACGATATGATCGTGGCGGATACGATCCGAAATGAACAGCAGGAGTCATCAAAGACCGCGCCAGCTCTGGAGGCGGAGCTGGATAAGGTGCTCGCCAACAACGATACGATTCAAAACCTGCCCTTTTATGAGCAGCTGGTGGATGTAAAAAGTACCTTAACTCTAAAGGATCTGGAAAATTCCCCCCTGCTCTCCACCTTTACCAGCCAGACGGAATCCGTGGTCAGAAACGGTACGATACAGGCAGTACGGATTTATCTGGATCTGCCGGCCAACAAGGTGAAAGAGCTGAAAAGCGCCACCCATGGCATCTTTGATTCTCTCTCCAGCATCAACAATACCTATTGGAAGGGAATCTTTGCCGGATCGGGGGTATCTGCCCTGCACTGCCCCTCCTTTTATCTGAGTGACTCAGAGATAGCGAATTATGGGGACATGGCCTATATCTCAAAAAAATCGGTGCTCATCGGCGGCAAAAACTATAACTGTTACACAGCCATCTACTATTCCTCACAAATTTTGCTGGATATCCTGAACAGCAGCCTTCCCTCCGAGGGCAGCGTGGCTTATATCATCAATGACCGGGATGCAACCATCACAACTACGAACCCGGCGCTCTCCGGAACTTATTATCTGAACTATGCAACCATCCAGGATTCCTTCATGTCCTCCAACAATTTTTTGGAGAAGACGGTGGTGGATAAGAACATCTATGCGGGTATGTATAATATCAAGCAGCCTCAGTGGTATATGGTGGTGGTAATCCCCTCTAATCCGCTGATCCGCAAGAGCAACCTGCTGATGATGCAGTATCTGCTTCTGTTTGTGTTCTGTATCATCAGTGCGCTGATGATCGCAATCTCCCTGTCAAAGTCCATCACAAAACGACTCTCTATGGTGACGGGACAGATGGCGAAAGTGCGCACCGGGCCACCTATTCCCCTGAAGGAGTCGGATGTGCACGATGAGATCGGAGATCTGATCGACACCTACAACTATATGAGTACAGAGATGAACCAACTGCTCAAGGAGAGGGCTCTGGCCGCTGAGGAGCTGCGCATTGCAGAGTTCAACTCCCTTCAGGCTCAGATTAATCCACACTTTTTGTACAATACCATGGATATGATCAACTGGATGGCCAGTCAGGGCCGCACCAATGAGATCATGGATGCAGTGCAGAACCTTTCCCGGTTTTACAAGCTTACTTTGAGCAAAAGGGAAACCATCAGTACCATTGAGCAGGAGATTGAGCACGTAACCATCTATATCCGTCTGCAGAACATGCGCTTTCATGACAATATTGACCTTGTGGTAGATATCCCGGATGAACTGCTGGAATACCAGATTCCCAAGCTCACCCTCCAGCCTGTGGTGGAAAATGCCATTCTTCATGGCATTATGGAGAAGGAGGACAAGGCCGGGTGCATTGTACTCACCGGGTGGGTCGCCGGGGATGCCGTGGAACTGCTGGTATCTGACGACGGTATCGGAATCCCCCAGGAAAAGCTGGACAGCCTGCTGACCGGGGCGGGGCAGAGCAAGAAGGGCAGCAACATCGCCATCTACAATACCCACCACCGGCTGCAGGTGCTCTACGGAAAAGACTACGGCCTCTCCTACCAGAGTACTCCGGGTAAGGGGACGGACGTCTCCATACATCTGCCTGCAAAGAAAAAAGCGGATGATCTCCGCCACAGCACTATCATACAGGTGTCCGGCAAAACCATTCCAACCGATTTGCTCAGCTCCCCAGTCAGGCCACAGGCCCTGTTGGAGACAAATGTTAAGAATCCTGACAACACCTATGTGCTTCACAACATCCACCAGATATCAGACAAACTGCCTGCAAAGGAGCCTCTGTATATTCTAACTCACAATGTGACGGAGGATTTCCCCGCGCACACCCACAGTTACTTTGAGATGAGCTACTGCTGCCAGGGTTCTGTGATCAACCGCATTGACGGAGAGGATTTGATTCAGGCCGCGGGGGATCTCTATCTGCTGAATCCAAACGCAGTTCAGGCGGTCAAGAAGGATGAACCGGATTCTCTTCTGATCAATTTAGCCCTGTGGCCAGAGCTGTTCAACTCCTCCCTGAAGGAGTTTTATGACGCGGAGTCCCCACTGGCGCGCTTTCTGCACGGGGAATCCAGGCCCAGGACCAACTTTATCTATTTTCCTATGGGGCACAATGTGCGGATGCAGACCCTGTTTTCCTCCCTGATCCAGGAGTATTCTGCTGCAGACTTTCATCACAATGAAAAAACCGGAAGTCTGCTGATGCTGATCTTTGAACACCTGGAGGCCTCCAAAGAATACAGCTACTACGGCCCCAACCGTCAGACCGCAGAACTTCTCCAGTATGTGAGAAAGCACTGTATTGATGAGAGTATTACAAAGATAGCCTCAGATATATATGAATCTCCCCAGTCCCTGTCCGCCTATATGAAAAAGCATACGGGCCGGAGGATTGAGGACATTGTGGATGAGACAAAGCTGAATTTGGCTATGAAGCTGCTGGAAAATCCCAGTATGAATATCTATGATGTAGCTGCTGCCTGCGGATATCAGGACCCGGAATGCTTCTTTTCGCTCTTCCGCAAGAAATTCCACATTTCACCGGAGGAGTACCGAAAGCAGTTCCTGTAACGCGGCACTGTGGTTGATGATTGCCTTATCGGTTTAAAAGAAACCAGGCGCGAATGTCAAGTTAAGACATCCTCGCCTGGTTTCATTTAATCTTTTTTTCTGCTATTTTCTGCCCACTTATCCAACTGCCTCTGCTTTTCTCCGATGGCGTTATCTATTCCAGCCTCCCACAGTTTCTCCCGGAAAACGGAGAGCTCTGTGTCAGGGTCAACCATCCCCAGCTCCAGGGGAACCCGGTACTCCTGGATTACAGTCCTTATGGCTTCCAACTCCCCGGAAATCCCCCTCTTATCAAATATAAAACCATAGGCCTTGGAGTAGACGGTGGAATCCTCTCTCTTTCTCCGCTTCTCTTCATAATCTGTCCCCAGCTTGGATGCCGCCACCAGCAGGCTCTGGTTTCCTGACTGCCCATACTCTCTGTAATAGGTGCTTTTCCCAGTGACATCGTGCTGGTGGAGCATAGTTCCATCCTTTTGGATCTCGTAGTGCACTCCCTCGATACCGTACTGCAGGAGGTTTACGATCTCTGCATCCGTGTACATCAGGTTGAGCATCTGCATGGCTTTCTGGGGCACATTGCTCTTTGCCGGTATCACCCACTCAATCCGCTGAGCCACCGAGGAGGTTGCCAGACACTCTGTCATGGGGATCACCACTTTTTCCAGCTCTCCAGCCTCCAAATGGTCATCCAGGTTCAGCATCGTCACACACGCAAAGACCTTCCCCTGATTCTGCAGGTCTGTTCCGCTCTCCTGGGAGGTGAGTACTTCTTTTCTGATATATCCCTTCTCATACCATCTGCGCACCCGGTAAACCGCCTGGGTCCACGCGTCCGTCTCAAAGAGATTGACCACTTTCAAGGAATCTGGGACCTCCGGATCTAAGATACCGCTGGAACTGTCATTTAGCCCGTCCACATTCAGCATAGAGCTGGCCAGACTCCTGCTGACACTGTCCACCACCTGTATGTCCGGTTCATTTTTACGAACGATCTCAAAAACTTCATCCAAATCATCCCAACTCTTTATCCTTGAGATGTCTATGTCATATTTTTCCACAATATTCTTTAAGAGCTTGATTCCCACCAAATCTCCTGACTGCCTGTTAGAAGAAACCCCATAAAGTTTTTGGTCATACTCCCCTATGCGCAAGGTCTCCCCCAAGACTTCACGGACCCCCTGCCCATACTGCTCCAAAAGGGCATCCATGGGAACAAGCTGCTGTGCATCGATGAGAGTCCGTATCGTACCCGCCGCCCCTGAGACTGCAATCAGATCCACAGGTTCGCTGCTTCCCAGATACAGACTGTAGTTGGTTCCGCTGGTGATGGTGTGCAGATCCACATTCACCTGCAGCTTCTCCCTGGTGATCCGGCTGATGGCCTCCTCCACCAGTTCCTCATCCTTTGGAACCGAGGTGTCCGCCATGACCAAGTGAAGTGTCTCATATTGTGTCTCTGTCTCAACCCGGTCCATATCCGCTTTTCCTGTGCCTGCGCATCCCACACACCCTGCGATGCATACTGCCAATAGCTGTGTCATGAAAACTTTCTTCATCTCTTGTGTAATCCCAGTCTCTTCCCATTTTTCTTCATTATATCCCCCCTCTTTTCCTATTACAATGCTTTTTCCGTGATATTTATAACACTTTCTGACTTTCTTGCCTGCGGGAATTGAGAAAATAGTTCTTCTGTGATATGGTTAAGGCAAAAAAATAAGGGAGTGATTATATGAATATTCTCCTGGTAGACGATGAGGCAATCACCATTGAATTGCTTATGAGTACCATCGCATGGGATTCGTTTTCCTTTGATTATATCTATACGGCCTCCAGCGCTGCGAAGGCCAAACAGCTTTTGTCTGAAAACAAAATAGAAATCCTGCTCTGCGATATTGAGATGCCCATGGCCTCCGGCTTTGCTCTTTTGGAGTGGATTCGGCAGGAAAATTTAGCGGTGGAGTGCATCTTTTTGACCTGCCACGCGGACTTTTCCTATGCCCAGGAGGCTCTGAAGCTAGGCAGTATTGAGTACATCTTAAAACCCATCCAGGCCTGTGAGGTGGAGGCTGCCATCCGCAAGGCAGTGAAAAAGCACACAGAGACCTCCACTCTGGCGGCCCAGAGCAGATCCTGGCAGAAAAACAGATCCTACCTCTACCGGCAGTTCTGGACTGATCTGATTTCCGGCAGCATAGAGCCTGTGGAGGAGACCCTCTCGGCAGATCTGGAGGGCAGAAACCTGACCCTGGATCTGACGCTTCTGTATTTCCCGGTGCTGATCACCACCGTATTTCGCGATGCCTCGCCGGACCACGGGCTGCGCAGAAAACGGATTCATGTCTTTCACACTATGGCAAAGTCTGTATTTGCGCAGGCAGTGTCCCCATGCTACCCCATTTCCCAAAGCGACGGGACCCTGCTTATCATTCAGGAGATCCCTCCCTCCAAAGCCTCCTTAGCGGTATCGGAGGCGGAGGCTCTGTGCGAACGCTTTCTGGCCCAGGAAAAAGAGACGGAGGATGCGAAAAACTACTGCTATCTGGGAAGTCCCTGTGCAATCACTCGCCTGCCGGAGGAGGTGGAGAGTCTGCAGACCCTGTCCTATCAGAATGTAGTGCTGGACCATCAGATACTCAGATCCCACTGCTATGAGAGACTTACAGTTCCCACCTTCAACACGAATCTGGACAGATGGCAGGCGCTCCTGGAAGAACAAAACTTTCTGGGACTACACTCTGAGATCATCCGCTATCTCAGTCAGCCCCATATAAAACGTCAGATGGGTCCTGCCTTTTTGCAGCAGTTTTACCTGGAATACTACCAGATGCTGGTGGCCTTTACCTGCAGGCGTCAGCTGCTTCTGACAGAGATACTGCCCCCGGAGCGCTGTATCTCCCTCTCCGCGGAGGCGGTGCGTTCCTTAAAGGGGATGCTCTCGTGGATCAATTACAGTACACAGGCCATGGAGGACTATTTTTTAAGCCCCGCCGCCTCCACACCCGTCCAGAAGGTAAAAGAGTATATCGCGGACCATCTCTGCGAAAACCTGACGGTTATTGCCATCGCAGACCAGGTACATATGAACAGCAGCTATCTGACCAGAATCTTTAAAAGAGACACCGGTTATTCCATTCATCACTATATCCAGGAGCAGAAGATTCACCTGGCCAAGCAAAGGCTGGCCGCCTCCCCTCAGTCCATCGGTGAGATCGCCCTGGACTTAGGCTATCAGAGTTATGTAAGCTTCAGCCGGGCCTTCTCCAAAATTGTGGGTATGTCCCCAAAGGAATATAAACAACAACTAATGGGAGGAGCCCCTTATGAGAAGTAAACTTGCCGAAAAACTGCACTCTGCTGTGGTCTGGCTCTTCATCGCTCTGTTTCTGCTGTTGACACCCATGGTGATCTTTCTTTTGATCACCATGTCTCAGTCCCGCAGTCAAGCCATTGAAGCGGTTACCACAGCCTATGATACTCTGCTTCAGAATACCCTGACGGAATTGGAGGGCCAACTGACACAAATCCAGTATTTCTCTGAAAACGCAGTCTTTAACCAGTCAGATCCTAAGATTGTGGCCTACGCCCAGGAATCTCCGGACTCTGTCTATGCTCTGAACCGTATTTACCAGAACCTGTCCGAGGAATCCTTGCGCTACACCTGCCTGGGTACCCTGTTTTTGTACTTTCCTGACAAGGAGATCTTTACCAGCTACACCAGAAATACAGAGGGCCAGGATTACACAGAGGGTATGGAACAGTATGTGAAGGAGCGCATGGATGCCTCCTCCCTTCTCTCCATGGCGGTAAACTGGGAGATCGCATCCGTAGATGGAATACCCTGCCTATTTCATATGACCCGCAACAACTCTGTCCTGGCCGGCAGCTTCATTCCCCTGGATGTGCTGCGCGCCAGCCTTGCTGTCAACGGGGATTCCCCGGGAAGACTGGATATTTATCCCACAGACCGCACGGAGGAAAAGAGAAAGTCCGCAAAAAGGGAGGAGCTCTTTGTATCCGTGCCCTCCTCCCATAATTTCTCCCTGGGTTACTATATTGAGCAGAAAAAGCTGCTCTCGGGCCTCCCCTTTGTCAGCAAGCACACGGCAGCGATCAGTATCCTGCTTATCTTTTCCTGCCTGGGTCTTCTTCTTCTGGTCCACGTTCTCATTGCCCGCCCTATATCCAGACTTTCCCGGGCAATGGAGGAAATCCAAAGCGGAAATCTTGATTACCGGATTCCCCCTGTATCCGCTGCCACGGAGTTTCGAATGCTGAACCAGACCTTCAACGACACCATGGATGAGATCCGGTATTTGAAAATTGATGTGTACGAGGAGCACCTAAAAGCCCAAAAGTTCCAGTTAAACCTGCTCAGGCTCCAGATCAAGCCGCACTTTCTGATCAACTCCCTGAACATGGTCTACAGCCAGATCATGACAGGGCACCTGGAGGCTGCCCGTTCCCTGATCCTCTATACCATCGAGTACTTCCGTTTTATGATGAAGGTGGGGGAACATTTTGTGACCCTCTCCGACGAGCTGGACCACATCTCCTCCTACATTCAGATTCAGACCCTTCGCTATCAGGAAAATCTGGACTTTCACCAAACCATCGATCCCCTGACCAGAGACACCCTGATACCCCCCTTGTTGATCCACCAATTTGTGGAGAATTCCATAAAATATGGACTTTCCTCCGAACAAACTCTGGTGGTGGAGGTGACTGCCCAGTACCAGGAAATCTCTCTGGACCCTTTTATTAGAATCACGATACGCGACAATGGTCCCGGATTTCCCCAGCATGTCCTCACGGATCTCAACAGCGGAACTGCTGTGAAGGCAGCGGATGGCAGCAGGTTCGGCATCTGCAGCTACCTGGAACAAATGCGCTACCTCTATAAAGATATCAGCTGGAAATTCTCCAACCAGGGCGGGGCCTGTGTGGAACTCCTCTTCCCCATTGTGGCCTCACAGGAGGACTCAGAGCCCGGAGCATAATTCCTGAATCAATGAATGATCGTAACTATTCAACAGGTCTGCGCATTTACCGAGCTGAACAGGTTCAAACTATCTAAAAAAGTTGGATATTGATAAAAACGAGTTGGATATTGAGCAGATATTTCATTTAACCTCTTGCTATAATGAAATGGATTAAAATTCCGTATATTGCATTTCCTATCAAAAAGTGGAAAGGAGGTACCTGCATCTGGCAAAAAAGTGGTCTAGGCAAGTCAACACCCCCGCGGCAGTCGCCAACTAGCCGTGCAAGCACGGCTGTTTGGCTCGTTGCCCGCGGGAATAAAGGAAAGAAGCGGAATTTTATGGGAAGCTATGGCACCTGTTCAACAGGTCTGCACATTTACTGCGCTGACCGTAATAAAATGATTCAGAAGTGCAAAAAATGGAATATTTTAGAGGAGGAAGAGTATTTTATGAAGCGAAAAACAAACCATTTCAAGAAAACTCTGGCCACGGCGCTCATTCCGGCTATGGTCCTTTCCCCGGGAAGTCTGGCCGCTCTTGCAGCCGCCCCCCAGGAGTCACAGAGCAGTTTTATGGAGTCCCTGAGTGCTGACTACAAGGACCCGGCTCAAAAATTTCAGTCAGAGGCCCGCTGGTGGCTGGCTGAGGGGTCCCACACGGACGAAACCATCATTGAGGAAATCGAAACCATGCACGAGCAGGGATTCACCGGCTTTGAGCTGTGTATGCTCAATGAGTCCAAACTGGACTCTAACATATACGCCTACGGCTCTGAGGAGTGGAGTCATGACGTAAAGCTGGCCATTGAGACGGCTACGAAGCTGGGAATGTCCGTCAGCCTCACCAGCGGAACCAACTGGTCCACCGCAAACATAGCTGGATTGGACCCCAACAGCGAGGCCGCAGAGCAGGAAGTAGGCTACTCTATGGAAACCCTCGCCGCAGGAGCCTCCAAGAGCGGCGCATTAAAAGCTCCCGCTGTGAGAAGAGGTGTGGATGCCTCCACAGTAAAGCGCAGCCTGATCGGCGTCTATGCCTACCGGGTGACAAAAGAGGGCTCTGCCACCTACAGTGATCCCACTCTGATTGACCCGGACAACTGCATTGACCTGACCAAACAGGTCGCCACAGATCCCACAACCAAGGAGGAGACCCTAGACTGGACCGCACCGGATGACGGAGACTACATTCTCTACTCCCTGTGGCAGCAGGGAAGCTTCCAGAGCGCAAGTCCCTCCCAGAAGCCGGCTTACACCATCAATTACTTTGACATTGCAGGGGTGGAAGGGATCAAGGACTTTCTCTCAAATTATATTTTTGCTGACAAAGACCTGGTGGAAACCATCCGCAAGTCTGATGTACAGTTCTTCATGGACTCCCTGGAGATCGGAACCAGCCAGGGGGACTCCATGTTCTGGGCACATGACATGGCAGAGGAATTCCAGGCCAGAAAGGGTTATGATATCCGCCCCTACCTTCCTCTGTTTATCGGCACTACCAACCGCTGGAGCGTGGAGTATGCGGATGCTATGGGCAAATACTGCCTGAGCGATACAGCAGATACGGATGGCATGGAACTCACCAGAAAGATCCGGAATGACCTCTATGATGTGTACACACAGCTCATCCAGGAGGAAATGATGCAGCCCCTCAGAAAGTGGGCACAGGAGAACTACGGCATGGAGCTGCGCGCGCAGATTTCGTACGGAAGCTGGCTGGAGATCTCTGAGATGGGAATGAGCGTGGATTATCCGGAGACAGAGACCTTAAATCAAAAGGACCAGATTGACATCTTCCGCCTTTGGAGCGGCCTGACCCATATCCAGAACCAGACCCTCTCCTCTGAGACAGGCGCGATCGGAAGCATGAACTATGCGCTCTCCGAGCAGGACCTCCTGAGAATGTCCTACATCCAGTACGCAGCCGGTGTCAACCGCATCATCTGGCACGGACACTCCTCCTCCTGGGGACCGGAGTCCAGCATATCCTGGCCAGGATATGAGGGAATGTTCTCCTTCATTGCAGGACGTCTGGATGTGCGCGAGCCTAATTCCAAGGACTACGCTGAAATGAATGATCATATGGGACGCGTACAGCAGCTGCTGAGAACCGGTATCTCCCAGACTGACCTGGGAATCCTCTACCTGAAATACGGCGAGGGTATGCCCACCGGACAGTCCAAGTATGATCCCATGAGCGAGCACACAGGAATCAAATGGAAGGACATCACCCTCCAGGATGCGGGCTACACCTATGATTACTTTTCCCCGGCCTTCCTGGACAAGATGGAGTATGATCCCGCCAGCGGTACCTTAGGCGACACGGTGAATTACCAAGCGATCCTTCTGAATCAGGCAGAGCTCCCGGTAGAGTACGCCAAGACGCTTTTAGGTTTTGCGAAACAGGGCCTGAAGGTGATCGTGGTGGACGGGGCCGGTACCATTACCCCTTATAATGACGGAAAAGAGGCTGAGCTGGCAAAAGTCATGGCTGAACTGAAGTCACAGGACAATGTGATTGTTGTTTCCACGGAATCAGATGCCTATGCCGCCCTGCAGTCTCTGGATGTAAGACCCAGAGCTGAGTTTACAGAGTCCAACGCACAGATTTTGACACAGACGAGAAAAGACGGTGACAACCTGTACCTCTATGCCTATAATTACTGCAATGACAAATACTGCGGTCTGAATCACGGTTTAAACGCAGCCACTGAGATCAGCATGGACGGTCTCTTCATTCCTTACTCCATCAACTCCTGGACAGGGGCGGTGGAGAAGGTTGCAAACTACCGCTATGACAACGGCAGAACCATCTTTCCCATCAGCCTTGACTACAACGATGTGGCCCTCTATGCGTTTGAACCAGCAGACAGTGAGGAGCTCCATGTGGTATCCACCGATGCTCAGGAAGTACGCAGCGCTAACGGAAGCCTGGTGGCAAGAGCCACAGAGAGCGGCACATACACAGCAACACTCAGCGACGGCAGCACTTACTCCTGCCAGATAAGCGTACCCAAGGCAAGGGAACTGACTGACTGGGACATCACCGTGGAGGATTGGACACAGGGAGATAAAATCTACCGCAGCGAGAAGAGAAATACAACCGTCTACGATCCTGAAACGGACACAAGAGTACCCCAGGTTGTAGAAACCGTGGAAGCCAAGTACCAGACTAACAAGGATAAAATCTCTGTGAGCCGCAAGCGTTTGGCCACCTGGGACAAGATCCCTCAGATCGGCAAATCTGTCTCCGGTATCGGCTATTACCACACCACCTTTGACTGGGATTCAAGCTCTGCAAACGGAGCTTACCTGGACTTGGGTGAGTTCCCCCAGAGCGCAGTCGTTACAGTAAACGGAAAGAGCGCAGATCCGGTAAACGTGATGAACGCAGTGGTCGACATCTCTGGCCTGCTAAGGAATGGGGAAAACGAACTGGATATCACAGTGACCTCTACCCTGACCAACCGCCTGATCGCCATGGGAAGACTGTCAGAGCGCTCAGCAGGATACAATGATTACTACTGCGGTTACTTCTCCAACGGCCTGTCCTCCGTAAAACTGATCCCCTATGCGGAATCAGCCCTGGATCAAAGCAGCGTACAGCTCTCCAAGGAAGCCTCTCTTTTAAAAACCGTGGCGGATATCTACAGCAGTCTGAAACTGGACAGCTACACAGCAGAAAGCAGAGCTGCATTCCAGAAGGCATTGGCAGACGCAAACACTCTGCTGGCCGGCAAGAATGCATCCGCAAAGGATCTGACCGAGGCCACAACCGCTCTGATCAAAGCCGCCAATGCGCTGGCTTTGGATAACACAGAGATGAAAAAAGACATTGAGGAGACAAAAAATGCTGCCAAAGCTGCACAGGCTGAGGTAGAGAAGGCCAAGTTCTCCTCCGGCAAACCAAGCATAAAGAGCCTGAAGAGCACGAAGAAACACACGGTAAAAATGACCTGGAAAAAGGTCTCAAAGGCAGACGGATATGTGATCCAGTACTCTACAAAGTCTAACTTTAAGGGCAAAAAGACAGTCACCATCAAAAAGGGAACCACTGCATCCAAAGTCCTAAAGAAGCTGAAGAGCGGTAAAAAGTACTTTGTAAGACTGAGAGCTTACAAGACCTTTAACGGTAAGAAAGTATATACCTCGTACAGCACAAAGAAGAGCGTACGGGTGAAATAAGATAAAGAAAAGCTCTGCCGATAGTGATCAGCTATCGGCAAAGCTTTTCTTATCTTCAGATTCTTTTTCTCTTCTTTCCCCAAACGCCGCAGGCACCTGCCGCTATGGCGGCTGCCATCACTGCAAACCAGACAGCCATGTTGGTCTCATCCCCTGTCTTAGCCGCTGTATTTGTCTTTGTATTATTGTCGGACGTAGAGTTTGTATTTGAGGTGGAGTTTGTGTTTGCGTTGGTATTTGTATGAGTCTGTGACTCATCCTCGTCGTCATCTTCCCCCACAATTTTAAACGGCGCTGTCTCCTTCACGGTGTAGGTCACATCGCTGGTTCCATTCTTCAAGGTATCCACTGACATTTTAAGACTATAGATGTCACTCTTCTCGGCAGGTTCCTTTAAATCAAACCACAGGTCTATCAAGCTCCCGTTAAACTTTGTTGGAGTATTGGATTTAAAATAAAATACAACTCTGCCGTCCTTGGCATCTGTTCCGTTTTCATCCGGCTCCTTTACATTATCGGAATTCTGATCCACAAGCTCTTCCAGAGCATCGCTAGCAGATGCAGAGTTTAAAGACATCTTGTTCTTGTCAAAGGTGATGGTTACCTGGCACTCCGTGATTTCCTTTTCGCATTCAATGTCATAGGTGGCAGTTAATACAGTATCCCCCTCCAGCGTTTCATCCGGAACTAAGGTGAATGTGACATCCTTGCCAGTGGTAGCCTGATTTAATGAACTTGTATTTGACTGGGATTCCTCCTCGCTGTTGGTTTGTCCGTTGGTCTGTTTATTTGTCTGGCCATTGGTCTGTTTATTCGACTGAGGTGAGGTACCGGAGAGGGAAAGCCCGCCCGGGTTTCCCGCACCTGATATTGTACCCGGTGCTGCAATCGTGAACGGTGTGGTGGCACTCTCTGATCCGGATGACTTTCCGGTCTTGTCTGTGGAAGTCTGCTCAGCTGCTTTCTGTTCCTTTGCCTCCTGCATCTTCTTTTGGTAGTCCTTTATGCTGACTGCCACATCCAGCTTTTCCAGGGCCTTTGTCAAAGCCTCCTGATCCTTCTCATTGAGGGAGAGTACGGCATTCACCTGGGTCAGGTTCTGGAACATCAGCTCATCCTCCAGCACACACCCGTTGGTTACCACAATGGTTCTCTGCATCATCCTGGCAATCTTCTCTACCTGGGTAACCTGATCCTTTGTAAGCTCTATCCTGGGAAGTTCCTTCTGTACCGTCTCCGCAGCCTTGGCCTGCCTGCCGGCTGCAGTCTCTGCTTCTGTATGTTTTTCAGTCTGCCCGGTGATACTCTCTGTCTCCTCCGCTGCCAGTTCCCTGGAGGCATGTCCTGTCTCAGACTCAGGCAACACTTCTTCTCCAATGTCTTCGGCCTTTTTCTGGAATACAATCACTGTTGTCTCCGGAAGCTCCTTTTCCTCTATCAGAGTCTCCAGGTCTTCCTCCGTCACCTGCGCAACGGTCTTTTCCTTCCCAACTGCCGCTTTACCTGTCGTCAGTCCGCTTGTTGTCCCGTTCGTATGTACACCCGCAGTCTCCGTCTTTTTGCTTGTCAAAGTAAAAAGAAGGGCTTCCAGTCCATTATCCTGCTGTTGTTCTGCCTCTGTGTCGAGCACCACCTCTTTACCGCTCTCTGTACCAGGTGTGAGAATCACCTCCTGGGCAAACGCTGTATTGGAAAGCGTCAATGCCAACACCATTCCTATGATGCCACAAATCTTCCATTTTCTTTTCTTCATGTCTTTCTATTCCCCCGCGCCTTTCTTATCATGATTTCGTCTTTTTTCCATAGATTCTGTTGGAAAGAACAACCCGTCCATCGAGCACTTCCCCTTATAATTAATATTTATCTTCTCACGGTCTGTACAGTGCATACACAGGCCTGCTGATAATTATAGTATTTTAATTATAACGCATCGCGATTGGAACTTCTATAATAATTTCTTATTTTTACAAAAAGTTTAAAATTTGTTTTAAAACGGTATATTTGTACTATTTTTTCAAGAATACATTTGACAATTTCAGCATAACAATTTATATTATTTTTATTAGTAATAACTTTAATGTATGGATAACAAGCAAAGATTTGATTGGCTGAATGCTTTAGATAGTGCGAAAAATGAGGTGTCTATGATTTATAAGAAAAAAAGATTGTATTACATTTTAGCTGGATGTTGTATCATTATTATCCTGATATTTATTTTACGGCGTTTCCACAGTGTTTCCGAAGGGATGGATGTGCAGAACACAGATACTTTAAAGTTGGCAAGTTCACCGGATGCTTTGTGCAATGAAGTGGAGATTCGTCTCGCAAAATCCACTATTACTACAGAGACAAAAGATATTTCATTAGAAGTGGAAAATTTGAGTCAGAATAGCTTTGATATTCCGGCAAATGAAATGACCATCGATCGTTTCTTGGAGGGGAACTGGTACTTTTGGGGTAAATGTGGAAATGGCCTGGAGGGTGCGGTCGGCGCTTTAGCGAAAGAAACCGTACAGCTTGACTACAGATTAAGTGCAGATATTTTTCAAGATGCCGATTTTATTGAAACGTATGATGGTAAACAATGTTCAAAAGATGGTGACGCAATAGAAGGGATGCCAAATCTGGCAATCATACTATTTCCCGGAAAATATCGAGTAAGACTAAAAGGGTGCTTTCCGGATTTGGAAACCGGAAATAGCGATTTAGCTTGTGAAGTATTGCATGAATTTGTTGTAGAATAACAAAAGAGCTAACCTTAATTTTAAACAGGCACTCTGCAGTTTTTTATATCTGCAGAGTGCCTGTTTCAGTTACGTATTTTATTTTACTCTAACTTTTACTGCCTTGCTGTACGCGCCCAGAATTCTGGCTCCATTGCCCTTCTTATATCCTCTGATGCGAACATAATATACCTTCTTGGATTTCAGCTTGCCGATCACTGTGCTTGTGGCTTTTGCACTGTTGATCCTTTTTAACTTCACAGACTTTTTAAAGTTCTTGCTTGTGCTGTACTGTACGTAGTATCCATCCGCTGTGGTATTCTTTTTCCAGGTTACACGAATCTTCCCTTTACCTTTACGGGAAGCTTTACGAATTACCG
Source organism: Ruminococcus sp. 8Y-12 (assembly GCF_058119865.1). Lineage (NCBI taxonomy): Bacteria > Bacillati > Bacillota > Clostridia > Eubacteriales > Oscillospiraceae > Ruminococcus > Ruminococcus sp. 8Y-12. The sequence continues at coordinate 1,151,828 of NZ_CM176623.1, read as the reverse complement.
TCCTGTTCACCTTTATCTTGGACAGACCATTTATAGCTGCACGCAGTGCCTTTGTGGTCGTGTCAACCGTGCTCTGAAGACTCTTCTCCGGCTTGGATGCCGCCAGTTCCTGAGCTGCTGTCAGCACAGTCTTCATAGCGTTTACTGATTTCTCTGTGTAACTGTCTGTGCGAACTGCTTTCGCTTTTCCGATCTCTTTATTGAGGGCAGTGAGATCCGCGTATTGTTTCTCGCTTGGAACTTCCACCTTTACAAGGCCGGACATGGCTGCAAGCAGTGCATTTTTTACGGTGGACACAGTGCTTTCCAGACTCTTCTCTGGCTTGGATGCTGCCAGTTCTCTGGCTGCCTTTAACAGGTTGTTCATGGACGCTAAGGACTCACTGGTATAGCCTTCCGGATTCACCTTTTCCGCTTTAGCAATAGCGTCATTGAGTTCTGTCAGATCCGCGTATTCAACAGGTGTCTCAGCTACAGTCAGGCCGGCTACCGCCTCTACCAGGCTCTGGATCTGAGCATCAACCTCAGCCTGTCTGCTGATGGTTGGGTTTTCCTTCAAAAGGTCCTCTGTCTTTTTGATAGCTGCCTCCAGTTCACTGAAGGAGTCATCCGTATATTTACCCTTTTCAATCTTCTGCACATTTGAAAGAATGATATTTAAGTTCCCAGTGTCAGCGGGCAGCTCCTGAAGAGTATCCAGCAGTGTTTTAAGCTCCTGTGCCTTCTGGTCAATTGCCTTTTGACTTGAGGTTCCCGGATTTCCCTCAGTAAGGGCCTTCAGCTCTGCTTTTAAGGTATCTGTCTTCGCCAGATCCTCAGGGCTGTAGAGTGTGCGGTCGATACCTTCCAAACGTTTTACGATGGCATCTGCCTCTTTTATATCAGCAGCGGCTTCCACAGTAACCTCTTTGGTAACCACTCTCTTAAAGGAGCTGATTGTAAGATCATCTATGTAGCAGGACTCAGTCATACCATTGCGCACACCAACGCTTCCGTTTGCCAGTGTATCTTCTTCTGTGATATCCACCAGGGTACCATTCAGGTAGGTTACGATTCTGCTTCCATCCAGAATAACCTCAAAATCATTGAATTCGTTTTCCCTTAAGTTGTCAGATAACTGGATTTCTCCCAGGATCAGATATCCTTCCATTCCAAGTCCCTTTTTAAACACGTGCTTCTTAAGCGTATGGTTATCTGCCCGGAACTGCCACAGATAGAAGGTATCTTTATCCTGAACCCGGAAGGTCAGGTTTCCGCAGTTGCTGTCAATCTTAAACTTGCCGGAATACACATAGTTATCCCATTTCCTGGCATCCTCACTGTCATAGAAGACTTTGCTTGATTTGCCCACAAGCACTGCCCCGTCCTGCACGCTCAAGCCGCCAAAGGTTTGGTCTCCATTGTCAAAGTTATCGGAATAGAGTTCCTCTGTCTTCTGATAGTTGTAAACAAAATCATCTGATACCTTACTCTTTCCGTCAATCTCAGCAGTCAGTGTCGCACTTCCCTCAGATTTTGCAGTCAGTACTCCCTGATCATCAATGTCAGCAACCTCCGGATTGTCAGAGGTGATTACCTGGGTGATGTCCGTATCTTTCTTGCCGTTTTCATACTGATTTACAAAGCTGACATTCACTTTATCACCTATGGTCAAGATACCTTCTGTGTCAATGTACATATCGCTGATGTCTGGAGTAATTACTTTTACTGTCTGCTGGGCTGTCAGTGTAATATCGCCAAGCTCCTGGCCGGCAACAGATACATTTTCTAGCTTCAGCGTAGCTGTAATCACTGCAGAACCCTCGCCTTTGTAAACAATTGCCCCTGTCTTTTGGTTTACTGCCGCAACTGACGCATCATCTGTTGTGTAGGAAACTACACCTGATTCCTTGGCTGCTGCAGTATTTCCTTCCACATCTGTGTATGTGAAGGATGCAGACGCCTTGCCGCCCACATAGTTTATTTCATCGCTGCCCTTAATCTCCATGGTAACCGTACCTACGCTGGGCACCTCCAAGGTATGATTTCCTGACCCCAACTCTACCGTCAGGAAACCGTCCTTTGCTTCAGCGGCTGTCAGTTTCCCGTCTGCCAGAAGAAGATTGTGCTCCTGCCCCATCGTGGGAACAGATACCGCTGCGGTTGTGTTAACCGGAATGGTTACCTTTGCCTGGATGGCGGTTCCGTTTATGCTTGTATCATAGGAGGCGAGCACGCTTCCCTTTACCGTAGGTGTCTTTACCTCTGCGGAAGCAAGATCCCCCGGCTGAATCTTAATGGTAAATGAATCAAAACCTGCATCTGTGGGCAGAATGCCGAACATCCCCTGTACAATTGCGCACCCCGGCGCAGCTCCCCATGGATGGGAGAAGGTCATGTTGGACTTATAAGTCGGTCCCCATGCTTCCGGTGTAATGGTGCAGTTTAGGTTGTCCAGCAGATTGGCATATGTCTTTACCCCATCACCCGTCTTGGGGTTGGTCAAAAGTCTCTCCGCCAAATCTCCGTTCCCCGACTGGTAAAGTCCGTTGAGAATAAAGTAAGTGACATAGACACTTCCGGTAAACTGTTCCTCGCACTTGCCATATACAAACTTAGCCATGCGGTCTGCCATATCCTGGTCTGTATAGACTCCATAGTTCAGCGCATAGGCAGTTGCATGCATGGAGGAATGCTTGGTTGGGTTCTTGTTTCCATCCAAAGAGTCGTAGAAACATCCGTTTTCCTCATCATATGCGTACTGAATCAGCGTACTCTTTAATTGATCAGCCTTTTCCATGTAAGCTGCCGCATCCTCCGTATTTCCAAGCGCTTCGCTGATCTGGGCCATCCGGTTGTAAATGCCAACATATTCGCTGTTGATTACAACATCGTAAGTGCTGCCCACATACCCGTCCCTCTCTGAGGTGGGCCAGTCAATGAGGGAAGTGCCTCCTGCCTGAGATCCCTTTACTCTGATCAGACCGGATTCATCAGCTGCCCCGTCCATTTTAACCGTCAGTTTCTTTTTCAGAGCCTCATACTGTTCGCTGATAGAATCCGTATTTCCTGTGTAAATATAGTCCCAATATGCCATCTCCACAGAGAACAGGCTGTAGTCATTGGGCCATGTGGGATTGTCAATCAGCCACTCATTAGAATGGCGGGCCAGTGAATAGTTGCCGCTCATGGCGTAACTGGTATTGGAGTTCACCAGAAGGTCTCCCTCGTAGGCTGCGCGCTCCCTTGCCTGTGAGTCTACAAACAGATCCTGGTTGGTGGCCTTAATAGTGTATTTCGACAACTCGTACAAACGGTTCATCAAAGTCGCCGCCTCTGTTTTGTCCGTAGCCTTAAAGGATGACTCATCCTCATCAAAGGTCTGCTGTATGGCCCAGCCGTTGACGCAGTCTAAATCTTCCATCATCTTTGCTTTCGTCTCATCATCCAGGCCGATCAATTCTACATAGCGGAAGTTCCTCATGGTCACGGTCTCAAAGGGATTTATTCCCTTTGCCAAGGTCCACTTGTCCTCATAAGCCCCACCCTGGAGAGCCCGCATATTGTTTCTTACACTGCCGTCGCTGTTTAACTCTTCGCCCATGCGGACTGTCACTGTCTGTGCTGACGCACTGTCAATGTTAACCTTCAGACCGCCGATGATCTCCTTACCCAGATCTACAATCAGGCTGGTTCCGTTCTCATAGATGCGTTCTGTCTCTTCTCTTGTCTCAAAGCGAAGCGCATTTTCTGAGGAGAAGGGATACAGCACAGCTCCTGTTGTCCCTGTTGTATTGTCTGCCAATGTAAATGTTTTGTGGCTGGTAGACCATTCTGTATCATCATAGTCCACATTCTGCCATCCGAAGGGATAAAATTTTGCATTGTAATTGTCGTGGAGTACCTGCACATATCCTGTTCCAATACCGCTTCCGTCATCCCCGAAAGCATTGGTTCCATCAAGGGTTTTCCACTGGTCTTTGTCCCTGCCGCTGTTGCAGATAATCTCCTTTGTACCGTCTTTATAGAAGGCGGTAGCCTGGATGAGAATACTGCGTGCGCCATCCCTTGAGTTGCCCACCGCACTGATTACATTGGCATCTGCTGCTCCCAGCAGCTCTGTCACATCATAGGAGTTATAGTATACCTGGCGGTATCCGCTGTTGTATCCAAAGCTTGATACATTGTTCAGTTCCCTGGCTGAACCGGCTCCCAGACAGGTTCCGTTCATATAGAGATCATAGATGATGCCCCTGTCCGTACCGGTTCCCCGGCAGGCTGCGCTTACGATGACTTTCTCAATCTCCTTACCCTCATCCTCAAAGTTGAGCTTGGGGCTGCGCAGGAAGGTATATCTCCCCTGATTCTTAAGCTTGCTTCCTATGGGGCTGAAAATGGAGCAGGATTTTAGATTGCCCGGAATGACCAGGACTCCGTCTTTCACACTGCTGTCGGAGAATGGATTCTCCTCGGCGAAATTGCTCTGGTACTGTACGTTCCCATTTTTATCCGTTACAGTTACATTGCTCACAATCACCTCAGAATCTGTATCCGTGCGGAAGCCTACATATCCCGCTCCGTAGCCGAAGCTGCTCACATCTCTGTTTTCATCTACCAGCACCCATTCATCCTTACCGTCTGCGGCATCCGCATCCAGCCAGGTATTGACAGCACTTCCCTCCGAAGTGATCTTGATTTTAAAAGGCTTTTGCGCATCCAGAGCTACCATGTCTGTCAGGTCAATGTCCGTAACATGCGCAGGCGGACTGCTGACATTGGCTCTTGTGTAGAATGCCATCACATTTTCTGCAGGATTCACCATGTACATATATGCCGCCTCTTTGCCTGCGGCAAAGCGGAATAAGGTGTAGACATTACCCGTGGTCTGAAGTGTCTCTTCCACCGTGTAATTGGTCCAGTCAAAGCCCACCTTCGTCAGATCCCCCCCATAGACTGCAAAGACACTGTTGCCAACCTGAAGGCTTCCGTCGCTTACACCACAGCCAGCGAACATCTTGTCGTCCTGGCCAAATGTGGATTCATAGAGCACCGTACCATCCTCAGCCGTCACCTTCATGTTGCGGATCGTTCCGGCTTCCGATCTTCCTGTACGGAAACCTATGGTCCCGTCCAGAATATTTCCCGCTTTGGAGATATCGATCGTCCCCACTTCCACATACGCATCGCTCTCCCCGGTTCTTATGCTGATATTCAGCAGAGAACCATCCGCCTGGATCTTTACGCCAAACTCCTCTCCCTCCGGAAGCGTAACCCCAGCATCGCTTAGTGAAAGCTCCTTAAATGGTGTGGAGTTCACTGTTCCACTGTCGATCTTGTGTGCCTTAATCATATTATCCTTGTCCCGGAACTGAAGCATGTATCCGGTCTTGGTGGACTGCTCTGTCCGCGCCAGAACTGCCAGAGCGTTTCCTGACGTAATCTTCATGTCAAATGTGGCCGTATAGTTGGTCCACAGGGTTTTTTCCGCATTTGCGTTCGGATCTGCCCAGATTCCTGTTGTATCCTGCCACTCAGCAGCTATATCTGTCATAAACGAATTTGGCTCAGACCAGGCACCCTCTGCGCCTGCCTTGTCCTTTGTCCTCACCCGCCAGAAGTACAATTCATTATCTTCGAAAAGATCGGCCGCATTTTCTACGGTGTCACTCAAATGTACATATGTATTTTCGTTGGACTCCACCCATCCGGTATCGATCAGCCGCTCCTTTTCCAAATCAAAATCGCCCAATCTCTTTTCCACCTGTATCTGGTAAGCTGTCTGCACCTCATTCTGATCCTGATCGTTCACCACCCAGGAAAGCGCCGGATCTTTTGTGTTGAGTCCATAAGCCTCCCTCAGCATTTCCACTTTCAGTTCCGCAGGCTGATCTGGGGGCGTATTTCCACCAGCCGCCTGAGCGGAAAAACCGGTTCCTGTCAACACACTGACCGCCGCCATCACAGCTGCCATCATCCCGGAAATGATTTTCTTCTTTCTCAAATCTTTTAACCTCCTCTTCTTTTTGCACAATGAGGACCTGTCTGTCTCTTTGTGCAAGCTGCCTTTTACCCAATTCTTAACGTTTTATGAATACTATGACATAAATTATTCACAAACGATCCACACCCAGAATATCAATCCTTATATATTTTGAATAGAGTAAGATTTTTCGATTCGGGGTAATTTTTTTGGTTTTGTAATTTATTTTTCTAAAAATTGTAATATATTGGGATTTTTAGGTTATTAAATCTAGGATAAATCAGAAGCGCAAAAAGAGTACAAAAATACCCTTACACCAATATAGTGCACGGGTATTTTTGTACTCCTTGTCAGAGACTTAGTTCGTTTATGAAATCCTGATAGTCTGTCCCTTTCCGCTGAATAGTCTGGAGTACAGTTTCTTTCTTGATGAAGGAACCTTTATCAACGCTTTGGCCCGGATACCTGACAGAGACTGTCTGCCCACGGAGGTGAGCGCTGTTCCGGTCATTGTAATCTTTCGGAGGAGATTGGAATTGCGGAATGCAAATGCGCCGATGGTCTTCACATTCTTGCCAACAGTCACCAGCTTCAGTTTCTGGTTATTCTGGAATGCCTTTGATCCAATCACCGTCACCTTGTAGGTGTAGCTTCCGATCTGTACCGCATCCGGTATCTTAGCGTGTTTGATCGTTGTTTTTAAGGGTTTGGTCAGTGTAACGGTACCGTACTTGGAATGTACCTTTGTCACCTTATATTTGTACTTGCCAACTGTGTACACCTTGCCTTTTTTAGCCTTGATCACAAAGGCGGCCTCTGTGGTGCCCGTATAGTCCCCGATTCCCGTTATGGTTATTTTGGCGGTCCCAGGTTTGTTGTTATCTGTGAAAGCCAGGGTATAATCCTTGCCCTCCACCAAAGTGACCTCTCCGTCTTTGATCACAGGCTTCTGGGTAATGGCAGCGCCGGTATCCGTCTTAGTGCTAAGACCGCTGACCGTTGTATTCTTGATATCTTTCTGGACATTGGCCCTCCACTTGGCTGTGATGGTTTGGTCCTCTGTGCTCCCTTTGCTGATCTGTGTAATACGCGTCTCACCCTGGTACCATCCCTCAAAGGTGTAGGCCTCACGGGTTGGGTCCTTCAGCTCCACAGTATCCTCTATGGTATATTCCGCCGGATTGGGATTCTGGGCGCCCTCAAGCCCCTCGTAGATAATCTTGTAAGCGATAGGGGTGTACTGGGCGGTTACGGTCATATCCTTTGTGACCTTCTCAATGGACTCGCTCCATCCGGCAAACTGATAACCCTTTCTCTCTGGAGCTGCCGGTGCCTGGGCCGCGGTACCGTCGGGAACCCTAACCACGTCCCCGATGCGGATGCCGTCTGCATCCAGGAAGGTAACCTCGCGGGCAATCAGTTTAGCAACAGGCTCCTGCTCTGTGTAAGTACAGTTCTTACATTTACGCTCAATGAGGCCTTCCTCATCCATGGTAGGGTCTTTCACAATGGTCCACTGCCCCAGCTCATGCTCCGTCATGTCAATCGTCTTTGTCTTTATGGTCTTATTGCATAGCTCGCACACAAAGTGTATGCTTCCCTCTTCCGTACATGACGGCTCTTTTACAGTAACCTCCTTAACATTGCCGTGTTCACAGACTTCTTTTGCCAGTCCGTTTACGGCTGCCTTGAGGGCATCCAGTGCTGTATTTACGCTCTCCTGGCTCTCCTGTGTCTCCAGTGCGCTCTTGGCGCCTTCCAGTGCGCTGCTCAATGCATCAGCTGTTTCCTTGGTAAAGCCCGCTGTGTCAATCTCATCTGCAAGCTGTACCGCCTGGTTAAGTTCTGTAGTTTGTATCCCCGCTGTCTGATCCTGGGGAAGCACCGTAACCGTTGCCTGGAGCGCTTGTGCTCCCTCATCTTCCAGTATTTCCTGGGTATCCAGCACCCCTGTAAAAATATAGTCACCTGCTGCTGTCCCATCATAGGTTTCAGGAGCTGTCCAGATCACAGGTACATAGCCTATTCTTCCGTTTGTATAGTGGACCAGAATACTTTTCGCCAGAGCCTCTTTGGCCTGGGCATCTGTTGTTCCGTAATTCACCTGCACACTTGCGGGAGCTTCTGCCGTGTCTATCTCAGCTGCGCTGCTCACATTGATCCTGATACCTGCTTTCAACCCCTGGGTATTGAGGCACAGGTCCTGCACATCCACAATGCCATAGAGCTCATAGGTTCCCTCTGTCTGGGAATCATAGACACCATTCCAGGCAACTGGCAGTTCCAGTGTATCTTGGGACTCCAGCTTTACAGCCACTGTCTCTGGAAGGGCAAGATCCTCGTAGGAGGTGCCCACATCCACTGTCCTATCCGAAATTACCTCCACCTGCACAATTTCCTGCAGATCCGGTTTCTCAACAGTCACCTCCCGGTCTACCTTCAGGCCAAAATTCTCTCCTACAGAGATCTCGTTTAAGTAGAATGATTCCTGCAGGCCATTTCTCACACCCACAGATCCGGCTGCGGCAAGATCAGGGCTTGCGTCGCACACATCCACACGGACTCCGTTCAGATAGGTAAAGATCTTGTTCCCCACAAAAGCAATGGCAAAAGAGTTTTCCTCGCCGGGTCCCTTCAGATTGGTCAGGGCTGTCTCAGTACCATACTGGGCAGCCACTCCGTTTATATTTGTGTGGCGTTTCAGAACATTGGTGTCTGAGCGAAACTGCCAGAAATAGAAGTTGGAATCATCCGAGGCTGCAAACGCAATATTCGCCGCATTCTCTTCAATCGCAAATCTTCCGCTCACCACATATCCGTTCAATCCCTTAAATTCATCTATATGGCTTGTATTGATCACCCGGCTCTCCTTGACCGCCTTTACTCTTCCCTCCTCAATGGTAAGTCCCTCCAAAAGAGGGTTCTCCGAAGTATCAAAGGAATCGCTAAACACAAGATCCCCCCTCAGCCTGGAGCTGTCAAAGTCGACTGCCAGTTGATCCAGCCCCGCGGATGTGGAGGCCTCCAGAATCGCTGTCTGTTCTTTCACAAGCCCTTTTATCTGGTTTCCTTCCACCTCTATGGCAGTACCGCCTTTTACAGAGTACACTACATCACTCAGTTCTACGGACTGACCGTTTTTCTGAGTGGCAACCAGGGAGGCTGTGACGCTCTCGCCTTCCTTCAGCACATCCCCCTCTGAGTCAAATACGATCTTTGCATCTGTGATTTCTTTCTCTGTGTCAACGTTATTTTCCGTTCCGGCTAAATCATCTGTCACTACCGTTACATTGGATACCTGCTGTTCTGTCCCCTCTGCCAGCGCCGGCAGGCCCGTCCCTGTAAATACACTGGACATCACCATCACGCCAGCCAATATTCCTGAGATCCATCTTTTTCTTCTCAAATTTTACCCTCCTTAATTCTGTGTTTTAAGCACATTTGCTTTTCCTACAGCAGTGCCGCATACTCCCAAATGCGGCAACTGCTATACTATAGTTTCCGCTTACAGATTATACCAGTAAAAAACGATGAAAATATGAGGATGTTCATAAGGGTCTGTATTGGTCCCGGCAGTCAAAGAGACTCCTGTCATTGTGACAGGAGCCTCACTCTTACCTTTTTACATGCTGCCTCTCCATACCGAATTCCCGCCATAGAATAGCAGCTCCTTTATTTCTTCTATCTCTGTCTGTTTCTTACTCATCCGCTAAATACACATCTGAATGCTGTACGCCAAATACCACTGCATCCTGATGATTGTTCATGAAAACATCTACATGACCGTAAGGCGTTCCCCTGTCCTCAACCGTATAGACCATATCGCCGATGATCAGCTTTGTCCCAAAGGGAACACCTGCCATGGCAACTGTACGCCCCTCTACCGGCATAAGGCCGCTGGCCGTAGGTCCGCCTGACCATACACCGCAGCAGATCGGACATGCGCAGTAGGCCGTAAGCTTAAAGTTGCCCAAGTACTTCCCATAGGTGTAACCCTCTGTGGTAGTATACTCGTTGTTATAGTACTGTCCCCCCGTTCCGTTGGCGCGGATCTTCTCCAGAACATCTGTATCCTCGTCGGAGATAAGTCTCACTGCCCAAACCGCGTTGGTGTAGTTCACTGTTCCATATACAATACCTGTGGCGCTGCTCTGGGCTTCCACAGTCTGATTCCCGCCCATGCTCATAACCACGTGGTAGATATAACCATTCCTCGCATAGAAAATTAAGTCTCCGGGCTGGGCGCTCTCCACAGGGATCTTCATCCCCACCTGTGCCTGATCCTCCGCCACACGCGGAAGGGAGTAGCCGAACTTTGCATAAATGCTCTGTACAAATCCCGAGCAGTCCGCTCCGTTGGTCAAGCTGGTGCCGCCCCATACGTATGGGTTGCCCACAAACTGTCCGGCAAAATCGATCATTGAAGAGCGGATCAAACCGGAAACAGATGCCTCCTGGATAGAAGTAAGCGTGTAATAGCAGGCCCGGTTCTCCTCCGGCGCAATGATTTCTTTGGCCAGGGCCAATTTCTCCTCCCCGTCCCTTTTCACCTGTTTCTTAGCCCTGTTCCCTCTGACGAGCGCAGTTTTTTTCACAAATCCCCGCACATCACCGGACTCCACAAAGACCCATCCGTTCCCTGCATCCTCCAGGATATAGCAAAGTCCATCCTCTGCCAGGGTACCAACTGTCCTGGGCTTGCGTGCCTTCTTTTTCTTTTTATCCTTGCTTTCCTTATTGTCCTTATCGTCCTTTAAGTTGTCCTGATCTGAGGCCTCTTCCTCCTTTGGCGGTTTCTCGCTGCTCTCACTTTCAGATTCGGATTCGCTTTCTGCCGAACCTTCCTCCTGGGCCTGTCCGTCCAGCACGACCTCCCTGGCCGGATTCTCGGTCTCATCTGTAATCACCTGTTCTTTGACTTCAGATTCCTGGTTCTCCTCACCGTTTTTCACCTCAGACTCCACCTGGCTTTTGGACTCTGTTTCCTGATCCGCTTCAAGTTCTGTCTCTGTTTCCTCCAGCTCTTTATCGGTCTCGCTCTCATCTTCCCCGGATACTTCCAGTTCCTTCAGATCCTTCTTACCGTCATCCTCTTTTTCATCTGTGTCTTTGCGGCTCTTCTCGGTCTCCTCAGGTATATCGTCCAGAATATTCAGGTCATCTCTTGCAATGCCATAATTCTTTTCCACTACGGTTTCATAGGCTGTAGTCTTCGTATAAGTCAGAGCCGGATTCTTCATTCTCTCCACCAGCGGGAAAGCTGTGATCATTTTGCTCTCACCTATTTTCTTAACATACTCCTTTGCCTCTGTTCCGAAAATTAAGTCTTTTTTCTGTACGAAGCCACGAACAGACCCTGACTCAGCAAAATACCATCCATTTTCTTTCTCAGAGAGAAGATAGATAATTCCTTTTCTTCCAATGCTTCCAACCCTGTCCGCTTTACTGTCCGCTTCCTTGTAGAAGCGCACTCCAGCTCTCCTGGAAATCGCATACTTGGCCTCCACAGTCATAAAACGAAATGTTTCCTCCACTGTAGGGGGATCTACGATTACCTGTGATTCCAACAGCTGTTCGTTGGTAGTAGGCTTTGTCCCCTCAGTTTCCTCTGTCTCCTCTGTCTCTTCTTCAGAGAGAACCTGCTCAACCACCTCCCCTGTATGGTCATTTCCCACCAGCAACTCGCCGGTATCTGAAAGGATTTCTTCAACAATATTTTTGTTCTTATCTTTCTTCTTATCCTTATCGGAAGTCCCTGTGGAGGGCTCCGTGACAGGCTCTGTTATTGGCTCTGTAACAGGCTCCGTGGCCGAAGTCTGAGGTTCTGTCTGTTTGGTCTCTGTCTGCCGCTCGGTCTCATGCTTTTCTGAGGCTGTTGTCTCTGTCTCCGTTGCCGCCGTTTCTTTTTGCGGTGCTGCCTGGACAGATGCGGACGAGATCAGGGACAGGACGATTGCCGCCGCCATTATTTTATTTAACTTCCCCAATTTCATATGTATCGCGCTGCTCCTTTTAGGTAAACAAGTCTTCAAGTTCTTATAAATATTCCAGTTTACTATACATAATATCAAAAATCAGCGCATTTGTACATGGTAATATTGTTTTTTTAAGGGGGAAATTTTACTGTAAATAGATTTCAGCAGGGTTATATTTCCCTTATAGACAAATGGTATAGAAAAAATTAAAGCCTTCTCTTTTATTTGTCAACTATTTTACTTGCATTTTTCTAAATTTGAGTTATAATGAAATCAACATAAAACAAATATATTCAACACAATCAAACATTATTATTGTCAACACTAAACACAAATCAAGTTTTTATACAGGGAAGGGGATTTTTATGAGGATTTTAGATTCTAAGTTTATGAAGGGTTTTATTAAGATGGCGGATGACGGATACCAGCAAGGCTGGCATGAGAGAAACGGCGGCAACCTCTCCTACCGTTTAAAACCAGCGGAAGTGGAGGACATCCGGCCAAGGCTGAATACCTCCGAGGATTGGCTGCCTATCGGTGCCAAGGTGCCGGGGCTTGGCGGAGAGTTCTTTCTGGTGACAGGAAGCGGTAAATATTTCCGAAACATCATCGTAGATCCCGAGGCCTGCCTGGCTATTATCGAACTGGACAAAGCCGGTGAGAACTACCGCATCCGCTGGGGTCTTGTGGAGGGCGGGCGTCCCACCAGCGAGCTGCCCACCCACCTGATGAACCATGAGGTGAAAAAGCGCACCAGCGGCGGAACGCACAGAGTCATCTACCACGCACATACCACCAATACCATTGCACTGACCTTTGTTCTTCCTTTAAATGACGAAGTGTTTACCAGGGAACTTTGGGAAATGGCTACAGAGTGTCCGGTTGTCTTTCCGGAGGGTGTTGGCGTCATCGGCTGGATGGTGCCTGGCGGAAGGGATATCGCAGTAGCCACCAGCAGGATGATGGAGACCTACAATGCAGCAATCTGGGCACACCATGGAATGTTCTGTTCCGGTGAGGATTTTGACCTGACCTTTGGCCTCATGCACACCATCGAAAAATCTGCCGAAATTCTGATCAAGGTGCTCTCCATGAGTCCCCTTAAGACCCAGACCATCACACCGGACAACTTCCGGAGCCTGGCGGTTGGCTTCCATATCAGTTTGCCCGAAAAGTTCTTGTATGAAAAGACCAGCAATAAAGTAATTTCATAAATATCTTAAGGAGCGCTGCTATTTCCAGCGCTCTCTTTTGTGCATTATTTTTCTCTGTGCAGAAACCTCACCAAAAAACAAACTGCCACAATCGCCGCCAGTCCTCCGCTGACCGCAGGCGTAACCCACACACCGTCCATACCCAGGACAGGGGTAAGAACAGCAAGAGCCAAAACCGGGAAAACCAGCGCCCGTCCCATAGATATGCCAAGGGATATCCCAGGTTTGTTTACCGCTGTAAAAAAGGCGCCAAGCCCCACCCCGATCCAGCTTGTCAGATAGGTGAAGGAAAAGAGCTTGATTGCACGCAGACTCATCTCCAGCAAAGCCGGATCATTCTCCTGGATAAATAGGGAAATAATCAGATCCCCACCCATGCGCATTCCTGCTAAGGTCACCGCAGAGATCACAGCTCCGGCTATCAGAACCCTTTTCTCTAAGACAAACATTCGGCGGCGCAGCCTGGCTCCATAGCAATAGCTGATGGCTGGCTGCATGGAGTCTGTCATCCCATACAACAGGGATGTGACGATACTGTCCACATACAGAACAATTGAGAATGCCGCCACGGCCATAGAGCCCGACAGATAGAGCAGGATGCTGTTCATAATGATCATCAAAATGGAACCCGCCACATTGGAAAAAAACTCGGAAGAACCATTGTAGAGGATGTTTCCGATCATTCTGTACTGGATTTTTCCCCGTATAAACTGCAGTGGCAGCCTTTTCCTCAAAAACGGCCAGTATCCCAGCACCGTTCCCAGTGTCAGGCTCAGGCAGGATGCCAGCGCCGCCGCACCCACACTCAGGTGCAGTACACCTAAAAAAACAAAGTCCAGTATAATGTTTAGAAGGGCTGTAATAATATTTAGCATCATGCTGTAGCGTGTACATCCGCATATCCTCAAATAGTTATCAACCGCAAAAAACACCATGATAAACGGTGCAAAGGCTGCGAACACCTTGGTATATTCCACCGCCAGAGCCGTGACCTCAGTGTCTGCTCCCATGAGATTCAGAAGCGGTTCCGCTCCAAAATATCCCGCCAGCCCGATAATACATGCCATTGCCACAATCAAAAGTGAGCACACGGTAAAGATACGGCTGGCCTCCTGATTTCTCTTCTCTCCCAGACGAATGGCAATCTGTACGGCGGAACCCACAGCAATCATGTCCGCAAAGGCGAAACTGATGGTGATAACCGGCATGACAAGATTGATGGCAGCCAGTGCGGCTGATCCCACAAAGCGCCCCACAAAAATACCGTCCGCAATGGTGTACAGAGAGCTCACTGCCATACTGACCATACTGGGAATGGCACAGCGCATAAAAAGACGGTTAGGGGACATGGTTTCAAATATCTGATTCTGTTGTGTCATATCAAATTTCCTTTTTATACTCTTCGGTAAACATCATTAGCACCGAGCAAAAAATTCTGATCTCCTGGGCACTGAATTTTTGCTCTACAGCTTGGACTGCCCGTTCGAAAGGACTGTCATAGCTCTTCAGATGGTCGGCAACCACATCGGTTACGCTCAAATAAACCACCCGCCGGTCTGTCTCGCTGCGTGTTTTCCTGACCAGATTCATTTTCACCAGCTCATTGACCTTTAAGGTGGCTGCTGAATTGGAGATATGCAGTGTTTTGGCTAAACTGCTCACTGTACATCCCTTATCGTTCTGCTGATAAGAAATCACATCCAGGTACATGATGCTGTTGTAGGACAACTCTCCGCCTCCGGTCCTGCCAAGCTGGCGGAGGTCACAGACGGTTGTATCATAATAGTATTGATTTAAGATGTCTCTTATATTCATGTCAGCCTCCATATAGTTAAGCATATTTATATAAATCAGCTTAACTATATCACTGCTTTCTTTTCTTGTCAATCACGTAAGAAGAATTCTCACCTAAATAGAGATGAGAGCGGAAGGTGCCGCGTAGAACCCCCGCTCTCATCTTTATTTTCTTTTTACTTCAATTTCAAGCTTCGTTTCACTATCTGACTGTCACTTTTACCCTGTATTTCTTCCCATTCGCTGTCCGAATGGTAATGACTGCCTTCCCCTTCTTTTTCGCCTGTATTTTACCTTTGCCGCTCACGGCTGCCACAGACTTTTTCGAAGACTTGTAAGTGATTTTGTCCAGGGCAGTGACCGGCTTTCTGGTCACCTCCAGCTGATAGCTGCCTCCCTTTTTGAGGGTCAGTTTCTTAACATTTGCCTTTATGCTTGTGGTCTTCACCGGCTTCTTTGTCACCGTCAGTCTCATGACCGCTTTTGCACCTTTTTTGGTGTAAACCGTGATCTTTGTAGTACCCGTCTTTCTGGCACGGATCTTACCTTTATTATCCACAGCCGCCACTGATTTTTTGGAACTTGTCCACTTTTCTATGCGGTCTCCTGCCTGAAGCCCGGATGCTTTGACGGCCTTTGTGGACTTTTTCACCTGCAGCTTTGCAGATTTCGCATTTAGCTTCACTGTGGGCCTGACAACCTTGATGTTACAGGAGCCTTTCACCTGGCTTCCATCAGCCGCAGCAGCGATAATCGTTACGCTTCCTGCTTTTTTACCGGTCACAACGCCTCTGGCATCCACCGACGCAACGGAAGCATCCGAGCTTGTCCAAACCACCTGCTTATTGGCCGCATCTGCCGGGAGTACGGCCGCCTGTACGACTGCAGTATCGTTTACAAAAATTCTGTTGTCACTGGCTTTGACTGTAATGGAGGATACTTTTACTTCTTCCGGAGGGATCACTGCAGTTCCACCGGTTACGGTTACTTTCGCAGTTCCTGCCCTGCTGGTATCCATCACGGATACTGCTGTCACTGTCAATTCCTTAGCTGTCTCATCTTCCCCTACTGTCAGAAGCCCTTCCTGGGTAATACCTGTGTCTTTGCTTTCCGCTCCCTTTACACTCCAGGTTACTGTCTGAGATGGGCTGTTTTCTCCGGTTACCTCCGCTTCAAACTGCTGTGTTTTTCCCTTCTCCACCATTGCTTCTAAGGGGCTTACCTTAACGTCACTAACCGTGGGCTGCGGCTCATCGCCTCCTGTATAGCCTTCTGAATAAGCTGCCGAAAGTCTGCCGTCCTTTACGGTAAAGTCATATCCTCCGGATGCCAGTGAAAACTCAGCTGTGCGTAATCCGTTATGCTCTGTCATTCCCTTGTATTCTACACCTGTCATATTCTTAAACTTGCTCACTGCACTTTCTTCCACGGGAAGGTAGAGAGTGGCTGTGGTATTTGCCGGCACAATGGTATGATAGGATGCAAGCGTTCCATCCTGGCTTCTCCAGGAGGACTCAACCTTGCCATAGTAGGATTCGTAGGAGGCGTCCACAGAGTTGATCCGCTGTTCCTCATTATACTTCTCTCCCTTATCCAGAGTGGGCTGAAGCACTGTATTCTTAAATCCAGGGGCATTTTCGTCTGACGCAATACCAGCCATATAGCGGTACATCCACTCAACCACAGAGCCGTAAGCGTAGTGGTTGAAGGAATTCATCTCACTGTCCCCAAAGCCCACGCCCGGTGTGTAGGAATTCCAGCGCTCCCAGATGGTGGTGGCCCCCGCTTTTACCTCAAACAGCCAGGAGGGCTGACTGTCCTGAAGCAGCAGATCATAGGACACATCGGAGTTTCCGATATCCGACAGCACAGGTGTAATTACATTCGACCCTAAAAATCCTGTTGCTAATGTGTTTTTGCCGTACTGGCTACGGACACTTCCCGCATCCGGGTTTTCGTTACGAATGTTCTTGACCAGAAGGTCTGCCGCTGCCTTCCGCATGGCCTCACTGTCATAGAAGCCCAGCTTCAGCATCCACAGAAGAGAGGTCTGGGAATTGTTCTCCCAAACTCCGCCTTTTCCGGCGCTGTACATAAACTGGAAGTCCTTATTTCCCTCACCCGACTTTATGGTCAGGCTGCCATTTGTAAAGGTAACATGGGTTTTTAAGAATTTTTCTTTGATTGCCTTAAATTTCTGTCCGTAGACTGCCTCTTTCTCCTGATCACCCACTATCTTTGCCATTTTTCCCATCAGCTGGGCCATATACCCATAATAATAGTCATAGATCACTTCCACGCTGGTTCCCTGGAAGGAGAGCCAGTCCCCAAAGTTCCTTGCATTATTTGGAATCGGCGCCTGATCTGCACCACGCTCGTTGTTCTGGAGATAATCCATATAATGAACCATCACGTCCCAGTTTTTCTCCAGAATCCCCTTGTCCCCTGTCTGCAGATAAAGCGTCCAGGGATCAATCACCAGGACATCGCTCCATCCGGCAGCCCAGTTGCTGAAAAAGCCTCCCAGATCATCTGCAACAGCAGGTGCATATCCCTTGATCCAGGCATTTTCACTAAAGATTTCCTGCAGTCCGTTTAGAAATGGAACGGAGTCAAAGTTGTACACTGCCGTCTGGGCAAATGCCTGTGTGTCCCCTGTCCAGAGCAGACGCTCATTTCTCTGGGGGCAGTCTGTGGAGGTGGTAAAATAATTGCTCAGCTGCCCGTAAAGGGTGTTGGAAAACAGCTTATTTACATTTTCATTGTTTGTCTCAATGTATCCTGTCTGGTCACTCACAGAGGACAGCGCCCTGGACCTCAGGGAATAAATCGTCACATCATCGGTTGCTGTGATGCCCACATACTGATAGCCGAAGAAGGAGGTTGCTGTCTGATAGTGCTCCTTCTCCCTCCCCGCAAAGGTATACCTCACTGCGGAGCGGGCAGAGCGCAGGCTCTTTTGGTACAGGGAACCTTTCGGGCCGTCCGCCTGGGTTGCCCCGTTTCCGGCTGAACTGCCGTCATTTAACATCTCCGCAAACTGCATAGTCAGTACAGTGCCTTCCTTACCGGAAAACTCTGCCTCAGGAATCGCTGTCATATTCTGGCCCAGATTTAAAATCATTGTCTGGCCCTTCTTCAGAGTGATTCCATTCTCTCCAAAAATGTTATCCCCCTGCACTTTCTCAAACTTTCCGGAGTATAAGGGGTCCTCTGAATTTTCATTCGCAATATATCGGTCTACCGCAATCTCGCCGCCTGCATAGGAAGACTCTTCTGCCTGTCCTGTATACAGAACAGCAGAAACCGGAGTCTTTGAATACTTATCCAAAATCCTTCCCGGCATCCCCTCCTGCGCACGGATCTCCCCTGCAAAGGAGGCAGTCGACAACCGCTGCGCACCGAACATGGAGGTGTTCTTTACCTGCCCGGTATCTACATCTGTGAGTACGTCTGTCCAGGTCTCCCCACCATCCTCAGAAGTCTGTACACTGAAAACCTTTGGATAATTGGAGCAAATTCCGGATACAATGGAATCCTGCTTGGTGCGGGGATATATTTTCATGGAAGAGATCTCCACAGCCTTGTCAAACTTAAAATCAATTGTAATAGGTGTATCCAGCTTAAAGGAGCCAAGACCGCTGCGGTCCAGCACCTGAGATGTATAGCCAGCATCCGAAACGGTCCCCAGATCCCCATCGGTGAGACGGGCCACATTCCACTGGTCGGCGGGCTCCCAGTGATTGGACGCTGTGGGCACCAGGCCCGCAGCCAAGTTGTTCCCGGCTGCATCCAGAAGCTCCAGCTCCATGATCTGCAGAAGTGTCTCGCTGTCCTGCCCTGCGGGTCCGATCTCAGAGACACGGATTCTCAGATCCTTTGCAGTGACCGGTGTGTTAAATCCTGTATGGATAGCCGTCTCTGCATCTGCGGGGTAGGCAATGGTGTTGGGCAGGCTTTGAACCGTATACCAGCTCTCCCCTTCTGTCTGGGAGGGCGCCGATCCGGGGATATCCACATCCGTCCAGTCTGTGCCATTCTCCGATACCTGAAGACAGTACGTCTTGGGATAATTGACACACTCCTTGCCAGAGATAGGCTCCTTGCCCAGCCTGGGGTACATTTTCAGAGTCTGAAAGGAAACCGCTTCCTCAAAATCCAGGGTAATGGAGAGGGGAGTCTGAAGCTTTAGCGCGCTCTGACCGCTTCCAAGCATGTCTGAGGTGTAACCCCTGTCAGAGTCCATTCCCGTATCCCCATCCACCAGATTGCCCGGGTTCCACTGCGTATTGTTTACCGCCTTGTCAGAGGCGTCTGCAGAGCCATTTACCGCCACATTTTTCCCGTTCTCATCCAAGAGCTCCAGTTCCATGATCTGCAGACGGTTTTCCTTGTCCTCCTTTACGGCAGGCCCTGTCTCTTTTACCAGCAGTCTCACATGTTTGGCACTCTGCACAGCAAAGTTGCTCTCAATGACTGGTATCTGAACTTTTTCTTCCCCGTCCGCCCACTGGCTGTCATCGTAGCCGGCCTGGGTAAAGTCCCCCAGCGCCTCAGCCATCTGGGCATTGTAGTCCTCACCGTAGTAAACACCGTTTCCGGTAATTGGGCCGTCCAGGGTTCCCTTCCAGTCAGCCGTATTGGTTTTGATCGTCTGAACCTCACCGTCCTCATAGGTGATTTTCATCATAGCCTTCACCGCCGGCTGGGAGGCAGTGGAGCCCATTCCGTTGTACCAGCCTGTCCCCGCCAGTATGGATACAGCGGCGCTTCCCTGATCCTTCAGGTAAGGAGTCACATCGTAGGTCTGATATCCCAGGCTCACCTGTCCGTTTCCATATCCAGGGTTCATGTGATGGTATTCCGTCTCATCCCCGTTTTTTACGACTACCTGGTTTCCGTTTACGTAAGCCTGATAGACTCCCATAGCAGTGATATAGAGCCTGGCAGATGCCACCTCACTGCCCTCTAAAAGCTCCTGCTCTGTGCGGAAGATGGGAGCCCTGGCACTCCGGTTCATGCGGATGAATTCGGTCTCTGCCCAGTCCTTCTGGTTTGTCACTCCCGTCTCGAAAACGGCAGACTCAGACTCTGTCTTCTTTCCGTCTCCATTCCACACAGATACCTTCCATGTATAAACGGTTCCTTCCTCCAGGGCATCTCCCCCATAGGCAATCCCAACGGAAGCTCTGCTCTCTACCCTCCCGCTGTCCCAAACCTGAGACCCGCCCTTGCTGACACGTATCTGATAGGCTGTCTGTTCTGACCCAATTACATTGCTCTGCATCTTCCATCCAAAATGGATAGAATCCGGGTCAATTCCCATGGGGTTTGTCACGTACTCTGTGGTCAGATCTGTGATCTGAGTCCTGGCCTGTGCATAGTTCCCGGTGGTATTTGCGGCATACACAGGGATTGATCCAAAGGCCAGACATCCTGCCATGACAGCGGCAGCCAGCCTCTTTCCATTCAACTTTTTCATCTCTATCCGCTCCTTTTTTCTATATATATTTTTATTATCTCAGCAGACTTTCCCGATTCCAAGAGGATTATTTTTGATTTCCGGGTAAATTTATTCATTCTTGTTGTCTGATTTTTAGATTTTGCCCTATTTTTAGGCGGCTATTTGGAAATTCTTACATAAACGAATGTGTATGCCCCGGTTTTCATGTTGAACATTGTCCTTTTTTTGTATATTATGTTTATATCCCCTGGTGAAACCTGACCCCATACTTTGGTAAAAGGACATCAGGCCCTGAAAGGAGATTTCACAGTGTGTTGTCTAAAGAAATATATTCCCTTCTTATGTATAATACTTTGCTC
The DNA here is from genome assembly GCF_058119865.1 of Ruminococcus sp. 8Y-12. NCBI lineage: Bacteria > Bacillati > Bacillota > Clostridia > Eubacteriales > Oscillospiraceae > Ruminococcus > Ruminococcus sp. 8Y-12. The sequence continues at coordinate 1,131,063 of NZ_CM176623.1, read as the reverse complement.
TCTGTGGGGATGCAGTGCAGAGAACCACGGCCCGGATACCGGAAAAACTGACTTGAATCCCGCTTTTGTGACAGCGACTCTGTTTTCTGATGTGGATTTTTGGGAGGTTCCGGACTGGTCCCTGGATGCGGGCACTCTGAGCGCGGAGATTTCAGAGCAGACCGGGCTTATGCTGGAAACAATCATTCCGCCACAGGACGCCGACCGGGCGCTCTCCCTCCTCCTTCTAAAAAATGAACTGCCGGATATCATGGCGCTTACCGATGCGTCTGCCATACAGCAGTTGATCTCCTCCGGTAAAGTATGGAATCTGGAAGAATTTCTAAAGCGTTATTGCCCGGACTCCGATCTGCTCACAGATTTCCCTGAGGATATGAAGCAGGCTTTGATTCGCAGAAATGGGGCATGGTATTCCTATCCCTCCCACATCAACTCCCTGGACGCAAAGAAAATCTGGAAGACAAATACCAGCTATTACGAGGATTACGACCAATACGGTACAACCGTGGCAGTCATATGGAACCGGGATCTGCTAGAGAAAGCAGGCTTAGACCTTGAAGATGTTCAAACAGAGTCCCAGGTTCTCAAGGCTTTTCAAAAGGTAAAGGACATGGATTTGACCGTTGACGGTCAGGAAGTAATCCCACTCCTGATGGATGGAGCCTCCTACCAACAGTGGACTCTGGCTTTTCTTAACAATTCATTCGGAGCTGAAGTGGTAGATGAAAATGGTAACTACAAGGAACGCTGGCTTCAGCCTGAGGCCAAAAAGAGCCTGAAGTTTGTCAACAGAGCTCTGCGCAGAGGGTATGCTTACTCCCAGCATCTGGCAATCAGCAACTCCCAGGTCAAGTCTTACATCGCCAGCGGCGCTGTCTTCTGTTTCATCGGCAATACTGCAAATACCGGAATGGATCCTAAGCAGTGGGTATCATCCGGCCCCATCCTCTCCGATACCGGAGAGCGTCCTGTTCTGGGAAGGGATATCCGTATGGTAAACGGCTGGATAGAGACTCTAATCTCCAAAGACTGCCGGCACCCGGAACAGATCGCCCGCTGGCTGGACTATATGTCCGATGATGAGGGAATGCTTAAGAATAATTATGGGTTTGAAGGCATTGACTACACCTTGAATGGGGATGGGACCATCACCCTCACAGAGGCGGGCAGGCAAAAGCGCAGGGATTCTGTTAAAACCGGTTACAGCGCATGGTGGAACTTCGGAAACATTGCCTGGGAGCGAAGTATCCTGCCGACGCCGCGTCCGGACAGCAGCGAAGCCCACACCAAGGAGATTGAATGTGCACTGGGGAAATATAAAGATACGTATATTTTTGACAATACCCTGCTTGCCCTGCCAAATGACTATATACCTGCGGACAGCAGTATGGGCCGGATACAGACTGACATCACGGACTTCAAACAACAGCAGATATCCAAAATCATCGCTTCCAGGAGTGACGCTGAATTCGAAGAGCAATACGAATACTTTTTGTCCCGGCTAAAGGCCCTGGGCATTGAGCAGCTGGATAGCAAAATCGACCGTCAGGTCCAGAAAAACTTTAAATTTTATGGGGAAAGGATTGAAAAGGTAAATCAACAAGAGGTGTCTGAATCATGAAATGGATAAATATATTCAGAAATAAACTGGCAGTAAAACTGTCTGTGCTGGTCCTGTGCATCTCTCTGTTCTTACTGCTCGCCTTTGTGTTTACCAATCAGTACGCCGCAAAAAAGGTGCGCCAAAACACTCTGGAATTAAACCGCAAGCTCCTTGCCCAGGTGGAAAACCAGTTGGAGGATTTTTTTGACAATCTTTACAATGTGGCTGCCTCCTTCTCCTACTCCCCCACTACCAGCCAGTATCTCACTCAAGATACAATGAGCAGAGTTCAGAGCATGGAGGATCTTTCCACTGTGTTTTCCAACACGTTGCTGCTGGAGGATGACATCCAAGGCATTTATCTCTACAATCAGGAAATGGACCGGATCGCAAGTTTGGGAAAAGCATTACACATCCCGGGCTTATCGGGTCAGCTCGTGGAAGATTTGCAGATTGGGGCCGGATTTAAGGCAGAGGATACCGGACATCTCTATTACTCCGTCCGCTTTCCGATGTTTGACCTGGATAGCCCACAGTATGCAAAGCAGTTGGGTATGTGTGTGCTGGTGATCTCACCGGATTCTCTGGGCCGTCTGCTGACAGATGCACGCTCCACGGATCATTCCCAGGTGTATCTGGTGGATCAGAACAATCTCATCCTAGCCTCCACAGACTTGGCTCCGCCGCAGACTCTGAATACAGAAATGCTCAAAAGCACAAAAGACTACTGCGTTCAGATCCAGGATTCCGCTTCCAGCAGCTGGCGCCTGGTCAGCCGTCTGCCTGAGGGAGAACTAAACCGCCAGGACGCAGGGAGCTGGATTGTATTGCTGCCCTACACAGCCTCCTTTCTCCTCCTGCTGGTTCTGATCTGCTTTTTCTACTTCAGTGTGGTTCGCCCCATACGCCTGATTGATGTGTTTATTAAAACAGATATGGCTTATCCGGGACAGCGCATATCTCTGATGCGCAGTGATGAGATCGGCACTGTGGCAACCAGCCTCAACCACATGCTGGATGTGCGTGAACAGATGGAAGAGGAAAACCGTCTCTCACAGAAAAAAATGTATGAGTCCGAGCTGGCCAAAAAACAGGCTCAGGTCCTGGCCTACCGGAATCAGATCAATCCCCACTTTCTGTACAACACCCTGGAGTGCATCCGCGATATGGCCCTGTACTATGATGTAGAAGATATTGCAGAGATCACCATGTCCCTCTCCCATCTGTTCCGGTATGCGGTAAAGGGCGGAAATATCACTACCATAGCAGAGGAAATGGATTACATAGAGAAATACGCAAAGATTATAGAATACCGTTTTATGGGGAAAATCAGTGTGGATATCGAGTTGGAGGAATCCCTCCGTCAGGTAAATGTGATAAAGCTCCTGCTGCAGCCGTTAGTCGAAAATGCGGTATTCCACGGTTTGGAGCAGAAGGTGTCAGAGGGTCTCGTGGAGATTTGTGCCTGCTGGGACAGCACTGACCATATCCGCTTTACCATAGAGGACAATGGCTGTGGTATCCCGGCCAAAAAGCTGAATTCCCTGCTCATGTCCCTAAAACAGGGCACAGATCAAAGCGGCGTTGGGATAGCCAATATCTACCATCGCTTAACCCTTTTTTATGGAGATCGGTTTAACTTTGAGATAGAGAGTACCCCGGATGTGGGGACACGCGTCACCATTGTGATCCCCTGTAGCGTGGAGGAAGGAGGAACGGAAGATGCTCAAAGTATTTCTGGCTGATGATGAGATGTGGATTATCCTGGGTCTGAAAAAGCTCATCCAAAAATCCGGTCTTCCCTTCCGGGTCATTGGGGAGGCTGCAGACGGGATCACAGCCCTGGAAGAGATCAAAAGGCTGCGCCCGGATATCCTTTTCTCCGACATCAGGATGCCTGGTCTTTCCGGCATTGACCTGGTGCGCAGGATTTCAGAGGAAAAAATCCCGGTTCAGACCGTTCTGATCAGCGGTTACGCAGAGTTTAGGTATGCTAAGGCTGCGCTCCGGTATGGGGCTTTTGACTATATTCTAAAGCCCATTCAAGAGGAGGAGTTAAACGGAATCCTGGCACGCCTTTTCAGGGAGCTGTCAAAGGAGTCTATCCCCTCTACTGAGGAGGACATTTTCCCGGTGAGCAATACGGTGATGAGCAGAATCATCGCCGATATCCAGGAAGGGTACACGCAGGATATCAGCCTTGCGCTCCTCTCTGAAAAGTACAGTATCAGCTCCAGCCATCTGAGCGCCCTCATAAAAAGGGAGCTGGGGCTTTCCTTCTCTGAGTATATCACTGCCAAAAGAATGCAGAAGGCCAGAGAGCTGCTAAAGGATGAACAGCTCTCCATTGAATCCATCGCTGAAGCGGTAGGATATCACGACTATTTTTACTTTACAAAAGTGTTTAAAAAAAGCCACGGGATCTCCCCAAGCAAATACCGGAAGAACCTATAGACAGCGAATAAATTACCAAAACTGCAAATATATTGCATATGCTTTTACTTCCCATGTCTTTATAATAAAGGAAAACTCAAAGTATATTTGCAGGGAGGCCCGCCATATGCAAAACAGACCAAATGAGCGCAGTGTATTTGTCTCGATGTTATTCCTAGAAGACATCCAAGCCGTAACTCCCCAAAAGGAGGACAGAGGGCGAACAATTTTGGAAAAATCCGTTTGTTATACAGCAAACACCGTTATTAAAAAGATTTCCAAGGGAGTCTGCACCCATCTGGATGGGAACCGTTTTTTGACCGTATTCTACGAACACTGTGAAAGCGCGGCAGTCCTCGCTCTTAAAGCAGTGGGGGAGGCTATACAAAATAACCTGCAAATGCACGTTCATTACCGCATGGGAGTGCTCACTGATCTAGAAGATCCCGGTTGGCTCTCTTCCCCCACTTACTCCAGACATATTAACCGGACTGTTGCATATTTAGAGCAGCACTATGACCAAATAGATAACCTCTCCGAGATTTCCGAGTACGCCGGGCTGTCACCAGCCTATTTAAGTTCCCGTTTTAAGGAAGAGGTGGGAGTAGGGGTGATCGAATACCTTAATCAGATACGTCTGGAACATGCCAGAGAACTGATTTCTGACAGCAATATGCCCTTAAAAAGCATTATTTATTCCGTTGGCTTTACCAACTACCCCTACTTCAGCAGATTGTTTCGAAAGAAATACCACATCTCCCCCAGCGATTACCGGAAAAAATCGGCAAAGGAAAAGAGGGCGCTTGCCGTATAGACAAACACTTTCACCGAGCTGGTACAGGCGTGCAAGGTTGAAAACGCTTGCTTTTACCTGGAGCAAACCTCTTTGCCCTTTGAACAAGTGCTGGAGATCACAGGGTTTTGCAATCCAGCCTATTTTTATAAGGTATTTAAGAAACAGCGCGGGATCTCCTATTCAGAGTTGACCTCTTTTTCCGTTTATGCAATGTATACATACACATTCCCAGGCAACCCCTGCACATAATGTCAAAATTCATAAATATTTTACTCGATATCGCAATTTTTTACTCTTTTCATCCAACAAAAAATTATATATAGTAGTAATTGGAAAGAGAAAAAATTTGTGTGTACGGTTCTTTGCATGGGACATGGTCAGGGGGAGTACCTCCGGATTGCCTTTTCCGGACAGTCCCCCTGTAGAACCGATCTCTTCCGGAAGTCATACGATCTAGTCAGAATACGTTTCCTTCTTTACATCCCCATAGCGTTCAATCAGTTCTTCCAGACGGGTCTGTGTTCCCTCCGTCACATCCTCCACGTTCAATGTATCAGATCCTATCAGTTGGATAAAAAGCTGTTCCAGCTCGTTTTCTGTGCCGGAAGGCCAGTTGCTGTTGCAGACATCGACAGCGTATCCGTTCTCCATGGCCTCATAGTAGCAAGACAGCTCATCAATATGGGAACTGCTTTCCTGCAATTCCTTGAAATAGGAATTGAGAAGTTCCTTGCACAGTTCTTTGTTCTTTGAATTGGCATTAACCGCGTATCCACCCTTTTCCGTAGTTACAATCACCCTGACCGGATCTCCCTTTTTATTTCCCGGAAGCGGAAAATATCCAAAGTTCTCCCTCTGCCCCTCATCTATGCCGTAGAGAATGTTGTAACCACCGAAAGTCATGGCAGCCCCGCCTTTTTCGAACTTTCGGACCGCTGTCTGGTATCCCATCTTGATGGAATCCGGGTCCATATACTCCTTGTCATACAGGGACTCATACATGGAGATCACCTGATCCCAGGTTCCCTCATCTGTAAACTTGCTCTCCCCTGTCCACAATTTCCTGTCATAATACGGATTCTCAGGGTAGATCACATTTGCCGCCAATTGGTAAAGTCCAAACTGAGTGACATAGCACTCCTTATCCCCCATGGTAATCGGGGTGTATCCCTTTCTTTTCAACACCTCACAGCAATTCAGAAAATCTTCCCAGTCATCCGGCACCTGAAGACCACACTCTTCAAAGATGGTCTTGTTGTAAAAAGTACCCAAAACAAAAAAGCTTCCGTGTCCAAGGGCATAGGGCACCCCATTCAGGCTGAGCCCTTTCTTTACTGCGTCCGATTCAACCACCTTGCCCTTCAAGTCAGACATCGGTTCCAGGTATCCGGCCCCTGCCAGCTGATAGACGGAGTTCTCACCCCCGTACTTTGCCTGCACAGCTATGATGTCGGGCCCTTCTCCGGAAGCCAGCATCAGTTTCAGGGAGGCATAGTACTGGTCATCCGGCAAAACGGAGACTTCCAGTTCTACATCATTCCTCTTTTCTTTTATATATTCCTTAAGCCGTTCCCCAAAATTATTCTCGCTGTCGTACCCGGACATCATGATGGATATTTTTGTCTTTTGTTTCGCAGTTCCAGTCTCTTTTTGTTCCTGGCTGCAGCCGTATAAAAAAAGCATACATAACAGGAGCAGTGTTAAGAACATATTTCTATGATATTTCATTTAATCCAATCCGCTTTCTTTTTTAAATATCATACCATGTTTCTACAATTTTGTGTACTTTCCAGGGGAATTATAGTATACTTTCTGTAAGTTTCCGGTAACGGTTCAGGTATCTGACCTGTTACAATTATTCAGGAGGTCAGGGCCATGAGTCTGAGGAATAAATTGCTGTTCATTTTCTTAATTATCTCCATTGTACCGGTGTTGATTTTCACCCTGTTTACCTACAGCAGATATACCAAGCTGATGGATAACCAGACAGAACAGATCTCGGAAAATCTGATGGTGAGGGCTGTAGAAGAAACCAACCGGACTCTGGCCGATATACGGCGCATTCAGGAGGCGGTAAATTATGACTCTTCCAATCAAAATTCTATTTTGGAGGATCTGCACAATTATGTCTCCCAGGATACAGACTATACCGCCTACGATGTTTACCAGACAAACCTCCTGATGCAGACCATCTGTCAAAATCTGTTCCAGTCATATCCATACCTGAAAGGTATCTATATATTTACGCCCAGCGGTGAAATCCTGGGTGTGGGAAATAGGACGGACATAGACTACGGCTATTTTCCGGATCAGGACGAGTGGTACCAAAAAACCCTGGCTCTGAAAGGCAAAACCTACATAGACGGGATCTCCGCCAAAGACTTTCTCATCGACAGCGCGGAATCCATCTCTTTTTCCAATGCCATCTACGATGTGTTTTCCAAAACCTTTTTGGGGGTTCTCTACATTGACTGCTCCCCTGACCTGTTTGATTTATCCCGAGTCAATACCATGCCTGAGATGACTTACCTGACTATCTCCAAAGGGGACCAAAATCTATACGAAAATGGAACTCCGCTCTCAGACAACACCAAACACTCCCAGATCGTACGGTACACAGAAGATCTGGACCTGGAAGGCCTGACCCTGACAGGGATCTTCAACCACACGGATTTAAACCGGGAGTCCAGTCCCACTCTCTGGCTCCTCATCTTTATGTGCGTGATCTGTGTCATGTTCTTTGTAGTCCTCTCCTTCCTGCTATCCGGAAATATCACCAAACCCATCCGGCTGCTCAGCGACCGCATGGCCAGCCATGACACCAGCCACCGGGTGGCAAATGAGCCCTATATGAACCGTTCGGATGAGATTGGAATCCTCTACAACGAATACGAAAACATGATTGAAGAGCTGGACCACTATATTAAAAACGAACTCCAAAACAAGCTCCTCACTCTGAATTCCCAGATGCGCTCCTTAGAAGCACAGATTAACGCCCACTTTCTCTACAATACCCTGGAGGCTATCAGCAGCCTGGCTGCCATTGAGGGAGTGAAGGACATCTCTACAATGGCGGAATCCTTAAGCTCCATGTTCCGCTACAGCATTAAGACAAAAAGTGAACTGGTTACACTGCGTGAGGAGCTGGACCATGTCAGGAATTATGTGGCTATCCAACAGATCCGTTTTGACAATGGTTTTCATATGGTTTATGATGTACCGAAAGAATTTTATTCCCTACAGGTGCTAAAGCTGATCCTGCAGCCTCTGGTGGAGAATGCGCTCTATCACGGACTGCAGTCCTGCAGCTGCGGCAGCTGTATTGAGATCAGCGCTGAAAGAAACGACCTGACGCTCTCCCTCTCCGTCAGGGATGACGGTACCGGGATGTCCCAGGATATTCTCCATGGACTGGAGGAGAGCCTGAAAGATGAGGTGGATTTCCAGGAACTGGGGTACCGCAACAAGCAGAGTATTGGAATCAAAAACATCCATTCCCGCATTTCCCTCTACTATGGCAGCGAATATGGTATCCATATCTCCAGCCAGGAGGGTGTGGGAACCACCTTTACACTTACTCTTCCCATTCTGGAGGGGAACCGCAACTGATGAACTGAAAACTTTGGAGGTCAAGGTAAAATGTACAGCTATATCATTGTCGATGATGAACCTTTAATCCGGCGCGGAATCAAAAAGAAGCTGGAATCCCTGGAAGGTAAGATCACCTGCTGCGGGGAGGCCGCCAACGGAAAAGCCGCTCTGGATCTGATTGAACAGAAAAATCCGGAAGTGATTATTACAGATATGAAGATGCCGGTCATGGACGGAACCACACTGCTCCCCCTGCTCAGCGAACGCTATCCAAGTAAATACTTGATTGTAATCAGCGGCTACAAGGATTTCGAGTACACCCGCTATGCCATTCGTGCCAATGCTGTAGATTATCTCTTAAAACCTGTCCGCGAGGAGGAACTGGTGGCCTCCATGAGAAACGCGCTCCAGATGCTGGAGGAGAAGACCATGGTGATTCAGGAGATTACCCACAGCCGGGAGGAGCAGGAACGCTCATGTTACGAGCACGATATCCAGATGCTCACTAACCTGGTGCTGGGCTACCACACAGTCGATGTACAGCTCACCTCCGAAAAGCTGAAGTTTACGGAAAAGCTGCACCAGCTGGTTTTGATTACACTGCACTCCCCGCAGCCACTGCCCGCAGGACAGCTGGCGCATTTTTTGGAGGAGAACGGGTTCGGTGACCTGGCCCTCTATCTTCAGCACGTGCAGACACAGAACCTGGGCTTTTTGATCCTTTTCCTGCCCAGCAAGTCAGCGCTTCCGGCTATGGATCTTTGCCGTCAGGTAGTCTCCAGTCTGCAGAGGCTCCACTCCTCCAGAGTGCAGGAGGTCTCCTATGGAATCAGTGGACTCCACACTACCCTGCTAAAGCTGCACGAGGCATTCCTGGAGTCCGTAAATGCCCTTAACCAGCGCCACCCCATGGAGCGCAGCCAGTGTTATATCTCCGGTCAGGAGGCGCTCGCCCTCCCGGTCACCTGGGACAAGGAGGAGGAACTCCTCTTTGCCATTGAGGCCGGGATGTCTGGACGCATCCGTGATCTGCTGCAGAATCTCTTTTCACACCTGGCTGGAAGTGGGGAGTATACCCTTTTTGATGTGAAACAATACTGCTATTATCTGACAAATAAAATAAAGCTCATGGCAGCCCTCTATTTTGACCAGATTAAAGGCGGGGACGTGAATGCCAATACACAAAATACATTGAACACCCTGTTTACGCTGGACGAGCTGCACAGCTATTACCTGCAGTTTTTCATGAATATATCCAATGCCATCTTCCCGGCCAGCATCTACACCTCCGAGAATGTGGCAGAGAATATCAAGAACTATGTGGACCGTAATTACCAGAAGGACCTTTCCGTGGAGTTCATCGCCTCTCTGTTTAATCTGAACCGCAATTACTGCAGCACAGTCTTTAAAGATAAAACAGGTGACACGCTGATCAACTATATCAATCAAGTGCGCATTGACCGGGCCAAGGAACTGCTCAAACACACCGACAAGAAAATGTACCAAATTTCCAGATCTGTGGGGTATGAAAATGTAAAATACTTTTTCCGGGTGTTCAAAAAATATGCCAAGCTGTCACCGGAGCAGTACAGAAAGCAGTTTGACTGAGACAGACCGCTATTTTAGCTCCCCAGCAGCCTGCTCAGGGTTGTCCAGAGCACCTGCATATCAATAGGCTTTGCCACATGCGCGTCCATACCCGCCTCACGGGATAATAGTATATCCTCCGCAAATGCGTTGGCAGTCATGGCTATAATAGGGATCTTACCGGCATCCTCCCGCTCCAGCCCGCGGATCATGCGTGTGGCCTGATAGCCATTCATTCCCGGCATCTGAATGTCCATTAATATTGCGTCAAAGGTTCCTGGCTCTGCACTCTGGAATGCCTTCACCGCTTGGTCTCCGTCCGTTTTCAAGACATACCTGGCTCCTTGCATCTGAAGCAGCTCGCACAGAATCTCCGCGTTGATGGCATTGTCCTCCGCCACCAAAAAACAGCGTCCCGACAGCATAATCTCATTTGCATGGTCTGCTCCCACGGCGTCCCCACCCAGGTCATCCCCGTGCACGTCAGATGCCCTTTCACACTCCAGCTCAACACAGAATGCAGTTCCCTTGTGCGGGTTGCTCTTTACAGAAATCATACCCTCCATCAGATCCACCAGCCCCTTGGTAATACTGAGCCCTAAACCGGTCCCCTCCACTCGGGCTGTGCTGCGGTTGCGGGTAAAGGGTTCAAAGATATGTGCCAGAAACTCATCCGGCATCCCAATTCCCGTGTCACTGATCTCAAATCTATAACGAATGCGGTCCGCATTTTGCACAGGCATAATCTCTTCCACCGCAAACTTCACTTTTCCGCCCTCCGGCGTAAACTTGATGGCATTGCTCAGAATATTGATCAGAATCTGGTTAATGCGCAGAGAATCCCCATAAAAATACTGGTGACGAATATCTTCTGTGCGTACCATAAACTGCAGCCCTGCCTCTCTCGCCTGGGGCGCCATCATATCAGCCAACTGCTCCACCAGTTCAAAGAGTGATATCCTCATGCGGTTCAGCGTAATCTTGGAGCGTTCGATCTTGCTCATATCCAGAATGTCGTTGACCAGACTCAACAGATGCCTGGAGGAGAGGGAAATTTTTCGAAGACATTCCCGAACCCGTTCCCCATCATCCAAATGTGCCTCTGCCAGAGCAGTCATTCCCATAATCGCATTCATAGGAGTACGGATATCATGACTCATGGAGGAGAGGAAATCGCTCTTTGCCCTGTTCGCCTCCTCCGCCAGGGCCAGGGCTTTCTCCAGGGCTTCTTTGGTACGGCGTTCCGCTGCCAGCATATCCGTTACATCTGCACGCACCAGACACACTGTCTTATGACTTCTGTCACCCCAAAGCACATTGACCTGCTTAAACCTCAATCCTTCATCAGACTGGTATGGGAAAACAAAATCATAACCGGAGGGCTTTTCATCCAGCCGCTTTCTCATGGTTTCCAGACAAAACTGCTCCTCCACCTCTCCCCCGTCCGGATTGAAGAATCCGGCAAGACAGCTCCCGGAACCGGTATAGTTCTCGATTTTATAAGGCGGCAGATTTTTAAGCACAATTTCCCGGGTATACATGGTGACACTGTTGCTGTGTACCTTAATAAATGCCAGGAGTTCAAAGGTATATGCCACTACATTGAGCATTCCCTGCTGCTCCCTCACGGACTCCGTTATGTCCGACCGCGCGAGACACACACGCCCCAGCCGAAGGTCTGTAGCAGAAATGGTGAGGTTTTTCGTCAGAATGTCTCCCCTCTTCCCTACAATAGAGTAGGGAAAGGAATAAGAGCTGTCCTTTTTTAAGCGCTCAGCCATATAACCGGTATCCAGCAGCCTGGCGATCTGCTCCCTGTCCCTTGGAACCACCTGCTCCCGTATCATATATGCAATGCGGTCCGAATGACGCCCCGCTTTTTGGGGCACATCTTTGGACGCAGGGTCGCCGCTGAGTATTGTATAGCGGTCCTGTCTCATATCCACATCCACCACAAGATCATAGCTGGCCACTGACAGCTGATGCATGATCCGGTCTGATATGGTTTGATCCGTAATATCCGTCACAGTCAGTATCCCGGTAATATCACCTGTATCTGGCGTCTCCACTAAATTTACCTTAAATTGCACATATCGTCCAATGGCATCCTTTGGCAGCTTGACAAAGCACTTTTGGATCAGCTCTGTTTTCCCCTCCTTAAAGGCTGCCAGAGAGGGGGCATTGAGATAAGTATCCAGAAATGTCTGTCGCTCTTTTTCATCAACAACAAGGGTGCCGATTCCCGCAAAAAATGTTTCCCGCACTTGTCCAAAAGTCTGAAAAAGTGCAGAATCCGTGTGATCTATGATTTCGAGAATCTTATTCTGAGTGATGTTACAATGGCCTATAATCAAAGCGTTTGGCCCCGGTTCACGGTAGTGCTGCATGATCAGCTCATTAAATTGCTGCCGTAGCAGCTCCTGCTGGTTCCTCTCCTTCGTCATATCATGAAACCCGGCGTAGACTCTTTTCTCTCCTCCCTCGTTCTGAATCATAGTGAGGGTATTTTTGACCCAGATGTAACCCCCATCCCCCTTTTTTACACGGTAGGTTATTTCACAATGGTTTTCTCCCCTGTCTACAAACCGGGCCATCTGGACATTCACTCTCTCCTGGTCATCCGGGTGCACTCCATTTAAGGCATTCTTTTTGTACAGGCTCCAGGCCTCCTTCGGTGTCATCCCTGTCATGGCCGCAAATCCATCTGATAAAAATTCAGGTACCAAACTGCCGTCTTTTTTATAACGGACCACTGCCACACCTCCCGGCAGGTTTTTAACCAGGGTCTGAAAATACTGCTCCAGGCGTTCCTTTTCCTTTTGTACCCGCGTTTCCTCCGTCACGTCCTGAACATACTTCACATAAGCCGGAATGCCGTTCCAGTCCGTGTCCCTGAATCGGGTACTGTAGTACCGGTCCGTTCCCCCCACTGACATGTTGTGGGATTTTCCATCCGGGGCATGACTTTTCAAAGTGCAAAACTCGCAGGGAGACTCCTTACCGTGAAGAGCTGTGTAACATTTTTTTCCCACACAGTCCTTGTCCGCTCTAAAAAGAGTTTTTGACTCCTTCACATAGAGAAGCTCATAGGTTTTTTTGTCAATTACATAGATGCCGTCCACCGTCTCATTGGCAATGCTCTGGATGAGGCGGGTTTCCGCTGACATCCCTGTAAACACTGCATAGAACCCGATATCTCCCTGAGCTGTCTCTATCCTGCGCCCGTTTAGATGAACCCAGATCAGTTTTCCATTTTTATGGCGTATACGGTAGGAGATGTCTAAAATATTTCCTCTGTCCAGCGCAGTGCCGGCTGCCTCCATTACCCGCTCCCGGTCTGCCTCATACATGATATCGAGGGCATTATCTCCCGTCATTACCTCAAATTCATCTCTGGTATAGCCCGATAGCGCCGGGACCCCATCGGAGAAATATGTAGGTATAAACCGCCCCTCTTTTATCAGGTAGCTGGCAATTCCACCGGGAATGGAATTAACCAGATGCTCAAGCCCCGTCCCCCCAATATCCGCGCTGTGTCCTATCAATAAATTTTTGTTTTTCTCCATCTCTATGGTATCCTTTCCGCAGGCAGTATCCACATTGTGGTCCTTGATATCTTTACTAAAAATGCCGGAAATGCTTGCATCCAATATCGCGCTCTATATAAATTGATTTTAACATGTAAGAGGAGAGAGTTCAACAAGATAAGATACTGAGCATACAGATCCACCTCCTGTTTCAAAACGTAGAAAAACCCCCACATAGGACCTTTAAATTTCATTGTCCTATATGAGGGCCGCATATCACAAATTCGTGAGATTGCCCAGATTCTATCTTTTATCTTGCATGGTATCCCGCCTCTGCCTGAAATGGTAAAAAGCCCCCAGCATACCCGCATCATTTCGGTGTTTCGCAAAAGCAATCCTGGTATGCTCCGCCAGCACGGGCTTTAAGTGCCGGTCAAGGGAATCCCGGATTCTTGGATACAGAAATTCTTCCTGCGCCATAATCCCGCCTCCCAGCACCACCACCTCCGGATCAATCACATAGCAGATATCGGCAATCCCTTTTCCCAATACCTCCGTCATCTCATCAATGGCCCGGATGCAGATGGCATCCCCCTCTGCGGCTTCTTTAAAAATCCGTTGGCCGCTCCATTCTTCTTTTGGCCGCCCTTTCCTTCCAGCCACTTTTTCAGTCAGGATACTGGCAGCTCCCAAAGTCTGAAAATCACTGTGTTCCATGTGCAGATAACCGATTTCCCCCGCACAGTATCCGGCCCCATGAAGCACTTGGCCATCGAAAAGAATGCACCCTCCGATTCCCGTTCCCACAGTCAAACATAGCGCCGACTTGCTGCCCATAGCAGCTCCGGAGATATATTCCGCAAGGCCTGCACAGTTAACATCATTTTCCACCTCACAGGGTATGGCAAAGTGTTCTTCCAGCACTGACTTGAACTTTGTCCCCGCATAGTTCGGAATCAACGGCGCAGAATAGAATACCTCCCCCTTTTCCACGTCCACCATCCCTGCAGTGGAAATGCAGATCCCTGTCAGAACATACTTTTCCCGAAAATCCTCTACAATGCGGACTACCTTTTCCATGATCCCGGTTCCACCCTGCCAAGCCTGTGTGTCCTTATTACTTTTCTCCAGAATACAGCCCTGTTTGTCCAGCACTCCATATTTTATTGATGTTCCGCCAATATCCAAGCTCACGTATATTTCCATAGCATCCACTCTCTCTTTGCCTACTGAAGCGCTTCCACAAAAGCTTTGGTGATCAGCTGCGGCCTGGTGATGGCTGATCCAACCACCACACTGTAAACACCCATTTCCATCACCTGCTTCACCTTTTGGGGCGTATTGATATTTCCCTCGGCAATGACCTTGTGCTGTACCTTCTCTACGATTTCTTTTACAATTGCAAAATTATCCTGTTCTATTTTCAAATTCCTGCTCTGCTGCGTATACCCTACCATGGTGGTGCCGATAAAATCAAAACCCATTCTGTCCGCAGCAAGCGCCTCTTCTACAGTGGAACAGTCTGCCATCAAAAGCTGCTCCGGATATTTTCTGCGGATTTCATGGTAGAACTCCTCCAGCGTCTTTTGACCAGGCCGCAGCTCCCCGGTGGCGTCCAGGGCAATGATCTCCGGTTCCACCTCCATCAGTTCCTCTATTTCCCGCATAGTGGGGGTAATATACACTTTACTGTCCTTATAGTCACGCTTTACAATGCCAATGATTGGCAAGTCCACATTTTTCTTTATCTCCTCAATATCCTCTTTTGTATTGGCGCGTATTCCCGCCGCTCCGCCTTCCTTTGCAGCAATCGCCATCCTTCCCATGATGTATGAAGAATGCAGCGGCTCTTCCGGCAGGGCCTGACATGATACAATTAATTTTCCTTTTATATTTTCCACAGCCTTGTTCAAGATCCTACCCCCTTTGTATGATTTCGGCCAGCCGGGCGGCCAGCTTTGCATGGCTTGACTCATCCAGATGCATATAATCAATGGTGTTCATGGTCACGATACCCCCCGCGTCCAAAAAGCCACACCCCTGTTCCTGCGCCAGCTTTTCATAGTATCCGGCCAGTTCATAGGATTTCACGCTGCATATGCCCATTTCAGCCCCTGCTTCCGAAGCTTCACATTCCTTCCTGATCGGCCCCGGCGCCACAATGAGGATCTGAGGCTGATCCCGCCATGCCCCGATACTTTTTGCTTTTTCCACCAGGCGCTTCATGCCGTCGGAAATATTTTTTGCAGTCAGTCCAAACCTCTGCTTACAGTCATTGGTTCCCAGCATGAGGATCAGCAGATCCACCGGGGCATGGGACATGAGGCAGGGATAAAGATAGGCCAGCCCGCTCATCCCTTCGTTTAAAGGGTCCTCGAATACACTGGTCCTGCCGCATAACCCTTCCTCCACAATCTGATACCCCTCTCCCAGCTCCTTTTGCAATAAACCGGTCCATCTTATTTCCTCCGCAAACCTCTCCCTGGTAACTGCGTCATATCCCCAGGTATTAGAATCCCCGAAACACACAATCCTTTTCTTCATATTTTTCCTACAGCGTCTTGACAGCCTGTTTTATCATAGCGTCCGCCCTCTCAATCATTTCCATATCCTCCGGCTCTACCGCCGCGAGAGGCAGCCTGGCCCCGCCAATGTTCATACCGTTTCTTTTTAGAATTTCTTTCATCACAGCATACAAGTTGCCCTTGCAGCTGCACATAACCCTTATGATTTCATCAATAGCGAACTGGACTTTTTGTGCTTTCTGAAACGCTCCTTCTGTCACATAGGCATTGGCCTTTAGGAAAAGCTCGGGCATCACTCCATAGGTGCCCCCGATCCCGCTATCCGCCCCCATCAGGCGGCCGCCCACAAACTGTTCATCCGGGCCGTTAAAGATGATAAAGTCATTTCCAGCCGCGGATTTAAAGTTAAGGATATCCTGCACAGGCATGGAAGAATTTTTTACCCCGATCACCTTTTTATTCTGACGCATTTTATCGAACAGGTTCATGGAAAGGGCGTACCCTGTGGTCTGGGGAATGTTGTAGATAACAAAGTCCAGATCCGTTGCATCCACCATGTCCATCCAGTATTTCTCTATGGCATATTCCGGAAGTACAAAATAAATGGGCGGGATAGCTGCCACTGCATCCACCTGGCACGATTGGGCATGTTTTGCCAGCCGGATACTATCCCTTGTGCTGGGCGCCGCAATGTGGGCGATCACTGTGATCTTCCCCTTTGCCACCTTCATTACATTTTCCAGGATCAGCATCCTCTCTTCCGGCGTCTGATAGATGCATTCGCCTGAACTCCCGCACACATACAGCCCCTGGACCCCTTTCTCAATCAGATACCTGGTAAATACCTGTGTCCTCTCAGGACTCACATCCCCATGATCATCGTAGCATGCATAAAATGCCGGAAAAATACCTCTGTATTTGTCTAAACGATCCATTTTTATTACCTCCTACCTGGATAGCACTTCTTTATTTTTCACGTTATATGGAATCTGACCCGCCACGAATGCATCAATACAGTCGGCAATAATCACCTGAGATCTGTATTCCGATTCCAGGGAAGCCGCCCCCATATGGGATGTAATAAATACATTGTCCATTTTAAGCAGCGGATTGTCAGGTGAAGGAGGCTCCTGACACAGCACGTCCAAACCCGCTCCCTGAATCTTTCCAAGGGTGAGGGCTTCGATCAGATCCTCCTCGTTCACCACCTGGCCTCTGCAGGTGTTGATCAGATAAGCGGTGGGTTTCATCAAATCGAATTTTTCTTTGTTTATGCTCCCTGCCGTCTCCTCTGTAAAGGGGATGTGAAGGCTTACGATATCGCTTTTGAGGAAGATGTCATCCATATTTTGGGTAAATTCCACCCCATACTTTTCCGGGGAGGGATCTGCCAGATAAGGATCATATACCAGAGTCTTCACCTCAAAACCCTTAAGCATTCGCACAAGCTGTTTTCCGATATTTCCAAATCCCAGCAGACCTACCGTCTTCCCATCCAGTTCATTTCCGGTGACGGTGGAGGGCCAGATCCCTTTTCTGCACCCCTCCGTGCAGCGGGCAAACCTCCGTCCCGCATTCAGAATGTGAAGCAAGGCCGTCTCTGCCACCGCTGCCGCATTTGCCCCCGGAACATTTCCCACGGGGATACCGGCCTTCGTCGCTTCCGGTATATCAATGTTATCCAGACCCGCCCCATAGCGGATAATATATCTCACCTTATCTTTTACCGCGTTCAGCGTGGCGGCATTCCACGGTTCCCAGGTACTGATCACAATGTCCGCCTGCTTTCCCATCTCAACGGCAGCCATTTCATCCCCCGCCGGTATGGGCTTTTTCAGGAAAGTATATCCTTTCTCTTGAAAACGCTGGTCCAGATAGGTTACATCCACCTTTTTTTCATCCAGATTCAACCAGATTGTTGTACTCATAACCGTTACCATATCCTTTCCTTACCCATACGGCTTTGGCATCTGCCAAAGCCGTATGATACATTATTTCATTGTTGACTGCACTTCCTCAATCTTGCTCTGGGCATTTGCCACAGCCTCCTCCGGAGTCATGGTTTCCGTCACTACCTTATTCATCATCTCCGCTATGGGGAAGGTGAAATAGTGTTTCGCCGCTACTGCACGCCCTTTCAGATTTTCAATGGGATATCCGTAATAGCCGGAAGAGTTTTCCGCATAACTGATTACCTGCGCATTGATTCCTGTGCTCCAGTTATCCGTTGTCTTGATGTCCTCAAACAGGGGAGCAAATACGGGTGCGGTTATATCCACATACTGATTGTACCAGTCCTTATCCACCATGTATTTAATAAATGCGGTGGCGCTGTCCACATCCTTGCAGGTTTCCATAATGGAAAATCCTGTGGCAAATCCCATGGTTGTACTATTATCCGGTCCGGCCGGCAGGGACAGCACTTCGGTGTTTTCCAACAGTTCTTTGTTGGCCTCATCCGTCTTCAGCGCGTTATAAAGGGTTGGCGCGTTAAACACTATGGCAGACTCCCCCATCAGATAGGAGGAATTATTTCCGCCCGGGTCCCAGGTGCTGGCAGCCTGGGGTATGACTCCGCCGTCATACATTTCCTTATACTTGTTCAACAGTTCAATGGTCTTGGGGCTGTTTACCGTAATGTTTCCTTCCTTGTCAAAAAGGTAAGTGCCGTAGTTCCACATGATTGTCCGGAACATATTTTCTCCGTCTTCATCCGTAGGGCCGCAGCCGATTCCCAGTCCATAGAATCCATTGTCCGGATCTGTCACTTTCTCAGCTGCCGCAAATACCTCATCCCAGGTCTTTGGCATTTCTGTGATTCCCTTTTCTGCCAGCTTATCCCTGCGGATAAACATCATGCAGGAAGAACTGGTAAAGGGAACAAAGTAATTCTTTCCGTCAATTTTACTGCCTTCATAAATAGATGAAAAGTAGGGCCTTTCCTGATTCACCTCTTCCACCAGGCTTGTCACGTCTTTATAGGGAATGTCAGGGTAGTAGTTCAGCACCTTGGTTACCGCGGATGTGGTAATATCCGGCACATTCGTCCCCGCCTCAATGGCTGCATTTAATTTTGTCATAAAGTCCGTGGCTGCGATAAATTCATAGTTGACTTTCACGCCCTTTTCCTCGCTAAAGGCTTTGATTCTTTCTTCCATAGCCGAGTTGGCCTCGTCGCTGAACACCTTCTCCACCCAGACGGTAAGCTCCTTATCCGAAGCTGCTGCATTTTCCTGGTTCCCGGCCTCCGTCTTCGCTGCCCCCTGATCATTTGTTTCTGTCTTCTTTTCCCCTCCGCATGCTGCCAGTGACAAAGCCATCACCGCCGCCATACCTGCTGCTAACAATCTTTTTACCTTCATAAAACCTTCCTCCTTTTTGTTGTACTACATTTTTACTCCGCCTTCTGTAGCTCCCCCTACCATTGATCCGGATGCGAACATATAGATGATCAAAATGGGCACACAGGCCAGAATCGCTCCTGCCATCAACTGTCCCCACGGATACATATCACCGAATATCAATCCCGCGATCATCAGTGGGAAGGTCTGCATAGAAGTCTTTGTAACGTTAACCAATGCATATAAATATTCACCCCAGCACATTGCAAAAGCAAAGATCGTAGTCGATACAATACCCGGCAACGCCAAAGGGAAAATAATCTGATACATAATCCTGAACTTGGAACACCCATCCACCGTAGCTGCCTCTTCGATATCCGTGGGAATCGAAGCAATATGTGGGATGAGTATCCATGCCACATAAGGCAGGGTAAAGGTGGGATAAATCAAAATCAGTCCAAGGATGTTGTCCGTAAGGCCCGCCTTTGCCACAAAGATATAAAGTGGAATGTAGAGCACTGAGGTGGGCAGTAAATAGGTAAACAGGATTCCCCTTGAAAATGCCTGCCTCCCTTTAAACTTAATTCTGGCCAGTGTGTAGGCCGCCGGATACGCTACTAACAGAGAGAAGGCAGACACCACAAAAGCAACAATCAAGCTGTTCTTTAAGCCCGTTAAAAAGGCGGTTCCTGTTATCAGGGTCTTATAGGATTCCAATGAGAAGTTCTGCGGAAACAGAGTGGGAATCCGGCTGTAGATTTCCGCCTGCTCTTTAAAAGAAGTATTCAGCATCCAGTAAATAGGCGCCATGGATACCACCAGGCAAATGGCGATGAACAGACGGCTCAGTATCTTTACGCTTTTCTTTGTTTTCATGCCTTACCCCTCCTCTTTTTCACATCATCCCCCAGCATTTTCTTTGAGAGAATGTTAATCAGGATGATAAATACCGGCATAGCCAGTACAGATACCGCAATTCCTTTTCCTAACTGCATACTTGTCATGGCTGTCTTGTAGCTAAACACATTCATAATCTGCGTGGACCCATTTGGCCCTCCTCCTGTCAGCAGCCATACGGATTCAAATTCATTTATGGTCCATATAGTAGACATCAGTGTGGAGAGTAAGATCACATCCTTGATTTCCGGTAAAGTTACATACCAGAAACGCTGAAAGATATTGGCTCCGTCCATAGCGGCCGCTTCATAATAATCCTTCGGTATGGTCTGAAGCTTTCCCAAAATGGAAATTCCAAAAAACGGTGTCCCCCTCCATACATTCGCCACAATAATCGTTGCCATGGCCAGCCCCGCTGATCCAAACCAGATCAGATCTTTGTCAATCAGGTGCAGGCTTTTTAACAGATAGTTGGCAATACCTCCCGTAGCGGAAAAAATCCATCTCCAGTTCAGCACCGCTACGATATTCGGCAGTGTCCAGGGAATCAGCAAAAGTGCTCTCACAATATTTCTTCCCCGGAACTTCACATTCAGCGCCAATGCCATCAAGGTTCCAAAAATAAGTTTTCCGCCAATGGAAAAAAATGTGAACTTGACCGTATTGAGCAGGGAATTTAAATACTCCTTGTCCTGAAGTAGCTTTATGTAATTTTTAAATCCAATAAAATCTGCTCCCCCACCTATGGTCTTGTTTGTAAAACTTAAGGAAATTCCCCAAATCATTGGAACCAACAGCACACACGCCATGTAGATAATCAGCGGAGCGTTGACCGCGTATGCAAACCTTGTGTTTTTCCGTTCAAGCGAGTTTGCTTTTCTTTCCATAAACCGCCCTCCATTCTCCATACAGCTTTTCGGAAATTTTTTCTTTTTTCTATAGTCAGAATAGCACTCGTTTTCTCATTTGTCAATATATTTTTGTGCATTTTGGAAATTATTTTTATTTTTTTGCCATGTTTTGCCTATATTTTATCGGTATATTTTTTATTTATTTGTATATTTTTCTTTAATCATATACATTATTCATAAATAAAAAAATATTTTTTTATTTTTCTTTATGTTTACAAGATTTCTTGATTTTTCCACTGCTATCCGTTACAATAAGACAAAAGAGGGTTTTACAGGGAGGTATTCCTTATGGTAAATGATAATTTAATGACAAAAATAACAGCCACCTATTCCCGGATGACGAAGGCCGAGAAAAAAGTAGCTGATATAGTTTTATCTAATCCCCAGGAAGTGCTGCGGGCGACCATCAGTGATCTGGCAAAAATGTGTAACGTAGGGGAAACCAGCGTCTTTCGCTTCTGCCGCACCCTTACTTTAAACGGCTATCAGGATTTTAAGCTTTCCCTGGCACTCAGTACTTCTTCTGCCGACGCCGCCCAGCCCAAGGATACCATAAACATTTTGGATTCCCCCGATTGCAGCACCACAGCAACAAATATACTGCAGACTTATAAGACTGCTCTGGATAAAGCATACAGTGCCTTTAATTTCAACGCTATCGCTCGGACAGTAGATCTGATCCTCTCTTCCAGAAGCGTAAACCTATTTGGATTCGGCGGTTCCGGCACCAGTGCGAATGAGGCCAAAAACAAGTTTATCAAAATCCGTTCAAATATCATCTACAACTCCGACAGTCACACCCAGCTTACCCAGGCCGCCCTTCTGGGCGAAAAAGACCTGGCCATGATTTTCTGCAACTCGGGGATCACAAAGGATTGCATTGAAATCGCAAAAATCTGCCACGAAAACAAGGCTTTGGTGGTTTTCATAACCATGTTCCTAAAAACCCCCGCCGCTCCCTACTGCAACATCCTTCTTCCCTGCGGCGCTAATGAGGGCCCCATGGAAGGGGGTTCCATCGCAGTAAAGGCCTCTCAGCTTTTTCTGGTAGATATTTTATATGCAGAGGTCTATAAACGGATGGGAGAAACAGCTCTGGAGAATAAGAAGAAAACCTCAAAGGTGATTACGGAAAAGATGATGTAGCGGCGGGTTTAGAAAAGAGAATTTCATAGAACACAAAAAGAGCTGTGGCACCTATAATAATTTCATTATTTGTGCGACAGCCCTTTCTGAATAGTTGCTTTTATTTTACTCTGGCATGCTTCAAATGTAAGATGAGCCGCATCCAGATCTTCCCTTGCGACAATTAGACGCTGACGAACCACATCCATTTTTGTCCCTACATCCAAAGAGTAAATTAATGCTTGAGCGCCCCCAATTCTTCATTATTTTACTGTAACCGTAACTCTCTTTGTCTTACCGTTGCTGGTCCTTATTACGATTCTCGCTTTTCCTTTTTTTCTTGCCGTAATGATTCCTTTTTTACTCACTGCTGCCACCTTCTTATCGGAAGTCTTATAAGTAATTCTTTCAGTAGCAGTGACAGGCACTCTCTGAACCTCCAGGGAATACCTCTGCCCTTTCTTCAGACTTATTTTAGTTTTCTTTACAGTTATTTTCGTGGTTTTCACTTTTCCTTTTATTACCTTCAGTTTGCAGGTCGCTTTCGCACCCTTTACTGTGGTAACTGTAATCTTAACTGTACCTATCTTCTTTGCAGTGATCTTTCCTGACCGGTTCACCGTTGCAACCCTTGTGTTGGAGCTGCTCCAGCTCTTGATCTTATCCCCCTTCTGCAGACCGCTCACTTTCAGCGCTTTTGTGCTCGTGCCTCTCTGCAGTTTCGCGGAGGAAGCGTTGAGTTTTACCGTTGGCTTTACGACCTGAATGGTACATTTTCCGGATACGCTGCTGCCGTCAGCCGCTGTTGCCGTCACCGTCACGGTTCCTGCTTTCTTTGCGGAAACCGCCCCGTTACCGTCTACCATCGCAATGCTGCTGTCAGAAGAGGTCCAGGTTACTTTCTTATTCTCCGCATTTACAGGAAGTACGGTTGCTTTCACCGAGGTTTTTTCGCCGGTAAAGATACGGCTGTCATCTGCTTTTACTGTAATTTGGCTGACTTTGACTGTTTGGGGAGGTGTCGGTATCTCTTTTTCAATAACCGTAACCTCAGCGGTTCCTTCTTTCGTATGATCTTGCGCCGATACTGCTCTTACCGTCATTGTCTTCGCTGTCTCATCGGTGCCTACCGTCAGCAGCCCTTCTGCAGAGATGGCGGTCTTTTCACTGGTATTTCCTTCTACCGTCCATCTTACATCCTGGTCCGGATCATACTGTCCTGACACCTCTGCGGTAAACTGCTGTGTTTCTCCCTGTTTCACCTCTGCCGCTGCAGGAGCTACCACTACCTTCTCTATGATGGGAACTGGTGCGTAAACACCCATCTCCGCCAGCTGTACATAGTAGGAGAGCGGGTCCGCTGCGGCAAGATCACCTAATTTGCTGACATTGATTCTGACATACCTTGCATATACCGTGTCAAACTCATAGACTGCCGGTTTCTCAGCAGTTACGTTCTGATCCTTATAAGTTCCTATGATGCGGTAGTCTGCTTCCCCGGAACCGCGTACTTCCAGCGTAAAATCTCTTGGGAAGTTAGCTGCCATCTGGCTGGAACTCTGAGTATCTGATCTGGGGTATAGCTGCACTCTGTCAAAGGCCATGTCTTCGCCCAGATCAATTTCAATCCAGCATGGTTCTGATATATCAGGCGACTTATACGGATTTGTGGTAAATCCAAGGCTGCCAGGCGCACTGGTCAGGATGCCGTCTACCAAGTTGACCAAGCGCCAGTTCTCAATCTCCATTCCGTTGTTGCTGCTTACCGGTTTATTCAGGGCCAGATTTTTTCTTGTACTCTTCTTATAGTTTGCGGTCAGCGCAATGTCCTTCTCAGCTGTGACTTTCACTTCAAAATCATCGCTGATGGCGTCTCCGCTCCATCCTGCAAAGGTATAATCCACATCATTTTTCGGCGGCAATGCCTGAATGGCAACGGTGTCACCTTCTTTAATGCGGATCTCACACGGAAGGCTTTGAGCAGAACCTCCGTTAATGCTTACATCGCCCGAAACGGCATCGTCTGATTTTTCCAGTTTCAAACTGTAATATTTGGATACCGCTGTGCTGAACTCATAGGAACCGGAACCCGCTTCAAAGACCGCTTTTCCGTTTTCTGTCTTTACATACGTTATGCCGTCTGTCTCTTTGGTCACTTTATCCGGTGCTTTTCCATTGACTGTCAGTGATCTGTTTTCTTCCACCGGAACGTAAATGGCAGCCGTCGTATTTGCCGGAACGGTTGCATTGTAGCAGAACATGCCCTTCTCATATTTCCAGTTACTTTCAATCGTACCGTATGCAGACTCGTAGGAGCAGTCCACTTTTTCCAGAGACTGATCCGGAGACGGCTGCAGGACAATCCGCCTGAATCCAGGATTTTCCGTATCATACATAATTCCTGCCATATAGCCATACATCCACTCTGCTACCGCGCCGTAGGCATAGTGGTTAAAGGAGTTCATGCTGACCGGCCCGAAACCGCCCTCAAGGGTGTAGGAATTCCAACGCTCCCAGATAGTGGTTGCTCCCTGGTCTACAGAGTAAAGCCAGGACGGATTTCCATGCTGCAGCAGTAATTGGTAGGCCACGTCAGCAGCCCCGATATCCGACAGAGTCTGCATGATGATCGCTGTTCCCAGGAACCCTGTCTGGAGCTTATTTCCATTGCGTTTAATATTATCCAGTAAGGCCTGCTTTGCAAGCTGTCTGGAATTTTCGTCCGGAAGTAAATCCATTTTAAGCGCCATCAGACAAACCGTCTGCTCTGTACGCCTCAGACTTCCATCCTTCTGTACAAAGTTTTCTTGGAAAAAGGCCTTCTCTTCTTCGTAGACTTTCTGGTACTTTTCCACATCCTCCGTTTTGCCTAGCACAGCTGCCATCTCAGCCATCATCTGGGCATCCCATGCGTAGTATGCGATACCAAATGCATTCTTTACATCATCTCCATTGTCCTCATAAGCCAGGTGGTCACCGTGATTATGCTCACCGCCCCACTTGTCGGTTGATTCCATGAAGTAGTCCATAAATTTCTGCATACAGTCATAGTTTTCTTCAATGACTGCACTGTCCCCATACATTTTGTAAAGATTGTAAGGGATGATAATACCTGCATCCCCCCACCCCAACTGGCCGATTTCACCGTAGGGCTTGTATATATTGTACGGAGCAGTATCCGGATATGCACCGTAATATCTGTCATTTGGGTCGTCAATCTGAGAATCTCTCATGTCCGCCATGTATTTTCTCAGGAATCCTTTGGAATCTGCGTTGTAGCATGCAGCGGTAGAGAATACCTGAGCATCGGCTGTCCAGCCCCTCCTCTCGTCGCGCTGCGGGCAGTCAGTTGCGGTAGACAGGTAGTTGCTGTACTGTCCCCAGAAGATATTGCTGATCAACTGGTTTACATCCTCATCAGAGGTGGAAACGCTTCCTGTATCTTCCGCTACAGACGTCACAACGATTCCCTTCATGCCATGGATGGTAACATCTTCTGTTGTTGTGACTTCCACATACTGGAATCCATAGAAGGTAGCCGTTGCATGGTAAGTCTCTCTTCCCTCGCCGCTCATGATATAGCGCCCGGTGGCCTGTGCGCTGCGCAGGTTCTCTGTGTAAATGCTTCCCTCCGGGCCATCATTTCCCCGTGATTTCAGACCTTCTCTGTCATTCAGCATTTCCCCGTGACGCATGGTCAGCTTTGTACCCTTCTGGCCTTCCACTGTAATTTCATCCCATCCGGCAAAGTTCTGCCCCATATCAAATACGGCTGTTTCACCGGCCTTTAATACAAAACTTTCGCCCGAAGCATACCGGCCTGTTTCATGAATCTTTCCATACTTCGTGTCATCCGCACCCTCTGCACCGTCATATACCACAGCAGACTTGGCGGTTAATTCCAGATCCTCTCTTACCTGTATGGACGGTCCCACCTGAGAACAGATCTCGCCGCTAAATTCTGTGTTTTGCTCCGCATAGGTCCACTCAGAATCATCATAGCCTGTCTTGCGGAAGGATACATCCGCGGTTGCATCATAGGTCTCCCCGTCATAGATATCAGCCATTAACAGGGGGCCCTGCAGAGAAGTTTTCCAGCTGTTATCCGTCCCGATCACTTCACTGGTTCCGTCGGCATAATTGAGCAAAAGCTGTGCGCGAAACGCCTCTTTCTTTCCGCCGGGCCCAGCCACACGTCCTGTCCACCAGCCTGAGGTCACGTGGGCAGAGAGAATATTTTCTTTCCCCGCCTCCAGCATCTGTGTAACATCATACGTATGATAAATGGTTCGTTTTTGGAAATGCGTGTAGCCTGGCTTCAACTCGTCATATTTCATAGAGCCGTCATCCAGTCTGGTTCCCACGCGCTCACCGTTAATAAATGCATCATAAACTCCCAGCCCTGCGGTGTAGAGCTTCGCAGATACCAATTCGGCCTTCGGAGTTACCGATTTGCGGAAGGTGGGAACTCCCGATGCCTGAGGCGGAAACAGGATACCAAGCTGGCTGGCGACAAACTTCCCATCTTTTATCGTACCTTTTGTAAACGGATTTTCACCTTCAAAGTCATAATTATAAATGACCTTGCCATTCTCTGCATCGTCCGTATAATCCGTCAATTTAAAATTATCTACCGTACCGTTCTCATTTGCCTCTGCTCTGAGCCCTAAACTTCCCGCTATCGGGGCAATCCCTCTGGAATCTGAAATCGGGAAGGTATCTATCAGCTGCTCATTCAGGTAAGTCTTGATTTCCTTCTCTGTCACATCAATCAGCACCGATACGGGGGTTGTTTTTAACTCTTCTACAGAACCCACTGCCCCTGTAACATCTTTCGTGTGTTCCGTATACGTTGAAATATTGCCATCGTTCCAGGTATGAGGCTTAAAAAGCACTTTTCCAGGAGTGTCCTTTGTATTCAGCTGGAACATATAGAAATTGGACGTATCCACACCGTTGAAGAGCAGACTGATGGCCTCGGTCTCGCAGGTAACCTCTGCCGTGACCTGATAGTGTACCGGTGTCAGATTATCCTCAGCCGTTTTTTCCAGGGCAATCGTCTCGCCTGAAATGAAACTGGTGTTAAGGCGTCCATTCTCAACGGTTCCAAGGTCAAATGGATTTTCTCCATCCTCAAAGGTGTAGTTTTTCACGATCACGCCATTGGGATCTGAAGAATAATCGGTAATGGTGATATTATCCATAAATCCCTTTTCCTGGTCTATCTCATGTGAGCGGAAACCCAAAAGACCAATTTCTCCGTTTGCTCCGACTCCTCCCACCTCAGAAACCGGAATTGCAACAATTTCATGATCGTTTAAATAGGTGGTAATCTCAGAACCCGTCACCTCTACCTTCATATGCTGCACAGCGGTATCTGTTCTGACCCAGTCATTTACATCAATTTCCCGAAGCGTTGTATAGTTTGGACCATTCGTTACCCTGTGGGGCTTAAATACCCAGCGTTTCGAAGCCCTGTTGTTATTAAACTGCCACAGCAGATAATTCTGCTTATCCTTCGCCTCGATCAGCGGGCTTACACTGTTGTTCACGATCTCAATGTCAGCCTCTATCACATAATGGATCTCTTTTCCCACAGGAGCAGGGGGCTTTGTTGAAGTTCCCACCTGAATCCACTGGGACTGATTCCACCCTTCATTTCCGTTCAGGCCCAACTCAAAACGTGCGGTCTCAGAAACAATGGCCTTTCCCTCTTTATCCGTTACTTTGACACGCCAAAAATATGCCGATGACGGCTCCAGCGCCTCTTCACCTGCATATGTAATCCCTACAGAGTTTCCATCTTCCTTTTTTCCGGAATCCCATACCATATCTGTAAATTCAGAATCCCTGGCCACTTCAATCTGGTATGCTTTCTGATACTGGCCGAGAACGTTGGACTCCATCTTCCAGCTAAAGGATGGGTTTACGGTATCAATCCCCACCGGATTTCTCAGATCATTGGTCTTCAAATCGGTAATGACCGTTGATTCTGCCCGCGCTTCCACATTCACTGCATTTCCCGCTGCCAGTACAGGCTGAAAAGATGACAGCGCCAATGCCGCTGCCGTCAGCAATGCCAACCCCCGTTTATTCCATAACTTCTTTTTCATCTTTCTCTCCTTCTGCCAAATTATTTAGAATGAAATTCTCCGCACTGTATTCCCTCTCAAAACCTTGCATTGTCACTTTAACCAGTTTATTTATTTTCACCCCCTAAATTTTAGAGTATTTTTACTAATACATTTTTGATACGCGCTTATAAAAAATTATTCTTTACAAAACCACTTTACATTTCTTTAATAAAATGTACAAGAGTAATATATTTGAATTCCGGGTAATTTTTTAATATTTTGACTGGAGAGCAGGTTCCTTAGCCATTGACTTATGCCTCATTCAATGGACACTCACACGGATACGTCAGTAAGGGGCAGTCGGAATGATCTTTATCCCGACTGCCCCTTTGTTTCTTGAATATATAGTTTATGCTCACCCAGCCCTTTACTTCTTCTCCAATACCTCCCTGATCTTCCCCGCAATCCCCTGTGCGTCAATCTGGTATTTCTCCTGCAGTTCCCCATAGGAACCGCACTCCGCATGACAGTCCCTGATTCCGACAAACTCCATAGGCACATCCATTCCGGAGGTACTCAAAACCTCCGCGACTGCACTCCCCAGTCCGCCAATAATGTTATGTTCTTCCGCACTGACAATCGCTCCTGTCTCCTGTGCGCACTTCACAATCAGATCCCTGTCTATTG
Source organism: Ruminococcus sp. 8Y-12 (assembly GCF_058119865.1). Lineage (NCBI taxonomy): Bacteria > Bacillati > Bacillota > Clostridia > Eubacteriales > Oscillospiraceae > Ruminococcus > Ruminococcus sp. 8Y-12. The sequence continues at coordinate 1,101,966 of NZ_CM176623.1, read as the reverse complement.
GTTTAATGCAGAACATATCCACGACCCGGACCGATATGCCTTCTTCCTTCAGCATTTTCGCTGCATCTATGGCATTGCCTACCATTAAGCCACAGGCAATTACCGTCACATCCGATCCATCCAATACCTGTTTTCCCCTGCCCCATTCGAATTCCTCTTGTTCACTGTAGATATCAGGAAACGCATCCCTTGAGAGCCTTATGTAAGCCGGGCCCGGAGTATCCTTCTCGTGTTTAATCAGGCAGTCCACCTGATGTGCGTCGCAGGGAACAAATACCCGGAAATTAGGCAGTGCCCTCATGGTTGCGATATCCTCCAGAGCGTGGTGGCTGGGTCCGTCATAGGAATCGGACAGCCCTCCGTAGGCTCCCGCCAATTTGATGGACAGATGGGAGTATGATCCGAACAGACGCGCCGGCGCCAACCCCATAGAGGAGAGGAAAACGGCAAATGTGTTTGCAAAAGGTACATAACCTGTTGCGGCAAACCCCGCTGCCATTGCCGTCATATTTGCTTCCGCGATCCCTACATTAAAAAAACGTTCCGGAACTGCCTGCCCGAACCTTGCAGACATGGTGGACCCGCTTACATCTGCATCCAGTACCACAACCTTTTCATCCTTCTCCCCGTATTTTACCAGTGCTTCTCCATACGCTTCCCGCAATGCTTTCCCCATTATACAGCACCTCCCAGTTCCCTCATGGCCTGTCTATAGCTTTCCTGGTCAATCGCTTTGCCATGCCATTTATTCTCGCCTTCCATAAAGGACACCCCCTTGCCCTTTATGGTATGAGCCAGGATCATCGTTGGCTTTCCTTTGATTGTCTTTGCCCTGTCAAAAGCTTCATTCAACTCAAGTACGTCGTGACCGTCACATTCAATGGTCTCCCAGCCAAATGCCTCAAATTTTGCTTTGATATCGCCCTGAGGCATTATCTCCTCCGTTGTCCCATCCAACTGTACTTTATTCCAATCCAGAATTGCACATAAATTATCGGTTTTAAACTTGCTGGCTGACATACATCCTTCCCAGATTGTCCCCTCATTGATCTCACCGTCTCCCAGCACAACGTACACTCTGGCTTTGGAACCGTTTTTCTTGAGTCCCAATGCCATTCCGGTTCCGCAGGAAAGGCCAAAGCCCAGAGGGCCCGTTGAGGCATCCACCCCGGGAAGTTCTAAGGCACACGGATGCCCTTGCAGTCTTGTATTTAATGTGCGCAGTGTTTTCATCTCCTCAACCGGGAAAAAACCCTTCTCCGCCAGTACCCGGTAGAGCATGGGAGCCGCATGGCCCTTTGAGAGAATCAGACGATCCCGTTGGTAATCATCCGGATTCCCCGGATCAATATTCATCTGTTTAAAGTACAGCGTTGTCAGGATTTCACACACTGACAAGGAACCTCCTGGATGCCCTGTCTGCCTGCTGTACAATGTTTGAATCACATCCATCCTAAATTTTCTGCACAAATCATTCAGTTGTTTTACTTCCGCAATATCCACCCTGTATCCCCCCTTCTTTCTAATTCACTACATTTATTGGACTGCCCTGTGCATATGCTCTCAGATTCTCCAGCGCGCACTCCATAATCCTCTGACGGCTTTCCTTCGGTGCCCAAGAGATATGTGGCGTGATAATACAATTCTTTGCCTGTAAAAGCGGGTTGTCACCCCTGATGGGTTCTGTTGAAACCACATCCAGGCCGGCAGCATATACCTTCCCCGCATTCAGCGCATCCGCCAGATCCTGCTCGACGATCAGCGGCCCCCGGCTGTTATTCAGGATAATAACTCCATCCTTCATCTTCGCAATGGTATCTTTATTGATAATGCCCTCTGTGTCAGGGAATAAAGGGCAGTGAAGGGCAATGACATCCGATTGGGCAAAGAGAACATCCCTGTCCACGTATGTGGCAATCTCTCTTCCGCTGTCGCTCTCATATTTATCATTGGCCAGGACCTTCATCCCCAATGCCCTGGCAATACTTCCCGTTCTCTGTCCAATCCGCCCAAAGCCGAGAATGCCCATGGTCTTTCCCTCCAGCTCCATAAGAGGGTAATCCCAAAAACACCAATCCGCATTGTTTTCCCACCGTCCGCTGCGGACCGCCTGGTCATGGTGCGCTACGTGATGGCAGATCTCAAGCAGCAGAGCGATTGCAAACTGCCCTACGGACGCCGTTCCATAGGTGGGTACATTGGTGACCGGTATCCCTTTTTCTCTGGCATACTCGTAGTCCACAACATTGTAGCCGGTTGCCAGGAGGCTGATAAACTTCAGATTCGGGCAGGCATCCATGACCTCCCTTGTGATTGGCGTCTTGTTTGTATAGACTGCCTCCGCATCGCCGATTCTTTTGATAATCTCCGGAATATCTGTAACCGGTGTCCTGTCATAAAGCTGAAACTCACCAAATTCCTTAAAGCCTTCCCAGCTCAAATCCCCCGGATTTTCTGTATAACCATCTAATACTACTATTTTCATACACTAAGACCCCTCTCCTGATTTTTAATTATATTTGACCATTAATCCTCAACCAGCGCCCATGCCCGGTTCAGCACTCTCTTGGTATTTGCCAGGACAATGCGTTCATCCTCTCCGGGCCGCAGGGTTACCTCCATTGAGAGGACATATGGCCGGGATGCCTGAAAGAAGCCCTCCTCCTTCAGAACATTCAGATAGTCTACAAGCTCATCTGTGTCATTCACACTGTTGGGATAACCCATTCGGGGATGAAGGTCGCCATAGCCATCACATCCCTTCTCGGCCACCGCATTTCCAAAATGGAAATGTGTGATATAAGGACGGCAGGTACGGATTACGAAACGGCTGTCCTCAAACGTGATGGGGAAATGGGAGAGATCCACCAGCAGCCCGAAATTGCTGTTTGTAGTCCGCATATCCGCAGCAAATTGTGCCGCATACGGTGCAGGGCCGATAAGCGCCCCCTTATCTACATCAAAGTCAAAAATCTCCAGCTCCACGTTCATTCCTTTTTCCGCCGCGTAGTCGCAGACGTTCCTCGTAGTCTTGAGCAGCTGTTCATAGGCCTTTGCCTTTGTAGCTTCCTCCCACTTCCCCGCCAGGAAGGCAATGCCTTTTGCCCCAAGGTATTCTGCCTCATCCACAGCCTGAAGTAAAGTCTCCTCTGCCTTTTTGCGCTCTTCCTCCTCTATCGCATTGGGGTTGAGTTTCGGCCCCAGAAGCCTGGGCTGGGCGCCGTAGCATACGGCCAAGTGGCTCTGCTTTAGCAGTCTTTTGGCCTCCTCATTCTTTTCACCGTATCCTTTGACCTCAATGGCGTCAAAATAATCATCTCTGCAAATCTCTTTTAAAGAATCCATGGGATCGCTATTTGGGTAGCTCATCCACTGAATGGTTCCAACTTTAAAATATTTATGTATACTGTCTCTCATTTTACCTTCTCCCTTGTCTTATTTCTTATGATACACGGCTTACTCTGGTATCAGGAACAGCTTGCAGCCTTCCTTGTTTTCAAACATGTCAAACGCTTTTTTCCACTGTGTAAGTGGCAGTTTCTTTGTAACCAGGGGCTTTAAGTTCACCTTTTGGTCCTCAATGAGCTTAATGGCCGTTGTCCAGCTATGTCTTCGGGACCCCATGGAGCCGGAAAAATGCAGTTCTTTATAACAGATGGTCTCAATGGGGAACTGGATCTCTTTCCCTCCAAGCCCAATCTGGCAGAAATACCCCCTCTTTTTAATCAGATCCAGCCCTGAGCATGTGCCTGACTGTGAACCGGAGCACTCCAGTACCACATCCACACCATACCCGCCAGTCAGGTCATTGACCAGTTTCTTCATATCCTCTCTCTGTACATCGACTGTATAATCGCAGGCACCTATTTCCTCTGCCAGCTTAAGTCTCTCCCTGTCAGCGCTCATGCCGGACAAAATGACTTTTGCCCCATTGGCCTTTGCAACCTGCGCAGACATGATGCCGATGGCTCCGCAGCCAATCACCAGCACCACATCGCCCCCCTCTATCCTGCACTGGTCATAAACCGCATGGCATACACACGCCAGAGGCTCCGTCATGGCCGCGGATGTAAAGTCTACGTGGTCCGCAATTTTGTGAACGCGGTCCTCAGGCACAACGGTGTAGCTGCCAAAAATGCCGTTGAACCAGTACCCCAATGTCTTTCTCTCAACACACAGGTTGTAAAACCCTTCCCTGCAGTAATCACATTTCCCACAGTAATAGAATGCCGTTTCCGACACCACTCTGTCGCCGGGCTTAAAAGCCGTAACCCCTTCGCCCACTTCCGCGACAATCCCGGAAAATTCATGTCCCGTAGTAACAGGAGGTCTGACCGGAATGGCGATGTCGCTGTGGTATATATGCAGATCCGACCCGCATATCCCTGCCTCTACCACCTTGATTTTCACCATACCCTTGGCGGCCTCAGGCTCCGGGACCTCCCTGATTTCCATGTTGCCCGGGCCTTCTTCATATTTGACTAATGCCTTCATTCTTCCACCTTCTTTTTTCAATATTTATATAATACAGGTGCTTTCAAAACTCCGCATCTGCGGAACTGGTATTCATAGGACCAGTCTTCGTCTCTGGTCCTCCAGGAATTGGGATAAAAGAAAATCTCATTTTCGTCGCAGTCATGCAGACTGCCGAATGTATTTATCCGGTTTCCGTAGGCCTTGATACCAATCTTGTGAATCCCGCTGGTTTCAATCTCAAATTTCTGCCGATACGGAGAGTAGAAGACAGAGCCAACGGCCTTTCCATCAATCTCAATATCGAGCAGTGCTGCACGGTATTTGGAGACCTGAATTTCATAGACGCCTTTGTCAAGAAACTTTTCAAATTCATAAACCACATTTCCGCCATAAAAGGGCATACCCTGGTTTACAATATCACCCCAGCCGTATTCTGTGCGTTTGGTCTGTAATCTGCCCTCAGCGCCCGTGACCTCCACATCAAAGTCTCCCAGAATGTAGTACGACTCCAGATTCGTATTCTTGTCAAAGGGTAATTCCACTACCAGCTCATGCTTTCCTGCCTTCACATCCGGGAACCGGACGGCAGTAATGTCCTCATCCACAAAATATCCTTTTTCCACTGCACCTAACAACTCTCCATCAAACCATATCCTGCTCTGATTCAAATCTTCACCCGCAAACTTTAAGTCCGTCATATCATCACAGGCGTTCACCTCATATTTTAATTTAATCTCATGCCAGTGGTCCCCTGCCTTTTCCCGCAATACCCATGGCTGTGGCACGGACGCGGTGCGCAGCGGATACCCGAATCGCTCTCTGAGCTTTTCATCAATCCTGAGGATTTCTTCTTTTGGCATATACTCTTCCCCATCGATAGATACTTGTGCTATATCCAGCACCATAACATTTTTCTCTTCCCTTACAAGGTTCACAACTTCCTCAAAAAGATCCAATCTGCGGGCCGCACACTTCGCATCCTCTTTCCCGGGCCGGTCCGTATTGACCTCCTTAGCGGGTTCTGTCTCTAAGAGCAGGCTGTCCTGCTCATACAGTGTATAGATAAAATTTGTGTTTCCATTTTCATGCCAGCAAGGTAATGTTTCCTTTGTTCCGTCCAGAGGATTCAGCAGAGTAATGTCTCTTAGGCCCTTAAGCGTAACCCGGATCTTATCCTCTTTGGCAGAATCCGGATTGTCCATAGCCCTGCCGTTGGCGATAAAGAAATACTCCGCCTTTCCCGTCTTTCTGCACTGGTAAATATATTTTTCGGTCCTCTCACCGTCCCAGTTTTTCTTATGCCAGGGTTTTTTCAGGAATTTATTCCCCTCAAAATGGATATCCAGAATGCGGTCCTCATCCAAAGCGCGTAAGAGGGTATCTTTGGAGAAGTCTACGTAGGTGCATTCAGCTGCGAACTGCTTTACGGAATCGTCTTTTGGGGCATCGATCAATGTGGGAATCTCTCCTGTAAAAATAATTTTCTTGCCCTTTTTCTCCATAGCCTTCAGGAAGTCCAGCGTTGTCTTCCTCAATATCTTACAGTTTGGAACCACTATGGTATCATATTCCATCTCGCCTACACGATTTTCTTCCCACAATTCCGGAAGCAGGCTCTCCGCAATATAGTCAAAGTCAATCATGCCAAACAAAAGCCATTCAATCAGATCCGCAAAGCTCTTATCCAGCGCATCCCGCTCCTCCTTTGTCTGCTCATTTGGCCCAAAGATAACCCAGTAGGATTCTATGGGATGAATCACAGCCACCTTTACCAGAGGATTTCCCTGCGTCATGATCACATTGATTCTGGAAAAATAGTCTTCAATCAGGGCATACTTTTTGTACCATGGGGATTGAAATCCAATGGAGGCCGGGTAATCTCTTTTCGCTTCCCCCACCATACTCATCCAGGTCAGGTGATGGATTCTGTGGTTCACTCCCAGCGCAGCCTGCCAGTCTCCCTGCAGCTTATGCCTCCTGAAATCAAAGTCCCAGTTTGTAACTCCGTACAGCTCGCTGGCAACCCATTTTCTTCCATACTGATGCGCCACGCTCTGCGCCTGCTTTACGGTTGTATACTCTCTGAAGTCACAGAGCATGTCGACTCCGGGGATTCCAAAGCCGCTTAGTCCTTTCATGATATCCCCTTCCGCGCATGTCTGTGTATGGAGTGTTGGCTCCTCCATAAGATGGCCGGTCAGCAGGATATCGTGCTCATCACACCAATTGCTGATTCGCTTGACAAAGTCCTCATAGAACCTGTCTGTCACATGCAGATGGTACCAGTAGCGGTATCTGGAAATCTCTTTTCCCGGTAAATCCCAGAGAACTTCCGGTATATGTGCCAGTATACTGCTGTGATACTTTTCCTGGAATGTCTCGTCAAAATCCCCGGTGAAGGGCAGGATTACCGCATTCAGGGAATTTGCGCTGCCCAGGTTCTGTTTCGCCACAAATTGGGGTTCATCTGTAAAAATTGCGGGGATATTCTTTCCAAAATCCCCGGACAGATTTTTGTAATAGGCTTCATAGGTCACATCTAAAAATTTGTCCGCAGCCTTTTTATTCAGAGTATCTGCATAGGATTTATTGTTAAACCAAGGGTTATCAATCCCGGTCTCCAGGTACACGTACCATTTTTTGTATCCCTCCTTATGGGGTGCGTCCTCCACACAGGTATGGTAATCCTCCAGCTCTCCCCTCTCCCCGATCTTCACATAAAAGGCGGTCAGAAATCTTCCGTCTCCCTTTGGGGATACCACTGCCCGTGAATCAAAAATAGGCTCAGGATAATCTGCTGTTCCATTTTTAAACGGTGTGATTACCAGGTACTTGCTTCTGAGTTCTTCCTCTGAAGTCACATAACCTCCCCCATATCCCGAGGGCCACCGGTCCTCATCGTACAGGCGGGCAAGCAGGCCCTTCTCTTTTGCCTCCTCTACACAAGCCTTCACGCATTCCATAAATTCAGGCCCCAGGTAGGGTGTCGCCATCCCCACACGGCTGTGCATATAGAAACCGCCCATTCCCATATCCGCAAACTGCTGAACCTGCTTTACAGATCTTTCTTTATCCAGTTTCATATTCCATGCCCAGAAGGGGGCGCCCCTATATTCAGAGGGCGGAGTCTGAAACTCTTTCTCTAAGATCTCTAAATGATTTTCCATATCGTATTCTTCTCCTTTTAAATATGTAGGTGTAAGGGTGTACTTAACCCTTCACCGCCCCCGCGGTAATGGAGCGTACAAACACCTTCTGTGTACACAGGTATAGGATAACAAACACCATTGCCGCTACGGTCAGTGCCGCAAAGACCGGGGTGTTACCCAAGTTTGTGGTCTGATCTCTGAGGGATGCGATTCCCACCGACAAAGTAGTCTGATTCGTATCGCTGATTGACACAAGGGCCCACAGGAATTCATTCCATGCGCTCATACCGCCTAAGATACCCAAGGTTACAAGCATGGGTTTCACCAGCGGAACCATTATCCGCCACAGGATTCCCAGAGTTCCGCACCCGTCAATGCGGGCCGCTTCGGTGATCTCCTCCGGAATTTCTTTCATATAGTTCGTAATCAGCAGCAACCCAAGGGGTGCAAACCCCTGATAATAAGGAAAGACGATTGCGGGCAGAGTATTCTGGATTCCCAGATTCACCACCTGCATGTACATGGGCAGCAGAATGATAGGTGTGGGGATCAGCATGTTTAACAAAATGAAATAGTAAAAGAACTTTCGAAACTTCATTTTCATCTTCGTGAATGCATACCCGGCTAAGGTAATGAACGCCAGATCCACGGCCACTGTTACAAGAGTGTTCCTAACCGTATTTTTTAGATAAACGCCCAAATGCCCTTTCTCAAACGCCACTATAAAGTTATCAAAGTTAAGCCCTGAGGGCAGTGTCCAGATGCTGGAGAGAAATTCCGATTCTGTTTTAAAAGCCTGGAAGATCACCCACAGCAAGGGATAGAGAGAGATCACGGCCCAAATAACAAGTAATAAAAAAGTCAGAAATCTTAATATCTTTTTTCTATTCATGCCTTTTCTCTCCTTTTTGTCAGCTGGGAAATCAATGTGACCACCACCATCATTACCATCATAATAATAGATGCCGTGGACGCTGTGCCGAATTTCTGGCTGGAGAATGCCGCCCGGTATATATAGGATGTGATCACCTCGGTCGCTCCTCCCGGACCTCCCTTTGTCATAGTCCAGACCATATCAAAGGCCCTCAAATCGTTGGTGATCGTCAGGATCATCAAGGTAATAAATGTGGGGGTCAGATATGGGAGAATGACATATCGGATTCTCTGGAACGCATTCGCCCCGTCCAATTCAGCCGCCTCCAGATAGTCTGTAGGCAGAGACATGATATTGGCGTATAAGATCAGCATATTAAAGGGGATGGTTCTCCATATCCAGGTAACAATGATGGATCCAAGGGCTGTCCCTTGATCCGCTAACCAGGAGTGCTTTAGGGCTCCCAGCCCCAATATATCCAAAAGCTGGTTCAATGGACCCAGGGTGGGGTCATAAATGATTTTCCATATACATCCCACAACCACCATTGAAATCAAATATGGAATAAAAAACGCCACATTGAAAAACTTTTTTCCCTTAATTCCTCTGAATAACACATATGCCAGCAAGAATCCAATGGTAATGGATACCAGCAAATCAAAACCGATTAAAGTAAGCGTATGCCACACAGAATTCCAAAAGGCTTTATCTCCAATAACCTCTAAGTAATTCTCAAGTCCCACGAACTTATCCATGCTGCCGTACCCTTTATATTCAAATAAACTTATCCGAAATGCGTTGGAAAGCGGAATATAAAGGAAGATAACAAATACTGCAATCGTTGGCGCAATCAGACAATATGCGGGTATGCTTTCTTTGATATCCGTGAAAAACTTTTTGAGTTTAATGTTACCCACCTGCTTTCTGTAAGATCATTATGCAGGATTTGACATCCTGCATAATGTTGTAATGCCTTATTTTGCCCGGTATTCCTCGTACATGGTCTGAAGCTTATCACAGATATCATCCAGTTCATAATTGCCCATCAAATAATTGGGATAGAGGTCCGTTAAAAATGCAGTCTTAATCTCTGTTGTTACTGTAACCGGAACATACAGCTCCGGACAGAATCCGTTTTCAGCCGCTTTATTGAATCCGGCCAGCAGCTCATTTAGTTCAGCGTCATCCTTTGTAATGCCTTTTACGCCTGCGTTGCGGTACTTCAGCCCCGGGTCTGTCTCAAAGTTGGTTTTGGATGTCAGATATTTCAGGAATGTCACAGCCTCTTCGGGGTGCTCTGTATTTGCGCTGGCCGCAAAGATAATGCCTGAACCTCCCATGGATCTGGAGGGGAGACCCGCGATACCCGGAAGCACGCAGGTCCCGAGCTCCATGGTATCCGGTGCATTGTTCATCAGATACTCCAGCTTGTCCGGTGCAATCAGTAAATGCCCCAGTTTACCCTGGATAAACATCTGCTGTACTGTCTCAATATCAGCCGTCAGCATGTTATCTGTAATATATCCTTTATCCCACAGCGCCTTGCATTCCTCCAGGCTCTTCTTCACAGATTCTGTCTGGAATGTCATGGTGCCGTCTTCAAATTTTTTGCCTTCCTCGTCCAATTCCTTTCTGCAGAACTGATCCCAGAACAAGCGCGGCATCCAATCGATAGTGGTGGGGGACTGAACAGAAATAGGAATCAGTCCTTCATTTTTAAGCGCTTCGCAGTTGCCCAAGAAGTCCTCCCACGTCTCCGGCACGGAGAGGCCCAGTTTCTCATACACATTTTTATCATATAACACAGCTACGGATACCATGGAAAACGGAACTGCGTAGTCAAAGGATGTCTCATTCGGATGCGCCTGTTTTATGATGCTTTCACAGTTTTCCAGAAGGGCGGGTTCAAAAGACTCTCTCCAGGTTCTGTCCCCTTCATAGGACTTTCCATCCAGTTCCTTGGACAAATCCATAAGTAAACCTTCCCCAACCTGGTCCGCGTAATATCCCGCCTGAGTCCACAGTACATCCGGAATGTCATTTGAGGATGCCAGCGCGGAGAATTTACCTGCATAATCACCGCTCGGCACAAATGTTAGGTCTACATCAATATTTGGGTTCTCATCCTTAAATGCCTGAATCATTTCTTCGTCTACCGCTTCATCACATGTTAAAATTTTCAAAGTGACTTTTTCATCTTTAGTGCTGCCGCTCTGAGCGCTCTCCTCCGGCGTTGCCTTTGCACCACATCCAGCCATTAACATTGCGGTACATACTACCAATGCAACTATTCTTCTTTTCATGTTTTTCCCTCTCTTTACATTCATCAGTTTTTGCATATAGTTCCTATTTGGGTAACTGTGCAGTACCCTACAGACCTGCGTGACAGCTACCTGTATTGTTCACTCATCCTTTGTCTTATACTTCCCCCTTTCCTGTGTATTGAAATATTAGTATCTAAAACCTCCCATTTCCATATTACTGGAATGCTGGATGAGTATCCTATTAGGGGCGCACTTGCTGCGCCATAAGTTGCGGTATACCAGAAATGGTATACTTATTGAAACTCCATCTGACAGTTCTTCAAAAATTCTATGGATTTCCTGGCCATCTCATCCGGCTCCAGTACCGGCAGTATTTCAACAGACAGCCACCCCGTATACCCAATTTTTTGAATCGTTTCAAATATTTTCCTAAAATTTATATGCCCCATACCCGGAGCATATCTGTTAGAATCTGCCACATGAATATATTCAATCTGTCTCTTATATTTTATAAGGCTTTCTTCCATGCTTTTTTCTTCTATATTCATATGGAATAGATCTGCATGGATTCCGCAATTATCCCTGCCAATTTCTCCTATAAGGTCCGATGCCTCTGCTATAGTATTGATAAAATTACATTCATAACGGTTCACCGGCTCGATCAGTATGCGCATCCCATATCTTTTCGCATAGTCGCAAATCATTCCCATGGTGTTAACAAACCTTCGCTCCGTCTCCCCTCTGGTATCCCACGGCTCAATCTGCCCTCTGCATCTGCCAATGTTGATTTTATCGGTAAAAGGGCTTAACGCCTTAATCAATTTAAAAAATTCTTCCAGTAGCCTTGTTTTCTTTTCCTCATCTTTAGTTGTCATATACAAGTTTTCTTCTGCAAAAATACGACCGGTGGTAATTGCGCTGACTTGCAGATTATATGTTTTTAAGTATTTGGACAGCCACTGGGGCTGGATCTCGTCCGCGCCTTTCAGGGCCAGCTCAACCCCATCGTATCCCAGCGCTGCGGCCTTTTTTATAGATTCTTCAAACCCTCTCCAAACCACAAAGGCCTCCGGCGCTGCACTGATGTCCGCAATTGCGATAGACGTTTTCACTCTTATTGACCTCCTGACTTTTGTTCTATAAATTCCTGGAACTCAGATCTTTCCAGATCCCTGCTGGTTTTCATCTCCAGCTTGGAAATCAGGTCCAAAGAGATATCGTGTCTTCCACCCTCATAATCCGTATTCAGCCATATCTCTACGATCTCTAAGGCTTCCCGGACAGCAGTAATTTTGCCTCCCAGACACAGGATGTTAGAATCATTATGTCTCCGCGTCATCTCTGCCATATAAGAATCTGTGCAGAGGGCAGCTCTTATCCCCTTGAACCGGTTGGCCGCAATGCTCATTCCAATCCCGGTAGAGCAGATTAGTATGCCTCTTGCATCCTCATCGTTTCGAACAGCCTCCGCCACCTCCACGGCATAATAGGGGTAGCGGACTATATCATTGGAATGGCTGCCCACATCCTGATATTCAATCTCTCTTTCCTGCAGATACTTTAGGATGTCTAATTTCAGACCATATCCGCCGTGGTCGTTGCCAATGATGATTTTCATGGCTCACCTCCTTGTCTGTGTCTACCTGATCCTCTCTCTGACACTGTCCCGTACAATTAATCTGTTATCACCAAGCTTTGCTTTTCTCTTCCCCGGGGGCGCCTGCCCCAGCAAGAGAGCCACACTCTCCATCCCCAACTCATAGGTGGGTTGGTGGATAGTTGTCAATGCCGGTGTGACGATATCTGCAAAGCTTATATCATCGTATCCCATCACAGAGATATCATCCGGCACCTTACATCCCTTTTTCTGGATTGCCTTCATGGAGCCTATGGCCATCAAATCATTGGCTGCCAAAATTGCTGTGGGAAGCTTAGGGCATCCCAGCATTCTTTCAGTGGCCAGATATCCGCCCTCCATACTGTAGTTTCCATTTGAAATATAATCTGCGTAAAGCTCCAGATTATGCTCCTGGCAATAGTCAATAAACCCCTGGTATCTGCAGAAACTGGAATAGGAATCATTCAGCCCATGGATAAAACCGATTCTTTTATGTCCATTGCTTCTCAGATATTCTACGGCACTGCGTATTCCCTCATAATCGCTGTTGTTTATGTACATAATGCCGCTTGCATCTCCCTTGGTGGGATCTTCATCCACAAGCACCACTGGGACACTCTTGCAAAGCTGTAAAAGCTCCTCCTCCCTAAGCTGATGCTTCATGATAATGAGTCCCCTGACGTTTTTCGCAAGAAGTGATTTTATGTAACCTCTTTCCTTATCCTCACTTCTGTCCGTATTGCACAAAAAAGTGGAAAATCCCTGTTTCTGCGCCGCATCCTCGACTCCCCTGGCCACCTCGGGATAGTAGGGGTTTGTAATATTGGGCAGGATCAAGCCTATATCATTTGACTTCTGCGTCCTCAGAGTTTTGGCAGTCAGATTATAGTGGAACCCCAGCTTTTCCATTGCCGCTAAAACTCTTTCCTCTTTTTCCTTTTTTACATGGTTTTTCTTATTGAGGACATTTGATACTGTACCCACTGATACTTTTGCTTCTATAGCAACATCTTTTATAGTAGCCATTCATTCCTCTTCCCTTTTTTGAATCGTTTCAATATAATTACATTATACACATTACACAACAGTTGTCAATAGGTATTTTATTTTTTATACAACTTGTTCACAAGTAAGCGTAACCATTCAGACGGGTCAGGTCTGTTACTGGCGCTACCACCCGGCGCAGCCTGTAACAGACCTGATATCTTTACAGTGCCAGACCGCACTCGAAGGCCAGCAGCATATACTTTTGGGCATTGGTGAATCCATAGTCCGTCAGATCCCTGGGCTCCCATACTTGGCTGTCCAGATTATCTGCACCATAAAAAAACTGCCCCAACTTCACCCTTCTGTATTTTGCAACAGCCAGCAGCGCGGAGTATTCCATGTCCACTCCCAGACAGCCCATCTCTTTGTATTCCATGATAGCCTCTTTGGTCTCCCGGTAAATGGCATCTGTGGTCCATATCCTCCCGGATACAGAAGGATAGCCATGGGTTCTCAGACATCTTTTTACAATGGATGTCACCTCCTGATCCGGCTCTAGCTCCTCCTCCGGCGCCAAATAGTGATAGCTGGTACCCTCTTCCCTGACAGTTCCTGTGGGAATAATAAAACGGTCTCCCACCTTGCGTTCATCCAGCACCCCGCAGCAGCCGAAAAAAACAAACTTTCTGCCTCCCATTGCAATCATTTCCTCAAGTCCGCACGCACATGCAGGTGCACCCACCAAAGAGAGGTAAAATGCAATCTCCCGCCCTCCATACCGGATTTTGTATACAGGGTTGATTCCATTGGCACTGTACAGTTCTGCAATCCTCTCCACTCCTTCCATGGCTGCAAACTTATCAATAATCTGTTTGGAGAAGGTGGATATGCAGATATCAGGAAACTGCTCCACAGGCTTTGTGACATCCGTGGGATTGATAAAGGCTAAAGCATCCTGCCTTGATTTATAAAAGATTGTATTCATGTTTATTCTCCTTTCTGCTCTATCAATAATAAATGTTTCACAGTGTCAACTATCCTCTTCGGTATCTTTTCATCGATTGGCATAAGCTTGCTGTACATCCGAACTCCCTGGTAGGAAAAAACGATGAGGTCAAACACCGCCTCCGGGTCCGTTTCTTGAAACTCTTTTGTCTTAATTCCATAATCAATGAGCTCCACCCACATATCCCTGGACTTCTGATACTGCCTGGATATGGAGTTTTCACTCGCAGAGATGCTCCCATTGCTAAAGAACTCATAGATTGCCAGGCTGAGGGAATGGCTGCTGTCAATCATTTCCCCCTCATACCTGGAAAGGACATCCTCCAGAATCTTTGCCGCCGGAATGTGCCTCCCTATCTTCTCTTTAAACTCATTCTCCTGATTGTCCATGAGCGCTGTCACGATTTCTAAAAAAATCTGCTCCGTGCCCGTATAGTGGCGGTACAGACCTCCCCGGCTGAGTCCGGTCTGCTCGCAGATGTCCTTCATTGTCACATCCTTGTATCCTTTTTCAGCAAACAGTTTATATGCAGCCATACATATCCTCTTTTTTGTCTTTTCTCCCTTTTCTCCCATTGCGCCTCCTTTTGCGACATATGTGTTTCTTTTTTAATTATGCGTCATTTATGTCGCTTTGTCAACAACAAATTTGAATAACTAATATAGGACTCCTCCCCAGTATTAATTGCAGTTACTACTTCGTGAACTATTTATACCATGCCCGTATACTACAAGCAGAATTACATCTCTAATTGTTTTTAATGTTTGCATTCTGATTTTTATGTTTTATAATATAATTGCTGCCAGCTCTTTCCACCAGGAGGAAGGTGAATCTTTTGTTGTCTCTGTTGGGGCATATGTAGTGAGCTACTACATATGCAAATGGTTAGACAAAAATAAAATGACAGCTATCCAAAAAGAATCCCCGAGAGCAGCAGCTCTAAGGGATTCGCTTTGTGAATATAAATTTTCTCTTTACACTTTAATGTTTATTTCACATGAACTGTGGCTACATATTTTTTTGTTCCAGCCTGTACCGTTATCTTAGTCTTTCCTGGGCATACTTCTCTGTAATCTCTCATTTCACTTTGATGGACTTACTCACCGCAGCTGCGGAATTTTTGTATTTGCCTGTTCCTTTTGCTACAAGTGAAAAGTTATATTTCTTTCCTTTTTTGAGTAATTTCTTAGGAATGGTATAACTCGTTCTGCCCTTCTTAATCTGTACTGTCTTTATAACTTTCTTACCTCGTCTGATTTTCAGGGTGTAGCCATTATTGTTCGCTACTTTTTTCCACCTTGCTTTTTTGGCGGTGAGCTTTAGACCTACCGGTTTTTTCAACTGTACAGCCTTTGGAGATGTTACTGTTGTGGGACACTTACAGGTGTTATCGCGCAGTGCCAGCTCATTGATAGCGTCTAACAGGTTATTGAACGCCTCGTCCACTACTGACTGCTCATTTCGTGTCAAGTCTGCATTTAAAACAGTCTCCGCAGTCTTCATGGATGACAGCAGAGCTGTAACGCTATCTTCCTTAAATACTTTTGTATTAAGCAGTTTCACCTTATTAAAAAGATCTTCCAGTAATCCGGTGTTTGCTTTATATCTCAAAGCCAGCATAGCGTTGTTTAATTCATCTGTGGCTTCATTGATTTCTTCCTGGGAAGTCATTACATTGTCAAACAGCTCTTTTGCATTCTCCAGAGCTCTCTTAAATCTGGCCCGTCCCTTAGCTACATAATCGGTCAAATTGTGAGATTCCGCTGTGGTAATTGCATCCAGAAGCAGGGCTTTATTGCCCTCTTTCATATCCAAAGCCTGAATCCATTTCAACAGTTCATTTTTCGCCGCGTCAACCTGGTCACTTGTGGCATTGGGATCATTGTTGAGCATTCTTGCCTCAAACAAAGCTGCCTCAAGCTTCTCTCTCACGGATTTTACTACTTGCTTGTAATCGTCCGCCTGTACTGCCTCCTGGGCATAGTCTATAAACTTCTGCAGCGTCACCTTATCAGGAACTTTTTCCGTTACGGCTACTTCACAGGTTGCAAAGAGTCCATTGGAAAGTGTGGCTGTGATCGTAGCGGTTCCAACCCCCACAGCTGTTACATTGCCATACTCACTCACAGTGGCAACACCCTCATCGCTGGAAGTCCAAGTAATATTCTCGATAGAAGTAACTGGATTGAAGTTGGCAAATAATGTTTCGTCAGTTCCTTTTTCTAAGGAGAGTTCTGCCTTGTTTAACTCAACGCCAACACCTACGGTCAGCACAACACGCTTATAATTCTTTAAGCTTGTATAAAGATCATTGCTCTTAGAATCGGAAACTTCAAATATCAGGTGGATGGTATCGCCCACCTTGGCATCCTCAGGAACTGTGAATGTAACGTCTTTTGTATCGGATAATTCAATGGTTCCAGTATCCGCATGGGTATCTGCGTCCGCATAGCGCCACCATTTATAGGTCAGCTCATCGCCGTCCGGGTCATAAGCAGCGCCATTGAAATCAATGATTTCCCCAGGGGTAACCGTGAGATCAAGTCCGTTCATAACACCGGCCTTGGGATGGTGGTTTGCGTCTTCATATTTGTCTGTAACCGACCACTTTGCATGTGCCGAATAATCAGCCTGAAAATCAGGCGCCCAGCGGGAGAACGTCCAGTTCTTAGGCAGGACTGTGGAACCTTCCGGCGGAACGTCAACTGCTACGGCTGTGTATGCTGATCCGCCGTTCATCTGGTTACCTGAACCGATTACATCTCTGTACTCGTTCGGCCTGTCCGGATTTGCTTTTTCAAACCGGCCTCCCCAGCCTCCCCAGGACGGGTCCTCACTGCTTCTCAGTCCGTTGTCAACCAGGCAGAGGTATGACGGAGTATCGCCCTCCGCGTAGAAATATCCATTCTCGCTCCTGTTGCGGCTTCCGCTGTCGCCCCAATCAGAGAACGGAAAATTATCTGCTTCTGTATGTGGTGGGGTATAAACCGGCTCCGTGTAAAATTTATGGGTAGGATCTTGCAAATAAGCATTGGACAGATCAAATGGAACCCGAATCAAGGACTCGCTGGTAAGTGGGCTGCCTATATTGACGATTGTATCAGTCCATGCTTTGCAGAACCATGTTTCCTGTGCTTCGATCATATGTCTCTGGGGCTGTGTCCAGGTTGCGTAGAAATTGAAGAAGCAGTCTTGGCTTACAATAACCCGGATTCCAGGCCAATTTGGCGCCACGTAGGAACCATATGTAGGTGCCTGGTTGTCCCATATCATGTAAAGGGTGACTTCGTTGTTGATCTTATTCAAAATTCTGTCCCAATCTTCCGTACCCTCATACTCCTCTTTGATGCTCTTGAGAGCCCTGGCAGTGGTATTCATTCCGCCCCAATGCTGAATGTACAGCTCTTCGCCGTCCGGATTTTCAAGGATGGTTTTTTTGATATATTCAGATCCTTCGGTAATCTCCTGTAAATCCCCTACCACCTTGATGTTGCCGTGCTTTGTAACACTTTTAAGGTATTCAGGTGTTGGATAGGATGGATCATGCACTTTCAGATTGTCGTAGACTTCCGCATATTTTTCAAGGTAGTAGTCCAGCCACCTGAAACCGGTCCATCTCCTCTGTTCAAAGGTTACGGTGACAGAGCCATCATCGTTTGTCACTTGATTTTTAATATAAGATTTCTGTGTATCTGTCAAATTCTCCACTGCCTCAGCATTCGGGTATCTGATATCTCCGCCAGTGTGATGACCGGCATTAGACGCGGTCAGCGCAGTAAATGCGCAGGCCTGTAGAATAGGTATCGATAACCTAACTAACTTCCCCCTCCCATTTTCGCACAGAGTACTTATTGATGTTAAAGCAAGAAACGAAAACATTATATAAACATTTACGTAATATAATTTTAGCAAAGAAATTTATCTAAAAATATATCCATTCTGCTTTAAAATTGCATATTCATACTTTTTTGTAATCATATTTTGTTCTTGATGTAACTGTAAAACACTGAAAAGCTGTGTTTTGGCAGGCCGCTAAAACAATCGTGTAAATATTTATGCAAAATATTCATACATGAAATTTTTAATGAAAAAGAATCCCGCCCGGAGGGCTTTTTATATCATAGGGAATTCCGAAGGACTTTCTTATGATATAAAAAAAGCCTTATCCAAGAGATACTATCCTCTTCTCAGATAAGGCTAAACTTATTTCAGGGTAATGATCAAATTTATATGAAACTTCTTTTAACTGTCTGTTCATTGAGCAGCATTTCGGACAGAGAACGACTCAGTATAAAAAGTTTCCTGCTCCACGCCTATACTATTCTGGGATGTCTAATATCCGATCTGCTCTAATATTCTATCAATGGTTCTCGCGTTTGCCATCGAAAATTCTGCTGAAACCGCAGGCATTTCTCCATCCTCAATGCATCTTCCAAGCTGCTCCACCTCCAGCTTATAATTCTGGGGCGTGGGAACAGTCTTTGTTTCCTCCCTGCCATCGAATGTGGTAACCGTGTAGCTGAGATCCCCATCTCCGTTGAATTCAAAATTGGCACCTTTGATGCTTCCCTTTGTCCCATGAATCTCGAAACGTTCGCTATGTCTGTCCAGATTGGTCTCCAGCACCATTCCGCAGGAAAAAGCCGCTTTGCTTCCATCCTGGTATTCCATGAGTACGGAAGTATACGTGTCAATGCCCTCCTCAGAAAAGGTGCTGACTGCCTGGATTCCCGCAGGTTCTTTATCAAATATACGCTGAATCAGACTGGTATTGTATACGCCAAGATCATAGGTAGAGCCTCCCAGCGTCTCTTTTCGCATGCGGATATTCTTCAGGTCATAATCTGAGGTGATATAGGCAGATTCCATGTATCGGATCTCTCCAATTATCCCTTTTTCAATTTCTGATTTCAAGGCCGCTATGTATGGGCTGTGCTGGTAGGCAAAAGCCTCCATCAGACAGACCTGATTCTCATCTGCAGTCTCGAACATCTCCTGTGCCTGCTTTGCTGTGGGCGCAATGGGCTTTTCACAGAGAACATGCTTTTTACTCTGAAGCGCTTTTATGGTCCACTCATAATGCAGGGTGTTTGGCAGTGGGATATATACTGCCTCCACCTCCGGGTCTGCCAGCAGTTCTTCATAACTTCCATATGCCTTTGCAAATCCATATTTTTTCTGAAAGTCTTCTGCCTTCTCCATATTTCTGCCCGCAATAGCGAACATCTCACAGTTATCTGCCGAAAGCATTCCCGGAAATGTACTTCTCTCACAGATAAATGCCGTTCCTAAAACACCCCATTTTACTTTTCTCATATTTTTTACCTTTCCTTTCATTCTTCTACTGATAGAACAGCTGTCCTTCAAAAATAGCAGTCAGAAGACTGCTTGCACATCCGCGCAAGGCTGCATCTGCTTCAAAGTGAGATTTTGTCACCTGCACATTCCGATACTTCCTTGCTATATGTCTTTCATTTACCTTTTCCTCAAGTACTTTGAGATAATGGTCAGGTATCCAGAATCCCTCATGCCCGATAATAATTTTTTGAGGATTGAAACCATTTACAAGGCTTATCATTCCACAGGCAAGCTTTTCCATCATATCCAGAAATACTGCATCCATCCTCCCAGCTTTTTCCGAGAGGCTGTCTTCGGCTTTCGCTCTTTTTAAAAGGAGCTCCTCCATTTCCAGGCAGAATTCCCGAAATGATTTTTTTTCACCTGTAGCTTCCTGGAGCTGCCTGGCTATCACATTGCTGGATGTATAGGTTTCCAGACATCCTTTATTTCCACAGCTGCAGAGGTTTCCCTGCCAGTCAATACTGGTATGCCCCAGTTCACACACCATGCCGCTGCTATTGCTATATAGCTTTCCATTGGTGATCACCCCTGTTCCGATTCCATTGGCAAGATCAACATAGATGAAGTCTTCACACGCCCTCCCGCTTCCAAAATATTTCTCAGCTATGGCAGCGCAGTTGCTTTCCCCGTCAAAATATACCGGCAACTTATATTTTTGCTCGATTTTTTCCTGCAAATTGAGATCATGAATACCGTAAAAATTTGGCGGGGTTAAAATTTGCCCCTGCTTATAATTTACCGGACCTATTGCGCCTATTCCGATTCCAAAGATCTTTTCTTCTCTGTTTTCAGCTAAAATGCGATCTATAGCTCTATACATTTGGGTCAGAAGTTTACTACTGTTTTTTTCATTTAGGCCAAAGCTGGCCTTTTGCAGAATATCCAGCTTCAGGTTACACAATACAATGCTGCATCTCTCTCTATAAAGATTGATCCCTATTAGCTTTGGTGCTTTTGCAGGTATGCAGAGCTGCACAGGATTACGCCCCTTGCCTCTCTTCTGCATGGTCTCATTTTCCTCTATCAGGCCATCTTCCAGGAATTCACCCACGATGTTGGATACTGCCATTTTGGAGAGGCCAGTTTTTTTTGACAGCTCAATCCTGGAAGTACATTCCCCTGTCACAACCAGCTTCAATACCAGACCTCTGTTCTGTTGTTTCAATGAAGTATTGTTCAATCCTATTTTCGTCATACCCGAATCCTTCCCCCGCCGCTGAAACCATAGGACGCTTTTGTTTGCAGCACATAAAAGGATATAGTAAGGATTTTTATCCTCAGTACTAATTCCCGTACACCGCTCATTTTGCCATCTGGTATATTTGAATCATATCTTCCTTCTTTAGCGGAACCACACAGCCATTTGCTCCGCCCGTGGCCTGTTCACAGCTTGCCGCCATCCGACTGATCTGCTGTTCAGTGGGTTCCACCCCTAATTCCCTCAAAGATGTGGGCATATCTATGGAACGATAGAAATCTTCCATTGCTGTTATTCCTCTCTCAACGGTCTCTTCATCGGAATCCCCAGGCGTCACCCCCTGCACATTTACAGCAAACTTTACAAACCGCTGCATTGCAGCATGACTCACATATCGCGCCCAGCTCCCCCATATCGCTGCAAGTCCGGCTCCATGTGCCACATCAAACATCCCTCCAAGCTCATGCTCCATGTTGTGGCTTGCCCAGTCTCCGCCGTCTGTCCCGCACCCGGTAAGGCCATTGTGCGCTAAACTGCCTGCCCACATGATTTCTGCTCTTGCTTTGTAATCAGATGGATTGTCTGTCAGCACCCGGGCATATTTCATAACCGTTTTCATCAATGCCTCACTGATGGAGTCTGTGATTTCCATATTGTCGCTCTGATTGAAATACCGCTCCATGGTATGCATGAGAATGTCAACTACGCCGCTGGCCGTCTGATAAGCAGGAAGCGTCATGGTAAGTTGTGGATTCATCACTGCGAATCTGGGGCGGCACAAATCTGTATCATAAGCCCGCTTTAGGCCTTCTTTTTCATTGGTAATCACACAGCCATTGCTCATCTCACTCCCTGCCGCTGCAATTGTCAGCACAACGCCTATTGGAAGGCAGGCACCCGCCTCACGCTTTCTTTCAAAGAAATCCCAGACATCCCCCTCGTTTGCCACTCCATAGCCAATTGCCTTTGCAGAGTCAATGACACTTCCTCCCCCTACAGCGAGAATGAAATCCACATTCTCTTTTTTGCACAGTTCTATGCCTTCATAGACCAAAGACAAATGTGGGTTGGGTACTACGCCTCCCAGAGTCACATACGAAACATGGACCTGTTCTAAAGATGCTTTGATCCTGTCAATTAATCCGGAACGCACTGCACTTTTTCCGCCATAATGAATCAAAACTTTTTTACAGTTCTCCGCTTTTACAAGAGTACCTGTCTGTTCCTCTGTGTTTTTTCCAAAAATAACTTTTGTTGGTGTGTAGTACTCGAAATTGCTAAACATAGTAATCCTCCTCTTCCTGTTACTTTCTTGGGGTTATTTAGTAAATTCCTTTTACTTTATAAGCATATAATACACTCGTTTTACTAATTGTCAAGTGTTTTTACAAATAATTTAAATGCTGTAGCTCCTGATTTCTGTTGTCAAAAGATCTATCACTTGTGGCCTCCAGTAATTTATGGCGCAGCTAGGGCGCCCCAATAGAGATACTATATTCATTAAAGTAGAACAAAGTGGACGAGTCCACGTCAACTCCCTAAATCCCTCACTCATGAGGGACTTGTACACTTTGCGCGCCAATGTGCAGCTGCGAAGCAGCTTTCCTCTGCACATTGTGTGCATTCCTTTTCTTACATAGGGAAGTCCGGAGCGCTTTCCTATGTAGATTAGGGTGTCAAAAGACATGAAAACATTAATTAGTATTTATTTGTACCTTGAAAATTTAACACGAAGTGGTTTTGAACTGTGAAATGTCATAGTTAGTTATCGTCAGTCGATTGGTTTTTTATCAGATTTTTATACCGCTTTTGATTTAAGCGCAAAGGAATCCAGACTACCAGCATAATCTAGTAGCTTTTGAAAATTTAATGCTGCGATTTTAAAGCCAAAATATAGACGGGTTCTTTTCTTTCCGTGTGTTGGTATCTTATCTATATGATACCGTCTCCTGAGAAGCGACGGTATTGCTTCTACTCCATTACGAAAACGGGCATGCTTACTGAATTCTTCTGTTTTCATATATTGCAATTGTTTTGCTCTTCCTACAGACTTCCAGGATACTTCTTTTCTGACTCTGGTTTGTAAAAATCGTGGCTTGCATTTTTCTTTATATGGGCAGCAACTGCAGGTTTCCTTTTTGAAATACGCAACGGATCGCTCGTTCCCTGAATCGTATTTACATTCTTCAGGTGAACATCCATTTATACATTCAATCAGATAATGTCCGTCTTCCGTAAACTTAAATTCAGCGTAGAGTTCATCGGGTTTACGTCCGGTAAAGTTCGTTGTGACAAGTTTGATGTTATGGTCATTTGCCATCCGCAAATTTTCTTCTCCGCTGTATGCACCGTCTGCAACTAAAAGAACCTCATCACTCAAACGCGGTTGTTTACTCAAGTAGTCTTTCATTAACTGATTATCCGCATATATATTTTTCTCATATGCATAATCGGTTATGAGACTTCCATGTTCACTAACAGACTCTACCACGTTTCCCACATAGCCAAGATTTTTGCCTCCGGCTTTGTAACGGAAAGTAGCCTCCGGATCAGATGGATTTAGAAGGACCTCCGATGAATTTTCGACTTCTTCTTTTTTTCGAAGGCGCCGTTTTCCATCATCATCCATAATGGTTCTTTCTTTTAGCAGACGAATCAGAAGCTGATACTCGCTTGTATCATCAAATTCACCGGTGCTTCCACACTGCTGAATGAGTATCTCAGCATCGTGCATTACAACAATGGTTCTTTCTGTGGCATCTAAATCCCTTTTATGATAGATACAGCGGTTGAAATCATCTTTCTCAATATAATGATGTTGTTCTTCTGGAATTGTATGACCCCGCTGATCCATGATTTTTGCAAGATTTACCACGCAGGTATAGAACAATTCCAGTAAAGAAAGATTCCTGATATTTGCAGCAATCATAAGACTATCCATACGCTGCATGCTTGGGGAAATCTTCATAAACTCTGAGATTTCCTTAGCCATCTTAACGGTACATTCGTGAATCAAGTCAACGTCATGCTCTGTTTCATAAGCAAGCACACGTGCTCTAAATCTGCTTAGACTTCTATCACTAAGAGGCTGTTCTTCAAAACTTGTAGTATGAAGAGCATACTGGTAACGAATATCAAACATAAGAGCCTCTACCAGTTCGTCATCCGTATCGCCCAAAGCTTCCTTTAGAATCAGCGCGCCAACAATGACATTAATTGGAGTGTTTGGACGGGATGCCTTGGTGCTGTACAAAGCAGAAAAAATAGTTTCATCAATAGCCGGAAAAACTTTTTCGGCAAACACTTTTGCCCAAGATTTTTCTAATACTCTTTTTTCTCTTTCTGTAAGATTAAAAGTGCTATCGTTTAACGATAATTGTTGATTTTCATTTGCAACAAAAGCCATTTCATCACCTCGGTATTTGATAATGTAATTATACCAAATATTCGGCATTTTTGCTATTTCGTGTTAAGTTTTCAAGGTACAAATTTATATCAAAGGTCATTGACCTTTTGACACCCTAATCCTATGATATAAAAAATTCCGGGAGGCAAGACAGACCTGACCCCCGAAACCCCCTATTTGGTGCTCTTTTTATAATCACTTGGCCATAAGTGTAATGACTGACCTATTTAATCTTTCCCCGAAAATCCGTTTCAACAAAATCGCCAGCGACAATATTCTGTCCAGTTGCCAACGTTACATTGAATTTGATTTTCTTTTCAGAAATCCTGGTACATTTTATCCAGAATGGAGTTAAGTTATAATAGTATCCGGTGGCATAAGTGGATACTGTTTCATAGTTTCCTTTCCTATCCGGCCTATTTTTAAAGAAAACTTTGGTCGAGTTCCATCCCATTGTTATCGTTACCGAAATATCATACAACTGATTCTTCTCTTCCGCAAAGTATAACGTAACCTTATCATCACCTATTGATTTAAAATATCTGCCTCTTAAATCCTTGATGGTTGAATTCTTCTTTTTTATAACTGTAATCTCGCATTTAGCAGTAACGCCATTGGCTTTTGCAGTAATGGTTACTTTTCCGGCCCTCTTTGCAGTGACTTTACCCTTGGAATTAACGGATGCAACAGAGGTATTACTGGATTTCCAGGAAACTTTGTTCTTTTTTCCATTAAGGACAGCATTTAATTGTACCGTACTTTTACCTGTTGTATATAATGTCACTTTCTTTTTATTTAATTTTATGGATGGATTTGTTACTTTAACTTTAACATACACTGTTTTTCCAGATACGGAAGCTTTGATTTTACATGTACCTTTTCCCTCGGCCTTTACCCTTCCTGAATTGGTAACCGCAGCGACTTTCTTATTGGTACTGGACCATTTAATTTTGGCAGATGTATTCTTTTTCTCTGCTGTTATTTGTACTGACGTTCCCTTGGTAAGTGTGATTGAAGTCTTATCTACTGTCAGCTCTGGAGGAAAGCTAAAAATAACCAAATCTGGATTAGAAGAATACATTTTAACAGTCATTTTTTCAAACATGGGCTTGGTATTTTTTGAAGTATAATTGAACAGTTCCCTCACGGTAACTTTGCCATCTTTATTCGCATCAGCTTTTACATTGTCATCCCAAAAGCCTAACCCCTTCCCCATGGCAAAGGTAAATTTCCCATAGGAATATCCCCCAAACCATGTGTATGGCAATTCTAATAAGGATCCAAATTGACTCTCCTCTTCATACCCACAGGACAAGATACAGGTAAATCTTTTTTTATCTTTATCTGGAAGCTTTGAAACTCCCAAATTATAAAAAGCTTCTGCACAGCAAGTGTCCAATATAACAACTATCTGCCCTTTATACTTTGCCAACTGCCTTGTCAAATCTTCATATTCGTAATAATCGCTTGAAGAAAGTGTAATCCCGTAAGCCTCCAGAACTTTATTTTCCTCTAAACGTGCAGTGGAATGGCCTGCATAATAAAAAATGTTCAGATCATCCCCTTGGCTAGAGCCAAACGAATGGTCTAAAATTTGATTTATGCTTGTTCTGGATACCCCCTCTTTATAATCATAACTGTAGGCATGTATATTTTTCTGTGAGGTGACATAATTGTCTAACTTATTCTCACACAACCTGGAATACATTAATTCTTGGCTATTTTTTGCTCTCTCAGGCCATCCGCTGATTGCCAATGCATGAAGTTTTCCCTTTGCCTGAGCCTGCAGCACCGGTGTTGCAAGAATAAATGCAAAAAACATGATAAAAATACCAATCTTTAAAATCCAATCTTTTCTTTTCATACAATACCCATTCCTCCCATACTTTTTGTTTTCATTATAAACCTGTTAACATAATTTGTCAGCAAAACAGCCATTTTTTACGTCATCCTAAATACGCAAATTGAATTTTATGAAAGGTTTGCAATCTGATTGACATTCACGCCGATTTTCTGAAGCTGCGCCGTATGCCTTTTGACTTCCTGCAAATCAAGCGTGATGATGTACCCGTCAATGAGTATTTTCCGAGCATAGGCAGAGAGATTGAGCGTCGGTATCTGCTGCATTTTTTCTTCAATTAACGCCCGTTCTTCCTCTGTTACCCGAATAATGATTTGCACGTTTCGTTTCCTGTTTTCCATGAGTATCCCCCTTTCTCTAACAAGACGTTTTCAAGCGGTTTTTCTACCCGCTTTGTGATAATTTTTCTTTCACTACCTACTGCGAGGGATTTTCAAAAATGCCAAACATACACTGAAAAAATGCTTCAAATTTTTAATTATGGTATGTCAAAGTGCCAATTGACTTTTTAGTATCAAAATGATAATATTTTCATATATCAAAGCAGGAGGGAAAAAGATGACAGATAAACTTATGGATTGCATTACAAATCCAGTGAAATGTAAATTGCTGCTTGAAATATATTCAAAAGGGAAAGCAACAGCGAAGCATTTAGCCGATACTTATATCGATATTCCTCAAGCTACCCTATACCGGCACATCAAGAAAATGTTGAGCGACGGCATTTTGCAAGTGGTAGAAGAAACACAGGTACGCGGTACAGTAGAAAAAACCTATGCACTCGCATACGACATCAACAGCAATATGGAAACTATGGTTGAGGAAAATTCCGGCGAACTTTATATGCAGTATTTCATGCAGTATATCTTTGGATTTGCAAAGCAGTTTCAAGAATACTGTCAATCTCCGAATATCAATATCAAAAAAGATATGACGGGATTTTCTCTTTCCCCACTCTATCTCTCTGATGATGAATTGACTTCTCTTGTAACAAGCATTTCTCAGATAATCAGCGCAGTAAAAAATAATGAACCTAACTCAAAACGTAAGTTACGGACGATAGGTGTAATTGTGTCTCCAGCAGAAAATACAGACAAATAAAATGACCGTCCCATGTAGGGGCGGTTTCCTATTGACTTTATATTATCATTATGATAATATTATTAAAACGACAATATATAGGAGGTAAAAACATTGAACATTCTATTTGAAATTCTGCCCTTGCTGATTCCCGTTCTGTTTGTAGATATTGCTCTTGCAGTAGCGGCAGTAAGACATATTCTGCGACACCCACGCAATCGCTTTGGAAACAGAGCCATGTGGCTTGTGATTGCTGTAGTGCTCTTGCTCTTTGGACCGATCATTTATTTTGTCTTTGGAAAGGGGGAGAACGAATGAACATCCTCACAATACAAAGCTTATCTAAAAGTTTTGGAAAGCAGAAAATCATTGACAATCTTAATCTGTCTGTACCGGAGGGAAGTGTCTTTGGTTTCATAGGGAAAAACGGAGCCGGCAAAACAACGACCATGAAAATGGTGTTGGGGCTATTACAGCCCGACAACGGAAAAATCGCTGTCTGCAATGAGCCTGTTTGCTTTGGGCAGACAAGGACAAATCAATATATCGGATATTTGCCGGACGTCCCAGAATTTTATAACTATATGACACCCATACAGTATCTAAAACTATGCGGAGAAGTCATTGGTCTATCAAAAGCCGAAATATCCAAAAGAAGTGAAGAACTGCTCTCCCTTGTCGGCCTAAACGGTGCAACAAAACAAATCGGTGGATTTTCTCGTGGTATGAAGCAACGGTTGGGAATTGCACAAGCATTGCTCACACAGCCCAAATTACTGATTTGTGATGAACCGACAAGTGCGCTTGACCCCGTAGGAAGAAAAGAGATTTTGGATATTCTCTATAAAATCAGTGGAACGACAACGGTGTTATTTTCCACTCACATTCTTTCTGATGTAGAGCGTATTTGCGACCATGCCGCTTTTTTGAACGAGGGAAAAATTACTGTCACCGGAACACTTGCAGAAATTAAGGCTTTGCATGGACACGATAGCTTGCTTTTAGAATTTTCGGCAGATAAAGATTTGCAGCTATTCAAGAAGCAAAAATCCATAGAGCCATTGTTATTTTATTCCGAAGAAAATAACAGGGAACTTATTTTACATAGCCGCGATATGGTAAGTGTGCAAAAATCTTTGTTTCGTGTACTTGCGGAAACAGGGATTTGCCCCGTAAAAATAGAACTTATGGAGCCGTCCCTTGAAAGCCTGTTTTTGGAGGTAGTGAAATGAGTGGATATATTGCTTTTGTAAAAAAAGAATTTACGGAAAATATGAAGAATTATCGTTTTCTTATCCTATTCGCGGTTTTTCTGATTTTCGGTATTATGAGCGCATTTCTTGCAAAATTTACGCCGGAGATTTTATCGGCTTTAGCCGCAGATATGGAAATGACTTCTGAACCAGTCGCTTTGGACGCATGGAAACAATTTTACAAAAACATTTCCGGCGTTGGGTTCAGCGCATTTATCATTTTGTTTGGAAGCTGTATGTCAAATGAATATTCCAAAGGAACCTTAGTTTTAATGGTTACAAAGGGGTTGTCCCGTAAAGCTGTTATCCTTGCAAAATATACGGTAGCCGCCGCACTTATGACAATCAGCTATTGGATTGGGTATGCTGCGACATACGGTTATACAGCCCTTTTATGGATTGACAACAACCTTTCAAATGTTGCCTTAGCCGCAGTTTCTCTTTGGATAGTTGGTTTTCTGTATTTGAGTATTCTGATGACTGGGTGCGTGATATTCAAGCAGACTTTTACAAGTATACTCTTTACGGGCGGCATTGTTGCCCTTATATCTTTGCTTGGAATGATTGAGCCGATTGCTAAATTCAACCCATTTATCTTAACCTTAAAAAATGTAGATTTGATTTCCGGCGAAGCCATTCCGGCAGAATTTATGATACCCGCTTTTATTTCCGTCATTTTATCCCTTTTGGGATTACTTATTGCAATTCGGCTTTTCAATAAAAAGCAGCTTTGAACAGTGAGTATAAAATGATTAGGACTCGCGATTGCTTGAATAAACAATTTCATGCTCTTGCTAATGATACTCTGAAAAAGTTAGAACTAAGTAACCTCATTACGGTTGAAAGGTTAGGGCGATATAAAAAATACAGATTGAACAAGGAAGCATTTGAGGAAATCTCCTTTTGGTTAAGCAATTTAATTTCAACATAAATCTGCCGGACGGACGGCAAAAGAAAAAAGCCGTCGCACAGCAGACATACCCTTACGCGCTTAAAGCGGCGGCTTAGATAAAGCCGCTGTTTTATTTTTATGGCGGCTTCGGGAGGTAGCCGTCATGCCAATTGCAAGTGTCATGGATAATAGATTATTAAAAAAATCATGCTTACTGCAACGAAGTATTCCGGCTATGAATATGAACACACATATCATTTAGCATACCTTGATAATTCTTATTACTCAAACACTCATGCGGTTTTATTCTGCATGAGCGTTTGTTGTAATAGCCCCGGTTAGCCGACGCATTAGTCAAATTGTCGGAGCAAAGGCGCACTGTCCTGCTGATGTATTTCGTCCTCGGTTATAGTGAAAGAAAAATCGGGAACGAGTATGGAAGAAGCAGAAGCACAGTGAATTACTGGAAGCATGCGACATTGAAGCAGTTGAGAAAGGAATGGTTAAAGTCAAAAGATGAGGAACAAGAAGCTGATACCCTTTAAATTCATTGAAAAAGCTGTCGCCGGAGAACCGGAAATCATAGACGCGGTATTGCGGCACTATGCCGGACACATCAAATATCTGTCTACCTATCGGGGACATATCAACGACGATATTCAAGACCGTCTGAAAGCACAGCTTATCAAAGCTATCCTGCAATTTCGTTTTGACAGGTAGGAAGTAGCAATGAGAGCGCAATAGGATAAACCGCTTACGCTCTCAATCCATTATGGAATGTAACACGATAGAGTGCGTTTCTCGCTTGATTTAAGCGGCATTACAGCGGTGATAGGGGCAGGGATAAGGTTTTATACTCCTACCCTTAAAAATGGCGTTCTATTGCGTAACATAGCAAACGATATTTCTTTGTACTGCCACTTCTCCCATTCCATTCTTTTCTGTTCCGGCGGCTCTGCCGCTTTGTCTTACCCCAAAGGTGAGGGGTTAGGGAAAGGATAGGAAGGGAATGGTAATTGGGTAAATCCGTATCTGATTTTTCTTTAGTTATTTATATCTTTATTTAATTGCGTTGGATTATCCGATGTCGGATAATCCAACACTGGAAACTATACGGTACTCAAGAATCGTCTAATCCAACCGCTTTATAAAACTGCTGATTTTGGGATAGGTATGTTACGCAGTAGGAAGGCGTTTTTGAGGGAAAAGGTATAAATCCCTTGCCACGTGGGAAACGCGCCCGCAAAGCCGCTTGTATCAGTACTTTTTCTGCACCCTGTATGGCAGCTACCCTATTTCAGTTGGTTAGTTGATACTGTTTTATGAGAAGCTACCGTATTTTTCTATTTAGCTTATTTTATACGCACACTCTTTTTAGAACTGTAGCTGGTGTACACTTTTTTACCGCCGATGGTCTTATAAGCTCTGACACGGAAGTAGTATTTCTTACCTGACTGCAGTTTCTTGATAGTCCTGCTTACTGTACTACCCTTCTTGATGGTCAGCTTCTTTCCACCAGTCAGGTTGGACTTTCTGGAGTACTGAATCACGTATCCCTCTGCCCCACTCACTTTTTTCCAGGTCACAACAGCTGCTTTTTTCTTTTTGCTCTTAACCGCTTTGACAGCCATTTTCTTTGCGGAGAACTCCAGTCTGTCTACCCGCAGCTGTGCTTCTTTTGCCGCTTCCAGCGCTTCCTGTGCCTTTGCGCTGTTCTCTCCGGCCAGTTTCTTTGCTTCCTCTGCCGCCTTCTCGGCTTCTGCCAGCTCTTTCTTGGCTGCTTCCAGCTCTGCTTTCAGCTTCTGGCTGGAAAGGTTGGATGCCTCCAGTCTTGTGGCAATGTCAAAAGAATATGATCCGGATACTAAAGCAAACTTTGCGCAGTCCTGTCCATTGCGTTTTTCTCTTCCCGCATAGGATGCCCCCTGGGGTATACTCATGAAATCTAACTGGGTCTCATTGATGGGAAGATATAAGGTTGCTGTGGTATTTGCTGGCACAGCTGCCTGGTAGGAAGTGATTTCACCTTCCTCGGCAGTCCATCCGCTGTAAATGGTGCCATAGTTGGAATCATAACTTCCGTTGGCATAAGTGAAGGTTCCTCCAACTGTAGGCTGCAGTACAAAATCCTGGTATCCCGCTTTTCCTTCATCTGTTGTGATACCCAGCTGATAGGACATCATCCATTCAGAGATCGCACCCAGCGAGAAGTGGTTGAAGGAGTTCATGGAGTTATTTCCATTGAATCCTCCCTCTACAGTGTAGGAGTTCCAGCGTTCCCACACAGAGGTCGCACCCTGGGTAACGGGATACAGCCATGATGCGTACTCAGTCTGTTCAAAGAGCTTATATGCCTCTTTAATATAGCCATACTTGGTCAGGACCGGTACCAAGTTTGGTGTTCCCGAGAAACCGGAGGTAATAGTGTAGCCTGCCTTTTTTACTGCTTCCACATAATTTTTCACTGCCTTTGGTTCATTCTCTTCGTTAAAAATTCCATAGCGGAGCGGTGTGGCGTAAGCTGCCTCGGTATCATTCACTGTGGTGGTAACTCCACCCCACCCTGAAGAGGTGATCGGATACGGTTTACCGTCATCCGGATTGATGTACTTCGCATTCCACTGCTCTTTGCCAAGAGTATACCTTTCCGCATATTTCTGCTGCAGGTCCGTTCTGCCGATCACTCCTGCCATATCTCTTGCCAGGCCCATCAGATACACGTAAACGGCATTGTTGATCAAATCGGCGCTGGTAGAATCCACAGACAGCCAGTCTGCCAGGATGCCGGTCTGTGTTGTCAGGTTTGGATACTCATCGCTCAGCTTGTTTGTATTCAGATATTCCAGGTACTTATCAATTGCCTCTATATTTTCTTCAATAATCTGTGTGTTTCCGGACTGCTTATACATATTGTATGGGATCACCGTCAGAGCTGCATCCCAGGATACGCCCATAAAGCCAGGTGCCATGGTATCCCTCACAGGTGTAAAGGTAGGCGCTGTTACCGGGAGGGAGCCATCCCTGTTCTGGCAGTCTCTCAGGGATACCAGCCAGTTCCGGTAGAAATTGTACACGTCTGTGTTGTAGGATGCTGCCAGGGAAAATACCTGTGCGTCGCCGGTCCATCCCATTCTCTCATTTCTCTGGGGGCAGTCTGTGGGCAGTGACAAAAAGTTGCTCGTCTGGGAGTTCTGCACATTCTTAAACAGCCGGTTCACCAGATCATTGGAGCTGTTGTAATCTGCTGTCATCTCCACGGATGAGAGCACCTCTGTCTTGATATTTTCCTTTGGAAGCTCTTTTTTAAGCCCCGTAATTTCAATATAACGATATCCATGGAAGGTAAAGTGAGGCTCAAATACCTGATCCCCTGCAGTTGCCGTGTAAAAATCGGTGCACAGGGCTGCGCGCAGGTTTTCCACCATCATGGACCCAACCAGTCCGGCTTCCTCATACTCGGGGAGATTCGGATAGAGAATCTCTGCGTAGCGGACGGTCACTTCGTCCCCTTCATCCACATACTCTGCGGGAATGGTAATCTTTGGGATACCGATTACATTCTCACCCATATCATAGATGTAGGAGCCTGTCCCCGGCTGTGCTTCTCCCAGAGCCTCCACTGCATCCAGCTCTTTAACGATTCCTGCCTGGTCGTCATATCTGGTTACAAAGTCAAAATCATTAAATCTCGGTTCCAGTACTGCCGGTTCCTCCCAGTCTGCATCACTGTATGCCGTTGTGGACCAACCCTTGTATTCTTCTGCTGTTTGCCCGTTGTAGCGTTCTCCCTGATAGAAGGAATCATACTCAACCGGTCCCTCTGTGGACACCTTCCAGGTGTCTTTGTCCGTCACCACTGTCTGGGTCGTCCCGTCCCCATAGGTGATGTCCATTTTTGCGAGAAGCGCCTGCTTTGCTCCGTAATAATTGTAATTGGATGCTGTGTATGTCTGGTAGCCGCTCCACCAGCCGCTTCCCATCTGGGCACCAATGGCATTGTCGCCTGCCTTCAGCAGATCTGTCACATCGTATACCTGGTAAGGCATGGTGCTGGCATACTCAGCGCTTCCAGGGTTAAACCATCCATCACCTACCTGCTCGCCGTTTAAGAATATTTCATAGATACCCTGAGCCGTCACGTAGAGTCTGGCACTGGCGATTTCTTTGTCTTCTGCCTTAAACTCAGTTCTCACCATAGGGGAAGAACCATGGGAGGGATCTGCATAGGCCAATACACCATCCGAACCGCCCTTAACCGTTATAATATTGTCCGCACCTACTGTGACTCCATCCAAGCCTTTGAAAATTTCATAGGTGGCGCCCTCCTTTGCGCTGAAGAAGATACCCTCTACATTGTCTCCGGGATAGTTAATCTGAATATTGCTGTAAGCAGCCGTCTCTCCGGCCGGAACTGCAAAACCGATGGAGTTCAGGTTCGGAAAGCTGTTATAGTCATGGCTTGCTCCCAGGGGATTCAGTTGGCGGGCGTTATCCACTGTTACACCATTTAAAATACAGCTGACTTTGTTGATATTGGAAAGTGTAGCCAGTTTCATAGCAATGGTGCCATGAACTCCTGCTTCTTTGAACACTTCTGCCGGGATATCTACCGTATAGTCGGGAACGTCCTCGTCATTTTCTGCTGTCTGTCCATTTGCGGGCATGCCCACCACATAAATATTCAAGACCGGTTTCGCCGGGTTTGCAATATCTACTTCGTATTTAAAATAACTGTTTTCTGTCTGGGAGCCCCAGATATTCATGGCTGAGTTTTTCAGGCGGAAATCACCAGCTCCCAGAATCACTGCCGCTCTGGTACTGCCCTCAGGAATCTGAAGTGTCATGTCCATATCAA
The DNA here is from genome assembly GCF_058119865.1 of Ruminococcus sp. 8Y-12. Lineage (NCBI taxonomy): Bacteria > Bacillati > Bacillota > Clostridia > Eubacteriales > Oscillospiraceae > Ruminococcus > Ruminococcus sp. 8Y-12. Next base: position 1,067,686 of record NZ_CM176623.1, on the reverse strand, counting down.
AATAGGCAGCAGATGTGGAATCAAAGTTCAGATCCTCAGATCCAATCCACTCTGCCCCATCCCAGGACGCGTAGGTGGTGTCCATCAGAGATGTCTCAAAGGTATTTGTCTCAGACGTATACTCTTTTCCGGTCTCATCAGTTACGGTTACCTTCCACTGATACATTGTCTTTGCCTGCAGTGCTTTTCCCTCATATGTTATATTGGCGGATACGCTGTCATTCACCTTTCCGCTGTCCCACATCACGTTGCCGCCCAGGTCGTTAACCACGATCCTGTAAGCCGTTTGCTTTGCTCCAATGGTTTCCGACTGCATCTGCCAGCCAAATACCGGCACTTCACTGTCAATGCCAAGAGGGTTCACCCTTCCGTTGGTTTTCAGTGCTGTAATACTTTTTGTCACTGAACCAGCCGCTGCTATTGACGGCATTGCCGGGCTGAGACTCCCGACGATTATGGCACCTGTCATCAGAACTGCCATTCCCTGTTTCCATAATCTTTTTCTCTCCATAAATTAATTCTCCTCCTTTCGAGATATTTCTATCATAAATGAAAGAGAGTAACTTATTGCCACTTTTTTGGTATACAAATCTCAGGTCAAACGGACTTTTTCTTATCTATGGAAAGTTAACTTGACATACGAGCGTATAGTGTTATAATAAAGTTATGGAAAGTATGCTTTCCATGGAAAGGAGGGATTTTTTGAAAAACCGTCTGGAAGAAATACGAAAAGGCAGGGGAATCAAGCAGGAGGATTTGGCCTTTGCCCTCGAGGTATCAAGGCAGACAATCGGTTCGTTGGAAAATGGAAGATACAACCCATCCATTATCCTGGCTTTTAAAATCGCACGTTATTTTGATATGAAAATCGAAGATATTTTTATTTATGAGGAGGATCTAAAATGAAAAAAAACGTAGTTGATTATTTTTTAGTTATCATAGGACTCTTGGTGCTGGGATTGGGGTTTGTACTGCTAAAAACCTTCTCTGACCCCCAGGGGTTCATGAACGCCCTCCCCTATGTATGTATTGGCGTGGGCAGCGGTATATTTGGTCATGGTATGGGGAATGTAATTGGCCGCCAGGCTATAAAAAACAGCCCGGATATTCAAAGGCAGATTGCTATAGACCAAAGGGATGAACGCAATATCGCGATCTCAAACCGGTCAAAGGCCAAATCCTATGACCTGATGATATTCGTCTTTGGCGCACTTATGCTTTCCTTTGCCCTGATGGGCGTGGATATCACGGCAGTTCTGCTGCTGGTATTTTCCTATCTCCTGGTCATCGGTTATGGCGTTTACTACCGCTTTAAATATGAAAAAGAAATGTAGACTAATTTGCGCCAAGAGAGAGCTGCCCACTATTCTCAGTGATGCAGCCCTCTCTTTTACCCGGGAAATACCTTGCAGCTATGCAGTGCAATAACCGTTTTATTTCACACGCATGCTCTTTCTATTACTATAATTTGTGTATACTTTCTTTTTGCCAATGGTTTTGTAAGCTCTTACCCTCACGTAATATTTTTTACTGCTCTTCAGCTTTTTGAGAGTCCTGGTTACAGTGTTTTGCTTCAGCGTTACCTTTTTTGCTCCCTTGAAGTTTGCCTTTGTGGAGTACTGGACGGTATAGCCGTCTGCCCCCGTAATCTTCTTCCAGGATATTTTTGCCTGCTTCTTGTTTGTGCTCTTAGCCGCCTTTATGGATGGCTTCTGGGCCTTAAATTCCAGTTTTTCAACTTTTAACTGTGCTTCCTCTGCCAGTTTCCGGGCCTTCGCGGCTGCCTCTAAGGCCTCCTTGGCGGCCTGGCTGTTTGCACCTGCCAAAGCTTTAGCCTCCTCTGCCCTCTTATCGGCTTCCTCTGCCCTCTTGTTTGCTTCCTCCGCCAGTCTGTTGGCTTCCTCAATAGCTGCATTTGCAGCATCCTCTTCGTCTGAGACGGCAAACTGATAACTTCCTGCCTGCAAGTTGTACTTTGCAGTTTTCATGCCATTGTGCTCTTCCATTCCGGCATACTCCACGCCTTCCGGTACAGCCATGGCTTTCGCCTGGATTTCCTTGATTGGCAGATACAGGGTGGCTGTGGTGTTGGCCGGAACAACTGCTGTGTAGGAGGTCATCTTCCCATCCTCTGCGGTCCAGTTGGATTGGATGGTTCCATATACGGATTCATAGGAACCATTTACATAGTCCAGTCTTCCGGCTGCATCTACGGATGGCTGCAGGATGAACTTCTTGTAACCCGGTGCGTTTTCATCTGCCTTGATACCGCTCATATAGTTATACATCCACTCAACACATGCCCCGTAGGAGTAGTGATTGAAAGAGTTCATCCCATAATCCCCAAAGCTGTCCTCCTGGGAGTAGGAGTTCCATCTCTCCCAGATGGTAGTGGCACCGTTCTTTACTGCATACAGCCATGACGGGCACGCATCCTGGAATAACAGATCGTAGGCAACGTCTGGCTCACCGATGGAGGTCAGTACCGGAAGGATGACATTGACACCCAGGAATCCTACTGAAAGCGTATTTTCCGGCTGTCCTTCCCGCATGGACTGGTTCTTATTCCTGATATTTTTTACCAGGTTTCTTACCATGGTATTTCTGGTCTGCTGGCTGTCATAGAGCCCCAGCTTCAAAGCCCACAATAGACCTGTCTGTGCATTATCCTGTGTGGGTGCCCCTGAAAATCCTACGGTTGGGAACCCGTCTGCGGAGCCGGAGAGGAGATTTCCGTTCTCGTCCACATACTTTGCAAGAAACGCCTCCTTCACTTCCTCACTGCGTTTCTCATATTTCTGAACGTCCTCCGTTTTTCCCAGAAGTCCGGCCATCTTAGCCATCAGCTGGGAGGTGTAGTACTGGTATTCCATGTTGATACACTGTGTGGAGGCTGCGGTGAATGCCAGCCAGTCGCCAAACAGGAATGTGCTGTAACCATTCTCATATACATAGTTCATATAGCGGTCCATCTCCGGATAATACTGCCTGATCATGGAGAGGTCACCGTTCTGCTGGTACAGCACCCACGGAATAAGGACTCCGGCATCACTCCAGCCGCATCCCAGCGCGGGGAAGAAATATCCGTTGGGGATAACCGGCCCGTAGAAAGCGCCCTGAGAGTCTGCATACAGATTCAGGTAGCTGTTCATAATCTGGATATAGTTCTCCAAAAATGCGTTTACCTCAAAGTTCATGGCGCCTGTCTGTGCAAAGAGCTGTGCGTCACCTGTCCAGCCATAACGCTCTGCGCGCTGCGGACAGTCTGTGGGAACCGAGAGATAGTTTCCGATCTGTCCCCAAAGTGCATTTTTAAAAAGTTTGTTGACGTTTGCATCCGAGGTCTCTATAAATCCTGTCTGATCGCCGACTCCCGTTATGACCTTTCCGTCGATTCCGTGGATGATCACGTCTTTGGTGGTACTGATCTCAATATAGCGGAATCCGTGATAGGTGAGGGATGCACGGTAACTTTCCTGGCCTTCTCCTGAAAGGATATAGGTGTCCTCGCAGAGTGCATTTCCCAGACCGCCGTTGATCAGAGACGCTGTATAAATGGTTCCCTTGGGTCCGTCGCTGCCGCAGGTTCCCTCTCCGTCCGGATCTTTTCCGTCGTTGAGCATCTCGGCAAAGCGCTGTTTAACCTTGGTATCCTTGTCACCGGACACCACCATCCGGGATACTCCTACCATGTTCTGTCCCATATCCACGATCAGCTTGTCCCCGGCCCTCAGGGTGACCGGCTGTGTCACATTTACTGGATGTTCCACCACAGAGCCATAGACCAGGTCTGCATCCGGAGCTCTGTTTTCCGACTCGTTGTAGGTATAGGCAGCTATGGGCACCTGCGTATATTCTTTGGCAATGCGGGCGGTAGCTTTGGCGTTTGCCTTAACTTCGCCGTAGTACTCGTCCGCCTCTGGCTTGGCCCATTCTGTCTGTGGTTCATATCCCACTTCATTCCAGCCATCAATTGCTTTTGCCACATTTGCGTCAAAGGTTTCTCCGTCATAGAAATCGTTCACCAGATAAGGGCTTTGGTTGGAGTAGGTCCAGGTGTCCTCGTCCGTGGTCACCACATCCGTGCTTCCGTCCGCATAGGTAACTACCAGCTTGCCCAGAAGCGCCAGCTCCTTGGCTGCCGCATCCCCGGTGTCACCAAAGGCATTTTTGTAGTCTGCGCTGCCGCTGATACGTCCTTTATACCAGCCATTTCCCACTACAGCCCCAATGCAGTTTTCCCCCGCTTTAACGTAGGAAGTGACGTCGTATGTCTGATAATTTACATAGTCATTGTACTCCACCCAGCCTGGATTGAAGATGTCATCCACATCTGACACCACTTCCTGACCATTGATATATGCCTCATAGATTCCCATGGAAGTCATATAAAGCCTTGCGGATGCAATTTCCTTGTTGTCCAGGGTTGCTTCTGTACGGAACAGAGGCGCTGCCTGGCTCTCCACAGTCTGTTTAATCCACTGGGCATCGCTAAAGTCTGTACCTGTTTCAAAGAAAGCATCCTCTGAGATATAGACCTCCCCGTTCTCTGCCGTGACCTTCACATTCCAGATATAGCGCGTCTGAAGCTTCAGTTCCTCTCCTCCATAGGCTATACCGGTAGAGATACCGCTGTCTGCCTTTTTGTTCCACACAACCTTACCTTTTTCATCCGTAACCGTGATCTCATATGCCTTCTGAGCTGCCCCGGTCCGGCCGGACGTCATATTCCAGCTGAATTTTACATCGCCGGAATCGATTCCCAGAGGATTGCTCTGATAGTCCACCTTCAGGTTCCCTATGCTGTCTGCAGCAGATTCTGCTGCTGCGGGCGCTGCCTGTACATAAGCGGATGCTGCGCCACTCCCTGTGGAAAACACCAATGCCGGCACTAACGCAGCGGCCAATGTTCTTTTTAGATACTGTTTTCCCTTCCTCATGTTGTATTTCTCCTCTCTCTTTGATTACGTCCCTGGCTTCCTCTGCATGATCTCACGATTTTTTGTCTATGCCGGGTTCGTATCTGTTCAGTATCTTATCACCTTTTTCTGATTAAAAGCGGGGAGTAATTTTACTTGAATAGGGTAACTTTATGACTTCTTTTCCTTTTATCTGTTGCTCTCACCGTCGCAATATGGTATATTCTATAAATATCAGCTCGGTTTTTTGTGCATCATTACCACATTTTTTTGTGTAAGAGAGGAGCGTTCGTCATGGCTGAGTATACCCACATTGATAGGCAAGAGGTTAACAGCCCCAGCAGCACTGGGAATGCTAAAAAAATCCTGCTCTCCTATGAGGACTGTGCACGAATTAATTTAGAAAACATTTCCGCCTATTTTCGGACTCACAAGCCGAAAACTCCCCGCAGCGCTGTCTCTTTATTTCCTCAGCATATAAAGTTTGACCTGTTTCACTTTACAAAAGACAAGGATGTAACCGTGTTTCTTCACACCGATGAGACAATCTATGACAGGGAGAGAACGCAGAGGCGCTATACGCCCCACAATCTTCACGACCATGACTTTTATGAGTTAAATGTGATCTGCCGGGGGAGTGCACAAAATTATATGCTGGACACCTGTATCAAACAGGATTCCTCCAAAATCCTCCTGATGAGTCCCTATGCCTGGCACTACGCCAAGGTTTGTTCAGAGGATACTCTTTTGTTCAATATCATGATCCGCAGGGAGTTTTCTCCCTCCTCCCCCTTTGGAGTGCATAATCTGCTGTTTTCCAGTGGTTTGAACTTATCACCGCTGCTTCCCTACAGCGTTTTCACGAATACACCGGAGACTGAGTTCCTGATCCATGAGATTCTCCATGAGTTCTATTCCGATCTCCCCATGAGTCAGGAGTTGATCAAGGCAGACCTCTTAAAGCTTTTCACACTCTTCGGCCGCCAGCTGCTCACCCCCAGCGCTTCCCACACTTATCCGGTGGAGCTTCACCGGGTTTTTCTCTACATCCGGGAACATTACGCCACAGCAACGCTCCATGAGGCCGCAAAGCTTTTGAACTTTTCAGAGGGTTATCTCAGCCGTTTCGTAAAGAAGTATACCGGGTGCTCCTTCAACGAGATTGTCTTTGATATCCGGATGCAGAATGCTGCCACTCACCTGAAATTCTCCAATTATACCGTAACCGAAATTTCAGATATGGTAGGTTACTCTGACCTGAGCTATTTCCGGAAACTCTTTAAGAAAAAATATCAGATGTCTCCGAATGTCTATAGGAAGATGTATCGTGAGGATAATAGGCTCTAAGACCACTTCAGGTTCTTTTTCAACACCCGGGCGTTGCCCGGGTGCTTATGCAACAGCCCCGTATTTTTATTTCTTATTTCACACGAACCACTTTCTTTCCGCTATAGCCCGTATACACTTTTTTTCCGCTAATTATTCTGTAGGCCTTCATACGCACATAATAGTTTTTACCGCTCCTTAACTTCCTGATGGATTTGCCAAGGGTGCTTCCCTTCTTTACCGTGACGGCTTTCTTTCCCTTAAAGTTTGGCTTTGTGGCGTACTGGAGTACATATCCCTCTGCACCGCTTACTTTTTTCCAGGAAATTTTTAACTGCCTTTTCTTTGTGCTCTTTACAGCCTTTATATCAGGTTTCCTGGAGGTAAATTCTATTTTTTCCAGTCTGGCCTGGGCTTGCTCTGCCGTTTTTTGGGCCATCCTGGCTTCCTCTAAAGCTTCCTGAGCCTTCTTACTGTTCTCGCCGGCCTGTTTCTTTACTGCTTCTGCTGCCTTCCATGCTTCCTCCGCCTTTCTGTCCGCTTCCGCTGCCTCCTGTCTGCTCTGTTCCAGCTGCTGAGTGAGCTTATCCATGGCCTGGTCCATATACTCTTCCCCGCTCAAAATTGTCAGGTCATATACACCGGATACCAGCTCATACCGCGCACACATCATCTCGTTGTGTTTTTCCATTCCCACATAGGTCATACCTTCTGGGACGTCCAGGTATTTGGCCTGTTTTGCAGTAATCGGGAGATATAAAGTTGCCGTAGTATTTGCCGGCACCTCCGCTTTGTAGGAAGTGATGGCTCCCTCTGCGGACCGCCAACTGCTGCGAACGGTTCCGTAATCAGACCGGTAACTTCCATCTACATAATCAATACGGCCCTGGTCATCTATGATTGGCTGAAGTACAAACTCCTGATAGCCCGGTGTATCTCCGGAGATAATGCCTGCCATGTAACCGTACATCCACTCTCCCACAGATCCCAGGGAATAATGGTTAAAGCTGTTCATGGATACATCACCAAATCCTCCCTCTGCACTGTAAGCATTCCAGCGCTCCCAGATGGTGGTAGCTCCCTGCTCTACCTCATAAAGCCAGGAGGGGGCCATGGTCTGAAGAAGCAGGTCGTAGGCCTTGTCTGTCTTTCCGCTTTGAGAGAGGGCAGGCATCAGCCAATTTGTGGAGATAAATCCAGTGGTGATTCTGTCATTCACCGCTTCTATACATGTCTGCAGTGCATCTGCCGCGCTGCCGATCTGATCCCCGTCAATCATGCCTAGGGATATAGCCAGTGCATAGGCACCCTGTGTATTGTCTGTCAGTGTTCCGTCTTCTTTTACAAAAGTCTTTTTAAAGTAATTTTTCAGCTTCTCATAAGTTGCCTGATACTTTTCCGCCTCTTCCTTATATCCCAGAAGCCGGCAGGTCTGCTCCATAATAGATATATCGTAGGCAGCAATCAGATGGCGGAGCACATCTGTACTGGTCACTGTGCCCGCAAATTCATTTCCGTAGTCACCGCCGCTCATGCCCGGAGCCAAGTGATCACCCAATGTGGAACCTTCCACAGATCCATCCCCATGGAAAAACGTTTTTTCCATGTAGTCCATGTATCCCTTCATAGTCTTATAGGAATCCTCCAGATAGGACAGGGATTCATACTGCATGTAACATTTCCAGGGCACGATGATGGCAGAATCCGACCAGAGCCAGTATCCGTCATTGCTCCCCACCTCAGGTACCACTGCGGGAATCAGGCCATCCCATATCAGGGCGGCATCGTAGCTATTGGTGCTGTAACGCTTCATGAAGTTCTGAACGTCCATATTGTAGACACTGGTTCCGGCAAATACATTGGCATCCCCTGAGTATCCCCATCTCTCATCTCTCTGGGGGCAGTCCGTAGGTACGCTTAAATAATTGCTCACCTGGCTCCAGTAAATATTGCGGATCAGTTGGTTGACTTTCTCATCATTTGTAGTCATTTCCATGGTCTTGTCAAGGTTAGAGGCGATCACTTCCCCCTTAATAGATTTCACAGTGATGGGCGCGGATGCGTGAATATCCAGATAGCGGAATCCAAAGAACGTGAATTTAGCTTTCACATTTACCTTTCCGCTGTCTCCCACCACATAGACTTCCTTCGCCTTTGCTGACCGAAGATTTGCAGTATAAAGAGTACCTACTTCCCCATCGCCCTTGCCATTCTCTACGCTGGCCGGATCATTTAACATCTCCCCGTGACGAATTTCAATTCGGGTACCCGGAGCTGCTTCAACTTCCATATTCTCCCATCCAGCAAAATTTTGTTTGAAATCGTACAGGAAATAGGTATTATCCCCGCTGCTGTCCAACAGTTCCACATCCGTCAGCTCATCCACTTTTCTCACAGTCTCACCGATCTGAGGGATAATTTCCCCTGTAAATCGAAAACTATCGTCCACCGGAGCCCAGTCCACAGTATCATCATCCCAGGCCACTTCTTTAGCTGCATCGTAGCGTTCACCGTCCCAGATATCATTGGATGTGATGGGCCCCTTGTTATAGCACTGCCAGCTCTCATCCGTAACAATCGTGTCCTGGCTGCCATCCGTATAGGTAACAACCATCTTTGCCAGAAACTCCAGGTCGTCTGACTTATAGGTGTTTCTGGAAATACGTCCCTGGTACCATCCTGTTCCCAGATATACCCCCAGCGTATTTTCGCCTGTCTTCAAATAATCTGTCACATCATAGGAATTGTACGTTACCTTCTCCCCGTATACCGTCCAATCTGGTTTCATCTCGTCGTAGACGGTTTCCCCGGTCTCATCATCCTGTACGCCTACTCTTTCCCCGTTCAGATAAAGGTCATACAATCCCAGGGCCGTAGAATAGATTCTGGCAGTGGCGATCTCCTTTTTCGGTGAAAACTTCTTTCGCAGCATCGGTGCACTCTGGCCCTCAAAATCCTCCTGGGTAACCAGCAGATCATAATCTCCCGGGTGGGACTGGATCAAAAGCTCCTGATTGTTCCCGTTCTCAATAACTGTTCCAAAATTGAATGCATTTACCCCATCCTCAAAATCTTTGGAATAGGTCACCACCGGGGTGTCACTGCCTTTCCTGACTGCCTCTACTTTGATATTGTCGTAGGCTACCTTCAAATCTGAGTTCGCATTCTGCTTCATGCCAACTCTACCGTACTGGAGGGGCATTAATTCCACATCTTTGGCATCCAGTACAAATCCCTTTGTAAACTGCGTATAATTCCAGGATGGATAATACTTTAGTTTTGCCGAATTATAGTAGTACTTGGGCTTGGAGAAGCTTCCCACCTCTTTTCCATTAACGCTGGTAGTAACCTTTCCGGATTTCAGGTCTGCATGAACCTCAACCTCCATCTCATCTCCCACCTGAATGCCGTCCAGAACCTGATACATAGCTGCATCTTCTGTCACATTAGACGGTATCTTTGAAGGATCAAAATCTGTATCTGTCTCATCAACAATCATCAGAGCAGTATCCCGGAAACTCTCCTGTGTGGTTCCCGTCTCCACACAGGGAGCGTAGGAGATGGTCCCGTCCGCATTTTGAATAAACTTCATATAGTAATAGTGATTCACGTCCTGATAGCTGTACACCAGGCTGGCGTAAGAATGGGAAACTTTGCTGTCAAAGCGAAGCTTGCCGGAAACCGTATAGGAATCCACTTCGTAATCCACCTTGTCTTCATCCAGAGCAATCCACTTAGCCCCGTCCCATCCGGACTCTTTGTCCACACCTGTCTCAAAGCTGTCCTGGCTGCTGGCGATTTCTCTGCCCGACGTATCCCAGGAGGTTACCTGCCAGTAATAGGCCGTCTCCGGTTTCAGCGCTTTTCCCTCATATGTAATATCCTGGGTGTCATCTCCTGTCACCTTCCCGCTGTCCCATACCACAGGGCCTTCCAAGCTTCCCTCTCTCACCACGATCTGATATGACCCCTGCTTTACGCCAATGGCCTCTGACCGTATGGCCCATCCAAAAACAGGGGATTCTTCCGCTTCTATTCCCAAAGGGCTTTCCAACCGATTGGTTTCCATGCTGACAATGGCAGACTGTGATGCTTTCTTCTCTGCATGGGTTGTCCCGGGAACCGCAGCACTCATAAGTATCACTGCTGCCATCCCCAGGGCTGTGAGTCTTTTCTTGTTCATGTAATTTCCTCCTTCTCTTTCTTTTTCATATCCCTATTGTAAAAAAAATCAGCAGCAAAAAATATGAATTTTCTGCTGCTGATTTATAATCTATTGACTTGTTCTATTCTGATTCCTGTATGCCATGGGTGTCAACCCAGTCTCCCGCTTAAATACCTTGGAAAAATAAGCTACATAACTGAATCCTGTTTTCTCTGAAATCCTTCCTATGGATTCCTCCGTGTTGGCCAGCATCTGTTTTGCCAGAGAAATCCTCTGTCTGAGTATGTAATCGTTCAGACCCATTCCCGTATTTTTCTTAAACATACGCGAGAGATAATCCGGGTTGATAAACACCGCTTCCGCAATATGCTCCCGGCTGCACTCGGAATCCAGGTGCTCTAATATATACTGCTGCACTTTGCGCACAAGAGATCCCTCGGCGTCCTGTCCCTGTATCTGGATATTCTCATAAAGCTCCCGGCTTATTTTCTGTTTCCTGCCGTATTCCAGCGCTTCCTGAATCGTCCTCTCCAGATCAGGGTAGGGAATTGGCTTTAGCAGATACCGGAATACCCCCAGTTCCACTGCATCCCTGGCATAGTCAAACTCCGCATGGCAGGAGAGAAAGATACATATTACATCTGGGCTGTTTTCCTTGATCCATTCATAGAGATGTATCCCCGAATCCCCGGGCATTTCAATATCACAGACCAGCACATCAATGGAATTTTCTTCAATTATCTTTCTGGCTTGCACCGCATTGAATGCTGTATGTACCTTGGACACCTGGCACTTTTCCCAATTTACCCCTTTTTGTATTCCGCATACTGCCAGATACTCGTCATCCACTAAAAGCACTTCCGCCATTATTCCCATCCTTTCTGTTGTCTATTCAAACGGAAATTTCCCCCTTATCAACTGCCACAGGATATTCTATGACCACACTTGCCCCGCATGGTTCCCTGTTGGAAAATCGTATCACAGCCTTCCCTTGATAGTAAATCTCCATCCTGTTTTTTATATTGGCGATCCCCACACCTGTCAATCCGTATAGCTTCATCTGTCTGCATCCGCTGTTTAATACAGAAAGTATATCTTCTGAAAATCCAGGCCCATTATCTGTGATGCAAATCTTTACCCATCCCCCACTCCTGTCGATGGAGATGGCAATCTCGTTCTCTTTTCCAGTATCCATGGCATATTTCATAGAGTTTTCCACAAAAGTATGGATCACCAGTGGATAAATAGGGATGCACATCATTTCCTCCGGCACCTGGATCTCATAGGAAAAACGGTCCGGATAGCGCAGTTCCTGTATCTCCATATAGTTGCGGATATGCTCCAGTTCCTGCTCTATATTTACAGGCTCATCCTCCTTTCTGGCCAGATAACGCAGATAGTTTACCATACACATATCCATCTTCTGAATCAGGGAATAGTTCTGAAGCTCTGCCAGTGAGTATATGATGTTCAGACAGTTCATAAAAAAGTGAGATTTGATCTGCATCTGCAAAAACTGCCTCTTCGTCTTTTCTTCCTGTATCTGTCGTTCATAATTATCAATTTTCAGTTTACGGATATCGTCCTGCATCCGGTTAATATTCACAAAAATCTCCACGAACTCTCTGCTGTTTCCTGTCTCCTGTATGTGCGTATTTAAATCTCCTGTCCGCATCCTTCCGATATGGCCAAGCAGAATCCGGAAAGGTTTGTAGAAAAGCTGCTCTGTAAGCAGAATACTTCCCGCAAACAGAATCACCAGCAGCACCACAAGAGCGTACATGAGGGATTTCACAATGGACACATTTTTCAAAACTGTTTTCATAGGAATCACGGAGGCCACCCAAAATTTTCCCGGATCAGACTGGGCGCTCACCTGAATATATTTTTCCCCGTTCACCGTCTGCACCTGGTTTTCTTCCTCGCGGGAGATCACTCTCATCTCTTCCATTATGGAATTGTCGTTTCCCTCCACCAGTTTTCCTGACTGATCGCAGAGAAACAGAGCATTTCCCTCCTCTGTGTTAAAGTTCGTAAGTGTGTCCAGAATTACATCCGCCTGAATCCACATGCCAAGGTAGGAGTCATTTCTTCTCATCATGCGAAACAGGTACTCTTTTCCCCGAATCTCCCTGAAAAACCACTCCGAAGGGATGCTTTCCAGATTCAGGGACTCCACGGATTTCTTTATCCCTACTGCCTCCGCATAGTCTGTCAGATTTGAACTGGTCTCCAGATAAGTAATTCCCGGACCCTTTGGCCTGTAATACCATATCCCATTTACCACTTGGTTAACTGCCAGTACCTCTTGCATATTTTCTTTCATCTGACGCCGGAGAAAATACTGTTCATTGGGTTCTGTTATCCGGATAAGTTCCTGATTATCTGCCATAACCACTGCCAGCTGATACAACTGAGACTCTGCGAAGATAAGCTGCTGATCCAGCTGGCTGATATATCCGTCCAACATGGTACGGCTGTTCTGGGCAGCCTCCAGCTGCAGAGCACGGTTGGACAACATAAAGGCTGCAATCAGTACACTGATTACCACCACCATAGTGATCAGATAAAATCCCTTCCACAAATTCCGTATGGACCAGCGGCTCTGTTCTCTCTTTCCCCTCAACTCATACCTCCTGCCAGGGTACGTCTTCTCTCCATCCCTGTTTGCTCATGCCAGTGCCCGTTGCTCAAATATTGGTCTAACTGCCTCTGCTTATCCTCAATAATTTTCTCAATCCCCGAATTTTTCAGTTCTTCCTGAAATCTGGGCAGATAAATATCAGGAGCCAGCTGCCCGCACACCAGTCCATTATAATACTGGTTGTATACGCTTTGGCATGCCTTTATCTCCTCCTGTACGAGGCTGTCATCGTAATCGATTCCAAAGGCATTGGACAGAAGAGCCTGGTCGTTAAAAGACTCCAGTCTCTCCCACAGCCCCGGCTCATTTCCCTCCCACTGGTAGGTGATATATTCATTTCCATACATCCATCCAAGAAACTGGGCATAGCCACTGGTTTTGGCATTGATTCCGAAGGGATAACCAATGTCTCCGTTTTCCCTGATCTCATAATGTTTTCCCTCAATTCCATAAGTCAGCAGATTCTGCAGACGGCAGTCTGTATAGAGCAGGTTCAATACTTCCATAGCCAGCTCCTTTTGCCGGCTCTTTTCCGGAATTGTCCAAAACACGGTATTGGCCTCGGACGTGATATATGCCTGATCCAATACCACAGTCTTAATGGGATAGCCTGTCTGTCGGGTCTCCTGTACGTCAAATCCCGGGCAGGTGGTAGAAAAACAGCCGAGCACCAGACCGGATCGAAGATAGTGAATGTTGTTTAAATTGTCCGCAAAATCATCCGCAATCCACCCTCTCTTTTGCCAGTCATACATCCGCCGAACCCAAGACTCAAATTCCTCTGTCTCAAAAGGATTTACCACCCGCTTATCCTGCCCATAATTCATCAGCGCTCCAAAAGAATTTCCGAAAGCATCTGCTGCTATGCGGGGCTGGAAACTGTACTGTAAACCCACCGGAATCACATGATCTGTCTGGCCCATAAGCTTTAAAAATACAGACTCCAGACTTTCAATACTGTCCACACTTCCCATATCCAGGCCGTATCTATCCGCTATATCGCTTCGGTACTCAAAGGCCGTCTGTTTGGCATAATCCTTTACTGTGGGTATCCCATAGCGTACTCCATCTACCCGGCCGCCTGTCAGATAATTCCGGTTCAGTACCTTTTCAATCCCTGATCCTGCGGTGCTCAACAGTTTATCCAGAGGGCTTACCTGACCCTCTTCCACAAGTTCATGCAGTGACTGTCCATAAATTACCAAAAGGTCCACCTGCTCCTCAGAGTCAAATATCTGGTTCCGTTTTTGTGTATAGCTTCCCATCACTGTTGTCTCGATTTCCAGCCTGCAGCCCAGCTGCTGCTCAAGATAAGCGCTTGCCGCCCGTTCCACCTCTTTCTCATCCTTTACGCTCTCTGTGGTGCGAAGGGTGACCATGCGGATCAACGGAAGAGACTCCCGATCTGCATGACCCCGTTCCTCCTCCTTTGATTGGCAGCCTGACGCTAAGAGCAGGCTTCCCCATATGGACAGTGCAGCTAATAATATCTTCCAAACCTTTCCTCTTTTTTTCATTAAATCCTCCCTGGTTCCCCCTTAAAGCCAAGTCTCCGACTTCTTCATTTATATAATTACAGAATACCATAGGCAGCTCAGTATTTTCTGACCTGTTTTTATATTTCTCTGACTCTCTGTCCTCTATCTGTTACTGTTCACAGTAACATGCATAAATCCATGCAAAATCGCCTTCAGCGATGGGATTTGCGCATCCCTGAATCATTTTCTCACGGTCTGAGCAGTAACCTCTATCTTTCTGAAATACAGATGTTCCTGCCTTTTAACACATTTTATACTCAATCCCTAAAAAAGTAAATCTCTACATAGCCGCCTCTAAACATGTAATTGTACTCCGTCAGATTACCGAGCTTGAATTGAAGTAAATTTCCTACCTATTCATATACAATGAGTCGTGTTACAATAAAGGAGAGATATATGAACAATAATGTGAAAATGATACCATTAAGAGATCTAAACCTTACAGACCGTTTCCTTTTTTCTCAGGTCATGGAAGATCCTCTGGCTCTGCAGGATGCCCTCAGCATTATTTTTGGCCATGATATTCCCCTGCTGACAAAAAGTGAAACAGAAAAAGAACTGCAGGAATGGGAAGAGAAATATTACGCCAAACAGGAAGCCCGGGAGGAAGGGTTAAAAGAAGGACTGCTGGAAGGGTTGGAGGAAGGGTTACAAAAAGGTAAAGAAGAACGTGACAGGAAATTGATCAAAAATAGTTGTTAAAATTAACGAGGCTGCCACATCCTTTATTAAATAATCAAAGATGCGGCAGTCCCGCTTGCTCACAGTCCTTTACATCCGTTATACAATTCTTGTGGTCCACTTGGAACAATCCCATACCTGGGAGACGATATCCCGGTAAAACTCGGGCTCATGGCAGATCAGCAAAAGGGTTCCCCGGTATTCGTTCAAAGCCCGCTTCAGCTCTTCTTTGGCGTCCACATCCAGGTGGTTGGTGGGCTCGTCCAGCATCAGTACATTGGTCTCCCGGTTTAGAAGCTTGCAAAGGCGCACCTTTGCCTGTTCCCCTCCGCTGAGCACCCGCATCTGGCTCTCGATATGCTTTGTTGTCAGCCCGCATTTTGCCAGGGCGGAGCGCACCTCGTACTGTGTATAGGAGGGAAACTCCTTCCAGATCTCCTCAATACAGGTGTTCCGGTTCTCGGGGGAAGTCTCCTGCTCAAAATAGCCAATAGCCAGGTTCTCCCCCTGTGTGCAGCTTCCTGAGACAGGAGGCACCAGTCCCATAAGACTGCGGATTAAGGTTGTCTTTCCAATACCATTGGCCCCAGTGAGTGCAATTTTGCTCCCCCTCTCAAGGATCAGGTCCAGGGGTCTGGAGAGCGGTTCCCCATATCCGATGACCAGCTTCTCTGTTTCAAAAATATATTTACCCGGGGTGCGCCCCTGCCTGAAATGAAACTGAGGCTTGGGCCGCTCCGCGGCCAGCTCGATCACATCCATCTTGTCCAGCTTTTTCTGGCGGGACATAGCCATATTCCTTGTGGCTACCCGGGCCTTATTTCTGGCCACAAAATCCTTTAGCTGGTTGATTTCCTGCTGCTGCTTTTTATACGCTGCTTCCAGCTGCGCTTTTTTTACCTGGCAGGCGTTTTGAAATTCTTCATAATTGCCCACATAGCGGGTCAACTCCTGGTTTTCCACATGGTAGATAATGTTCACCACCTCGTCCAAAAAGGCCAGGTCATGGGATATGAGCACAAAGGCATTCTCATATTCGGTGAGATATCTCTTCAGCCAGTTGATATGGGTCTCATCCAGATAATTGGTAGGCTCGTCCAAAAGAAGGATATCCGGCTTTTCCAAGAGCAGCTTTCCCAGCAGGATTCTGGTCCTCTGGCCGCCGCTCAAATCCGTCACGTCTTTGTCCAGTCCAATGTCCAGAAATCCTAAAGCTCTGGCAACCTCCTCCACCTTTACATCAATGACATAGAAATCCTGAAGGGTCAGGGTATCCTGAATGGTTCCCAGCTCCTCCATCAAGGCATTCATTGTCTCCTCATCGGCTTCCCCCAGCTTTTCACAGATCTCATTCATTCTCTCTTCCAATTCATATAAATAGGAAAAGGCCGATTTCAGCACATCCCTGATGGTCATACCCTTTTTCAAAACTGCATGTTGGTCCAGGTATCCCACCCGCACATTTTTTGCCCACTCCACAGTCCCATCATCCGGCATGAGATGACCGGTGACAATGTTTAAAAAGGTGGATTTACCCTCTCCGTTGGCCCCGATAAGACCAATGTGTTCCCCCTTCAGCAAATGAAAGGTCACATCCTTAAAAATCGCCCGGTCCCCAAATCCGTGGGACAGATGCTCCACACTTAAAATACTCATTTTATATAACTCCTTCTGTTTGTCTATTTTCCGTAATCTCTATCATACTGTGTCAAAAGGGAAATGTAAATATAAAAACACAGCAAAACCTGCCCGGACACATTTCAATGTTCCGGACAGGCCCTGTCCCCTACTTGCATTTGGCAAAATGCTTGTGCTCTCTTATCTTCTAAACAGACTGTCTTCATCTACAATCTGTTCCTGGCTCTGGGTGTCTGCACTATTTCCCAGTATAACCGAAACGGTTTTCTCTTCATATCCATTCCCGCCCGGCACCTGAAGTGTGACTTGCACGCCCTCCCCGGCTTTGTAGTACTGGAGCAGATCCTTGAGTTGGCTGATGCTGGTAATCTCCTGTCCGTCAAAGGAGGTCAGAATATTTCCGGAGGCAATGCCCGCTGACTCTGCCGCGCCGCCGGCTGTCACCTCTGAGATGTACACACCCTGTGGAAATCCGTATACTTCCTGGGCTTCTGTGGTGATATCTGTTCCCTGGATACCCAGCGCACCCTGCTCACCCTCAGAAGCTTTGGACCGGGTGGTCTGATTCATCAGATTTTCAATGATATCCGACACCTTAGATACCGGGATGGCATATCCCATTCCCTCTACCTCTGTGGAGGCCAGCTTTGCGGAGTTGATGCCGATCACCTCTCCATCCATATTTAGAAGTGCTCCTCCGCTGTTACCAGGATTGATGGCTGCATCGGTCTGAATGTAGGTGTTTGCTCCTGAAACATCTTCCTGGCTTTCTTCCTCCGGATATCCTGATTCTGTAATAGTGCGGTTTATGGCGCTTACAATACCTGTGGTAACGGACTGCCCGTATCCCAGCGCATTTCCAATGGCCACCACCTGCTCTCCAACCTGAAGGGCATCCGAATCGCCTATAGTCGCCACAGTAATCTTTGAACTCGTATCCTCTGAGATACTCTCAAGGGGAACTGCAATTACCGCAAGGTCCAGATCCGCATCGGTTCCCTTTACATTTGCCTCGTAAACCTCATTATCCACAAAGCTTACAGATAAGGTATCTGCTCCTTGAATCACATGGTTGTTTGTCACAATCAAAAGCTCTGATTCATTTTTCCCAATGATAATACCGGAACCGCTGCTCTCCGTCTCCTGCGTCTGCGGCTCACCAAAATATCCTCCTCCGTACCCATACTGGCTGAAAAAGCTCTCCACTTCCTGTACCGATCTGCTTGTGATTGCCACAATAGATGGCATGGCCTCCTTTGCAATATCCGTCACATCCAGGCTTCCCTTGTTACTGGTTCCCTCCCCTGAAGCTGAAGTATTTTTCAGCAGCCCCGTATCGGTTCCGGAAGTTCCGGCAGAAGCTGCTTCCTGATTTTCTGAGGATGATTTTGCATTCACCGCTCCATCAGAGAAATAATTTATGGACTGGAAAGTCCCGGCAGCTATGGCTCCAAAGAGCACTGCACTTAATGTCAGGGATGCTATCCTCTTTCCAAGGCTGTTTTTCCTATTCTTCTTGTGTCTAAAATTGCGGTTTTCAGGGTCCGGTGTGGGAGCAATCCCCTCTGGCAAAACCGGGCAACCACTCATCCTGCTCTCTTCATAGTGTTCCTCTGAATGAAAATCATAATAATCTGACATATCCAAGTCCTCCTTCATTTTTATATACATCAATTCCTTCTTCAGAATTTTTTGTTTGTTTCATTTGTTTTCATGTTTCCATGATATCCTGAATCTGTGTTTAAAATGTAGTAAATTTGTGATCAAAATAAGGGGAAATTGTTTAAATTCGGTGAACACCTATTGAATATATAAGAACGCCCCGGCGTTCTTGCTTTGAGGCGCACGTCATGCTTTGCATGACATAATACATTTGCGCACCTCTGCAAATCGCCGGGGCTGTATCCTTATTTCTGCCAATTTTGTAACTATTTTCTCTCTTATTTCACTCTAACGCTCTTCTTACCACTATACTTCGCGTAAACCTTCTTACCGTCAATCATCTTATAAGCTCTCACACGGAAGGTATATTTCTTTCTGCTCTTTAATCTCTTAATTGTCTGAACAGTGGCTGTGCCCTTCTTTACAGTGACTTTCTTTGCGCCTTTTAATTTAGAGTTGGATGCGTACTGGATCACATATCCATCGGCCCCGCTTACTTTCTTCCAGGATACTTTCACCTGTTTTTTCTTCGTGCTCTTTACCGCCTTGATAGAGGTTTTTGTATTTGAGAACTGAACCTTCGCAAGTTTTGCCTCAGCGGCTGCCACCTTTGCTTCTGCTTCTTTCACAGCCTTCTCAGCTTCCGCCTTGGCTGCTGCGAGTGCTGCCTCCTGATCTTTTTTGGCTTTTTCCAGTTCTTTTTTGGCTGCTTCCAGCTTTGCATTGGCATCTGCCAGTTCTTTTCCGGCCTGTGTCAGGGATTTGGTGATCCCCAATACAACCGGGCCTTCCATGCCAGTGTCAATGAGCTCTTTGGAACTGTACTGTCCATCCGTAATATTATAGTAGCGGTTCATCTTGCGAGGTGTGACGGTAATCTCAATATCGTTCGTTCCCTCAGTCAACAGGGAAGTGATATCCAGTTCATACGGGGCATACATCACGTTACCTGCATCTTTTCCGTTTACTTTTACACTTGCCGCTGTGTAGACGTTATTCAGCTTCAGGACCGCCTTATCTGCCTTTTCTCCTACAGGAAGTTCGTAGGAAGTCTTATAAATGCCGTCAGCTACTACGGTCTGGAGCATTCCGTCGTGGAAACTTTCATCATTCCATTTGCCCAATACATTTTCTGTAAAGGTTACTGTCTTCTCTTCTCCGCCGATCACGCCATCCAGGTTGTCTGCCGTTACGGTTAAGGAATTAACCGTCAGTTCTGCCTTCTCCTCTGTCTCCACCTCATCAATGGAAGAGGGAGTTCCTTCTGTGATTGCGGATGCTTTTACTTCTGCCCCTTCCGGCTCACAGAGCAGAGCCAGCGCCATGCTGTACTTATTGGAGTAGGTATCTGTTCCCGCATCCATGTTGAATGTGATGGTTCCGTTGTTATCCTGTGCCTCGTAGATTTTACCAGTGTTCTGATCCAGCCAGTAGAAGTTCTCATACTTGCTGTCTGCATTTACAGTGATGGTATTTTCCTCACTGGAGATGTTGCGGATATATACCAGCTCTCCTCCATCGCTTAAGGTACGCCTTGCAAATCTTACATTTTCATTTCTCTCATAGCTTACTTTTGGATCAACCGCTTTGGTCAGCGCGCTCTCCAGTGTATCCATATTATCTGCATGAGAAACACTTGACAAACCGGCCATTTCTTTGGAGATGGCTGCCACTTTCGCATCCTCTTTCTCATAGTTCCCGTCTGCAAATCCAGGCTGTGAGGAAGGCATTTCCCCATAGAAAATAATGTTTGCGCCCGCTTTCGCCATGGCTTTCAGTTTCTCCATCGTTGCCACAGGAAGAGATGTAGTCTCTACCAGAATGGCATCGTATTCCATATTTCCGCCATTGACAGAAATTTTTCCACCCTGATATTTGGTATTGTCTGCCTGAATACTGTCATCATTAATGGCATCCCATGCAATACCGTTGTAGTTCATGGCTTTTACACCGTCTGTCTCAGACAGACTTCCGTTGAACGGCATGTAAAGTGCTACGTCTTTGCTGGCATCCCCCTGCTGCATCATATAGTTTACTCTTGCAGCATAAAGGTTCATGTCTACAAAGTAGGGGGATAAGGTGTTCATCTCTGTTACATTGATACCTGTGCCGGACATTGGTGACCATCCGTTTTCCCCGTAGATTTCGGAACCTACACCGTAGTGATAATTAAACCCATGATAGAAAAAATTGTTTACACCGCTGGTAGCCATATTATCATACCCGATCTTCACCTGCTCCAGAGTGTTCTTAAACGGTGTACAGCCCAGTGTGTACTGTTCGCAGGTTACCAGGTTTTTGTCGTAGAGATGTGCTCCTGAAGAGACGCGGATCAGGGACATTTCATTTCCCTGCTCACCTTCCGGTATATCCACATACTTTGCAGAGGCAAGTGTGTCGATAGGAGGATTATAGGCCTCCTGACGGTAGAGCAGCCCGAAGTCATTGGCAGCGCTCTGGAATCCCTCCATACCCTCTGCGAACTTTGCACCCACCAGGGTGTTGTAATCATAGGTGATCCTGCTCTTTTCACCCGCGTCCATTGTGTACGTAAGGAAGGTATCTGCTGTTCCCAGTCCCATATAGAAGGGCGCTGCGCTGTATTCCTTGTAGATAGTGGGCAGATAGCTTGAAAAATCATATCCGATGCCGTTGTTATCGCTGTCTTTCGCCAGTGTATACAGATCTTCTGTGTAATAGACATCAGAGTAGAACTCATAGCTGTCATTGAAGAGGGCACGGATATTTCCGTGTCTATTCAGGATCTGGTTCATGTAAGCCTCACCCAGCCACTGATTGATATATTCTGCTGCCTTTTCCCCATCCATATGGTCTACCACATACCAATCTGCTGCGGAGTCGATTCCCTTTGCACCGCTGGGAAGGTAATAGAGCGCGATGACCTCATACTCTTTGCCATCGGTTACAGTAAGCCCTGTTCCCTCCAGATTTATGGTGTCCCCTTTCATATCAGAGGCGTCCACATAAACACTGTTATGGGCGTTAATCTCTATCTGGGATGCATATGTTTTGCTTGTCTGTGTTCCCTGGCTGGTTGTAAATTCATTATAGGCAGAGGTCATTCCGGTTGCCCAGGAAAATTTCGGGGTAAAGTCCTCACCCTTTTCCCCCGTCCTCTCTGCAACCAGTACGCCCTGGAGTTTTATTTTTGCATCATCCCAAACCCCTTTCTGGGATGCTCCGTAATAGAAGCTGCTCTTCTCCACATCCGGTATAGCAACAGAGGCCAGGTTCATCTCTTTTGCAGAAATTGTGGCTCTTCCAAGAGCCATATTTCCCATAGAATCTTCCTGCTTTACGAACTGACTGTTGGCATTCCATCCGGAACCCATATTCAGATCAACGGTGATTCCCAGTTCCTCTGCCTTCGTAACAGCGGTATCCAAAAGCTCATAAAATTCCGGAGTGTAAACAGAGGATAACTTCTCTTTGTCTTTTTCCTCCACATCAATTTTTCCAAAAGGATTGATCTCCACATAGCCGATGTTCTGATCCGCTAAGTATTCCAGTTCCCGGATTAACTCCTCCTTCTCCACAGCTCCGCCTGACCACCACCATCTCACGCCCGGCTGATAAGTCTTACCGGGGGTTGCAAATTCCTCTGTGTCAATGGCTGATCTTGAAGCTGCCTCCACCGCAGCTGCCCCAGGACTGAACAAGCCAAATGAATTTGCCGCCAATGCCGCAGTCAGGACTCCGGCCAGGACTCTTGCATTTCTCTTTCTCATATAAATTCCTCCATCCTTAAATAGTACCCTTACTTTATCACTATCCTTCGGAGGATTCTTGTTGATTTGTGACTTTTTTGTTGGATATTTTTTACCTTTTTATGCAATGTGCCAAATATTTAATGAATTATTTTACCCTAACTGTCTTTTTTGATGACCAGCCTGTATAAACCATATCCCCATCGATTTTCCTATAAGCACGTACCCGGATAACATATTTTTTTCCTTTAGACAGGCTTGATAGCATCTTTGCAGTTGTCTTGGGTTTTTTTACAGTGAGCATTCTGGTCTTTGTTCTGCCAGATTTAGAACTGACAGAGTAACGGATCTGATATCCTAAAGCTCCTTTCACTTTCTTCCATTTCACCTGAAGTTTCCCAGCTTTCATACTCTTTGCACTCTTTAAGGTCACCTTTCTGCCTTGGAAATCCACTTTTTTCTCCAGGCTCTCCGCTTTTTTTAACGCCTGTAGCGCTTCTTCTCTGGCCTCCTTCGCCTCTTTTTGTGCTGCCTGCGCTGTTTCCAGATCAGATGTATCCAATACCAGGGAAGATGCTGTCATAAGAATCTGTTCCGCTGCTTCCTGAAGTTCCTCTAAAGAAGCATCCTCTTTTTTAAGCACTTCAGCTCCTTTCTCAACTGCCTCTTTTAGTCTCCCTGTACTCTCCTTTGTATAGGCTGTGGTATTTATAGAGGAATACACTTTATATACAGCAGCCAGCAGCATTCTCTCAGGGGATATTTTTTCAATATCTGCCATTTCCTGATACCCACACACGGAACACTCCCGTTCCTTCCTGCCTGTTTCCATGGTAGTGGGCTCTTTAGTTACCCTCCACTCTCCATAGGTGTGGATACCGTCTGCAGGAATCCTGACACTGGTTTTGTCCGTGATTTCCTTTGCCCCGGCCTCATCCTCAAACCATTTTCCGCAGCTCTGGCATACATAGTAAGCTTTATTGCCATCATTGCCGCAGTCGGCTTTCCTGTCAGGTTCCAAAATCATGGCATGGGTGTGATCTTCCACGGACACAAAAATCGGATTTGCGTAAAAGGAGAGATGACTGTAATTGTAGTCATTTATATAGTCAAACCGCGCAGGTTTCTCATCCGGAATGGACCGCTCGTGTGAAACCGGATCTCCATTGCGGTCCACCTCATCTGTGGAGGTACCCCTCAGACGGAAATACATATCTCTGTCCGCCTCCATGGTATAGGTCAATGTGTAATATCCATCTTCCCCCTTAGCCTGCTCCAGCTCCTCCTTTGTAAATGTCTTTACTATCTTGGCATCCGAATTTTCCGTGCTGTTGTAAGCAGTTTCATCCACTTTCCCTGTCACATGACCGGCAATCAAATCCACATGGTCTACTTCCGGCGTGTTGTCCACATCAATTCCCGTATTGGTATTGTACAGACTTTCATAATTATTCGTCTCAGGTACCCGGAATCGTACCGTAACCAGTATCTCATTCCCTTTTTCCGTGTTTAATTCACTTCCCATTCCCGCACTGCCCCGTTTGTCCGAGACAGTAAAACTCAGATCAGAAATCAACTCCCCGTTTACAGAATAGCTGTTTCCGGAGCGCATGCCATTCACTACATCCGCAAAGGAAAATGTCCCATCCTCCCCGGGTTCAACCCATGTGTAATTGCGTGAGAACTCACTTGCCCAGTATCCACTGGAATAATTCTCGTTGCTGCTGATTTTAAAATGAAAATCGGAGTTTGCGAAATTGTAAAATCTTCTGCCCTCGGAAAGCATTGCATCCCACACCCCTCCGGTGACGGAAATCATTTCATCCGCCCCTGCCCGGATATCTGAGGCTGGCAGCTCGCAGGCCGGGTCCATCTGATTTCCCGGCATCCCCTCCATGCCAAAGACCACATCCGGAGCTGCATCATTCAGCCTTCGCAGCGTCTCAATCGTCACCTCACCGTAGTCCGGTTCATCGTCACCGTCGTTGTGGCGTGAGGGATGATTTGGTAACACATAGCTGTCCGGAAAATTCTCCTTTACCCATTCTACCGCCTCCACAGCCACGTCTGCGGACGGATTGTCCTGGTTCTTCCGTTTCCCCCATTTTGCCTCTTCATCAAAATCCCCGCTGTAATTGTTTCCCGTACCTGTAAACATAGATGTGGGGTCATCTCCCTCCTTAGCGCTGGCATACTTCCATTCAAACTCATGGATTCCACTGTAGGGAACCGTATTGCTGTCCGTACCCATCAGCCCTACGGTTGCATGATCCAGACCCGGCATATCCCACTCCGCAGCGGAATAAATCAATTTATCCGCATATTTCCCCTGTGCCTGCAGCTTTTCGATCTCTCTCTGCTGTGTTTGTACAGCCACATAAAATGGCGTGGTATAGTTACCATTTCCCTGCCCGTCCACCCCATTGTAGGATTTGCGCAGATGATCGGCAATGGAAAGGAAATCAAATCCGGCCCCGCTCAAAATGTTGTCTGTCTTTGTGGCGCTGCCCTGATTTTCCTCCAATACCTCCTTGTCTCTGAAAGCCGCACCCAGCACATTGGACAGAGACATAAAACTTTCTGTGGCATCCTTGGATTGCCCGGTGTGGGTATGATACTCACCGCTCATCCACTTAGCCTGGGCAGCGGGTGGGGTTTTCTTTTCCATTCCCTCAAAGCGCTTGGAAAAATTCAGGTTCACACTCCCCTCATTGCCCTCTCCGTTTAAAAAATTCACATCAAAAAAGCTTTTTTCCTCCTCCTTCAAGGACGCTGCATAGGGGGAGTAGGCGGAATAGTAAATCTTGTTCTGACTCTCGTCAAACTCCAGATACCGGAAGATACCATTTCCCCCGTTGTAGGCAAACTGATAGTCTGTCAGAATAGAGATTACCTCTTTCCCGCTGTCATTGATCAAGGTTTCCAGACCGGAACCGTGGCTGTGTCCTCCTGCCATCATAAAAACCTGATCATAACCTCTCACCAGATTCCACAATTTCTGCCCATTGGCACTGAGCTTAACGGCACTGGGCTTTGTGTCCGAGCAGTTCTGTACATCATGGGTGGTTACAATGGTGGGACAGTTGGGATACTGTTCCAGAACCTCTCTCAGCCAGGCCTCATGGGAGGAATCCCAGGAGGTATTGTTGTTCCTTCCGGGATCACTTCCAGTACATGCCAGAGAAATCACCAGGTAAGTATAGCTCCCCGCATCCACCAGCATATATGAACTGTATCCCTTGTTTGTCAGATACCAGGACGTCCGGTCAGCAAATACCTTGCTGTCCTCCCCAAAGCTATTCCAGTAATTGGTGGTCCCGCCGGCCCAGCCGTCGTGATTGCCGGGCTGTACCAGGAAACGGATTCCCGCATCCGGTATCTGATAGAACACCTGTCTTGCAGTGTCATACTGAATCCCGTCATTGTTGTCCTCCACCACGTCGCCCAGGTGAATCACACCCTTGACATTCAGTTCATCTGCAGTGCTTACCAGTTCCCTGACCGCCTTATCCATCACAGCACCTTTAAACTTCACCGTGTTCTGTGTGTCAGGAATCAGGACGAAATTGTAGTTATCCTCACTTTTCAGCGTGTACGCATCATTGCTCCCATACTCCCCGGCAAAGTCCGTAGGATTGGGAATCAGCCAATTCTCCTGTGTAAGCGCCCCCTCTGATATGCGGACCTCCTGAAGATTTCCCTGAAGAAACTTATCCAGCTCTTTATTCCCCCAATTTTCCTTTTTTTCCACATACCAGGAGGAACCGATTCGGAATCTGCCGTCCCCTTTATCCGCAAAGAGACCATCCATATCTGCGCTCTCATAATTGCGAAAAGCCTCACATCCGTTTATGTAGGTTCGGATCACATCTCCATCGGATACAACGGCAATGTGATACCACTCATCCCCCTTGTCCATCGAAACTGACCAGGCGGCGCTGCCCATCTGATGGTTATCCTCTGCCGGGGCTGTCAAAAACTGTACCTCCTTACAGTTGGAAACTGCTATAGACATACTCCCAAGCTGTGGTTCATCCATGGAGTTTACCGGAAACGTATAGCGATCCCCCTCCCTGGTATAGCTGGTCTGGCGTGCCATCAGTCCCATCCACTCATCAGACTTTGTCCAGTCCACCGGAAATTTATATAGAAACTCAATCGTATATCCATTTTCAAACTTATCACTGTTAATAGGCGCTCCATCCACAGTGACCAGGTCAACCCCCGCACCGCTGTCACTGTCCCCGTCAAACACCATACTGCCGTCACTGCTGCCGTTCATGGTTTCATCCGAAAAGCTCAGATTCTGCAAAAGCACATCCTCCTCCGGCACCGCATCCGTCACCTTTTTCCCCTCATAAAACTGCATCACAAGGTCATTTCCATTACCTGACTGATCCACCATGCGCAGAGATCCATCCGCAATACCAGT
This sequence comes from Ruminococcus sp. 8Y-12, assembly GCF_058119865.1. Taxonomy (NCBI): domain Bacteria; kingdom Bacillati; phylum Bacillota; class Clostridia; order Eubacteriales; family Oscillospiraceae; genus Ruminococcus; species Ruminococcus sp. 8Y-12. The sequence goes on along the minus strand of NZ_CM176623.1, from coordinate 1,040,953 downwards.
CCCCTCCGCTGCAAATGCCTCACCCAGTTTCCAGTCAGCCACAACAGAGGGCATTCCTTCGCCGGCAGGCGTCTCCCTTTTTCCGTAAGCCGCCAAAACTGGCACAGGTACAGCACTCAGCAAGATAGATGCCGCCAATCCTTTACTCAAAAGACTTACAATCCATTTTTTCACAAAATTTCCTCCTTCATCTGTAAATAGTTTAAGTAAAAGAAATTTAGCATATTAATGTAAGAACTTCATTTTCCAAATATATAATTTCTGTAAAGTCCGTTACGGTGAGTTAGGATGATTTCGCATACATTGTTTTAAATCTATATTGCTTTTGTAAGAATTTATTTTACAATTCTTTCTAATTGTACCAGGATGCGGACGTTCAGCCAGATGTGTATGGGGATAGTATTGTCCGTATTTCGTCAAAATGACAGAGTGATACCGGATGTTTCACTGCCTGAAAAGCACTATATACAGATATCCGCGGGGATTTTTTGCAAAAGGGCATGCTCCGCAGACCTTCTTGCGGAAGTCTTAAAAACAATATTCAGTGAAGGGACTGCATTGTCAGGAAGGCCAGCGGATTCTTCCAATGCTCTGCATCCCGTGGCAGCCACATTTCGGGCAGATATGGATGTCTGTATCCCATATGGCTTTTAAGAGCTCCGCCATGGAAAGCCCCGGATATCTGCTGCGGAAACGCTGATGTCCCTGGAGCGTAAAGATGAGTTTCAGGTTCTTGCTCTTCCCCCGATTGTTCAGGAACCCATAGTACCCGATCTTCTGAAATCCTGGTGGGAGTACATGCATCAGGTAACGCCGGATAAATTCGGTATTCTCAAGAGTGACTGTTCTACGAGGTCCTCCAGGGTTCCTGCTCCTGGCTGAAAAGGTCACCTGTTGTTTATCCGCGGAGAGGATGCGGCTGTTTGCTATGGCAGTCTTGTGGGTATATCTTCCCAGATATTCAATGGCATTGCCAAATCCGTTAAACGTCTCTTTGTTATAAGGGCACCAGTCTTTTTTGTAAAGACCGTTGCGGAATCCAGCCCATTGATAAGAATTCCGGAGTTTTTCGCAGGATGCAGAAAACTCCAGTTGTCCATTTTTATAAAATCGATCAAGGCCGGCAATATATTTCCCCTTGAACTTATCCCGGAGTACCCTGACGGGGATAAAAAAGTTCTTCTTTGTTTTGCGTATTTTGTGGTCAGGGGTCAGGCCGCCGCCGGAAAGGATGCAGTGCATATGCACAGGGTAGCCAATCTCCTGATCCCAGGTATGGAGCACCTGAATGATCCCGGGAGTTACGCCGGGATACTTTCTGCCGGAGAGAGTTCCAACAGTGTCTGTGCGCAGCACCTGTGCAGGAAACCACAAAGAAGCTGCTGGTTATAGTAGATCAGGGGATTAAGTTCATGGGGGAGTGTGAATACCACATGGAAGTAAGGTGCATCAATGACCTCTGCCCTGCGCTTATCCACCCAGACCTCCTTCTGGACTGCCTGGCAGTTGCGGCTGCGGCAGGAATTATTATGGAATTCCAGATGTTCGCAGTCTGGGCACTGAGAGAGATTGGCTCCGAGCCTTCCGGATTTACAGTCCATGATGGCATGGGAGGCTTTCTGCTGAACATGGGACTGAATGTGCCCGGAAGCCTTGTATTCCCCATAGGAGAGTTCCCATATCCGTCGGATCTTCAGGTTACACACGGGGTCCACCTCCCATCCGGTCGAAAGGACTGACCGCATTGCCGGCAGCATTACGGGAAGGATGGACATAGATGGTTGTGGATTCTAGAGACTTATGTCCAAGAAGGGACCTGATCTTGAACAGGTCGGTGCCGTTTTCATAAAGATGGGTGCCAAACGCATGTCGGAAGGTGTGGCAGGTGAGACGTTCTTCCCAGCCAAGCCTGCGCTCATGGGCGTGGATGTGCCGGGAAAGATAGAACGTGTCGATCGGCCTGTCAGCGCCGGATTGTTTAGGGAAGAGCCAGCCAAGAGGCTTGCCATAGGCAAACCAGTACTGAGTGAGCAGATCAAGAGCTGTTTTGGAAAGGATGGCATAGCGGTCCTGCCGGCTCTTGGAATGACAGATATGTATCCGCATATTTTTACGGTCGATATCTTCGTATCGGAGCTGACAGACCTCACCGATACGCAAACCGGCAGAGTACAGGAATTCCGTCATGTTCTTCTGCTTCAGGTCCGGCATAGTGGAGATAAAGTGCCAGACCTCTTTCTATGAGGGGACATAGGGAAGATAGTGGTCAAATCTGCGCAAGGGGAGCTATGTATGGTCCCAGGGCTTGTGTAAAACATAGATGGTAAAAAAATGGAGCTGTGAAATACAGTGGTTGATGGTACGGTCAGAGAGGGAACGCTCTTTCTAGAGCCATCGTATGTAATCCATGAGCTCCTCCCAGGAAACATCCTCCGGGAGTTTACCGAGGACGTTGGAAAGGTAAACCAGGTAAGCGCGGATGTAAGTGGAATAAGACTTGATTGTATGGCCGGTAAGGCCACGGAGGGAGATCATCTCCCAAAACTGTTTTAAATAATTGTCCATAATGAAACCTCCATAGTGAAAAATGATGGCAGGAAACAAAAAAGTACCCTGCCTCAGGAGGCGGACGGTAAAAATTTTCAGAAAACTGCTACTTTTTTGAAAAAAGTGGTGGTTTCACGTACTTAGGGCTAGCCGCCGCGCTAGCGGCTTGGTATAATATGAGTATAATTATTTTTGTGATAGAGTAGAGAAGGCATTATGGGTATTAAAAAATTTTAGAATGCCGCCGGTGGTTCAGGAAACCATAAAACAATTCTATTAGACAGAGATGCTTTTTTCATCCACCCTGAAGATTTGGATGATAATGGAGAAACAGCTGGCTGAATATCCCTCATTATGTCGGAGAAATTGAGGAGCATAATGAGGGAACTTACCGGGTAGGAATCCTGGTACATTCCTGTGAAATGCGGATACCTGCCGGAGAGGAAACAAAGATTTCTGTAATGCCGGTTTGGGGAGATCTCCCTCCTGCGAACTGTACCCTTAAAATGCCTAAAATCAGGAATATTGAGGAACTGAATGAAAAACCTGTGAAATTTTCCATGGACCATGATAGAATAGAATATTCCTTTACCTCACCCTTCACTCTTTTGGAGGTTGGGGCATGGATTCTATGAATCCAGCTTTGGCGATTATATGGTGACAGAAAAGCCTACCACCCTTTCTTGCGGAAGCAACAGATACCCAATTTGGAAAAGGTTGTTCCGAATATGTTGCATATACTATTCAGAAATATTATGGCGTATAGTCCTGTTAAATCGGATAAAAAGTGAAAACCCCTGATAGCAAACATTTTCATGAACCTCTTGTCTGCTATCAGAGGTTTTTTATGTTGCCATACAGCAGCTATTAAAGAATTGCCCAAGTACTGGGAGCGTTTCCTGATAAAGATATTTCATATTTCGACAAGAGCTATGACGAATAATATTGCATTATTACCATATTTCGTCTATACTAAATGTATATATAAATAAATAGGAAAAACAGTTAAAAGTCTGTTTTTATATTGAGAGGGGGAATTACGATGCCTTTAATAAAGTGTAAACATTGTGGAGAAATGATTTCAGATAAAGCTGTAAAATGTCCAAAATGTGGGGCGCATCTGGAAGATAATAATAGTATTAATAAAGATAAAAAACATAAAAAAAGTGGTATATCAATAGGGTTAACAATAGTATTGTGCGGAATTTGTTTGATAGCTGGAGCAACTATTGGTTTTCTAGCTGCGCCTGGTGGAAAGGCAAAAATAGTATCACAAAATAACGGTGAATCTGATCAGATTATACAAAGTTATAACTCAGACGATATAGAAACCATGAAACAAGATAAGACTAATAAAAAATCCGCTGATACAAATGAATCGAACTCGGTTGCGTCTGATGCAACACTTGGGTTCGCATATTGTCCGACTGATCTTTTTGAGAATATCTTAGAAAAAGGTAGCTACAAATGTGGAAACGAAATTAAACCTGGTAAATATATTATGCTTGGAATAAAAGGATGCTCCAATACTATGGTAAGAACTGATCCTAATACTACAGATGGGGCAATGTTTTATAGTAGCGTTTTTGAGTGCATAGATTTAGAAGAGGGGCAATATATAGATATTGTAGATTGGGGGGCACTTGTCCCATTTGATGAACTAGATCAAAACGATTTAACGAAATATGGAATTTTTACTGTAGGTAAGGATATTGACGCTGGAGAATATAAGGCAAAGTCAGGATCACACGGAGCAGACGGATTTCATGGCTTTTCTGGGTATTCCATACTGAATTCTCTTGATTCTACCGAAGATGCGGTAAAAGTACTGCTTACTCCAGATGATCAAAAATATTTAACACTTTCCGATGGTCAATACATTGTCCTGTCAGGTGTTAATTTATACAAATCTTAAGGAGAGGATGGAGCAGAGTATGAAAAGAATAAAATGTCCAGAGTGTGGAAAGTTTAATGAATTGGGATCGGAAGAATGTACAAATTGTGGATATCCATTTGATAAAACAGAAGTTTCTGTTGAAGTAAAAATTTGCCCTGAATGTGGGGAGATTTTAGACGAAGGGTTAGAAGTATGCAATGTGTGTGGATATCCATTTGAAGATAATGACAGAATAAGAGATGATTTAGCTGATCAGATTGCAAAAGCTAAGGAAGAAGCCCGGTTAGCGGAAGAAAAGATCCGAATCGCGGAAGAAAAACTAAAAGAAGAACAGAATAAAAAGCTGTTGGCCGAAGAGAAGCTGCAAAGAAAAGCAGAAAATAAGTGGTCTGAAAATGAAGCGGCAAAGACAATAACACAACAAACGGGACATACGGCTATGGAAGTCGAAGATCCTTTACAAGAGACACAAAATGCTACCGAAGAAATATTTACAGAAAACGAAATAATAATAGAAGATAGTGAAACATCTTTAGATAATGATATTAATTACAGAGCTCCTGATTTTGAAAATAACGGCAAGGTTACTGTTTATGAAGGAGCTGAAAATACACAGAAAGACATTTCTTACAAGTCAAAGTCCTCTATTAAGCCTAAATATAAAGTTATAGCGGGTGCCTGTTCTATTTTACTTGTAATTGTCTTGTTCTTCATTATCCGTGGTAAACAGCCAGAATCAATAATGATTACTGAGACAAATGTGACTATTGATCAAGATACGACTAAAAAGTTATCCTATGTAATAGAACCAAGCGACGCGAAAAACAAAAAGGTCAAATGGACTTCTTCTGACGAGAAAATAGCAACTGTTGATGAAGAAGGAGAAATCTCTGCAATTGGGGTTGGAAATTGCTTCATAACAGCAACAACGTCCAATGGAAAGGATGCCACCTGCAAAGTCAATATAACACCACAAGTAGAATCAATTACATTGGAATTCACATCGGCAACACATAAATTAGGAACAGTCGGGTATATTAGTTACACAATTGAACCAAATAACGCAGGAAATAAACATGTAACATGGAAGTCCTCAGACCCAAGTGTTTGTAGAGTTGACCAGGAAGGCAATCTTACCGGATATAAAGAAGGTACCTGCACCATTACAATAACGTCAGATAATGGTAAAGAATCTTCATGTAAATTAACGGTTATACCTAATGGTCCAGATTTATATTCTGTTTATATTAAATATTGTAAATCATCTTTTGCAACATTGGCTGATGATGGTTCCTATTTATCAATTGACACAAATCCAAATGATATTAAAAATCATACCGAAGATGATGCAATTTCGGCGATCTTTTACATTAACGAAGCACTTGATTTACCCGATTCGTTAATTGAAAAGATGTCTTCTACACGCGCACTCGATGGGATTCAGTCTTCTGAATATGATGGTTTAGAAGTAAGCTGGTCCTATCATCCAGATGATGGTCTAGAAGTAATATATGAAGTAAAAAAATAAGCAGATCTGACGCGGAATATATCCAGAAAAAAGCGCAGTAAGAGAGGTGATCATTCCCTTCTTACTGCGCTCTATCATTTAGTGATCTTCCGCTATGCTTAACCTTTTTTCTCAACCTTAGGAGAATCCGGTTCCTGGGCCTCAAACACATAGCCGCAGTCACACTTTACCTCCTCAATAACTTTCCCCCTGATCGTAAACACCTCCACCGCCTTCCCGCACTTAGGACAAACACGTTCCTCCGGTTCCGGTGTTCTGAATTTTGATTCACATCCGTCTAAAACAGCCATCCTGATTCCTCCTTATCCATCTCCACAGTTGCTTCTGCCCGATAATTTAACAGAGTACGACCACATCTTCAGATGCGTTGATTGCCTTCATGTCAGTGTAAGAATCTTCATTTATTCTTGTTGAATCAGAACTCCGCTTAACCAGCGTGCAAAAACACATTCACTCAGTATCTATGTAAAAAATCCATCAAGTATACTTACATTATAAAACAAATTCCTCCAAAAGCAATACAAACATAAAAACAATATAAGCTAAACCAAATTACAGTAAATTGTAAAACTATTCTAACCCATCTGCCGAGAACATTATGCCAGAAACAGCCCCCGCAAACGCAGAAGCCAGCCAGAGGGAGCGGGAGATATCCTGCGGCTGCATATAGTGAGCCCTGGAACTTCTTAAGGGGCGATTGCTGCGGTGAGCAAAAACGGGTCCCCGGACCCGAGAGAGGCATTGTCTGAGGCGCGTTTGCATCCAGCAAACGGGCCGAGTTGCCGAACGCTTTTTGCGTTTCGAGCAGCACTCGGCCCTTTAGAAGTTTCCGGCGACACGGTACAGCAGCCGCAGGATATCTTCCGATCCCTCTGGCGTCCCCCTCCCATTTACGCCCATCACTCCCAAACTCTTAAAACAGTTTCTACTTAACTATAACCTTCACCATACACTTCTTCCCATTAGATGTCTTAACCGTGATTGTAGCCCTTCCTTTTTTCCTGCCCCGAATCATTCCTTTACCTGTCACCGTTGCCACTGAATTCTTAGATGACTTGTAAGTAATCTTTTCTGTAGCTGTAACAGGTTTTCTGGTCACTACAAGCTGATAAGTTTTCCCCTTCCTCATGGTTACTTTTTTCACACTAGCTCTGATGCCGGTGGTTTTTACTGCCTTCTTCGTGACTGTCAGCCTCATGGATGCAGCTGCACCCTTTTTGGTGATAACCTTAATGGTAGTGGTTCCTGCCTTTTTCGCCCTGATCTTCCCGCTCTTATCCACAGTTGCCACTGATTTTTTAGAACTTGTCCACTTACTGATGGAATCCCCGCTCTTTAATCCACTGGCCTTGATGGCTTTTGTGGTTTTCTTCACCTGAAGCCTGGCGGATTTCACATTCAATTTTACCGTGGGCTTCACCACCGTGACCTTACATTCTGCCTTCTTACCACTTCCATCCTTCGCCGCTGCTGTAATAATTGCTGTCCCTGCCTTCATTGCCATTACTTTTCCATTGCCATCCACTTTAGCCACAGCTGCATTGCTGCTGGACCACGCCACAGACTTGTCTGACGCATTGGCCGGATTGACAGATACGCTAAGCTGCATCGTATCCTTTATAAACAGTCTGTGGCTTGCCTTATTCAAGCTAACCTGGCTTACTTTTACATCCTGTTCTTGTACCTGATTTTCTTTAAAATCCCGGAAGTCATAGGAACCGGAAACCAGTTCAAACTGAGCGGTCTGTTTCTCATTGCGTGTGGTCATTCCAACAAAGGTAACTCCCTGTGTTCCCGCCAGTTTCCGGGCAACTCCCTCGCTGACTTCCAGATACAGAACTGCCCTGGTGTTTGCCGGTATCTCAGCATGATAAACAGACATTTTACCGCTCTCTGCCTGCCAGTTGGATACAATGTTTCCATACACAGAATTATAAGAGCTGTTTACAAAAGTAATCCTGCCTGATTCATCCACTGTGGGCTGAAGAATGATGTCCTGGAATCCCGGATTCTCCTCATCCATAGTAATACCGCCCATATACTTAAACATCCACTCCACGCACGCCCCGTAGGAGTAATGGTTAAAGGAGTTCATACCAGAATCGCCAAAGCTGTTCTCCGTAGAGTAGGAATTCCACCTCTCCCAAATTGTGGTTGCCCCGTTCTTTACGCTGTAGAGCCAGGATGGAAGTGCATCCTGCAGCAATAAGTCATAGGCCACATCCGCAGCACCGATTTCGGTCAGTACCGGAAGGATTACATTGACTCCCAAAAATCCCACGCTCAGGGTATTTTCTTCATAATCCGGGCGTACAGACCCACCCTCATTTTTCACGTTTTTGAGCAGACTTGCGATCATGATATCCCTCTGGGCATTGTCCCTGTAAAGCCCCAGTTTCAGAGCCCACAGAAGAGCTGTCTGCGCATTGTCCACTACAGGATAGCCGTGGTTGGATACGGTCACATCATCTGCTGTGGATGAGAGCACATTACCATCTTCATCCACATATTTTTCCATAAATGCCTTCTTCAGCACAGAGTATCGGTCTCTGTATTTGGACGCATCCGCATCTCTGCCCAGCACATCCGCCATTTTCTCCATCAGACTGGTACAATAGATCTGATACACTGCATTCAAATACGGAGTGGAGGCCCCTGAAAATGCCAGCCAGTCCCCAAACATGGGGCCATACCCCTTCTGATTTACCACGCTCATATACGCATCCATCTGGCCATAATATTCTTCAATCAAAGTGGTGTCACCTGTCTGCTGATACAGTACCCATGGAATAATGATTCCCGCATCACTCCACCCACTGGATATCATCGTGGCGAAGAACCCAACAAAGCTGGTGGGCATGATAGCCCCATATGCATCTCCATTGTTTTTCGCATGCTCCTGCATGATATCATTGTAGTTCTCCAAAAATGAATATACATCATAATTATACACACCCGTTGCTGCAAAGAGCTGGGCATCCCCGGTCCATCCTGCCCTCTCACCTCTCTGGGGACAGTCTGTGGGAATGGACAGATAGTTGGATTTCTGACTCCACAGGGTATTAGAAAACAGCTTATTGATGTCGCTGTTATTTGTCTCTATAGTCCCGGTCTGTTCCCCCACACTGGTGTATACTTTGGCTTTGACCCCCTTTATCCGGATATCCTGGTCTGCTGTAATCTCTGCATACTGGAAGCCCCGGAAGGTAAACTTAGGCAGAAATGTTTCCGTTCCCTTTCCGGAAAGAATATACTTGTCAGTCACATTGGCATTTGTGATGGCCTTTTTGTAAAGTGTTCCACTGGGCCCATCGCTGCCGCCGCTCTCCAGGGTGGTATTCCTACGTCCGTCATTGAGCATCTCAGAGTGATCAATGGTCACCGCAGTTCCCTCTTTTCCCTCCACAGTCAACTCTACCGCACCGCTTCCATTTTGACCAAAGTCAATAATCAGATTCTCACCCTTTTTCAGACTGATCGCCCTGTCTGTGTCTTCCTCATGTTCTCTCACAGTTCCGTAGTCATTTCCAGCATCCTCTGCCGAGATCATTTCTTCCTCTTTGTAAGTGTAGGCTCTGACAGGATACCGGTCATACTCATCCGCAATCCTGGCTGCGGCGCCGGTCCCGGAGCGCAGGTCACCTTTGTAAGAACCTTCCGTAACCCCTGCCCAGGCATTGTTAATATCTTCTGCAGAAGCGGCCAGATATCCGTCATCATTCCATCCCCGGATCTCATCCGCAATTCTGGCATCATAGGTCTCCCCATCAAAGAAATCATTTTCCGTGACCGGGCTGTAGGCACTGGATTTCCAGTCGTCCTGATTCGTACGAATGTACTGTCTGGTTCCATCGCTGTAATTTACCACCAGCTTTGCAATGAGTCCCATTTCGCATTTCTCATCATCCGGTCCAAATACAGCTCCATAGCTTCCGGTTTCTCCGATTCTGCCCGCATACCAGCCCTTTCCAAGCTCCACGCCCACAGTCACTGTGGAGTCCTGGATATAGTCCGTTACATCATAGGTCTGATAATTAGTATAGTATTTATAATCTGTCCATCCCGGGTTGAAAATATCGTCACAAGAGCTGTTTACCTTCACCTCCTGTCCGTCAATGTAAGCGGTATAGATTCCCAGTGAAGAAATATACAGATAAGCACTTTCCACCTGGCCCTTCAGCTCCTGCTCTGTTCTTAAAAGGGAAACTGCATTTTCATTCTGCTCCGGAATAATCCAGGAAGCATCATTCATATCTGTACCTGTGATAAAGCTGCCTGCATCTGATTGATACGTTCCGCCGTCCTGAGAGGTTACGGTAACCACCCAGGTATATTTTGTCTCATCCTCCAGATTCATTTCATCCGCCTGATATGCGATCCCGGCTGACTTACCGCTCTTTACCTCCCCACTTGTCCAGACCAGTTTCCCCTTTTCACTGTCCTGGTAGACATTGATCTTATAGGAGACTTGTTCCTTTCCCTGTTCCTCTGATGACATTTTCCAGCCAAAACGGATCACCTGGTCTGTCTCCACCCCTGCTGCCTGTTCCTGGTAATTTACAGTCAGGCTGTGGATACTGGTGGTTTCTCTGGCCAAAGCTGTCATGGGCGCTGCTGCTAATATAGTGCTGACCATCAATGCACCCGACATCATAGCCGCCACAAATCGGTTTCTTCTCTTCATTTCTCTTCCTCCTACATTTTCTTTGCTAAAGATCCTATCCCTCACACGATCTTCGTTACTTTGCATATAAAAATCCTAACAGCAGTTCTTTTTTTGTACAACATTCATTCCTTATATTTTCTTTACCTTTTCTTATATCCAGAAGGATGACAAAATTTTGCACAAAAATTTACCTGCTATCCAAGAATCTTCCTCTTTTCTTTCTGTGGTCGTTCTTATATTATGATGTTGTATGGAAACAGTTCAGGCTGGTGTGCGCATTTCCTGTGCATACCTTGAGGAACAGCGAAAGCTTTTAACCTTTGCAGCCTATGGTGAGAATTACAGGAGGAATAAGTATGAATGATCTGAGAACGGACCAGCTTGTCAGAGATTACCACAGCCGAATGAAAAATAAGCTAAACAGCAATATCAGGCTGCTGCCTCCGGGCATCAATCAGCAGATTCAGGAAAAAGGGTACTTTTTGCTTGGGGCAGACACCTTTTTTTCGGAACTTGAAAAAATACAGACCGTCATGCACCTAACTTTTCCCATGGCTGTTGCTCCCCACTGTCACGATTTTTTTGAACTGATCTATGTTTACGATGGCCATGTTCATCATTACATAGGAGATGAGGAGTTTACCCTGTATCCAAAGGATATCTGTATTATCAATCCCAATACCATCCACCACTTATCCGAGATAGACGATGACACCATTATTTTTAATATTCTGATCCACAAAGAGATGCTCTCCAACGCCATTGCCCTGATCTCTTCCACTGATAATATTGTGTTTAACTTCTTTTCCAGCTGCCTTTACGGGCAAACAAAAAATACACATATACTTTTTAAGGGAGATATCTACAGCACTGAGGATTCCCTCTCTTTTCTGCACAATATTATCACCGAGAGTATTGTCCAGAAACCCCAGTGCCAGAAAGCCATGGAATACAGCCTTCAGCTCTTCTGTCTGGAGCTGACCAGAACCTATATGACAGGCAGGAAAAACACGGTATCCGGCAGAAAAAAAGCGCCCAATGACAGCATTGAGCAGATTATCCAATATATCACTGATAATTTCCGGACCGCGGATATTGACTCCATAGCGGAAACCTTCCACTATCACCCAACTTATGTGCCTCAGCTGCTCAAGAAAAATACCGGGAAAACTTTCATGCAGATTCAGCAGATGATACGGATCTCTGTGGCCCAGGATAAGCTGCTCCACACCTCAATGAATGTGGAGGATATTTCCAGGTATGTGGGCTATTCAAATACTACCCATTTCCACAGAATTTTCAAAAAAATAACCGGAGTGTCCCCTCTTCAGTACCGGAAGCAGCCACATCCCTCAGGAGCTAACGCCTGAATCATCTTCTCACGGGCTTACTCAGACCTGAGCGGACGGTGAACCAGCTCGTTACTGTTAACGTGTGAACAGTAACACCAGCCCCGTTGTTAACAAAAGAAACCGGGAGCGAATCCCGATTTTTGGATTCGCCCCCGGCAAAACTCGCATTACATTATTTTATTTTTACTCTCTTCTTCACACTAAAGCCTGTATAGACCTTCTTTCCATCAATGGTTTTGTAAGCTCGTGCACGCACAAAGTAGGTCTTGCCTTTCTTTAATTTTTTGATAACCTTATTGGTTCCTTTGGCATTCACAACCTTTTTGCCCTTCATATTTGATTTCATGGCGTACTGAATCTGGTAGCCCTGGGCTCCGGAGACCTTTTTAACGGTCACCTTCATGCGCTTCTTGCCGGTTGCCTTTACCTTAACACTCACTTTCCGGTTAATAAAGGTCACCTTCTCCAGCTGTTTCTTAGCTGCTTTTACCTCTTCCAGTGCCTGCTTCAGGGCCTTTTCACTGGCGTCTGCCTGCTTTTTCAACTCTTCCAGCTGTTTCTTGGCCTCTTCCAGCTGTTTCTTGGCCTCTTTGACTGCTGCCTCATCGTTGGCCGCCTGAGCAGTTAAGTTAACATCCTTGTATGGCACAAGCTTAGCCTGAGCTGGTCCATTGGATCTGTATGTTATGTCAGTTCCCCACCAGATAGATTTCGCACCGTACCATGCACTGCCTACCATATCCCGCTCTTTGACAATTCCTGCGGCAATGGCAGCGTTTGTAATACTGGAATTGTAAACGATCTTTATAGTATTCTTCCCATTCTTCAGATACTGTCCTACGTCTGCGATTGGTTTATCCCAGCTCACACCACCTGTGTACTGGCTTCTTTCGTCCGCACCCTTGTAGTCAACTTCCTTACCATTTTCATCAAAGACCTTACCGGTAACTTTTGCTACAGCCTTTGTGGGATTCTGGCTTTCTGCGCCGCCAACTTTAACGCCGTTGATTTCTACTGTCATACTCTGGTCAAGCTTATCACCAAAGTCAATGTACGCGCCGTCCGCTTTTGCGGTATCCCAGTCAAACTCTGCTGTATAAACACCTGTACCGGAAACGTTCTTGCCAATCTGTGCAATCTTATCCCATGTGGTCAGTGTATCAAGTTTAATGTCCTTAATAACCGTCTTCTTCGTGGCTGTGAGTTTATTTACTGTTGTCAGGTCCCCGATTTTCTCTGTGGAGGTCAGTACCTCATCACCTTTTGTCCAGGATGTGACATCAAGATTCCAGTTCTTAATATCTGAAGCTGACGCCATGTTATCCACTTTCGTGATGACTGTCTTTCCATTATTCAGCTCTGTTGCATAAACACCCTTCTTTGTCACCCGGATAACGGAACCGTCTTTACTCATGTAAGAAGAAGCTGCGGTTGTGGATTTAATGGTATCCGCTTTCTGTGCATCTACTTTTTCAAATGCATACAGAGCAATGTTGGTGTAATCCAGATCGATTGGGAATACTGTCTTGCCATCTTCATAGGTGTACTGGGCCAGCTCGGTAACTTCGCCCGTATAGGAGTCAATCATGTACGGGATATAAAGACCATCCATCTTGATGTTTGTCTTGATATTGGTACCATGATTTTCAGTTTGTACATCTTTCTTAGAACTGTGCTGATGGTAATCATTCGGGCAGTAGTTGTACGCATAGAGATACATATTGCCACCTTCATCCACACGTGTCTGTGTCAGAAGCTGATGGTTCTCTTTTTCAAATTCAGCGTAAGGTGTAACACCCAGTTCTACCAGTTTTTCATAAACATCATCATCGTAAGCACCAGTTTCGCCTTTTCTGTAGTTCACTTCTTTATCATTGACAGCTGCTTCTTTTACATTCGGCAATGCTTTCATCTCTTTCATGATGTCTGAAAGCTTGTTGCCTTTGTTGCTGACATCGCTCTGGAATGTGCTGAGCTTGGCAGCATTTTCAAGGATTACTACCGGCATACCCTGTTTTGCCAAATCAAGAACCGTCTCCGCTCCATCAGGGTCCATCCAATCCTGATAAATAACAAGTGCTCTGTAACCTGCACCCTCAAGGATACCTGTCTCTTTGTTGTAAACAACCTTTGTAACCTCATTCGGCATAGCTACATAATCGCTGTCGCCTGTACGGTCAATGGTCAGCAGGTCAGGGCTTAAGTAGTCGTATGTATAACCGTGATCCTGAAGTTCTGTGGAACGGTAGTGAACACCCTCATGTGCATACTGCCAGTTTTTGGATTTCTGTGAGAAAGTACCATCCTCACCGTTTGTTCTCATACCCTGCGCCCAGCTGTTGTGAATGAATCCGATATCCGTACGGGACTTTCCTGTCTGCAAAAGCTGCTGGATACGTGCGATATGGGCATTGAACTCATCGTAATTGACGTAGGATGGTTCCCTGTTTCCCCAGCGATAGAATCCGCTGGAACCACTGGTATAACCCGGCCAATCCCAATTGCCGTAACCAAAGTTGGAAGTCCAGATGTGCCACACCACACGCTGGAAACCTGCAGCATACTGGCTGTAAATTTCATCCAGCAGTCTCTGGTAGGACTGGCCGTATCTGTCCTCGTTACCGCCTGTTTCCGTGGAAAGGACCTTGTTCTGCAGCTTTGCACCAGCTGTGTGCAGTCGAAGGATATCCACCTGGTTGTACTGGTTAAGATTCTCTGCCTCCGGATAATCTACGTAAGCGGACGGCTCTGTGATCTCCATAGCTTTCCCGTAGGAGATCTGTGCCCTTGTTTTGATACCAACACTGTTCAGCCATTTCTTCAGGGGCATCAGCATTCTGGTCTCATAGAGCTGTGTCATGACATCCTGCCAGTCATTCACAAGCTGCTCACGAAGTGTCAAATAATCATAATCCTCGCTGTCCTCAAGCATAAATGTAGACATGTTCTTTGCACCAAAGATAAAATCATTCACACCGTTCATATCATAGTATGTATTGAGCGCAAACTCAAATCCGGAACCAATGCCGCTGACCATGATAATGTAGGGCATGGGATCATAGCCTTTGATTTCCTTGAACTGCTCCACAGCATCTTCGCTCCACCAGGTAAAACCGTCGCCGTATGTGAGCTCCAGGGAGTCCATAAACAACTGTACATCACCATTTTTGATCTTTTTTGCAAGCTCCGGGTCACTCAGGTAGTGCTCTTCCCAGAAACTCTTCAAAGCCTCCACGCCTCGTTCATCAAAGTAGTTCGTGGTATAGCATTCTTCGATACCAGGAGAAGAGCTGTTATATGCGCCCTGGCTCCAGGTTGCGATGATCTGGTATTCTCCTTCTCCTTGGGGAGCTTTCCAGTTTACGGTGTAATCCGTATCGCTTTCCCCTTTTGTAACATAAGATTCGTGATTCGTATCTCTCTTGTCATACAGCTTTATGGCTGATCCAAAAACGATAGAAGTCCTGTCTGTGCCGTCATCGGTTTTTGCGACCTTATAGGCATAGACAGTGTTCAGCTTTGTATTCTTCTTTGGTGACGCCGGAAGCTCCAGAGCGCCGGAGAAGGTCTCCCCAGCTTTTACAATCATAGCTTTCGACACATCGGAAATAGCCAGAACCTGCAGAGCCGCCTCACTTGACGGGTCCAGACTGGACGCCGGAACATTAGATGTGGCCCAGTTGGTACCAGAAGTCAGGTATACACCCATCCCCAGATCCAGCAGTTTATTCATCATCAGATTCCATTTATGTGCCCACATTTCGGAACCATATGCGTAATCCTCTTCAGCAGCAGTAGTGTCAGTCTGCATACAGAGTTCCACGCCTCGAAATCCACCATCATAAAGTGCCTGAATCTCATCGAGAAGAACCTCGTCTGTGTTGGACGCCTGTCCCAGCCACCAGCGCACGTCAGAGCTGTACACACGATCAGGGTCCACATACTTGCTCTCCAGATACTCTTCAAAATCAGGACTCTTCTCCAATCCGGTATCCACCGGTGCTGCACTTTGGTCTCCCGCCGCATAAGCCGGTACGGATGTCATGATCATCGCCAGACTCAGTACCATTGCAACCATTCGTTTTTTCATTTTTCTCATTCTCCTTCCTTTCTCCTCTGCTCCGAAATGGGTTTTCCATATCCGCCAGTAGAGTAGTTACTGTTATTGTAACAAAGGTTTTTCAATGGTTCCATTCGCAAATCTGACCTCCGCTGGTAAGAATCTGACTTTAATGCACTCCTGAATCACTTTCTCACGTTCTGTGCAGTAAATGCACAGAACTGTCTGAATAATAAGTGTCTTGCTACTCCGACTGCTTTGCCGCCCACTCATCCAACTGGCGCTGCTTTTCCCTGATCACCTGGTAGATTCCAGCCTCCTTTAGCCTCTCTTTAAATTTCGGGAGCTCACTGACCGGATCGATGACCCCGCTCTCCAGAGGCTTGGCATATTCATCAATGACCTTCTCCACCTCTTCAATCTCCACCAGCACCGGACTCGGGTCAAAGCGGAAACCGAAGGCCCTCGAAATCTCTGTATTTTCTTCTTTTTCCTTCCATCTCTCCTCAAAATCTGTTCCCAACAGGGACGCCACATGCAAAAGGCTCTGGTTTCCCGCCTGACCAGCCCCCCGGTAATATCCGCTTTTTCCCGTGGCATTATACTCATGGAGCATGGTACCGTCCTCCTGCATGGTATAGTGTACCCCCTCAATCCCGTACTGCAGCAAATTAACAATATCCGGGTCCGTGTACATAAGATTCAGCATTTCCATGGCCTTTTCCGGCATACTGCTGGCGGAAGGAATCACCCACAGGTCCCTGGATGCACAGGTAGTGGTGGCCAATGTCTTTGTCAGCGGAATATAGACCTTTTCCGGCTTCTCCATCTCCCCGTTCCGGTCGATATTCATCAAACTCATTTTTGCAAAGGCTTTTCCCTCATCTAACAGCTTTCTGCCTTCTTCCTGAGAAGTAAGCACATCCTTTTTTATATACCCCTTTTTGTACCATTCATGTGCTTTCCTTACAGCCTGATTCCACTCCTGCGTCTCGTAGTAATTCGTCACCCGGGGAACCTTAGTCCCCTCCTTCAGCACTGCAAATCTGGCATCCGTCAGGGTATCCATACTATTCATGAGCCCCGCAACGCTCCAATCATTTATCTCCGTCACAAGTACAGTCAAATCTTTTTCCTTCTCTTTAATTATGGCAAAAACAGGGTCCAGATCCTCCCATGTCCTGATTTCTGACACATCGATCTCATACTTGTCCACAAGACTCTTCAGAAGAACAACACCGTAAGCATCTCCCTTTTCCCTGTTGGAGGGAACGCCATAGATTTGCCCATTCCATTTTCCCGCATCCAGCATTTCCCCCTCATAGTCCAGAATTCCCTCTCCCCGTTCCGCCAACAAATCATCCAGGGCCAGAATCTCTTTACCGGAAATCATGCTGATAAACCTCTGGCTGCTTCCCAGATAAGAAAACAAGTCTACCTCTTCATGTTCTGCCAGAAAAAGCCTCTCGTTGGCATCTGTTTTCGTGAAGGTTTCCAAATCCACATTAATCTGCAGCTTCTCCCTGGTAATTTTGCTGATCTCCTCCTCTACCAGTTCTTCGTCCTGAGGCTTTACAGGAGAATACATATACAGATGCAGAGTATCATACTGTGTCTGTTCACTCTCATCTGCCCGGGTTTCCTGTCTTCTGCATCCCACGCTGACAGACATCAGAATTATGCATAAACCCGCTGTCAGCCATCTTCTTATATTTCTTTTATCCATTATCTTCCTCCTGTAAACCAATCCTACCCATTCGTATACCATTACTGTTCACTCAGATGCATGTTACTGTGAACGTGTGAACAATAACAGTATACCGGATCTTCCTTCATCTGTGAACTGTTTTTGACTTTTCATTAACTGTCCAAACAGTTCTGTAGATTTATGCATATTGCTGGCCAGGGAATGAATGGTAACAACTTTTCTTCCTTCGTTCATTGCATTTTATTTCTATTTATGGTACGTTTGAGGTACTTACAAAAATCGGAGGGATTGTAATGAATATTTTATTAGTTGATGATGAACACTTGACTCTGGAAGCCCTCTTAACCCGTCTGGACTGGAGCCGCTTTCAATTTGCTCATATTTTTACCGCTAAAAATATCACAGAAGCCCGCTCTCTCCTGCTGTCCGAAACCATTGAAATCATTCTTTGTGATATCGAGATGCCGGGCGGCACCGGCTTCGATCTGGTATCCTGGATTCGCAGCCAAAATATACCCACCCAGTGCATTTTTCTCACCTGCTATGCAGACTTTTCCTATGCCAGGAAGGCCCTGAAGCTGGGAAGTATTGATTATATTTTAAAACCCATCATTCCGGAGGAGGTGGAAGACTCTATTGCCAAAGCAATCTCCCGCCAGGAGGAGTCACAGGCTTTGCAGCTTAAGACCCGGTCCTGGCAGCAGAGCCTCCCTGCTATTTACCGTCAGTTCTGGATGGAGCTCTTGGACGGCACCACCTCGCCGGATGAGTCCTCTGTATCACAGCAGATTTATGACCTGCAGCTGGACATTGGCATCCACAGCCATTTTTATGCCATTTTACTCACTGCCATATCCGGCAGCGCCTCCCGCTTTCCCCGGAAGCATCACTCCAGGAACCAGAGGCTTTTGGAAAAGATCTGCGGCAGTGCCCCCTGTACCTGCTATTTGATCCCCCAGACGGATGATTCCTATTTCCTTATCCTGGAATCTTCGGATGACGATTGTCCTCTGCCGGAAACTGGAGATTCTATCTGCCGTTCCTTCCTGAACCAAATAAAAGATGACGAGGAACTGCGGTATTACTGCTATCTGGGATGGCCGGAAAATATTTGTCAGCTGCCGGAACAGATGGAAGCTTTACAGACCCTGGCCTATCAGAATGTAGTGTTGGAGCAGCAGCTTATTTATTCTGTCCATTCGCAGGATCTGAGGACTCTACCTCCGGATACCCCGGTGCAGGCGTGGAGTGAACTGCTGGAATCCGATGATTTTTCGGGATTTTTAAAAGCCATCACAAGTTATCTTCTTCAACCCTCGATTAAACGCCAGATGACCTCTGATTTTCTGGAGCATTTCTCACTGGAATACTACCAGCTGCTTGTGACCTATGCCTACCGTCACCAGCTGCTGCTTACCTATATCCTGCCTCCTGAGGAATGTCTCTCCTACACCTCCCAAGCCACTGCCTCCCTGAACCAGATGCTTTCCTGGGTAAAGTACAGCACCAGGACGCTGGAGTCTGCTATCCACAGCCATCAGCGTGAACTGACCCCTGTGGATAAGATAAAATCGTACATCAAAAAACATATCCGGGATAGCCTTACCGTATCCGCTATCTCCGAATATGTCCATATGAACAGCAGCTACCTGGCCCGGGTTTTTAAAAAAGAGACAGGATGTTCCATTCACCAGTATATCCAGGAGCAAAAAATGCAACAGGCCATGCAGGATATGAAGACCAGCAAGCCCATCGGTGAGATCGCCCTGGACCTGGGCTATCAGTCCTACAGCAGTTTTCAGAAAACCTTTACCCGGATTGTGGGTATCTCTCCCAAAGAATACAAGTACAAGCTTTCCGAAGGAGCCTGCCATGAAACGTAAATTTCACAAACTCTTTCACTCCACCGTGTCGCAGTTTTTCCTCTGTCTGGTGTGCTTTGTGGTGCCCATACTGCTAATTTCCATGTACAACATGCAAAGATCCCGCAACCAGGCCATATCCGCTCTGGTAAATGCTTATCAATCCGTACTGCAGAAAAATATGGCCGAGCTGGAAACTCAGCTCTCCCAGATCAATTACTATACCATGGATCTGGCGTTCAACCGGACAGAGCCCCGCATTCTCTCCCACTCCAGTGTCAGCCCAGAGGGAATTCACGCCCAGTATGCCCTTTCCCAGGAGTTTGATGATGAACTGCCCCGATACGGCTGCCTGGGAACGCTCTTTATCTACCTGCCTGAGCAGGACTTTTATCTGTGCCGAAGTGCGGATGGAGATCAGAGTGCACTCTCCTCCACCATACAGGGGCATATTCAGGATGAGATCTGTCAAAGCACCTCCCTTACCCGCAGCTACCCCTGGAGGCTGCTCAATCTGGATGGCCACTATTATCTTTTTCAAATGATTTTAAATGAAAATATCGTTACGGGAAGCTATATTGATACAGATCAGCTCATGGAGACTCTGGAACTTCCGAACCTGGATTACGGCAGTCTGATATTCCAGCCTGGAGAGACCCTCTCACAGGAGACCATCATGAACCAGGATTTGGTGAAGATTTCCGTTCCCTCCTCCTACGACTTTACACTGTCCTATGAATTTCCGGCAGATAAGGTGGGCGCTCACCTGTCCTTTGTGAACCGCTACTCAGTTCTTCTTTGTCTGGTGCTGATCCTGGCCTTTCTATTATTTTTGGTGCTGATCCACCGGATCGTAATCCGGCCCATCACTCACCTGAATGAATCCATGCTGCGGCTGGGCGAAGGCGATCTGGATTACCGGATTGAGAAGGTGGCGGATACCTCCGAGTTCCAGCTTCTATACCAGACCTTCAATAAAATGGTAAATGAAATCCAAAATTTGAAAATCAAGGTCTACGAGGAGCAGCTCACGGCCCAGAGATTTAAGGTAAATATCCTTCAACTGCAGGTAAAGCCCCACTTTATTATCAATACCCTAAATATGGTCTACAACCTGCTGTACGCCCAACAGACGGAGAGTGCCGAATCACTGATCCTGTGTACCATAAAGTATTTTCGTTTCATGATGAGGATTACTGACAATGTGATCCCCGTAGCCGACGAGATTGAACACATTGATGCCTACGTACAGATCCAGAAGCTGCGCTATATGAAGAATTTTGATTTTGTACAGGAGATCCACTCCCTCACCAGAGAAGCCATGATACCGCCTCTCCTGATTCACCAGTTTGTGGAAAATTCCATCAAATACGCCATGAACGCGGATCACCCGCTCTTGATTCGCCTGGAAACCCAGTATCTGGAGATCGATTACGATCCCTATATCAAAATTATCATCCGGGACAACGGCCCCGGATACAGCCAGGAGCTGCTTGCGGCTCTGAATGCGGGGCAGGACATCCGGGCCGCAGACGGCAGCCATTTTGGCATCATCAGCTACCTGGAGCAGCTCCAGTATCTCTACCGGGACTTCCGGTGGCATTTCTCCAACGATGGAGGCGCCTGCGTGGAGCTGGTACTGCCCATCTGTACTCAGGAGGAAGAAGGTCTGCCGTGACAATTATAAAAAGAATCCTGCACGCAGGATTCTCCGCCTGCGGCGGGGCTGCCCCGGCAGCCATCTCCCACTCCGCCGCAGTGCGATCCCGCCCGGAGGGTTTTTTATATCATAGGATTAGGGTGTCAAAAGGTCAGTGACCTTTGATATAAATTTGTACCTTGAAAATTTAACACGATATATATCGTAAATACCTGATATTTGTTATAATTAAGTTATCAAATATGGAGGTGATGAAATGGCTTTTGTTGCTAATAATAATCAACAATTATCTTTAATGGATAGTACTTTCAATCTTACTGAAAGAGAAAAACGCGTATTGGAAAAATCATGGGCAAAAGCTTTTGCTGAGTATGTTTTTCCTGCTATCGATGAAACTATTTTTTCAGAATTGTATAGCAGTAAAGCGTCACGTCCAAATACTCCGGTAAATGTTATTGTAGGTGCTCTTATTCTAAAAGAAGCTCTTGGAGATACGGATGATGAATTGGTAGAAGCGCTTATGTTTGATGTTCGTTATCAGTATGCACTTCATACAACAAGTTTTGAGGAACAGCCCCTTAGCGATAGAACGCTCAGCCGGTTCAGAGCACGTGTGCTGGCTTATGAAACAGAGCATGATGTTGACCTCATTCATGAATGCACTGTAAAAATGGCGAAGGAACTGTCAGAATTTATGAAAATCACTCCAAATATGCAGCGAATGGACAGTCTTATGATTGCAGCTAATATTAGAAATCTTTCATTACTGGAGCTTTTCTATACTTGCGTTGCAAATTTAGCAAAGATTATGAATCAACGTGAAAAAGAAATCCCTGAGAAACAACATCATTACATCGAAAAAGATGATTATAATCGTTGCATCTACCATAAAAGGGATATGGATGCTGCAGAAAGAACCATTGCTGTAATGCACGATGCCGAAGTGCTTATTCAACTGTGTGATAATACAGGTGACTTTGATGATACAAGTGAGTACCAACTTCTAATTCGCTTGCTAAAAGAAAGAACGATTATCGACGATGATGGTTCCCGCCGCCTTCTTGAAAAAAAAGAGATTAAAAATACTTCTGAAGTTTTGTTAAATCCTTCAGATCCAGAGGCGACGTTTCGCTATAAAGCTGGTGGGAAAAATCTCGGGTATGTTGGTAACGTAGTAGAATCTGTCGGTGAAACAGGCAGTCTTATCACTGATTATTCATATGAAAAAAATGTCTATGCTGACAATCAATTCATGAAAGATTATCTTCACAACCAGCAGACTTTTGAAGAGGAAGCATTTATAGTCGCTGATGGTGCTTACAGTGGTGAAGAGAATTCCAGGCTGGCAAAAGATCATAATCTTAAGCTTGTAACTACAAACTTTACAGGACGCAAACCAGATGAAATCTATGCTGAATTCAAGTTTACGCAGGACGGACAGTATTTGATAGAATGTATAAATAAGTGTGCTCCAGAAGAATGCATATACGATCCGAGTAAGGATCGTTCGGTTGCATATTTTAAAATTGAGACCTGCAACTCATGTCCCTACAAAGAAAAATGTCTGCCCCGCTTCTTAAAAACAAGAGTCCGGAAAGAGGTCTCATGGAAATCGGTTGGAAGAGCAAAACAATTACAGTATATGAAAACGGAAGAATTCAGCCAGTATGCCCGCTTTCGCAATGGTGTAGAAGCAATTCCGTCTCTTCTTAGGAGAAGATACCACGTAGATAAAATACCAACGCATGGAAAGTACAGAACCCGTTTTCATTTTGGGTTCAAAATAGCGGCACTAAATTTTCAAAAGCTATTAAATTACACTAATAGCCTGGCTAACTGTGACCCAAAATTAAAAGTAGTATAAAAAGTCATAGGAAGATACTTCATCAGGTAACCTCTAACTACCATCTTTTATTGTCTAAAACCATTTCGTGTTAAATTTTCAAGGTACAAGTAAATATCGATTATTATTTAAGTGGCTTTTGACACCCTAATCATCATAGGGAATTCCGAAGGACTTTCCTATGATACAAGCATAGATGTCGAGCATGACATCTCAATGCGAGAGGTATATGGCTTAGACAAAACATTACGCGAGTAAACTCATATAAGATGATTTCCACTTCCCGGACATCTGATTTCCAGATTTCCGGAAGTGCGATTTCATCGCACAAGAATATTCATATTAATACTGATATTTTAATTATATTTATATTTTGATATCAAATCATATACATTTTGAGTTAACAAGCACCCACTATTTATCTTTGACGTTTTACTTCCAGACGTATGTATTCCCCATACAATTCCATTCGAAGAATATGCTGGAGAACCACTTTGTCCACCTTCTGTATCCACATCGTGTGAAAACCTGAATGAGGATGTTACTTTCATTTTTCCAGTCGCTTTGTACTGGTTATATTTCTTACTCGATGGATATCCCGACACCGTAACGGATTTACTTCCTGTAAGGCCTGTTCCATATCCAAAGTATCCTGTCTGTTTTCCCAAGTCCTGTTGCAATTCAAGAACACACCAATCATAATTAGAATTATTATTACTGGTAAAGGCAGTTGACAGTGTCCATCTCTTAGGATAATAGTAAGTTGAATTAAGTTTCGAGCCAGTCTGTTTCAGATATATCCTGAGTTGTTGTGGCTGCATTTTATTTTTTGTGTGCCATACAACGTGTCCTGCTGTTACCATAACATCATCACCAGTCATAAAACCTGTTCCATAACTCCATTTATCTATTTTATTATCTCCGTCTGTATCAAACCCCGGTCTTAGGCAAACAACTCTACAGTATGGTTCATTATTAGGATTTACTTTTTTTCTACTGTCTGTGTCACCAATAATTACCTTAGGCATAATTTCGGGTAAACCGATTTTATATTCTGGTTCAATCCGCACTCCACTTCGTGTCATAGGGCTTACTTCATTCGACTTTTCAATAATTGTATTATGAGTTATATAATCATATGTTATTAAGTCAGGTTCTTTAGCTTGTACCTTTATTCCACCTAAAAATACCACTATCAAACTTGCTGCAATAAGAATTTAATTCTTCTTCATACAATACATTCCTTTCTAATGTTTTATTTAAGTTACCTTAAAATTTGCATAAAAAACTTTAGGCCCGACAAACAATACTAAGCGATATTCTCCCTCGTATAATTCATCGTTTAAATACTCTTTTTCAAAATATACTTCTGCGGTATTTGGCTCTGTGTTGTTTCCTTCAACCCCACTGTAAAACCAATTCCCCTCATAAAATACTTCAGGAGGATAGTATGCTAAACGCTGCCACTCTCCTTTATTATTAAATTCTATATATGGAATTTGATAATAATAAAAACCATTACCAACATTATTATTAATAATTTTGCATACTATTTGATTATCCTTATTTTTAATAAATTCTTGAGTTGATAATTCAAAGGAAAAATTATTGTACTCTTTCTCGTCAACAATGTCCAAGTCCATACCAGATATGAAATCGATTTCAGGATCTGGGTTTTCAAGAATATCATCAATTTCAAAATCATTTGTTGACTCTAATTTATTATTATTTTCAGAACTCGCACATGCTGTTGCATATACTAATATAACTACCAAAACCAGACCACAATATATTCTGTGTCTTTTAATGGTATAGTTCTTTTCAATCATAAGTATGTCCTCCTTGCAACAAAATGTGACTCTATAATATGTTATTTTATTCAATCACGTAAGTTTTCTTATTAAAAGAACTATAAAGAACTTTGCTTCCCTTTTGCTTTTTATACGCCCGCACAAAGTAGTTTCCTGGCTTTTGTACGGAAGCATTCTTATCATTGTAGCTGGTAACTGCTTTTTCATACTTCTTTATCAGTTTTTTACCGCCATCCTTTGTCTCTTTGTAAACTTCATATCCATCCGCACCTTTTATTTTACTCCATCTTACTTTTACTCCATATTTACGTTTTACTCCCGTCTCTACTTCCACCTTCGGCACCTGTTTCCGAAAATCTACTTTTTTGATCGTTACACGGCATTCCAAAGTGGTATTTCCTACCCTTGCGGAAACCGTTGTGAATCCAGCTTTCTTCCCCGTCAAGACAATACTGTTATCATCTGTTTTTTTCACAGAAACCAGGGCTTTATTTTTAATGGACCATTTTACTTTTTGGCTGGCATTGGTTACACTTAACCTCTTCATACTTCCCACTTGGATTGTCATGCGGGTTTTCATAGCAGGTTTTGCTGATTTGGAAGCGGCTGCCGGTAATACGAGAAGGCAAAATGCCACTACAATACTTGCTGTCAATAAAACAAATTTTTTAAATGATTTTTTCATAGCTGGTCTCCTTAATAAATCATAATTTTTTTTTCATATTTACAAATACAAGAATAATCTATTCGACATCTGGATACATGATATCGGTAAGATAACGCACTTCCTCTGCCCAGTCCTTTGCAGTACGGTGTTCCCGGGCGCATGGGTAAAGGATCACGTACCTCTCCCAATAACTGGTAGGGCTTTTCATCCATGCATACTACTGGTAACTGTGTATTATAAGGACGTTCATAAATATCAAGAATGTCTTCCATGCACGCTACAAATTCAGCATTTTCTTTTGGGGGAATGCATCAGTATTCATTGCGGTGAGGTCTAAGTTCATTTTTTTTAAAGTTCTACGAATCGTTTCGCGGCTGACAGGAGTATCCAAAACGATACGTGCTTTATCCTCCAAGAGTTCAAGAGTCCACCTTGCATGTCCTTGTGGCGGCTCACTACAAGCAAGGTGGATAATCTGGGCCTCTGTCCTGCCATCTGATTTACGCAGGGCGTTGGCCGAATTAGGATTGATATGATAAGTAGTAATTTCATGGATGCCCTTATTTATATAAGCACTGACTGTGTTATCTACAGTTGCCAGACAGACAGCATAAGTATGGGCAATCTGGCTGTGAGTGAGGGAAGCGCCATAAATTTCATTCAGATCACGAAGTTTTATCAAGAAGATCCCTTTCGTCTTGTGTTAACTGAATTTTATATACTTTAGGTCTAGCCATAGAAAACACCACCAATCGTTTTCTTTTAACATAACACAGGTTTCCATAATAAGGAAAGAAGTTTGTTTAAATATAAATGTGTTATTACACTAGTCATCTGTATCACTTAAGAAATATTTCTGAATAATTGCCTGTTTTTTATACTGAATCTTTATCCACACTTAAAAAAAAACAATTAACAATTTCCTAATTGTATGATTTTTCATCTTTTTTGTGTAAAGTCCTATGTAACAACTAACGCAATGGCATCACCCCTTACTATGCTATATAGTAAAACTTGCTGATTTTTACAGTGTTATAACATTTTTTTAGTTTAATTATTTCATAAATATATAATATCATTTAGAATAATTTATGTCAATATAAATCATTTTGGTTGATCTAATTATATTTAAATCAGAAATTCAGAATCTTTTTACACATTTAAGTTTTATGTAAACTATAATAGATACCATTCAATAATGAGAATGCAAATGAAAACTATTTAGAAAAAAGAAATATAAGAGAGTAAATTACTATACTTTATGAGACCTCAGAAAATCGCCGCAAGCTTCGAACCTTTCTTAAGCTTGCGGCGATTTTCCATTTAATAATTAATCCAATCTGTCTTCCAATAACCATATGTTACTGACCAAAGTCTTTTCTGATTTACACCGTTCTTTAATCTATAATACCATTTTGTCACTTCTTGGTGAGATTTTACTTGAATTTGTATTTGGAATGTCCTTATTTATTACTGATGCTGCATGACTCGGAATTGTTATGAATATACAAACAATTGCGCCAATTCCAATAATTATTTTTTTTAAGTATTCGCTTCATTTTTTTCTATCTCCTCTTGTTTTATTGGTAACTTATTAAATGGTTCCATATTCAAATCTTTATTTGAAAGAATCATAAACGGTTTGTTATTAACAAATATTTGAATAACCCCCTCCTCATCTATAACTATGTACGCATTATCTTCCGTTATTGTAACACTTTCCACAATGTCTTCAGCCGGTGGATCATATGCAGGTTGTATGATAATTAAATATGAGCACAAAAACGCTATTATAATGATAAACTTACTGCAAACTCTATTTTTTTTCCTATTCTCCACCGGTTTATTGAGAATCACCTCAAATCTCTGTTTCATAATTCCCTGTAAATCACCGTTTAACAATTGTGATAAACTGCAGGAAGTATCTTTATACTCCAAACTTACTTGTTTCATAACATTCAAGATGGTTTCCAAATACGTCAAGCGCTCTTCCATCTTCATGTTTTTGGTAACCGACATATCACATTTAAGTTCCAGAAGATGTTCTACTTCTTTCTGGAAAATATAGACAATGGGGTTCCACCAAAATACTGCTTTTAAAAGCAAGTAGAATATCTTTACAAAAATATCCCCTCCCTTTATATGCTGCACTTCATGCCTCAGAATAAATTCCATCTCCTGATCTGTAACAGAGATTACCGGCAGATAGATAAACGCTTTTCTAAATCCAATCGCCTTAGGAACATCAACCTCCGGTGATACCACCACATTTATATTTTTATTTGCAAAACTCTTCGATACAATCCGCTCAACCTGCTCGCTCTGTACAATTCTGTAACCCCTTATTACCTTAATTTCTCTTACAACATCCCATATTTCCTTAGCTATAACACCCAGTGCTCCTGTTATCCATACACCAATCAAAATCATACCAATGGTAGTATGTTTCCAGATATCATGGTTTAAGGTTCTCTCTATAAAAGGAAGTACTGATTCAGATGATATTATAAATGCATAGGAAAGATCCAGCGGCAATAAAATACGACAGATAGACAGCATAAACAATATGATTAAATCTGTTGTACTGTTCTTTACAAGAAAAATAGTATCGCTTCGCAGCTTCCTGATTATAACCAGTCCTATACTAAAGAATAAGATAGCGCTTACAAATGAATACACACTTATCTCTACAATTGGCATATTACTTAAGCTCCTTCTTTTTCTTACTTAACATCTCCTCCAGTTCCTGTATGGTATCTTTAGACAAACTATTACTCTTAAAAAGAGCGGAAAACAAAGTGGCTACGCTGGTCTTATTTGCAATATTTGCGAGAACATCCGCATAATATTTTTCACCTGATTCCGTAGGCTCAAAAGTGCGTGAATAGCCTTTGCCAGAGCGAATAAATCCTGCCTCCCGAATGGCCTCCTTTCTCAACAGACTGTTTATTAAAATGTGAATCGAGCTGTCTTTCCAAGACTTTTTTACAGACATTTGCACGATATCCGTACCTGTAAGCGGGCGGTCGGCCTCCCACAGCACTTCCATAATTTCCAGTTCGTTTCTGGTCAATTCCATATTTTTACCTCTCTTTATTCTCAATTCTTACCTGACACCTCTGTGGAGCACGATAAATGTAATAGATATTTATGTATTGCTTTATACAAATGGAGGATATCAGTTCTTTTAATGTATACATTAGTTTTACAGATACATTAATTAGTTATTTATTTATATATAATAAAATTATAATGTCATCATATATTTCTGTCAATATCATTCATTTTTATACCACATTATCACTTGCAGTAGCCGTTAAGCTTTAGATAGCTCTGTATATTTACTGCTTAATGATGAAAAAGTAATTGAGGGATACATAAATCTGGACTGATACGATTTGCATCTTCCGTGGATCCCTATTAACTGTTATAATTAAACCAACGCAAATACACTGGAGGATTTTCGATGAGCGAGTGGAAGGTATACTATGGAAATAATTTCTGGGGACATGAGCGGTATGCCAGACCTGGAAAAGAGATAACTGTAAATTGTGAATTTCTATGGGATAGGGAATACTTTAAGCTCCTATCACTCTATGAGTGCAGCAAGGGATTGGTGGTGGATCTCTGTAAAAGAATCGAATCCAGCACGCTCCATGCTTTTCTGAAAAGCTGGAAGGAGAGAGACCCGGAAAAATTGTCAGACCAAGAATTAGAGTTTCTGGAGGCGGAGAATCCGACTTCTCTCCACCTTGAGATAGAACTGACTGCTGACGGAAAACATCTTCCCAATCAGGGTTCCTGCAGCATGGGGTGGTACCCATGCGATGAGGAGGGCGCGTGTGATGCCCAGGCTGAGGATTTTCTTATGCATTACAAACTGGACTCAAACTATGCCTGGATCATGGTGCGCACCAGCTTTGCATGGCAATCAGCAAAAAAGCCTAAATTACATCATCTGGAATTTCTTTTTTCCCAGCAGCCTGTTCCTGTCCCCGGCCCACATTTTATACTGGATCAGGAATTACCCCAGGCCGTTTGTTTTACCCATCCGGAAACCGGTAATACACACACAGTAGAAATACACTCCCGCATCTCGAAACAGGTACCGGAACATACACTGTCACCGTTAACAAAGCGCTTTCGCTATCCCAGATACTATGAGGAGCTGCACTATACTCTTTCTCCGGAGCTTAGAGAGGGCAGTTATTTTATCCGCAGCTTTTCTCCTGGTGATCCTCCGGTATCTATTTCATGCTCGGAGTCTAAGGATGCATCCAGTATTTCTATCATTGGAGGAGTCGATGGTCCTACCTCCATTTTCATAGCAGGTAAATGTCCCTCCAATGAAAAAATGACCCATTCTGCTTTTTCCTCCCTCTACTTTGCTCCCACAGAAGTAAGAGAATGGACCATCACTTTCATGGTCAGAAAAAAAGAGGCATACAGGCTTACACTGGATATGGAAAAGTATCTATAGAATGTGATAATGAGGTATGATGTCCTCATAACTGCCATCTTTCATAAGAAACCCCTCTGGTATTACGCCCAATTTTACAAATCCTAGCTTTTCATACAGATGTAGCGCGGATAAATTTGATTTTACTACAGCATTAAACTGCAGAATCCGAAAGCCCGAGCGTTTCCCCTGTTCTATGGAGTGTCTCACCAGCTTTTCTCCGATATGATGGCCCCGGCAGTCAGACTTCACTGCGTAACTGCTATTGCAGAGATGGCCGCATCTGCCCACATTGTTAGGGTGGAGTATGTAGAGTCCCACTATACTGCCATTCTCTGCGTTATATGCAATTCCGGTATAGGTCTGACTCTCAAAAAAATCAAGACCGGTTTTCTCATCCAGCATATCCATCTGGGGAAAAGCAATTCCATCCTCCACCACCTGATTCCAAATCTGAACAGCGTCTGAAACGTCATTTCCGGTAAATTTCCTTATCTTTATTTCCATTTATAAATACCTCTGTTTCATTTATATTGTGTCTAAGGTCGCGGACATGTCCGTTTATTGTCTGTACGGTAAATATACAATCCTACCTGCACGCTTTCCCGGTAACTTGCTCTATGGTAATTTCATAAACTCCTGTTATATCCATAGCTTCTTTTATGTATTTCAGTCCACACTCTCTATAATCAGGACTGTACTTTTCTATCAGCTTCTCCAGTGCCTTTTGCTTATGATCCGCCTCCCTGCATTCTCCGTATACCACAGCACTTTCATACCGGGTACTGAATTTTGATGGGAGCACCTCCGAATCCCCCATTACCGTAAAACAAACCCTTGGGCAGTAACGTATATTTTCCACCTTATGCCCTGCATCCTTTGCACAGTGAAAATAAATTTTATCCTTATCTACCACATAGTTTACAGGCACGCCATATGGATATCCGTCCTCCCCCATGGTAGATAATATCCCATAAGTCTGTGCCTTCAAAATCTGCAATGCCTCTTCCACTGCCAACTCTCTGTCCTTTTTGCGCATTTCCCGGAACATATTCTTTTTTCCTCCCTGCATTTTTGTACGTTTTCACTATTGTACCAAGTCGCTAACGCGACGGCTGGCCCCAGTTCCAATATTTTCGCCACTTTCTTGAAATATTTTAATCTTTTTGAAAATAAAAGTAGCGGTTTGTTCCTATATGTTTTATTGTTGAATCACCACAAGACAAAAATAAACACATATAACAACATTCCGCTATGTTTAATTTATCATTTTTTTTCGCATTCAACAACTACATATTTAAATTTTTTATTCGTCCACCCCCTTTTTATGAAATATTGCAGCTTTTTAATCATAATTCTAAGGAGATTCCTTTATGGACGAATATTTAAAACTTTACAGGGAAATGATCTCCCTTCGTGGCCTTACTGAACATACTCTCAAAAATTACTGTACTTACATCCGGTGGCTACAGAAATCCAGAGGCCTTTCTGACCGCACCATCAATTGTGCCATTTCACAGCTGCGTTTCTTCACCTTGTATGTGTTACATAAAGCATGGGATGACACGCAGCTTCCCATGCGCAGATTTAACCAATACCTTCCTTATGTTCCCTCAAAACAGGAAACCTGGCAGTTTATTTCCACCATTCCCGATTTAAAACAAAAGACCATGGTTACCCTCCTGTATTCCTCCGGGCTTCGTATTGGGGAAGTCTGCCGCCTCCGTTATGAAGATGTTGACCGCAAAAATATGCGGCTGCACATCACACACTCCAAAAGCAGGAATGACCGTTATGCCATTCTTTCACAGGCTGCTCTTGACCTTCTGACACAGTACTGGTTTGAATGCGGACGGCCAAAGGGCTTTCTTTTTCCGAAACAGAATGGGCAGGACAGACCCATTGACACCTTTTTCCTCTCAAGGCATGTCCATGCACATGAGGACAGGCTCGGATGGAGGCGCAGGCTTACCTGCCATTCTTTCCGACATGCTTTTGGCACACACTTGTATGAAAACGGAACGGACCTGCTTACCATAAAAGCCCTTATGGGACATAAATCCTTACATTCCACCACCGTTTATGTCCATCTTTCCGGCAAGGCCATCCGCAGCGCCATCATCCCTTTTAACCTCCTGGCAGGTGCCTGCCATGCGTGATTACAAAATTCGGCAGATATTTGAACGCTCCTATGAAGCCGATTCTACACAGCGATTTTATCAGCCGCAGATCCAGCGGATCGCTGCAAGAGCCATCTTAAACTGTAAATCCGGCAGACTTGGCTTTAATTTAAGTCAGTGTACCGATTGCGGACATATGGAAATCCACAATAATTCCTGCCGCAACCGTAACTGTCCGAACTGTCAGGCTGTACAGAAGGAAATCTGGGTGGATAAACGCAGGGCTAAAGTCATTGATTCGCCTTATTTTCATGTGGTGTTTACCCTTCCCCATGAACTAAATCTGCTTATTTACTGCAACCAGAAGCTCCTGTATGGACTGTTTCACAAATGCTGCGCCGAAACACTTCTGGAATTATCTGCTGATAAGAAGCGGCTCGGCGCAGTACCCGGCATTATTCAGGTTCTTCACACCTGGAATCAGGAGTTGGCTTACCATGTGCACATGCACTGCATCGTCTCCGGCGGCGGGCTTACAAAGGATGGCAACATCCGTAAATCCTCCAATCATTTTTTTATTCCGGTGGCTGTCCTGCGGGACAAATTTAAGGGAAAATACCTGGCGCATCTTGCCATCCTTTATAAAAATGGTTCCCTCACCTTTTCATCTTCCTGTGAAAAACTATGCAATCCCTATCACTGGAAGGAATGGAAAAATAAGCTTTATGAAATGGACTGGTGTCCCTACGTTAAGGAAACCTTTAACGGCTTTGGCAATGCCATTGAATACCTCGGACGCTACACCCACAAAGTCGCTATTTCCAACAACCGGATCCTTTCCCTTACGCAAGATACGGTCACGTTCTCAGCCAGAGGGAAAAAGCCGGGTGACCCGAAACGTCAGATTACCCTGCACCATACAGAGTTTATACGCCGTTACCTGATGCATGTGCTGCCTTCCGGTTTTCAAAAAATACGCTACTATGGCTTCCTTAACAACCGGATGAAGCATAAAAATCTAAAGGTTATTTTTATGCTTCAGAACGGTCAGCGCTTTAAGCAGCGTTTCGCAGGAATGAGCATGGCAGAGCTTTTAAAGGCTGTCTGGAATTTTGATGTCTGTCTGTGTCCAAAGTGTGGGCGGTCTGCCATGAAACAGCTTGGAAGGTGCTATGTCCATCCTTCCTGATACACCAGTTTCTCATACTTTTTTTGACACCTCCCCCCCGGAAGGTCTATGAAGCATGCCCAAAAATAAAAATCAGCTTGAAGATCCCTTGTTTTCTGCA
The DNA here is from genome assembly GCF_058119865.1 of Ruminococcus sp. 8Y-12. Lineage (NCBI taxonomy): Bacteria > Bacillati > Bacillota > Clostridia > Eubacteriales > Oscillospiraceae > Ruminococcus > Ruminococcus sp. 8Y-12. Next base: position 1,007,484 of record NZ_CM176623.1, on the reverse strand, counting down.
TTGCAGGCCACCATAATTTCCTGTTTTAAGCTTCCGGGAAAGGATACTATCCCCATACAGTCTGCGGCTAAAGTTCCGCGACTTGGTACAATGGGAAAGAATCACATTCAGAGCAGTTTATCTTTTGTATAGGCTGTTCTTTTTTTGATGCTCTGAATCTGATACTTTCCTTAAGAATTGTAACATAGGAGGATTTTTTTGTTATCCTCATCGTCTCCAACTACTCTATTCTCCCCAGCATATCTGGGGGATTAGGATTTTCATTTACGAAACTCGTAAAGTCCGTCTGAATTACGTTCAAATTGATAATTGTATAGTCCATAATTAACGAAAAGGCTATAATAACCATTTTCATCAAGATAATCAACAGAAACGTACATCGGGATACAAGGGAGGTAATATTTTGTTTTAACTCGATTTTTAAATATTTCGATTTGTTTATCTGTTAATAAATAGTGATATTCATTTGGGCAAATTATTTTAAAGTTATTACGTTTAAATATTATATATCCACAAGAAATAGATAAGATAATAATAAGAGTTAATATGAATGTCTTTTTACTGTTTATTATTTGTTTTTTCGTTAATAGTTTTTTTAAAATTGATAGTATCATTAAAGTTATTATTGATGAGATTAGTATCAGTAGTATAATAAATAGTAGCCAGATTAATATTGTAAATAGATTCATTTCTAATCCCATAGCTCATTTTTGACGGGTAGATTATCCTCTGTTATATGAAAATACCAATTGGCTGTATTTATATAGGATTGCTCATTATATTGATCAAAATAGCTGTCTGCGTACCAATTCTTTCCTTCGGGTAGTGCAAACTTTAAAGTACCTTCATGCTCTTCTTGAAAAACTGTAAATGGGCTTCCATCTCCCAAAATAGAATATCCCCTTTGGGCAGTCAACACAAAACGCCCATCTTGTGGATGAGAACCGTCACATATATAATCTGATGGAACTTCTGCTTGGATACTCCAGTAAAGATTATAAGCGTTGAAAAGGTCTCTTGCATTTCCAACTCCAACACACATAGCAACAGGGCCATTTGGATCATCTGCAAAAGGAGTATCTAAATATGCTGATTTACCAGTCCCACTCCATGACGTAATCTCGTCATATGTGAAGAATGCATATCCTCTATCACTTGCTTCAGCATTAGGATAATTATATAATAATGCTTCTATCTCTAATGAATCATTATCATCTGTAACCATTATATTTGCCCAGTTAAGCGAAATATCAGAATCATAATCATAAGAAACTAGTATCATTCTTTCTTTATTGCCATTAGGTAATAAAGCTTCCCTAAACTTTGGTGAAAGATAATCTGGATGCCAATATCTACCTTCAAGATATCTTGCATTGCCATCTCCCATATGAGGTTCTGTTGGGCTCACCTTACATGCTGAAGTGCTATTAGTTATTGCATTAAACCATGTTTTGTATCCAAAGTTAGGGTCAAAGTCATGATAACAATATGAACTGCTAGATTTTAAAGAATCAAAGTTTGATATTAAATCTTTCGGCGTTTTTGATATATTGTTATTTATATCCAAAACGGAGTCTACATTTTCTAAATTTGAGATAGAAATAGCAAAATTACTATCAGACTCTGCTCCTAACGGTTGTGGAATTTGTTTTTTAGATAATATAAATTTACTAATTTCTATATCTTGATATTTTAGTTTAGAATTTGCAACTTCATTTACTGTGATTAACTGCTTTTTTAAACGCTCATCGTATTCCGATAAATTTAGTTGGCTCGTATTATTTAATACACCTATAGAATAAATTGTTCCGTCTTCAGCTTTTACATTACAAACTATCTGATCTATATAGTCTGAAACTATCTCCATATTGTTTAAGTTGCTTTCCGAATTGTATTTAATGCCTGATATGAAATTTACCTGCTTAATATTTTCAGTATTTATTGATTCCTGATGACTAGAAATTTTTGATTTGTCTAAGTTATCTAATTTAGTCGAAGCATTAGTAATCATAGGTGGTATTATTACAATACCTAGAATAGTAAAAATAGTAATAATTTTTCTTTTCATAAATAATCTCCGTTTCTCCGCCTTTAAGTTGGCGGAACTAGTTGTAATTAATATTCATAACTTCTATTCCACTGTATAATATAAATTATAAAAAGCTACATTGAAAAGCAAGGAATCCTAATGAAGCTTTAATGTCTATAAATCATTTATCGTTACAACTACTATTAACATTATCAGCTATTCTTAAATCTCTTATCTAAAAACGTATTGTCTTACCTTTAGCAACTTATACTTTAAGGTTAAGGAGTATTTATAAAAAAAGAACAATAAATTCCGGCCGCTTAACATTCCATTCAGTGATGATAAACTGTTACAGGAGAACATAAAAATAATGCTAGAAACTATTTAAAACAATAAATTTTCGATAACTGCTTATGACTACTGCCCAAACTAAAGCTGTTTAGAACGTTTTTCTTTAGATTAAAATCATCTCCACTGATGTCAAGTGGCTTTCAAAGGTAATATGCATTCCTATTATGATACTGTCATCTATCACATATAAGTAAATATTTATTATAAGAACAAAGTATAAAACTGCTATGGCTCTGTCTTTGCTAATTTCTACTTAAATGATTTCGACTTATTATGGTGACATACAAAACCTCCTTTAATCAAAAGATAAAAGGGAAGTTTCCCTAAAAGTATATTTCTATCAGGGGGAAATAGCAACGGTTGAGAAAACAATTTTTGAGCTATCATATGGTTCAAGAGATATAAATATAAGTTAAAAGAACTAAACTACCACCCGCTAAAGCGGGTGAGTATGCACATAAATGTGCTTCCGACTGAAAGTGGAGACAAGGGATTAATCCCTCTGAAATGTACTGTCGCTTGAAGCAACCGGAATAACTGACTGAAACTCAATTTTCTACCTTGAACACTTTGTTTCCTTGATTTTCGATATACCCATGAATGGTTTCTTCTGTTACACTTCCTACGGTCGCACAGAAATATCCCCTTCCCTATAAATGTTGATCCAGTACCTTTTCTTCAACTCTGGAAACTGTTCCTGCAACAACCTTGAAGATCGTCCTTTTAGGTACTGTACAATCTTACTTGGTGCTAGTATTGGGGGACATGACAACAGCAGATGTACATGGTTACCTCCCATACTCTCTTGTACGGTTACCATTCCTCTTTCTTTATTAATTCTTTTAATCGTAGTGGTATTTCTCTTTTCAGCATCTTGTAGCGATATTTTGTCACCCATATGATGTGGTCTGCATGCCCGTTTTTACTGTATTCCTCTGGCATATTTTCTACTCTCGGTTAAGTATGTCCATAAATGATATGGCTAAAATCGTATACCGTCTAAAGACGGTGGGTTTAGGCTACGTGAATGAAAACTAAAATCGCTGCGCAACATATGAGAACTATATCCTGTTCCTAACCATTGGATGCATCATTCAGAAGGATGACTGTCCTTTACATTTTATTATACTAACGATTCATTTTAATGGTTAAGATATCGGTGAATCTAAAAATATTAATATTAATAAGTGAAAATTATTTCTATATACATATATGTGTGTGATATCTTTTATTATAAAATAATAATTTATAAAATAATAGATTGAACGTATGTTTTGATAATAACTGATAAAAAATGCTGTTGGGGTCAAAACCATAAATAACTTTGCCCCTATTTCTATAACACCTTAAAAAATTCATATTTTGTAGTATAATACCAAGTTTAACTTAGATTAATGCGGGTATTACCGGGTTTTTCAACACTTGTAATTGAATAAAAGTTCTACAAGCCGCAGAAATGCGGTATTTTTTTGTCAAATTTTGCTTGACATACTGTTGTATACCCATATTGGCATTCATATTTGATAGGGCGGTGATAGAATGAAACTCTTTTATAACAAAAATAGCAAAGATCCAATCTACTATGCTCAGGTTGGAATCCGAAACGGCAAAAAGGTCACGACCAGAAACGTCAAACGGTTCGGGAAACACTCCGAACTGCTAAAAATAACCGATGACCCGCTTTCCTATGTGAAAGAAGAAATCCGGAAAATGAACGAGGAATACCGTGTCGGCAAGGTGGAATATACCATTTCAACGAATTATAATGAACGAGTGGAACAGACAGATGACGAGGCTTGTGCATCCACAGAATTGAACATTGGATATTTTTTCCTGCAGTACTTGATGGGCGGCCTCCGGCTCAAGGATTTCTTCCAGGAAAAGACCGCCGGAAGGAAACTGACATTTGACTGCCACACCATCCATCGTTTTCTTGTTTATTCGAGGATCATGGAACCGCTTTCTAAATATGCTATGCTGGACAAGCTGGATTCCTATTATGAAAAACCGGACTTCAGCTATCAGCATATCCTGCGCTTTATGGACCTTTTGGAAGAACATTACGATGATTATCTGGCATGGCTCTACAGGCAAAGCGACACGATCGTAAAAAGGGATTCCTCCGTACTTTATTATGAGTGTACAAACTTCTACTTTGAATGTGAGCAGGCGGATGACGAGATCGTGGACGAAGTCACTGGAGAGATCATAACCGGATTGCGAAAATATGGTGTCAGTAAAGAGCATCGGCCAAATCCCATAGTGGAAATGGGATTGTTCATGGACAGCAGAGGAATCCCCATCACCATTTGTCTGCATCCCGGAAACACCAGTGAACAGCTGACGGCAGTCCCTCTGGAAAAAGAAGTCTTAAAAATGATTCCGGGTTCAAAATTTATCTATTGTGCCGATGCAGGGCTTGGATCCTACAACATCAGAAAGTTCAACAGCATGGGCGGCAGAGCGTTCATTGTCACCCAGTCCATCAAGAAACTGAGCAACACACTGAAAGAAGCCGTTTTTAATGACTATGATTACAAACTTCTTTCAGACGATTCGCCCGTCACTATTGAAGAAATGAAACATTTTGACCGGCATGATCCAGATAACCTTGCCCTCTATAAAGACTCCGCATATAAAGTCATTACAGCTGACAAAGTACTCGATCTGGGACTTTACGAAGATGTGGTTCTGAAAAATGGACGGACGGTACAGAGAAAGGCAAAAGGAGTTTTAAATCAGCGCATTATCATCACTTTTTCCAGAAAAATGATGGAATACCAGAGGGCTGTCAGGGACCGGCAGATAGAACGGGCAAAGAAACTGCTGGCTCTGAAGGATCTGGAGGAAATCAAAAAAGGTCCGAACGATGTAAGGCGTTTCATGAAACGCGTCTCGAAAACAAAATCCGGTGAAAAAGCGGTTGTGGAATACACTCTTGATGAAAGTAAGATTGCGGAGGATGAAAAATACGATGGTTACTATGCCGTTGCCACGAATCTTGCGGATCCCGCAAAAGACATCCTTGCAGTAACACAGAAAAGATACCAGATTGAAGACTGTTTTAGGATCATAAAAACGAACTTTGACGGGCGCCCCGTGAACCATCGGCTGGCAGAACGGATCAGAGCGCATTTTTTGATATGTTATACCGCACTGCTTGTATACAGACTTTTAGAAGCCCGGCTTGATGAGCAGAAAACACATGTCACGCCAGATAATCTGGTGACAACACTGAAGAACATGAACGTCACAAACATACATGATATTGACTATATGGCGTTATATAAAGGCAGCAAAACCCTGGATGCGTTGACCCGATTGACTATGCTGCCATTGGACAGACGCCACTATAGGCCAAAGGACTTAAACAGAATGCTAAAAAAATTTTTAAGTTAGAAAAAATATACAACATTTTTAGCCATAGAAAAAGCCGGAATTTCCTTATTTTTCAAGGGGTTCCGGATTTGTTAATCATATCAAGTGTTGAAAGCGGAATATCATTTATAATCATTTATGTCAACATTAATTATTGGACTATAATTTAGTAATATTAAAAATTTCACAAAATTATCCTACTAATTTCAAAACAACTTCGAGCGATGTACCCTTTTTATAAACTGATGCAGATTATTGAAATGTTCTGTTTTGATTTAATTCTTAAAATACTAATATTTTTCCAAAACGGCGCAATATTTCCTAAATGTATACAAACACGTAATGGTTCAATGACATGATCAAGCCAGTACCTCTAATTCGCTTAAATGAAGGGGAGATTCACTGACTTTTTGATGAATCCCACATGATAGATGATCCGGTTTGTCTTTAGGACACCAATTATGTAAAATTCTTTCTAAATAAAGCAGTCCTTGCCTTTCGCAGAAGTATACCAATTGTTACAAAGGAAATAAAAAACCATGGGTGTCATGGGAAATTCCTCTGCAATCTCCCAAACTATGTTTATCTTTAATTTCGACTTAATATACAGAATGACAGCTTAATTTTAGATGATCCCATTGCAGGAAAGCATAACAGAAACAGCCTAATGCCCTGCCCATAAGCCTGACAGTCTTTTATGTGGAAATAATGAAGATATACTGCTTTAATTGGATGCACAATCTGTGACGAAAGCCTGGTATGCAAAACGATTGTATCATCCAAAATGTAGAAAACCGGTTGCCCTAAGTATTGAACTTCCCGGTAAAGGACCTGTATGACAACACTTTTCAAAAGACTCTCAAAAGCAAAGTAATTCCACTTACCGTAGTTGAAGAAATAAGTGTTGATGGTTCTATGCAGACAGCTAACTGCAGCAAAATCTGCGTTTTTCCCCTATACCCACAGAGGAAAATAGAAACAATAATGATGATTAAGTGGTTCAGATACATATTGGATAAATCTAATCTTAGCTTAAGTGCAGTAGCCGTTAATATTTAGACAGACCTGTATATTTGCCGCACAAAATATGAGAAAGTAATTCAAGCTCTGTAATTTCAAAGAATACGGCTGCATCTATAGATGTATAAGAGTCCTCACTTATTCTGTCAAAGCAGTAAAATACACGCTCCCAAAGGGAAATCCGGACTGATATGATTTGCACCTTCCGTGGATTCCTATTTGCTGTTATAATAAAATCAACGCAAATACACTGGAGGATTTTCAATGAACGAGTGGAAGGTATACTATGGAAATAATTTCTGGGGACATGAGCGGTATGCCAGACCTGGAAAAGAGACAGCCGTCAACCGTGAATTTTTATGGGATGGGGAACAATTTAAGATCTTATCACTCTATGAGTGCAGTGAGGGATTGGTAGTAGACCTGTGTAAGAGAATTGATTCCGAAACACTCCACGCCTTTCAAAAAAACTGGAAGGAGAAAGATCCCGAAAAGTTGTCAGACCAAGAGTTAGGGTTTCTGGAAGCAGAGAATCCGACTTCTCTCCACCTAGTGTCAGAACTGACCGCTGATGGAGAACTTCTTCCAAATCAGGGCTCCTGCAGCATGGGATGGTATCCGTGCGATGAGGAGGGGGCATGTGATGTCCAGGCTGAGGAATTTCTTTTCTCCCAGCAGCCTCTTCCTGTCCCCGGCCCATGTTTTATACTGAATAAGGAGTTGCCTCAAACTGTGTGCTTTACCCACCCGGAATCCGGTAAGACACACACTTTAGAAATACACTCCCGAATTTCAAGACAGATACCGGAACATACCCTGTCACATATGCCAAAACACTTCCGCCATCCCAGATGCTATGAGGAACTGCACTATACGCTCTCACCAGAGCTTGAGGAGGGCAGTTATTTTATCCGCAGTGTTTCCGCTGGTGATCAGCCGGTACCCATTGCTTCCTACTCGGAATCCAAAGGTGCATCCAGTATTTCTATAATCGGAGGCAGCAATGGGCCCACCTCTATTTTTCTGGCGGGTAAACTTCCCTTAAATGAAAAAAAGACCCATTTAGCTTTTTCCTCTCTCTTTTTCACTTCCACAGAAGTAAGGGAGTGGACTATCACTTTCAGGGTCAGGAAAAAAGAGGATTGCAGACTTATACTGGACATGAATTTCCTGTCTTGACTTTCATTCATGGTTATATCTGCGTAAGAATACAAGTTCATTTATCCATTCAACAGATTTCTTTCCATATACCCACAGGTAAATGGAAAGAAATCCACACATTCCGGTATATCATTTTTTCTAACCGCTTTAATCATAATCACCCCATAGCAAAGTCATCTATAGAACTCGGTAATGAGGTATGATATCCTCATAACTGCCATCCTTCATCAGAAATCCCTTAGGTATCACGCCTAATTTTATAAACCCTAATTTTTCATACAGATGTATTGCAGACAGATTTGACTTCACCACAGCATTAAACTGCAGAATTCTAAATCCGGAGCGTTTTCCCTGTTCTATGGAGTGTCTCACCAGCTTTTCTCCAATATGCTGCCCCCTGTAATCAGATTTCACTGCATAGCTGCAATTGCACAGATGCCCGCATCTGCCCACATTGTTGGGATGAAGTATGTAAAGTCCTACTATCTCTCCATTCTCAGCATCATAAGCAATTCCAGTATATGTTTGGCTCTCAAAAAACTCTGTCCCTGTCTTCTCGTCAAGCATATCCATCTGTGGAAATGCAACCCCGTCTTCCACCACCTGATTCCATATTTGTATAGCGTCTGCAATGTCTTGTTTTGTAAATTTTCTTAACTCTATTGTCATGAAAAAGCCTCCGTATTTACAATTATATAACTCGATCCCTTCATTCAGGAAAGCCGCCCCTTAAAATCCTCATAGGAAAAAGAGCGAACAATTTCCATGCTTTTGTCAATTCTTCTACACACAATGGAAGGCAGATTCATACCGTTGAAGGTGTTGGTCTTTACCATGGTATAGAGGGCCATATCCTGAAAAACCAAAATATCTCCTTCCTCTAAAGGTTGGTCAAAGGAGTAATTACCTATTACGTCCCCTGCCAGACAGGTGAGGCCCCCCAGACGGTAAGTAAACCTCTTTTCCCCCGGAAGTCCTGAACCTTTCAGGGGCGGCCTGTAGGGCATCTCCAGCACATCCGGCATATGGCAGGCAGCGGAGGTATCCAATATGGCAATCTCCATCCCATTGTTTACTATACCAACAACGCTGGTGACCAGCTCACCGGCATTCAGAACCACAGCCTCCCCAGGCTCCAGATATACATCAACCTCATAAGTATTCTGAAGATGACGGATCACCCGCTTCAGCCTTTGGATATCATATCCCTCTTTTGTAATGTGATGTCCTCCACCCAGATTTACCCATTTCATCCTCTTTAAATATTTTCCAAACTTCTCCTCCACAGCCCTCACTGTGATCTCCAGATCATCCGAATCCTGCTCGCACAGTGTGTGGAAATGCAGCCCATCTATCAGAGGCAGAAGCTCTTCGTCAAATTCCTCTAAAATAGTCCCAAGTCTGGAACCAGTCGAACAGGGGTCATAGATGCCATGCCCCTCCTGTGTAGAGCACTGGGGATTTATCCGAAGCCCAACCTCTTTTCCCCTGTTCCTGGCCCTCGGCCCATATTTTTGCAGCTGGGAACAGGAATTAAAGATGATGTGGTCCGCGTACTTTAGAATCTCCTCAAACTCTTCCTGGCGGTAAGCGGGGGAATAAACATGGGTCTCCCCTCCAAACTCCTCCGCTCCCAGACGCGCCTCAAACAGTCCGCTGGCAGTTGTCCCGCTTAAGTATCTGCTAAGAAGGGGATAACAGGCATACATGGAAAATGCCTTCTGGGCCAGGAGTATCCTGCAGCCCGTCTCATCTGAAACAGATTTGAGGATCTCCAGGTTGTGCACAATTCGCTCCTCATCCACCAAGAAGTAAGGAGTTGCAATCTTTTCTCCCATACTCCCTACTCCACCAGAGCCGGGGAGTCTGAGATCTTCCAGGGGAGTCCACACTCATTCAGCGCCTCCATATAGGGATCAGGATCAAATTCCTCCACGGTAAAGACTCCCGGCTTTTTCCATTTTCCAGTGAGCAGCATCATAGCCCCCACCATGGCCGGCACCCCTGTGGTGTAAGAGATTGCCTGGGAGCCCACCTCCCGGTAGCACTCCTGATGGTCACACACATTGTAGATATAAGCAGTCTTAACTTTTCCATCCTTGACACCGGTAAAAATGCAGCCGATATTTGTCTTACCCACAGTGCGCGGTCCCAGGGTTGCGGGATCGGGGAGAAGTTCCTTTAAAAACTGGATGGGAACAATTGGATGCCCCTCATATTCCACAGGCTCTGTGGAGAGCATACCCACATTTTCCAGACACCTCATATGCGTCAGATAGCTCTCCCCAAAGGTCATAAAAAAGCGGATACGTTTTACCTCCGGGATATTCTTTGCCAGGGACTCGATCTCCTCATGGTGAAGCAAATACATATCCTTTTTTCCTACCTGGTCAAAGTTATATTCCCTTTTTATGCTCATGGGTGGAACCTCTACCCAGTGTCCATCTTCCCAGTAGGACCCGGGAGCGGAGACCTCCCTTAAATTGATCTCAGGGTTAAAGTTTGTGGCAAAGGGGTAACCGTGGTCGCCTCCGTTGCAGTCCAGGATGTCAATGGTGTCTATCCGGTCAAAGAGATGCTTCTTCGCATAAGCGCAGTACGCCTGGGTAACCCCCGGATCAAATCCTGTTCCCAGCAGGGCCGTAAGCCCGGCCTCCTCAAATCTCTTCTTATATGCCCACTGCCATGAATAGTCAAAGTAAGCGGAGAAGCCCAGCTCTTTACAGCGTTTCTCATAGAGTTCCCTCCACCCAGGCTCTGTGATGTCCTCAGGCTCATAGTTCGCTGTGTCCAGATAATTGACTTTGCACTCCAGACAGGCTTCCATTATGGTCAGATCCTGATATGGCAGTGCAATATTCATCACAAGATCCGGCTGTACACGCCTAATCAGGGCTGTTACCTCTTCTCTTTTGTCTGCATCCACCTGCTCGGTTGTAATTTTCGTCTCTGTCTTACCCTGAAGCTGCACTTTTAAATCATCACATTTGGACTTTGTGCGGCTGGCAATACAGATCTCCTGAAATACCTCACTGTGCTGGCAGCACTTTCTTATGGCCACATTTGCCACTCCTCCACAGCCGATTATCAATACTCTACTCATTTTCATCCTCCTTTTTTATTACTGTTCACTCAGGTCTGAGCAGTAAACCTTTTTTCCCATAGCCAGAAGCATTTCCCTCACAATCTTACAGGCCACAGCAGTGGACACGCCACTCTGATCATAGTGGGGGCACAGTTCATTTACATCACATCCTACAATCCGGGCATTCCGGCACACAAGCACAGCCGCCCTCCTCAACTCATCAAAGGATACGCCTCCCGGTTCCGGCGTGCCGGTTCCCGGAAAGACACTGGGGTCCAGGACATCCAAGTCCAGGGTAAAATATACCGGCTCACCCTTCAGGCTTCGCAGTTTTTCAGTTAGCCCCTCAAAATCAAACAGCCGGGTTTCCACATGTTCCTTTCCCCACTTGAACTCCTCCCGGTCCCCGGAACGGATGCCAAACTGATGGATACGTCCGTCCCCAGTCAACTCCCAGCACCTGCGCAGCACACAGGCGTGGGACAGTCTCACTCCCAGATAATCCTCTCTCAGATCTGCATGGGCGTCAAAATGAATGATGTGCACGTCCGGATATCTATTTACAATGGATCTCACAGCCCCCAGAGTCACCAGATGTTCTCCTCCCAGCATAAACGGCCTCTTTCCCGCTGCCAGTATCTTATCTGTCCTCTCCTCAATCTGTTCCAGCGCTCTCTCAGCGCTTCCGATACACAGCTCAATATCCCCGCTGTCCATCACAGACATATCTTCCAGATCCAGGTCCAGATAAGGACTGTAGGTTTCCAGCCCATAAGATTCCCTTCTGATGGCACCAGGGCCGAAGCGGGTTCCCGGGCGGAATGAAGTCGTGGAGTCAAAGGGGGCCCCAAACAGCACTGTATCCGCATTGTCAAATTCCCGGTCGCAGGCCAGGAAGGTTTCCACATTTCTATTCAACATTTTTCAGCATCTCCTCCACGTAAGCTGGAATATAGAACGCCCCCTTGTGCAGGGTGGTGGTATAGTAGCGGCAGGACAAGCCTCTCATATTCCAGCGCGTGTCATCCAGGTTTTTTAAGGGGTGATATTTTTTGGAAGCAAACCCAAAGAGCCAATGACCCGAGGGGTAGGTGGGAATATGGGCCTGGTAAACACGACTTATTGGGAAGGATTCCACGATATTTTTGTGTGCCCTCTGACAGGCCGCTGCATCCTCTGGGTAAAAGGGACTCTCGTGCTGGTTGATCAGGATTCCGTCCTCCTTTAAAGCCTTGAAACAATTTCCATAAAATTCCTTAGTAAATAGTCCCTCCCCTGGTCCAAAGGGGTCCGTGGAGTCCACAATGATGAGGTCATATTCATTCTCATGGAACCGCACAAATCTGAGGCCGTCCTCATAGTGAATCTCAACCCTGGAATCATCCAGTCTGCAGGCTGTCTGGGGCAGATAGGTCCGGCACACCTCCACAACCAGAGGATCAATCTCAACCATGTCAATGTGTTCAATCTCAGGATATCTCACCAACTCACGGATCACGCCCCCGTCCCCTGCCCCGATCACCAGAACTCTTCGAACCCTTGGGTGAACGGCCATGGGCACATGGGTAATCATCTCATGGTAAATGAACTCATCTTTTTCTGTAAGCATCATATATCCGTCCAGGGTCAGAAACCGGCCAAATTCCGGTGACTCAAAGACATCAATCCGTTGAAATTGGCTCTGCCCACTGTACAACTGCCGGTTTACACGGATGGAAAACCTGGCGTTTGGCGTGTGATCTTCTGAAAACCAAAATTCCATAGTCTAAACTCCTCCTTTCAGAACATTTAAACAGCGGATATGGGGATCCTCACACCCCGTCAGGCTGCACCCCTTTTCTTTTGCATAGGTGATATACTCCAGTATGCGGTTAGTGATACGCTCCCCTGGAGCCAGTATGGGAATCCCCGGTGGATAGCACATGACGAACTCCGCACTGACTCTGCTCTCTGTCTGTTCCAGGGGAAGAGATTCCCGGTCTGCATAAAATGCCTGCTGAGGAGATGCCGCCACCTGGGGCTCAATATACTCCTGCCTCATCAGTCCGCTCTGCTGTCTGCCAAAACGCCGTCTAATCTCTGACAACGCGCTCACAAGGCGCTCAATATCTCTCATCCGGTCCCCTATGGATATGTAGGCTAGTATGTTCCCCAGATCCCCAAACTCGATCTGGATATCATACTCATCTCTCAAGAGATCGTACACTTCGATTCCCGCAAGCCCCACATCCAGGGTGTGCACAGACAACTTTGTCACATCAAAGTCAAAGATACTCTCATCATTGATCATTTCCCTTGAAAAGGCATAGTATCCTCCGATGCGGTTGATCTCATTTCTGGCGTATTCCGCCATATTTACCACCTGACGGAAGGTCTCCTCGCCCCTAAGAGCCAGGTTTCTCCTGGATATATCCAGGCTGGAGAGCAAAAGATAGGATGCGCTGGTAGTCTGAGTCAGATTGATGATCTGGCGCACATGTCCCTGGGATACCCCAGGTCCTGTCAATAGCAGGGAACTCTGGGTCAGGCTTCCCCCTGATTTGTGCATGGAAACCGATGCCATATCCGCTCCTGCATCCATAGCTGACACAGGCAGGCCCTTTCCAAAATAAAAATGGGTACCGTGGGCCTCATCCGCCAGACAGAGCATTCCCCTGCTGTGTGCCATTGTAACAATACTGCGTATATCTGAGCAGACTCCATAGTAGGTGGGATTGTTAACCAGGATCGCCCTGGCATCCGGATTCTCATCCATGGCACGCCTTACATCCTCCAGACGCATTCCCAGTGGAATCCCAAGGCGGTTGTCACAGAGAGGGTCTACATAAACCGGGATGGCGCCGCACAGCACCAGAGCGCCCATTACACTCCTGTGGACATTCCTGGGCAGTATGATCTTCTCTCCCCTCTTGACTACGGAGAGCACCATAGCCTGCACAGCGGAGGTGGTTCCACCCACCATGAGGAAACTGTTTGCTGCGCCAAAGGCTTCGGCGGCCAGTTCCTCTGCCTCTCTAATGACGGAGATGGGATGACATAGATTGTCCAGAGGCTTCATGGAGTTCACATCCAGACCAACACACCCCTCCCCCAAAAAGGCGGCCAGTTCCGGGTTTCCCCGCCCTCTCTTATGTCCCGGAACGTCAAAGGGAACAATCCGTTTTTTTCTAAATTCCTGGAGTGCCTCATAAATAGGCGCTCTCTCCTGTGAAAAATCCATCCCGCATCCCCCTCTCATTCCAGGTAGATATTTCTGCCGCTGAAGATTTCAATCATCTCCCGTCGCAGGCTGTTCATGATTTCCAGCCTGACCCTGGGCGGCAATTCATACACATCTGTCTTAAACAAATAGTTTTGAAGCTCAATCTCCTTGACCATCATCTTTGTGTGAAAAAGATTTGCCTCATACACATTGATATCCACCGCATCATATCTTCTGCGTATCTCTGTGGAGATATAGTCCTGGATCGATGTGATTTTGTGGTCTAAAAACAGTTTTTTTCCTGTCACATCATGTGTAAATCCCCTCACCCGGTAATCCATGGTAATGATATCTGAATCAAAGGAACCGATCAGATAATCCAGCGTGGATAGAGGGGTAATCTCTCCGCAGGTGGCCACATCAATATCCACCCGGAAAGTGGCAATGCAGGTCTCCGGATGGTATTCCGGGTAGGTATGTACTGTCACATGACTCTTATCTAAATGGGCAACCTGCGTCTCCCCGGACCGGCTCAAGATCTCCTCCGCAATAAGCAGGGTTACAGAAGCACCCTGTGGATCATAGTCCTGTCTGGCAATATTCAGCACCTTGGCCCCCACCATATCCGTCAGCGTGGTTAGAATATTTGTCAGCCGTTCCGAATTGTACTGTTCATCAATATAAGCAATGTAATCCCTCTGCTCCCTGGCTGACTTGGCATAACATACATCATAAATGTTAAAACTGAGCGATTTTGTCAAGTTATTAAAGCCATACAGTTTTAGTTTTTCTCCCATATGGAACATCTCCTCCTTGGCTGGGGCATTTTACCGGCAGCCGGTTTTCTAAAAAAGAATCCCGCGAACGGAAATTTCCGCCGCAGTGCGGTCCTCGCGGAGTGTTTGTTCTTGCATAGAGAGTCACAGGACTTTTTATGTAAAAACAAACAGGGGTGTGCAAAGCGCACACCCCTGTAAGATCATCTATCATCACTTATATTCCGGCAAGACGGTTATATTCCATGTTTATTTCCATATGTCTGCAATAAATGAGAGATTCTTAGAGTCTATTTAGCAAATACTTACTTTTACCACTCTTATTGATCTTTTTACAAGTTGATGTTGTGCCTCATTGCACTTTGGTTATATAATAACCAACTTATAAACGGGTACGATTCCCCAATGTAAAGACTCTGCCATTTGCAGATTCTTATTACATTTCGTATCAATAATGGCGGCTCGCCGCCAATCGGCAGTTGACCCGGCTGTCCGTATGGCCTTTACCCCTGTTTCGGGGTGGTCAGATAAAATATTTGCATGGACATTCTGTTAATACTCATATCGCATGACGAGATTATTATATCCGTGATTGAAATTTATGTCAATACGCCAAAGGAAAAAAGTCAGTTTTGACTACTTTTTAACGTAACAGTTCAGATGGGGAAGGTGCGTTGCCACCAGGACGTCACCCGGGCGTTGGCAGTTCTCACGCAAACACATGCAACGCTCTGGGGAACTAAAGACGCACGTAAATTGTTTGCTTAGAAAGCTGTCAACGCCCGGGTGACTGTGTTCTGCAACCGAGAACTTCTCTAAAGCTTGTTTAAAAATCGTCTGGGTAGCACGATCTTCCGCCTAATAGAAACAGCTTCCACCGGCGCAGGGCTATGCTTCGGGGACAATTGGCGTGCGTTTTTAATGTAGATGAAATCCTCTGGTTACGGAAACTTGGACGCGAAAGCTTTCCTGAGCGACCTAGTTGTAGTTAGCAGAGAGTTCATCGGAATGTTGCACGCGTCCCTGAAGCATAGACCTGCGCCGGTGGAAGCGTCCGCCTAATCCAATAACCAACTTGACCCGTCTGAACTGTTACTTTTTAACAAAGCGGTTTACGATATAGGCATTTGCCTCCCTTTCCTCCCTATCATCCAACGGCTCCAGCGTCACCGTCTCTCCATACCTGCGCTCCAGGGCTTTCTTGATCAGATAATCGCACACCTGAGGATTCTTTGGAAGCAGAGGACCGTGCAGGTAAGTGCCTAAGACATTTTTGTACACCACTCCCTCATATCCCGATTCCCCATCATTCCCGGAACCGTAGAGCACGCGCCCAAAGGGTTTATTATCGCCAATGTACGTTCGACCTCCATGATTTTCAAATCCCACAACAGGCATTTCAAACAGCTCACTCTGAAGTACAATATTGTCGATTAACCTGCCAGTCTTCTGCTCTGTGTAAAGATCCACCAAATCCAGTCCATGTATCTTTCCCTGGTCTGTTTGATAGTAACTGCCCAAAAGCTGATACCCTCCGCACACAGCCAGCACCACACCCCAATCCTCCACATATTCTTTGAACTGCGGCTGAATCTCCTGAAGACGATTACAGACCAGCATCTGCTCCCGGTCCGAACCGCCTCCCAGAAGCACGATGTCCAGCTGGGAGAAATCAATCTCATCCTCCAGCTTAAACTCAATGGTTTTTGCGCCGATTCCTCTCCACTGGCATCTTTTCATCATACACTGTATGTTTCCCCTGTCCCCGTAGAGATTCAGGAGGTCGGGATAGAGATGACCTATGGTAATCTTTCTCTCACTGCTCATGCCTGTTCCCCCTCTATCTTTTTCAAAATATTGTGGGTGCTGTAAAGCGCTGTATAGTTCACCAGCACATAGAGATTCCCCACTCCGTCACGGATACGGTCCCGGATGGCCTTCTCCACATCCGGCTCCAAAGTGGAGGGGATATCCACGTACTTAAGTCTCAGCCTCATGTCCTGACAGCGGATACCGCTGACCGTGATGGAGGAAGCGTTCATGTCCCGGAAGCGGTCAAAATCCACATCCCAGAGCCAAGAGATGTCTGTGCCATCCTGGCTATTGTCATTGATCAGCACAATCACGTCCTTTTCCCGGTTATCCTCCATGACAGCTGAGATATTCTGGTTAAATCCTGCCGGATTCTTGGCAAGATTCAGGATAATCTCCGTATCCCCCACCTGGAAGGACTCCATACGCCCGTTCTGCGGGTTATAGTCAGCCAGCACCTGATTATAGTTACTCATGGAAATCCCCGCGCTCTTTCCTGCAGCATAGGCTGCCAGAATGTTATAGATATTATAAAATCCACGGTAGTTGGCGGAAATCGGAATGTTATCCACATCAAAGGACAGTTTTCCACCCGCCTTGATGTTTTCTGCACCAAAATCCAGTGTGGGACGCTCAAAGCCGCACTTAGGGCAGTGATAATCCCCAAGCTGGCTGTAGTGGTAAAAAGCATAATCCAACTTTTCCCCGCACTGTTTACAGAACTGGCCCTCCCGGATCTCCCTGGACTCCTCCTGCTTAAAGTAGGGATCACGGATGCCAAAAGTCACATACTCATTTCCGCTGTCCATGGCCAAAAACGCGGACAATGGATCATCCCCGTTTACCACCAGTTTCATTTTAGGAGCCATACCCATGGCCTTTTTCAGCAGATTCATTGTAATATCGATCTCTCCATACCGGTCCAACTGATCCCGGAACAGATTGGTCAGCACCATGTAGTCCGGTTTGAAATGCGGGAAGATACGCACAGTTGAGGCCTCATCGATCTCAATGCAGGCATAGTCCGCATCCAGCCTCCCTAAAAGGCTTGCGGACAACACAAAGGCCGATACCACACCGTTTAACATATTTGAGCCTGTCTGATTGCAGACTACCTTTTTTCCCTCCGCCTCTATGGCGGAACAGAGTAAGTTATTAGTGGTTGTCTTCCCGTTTGTCCCGCAGGTGACAAAGATCTTCTCCCTTACCTGTGAGGACAGCTCACGCAATATATTGGGATCAATTCTCAGGGCAATCTGCCCTGCAAGGGTAACTCCCTGTTTTCCCGCGGCCTGGCAGGCCACCTTTACTAATTTTGCAGTCCATACAGCCAAAATTCTGCGTATACCCATATTTGTATTCCCCAGTTTCTTTCTGTTACTGTTCACTCCAAATTACTTGTCACGTTCTGTGCAGTAACTTCTTAATGTTTCAAGTATGCCCCGGCAGGCCGGAAATCATTTAGGTTTCCCCATCATTTCCGGTCCTCCGAGGCCTGATTGCACTCTCTTAGCTATTCTTTTATTTCCTCAGAACTTCCCTCTGAAACCTCTTCTGTCTTATCTGCGTCTTCCTCCAGATCCTTCTCCAGGGACTTGAGCATGTCCTCCTCTGTCTTATTGGAGGATTCCCTTACCTTAGCGATGCTGGCTACGGAGATGTCCTTATCCAGGTTCATAAGCTTCACTCCTGAGGTCACACGCCCCAGTACGGAGATATCACTGCACATCATGCGAATCACAATCCCCTCTGTGCTGATCATCATTACCTCATCATCCATATTCACCGCTTTTACACCAATGACATTTCCTGTCTTCTCAATGATTTTGTAGCACTTCACACCTTTACCGCCCCGGTTCTGAGCAGTAAATTCCTCTGTGCGGGTGAGTTTACCCATTCCATTTCCTGAAACAATGAGCAGGTACTCACCCTGGGTATCCAACTGCATTCCGATCACCTCATCCCCGTGGGTCAGATTCATTCCAATCACGCCCATGGAGACACGTCCGGTACTTCTCACATCCGTCTCGTGGAAACGGATGCACTGTCCGTACTTGGTTACCAGGAAGATATCCTTCTTACTGTTTGTGGTCTTCACCTCAATCAGTTCATCATCCTCCCTCAGAGTGATGGCAGCCAGACCGGTCTTGCGCACATTGGCATAGTCGGTTATGGGCGTCTTCTTCACAATCCCGTTCCGGGTCGCCATAAAGAGGTATCTGCCCTCCTTGTACTCCTTGATAGGGATCATGGCTGTAATCCGCTCCTCCGGCGCCAGCTGAAGCAGGTTGATGATAGCCGTCCCCCTGGCGGTTCTGCTGGACTCCGGGATCTCATATCCCTTCAGCCGGTACACCTTTCCCGTATTGGTAAAGAACATCAGGTAGTGGTGGGTGTTTGTCATGAGCAGATCCTCAATATAATCATCCTCCAGAGTCTGCATCCCCTTGATTCCCTTGCCGCCCCTGTTCTGGCTCTTGAAATTGTCAATGGTCATACGCTTGATATAGCCCAGCTTTGTCATGGCAATCACGACATTTTCCTTTGGAATCAGATCCTCCATGGAGATATCAAACTCATCAAATCCGATGGAGGTCCTTCTGTCATCCCCGTACTTCTCTCCGATCACAGAGATCTCTTCCCTGATCACACCCAGAAGCAGCTTTCTGTCAGCCAGAATCGCCTTTAACTCTTTGATCTTTTCCATCAGCTCTTTGTATTCATTCTCCAGCTTCTCCCGCTCTAATCCTGTGAGTGCCCTCAGCCTCATGTCCACAATGGCCTGAGCCTGGGCTTCTGAGAGCTGGAACCGTTCCATCAATCCCTCTTTCGCAAGCTGAGTGGTCTTGGACGCGCGGATAATCCGGATCACCTCATCAATGTTATCCAGGGCAATCAGCAGTCCCTGTAAGATGTGGGCCCGCTCCTCCGCCTTATTCAGCTCATACTGGGTCCTCCTGGTCACAACCTCTTCCTGATGCTTGATGTAATAGTGCAGCATCTCCAAAAGGCTTAGAATCTTGGGTTCATTGTTTACCAATCCCAGCATAATTACGCCAAACGTGTCCTGCAATTGTGTATGCTTATAAAGCTGGTTCAATACTACATTCGCATTTACATCCCTGCGCAGCTCAATATTGATGCGCATTCCCTCACGGCTGGACTCATCTGTGATCGCTGTGATTCCGTCAATCTTCCTATCCCTCACCAGCTCGGCCATCTTTTCAATCAGCCTGGCCTTGTTCACCATGTAGGGAAGCTCTGTGACAATGATCCGGCTCTTGCCGTTTGCCATTGCCTCGATCTCCGTCACTGCGCGCACTCTGATCTTGCCCCGTCCGGTGCGGTAAGCCTCATTGATGCCCCTGGTTCCCAGTATCTGAGCCCCTGTAGGGAAGTCTGGTCCCTTGACGATCTCCAGCAATTCCTCGATATCCGTATCCCGGTCCTCTAAGATGCGGTTATCAATCATCTTCACAACTGCGCTTATGATCTCTCTTAAATTGTGGGGTGGAATATTGGTAGCCATACCCACTGCAATACCGGTGGTACCGTTTACCAGCAGATTTGGAAATCTGGAGGGAAGCACCGAGGGTTCCTTCTCCGTCTCATCAAAGTTGGGCACAAAGTCCACGGTATTTTTATTGATGTCCGCCAGCATCTCCATGGAGATCTTACTCAGGCGCGCCTCCGTGTAACGCATAGCTGCAGCCCCGTCACCGTCCACGGAACCAAAGTTGCCGTGTCCGTCCACCAGAGGATATCTGGTGGACCACTCCTGGGCCATATTCACCAGCGCCCCGTAGATGGAGCTGTCACCGTGGGGGTGGTATTTACCCATGGTATCACCCACGATACGCGCACATTTTCGGTGGGGCTTATCCGGCCCGTTGTTCAGCTCGATCATGGAGTACAGCACCCTTCTCTGCACTGGCTTCAGACCGTCTCTTACATCAGGAAGTGCCCTGGAAGCAATTACGCTCATGGCATAGTCGATGTAGGATTTTTCCATGGTTTTCTTTAGGTCAACCTCATGTACTTTATCAAAAATATTGTCTTCCAACGACTTCTCCTCCTAAATATCCAGATTCTCTACAAATCTTGCATTCTCCTCAATAAACTCACGCCTGGGCTCCACCTGATCGCCCATCAGAGTCGTAAAGGTCAGATCCAGCTCCGATGCCGCGTCATCCTCCATGGTCACCCGCAGAAGCACCCGTTTCTCAGGGTCCATAGTGGTCTCCCAAAGCTGCTCCGCGTCCATCTCTCCCAATCCTTTGTAGCGCTGTATCTTATTGTTCTGATCGCGCCCCACCTCCGCAAGAATGTTGTTCAGCTCCTCATCGCTGTAGGCATACCAGACCTTCTTGTTCTTTTCCAGTTTGTACAGAGGCGGCTGTGCCAGATAAACATGCCCCTCCCGGATCAGATCCGGCATAAAACGATAGAGAAAGGTTAATAATAACGTACTGATATGAGCGCCGTCCACATCTGCATCGGTCATAATTATGATCTTGTGGTAGCGCAGCTTGGAGAGGTCAAAATCCTCGTGAATGCCTGTACCGAACGCTGTGATCATAGCCTTGATCTCCGCGTTGCCGTAGATTCTGTCCAGCCTGGCCTTCTCCACATTCAGGATCTTCCCTCTCAGAGGAAGGATCGCCTGAGTAGCCCTGCTCCTGGCCGTCTTAGCGGAACCTCCGGCGGAATCTCCCTCCACAATATAGATCTCACAGTTTTTAGGGTCCTTATCCGAACAGTCCGCAAGCTTCCCCGGCAGGGAAAGTCCGTCCAGGGCAGACTTCCTTCTTGTCAGATCCCTGGCTTTCCTGGCCGCGTCCCTGGCCCTCTGGGCCATGATAGACTTTTCCAGGATTACCTTAGCCACCTGGGGATGCTGTTCCAGAAAGATACCCAGCTGTTCCGACACCACGCTGTCCACCGCTCCCCTGGCCTCACTGTTTCCCAGCTTCTGCTTCGTCTGTCCCTCAAACTGGGGGTCCTCTATTTTCACGCTGATAATGGCAGTGAGCCCCTCCCGGATATCCTCACCGGACAGGCTCTCCGTATCCTTGATCAGCTTATTCGCCTTTGCATAAGCATTAAAGGTCTTAGTGAGAGCGTTCTTAAAACCAGTCAGATGTGTTCCGCCCTCCGGGGTTGTGATGTTGTTCACAAAACTGTAAGCCCCCTCATTGTACCCGTCATTGTGCTGCATGGCCACTTCCACATAGACATTGTCCTTTGTCCCCTCGCAGTACACCACTTCCGGATAAATGGGCGTCTTTCCCCTGTTCAGGTAATTCACAAACTCCTTTATTCCGCCCTCATAGTGGAAAATCTTCTCCACAGGCTCCTCCGGACGCTCATCTCTTAGAATAATCCTTATATTTTTTGTCAGAAACGCCATCTCTCTCAGTCTCTGCTTCAGGGTATCATATTCAAATACCGTCTCCTCAAATATCTCTTTGTCGGGCAGAAAGGTAACCATGGTTCCAGTCTTATCCTCAGGACAGTCTCCGATCACCTTCAGCTTATAGACAACCTGTCCCCTCTCGTATCTCTGGCGGTAGATCTTACCCTCACTGTAAATTGTAACCTCCAGCCACTCGGAGAGAGCGTTTACTACAGATGCACCTACCCCGTGGAGTCCTCCGGATACCTTGTATCCCCCGCCGCCGAACTTGCCCCCGGCATGCAGAATGGTAAATACCACCTCCACGGCAGGCAGCCCGGACTTGTGGTTGATCCCCACAGGAATGCCACGCCCGTTGTCAATAACAGTGATGGAATTGTCCTGGTTGATCGACACCCGGATCGTATCGCAAAAACCCGCCAGCGCCTCGTCCACCGCATTGTCCACGATCTCATACACTAAGTGATGAAGACCTCTGACAGATGTGCTGCCAATGTACATTCCAGGCCTCTTTCTGACCGCCTCTAGTCCTTCCAAAATCTGTATTTGATCTGCACCATACTCCTGTGTTTGTTCTGTACCCATAGTTACCTCCTGTTTTCCTACACAAGCCCCAAACGGCAGGCCTGCCGTAAACTAATATCCATCGTAACTGCTCAATATCCTGACAGCTACATACAAAAATCTATGAAACCGTTCCCTCCACCACATGAAATACCTTGTTGATCTGAAACTTATTTTCCACAAAATCGTCCAGACCTGTGCATGTGATGAGAGTCTGTATATCGTGTATACTATCCAGTAAATAGTGTTGCCTGTTACTGTCCAGTTCAGACAGCACATCATCAAGTAAAAGCACGGGTGTATCCCTGATTTCCTGCTTCACCAGCTCAATCTCCGCCAGCTTCAGGGACAGTGCAGCCGTCCTCTGCTGGCCCTGGGAGCCATATTTACGTATATCTACCTCTTTCACCAGAAACTGCAGGTCATCCCTGTGAGGCCCCGTCACTGTCATCTTAAACCGCAGATCCTTCTCCCTGCCTCTCTTCAAAGCTTCCTCAAAGGAGGCGGCATCCACATTCTTCTCATAGCGGATGGAAATCTCTTCCCTTCCGCCCGTGAGCCTGCTATGTATCTCTGCCACAATGAGGCCCAGACGGGACACAAAGTTCTCCCGCTCCTCAATGATCTTTTTTCCATAGGACACCATCTGCTCATCCCATACATCCAGAACATCCCCGTATTCCGGGTGAAAAGCAATGTCCTTGAGCAGTTTATTCCTCTGATTCACCACTTTGTTGTAGTTGGAGAGATTGTGGAGATAGATACGGCTTAATTGGCAGAGCTCCAAATCCATAAAACGCCTCCGCTCCCCAGGCCCATTCTTAATGATATTCAAATCCTCCGGGGAAAAAAACACAAAATTGGCGATTCCAAACAGCTCGCTGGCCTTGCGGATGGGAACACCGTTTATGGCAATCCCTTTTGTTCTGTTCTTTTTTAAATGCATGTC
This sequence comes from Ruminococcus sp. 8Y-12, assembly GCF_058119865.1. Lineage (NCBI taxonomy): Bacteria > Bacillati > Bacillota > Clostridia > Eubacteriales > Oscillospiraceae > Ruminococcus > Ruminococcus sp. 8Y-12. The sequence continues at coordinate 983,741 of NZ_CM176623.1, read as the reverse complement.
AATCTTGTAGGGGCTGTCATTCTTAACCAGCCTCATACGTATATGGGACTCCTCCTGATGAAACCTTATAATCTCCCGGTCCTTGCTCCCCTTGTGGGATTTGGTAGTCCCGCAGAGGTAAATGGCCTCCAGGATATTTGTCTTTCCCTGGGCATTGTCTCCATAAAAAATATTGGTTCCATTGTCAAACTTCAGCTTCAGAGTCTGGTAGTTTCTGAAATTGTCCAGCTTAATCGACTCAATAATCATCCCGGCACCGCTATTCCGTAATCTGAATGGTCTCGTCCCCAAAAGTCACCTGGTCACCGCCATGGAGCTTTTTCCCCCTCTGGGTTTCCACCTGTCCGTTGACCTTTACCAGGCCATCCTGTATGACCATCTTGGCTTCCACTCCAGAGCCAACCAGCCCCGCGGCTTTCAAAGCTTGTCCCAGCTTAATGTATTCGTCTCTCAGTTTAATTTTCTCCATCTTTCCCTCCTGACAGTGCGAGCTGCCGAAAAGATCACTTAAAGTCACATATTGCAGTGATCTCATCTATTAAAATGTGATATCACTTACGCCGTAAAATTTACCGGAAGTATCAGATAAATGTAGGACTGGTTCTCATCCCTTATGAAGCAGGGAGCCTTGGGGTTTACCAGATAAATCGTGATCGTCTCATCATCAATGACCCGCAGGGCGTCAATCAAAAACTTAGGATTAAACCCTATGAGGATATCCTTTCCCTCTTTCGAAATATCAATCTGCTCATTCATGGAACCGATCTGAGAATTGATCTTCAGCTCCATGCTCCCCTCCCCGATGGCAATAATGATGGGCTTTTTGTCCCCCTCTTTCACCAAAAGAGTTGCGCGGTCAATACAGTCCAAAAACTCTCTTTTATTAATTTCCACCTTTGTCTCATAATCACTGGAGAGCATCTGGTCAATGCGGAAGTATTCTCCTTCAATAAGTCTGGAAACAACCACTGTATTTGCAAATTCAAACACAATATGGTTTTCTGTGAAGAATATGCTGATTTCATCCTCAGTCTCGCCGGAAAGAATTTTGCTTACCTCAATGAGTGTCTTTCCAGGAACGACAACTTTCTTATGAGGATAAGAATCTTTCAATTCAATTTTTCGTATAGAAATACGGTGTCCGTCCAAGGAAACCACTTTCAAAATATTTCCGTCTACTTCAAACAATTCACCTGTCATCATTTTATTGTTCTCATTGGCAGCAATGGAAAAAATGGTCTGGCGAACCACTTCCTTTAAGGTAAACTGTGACAATGTAATAGAATCATTCTTCTCCACATAGGGAAGATAGGAAAAATCCTCCCCGGATTGCCCTGAGATATTAAACTTTGCTTTTTCACAGGTGATGACTGCCTGCATCTTTTCATCCGTGGTTATGGTAACATCATTATCAGGAAGTTTTCGAACAATTTCAGAAAAGATCTTAGCATCAATGGCAATGATACCCTTTTCCAGAATCTCGCCTTCCACCTTTGTCTCAATACCTAACTCCATGTCATTGGTTGTAAATTTTATCTCATTGGAGGAGGCATCCATGAGGATACACTCCAGGATAGGCATGGTAGTTTTTCCGGGTACTGCTTTCATTACAATGTTTACGCTTTTTAAAAGATTGCTCTTGGAACAGATAATTTTCATTTGTTGATAACTCCTTTTGGTTTTGCTAAAAGATAAAATGTAAAGAAAATCCGTAGTATCCGCCGTAGGGGATGTTGATTTGTGTATAACTCCTCCAAACGGCATAAAATATGGGGATAAGCCCATTTCTAAGTGTGTGAGAAAAAATTTTAAGGGGTTGGAAAACGCATGGCTTATCAACACCTTAAAATCGATTCACAAATTATAAACACATTTTCCATGCTCTATGAACATGAACCTGTGGATATTTCATCTTATAGAGTTTCATGTAGTCCAAGATGCCTGAGAGGAAGGATCAGCTTGGACTGATTTTCTTCTTAATGACCTCAATGGTATTGCGGACGGACTCGGAGGATTCCATCTCCGACACAATTTTTTTACACCCGTTGATAATAGTAGAGTGGTCTTTCCCTCCCAGATACTTTCCAACGGACTTTAAGGGAGTATTGGTCATCTCTCGGCAGAGGTACATGGCGATCTGCCGTGGAAATACGATCTCAGAATTCCGTTTCGTGCCCTTGATATCTGTCTCTGAAATGTGAAAATGCTCCGCAACAATGGATATTATAAGTTCCGGAGTTACCACCCGTTTTTCATCCGGGGAGATAATGTCCTTTAAAGCTTCCTCCGCCAGAGCTACATTGATCTCTCGCTTTTCCAGATTGCTGAAAGCCATCAGCTTATTCAGCGCACCCTCCAGCTCACGGATATTGGATTTGATATTTGTGGCAATGTATTTGATGACTTCATCATCAATGCTGTAACCATCCATCTCTTCCTTTTTACGGAGAATTGCCATCCTGGTTTCATAGTCAGGGGAGGAAATGTCTGCGATCAGCCCCCACTCAAAGCGGGAGCGCAGACGGCCCTCCAGAGTCTGAATCTCTTTGGGCGGCTTGTCCGAGGAGATAATGATCTGCTTTTTAGCGCCGTGCAGGTCATTGAAGGTGTGGAAGAATTCTTCCTGGGTAGACTCTTTTCCTATAATGAACTGAATATCATCAATAAGAAGCACATCAATATTCCGATATTTTTCCCGAAATTTGGTCATAGCCGTATTATTTCCATTTCGGATGGCTTCAATCAGCTCATTGGTGAAGGATTCACTGGTCACGTACAGCACTTTTGTGGATGGATTTCTTTCTAATATAAAGTGTGCGATGGAATGCATAAGATGGGTCTTTCCAAGTCCCACTCCTCCGTAAATAAAAAGAGGATTGTAAATCTCCCCCGGAGACTCCGCAACAGCCAGGGATGCGGCGTGTGCAAAATTGTTGTTTCCTCCCACCACAAAGGTATCAAATGTATATTTAGGGTTCAGGTTGGATTTTTCAATAATATCATTGGAAACAGAGGGGGCAGTTTTGGGCGCCGGCTTCGGTGCGTGCTCCTTGGCCTGTTCCGGCAGGATATATTCAATCTCACAGTTTAGCCCCATGATTTCTCCCAGTGCCACTTTTATAGGTAGGGTATATTTTTTGGAGACATAATTAAGCCCCATCTGGCCGGATGGAACTAAGATGTAGACACGATTTTCACTTTCCTCGTAATTATGTACCTCCAACGGCTTTAGCCAAGTGTCAAAGGAGACATCCGACAGATCGTGCTCAAGCTTGACCATCTGAAGGATCTCCTCCCATTTATCAATGATGTTCGATAATATGTCCATTATGAAAATCTCCTTTTGAACCCAATTTCTCTACATTAATAATACCTGAAAATAAGTAAATTAGCAACGAGAAATTTTACTGTGGATAAATTTTGACAAAAAACCAATTTTTGGACAGTGTTTATAACTCCTTTCAACACTATAAACATAGAAAAACAGCGGGTTTTGTCAGTTTTCCCCCAAGTTTTTCACATTAAATCCAAAAGTTATGCACAAGATATCCCCAAAATGTGGATAACTTTTTTGGACAATTCTGCTATCCATTGAAAATACAGGCCATTTGCGTGGTGTATAATACTTATCCACATTTCAACATTTTGGGGATATCGTATGGTGGAAGCTGTTTCTTTTAGCCGGAAGATCGGACTACCCAGGCGATTTCCTAACAAGCTTTGGGAAAGTTTTCGGTTCCAGAACACAGTCACCCGGGCGTAGGCAGCTCTCAAAGCAAACAATTAACGGTTAGTTCCCCAGAGCGCTGCACGTGTTTGCGTGAGAGCTGCCTACGCCCGGGTGACGTCCTGGCAGCAAGTACATAACAGACCCGACCAGTCTGAACTGTTACGAAAAAATATAAAAAAGTAAAGGAACTGCTTGACTTTGCCGGGTTTTATGAATATAATTGAAATGATGTTTTTTAAACATGTGGAATAACGAATTTGCCAAATGGATATAGATATTTGGTCAGATAAAGGAGGTGCCGGACTAATGAAAATGACATTCCAACCTAAAAAGAGATCCAGAGCAAAAGTTCACGGATTTAGAGCTAGAATGAGTACTGCAGGCGGAAGAAAAGTTATCGCTGCAAGAAGAGCAAAAGGAAGAAGACAGTTATCAGCATAGGCCGCAGATTTGTGGCCTTTTCTTCTCTTTACTTTAGGAAAAGGAAGTCGGCATGATATTTTCAGAATCATTGAAGAAAAATAGGGATTTTCAGTGTGTTTATCGAAAAGGAAAATCGGAGGCTAACAGATATTTGGTGATGTATCTGTTGAAAAATGATTCCGAAAGAAACAGGATCGGTATTTCCGTCAGTAAAAAAGTTGGAAACAGCGTGGTGAGGCATCACCTGACCCGTTTGATACGGGAGAGCTACCGGTTGAATGAGGCAAAGTTTGAAGCTGGATACGATATTGTAGTGATTGTCCGGCCTGGCGGAAAAGACTGCGGCTTTCACGAAATTGAGAGCGCTCTGCTCCACCTGGCCAAGCTTCATAAGATCCGCACAGATTTGGAAGAGAATGATGAGAAGTGAAAAAAATATTAATCGGTATGATTAAATTATATAGAAAATATCTTTCACCAATGAAAAGGACAAAATGTCCTTATTTCCCCACCTGTTCACAGTACGGGCTGGAGGCAATCGAAAAATATGGTGCATTAAAAGGCGGTATACTGACCTGCTGGAGGATATTGAGGTGCAATCCCTTTTCTAAGGGTGGCTATGATCCGGTTCCGTGAGTGAGGCCTGAATTAGGAGGAAACATATGTTATTAACCAAAAATGGCGGCTTTTTAGGGCCAATCGCAACAATACTCGGATTTATTATGGATGCTATTTTTGAATTCTGCAATCTGCTTACCATCCCGAGCATTGGACTTACCATTATCTTATTTACGATCATAATCTATATGCTGCTGATGCCTCTGACCATCAAACAGCAGAAGTTTTCCAAGCTGTCAGCAAAGATGAATCCTGAGATTCAGGCAATTCAGAAGAAATATAAGGGCAAGCAGGATCAGGTTTCCATGATGAAGATGAATGAGGAGACTAAGGCTGTATATGGAAAGTACGGCGTATCTCCCATGGGAAGTTGTCTGCAGATGATCATACAGCTACCTATTTTGTTTGCACTCTATCGCGTGATCTGGAATATTCCCGCTTACGTAAGCGGAGTAAAGGACGTATTTATGCCTCTGGCTGATAAGATTCATGCTATCGCGGGCAGCCAGCAGTATCTTGCTGATTTTGCGTCTTCCAATCAGGTAAACTTTGAAAAATTAGGATACACTACAAATACCATTATTGACTGCCTCTACAAATTCAAGCCGGAAAACTGGTCCGCCATGGCATCTGACCCCAGCTTCTCCGGAATTTCCAACCTGGTGACACAGACACAACAGCAGGTTGACCATATGAATAACTTTCTGGGAATCAATATTGCAAACTCTCCTTTTGCAATGGTAAAAGATGCTGTCAGCGGTGATTTTCAGATTTTGGCGCTGATTGCAGCGCTTTCCATTCCGGTATTGGCCGGTCTGACCCAGTGGCTGAATATGAAGCTTATGCCCACAGCCGATACGGGAAATACTCCTGAGGCTGCTGGTAATATGGCAAGTACCATGAAAACCATGAACAATATTATGCCCCTTATGTCCGTGTTCTTCTGCTTTACACTTCCTGCAGGTATGGGTATCTACTGGATCGCCGGTGCAGTGATCAGAAGTATCCAGCAGGTGATGGTAAACAGACACATTGACAGCATGGATCTGGATGCACTGATTGAGAAAAATATGGAGAAGCAGAACAAAAAGCGTGAAAAAATGGGACTTCCGCCCCAGAAGATCACAAATCAGGCCAAATCCAATGTGAGAAATATTCAGAGTCCCAATGCTTCTACCCAGAAAAAGAATGTCTCTGAGGAGGACAAGCAGAAGCAAATCCAGAAATCGACGGAGTTCTACAATCAGAACGCAAAGGCAAAACCGGGGAGTATCGCTTCGAAGGCACGCATGGTGCAGCAGTACAACGAGAAAAATAAAAAATAGGAGGGTTTCACAATGATGGATTATATTGAGGTGAAAGCGAAAACTGTGGATGACGCGATTATTGAGGCATCCATCCAATTAGAAACCAGCAGTGATAACATTGAGTATGAAGTGATTGAACGCGGCAGCAGTGGATTTCTGGGATTTGGCAGCAAACCGGCGGTGATTCGCGCGCGCAAAAAGGAAGAATACAGCTCTTCACTGAATGATCTGGATTTGGACCTTGAGATAAAGAAAGAACCAAAGAGAGAAGAGAAGAAAGAAATTAAGAGAGAGCCCAAAAAAGAAACAGGCAAACCACAGCAGAGAAAGCCGGAGCCAAGAAAACCGGAAGCAAAGCCAGCGGAGCCTAAGAAGCCGGAACCGAGAAAACCGGAACTTCAAAAGTCTGAGGAGAGGCCGTTTAAGGAGGAGAAGGAAGCTGTCAAGAAAGCTCCTATTGATCATGCGGCTGCTGAGGAGAATGCGATTCAGTTTTTGAATGCCACATTTAAGGCCATGAAGCTTCAGGTTGAGGTGAAGGCAGCCTTTGATGAGGATGAGAATCTGAATGTTGATCTGTCCGGCCCTGAGATGGGGATATTGATTGGAAAGAGGGGGCAGACTCTTGACTCCATCCAGTATCTGACCAGCCTGGTGGTGAACAAGGAAAACGGTTCCTATATCCGGGTAAAGGTGGATACAGAGGATTACCGCAGACGGAGAAGGGAGACTCTGGAGAATCTGGCAAAGAATATTGCCTCCAAGGTGAGGAGGACAAAAAAGCCGGTATTCTTAGAGCCTATGAATCCCTATGAGCGCAGGATTATCCACTCCGCCCTGCAGAACAATCCCTATGTTTCCACACATAGTGAGGGGGAGGAGCCCTACCGCAAGGTAGTTGTTACATTAAAAAAATAGTAGTAACAGACAGCAAACAATGGGCTGTCGCTTTAAGCGCATACGGCAGGCTTAACGCGACAGCCCTTTAAACATATTGAAATGCATAGCTATTTAGCCGGTCTGTGTATTTACTGCACAGCCGTGTAGTAGCAATAGGAGGAGTTCCCTTGAGAAGTGATACAATTGCAGCTATCTCCACAGCTATGAATGATGCGGGAATCGGTATTATCCGAATCAGCGGGGAGGATGCTTTTTTGGTGGCGGACAGAGTGTACCGCTCAAAGCAGGATAAGAAAAAGCTTTCCCTTATGCCAACCCACACAATCCATTACGGCTACATCTGGGATGGGGAGGAAGCGGTGGATGAGGTGCTCGTGATGCTCATGCGGGCGCCCAGGAGTTTTACGGCCGAGGATACAGTGGAAATCAATTGCCACGGCGGGATCGTAGCTATGAAGAAAATTCTGGAGACGGTGATCAAAAATGGAGCCCGGCCTGCCCAGCCTGGGGAGTTTACCAAGAGGGCATTTTTAAATGGAAGAATCGACCTGTCCCAGGCGGAGGCAGTCATGGATATTATCCAGGCAAAGAACGAGTATGCCTTAAAAAGCTCAGTGAGCCAGTTAAAGGGAGCGGTACAGGTGGCGGTGAAGGAGCTGAGGGAAAAGATACTCTATCACATTGCCTTTATTGAGTCAGCTCTTGATGATCCGGAGCACTCAGATCTGAGTGGATACCCCGAGCGTCTGGAGGAGGAGAACAAGGAATGGTGCCAAAGGATTGACAGACTGATCCAATCCTCTGAAAACGGACGTGTTATGACAGAGGGTATCCAGACTGTGATTGTGGGCAAACCAAATGCGGGCAAGTCCTCTCTTTTAAACCTGCTGGTGGGACAGGAGAGAGCTATTGTCACGGAAATTGCAGGAACTACCAGGGATATCCTGCAGGAGTCAGTGAATATACACGGAATTACTTTAAATATCGTGGACACAGCCGGAATCCGGCAGACGGACGATGTGGTGGAGCGGATCGGTGTGGATAAAGCCAGGGAATGTGTAAAGGATGCAGATCTGGTGATCTATGTTGTGGATTCCTCCACAGAACTGGATGAGAGTGACAGGGAGATCATGGAAATGCTTTCCGATAAAAAGGTTATCGTGCTGCTGAATAAGACAGACCTGACTTCCGTCACCACAGAGGAGATGTTGGGAGAGAGGCTCTGCGGACATCCGATTCTTTCTGTCTCAGCCAAGGAGAATCAGGGGATTGAGATTCTGGAGAGCACTCTGAGGGATATGTTTTTTGAAGGCAGGCTTTCCTTTAACGATCAGGTATATATCACAAATATGAGACATAAAGATGCACTGACGCAGGCTTTAGAGAGCCTTAAACAGGTGCAGATGAGTCTGGATATGCAGATGCCTGAGGACTTTTACTCCATTGATTTGATGAGTGCCTATGAAGAGTTGGGCCTAATAGTGGGGGAATCAGTGGGGGAGGACCTGGTAAATGAGATATTCAGCAAATTTTGTACTGGAAAATAGAGAGGAAGAACAATGAATACACTGGAAGAACAGGTAGATGTGGTAGTGGTTGGAGCAGGCCACGCGGGATGCGAAGCGGCACTGGCATGCGCCCGTCTGGGACTTTTGACCGCATTGTTTACAGTGAGTGTGGACAGTATTGCACTTATGCCCTGCAATCCCAATATAGGAGGAAGCTCCAAGGGCCACCTGGTTCGGGAGATCGACGCACTGGGCGGAGAGATGGGAATCAATACAGACAAAACCTTTATTCAATCCAAGATGCTGAATAAGTCCAAGGGGCCTGCAGTACACTCCCTGCGTGCTCAGGCGGATAAGGCAAATTACAGCCGGAGCATGCGCAGGGTGCTGGAAAGTACCGAGAATCTCTGGATCAAACAGGCCGAGGTCACAGAGTTGATAGCTGAGGATGGAGAAGTTAAAGGGGTGAAGACATACTCTGGGGCAGTGTACTACTGTAAGGCTTGTATACTGTGTACAGGGACCTATCTGAGAGCCCGCTGTATTTACGGGGATGTGAGCAATGCCACAGGGCCAAATGGACTGCAGGCCGCCAATCATTTAACAGACTCCCTAAAGGCACATGGAATTGAGATGTACCGGTTTAAGACAGGTACTCCTGCCAGAATCGACAGGCGTTCTATTGACTTTGATAAAATGCAGGAGCAGGTGGGCGACGAGCACGTGGTGCCTTTTTCCTTTACGACAGACCCAGGCAGTGTACAGATTGATCAGGTGTCCTGCTGGCTTACCTACACAAATGAGAGGACCCATGAGATAATTAGGGGGAATCTGGATCGTTCTCCCCTTTATTCAGGTATCATTGAGGGAACAGGACCCAGATATTGTCCCTCCATTGAGGATAAGGTGGTAAAATTTGCGGATAAGGACAGACATCAGGTGTTTATTGAGCCGGAGGGTCTGGACACCAATGAGATGTACGTGGGAGGAATGTCCAGTTCCCTTCCGGAGGATGTGCAGTACCGCATGTACCGTACAGTGCCTGGCCTGGAACACGCGCAAATTGTTCGAAACGCTTATGCCATTGAGTACGATTGCATTGACCCCAGGCAGTTGAAGGCTTCCCTGGAGTTTAAGAGTATAAGCGGTCTGTTCAGCGGAGGTCAGTTTAACGGAAGCTCAGGATATGAGGAAGCGGCGGCGCAGGGGCTTATGGCAGGAATCAACGCAGCCAGAAAGATAAAGGGAAAGAACCCCTTTGTACTGGACCGGTCCGAGGCGTATATCGGGGTTTTGATCGATGATCTGGTGACAAAGGAGAATCGGGAGCCCTACCGTATGATGACCTCCAGGGCGGAGTATAGGCTGCTTCTGCGACAGGACAATGCGGATCTGCGGCTCACTGAGAAAGGCTATGAAATTGGACTGATCTCACAGGAGAGGTATGAGGCGCTGCTGGAAAAGAAAAGATTGATCCGGGAGGAGACGGAGAGAGTAGAGCATGCAAATGTGGGTGCAAATACAAAAGTACAAAAGTTTTTGGAATCCCAGGGCAGCACGCTCCTGAACTCCGGGACTACGATCGGAGAATTGATACGCCGTCCAGAACTTACCTATGACCTTTTAGAGCCTATTGACGAAAAAAGACCCAGCCTCCCGGATGGAGTCAGAGAGCAGGTAAATATCAATATAAAATATGAGGGGTATATCAAGCGTCAGCTCAAACAGGTAGAACAGTTTAAAAAGCTGGAGAGTAAGAAGATTCCCCGGGATATCAATTATGATGATATAAACAGTCTGCGTATTGAGGCAGTACAGAAGTTAAAGCTGTATGAGCCGGAGAGTATTGGACAGGCCTCCAGGATCTCGGGTGTCTCTCCGGCTGATATATCAGTGTTGTTGGTTTACCTGGAAAGCAGGGCTTACAGGCGATCCTGATCGGTGCAGGAGGTCAGAGAGACCTTACAGGCGGGGTACTACTCAGTAGAAAGATATATATGCAGGGGTACCTTAAAACATGAAAAATTGGTGGTAAAAATATGGCAAATGAAAATATATTACTGGATGGATGCAAATACTTTGGTATAGAGCTGAGTGAGAGACAGGTTTCTCAGTTTATGCAATACTATGAACTTCTGATTGAGTGGAACAAGGTGATGAACCTCACAGCCATTACAGAGTATGGGGAAGTAATGAGGAAACACTTTGTGGACAGTCTGGCCTTGAAGCGGACAGAAAGGTTGTCAGGCGGGGAGAAGCTTATTGACATCGGAACAGGGGCAGGGTTTCCGGGGATACCTTTAAAGATCGCTTTCCCGGAGCTGGAAGTGGTGCTTTTAGACTCCTTAAACAAGAGAATCAAGTTTCTGGATCAGGTGATTGAAAAACTGGAACTGCCGGGGATCAGGGCAGTCCACGGAAGAGCAGAGGATTTTGCCAGGCAAGCAGAGTACAGGGAGCAGTTTGACTTCTGCGTATCCAGGGCGGTTGCAAATCTGGCCTCACTTTCAGAATATTGTCTTCCCTATGTGAAAAGGGGAGGATATTTTATCTCCTATAAATCGGGAAATGTTCAGGAGGAGATTACACAAGCAAAGAAGGCGGTCTTTGTACTTGGTGGGGAGCGCAGGGATACCATTCATTTCTGCCTTCCGGGGAGTGATATAGAGAGATCCCTTGTAATAGTGGAGAAGATAAATACCACCCCAAAGAAGTATCCCAGAAAAGCCGGAATACCTGCTAAGGAGCCGATTCAGTGAGCTTCAATGGCTGCTGAGATACTTATAAACGCTGAAAGAAAGGTATTCTTCACGGATTCGTAATAAATTAGTTAAAAAATTTGTAATTATTTTATAGAAAGAACATACTTTGAACACAATTATTGGGTATACTATAAGCATATTAGCAAACAGCTAATATATTTCATAACTCACACTTCGCAGCTCCCACACGCTGCGAAGTACTCCCTCAAAATATTTTAATTTTTTCTCTTTCCTTGAAAACAGGAGCCGCGAGGCTCCTGTTTTTAGTATGATAGAAAAGTCCTTCGGAATTCCCTATGATATAAAAAGTCCTCCGCATTTATTGCGCTACCGTATGAAAGTGGTTCAGAAGTGCAAAAATCCCATCACAGAAGGGGATGGGATTTTCGTATATAACTGTGAAGATACTGAACAGTTATGTAATGTTTAAAAGAAAATCTTCATTTTGCTGTACAATTCCTCTGGTGTCTCAATTTGTGGAAGATACTTGGCCTTGTCTATATACTCAGCCTCAATTGCCGGATTACGTTCCAGATAACTTTCCACAGTGGCTTCTATATTCTCACACTTTTTTCCACACACAAGGAAAATACTGTGGTTAAGTTCCCTGAGAGCGTGAGATATATTGGCATTCACATAAAACCCGTTGATACTGGAGAGCAGATATTTTCCACCACATTCTCCAAGGTGTGCGGATTCGTAGTATGTATCCAGATACTTTTGCTGTAGTTTAAAAGGATTGTAGAGATAATCCTCCGTAAACAGATACTCCAAATTGTTTTTGCTTACAATCATATTGTATACGGCAGTTCCAATGATAGGAAAATCCATCAGAAACTTGGTGACTTTTGCGCGCTTTCCCGGTATAGCACTGAGCTTTGTAAGACTCTCGGGGTTGATCATCATGATTTTGTTGTAAAGTTCTGGTTCCACGTGGCAGGCCATCACTATAAAGGATGAGGTCAGTCCCGTGACAGCCACATCTGTCTTTTGTCCAATAACGTTTTTGATAAAGTCGTTCAGCATCTGCACATACAGAAAATTTGTGTAGGTAATGTTGGGTTTGTCTGAACGTCCGCAGCCTAAAAGGTCTATGGCATAGACCGTGTGATCCTTAGATAACTTGCGCACCAATTCATTCCACTCGTAAGAGGAGGCATAGGGCGATAAGTCATGTAGGAGCAGCAGTGGAGTTCCGGTTCCGCTTTTTGTGTAGTAAATATTTCCAAATCGCCACTCAAAACGTTTTCCACTATCTTTTACCAACAGATTTTTTAATACCGCGGCTGCAGTAATGCAGCGGTTAATAATATGAAGGCATCCAACTGCCAGGGTGGTTAGTATGACAGTTGTTTTAATTTTATGTTTCATAGTCGTACTCCTTCCATCATAAATGAAATTGTGTCGTATATCCTTTATTATAGTCCAAAATGCAGCGAGATACAACAGATAAAGTCCAATTTATAGAATTATAATTTGCATTATTAGATGGAGTAGGATATGATAGAAGTGAGAAAATCATTTACGAAAAGAAACAGGGTAAGAAGGAAAAAATATGGTTAAAGAGTACATACAGGGAAAGCTGAAAACAGCTCGAAATACACTGGAGACAAAGAACAAAGAATGGAATAGAAATCAGGAGCAGGAAAGATATATAAAGGAAAGTATTCGCAAAATGCAGGAGGAGGAAGATCTTGATTTCGAAATTTTCTCCCCTAGAACTGGGGAGTACTCAATAAAAGGTAAGATAAATGAGATGTATGAGAAATTAAATCAATTAATTTCTTTAAATGGCAAGCTTAGGTTGGAGATCGAACAGTTAGAGATAGAAGAGCAAAGGTTTCAAACTATGGCAGATGAATTGGAAGAGTTGGAAAAACTGGCAAACAAATAAAATGTTTCACGTGAAACATTATTCCAATATAGATAAGAATTTCATTTTCTAGAGGAAGAAATGTTTCACGTGAAACATAAAGTGTTTATTGGAAAGCTTTTTATGTGGATAAAAGAAACAAACAATGCTATAATCTTATTCAGAATATACTTTTATAAAAGCAACAAAGATACTCCACGGAAGGAAGGTAATTTCAATGGGGAGAACGATTGTAATTGCAAATCAGAAGGGCGGAGTCGGTAAGACAACTACGGCGATTAATTTGTCAGCTTCCCTTGCAGAATTAAATCAAAAAGTACTAATTGTTGATATGGACCCACAGGGAAACACTACAAGCGGTGTTGGTGTGGAAAAAGAGGAGCAGGAGAATACAGTGTATGAACTTCTTTTGGGAGAATGTACGATAGAGGAATGTCTGATTGAAAATGTTTATGAGAATCTGACAGTACTGCCTTCCAATATAAATCTGGCTGCTGCGGAGATTGAACTGATCGGAGTGGAAAACAAGGAATATTTGTTAAAAGAAGCATTGGAGATAATTAAGAAACAGTATGACTTTGTATTGATCGATTGTCCCCCTTCACTGAATATGCTGACGATCAATTCCATGTGCGCTGCAGATACGGTTCTAGTTCCCATCCAGTGTGAGTACTATGCTTTGGAAGGACTGACACAGTTGATACACACCATTGATTTGGTGAAGGACAGATTAAATCCAGATCTGGAGATAGAGGGAGTTGTGTTTACCATGTATGACGCCCGCACAAATCTTTCACTTCAGGTAGTAGAAAATGTAAAAGGAAATCTTGATCAAAATATATATAAGACAATTATTCCGCGCAATATTCGCCTGGCTGAAGCTCCAAGCTATGGGATGCCGATCAATGCGTATGATTCAAGATCAACTGGAGCTGAGAGCTACCGTCTGTTGGCGGAAGAAGTGATACATAGAGGAGAAGAAGAATGGTAGCAAAAAAAAGTGGTTTAGGAAAAGGATTGGATTCATTGATTCCTGCACATAGCACAAAAAAAGAAGTGGTTGTGGAAAAGGTTATTAAAAAGGAAGAAGTGATGTTGAAAATAACGGAGATTGAACCCAACAGGGATCAGCCCCGGAAAAATTTTGACGAGGATGCACTTTTAGAGCTGGCGGAGTCTATCAAGCAGTTTGGTGTAATACAGCCTCTGATTGTTCAGAAGAGAGAGGATTATTATGAGATTATTGCCGGGGAGCGTAGATGGCGGGCGGCAAAGCTGGCCGGTATCAAGGAAGTGCCTGTGATTATAAAAAGCTATTCTGACCAGGAGGTAGTGGAGATATCTCTGATCGAGAATATACAGAGGGAGAATCTGAATCCAATTGAGGAAGCCCAGGCTTTTAAAAGACTTTTGGAGGAATTTCATCTCAAACAGGATGAGGTAGCGGAGAGAGTTTCCAAGAGCCGTACGGCTGTGACAAACTCTATGCGTCTGTTAAAGCTGGATAAGAGAGTGCAGCAGATGGTGATTGATGACATGATCTCCAGTGGTCACGCCAGAGCTCTTCTGTCTGTTGAGGATGCACAGATGCAGTTTGCTCTGGCAAACAGAATCTTTGATGAAAAACTGAGTGTACGTGAAGTTGAGCGGCTGGTGAAGAGCCTTCAGAGGGAAGCAAAGCCGGAGGAGAAAAAGGAGAAGAGGGACGATAGTTTTATCTATAAAGATATTGAAGAGAAAATAAAGTCTATTTTAGGAACAAAAGTTTATGTAAACCATAAAAACAATCATCGCGGGAAAATAGAGATAGAGTATTATTCAAATGAGGAGCTGGAAAGGCTTATTGATTTGTTTGAGACGATACAATGAAGTCAAAAAAATGAAAGGGATAGAAGATGAATAGTTCAATATTAGATATGATTGGAATTGATCCGGGAATTATTCTTATAGTTGTACTGCTGGTCATGATACTGATGATACTGTATATGGTCAAGGTGTCCATGAAGATGACCCGGTTCCTGAATAAATACAAGACATTTATGAGAGGACAGGATGGTATATCTCTGGAAAAATCGTTTATCCGCCGATTCAATGAGCTGGATAAATTAAGTGAATCCAACAAAAATCACATGGAAGAAATCCGCCGGATCAAAGAAATTCAAAATATTTCTCTGAACAAGACTGCAATTGTAAAGTACGATGCATTCAAGGAGATGGGCGGTAAATTGAGCTTTGCCCTGGCAATGTTGGATAAAGAGAACAATGGATTTGTGCTCAACGCGATCCACAGCCGTGAGGGATGTTATACCTACATCAAGGAGATTGTAAAGGGGGAATCCTACATCGTGTTAGGTGAGGAGGAGAAAGAGGCTCTGAGACAGGCTGTGAATATGCACAATGAGATATAAGTGGTATTTTGTTTAGCAGATGTTAACGTTAAGGAGACAATTTATTTGAGTATTTAAGATCAGAATATTCTTTGATATATGCCTGTTACACAAAATATACTGAAGAGGATTACAGAAGCCCTGCCATTTCAGCACATATGCTGAGAGCAGGGTTTTTAAATTGTTATAAATGACTAATATTAGCATAAAATTTTCAATGAAAAGAATAAAATATTCTATGTTTTCTTAAATACACATCGTATATACTGTCATTAATAATAATAGGTATAATATGCCATTATAGTGTTACTATATTTTCTTATGTAAAACTGTGAAATTTTATGAATCATTATTTTTATATAATAAACCCGCACAACCGCTTTCGGGGTGTTCATAGTAGTGTGAACAGCAGCCCCCCTGTCTGAGATTTCCTGTGAATCCTTAAGTATAGGGGAGCTCTGATATAAAGTAACCAATTAACTGTATAGATGTGATAGTGTATGATGCCAGGGTCACAATGTGCGGAGAAATCCGCAGGCATCAGGGGTCAAAATACCTTCTGACTCTAACATCAATCTATACCACTAAAAAGATAAGTCTGCAGATTAATTTATGTCTGTAAACTTATTATGCAAGGGAGAGTAGACATGGGTAAAGGAAAGATTCTAAAACGAACCATAGCATGGGCACTTGCCTTAGCTATGGTACTTGGCATGCTGCCCTACGGACAGATGGGAAGTGTGCTGGCTGCTTCTGACGAATTGTTGGAAGTGGAAGAGCAGGTATCGAGAGACGCACAGACAGAGTCGATATCCGCCGCGGAACGAAAGATAAAGATCAATGACAACTGGAGGTTCAACCTTTTGACTACCAGACGGGAGATTGATAACTCCCTGGACAAAACGGCCAGTCAGTTGGACTACACGGAGAAGGGCGAATGGAATACCGTTACTCTTCCTCATGACTGGAGTATTTATCAAGGATTTACGGATAGTGATGCAAGAGCGGCTCAGGGCTCCCTGCCCGGAGGCACTGGCTGGTACCGGAAGTCCTTCACCCTCTCAGATGATATGAAGGGGAAAAACGTTGTGCTTCAGTTTGACGCGGTTCAGATGGTCAGTGAAGTATGGATCAACGGGGAAAATTTAGGTAAGCAATATCTGGGGTACGTGACCTTCGAGTATGACATTACGGATTATCTCCGCTTTGACGGGCAGGAGAATGTCATTGCAGTAAAGGCATATTCCAGTAGGGACAGCGCACGCTGGTATCCCGGAGCAGGAATCTACGGCAGCGTCTATCTGATTGCCACGGATAAGGTACATATCCCTGTGAACGGTGTCCATGTGGCCACTGTCGTGGAGGAGGATGGAGAATATATCCAGCCTGATTTTCATACAGAGCCGGATATGGAAGCTCTAAAGAAGAAGTCTACCGTAAATGTGAGGACAAGTATTGAAAACAGCTCTGAAAATTCCACAGAGGTTTCCGTGCATTCTGTAATTTACAGCAAGACCAACCCGGAGGTGGCAAAGGCCAGCGATGAGAACATTCAGATCCCTGCAGGGGAGACGAAGAAGATTGATCAGTTGATTGACATACAGAACCCGGATCTCTGGAATGTGGACGACCCCAATCTGTACTGGGTGAAGACCGAGATTGTCCAGAATGGAGAGGTGGTAGACACCCTGGATACCCGTTTTGGTATCCGTTATCTGTATCTGAATCCAGGTTCTTTTGAGGCTCCCTACAGTGAGAACAATACGCAGGGCGGACTCTTTATTAACGGAAAATACACAAAGATCAACGGTGTCTGCGAGCATCGCGATCTGGGAGCTCTCGGTATGGAGACCTATCAGGCGGCCATAGACCGGAGAATACGGAAACTGAAGGATATGGGTGTGAATGTGGTGCGCTGTTCCCACAATCCGGTTTCAGCGGAATACATCGAAGCGGCTGATCGCCTGGGTATGCTGATCTTTGAAGAGGGATTTGACCAGTGGCTGCTTGCGAAAAACAGTGACGATTACCACAATTATTTTAATAAAGCAGCCGACGGAGAGACCGTTGTGTTTGAGTATTCCTCCAGCGGTGGAACAGATTCTTACATCAGATGGATAAATCCGGATCTGGTTCCCAACTGTGTACGTGATATCCAGGCAATGGTAGACAGGGACAAGAACTCCCCGTCCATCTTCCTGTGGAGTACCGGAAACGAGATCTATGATGCAGCAGAGGGACATGGAATGGATACCCAGTGGCTTCTGTCCGCAGCTGTCAAAGAGATTGATTCTCTGGATAATATTCCATACACAAATGTAATAGACAAGGAAAATAAGAGAACCATCCGTCCCACTGCGGAAGAGAATTACAATGCTCTGCCAAATGAGAGCAACGGTTACAAGACGGATTACAATGTGAGAGGCGGCGGTGCCCGCTACGGGAGACCCATTGCTTCCGCTCCTCCTACCTGGGACACGGGAAGCAACAAAGTGACCAGGAAGAATGGATTTATTGATAATATGGCCCTGGCAGACATTGGAGGTCATAATTACTCCAGAGCCAACAATCAGTACACGGCTCATAAAAACCGATATCCGAATATGTGTGTGGCAGGTACGGAGACCTCCTCTTCCTTCTATACCAGAGGTGTTTACAATATTGATCACTATAAGGGCGGAGAAGAGGGATTCCGTGAGGCGCACTACAGTGGATATGCTTCAGAGTGGCCCTTTAACAAAAACTTTGTAGCCGCCAGCGTATCCATCCGGGAACACAGGGCAGATATGATGCCGTTCCTGTTCGGAGAGATGGTATGGACAGGACACGACTATCTGGGAGAGCCCACGCCTCACAGCAGCCCCTCCAGAAGCTCTTACTTTGGTATCATTGATACAGCGGGCTTTGAGAAAGATGCCTTCTATATGTACCGCTCCGCCTGGACAGACATCCCTACAGTACACCTTCTGCCTCAGAAGTGGAACTGGGATATGGGAACATCGGTTCCGATCATGGTCTACACCAATGGGGCCAGCGTGGAAGTGTTTATCAACGATAAGTCCATCGGAGAGATGGAGTATGATAGAGATACGGCAAAACCTGTTTATCTGGATTTTGGAATGCATGATTACCAGCCGGGTGAACTGAAAGCCGTCGCAAAGGACAAAGATGGAAATGTGATCGCCACTGATGTGGTCTACACAGCAGGAGACGCTCAGTCTGTAGTCCTCACTGGAGACCGCTCCTTTATCAAAAATGACGGAAGCGATCTGCTGTACGTGGAAGCCTCTGTTGTGGACAGTGCAGGGATTGAAGTTCCCACTGCAGACAACCGGATTACCTTCCATGTGGAAGGCGGCGAGATTGTTGCCCTGGACAATGGAGATCCAAGAGACAGGGAGCCGTTCAGAGGCACTAACAATAACAACAACAGCAATACCAGCAATAACCGGAAGGCATTTAACGGCAAGGCTTTGGCCATCATTAAAGCCACAAAAGGCAGTGCAGAAGACATTACAGTGACCGCCACTGCAGAGGCAGATGGAGGGAAACTTGGCTCCAACCTGTTGGAAGTTGGATCAAAAGAAGAGATCGGCGATGGAACCAATGTTCAGTCCTATGATGCTCCTGAGGTAACTACCGGCGTAGGTATTACTCCGGAATTGCCGGACAGCGTGGGTGTGATCTATGACAACGGCTTGATTGAGCAGTTTGAAGTAAAAGCCTGGGATATGAGCCAGGTGAACCTGAAAAAGCCAGGCACTTACTCTGCCTACGGAACAGCCAGCGGCATCACCAGCAAGGTTGAGGCCAAGATCTATGTAAAGGATATTGAGTCTATCGAGACGGCAGAGGTGACCACCATTGCAGGCGTTGCACCTGCTCTGCCTAAGTTTGTTACAGTTCATTACACAGACGGAACTGTTGGGTCCGCACAGGTGACCTGGGAGTCTGTGCAGGCTTCCAAGTATGCGGAGGAGGGCATCTTTGATGCGGTCGGAAGCGTGGGAGAGAACCTGAATGTGACGGCAGAGGTAACGGTAAAGGAAATGCTGTCCATTGAAGATATTACCCTGAGTACAGAGATCGGGAAGATTCCTGAGATGCCCACTACCATTCCGGTGAAGTTTACCGATGGAACAGAAGAGATGCTGGGTGTGAAGTGGAAGATATCTTCTGATGATGTGAAATCAGCAGGTGTTAAGAAGATTACCGGAACGGTCTTAAGCTCCGACGTGACAGCTACAGCCTGGATCAATGTGAGCATTGCCGTGTACGCAAGTGATCTGGAAATGACCACAGATAAACCTGACCGCGTATTCACAGACCAGATGGTAAACGGGGAGTCACTGCAGGCCAGAGGTATGCAGGGTGGACCTGGTGAAGTATATGCAAAAGGTTTTGAGACCAAAGCACCTGCTAAGATTGAGATCGACATTGCGGGAAAAGGTTACGAACGGTTCCGCTCTTATGTGAATCTGAGTCTGTTAAACGGCGGTGTGACGGCGCCGGGTGCAGTTTCCTTTGAAGTTTATCTGGACAATGACACAAAACCGGTATTTACCAGCGGCACAATGACCAGAGCCAACGAGGCTATGCTTGTGGATGTGGATGTGACGGGCGCTTCCAAAATCAGCTTGGTAACCAAGTCTGAGTCCGGGGACCCTGAAGTCGATCTGGCAGACTGGGTGGATGCTAAATTCCTTTCCGCTCACGTTGTGGTGGATAAGATTATGACAAACTCCATCTGTACCAACAAAAAGGGAGAAGTTCCTTCCCTGCCATCAACTGTACAGGCAACAGTTCCGGGCATCGCAGATCCGGTTGATTTTACCGTTAACTGGCTGTCTCCGTTGACAAGCTCCATGTTTACATCCGGAAGTGTCCAGCGGATTTATGGCCAACTGGAGGGAGCGGACAACTGCGTAGTGGCCTTTAAGTATATCACGGATTACGGCGAGGCTGTGAAGACAGACAGTCTCTACTCCGAGATCGGAAAGTGGAGCGTGAAGGATACTTTTGATTATCCTGTTGGTCTTAGTGAAAAGGTGAACCTCAACTCATTGGGACTGGCTCCCAAGATGATTTACTCAGCTTCCTCCGACATGCTTGTGGAGAACGTCCATAACTATGGTTTTTCATATGGTATTTATCCAAGCAACGCAGGAAGCGGAAAACAGATCGTATTTGCAACGCCGGATCTGCACTATTTCCAGATTCGCAATGTGGCAAATACAACAAATACTTCAAACAGCAACAGCTTTACGTTTGAGATTTCCTCCAATGGTACAGATTGGACAAGTTTTACTGACTTTACAAAGGGGAATGTGCTGCCCGGAACCGGAACAGAATCCGTATGGGCGCAGAGAGATTATACCTCAAACAGCGCGGATTCCTTCCCGAAGGGGACAAATTTCCTGCGTGTGACATACCCGGCAGGAAATACCTGGCAGTTTAATATGACAGGCATTGACTTAGAGGGCGGCGAGGGAGAACTGGTTGATCTGGCGCTCTTCAAATTGGGAGAGCACGCAGGTGTGATTGACCAGAGTGCAAAGACGGTAAATATAACAGTACCAAGTTCCATGGATGTAAAGAACATCACTCCTGAAATCCTGGCAAGCACAGGGGCTTCTGTGAAGCCGGAGGGACCGCAGGATTTCACAAAACCAGTGACCTATACGGTATCCAACGGGCAGGTTCAGAAGACCTATCAGGTAACCGTAAACAGAGGTGTCAATGTGACCTTCCATCCCTATGGAGGCAGTATTAACGGAAGTACCCAGGCCATTACCAACTTTATCTCACAGGGAAGCAAAGTGACGGCTCCCAGCGCCCAGCCAGTGAGAGAGGGTTACCTCTTTGGCGGATGGACGACAGACAGGGCGGGCAAAGAGCCTGTGGAACTGGATAAGCTTCAGGTAGAGGAGGATACGGTGCTGTACGCCATCTGGACCAAAGATCCGTATTTATACATCCGGACCAACGGGGACACTACAATGAAGACCTGGCAAACTGAGAAAGAGACAAATTATGGGTTAGATTCTAATCTGTTGATACGCCAGAACAACGACACGAAGAGCTACGGGCAGTTTGGTGAAAAATTTAAGAACACAAGTACCTCAGATGGCACGGATATCAAGACCTCTCTGGTGAAATTTAATGTGAAGGATCTGAAGGACGAGAATATAAAATCCGTGAAACTGGCTCTGTACTATAACGGCAATGAGAACCAGCCAACCACAAAGGATATTAAGATCCTGGCAGTACGGGCAGCTTCCGACTGGTCAGAAAACAAGGTGACCTGGAGTAACAAATATCCAGAGCTGATCAATCCGGACGTCATTGCGGAGTCCGCCCAGTTCCAGGCTACAAAAGATGCCGGACTGGCTGTTGAGCTTGACGTTAGCAAGCTTTATGAGAGCTTATCCGGGGAAGAAACAGAGATTGCATTTGCAATTACCGCAAACTCCAACGCATGTGACTTTAGGATTATGTCCAAGGAGGGAGCAACCGGCTCCAATGCATCCAAGGCGCCGAGACTGCTGGTAGAGGTGGAAAAAGAACCGGATTACATGGTGACCTATGACTTGAACGGAGGAACCGGAACTGCTCCGATTCAGGGAACTGTGAATGCGGGAGAGAGCTTTAAAGCAGCCGGCGGCCAGGGTATTGAAGGGCCAAATGGAAAACAATTCGCTGGATGGAACACCAAGGCGGACGGAAGCGGAACAGGTTACCGCACAGGAGATGAGGTTGTGATGGAAGCAGCTGATTTGACCCTGTATGCGGTTTATAAAGATCCGGTAACGATCACTGTGAACGAAAAGACTGTGGAATTAGACGATACTCCTGTTGATTTAAGTACTCTGGGACTGTTTAATATTGATGAACATGCAGGAAAGACCCACATTTACAGTGTGGTAAGCGGCGGAACCGGCAAAGGCCGGGTGAACGCATCAGACAAGAAGACCCTGACGGTCTCCAAGGCGGGAACGATCCGCATAAAGCTGGTGACATCCGAAACCGATACCCATATGAAGGGAGTAGCGATAGCTACACTGTTTGTAGATTCAGATGACCTGAGGGCTATACAGGATGTAATTGACAAGATTAAGGGAATCGGAACAGTAACCCTGGAAAAGAAAGAGAAGATCGAGGCAGCAAGAAAGGCATATGATGCATTGAAGGATGAACTGAAAGGGGAGATACCTGCAGAGGTCCTGGCTATGCTGACAGCAGCCGAGGAGGCTTATGACAAACTGGCAAATCCGGATAACCCGAAACCAGATGATCCAAAACCGGACAATCCGAAGCCTACGCCTCCCACTCCAACACCTCCGACCCCAACGCCTCCTACACAAATTGTGCCCAAGAAGGGAACTGCTTTCAAGTCAGGCGCCCTGACCTACAAGATTAAGTCTGTGTCATCTTCATCTAAGACAGGCACTGTTTGGGTGGCAAAGACTTCAAAGAACAAGAAACTGAAGAGTGTTTCCATACCAAGTACGGTCCGCTACCAGAAATTTACCTTCAAGGTAACCTGTGTAGAGAAAGCAGCCTTCAAAGGAGCCTCCAAGCTGACCACTGTCAAAATTGGAAACAACGTGACTGCGATCCAATCCGATGCATTCAGAAGCTGTAAGAAGCTGAAAAAAGTAACCATTGGAACTGGCCTTAAGACCGTTGGAAAACGTGCCTTCTATAGTGACAAGGTGCTAAAAAGCGTGGTTATCAAGAGCAAGAAGCTCAAAACAGTCGGAACTGCTGCATTCAAGGGAATCCATAAGAATGCAAAGATCAAGGTACCGAAAGCCAAGCTGAATGTCTACAAGAAGAAGTTTAAAGGAAGGACAAACGCAAAGATCACGAAATAGAGAAAATGAGAGGTAGGGCTGTTGGAACATAGATAGTCCAAACGTGGGTCATCATGATTCTTGTGGATCATGATGACCTACTTACATTTTTCTTTACTAAAAGTACAAAATAGGTTATTATGATTCTGGAATGCAAAATTCCAACAGAGTTTTACTATAATTCAGCGAAAAACCGGTGCAAAAGAAATCAAAGGCAGCGCTGTATATGCTGGAAGATACCGGAAAAACTATGAAGAAAGAACAGGAAAGGGAACAGCCATGTTAGATATTAAATTTGTCAGAGAAAATCCGGAAATCGTTAAACAGAATATTCGAAATAAGTTTCAGGACCACAAGCTGCCTCTTGTGGATGAAGTGTTAAAATTAGATGAGGAGAACCGTAAGATTAAGCAGGAAGTGGAATCTCTGCGCGCGGAGAGGAATAAGATATCTAAGCAGATTGGCGCTCTGATGGGGCAGGGCAAGAGAGAAGAAGCGGAACAGGTGAAGGCTCAGGTGGCTGCAAAAGCAGACAGGATTGAGGAGCTCTCCGAGAGAGAAAAAGAGGTGGAGGAAAGCCTTAAAAAGAATATGATGGTGATTCCAAATATCATTGACCCCTCTGTGCCCATTGGCAAAGATGACAGTGAGAATGTGGAGATTCAGAGATACGGGGAGCCTAAGGTTCCGGATTTCGAAATCCCGTATCACACAGAGATTATGGAGAAATTTGACGGGATTGACCTGGACAGCGCCAGAAAGGTGGCCGGAAACGGGTTTTATTATCTCATGGGAGATATGGCAAGGCTTCACTCAGCGGTGATCTCCTATGCGAGAGATTTTATGATTGACAGAGGATTTACTTACTGTGTACCCCCATTTATGATCAGAAGTGACGTGGTGACGGGTGTTATGAGTTTTGCTGAGATGGAATCCATGATGTATAAGATTGAGGGTGAGGATCTCTATCTCATCGGGACCAGCGAACACTCTATGATTGGAAAATTTATTGATACTATACTGCCGGAGGAGACACTCCCCAAGACACTGACAAGCTACTCTCCCTGCTTCCGGAAAGAGAAGGGGGCCCATGGAATTGAGGAGAGAGGGGTATACAGAATACACCAGTTTGAGAAGCAGGAGATGATTGTGGTATGCAGACCGGAGGATAGCATGATGTGGTATGACAAGCTTTGGCAGAATACCGTAGACCTCTTTTGCTCTCTGGATATTCCCGTGCGTACACTGGAGTGCTGCTCCGGAGATTTGGCTGATTTGAAGGTGAAATCCGTGGATGTGGAGGCGTGGTCACCCAGACAGAAGAAGTACTTTGAGGTGGGGAGCTGTTCAAATCTGGGAGATGCCCAGGCCCGCCGGTTAAAAATTCGTGTAAATGGGAAAGATGGCAAGTATTTCGCGCATACATTAAATAATACGGTTGTTGCTCCTCCCAGAATGTTAATTGCATTCCTGGAGAACAATTTAAATGAGGATGGAAGTGTAAATATCCCCGCGGTGCTGCAGCCCTATATGGGAGGCAAGACGGTTATCAAATAGCAGCCGCCGGAGGGGAAAAGAAAGAAGGGGTGGATACAGTGCACAGTTATCTGAGGGCAATTGGATTCAGTAAACTGAAAACCGGGCGGGAGATTGAGAAGATCCTGCAGGAGGTATTTCAGGATTACAATGAGAAGTGTGTTGCAAAAGAGGAAGTCAACAGCGCATTTATAGAGTACTCCAAATCATTTGGGCCGGATATGGGGATCACCGTGTGCGGCACTATGGATGAGGAGGGATATCACCAGGAATACTACTTTCCGTATTTCAGGGGTACAGGGGTAACCACGAAGGAAGACCTGATTGTGGAAAAGCATGGCGGAAAAGAATCCTTTGCAGGAGTGTGCGAGGATATGAGAGTGGGTGTTTCCATGATCTTTTATCTGCAGAATGCCGCCAGGTACAAAAAAGAGAGTATTTTAAATCATCTGCTGAGCAAGAATATCACAACAACGTTCTCCGGCCTCTCCCTGCAGGGAAAGGTACTTCTTCCCCTATGTAAAAGTGAGGAGCAGATACTCTCAGATCAGGAGGCAGCCAAAACCAGGAACCGGCTGCTGGCGGAGGCCCGCAAGGGAAACGAGGAGGCTATTGAGAGTCTGACTCTGGAGGATATCGATACCTACACCATGATATCCAGAAGGATTCAACAGGAGGATGTGTTTACGATTGTAGAATCCTTTTTTATGCCCTATGGTATGGAGTGTGACCAGTACCACGTTTTGGGGGAGATTAAAAACGTGGAGAAGGTAGCAAACAGCCTTACAGGGGAGAAGATATACCAGATGAATATCGAGTGCAATGAGATCATCTTTGATATCTGTATCAATGAGAAGGATCTGGTGGGAGAGCCTGTTGAGGGACGCCGTTTTAAGGGCGTGATCTGGCTGCAGGGGTACATCAATTTTCCGGAGAAATAAGAGAACAACCCATCATAAATAGCCTTTGGCAATGGGCAGATGCTTTTGACCCAGCACTTCATTGGGTTTGGTGCCGTACAGCGAGGTGCATGGCACCAGAGCTTCTGCAAGGATGAAAGAAAATACTTGCAGAAATCACTTGATGTGTGATAGAATATATATTGGTCTGAATAATACCGTTTTTATTTAGATAAATGTTTCCGTAGCTCAGCTGGATAGAGCGACCGCCTCCTAAGCGGTAGGCCGGGTGTTCGAATCACCTCGGGAACGCTGATTACCATGCCGCAAGCCTGGATAAAAAAAGGCTTGCGGCTTTTTGCGTCTTTTTTGCAGCAGTTCAAAAAATTGTTCTATAGCGAGGTTTCTGTGACATTTTGATGATACTCTATAAAGAAAAGGATGTGGTTAAATGAAAATTTTAGTGGTCGAGGATGACCAACTATTGAATACAACACTTTGCTACAATCTGTCTGCTGTTGGCTATGAAGTTGATGCTGCTTTAACAAAGGGCGTTGCAAAATGCCTTTGCGGAAAACAGGAATATGACTTGATTGTTCTTGACATCAACCTGCCGGATGGAAACGGCTTTGATTTTTGCCGGGATATGAAAGAACGGCACCCAGACACCGCAGTAATTTTCCTGACGGCAAATGATATGGAAAGCGATATGCTCCGGGGCTATGAGCTTGGGGCGGACGATTATGTAACAAAGCCATTTCCTATGAGCGTATTCCAGAAAAAAGTGTCTGTGCTGCTGGACCGAATCAAAAAACAGGATGGCGGTGACTGCTACAATGACGGCAATCTGATCGTGAATTTTGCAGAAATGGCCGCAACACTCAATGGAGAGGCTGTATTGTTTACCTCAATGGAATATCGGCTTTTGAAAGTGCTGACGAAAAATCCGCAGATCGTCCTGACACGGCAGGTACTATTGGAAAAACTGTGGGATATTGATGGTAATTTTGTGGATGAACATGCCTTGACCTCAGCAATCAGCAGAATACGCGGCAAAATAGAAAAGCCGGACAAATCCTATATCAAAACGGTTTATGGAATGGGTTATATGTGGATTGGAGGCGGGGGAAAATGAGAACGGAAAAGCTTTCGGTCAATAGGGCGTGTATCGCAGTCTGTACTGTTCTTACGCTGCTGTCAGTGTTCATGTCATTGATGCTGTACTTCCTGACACAAAACAAACTGGCTCTGTACTGCGGATTGCTCTATGCTGTTGGTGTCATTGGGTGCATGGCAATTTTTCTGGCTTTTGTTCGGCGGAAGCTCACCTTGTTTTCAGATGCCTTGTGTAAACTGCTCGACGATATGATGTCGTCTGATCAAGGGCCACTGCAATACACAGAGGAGGAAAGCCTATTTTATAAAATCCAGCATCGGCTTTCACGGCTTTATGAAGTGCTGCAGGAAAGCAAAAGCAGCATTGCAAAAGAACGGGCAGGCTTGCAGGAATTGATTTCCGATATCTCCCATCAGGTCAAAACTCCGATTGCAAACCTGAAAATGCTCGATGCAACTTTGCTGGAACAAACCGTACCACCAGAAAAGCAGAGAGAATTTCTTGTGGCTATGGGCGGCCAGTTAGATAAGCTGGACTTTCTCATGCAGGCCATGATAAAAACATCCCGGCTGGAGACCGGGGTGATTTCCTTGGAACCAAAGCCGCAGCCCATCTATGATACTCTCGCTGCGGCACTGGGGGGTATTCTGTTGAGCGCAGAAAAGAAAAGGATTGAGGTCGCAGTGGATTGCCAAAAAACGGTGTCTGCTGTCCATGATCCGAAATGGACAGCAGAAGCTCTATTCAACATTTTGGACAATGCGGTAAAGTACACGCCAGAGGGAGGGGAAATTCATGTTGCTGCTGCGTGTTGGAAGATGTACGCAAAAATTGATATTTCTGACACTGGCATAGGTATTCCCGAACAGCATCAAGGGACAATCTTTAAGCGGTTCTACCGTGAGAGCAGTGTGCATGATGCTCCCGGCATAGGAATCGGATTATATCTGGCCCGTGAGATCGTTACCCGGCAAGGAGGATTTATCCTTGTCACCTCAGATGTGGGGGTGGGTTCCACCTTTTCGGTGTTTCTGCCCCACTCTTGAAATGTCACGTAATTGTGACATTTTGAGGTATTTTGGGGATGAGTTTGGGTATGACCGTGACATTTCTGTGAGGATTGGTCGTTACAATGATGCCATCACAAAGAAAGGATGGTGTTCCTATGAACATTTTGGAAACGATTGATCTGAAAAAATACTACGGCGCAGAGCCAAACATTACCCGGGCTCTGGACGGGGTTTCGCTTACTGTTGGGGAGGGTGAATTTATTGCCATCGTTGGTACATCTGGCAGCGGCAAATCCACGCTTCTGAACATGATCGGGGGCTTGGATGTTCCCACTTCCGGCAAGGTTATTGTGGATGGCAAAGACTTGTTCACAATGAAAGACCAACAGCTTACTATTTTCCGCAGACGGAAGATCGGATTTATCTTTCAAAATTACAATCTTGTGCCCGTTCTCAATGTCTGCGAAAATATCGTCCTGCCGGTAGAACTGGACGGCGATAGAGTGGATAAGAAATTTATGCAGGAGGTTGTGCAGATGCTGGCTTTAGAAGATAAGCTGAACAATATGCCAAACAATCTTTCCGGCGGTCAGCAACAGCGTGTCGCTATTGCCCGCGCTCTCGTCTCTAAACCTGCTATTGTACTGGCCGATGAACCAACGGGCAACCTGGACAGCCGCACCAGTAGAGATGTTCTCGGCCTGCTGAAATTTACCAGCCAGAAATTCCATCAAACACTTGTAATGATTACCCATAATAATGAGATCGCCCAGCTTGCAGACCGGATTGTTCGTATTGAGGATGGAAAAATCATACAGTGAGGGGGAGGCGGAAATATGAATGACATTTTATTTGGCAACAATAACGCGGCAGTAATCAAACGCCTTTCAAAGCGGTATTTTAAGAAAAACAGAGTACGGAACATTGCTGCAATTCTGGCAATTCTTTTAACGGCATTTCTATTTACTTCCATCACCTCCCTGGCGTTTAGCATGGCGTCGTCCATCCATCTCTCCCAGCAGATGCTAAAAGGGAGTAAGGCGGATGGTGATATTCGCTATATGAATGAAGAACAGTATGAAGAGCTGGTTTACAGCGATTTTATCGAACAGGCCGGATGCAGGCGGGTTATCGGATATGCAACAAATACAGCCGCACATATTATCGAAATTGAATATGCCGATGATATACAGCAGGAATTAACATTCTGCTCTCCAACACACGGGGATGCTCCACAAGCGGCAAATGAGGTTTCAGCCAGTGATCTTGCGCTGGAGGCCTTGGGGGTGAAAGCAGAGATTGGGGAACAGGTTCCCATAGAGTTTGAATTGCGGGGACAGACTTATCATTTTGATATGGTTCTTTCCGGCTGGTGGGAAGCGCCCGATAATACTGTCAGCCAGATGATTGTATCCGAAAGATATGTAGAGCAAAATCCCAATTTGTTTCTCAACACCTATGCAGAGGATGGGGAATTTGCGGGCACTTATCTGTCCGATGTTGTATTAAAAGACAAAAAGGATGCGCAGGGACAATTACAGAAATTTGCCCGTTCTGTCGGCGGAAACACCGAGGATATGGACGCAGGCAATTATATTCTCTGTGCAGAGAATGAAGTAACCATACAAAGGGTACAGCCGGGCATGGTGATTGCTGTTGTGGGCTTTGCGCTTTTGTTTATGGTCTGCGGATATTTGCTGATTTATAACATTTTTGATATTTCTGTCACGCAGGATGTCCAACAGTATGGGCTACTGCGAACCATTGGATGTTCCACCCGGCAAATTAAAAAGCTGGTAAACCGTCAGGCTGTCTGGTTGACCGTGATTGGGCTGCCCATTGGTTTGGCTGCTGGCTTTGTAGTGAGCTGGATGCTTCTCCCCTCCATAATGGAATTTTTCAGCTATACTGCCTTGAAAGCAACTGAGGTATCGGTATCTCCATTGATTTTTGTCATAGCCGCCCTGTTTACCATCCTGACTGTACTGATCAGTATACGGAAGCCCGCAAAAAAGGCGGCAAGGGTATCTCCGTTAGAGGCAATTCGATATACAGGGGAAGAAAGTTTCCAAAAGAAAACGATAAGCAGGACACATGGGGCAAAGCTGCCGCACATGGCTCTTGCTAATTTGGGTCGAAGCAAACGCCGTACTGTTTTTATTATGGTTTCCATGCTTTTGTGTATTGTATTGTTCAATTCTGTTCTTGTTATTGCACAGAGTATGGATGAAAATAAGTTTATCAGCCGTGCAACCAAAACAGACTATACGGTTTACAGCTCCAAAAGCCTCAATATCACGAACCCATTTCAATACCATACGGATGGGCTGCCTGTATCAGTGCCGGAACGAATCAATCAGCAATCCGGGGTGGAAAATGGAAGATACCTGTATCGAAACACACTGGATGATACGACAGTCACGGTAGACTATGGTTTTGATGATATGACGGTTACAGGAACAGATGAAGAAAATGGACGAAAATTTGTAGGGCTTGAAAATGGTGTAAGACTGGCTATTGCACCAGACAAAGAAGATCAATATTATGGAAATGTGTTTGGAGCATCAAGTGCGTTTTGGGATGATGTTACGATTTATGACGGTGAAAAAAATAAAGACACTCTCAAACAACAGATGGACACAGGGGAATATATTATTCTCGGGTATGTTATAAACCGTCTGACTGGCGAACCCGGTTTGGAACTCTGGGAAGAACAGTTTCAGGTTGGTGACCATATTACGTTTTATAAGAATGGGAAATTGTTCAAAACCTATACGGTTCTTGCAATTGCAAATTTGGTGCCAACAGAATATGAAACCAGTGCGGGTACACTTGCTGCCGGCCGCATAGGCGGGGACGCTCCATTTCTCTATATGACGGATGCAATGTTTCAGCAGCTTTATGATAACCCCACACTGTTCAGCTATGGATTTAATGTTGCAGACAGTCACAGCCAGCAGCTTGAAGATTTCTTAAACAATTTTACAAGCAGTAACTCTTCTGTCACCTATACTTCCACAGCATTATTAAAGCAGCAGCTTAATTCTATTGGAAGCATGGTTCTGATTGTTGGTGGAATGATTGGGGCTATTATGGCGTTTGCCGGTTTAATCAACTTTACAAATATGATGATTACAAACATTATCACCCGCCGCCATGAATTTGCTACCATGCAGAGTATTGGCATGACAAACCGCCAGCTGCGCCGCATGATGATCTGCGAGGGACTTTATTATGCGGCTGGTGCGGACCTGATCGGCGGCATTTTTGCAGCTATTATAGGATTGACTGTCTTAAAAAGCGTTTTGAACTCGCCGTCGCTTTGGTTTTTCACTCTGCATTTCACTTTGGCTCCGGCGTTGATTGTCGCATTGGTTTATCTGCTATTAGCTGCTAGTATCCCGGTAATCGTTCTGCGTTTCTTTAACAGAGGAACAGTTGTGGAACGCTTGCGGATAATAGAATAAGAGGGGGGTTCCGATTTCAGATATTTAATCACTGTTTTTATTAAATTTACATTTGAATAAGTTATAAGTTTCGTATGTAATCTCAATCAAAACATAACGAAGATTAATTAATTATTTTTTTGCTTTAAAAAAATAATAAAAAATTGGTTTGTTTATCTGAATCATTCTTAAACTATTTATAATGGAAAATTGTTCTTATCTATTCTGATAAGAAAAAGCGAAATATGAGGAATTTTTTATACAATATTTCCACAACCATTGTTTAATGTGACACTAAATTTTGTTTTTATAATGGGTTATATAACCAAATAAAATGAACAAACAAGTAAAAAAATATAAAGAAAGTTAAATTTTTACCCTTTTTAGGAAGATATTCTATTAAAATATTAACAATTTAGACATATAATGTTCGCATAGACATTGGACGGTATCCATTTTGCCAAATGGCTTATGTCTGTGCAAAAGAGTCCATGCTTAATATAGAGGAATGGTAGGTGAGGGTGAAGGAGAGACATTTTAGGTGAGGTAGTTGAAACAAGGATGGGAATGAACTAGTCATTCCCAGGGAGGGACAGGGAGGAAATTATTAAAGGTATATGTAAGAGCTTTAAATGGTAAATGAAAGGATGCAGGCAATATGGAGAAGAAGCATCATCAGTAAAGGGAAAGAAATAAATTGGGTGTCAGAAAAGAAACTATGACAGATCCACAACAAGATTTTGGAGGGAATTCGAATGAAAAAGAGATTTTTTTCAATTTTGCTTGCCGGTTTGATGGTATTTACAAGTGTACCCATACCATCTATGGCAGCACCGGCCAGTGAGACCGCAGAGATTCATTTTCAACCGGAATTGAAGACACGCTATACAAGGCCAGCTCAGATGAGCGTAAACGGGGAACCGCTGGCTGAGGCGCTGCCCATTGGAAATGGGTATATGGGTGCAATGGTATACGGAGGGGTAGATAGTGACCGTATCCTGATTAATGAGAAAACGGTTTGGTCAGGCGGTCCGGGATCGGATGAGAATTATAATGGAGGTATGCCAAGAGGAAAGACAACTGAGGAAAATCTGGCAAACCTGGAGACTGCAAGAAGAGAACTGCAGGATACGATGACTGCATTTTCAGCAGATGAATCCAATAAGCCGGTGTATGATGAGGCAAGCGGCAAATGGATCGGAAAAGACTATCCTACAAATCAGACAGCAGTGAATGCCATCAACCAGCTGAAAGGTGATAAGAATCACTTTGGGTCTTATCAGGCATTGGCAAATCTCTATATTGAGGACGTAGGATTGACTGGTCCCAAGATTGTGCGTATATTTGCCAACAATGAGCATAAAAACGGGCAGAACGGCGGCGAGGGAAGCGGAAATCTGTTTGATGGCAATACAGGGAGCAAGTATTTTGCAGATCCGCCAAACGGCACATCTTATACAGTTCCCTACATAGTAGAGTGGGATTACAATAAGGCATTTCTGGCAAACAGCTATTCCTTGACAACAGGAAATGATATGCCCAGCAGAGATCCCAAGTCATGGGTATTATATGCATCTGAGGAAGCAGAGGGAGAAGACAGCTACGTTCAGGTCTCTGAAGTGATTGACTTTAAAGAGGATTCCAGAGGAAAGACCGTGAAGTTTGATTTGGACGCTCCCGGCACTTATCAGAGATATCGTCTGGTAGTGAACGATCTGCGTGACAATACACAAAAATTTCAGTTAGCGGAGATCGAAGTTTCCGCGGGAGAAAAAGAAAAAGTTCAGTTTTCAAACTATGAGAGAACTCTGAGCCTGGATGACAGCAAGGTAAATATCTCATATACCAGAGATGGTGTAGACTATGAGAAAGAGTACTTTGTCAATTATCCGAGCAATATGATGGCAATCCGTGTATCTGCATCTGAGAGCGGAAAGCTCACGACGCATGTGCGCTTGTCATCCCCGCAGGGCATGAAAACAATTTCTTCTGAGGGAGATACCATCACCATGACAGGCTGGCCAAGTGATCAGATTCACGGAAGTGAGGAGGATTTCAGCAATGCGCTGCATTTTGCACAGCAGGTAAAGGTGATTCCACAGGGCGGTTCTGTAAGAGCAGAGGAAGATGGCCTCACCATTGAGGGAGCAGACAGTGCAGTAATTCTGATGACAGCAGGAACAAACTATAACCTGAGCATGACGGAAAATTATGACGATTTCTTCACCGGCGAAGATCCTTTGCTTGCAGTTCAGGAGAGGATGCAGACGGCGGTGGAAAAAGGTTATGATCAGCTGCTGGAAGAACATGAAAGAGATTATCATGAGTTGTTTGATCGTGTACAGCTGGATCTGGATGGTTTAAGTGCTCCGGCAGATAAAACCACAGACGAACTTTTAAGTGGGTACGCAAAGACGAACACGCCGGAGGAAGACCGGTATCTTGAGACCTTATACTATCAGTTTGGACGCTACCTTTTGATTTCTTCATCCAGAGAAGGAAGCTTACCTGCAAATCTTCAGGGTGTATGGGCAGACGGACTGAATCCGCCGTGGAATTCAGATTATCATGCAAATATTAATCTGCAGATGAACTACTGGCCGGCACAGCAGACAAACCTGGAAGAAACACATAAGCCTCTGATTGAATATATCAAGAGTCTTGCAGTGAAAGGATATGCAGGCGCAAAGACTATTTTTGGCAATGATACACGCGGATGGACCATTTGGCATGAGAATAACATTTGGGGCGGCGTAGGGCCAGCTACCAGCGATGCTTTCTTCAGCCCTGAGGATGGTGCATGGATCGCAAATGACCTGTGGGAATATTATCAGTTTACACAGGATGAGACATTCTTGCGAGAGAATTACAAGACATTGAAAGACGCAGCACTGTTCTGGGTAGATAACCTGGTGGAGGATGAAAGGGATGGTACCTTAGTAGTGAGTCCTTCCTATTCACCGGAGCACGGGGCATACTCCCTGGGTGCTACGGAACCGCAGTCTGTAGTATGGGGAATTTTTGATCAGGTATTACGGGCAAGTGAGGTTGTGGGAGATACCGAAGCTGACATTGAGGAAATCAGGAATGCGCAGGAGAGATTAAGCGGTCCTAAGATCGGTCAGGCCGGCCAGTATCAGGAGTGGAAAGATGAAATTCAGATGGATATCATTGGAGACAATGGCCATCGCCATGTAAATCATCTGTATGCTCTGCATCCGGGAAATCAGATTGTAATCGGACGCAGCGCAGAGG
Organism: Ruminococcus sp. 8Y-12; assembly: GCF_058119865.1. Lineage (NCBI taxonomy): Bacteria > Bacillati > Bacillota > Clostridia > Eubacteriales > Oscillospiraceae > Ruminococcus > Ruminococcus sp. 8Y-12. The sequence goes on along the minus strand of NZ_CM176623.1, from coordinate 949,114 downwards.
AAGATACTTTTGGGGAAGCCATGAAGGTGACCTTGAATACCAGAGGAGACGGCGGTACCGGATGGAGTAAGGCATGGAAGATCAATTTCTGGGCAAGACTGCGGGACGGAGACCGCGCGCAGAAGCTGGTGAAAGAGCTCCTGTCAGAGTCTACATTGCCGAACCTTTTTGACACACATGCACCATTCCAGATTGACGGAAACTTTGGCGGAACCTCCGGTATGACGGAAATGCTGCTTCAGAGCCAGGGAGGCGCGATTGAACTGCTTCCTGCACTTCCGGCTAAGTGGAACAGCGGCCGGGTGACAGGGCTGAAAGCCAGAGGAAACGTAGAGATAGATATGCAGTGGGATGAAAAAGAACTCAAGACTGCGAAGCTGCGTCCCCAGGTTGACGGAGATTTAACTGTTAAATCGGAGAATTTAACGACAGGTGTTCTGACGAAAAACGGAGAAGCAGCAGCCTTTGAAACCATTGAGGGTGACAAAGATTCCATTATCATCAAAGACGCAAAGGCGGGTGACGTGTATTCACTCAGTGAGATCCAGCCCTCTGGTGAGAATGTGGATGCTTACAGTGAAATCTCAGCGGTGAAAGCGGACGTAATCAGCGGCAGCCTTACCGTAGGTGAGAGTGCTGTTGAGGATACAGCGAGAGGCGATTACCTGTTATTTAAGAATGTGGCATTTGGCGAAGAGGGAGCAAAGAGCGTTATACTGAAAGCTTCCGCAGGTACCAAAAATCCATCCCAGGCCGGAGCGGTAGAGGTTCGTCTGGACAGCAAAAACGGAGAACTGCTGGCATCAGTGGGACTGGCAGATATGGGGACAGATTATTTAAGATTCTTTGAGAATTTTGCCGGGAACGTTACCGGAAAGCACAATGTGTACCTGGTATTTACCGGAAATGCAAATTTAGAGTCCCTTCAGTTCTTTGGTGAGGAGCAGACTCCAGGTGAAGCTGCCAGCACAAAACTTGTGGGAAATTCACCAATCTATATCAATGCCAGCAAGAATGAAAGCTACGCATACCATATGGCAGTGGCTTATGCAGACGGTCTTGTCAGGGTTGGAGGAATTGAGAGTGATTGGGCTCTCACAGGTAACTATGCAGGTGTTAAGTTAAATAGCGGTGTCCTTGGAATCAAGGCAAACAGCGCAGCACAGAAATTTACGATCACAGCAACTGCAGAGAATGGCACGCTCAGTGCAAGTAAAGAAGTAGAGTTGATTAACGGCACCGTTGGTTCGCTTAAGCTGCGCGCTATTGACAGAGACGATGAATCCGGCGGATCAAACCAATCAGGTCAGATGCAGATCGGTCCAAACCTGGCAGAATTCCTGAAACCGAATGGATGGCTGAAATACGAAAACGTGGATTTGAAGGATGGTATTCAGGGAGGCAGAACTTATTTTGCATCTCCGGCGATCAGAGACAAACGCCGTCTGGAAGTTAGGGTTGCTGAACCGGGGCAGGGCGATGTGGATTCTGCTGCTACAGTGGCAATCTTTGACATTAAAGGCGAGACAGGAGGCTGGCAGACACTCAAAGAGTGCGGGAATCCAGTGCTCAGCAATGCGGAGTCAGCAAAGGGAATAAAAGATGTCTATATTTACTGGACAGATACAGAGTTTAATTACTCCAATACAGAGTTAGATCTGCTGACAGCCAATGAGGCACCTGAACAGTCAGAGATCAGTGTTGAAGTACAGCCGCGGGATGCAGAAATAGAGCTGCTGGATGCGGATGGATACGGATACACAGTACAGAACGGCGGGCAGACTATGCTTCCTAACGGGACATACTCCTACCGCGTGACCAATGGAACAGTGGAAGATACAGGAACATTTGACATCCCGGGCAAGACTGCTCTGTATGTTGATCTGAATGGACAGATCGCCGGACTGGCTGCAGAGGCGGCAAAAGAGGCGGCAGAAGAGGCAGAGCAGGCAAAAACAGACGCAGAAGAGGCTCAGAGATTGGCCCAGATCGCACAGAATGCGGCAGATACAGCGAAAGCGGAGGCTGAGGCAGCAGCCAAGTCAGCTGGCACAGACAGTGCAGCAGCAGAGCAGGCAAGAATAGCGGCAGAGCAGGCTCAGGCAAAAGCAGATGATGCCAAAAAGCTGGCTGAAACTGCCAGGGATGCGGCAAGCCAGTCTGCTCAAGCAGCCAAGGATGCAGAAGATGCAGCTAAGAAAGCCCAGACAGGAGCGGAAGGGGCATTGCAGGAAGCCAAGCAGGCACGTGATGCGGCATTACAGGCTCAGCAGACAGCAGAGCAGTCAAAGAACGAAGCATCCCAGTCAGCCCAGTCAGCAGAGGGGTATGCAAATCAGGCAGTGGCAGCGAAAGACCTGGCGGTAGCAGCGGCCGAGGCAGCCAAAGAGGCAGCCGATGTGGCCGGACAGGCAAAGAAGGATGCACAGGAAGCTGAGAAATTAGCAAAAGCAGCCCAGGAGGCGGCCGATAAGGCAAAGGATCAGGCAGTGGCAGCAGCCCAGACAGCAGGCACAAACAGTGCGGCAGCGGAGCAGGCAAAAATAGCAGCAACAGAGGCTCAGGAGAAAGCGGACGCAGCCAAAAAATTGGCTGAGGATGCAAAGGATGCGGCAGACCAGTCTGCAAAGGCAGCCAAGGACGCAGAAAATGCAGCTAAGGAAGCACGGATAGGAGCGGAGGGAGCACTGCAGAAAGTGGAGCAGGCAAGAGACGAGGCATCTAAGGCTCAGCAGTCTGCAGAGGAGTCAAAGTGCGCAGCATCCAAGTCAGCGGAATCAGCAGAGAAATATGCAAATCTGGCAGAGGCAGCAAAAGACTTGGCTGTGGCAGCCAAGGATGAGGCGTTAAAGGCTCAGGCGGCAGCAGAGGCAGCTCAGAAGGTGTCGGAAGAAAAAGCAAAGGCAGCAGAGCAGGCTCAGAAGATTGCGGAAGAGAAAGCGAAGGAAGCAGAAAAGGCAATTGAGCGGGCAGAGCAGCTGAAAAAAGAGATGGAAGATCTGCTGGCTCAGGCGAAGTTTGAAAAGGCAAAAGTATCCATCAAGTCAGCTAAGAGCGCCAGGAAGAAACAGGTTAAGCTTAGCTGGAAGAAGGTTGAGAGTGCAGAGGGATATCAGATTCAGTATGCACTCAAGGCGAACTTCAAAGGAAAGAAGACCGTAACGGTAAACAGCGCAAAAGCAGCAGGCAAGGTAATCACGAAGCTAAAGAGCGGAAAGAAATACTACTTTAGAATGCGCGCTTACAAGACTATAAGCAATAAGAAGGTTTATACTGTTTACAGTGCAAAGAAGATTGTGAAAAAGGTGAAATAATTAGAATGCTATTTTGCTTTGAAGGCCGGGCTGGCTGTGAGTTGGCCCGGCGTCTTTATTTAAAAAGAAGAACAACCTAGCTAATTGTCAGAAAAGTTCAACCCGCAACGTGTATAAGATGTCAGTGAAGTTTAATATATAAAGTTGAATTTTTACCTATTTTGATAAGATATTCTATTAAAATATCTACAATTTAGACATATAATAGTCGTGTTTGCAAAAAAAGATATAAGCTTTGACGAATTTTGAAAAAGGAGGTGAAGAGGCAAATCACCTAAAACAAGATTAACGGCAGTGACGGACGGAGAGAAATCGTATCCCTCACTGACATTAAAGTCAATCAACAGAATGAAAGATTAAAAAGAAAATGAAGGGATGTAAAAATTATGAAAAGAAAAATTATTAGTTTGGTGGTCAGTGCAGCATTGCTGATATCCCCTGTATTATCTGTCAGTGCATCCGGTGGAGGAAGTGTTGAAGAGAAAAAGGCTGTCTTATCAGAGGAGTCGGCTAAACTGGAATTGTGGTATAACAAACCTGCAACAAACTATAATTGGGTTAGTAGTTCCAGCACAAAGCCCAGTGATCTTCAACCTTTAGTGATTGGTAATGGTTATATGGGCGCTGCTATTTACGGTGATTTAAAAAATGAAAAATTACAGCTAAGTGAAAAGACAATTTGGAAAAGTGGACCGAATTCCCGCCCCGATTATACAGGAGGGAATAAAACAGGAGGAAATAAGCTGATTCCCGAGCTTCGGGAAGCGGCTTTCAAATATGATCAGGATGCAGTAGATAAAATCATGGATACGGGTCTGCTGCTCGGAAAGGGATACGAGAGAGGCTCTTACCAGACCTTTGGTAATCTGAATTTAATCTTTGATGAGGCGCCTTCCGCTATACCGGGGGATTATCATCGGTATCTGGATTTAGAGAATGCCTTATCGGGTGTTACATACAGTCATGATGGAGTTACCTACACCAGAGAATACCTGGCAAATTATCCTGATAATGTGATGGCATTTAAATTAACAGCCAGTGAGCCTGGAAAATTAAGCTTTACAATGAATTTGGAACCGCTGGTAACAGAGAAAATAACAAGCGGTAAAGAGACAAAGGTAAATGTAAAGAAAGAGATTGAACAGGATAATACCTTAACGGTTACAGCAAATGTAAAGAGCAATAACATGAAGCTTGCTTCAAGAGTGCGTGTATTGAATGATGGCGGAACATTGTCGGCCACAGAGAACAAGGACATTCACATTGATGGGGCCGATTCTGTTGTTCTGTTGATGACCATAGGTACAGACTATAAAAATGAATACCCAAATTATGTTGGAGAAGACCCTCTTCCAGGTGTCATTGAACGGATTGAAGAGGCAACTAAGAAGGGATATGAAACCTTAAAGGAAAGGCATATTGATGACTACAAGAAGCTTTTTGATACAGTAAGGATTGATTTGGGCCAGTTTGACAATGGACTGCCCACCAATGAACTTCTGGGCCAGTACCAGGAAGGGTTCAAGGCAGGAGATCTGAGTGACAGTAAATACCGTGAATTTGAGATGCTGGCATATCAATTTGGAAGATATGCACTGATTGCGTCTTCGAGGGCAGGATCACTTCCAGCCAACCTTCAGGGAGTTTGGAATGACAACAATAACCCCATGTTTAGTTCAGACTATCATCTGAATGTAAACCTGGAAATGAATTACTGGGAAGCCATGAACGCAAACATGGGCGATACGATGATCCCGCTGATTGACTATGTGGACGGTCTGCGCGCACCTGGAAGTGTGACAGCTTTCGAGTATACAGGAATTGAAAAAGGATGGATGACAAATTGCTCCAGCAGTCCTCTGGGTTATACAGCGCCTTACAATCATTACAATTATGCATTGAATCCTGCTTCATCTGCATGGATATGTGCAAATATCTATGATTACTATCTGTTTACCGGGGATGAACAGATGCTGAGAGACAGAATCTATCCCATTATGCGGGGAGCTGCTGAGTATTTGTCAGAGCTGCTGGTGGAAGATCCTCGTGATGGAAGTCTGGTAGTTGCTCCCAGCTTTTCTTCAGAGCATGGACCTGTAACAGTGGGAACAACCTATGAACAATCTCTCACCTATCAGTTGTTTGAAAATGTCATTGAGAGCAGTAAGGTGGTTGGTGAAAAGGATACAGAATTTATTAAAAAATTAGCGGAGCAGAAGGAGCGTTTAGATCCTATCCGCATTGGTGAATGGGGACAGATTAAAGAGTGGAGAGAGGAAGATATCGTTGAAATCGGACGCCTGGGCAACATGGAGGGAGAGGGAGAGGATCAGCATCGTCATACTTCCCATTTGGTCTGCCTGTATCCATTATTCATGGTTACTCCGGAAACACCGGATGAATTTGCAGCTGCAAAGGTTTCATTGACAAAGCGCGGAAATGCTCAGACCGGTTGGTCACGGGCAATGAAAATGAATGAATGGGCGAGGCTGCTGGACGGCAAAAATGCGATGGAGTGCTTCTCAGGAATACTGGCAGAGCGCACCCTCTCAAATATGTTTGACACCCATCCACCATTCCAGATTGATGGAACGCTTGGTTTAAGCGCAGGTGTGACAGAGATGTTGCTGCAGAGCCATGCAGGTTATATACAGCCTATCCCGGCCCTTCCTGAGGAATGGATAAGTGGAAGCTATGAAGGTCTGATGGCCCGAGGTAATTTTGAGGTGGATGCTGAATGGGAAGAGAATGCTTTAACTCTTATGAAAGTACGATCCAACAAGGGGAAGGATCTGAAGCTTCGGTACAATAACATTAAGGACAGCGTTGTTGTTGACTCAAAGGGAAACAGGATTTCCTTTACTGTGGAAGATGACAATACGATCACATTCACTACAATAGAGGGAGAGACTTACACAATTACTCCCAATAAGAGAGTTTCTTCCGCTTATCAGGTGGCAGCTCCGTCGGAGAAAGAGGAGCCCGTGCCTACCTCTTATGGAGCAGCTTATTCAATTCCGGCAGGATTTGAAAACATTGGGGTTGCTGATGAAGAACTGCCGATTTCACGTGTTGCATTGGAGGGGGAAGACGAAGCAGATATCAGAATGTACTATGATTCTGCAAAAGGAGATTTGTCCTTTATCGCATATCAGCTGCCAGATAAAAATAAAACAGCGGTAGTTCAGATAATTGACAGGTCAAACGGAGAAGTGATTGCGCAGCAGATGATCGATGTGAAACATTTCAGTGGATTTCAAGCAGACTTTAAAGTACCGGCAAATCTGGATGGCACATATGAGGTGCTGATTAGCATCGATAGATCAGCGGACTATGTCAGCCGCATCTTTACTCTCAAATCAGGGAAAGATGTCTATGATCTGGCTTCTCTGACTCAGGAATATGAGCGCACAAAATGCCTGAGAGGTATAGATTACACAGATGAGAGCTGGAAAATGCTTCAGTCAACCAGAGAGAAGGCCCTTGCTTTACTCGAAGGGGAGAAGATGCCTTCTTTGAAAGAGATGACGACAGCAAGAGAGCAGATGGCATATGCAAGAGAAAAACTGGCAGACAGGTATCAGACGAAGACACTGGTAGCAACCAGCAGTGAAGTGCAAAAAACAGGCAATTGGCAGAACTCTGGAACAAAGATAGTGAGTGATGCTGCTGGAGACACACTTACCGTTCCCTTCTACGGAGAAGGAATTACTGTAATGGGACGTTCAAATACAGATTGCGGGAAAATAGAGGTTTATCTGGATGGACAACTGGACAAGACAGTTGATTTATATTCATTTGAGGAAACGAATGATTCCTGCAGCCTGTACCAGAAGAAAGGCCTTCCTCTGGGAGATCACACACTGACAATAAAGCATGTAGATGGTAGGAATTATGCAACAGGAAATAGGGTTGTGATCAATCAGTTCAATTTGGATGTTCCGGCTAAAGGGGTTTTAGTGAAGGGAGATAATCTGCTGCTGAACAAACCCGCAGAAGCATCGAATTACTATAAGAATAATGCTCAGTATGGGCCCTCTGCCGTAGTAGATGGTAACCAGAGCACCCGCTGGGCAACTGACGACAATGTTTCTCCGATAACCATAACCTTTGATTTACAAAAGGAGACAGCCTTTAACTATCTGGTAATTATGGAAGCGGCCTCATTTGCGAATCGTGTTTCCGGATATCAGGTGGAGGCAGAGATTGATGGTGAGTGGAAGAAAATCGCAGAAGGAGGCGGAGTAGGAGCTAATCTGGGCGTGGAACTTCCGGACACCATTGCGACAAAGCTGCGCATTGAGTTTACTATGTCAGGCGCTGCAGGCGTTACGCTGTCAGAAGTAGAACTGTATCAGGCATTTTATGAAGAAGAGTCAGCACAGAGTGTTGCAGATGATCTGTGTGTGTACCAGCCGGCTTATGGTGCATCCTCGGTGACTACTTCTGTGGTGCCGGAAGGCTATAAGGTGGACCTTATCTCTTCTAGTAACCAGAAAGTGGTAGCGTTGGACGGCACAATCACGACTCCCACGGAGGATACAGAGGTGACTTTGACCTACCGTGTTACAAAAACAGCAGATGGAAGTACAGGGGAGAAAACGGATACGCTTACCGTGAGGGCGAAAGCAGCCTTGACAGCAGAGCAGGTAGCAAAAATGCTGAGCGTGCAGCAGCCTACTTCCTCCTCCACAGTCCTGATTCCATCGATATTGCCGGCGGGATACCATTTATCTATTTCATCCACCAGCAATCAGGATGTGATTGACAGCACAGGGGCAATCACAAGACCTAAGGAGGAAACAGCTGTTTCTGTTACATATCGTGTAACAAAACTGGATGACCAGACAGTAGCAGAACGCACCATAGAAGTAACCGTTCCCGTAGAAGATCCTGTAGAGGATACGGTTGTGGAATGTGATGATGAATCCATTGTCTATAGTACTGCTATTTCTTCTGCCACAGCAGGTGTGAAAAACCAGTGGTTTTATAGCATGAATGTGCAGGATCAGGGCGGAAAGTGCATGGCTTATAATTATCAGTCAGGAGATGCACCATGGTTTGAAATAACATTTGCAGGAGAACAGATTACTATTTTATCACGCTCAAAGAATGATCAGTCTAATTTCCAGATTACAATTCGTGATGACAAAGGTAATGAGGTGGAAACGGGAATTGCAAATTGTAAGGAACCAAATGGCGCATATCAGACTGCGGTATATACCTCAGGAAAACTGCCGGCAGGAACCTACATTCTGAGAGCTGTAAGCCAGCCCAGTAAAGCAGGTGAGTATACCGTGGTGGACGGCTTTAAAATATCAGGCCGGAAAGGCGGAGTGGAAGCGGACCGCACGGAGTTAAATGAAGTCATCGCTGAAGCTGCAAAATGGATTGCAGACAGTAAATTGGACGGGTTCTTCTATGAACAAAAACGGCTGTTCATGGATGCATACAACAATATGATTTTGATCCGCGACAATGAATTGGCAACACAGGAAGAAATCAACACTCGTATAGAAAAAATGAAATCTGTTTTGGAAAGCATTTCTGATAGAGAAGCAGCCGATAAGGTGATTCAGAAAATCGATGCGATCGGAACAGTCACGTTGAACTCCGAAAAAGCCATTGAGGAGGCGAGAAAAGCCTATGAAGGTCTGACAGATAGCCAGAAGGCCCTGATTAGTGATGAGAAGGTGAAAGTACTAACCGAGGCAGAGAAGGCTCTGGCGGATTTGAAGGACAATAAGTCAGATCAGGAAGCGGCTGACAGTGTGGCAGCAAAGATTAATGGAATCGGAACGGTAACGCTGGACTCCGAGGAGGTTATCAGAGAGGCAAGAGAAGCCTATGAAGGTCTGACAGACAACCAAAAGGAATTGATCAGTCTGGAACAGTTGAAAGTGCTGATTGAAGCAGAAAAGACATTAAAAGAGTTGAAGGAAAACAAAGCAAATCAGGAAGCGGCTGACAGTGTGACAGCGAAGATTAATGGAATCGGAACGGTAACGCTGGACTCCGAGGAGGCTGTCAGAGAGGCAAGAGAAGCCTATGAAGGTCTGACAGACAGTCAAAAAGCATTAATCAGTCAAGAGCAGGTGGAAGTGCTAATTAAAGCAGAGGAAACACTTATAGGTTTAAAGACGGACAAAGCAAAGGCAGAAGCAGTTGTGGAGAAGATTGATGCTGTAGGCACGGTAACATTGGATTCCCGGGGAGCAATTGAAGAGGCAAGAGCAGCTTATGATGCGTTGACGGAGTCACAAAAGGCAATGATCAGTGCTGAGAAACTGAGCGTGTTGACAGAAGCAGAGATAAAATTTGCGGAACTGGTAGATGGAGATGCAGCAGGCAAGGTAATAGAACTTATTGACAAAATCGGAGAGGTAAGCATTGCCTCAGAAGCAGAGATCATGGCAGTTCGGAATGCCTATGAAAGCCTGACAGAAAGCCAGAGGGAGCTGGTAAATAATCTCAGTATCTTAGAAAACGCGGAGAACGTACTGGAAGGATTGAAGACAGATAAGGCAGCAGTGGATTCCGTTAAAGAACAGATTGCGGCGCTCGGAAACGTAACACTGGAGGACGAGGCAAAAGTCAGGGATGCCCGCAATGCTTATGAGGCTTTGACAGAGTCTCAGAAGGCTCAGGTAGATAATATTCAGGTTTTGCAGCAGGCGGAAAAAAAGATTATTGATCTTAAAAATGAAAAACCGCCGGTTACAGTAAAGCCGGTACAGATTGCTCAGCCGCGGATTCTCTCGGTGAAGAGCAGCATAGCGAACAAGGCTACAGGCAGAGTGAAGATCAGCTTTAAAAAGCCGCCAATGGGACAGGAAGTCAAGGTATACCGTCAAGTTGGAAAAAATAGAAAACTAATTGGGACCACAAAGTCAGGTTATCTCTATGACAATGCTCCAGCCAGTGGAAAGAAAGCTCTTTATTACATTAAAGTTATTTCTAAAGACACGACGAAGTATTTGGACAGTACAAATAGTAAGAAAGTATCCATCAATTTGCCTTCAAACCCCAGGAAGGTTTTGGCAAAACAATCTGGAAAAAGGCAGGTGAAAATTACCTGGTCAAAAGTAAAAGGCGCAGACAAATATTATATCTATCGTTCTTCTAGTAAGAACAAAGAATATGTAAGAATCGCCACTGCTAAGGCCGCAAAGAGGACATATGTGGATAAGAAAGCGAAGGCTGGAAAAAAATATTACTATAAAGTTGTAGTAAAGAAATCTTCCAAATATAGTGGGGGTAAGGTTTCCAGAGTTGTGAAGGTAAAGAAATAAATTATCATTAATCTTTTCGTTTACATGCCGGGCCGGCTGTGAGTTGGCCCGGTTTCTTCTATTGACAATCTCTGCAATCTAATATAAAATAGTTGAAAGCAAGTACTTGCATGGAGGTGCCGAATTGGATACAACAAGTCAAAAGATCATAGATGCGACCATGTCTCTGGTGAGGGATAAGGGATACATTGCCACAACGACAAAGGATATTGCCAAAAGAGCCGAGGTCAATGAGTGTACTCTTTTCCGAAAGTTTCAGAATAAGAAGGACATTGTGCTTCACGGAATGGAGCAGGAAAAATGGAGAGGAAATTTGACGGAGGAGTGCTTTAAGGAGGTGGTATGGGAACTGGAGCCGGATCTTGAAATGTTTATGAGAGAGTATATGAGGAGGATTACACCGGACTTTGTGAGGCTGTCCATAGGACTGCGCGCCCCCCAGATCTACGAGGAGACCGCGCCCCTGATCATGAAGATACCCCGGGCTTTCATAAGTTCTCTCAAGGAGTATTTTGAGGGAATGGAGGAGAGGGGAAAGATCCCTCACAGGGATTATGAGAGCCTTGCCATGACAATCTTTTCCTCCACTTTTGGATATACCTTTTTAAAAGCTTCTTTTGGGCAGAGTTTGACACAACTGGAACAGGAGGAATATATCCGAAGCAGCGTTAGGCTGTTTCTGGATGGGGTTTCCTAGAGAGTGCGCCAAGGCGCACTTGAATTTTAAGCAAGCAAGTACATGCATACAAGGAGGTGCAGTATATGGAAATTACAGGTGCGCAGTTATTTGTGAAGGCGCTTAAAGAAGAAAAGGTAACTATTTTATTTGGTTATCCGGGAGGTCAGGCGATTGATCTCTTTGACGCGCTGTATGGGGAAGAGGAGATAGAGGTAATTCTGCCCAGACATGAGCAGGGGCTGGTCCATGCAGCGGACGGATATGCCAGATCTACAGGAAAGGTGGGGGTCTGTCTTGTAACCAGCGGGCCAGGAGCGACCAATCTGGTCACAGGGATCGCCACGGCCAACTATGACAGTGTGCCCCTGGTCTGCTTTACGGGCCAGGTACCCACCAGTCTGATTGGAAACGATGCTTTTCAGGAGGTGGACATTGTGGGGATCACCCGCAGTATCTGCAAATATGCGGTGACAGTGAGGAATCGCAGCGAATTGGGGGAAATCATTAAAAAGGCTTTTTATATTGCACGCACTGGAAAGCCGGGGGTGGTGGTAGTGGATATTCCCAAGGACATTCAGAAGGAATCCGGTTCGGACTGTTACCCCGATGGCGTGACGATCAGGGGATACTGCCCCAGCAAACAGGTTCATGTGGGCCAGGTTAAGAAGGCCATGAATGCCCTTTCAAATGCAAAAAGACCCGTCTTTTTGGTGGGAGGAGGCGTTAAGATTGCAAATGCAGGGGAGGAGATGACGCAGCTTGCCGAGAAGACGGGTGTACCGGTGGTCACAACCATTATGGGAAGAGGGGCCATTTCCACTGAGCATCCTCTGTACGTGGGAAATCTGGGGATTCACGGCAGCTACGCGGCAAATACGGCCATCTCCAACTGCGATCTGCTGTTCTCCATAGGAACCAGATTCAATGACCGGATCACAGGACGGGTGGAGGAGTTTGCCAGGAATGCGGTCATCGTACATGTGGATATAGATACCGCCTCCATCTCGCGCAATGTGAGCGCTCAGATCCCCATTGTGGCGGATGCAAAAGAGGCAATTCTTGCATTTCTTCAGAGGGCGGAGTATTTGTCGGTTGATGAGTGGAGAGAGTGTGTGGAAAGCTGGAAAGATATCCACCCCCTTTCTATGAAATGTGGATATCTGACGCCAAAGCACATATTGGATGGGATAAATAAGGTTTTCGACCGTTCCGTGATCGCAACAGATGTGGGACAGAATCAACTGTGGGCCACACAGTTTCTGGAGCTGGACGGACAGAGACAGCTGCTCACCTCCGGGGGACTGGGCACCATGGGATACGGTTTTCCGGCGGCTCTGGGGGCTAAGATAGGAAATCCGGACAGAGATGTGATCGTCATTTCCGGGGATGGGGGTATGCAGATGAATATACAAGAGATGGCAACTGCCATGGTGTATGAGCTTCCGGTAATCATCTGTGTGCTGAACAACGGGTATCTGGGCAATGTGAGACAGTGGCAGGAAATGTTCTATGAAAAGCGCTATTCGGCGACCTGCCTGCGCTTTAGGAGAGGCTGCTCTGCAGCCTGTAATGGACCCGGAGAGGAATGTCCTGTCTATATTCCGGATTTTGTGAGTCTGGCCAGAAGTTATGGAACGGACGGGATGCGCGTAACCAGGCCGGATGAGGTAGAGGGAGCGCTCAGATGGGCAAAGGCGAGAAAGAAGATCCCCTCCCTGATTGAATTTATCATTGAGAGGGAGGAGAATGTGTTTCCCATTGTGCCCCCCGGCAACCCCCTGGGAGGAATGATTTTTGAAGAAAACGGAAATGGAGGGGACGGAGTATGAAAAAGAGATGGATCAGCCTGCTTGTGGAAAATGACGTGGGGGTATTGGCGCGGATTTCAGGTTTATTCTCAGCCAAGTCCTATAATCTGAACAGTCTGACAGTGGGACCTGCGGAGGATGAAACCATGTCCAGAATGACCATCAGCCTGATCAGCGATGATGCGATTTTTGAACAGGTAAAAAAACAACTGAACCGGTGTGTGGAGGTCATTAAGGTTGTGGATTACACGGAGGCGGCTACAGTTAGGAAAGAGTTTATGTTTGTGAAGGTGAGGCAGTGTTCAGATACGGATATCCGCATGCTGTTTCAGGTGGCAAAAAGTTTCCAGGCAGCCATAGTGGATGGCAGCTCAGATACCCTTCTCATTGAATGCGCCCAGACAGAGGAGAGGAACACCCACCTCATCTGCAAACTGAGGGAATCGTTTGCAGGGCGTATAGAGGTGGTAAGAGGCGGCAGTGTTGCCATCGAAGCGATATCCGTCCCCCACTAAGCCAGGGGAGTCTGTGCCGATGGAGCTTTTGCAGCCTTCATGATAAAGAAATACTTCTTCCGGTAAGCAAAGAGGAAGCACAGGGACACCAGGAAGGAAAAGAGCTCTGCCACGGGCACGGCCAGCCAGATTCCATCTGCGCCTATGATAAGGGGCAGCAGTATCAGGGAGGCGGCGATAAACAAAAAGGTGCGCAGAAAGGAGATGACAGCCGATACCTTTCCATTTTGTAGGGCAGTGAACAGTCCGGATGCGTAGATATTGATGCCCGCAAACAGATAGCCCAGCGAAAATAGGTAAAAACCGTGGAGCGCAAGCCCGTAGGAAGAGCTGGATGGTCTGATAAACACAGATACAATGGGTCTGGCAAGCACATAGGCGCAGATCACCACCAGAACCGTCAGCACAGACACAATCAGGGTGCTGCTGCGAAACAGCTTGTTCAGTCCCCCGGCGTTTTGCCTTCCGTACTGGAAGCTGAACACAGGACCGGAACCTCCCGTAAAGCCCATAAACACAGCGGTCAGGAAAAACTGCGAGTAAAGGGCCACAGTGATGGCAGCCACACCGGATTCCCCCAGATATTGCAGGGCCATCTTGTTAAAGAGCAGGGTGGTCACAGAGATGGAGAGGTTGCTTACCATCTCAGAGGAGCCATTGAAGCAGGAAAAGCCCAGAACCTTTAAGCGGAACCTAGGTCTCACAAAAAGGAGTGTCCCCTTTCTCTTAAATAGAAAATAGAACAGTCCGGGAAGGGCAGCGGTCATATATCCTATGGCTGTTGCCAGGGCAGCTCCCTGAACTCCCCACCCCAGCACAGCGACAAAAAGATAGTCCAGCACAATATTTACGGAGCCGGAAAGCAGTGTGAGCACAAAGCCCAGCCCCGGCTTACCCGATACTATAAAGAAGGAGAGGAAGACCAACTGAAGGGCTGCCACAGGCATAAATAAAATCAAAACGTTCAGATACCCGCGGCAATCCTCCAAAAGAGCCGGGGTAGCGCCCAAAAAGGCCAGAAGAGGCTCCATAAAAATGGCGGAGCACAGGGAAATAACCACAGCGACCAGAGCGGAGACAATGGTGATAGCGGTAAAGTTCTCACTGGCAGTCCGATTCTTGCCCTGCCCCATGTTCATGGCCACAATGGCGCTGCCACCTGTGGAAAACATCAGAGTCACTGCGAGCACCACACTGATGACCGGATATACAATATTGATGGAAGCAAGGGCATTCTCGCCCACACAGTTGGCGATAAAGATAGCGTCCACCATCTGATACACTGACATAAACAGCAGATTTAAAATACTGGGTATGGTAAATTTTAATAGGGATAATGCGTTGAAATCCCTGTCCAGATTGTTGTTCATAATTTTATTAACCGCAGACTGTGCGGCGGTATCCTCCTTGTTTAACATGATTTCTTATGATATGATAAACCTTACACTAAGTGTAATGTCAAGGAGGTTCGTAAATTGAAAAACCAGAAGAGGACCCTGACCACAGGACAGCTTGCAAAGCTGCATAAAATCAACAACCGGACACTGCACTATTATGACTCCATAGGACTGTTTTCCCCCAACGAAACCGGGGAGAACGGTTACCGGTACTATACCCTGGAGCAGATCGCGGACCTGGAACTGATCCTGGCCTTTCGGGAGCTTGGGATGTCTATTGAGGAGATAAAGGCAGCAATCAGTGGGAATGTGGATGACACGAACCGGATCGTGGAGGATAAGATATCAGAGATTGACAAGAAAATGGAAAATCTTCTGAATATGAAACAGCTGCTTGAGGAAAAGAGGCAGCTGGCGGTGTTGTCAAAGGAGAGCAAAAGAGATGAGATACAGAGAGTCACCTATCCGGATGAGGAGTTTGTCCTGAGCAGCCCCCTGTCAGGGGCGTCGGATGAGAAATACTATATGGTTCTTGCGGAGCTGATTCAGAGGGAAGGGTATTACCGCCTGTACAATCACAATTACGGGATTATGCTCTCCAGTGAGAAGATTCGCAATGAGATGTATGAGGACTATGATTACTTTTATATCAAACCATATGACAGTGAGGGAAAGGTACTAAACCTGCGCCCCGCAGGCACGTATCTGCGCATTGTCTGCAATGGGGACTGGGACAAGACTCCCTGTGCCTACAGGAAGATAAGGCAGTATGCAAATCAACATGACCTGGAGCTTGTGGGATATGCTTATGAGAGAGGGCTGAACGAGACTCTGAGCACGAACATGGACAGCTATGTAACAGAGATCATTGTGAGATATAAAGAAGGGGAAAAATAGGGGAGGGAGCCAAAAAAGCTCCCTCCCTGTCACATAGACCGCCCCTTGCTGGCCTAAAGGGGAGAAGAAAGGCCACGTTCTACATAACAATTTAAATATAGCATGCAAGTATAGGATTGTAAACCGTAATTGTGCATGTGTTCTTAATTATCTGTAATATTTGTTACTATGAAAGTGTGAACAGTAACAAATATTCAAGAGAGCAAAAAGGTTTCGCTTTAATGGGGGCATTTTGCATAGGAATAACTGTTAATATAAGTACCTAAAATAGTTGCGCCGCATTTTGTACATCTTTTTCCATTGTATTGTTTTATTGTACAGCCTCCACTGGAATTTTTTACATGTCTATTGATAATTCCGCTTACATAGTTGTGTGAGCATGTACTTTTGGCAGTGATTTGATTTGATATTACAGCGTGAGGGATATTATCAGGCCCTATAAATACACTGCCGGACTCAGAGTAGTCAATGGTGATGTCATCATGTTCCAGAGGATTGGCAGCAACACCATCCGGCACAAAAAAGAAATCTTCATTATTTACAATGTAATCATCAGGAGTCTCTGATGAAATAATTTCTTCTGCTGGCGGTTCATAGGCTAATACAGACATGGTACAGGACATCAGAATCATAATCACGGCTGTGGATGTTAACAATTTCTTGATTTTTGTGCTTTTCTTCACATTTTTCATAATCAATATCCTCGCTCTTAGCATTTTTTTGGTACTGGAGAACCGCTGGACAAACAGAGGTTTACTCACCATATCTTCTTCCTTTACTGTCTCCTTTGAAACGGACATATTTACCAGAAGTGTAGCATAATAAATCCTGTCTTCTTCTGAAACCCCTTCCAATACCATCTCGTCACAGGCATATTCACACAACTGTCTAATTTTTATGTAGAGTAAATACACGAAAGGATTGTACCAGTGAATAATGAGTGTCAAAATACAGACAAGTTTAAGCAGTACATCCCTGTTTTTAACATGACATAATTCGTGTCGGTAAAGAAATTCGCGCTCTCTGGGTGTGAACTCTTTAGACGGAAAAATAATTTTTGGATGGAGCACTCCGGAAGTTATGGGAGTCTGTATAAATGGATTTTTAAAAATTTTGATATTGTGTGTACTCTTTGGGACAACCGCATCTTTCGAAGAAATCACTTTCTCAAAAACAGCATCCTCCATAGGAAAGGAAAATGATTTGATTTTCTGCATCTCCCTGTGATATCGAAAGCATTGATATGTGAGACATATAATGAAGATACAGAGAGATACAGCTAAGAAAATCAATAGCGGTTTTGAGTAAAAATAATATTCATTGTTTCCTATCTGAACAGGCACTTTATCGGAACGCTTTACAAATGAAATACTGTAGACATCCATTGAACTGCTATCAAGTAAATTCAAAAAATCTAAGTAATTATATTTAAAGTACTGTAATGGCAACAGAAAAAATGCCAGAGCAATCTTATAAACTCTCAGCACATAGCGTCCGCCGGTTCTATTCAAAAATAAATGTTCAATACAAAGAGCAAATAGAAAAAGAAGCGTGCCACACAATGACATACTAAAAAGTAAACTCATACTATTTCTCTTTCCGGTTTATTAGCTCCAACAACTCATCAGCCTCCTCCTGGGTCAGAGTGTGATTGTCAGTAAAGGCTGAGACAAATTTTGAAAGTGATCCGTCGTAGCGTGCATTCAATACATTCTCAGCATAGTATTTTCGATAGGTATCTAAAGTGACGGCAGGAATATAGATCATCTTCCTGCGTGTTCCCTCTGCCCGTATAAACCCCTTTTCCATCAAAATGGTAATATGGGTATACAGGGTCTGGCGTTTCCAGGTTTTGTTCTGTGTAA
Organism: Ruminococcus sp. 8Y-12; assembly: GCF_058119865.1. Classification (NCBI taxonomy): domain Bacteria; kingdom Bacillati; phylum Bacillota; class Clostridia; order Eubacteriales; family Oscillospiraceae; genus Ruminococcus; species Ruminococcus sp. 8Y-12. The sequence goes on along the minus strand of NZ_CM176623.1, from coordinate 931,347 downwards.
GTGTAAAGTAGTCATAGATTTGCCGAAAAGTCAATCCGTCTTCATGTTCCCATAGGTAATTCATAATTTCTTCCGTTGTGTTTGTAAGATTCGTATTCAAAAGATCATCCCTTCTTTTTTAATAGATTTATAAATATAATAACTGTTCAGTACCTTCGCAGTTACATGCAAAAATCCATTTAAAATCACCTTTGGTGATGGAATTTTTGCACTCTTGAATGATTTTCTTACAGTCTGCACAGTAAAATGCGCACACCTGCTGAATAGTTACTAAATATATTCTATAACAAATAGGACACTATTGCAAGAGGAAGTTGAGAATTTGTTAATAAATATTCAATCTTAAAAACGTTAGTATAGCACTTGAAAAGTAAGACAAATAGCAGTATAATATATAATAATACAAATAATTAAAGGAAAGGAAAATTATTGTAACACATTTAAAGAGTGAGTTGTGAAATCACAGAAAGGGAAAACTATGAAGAAAAAAATATTTGAAAAGACAATGGCAGTCATATTAAGCGTATGTATGTTAGCCACCTCTGCGTCGTGGGATCAATTGCTGGTTAAAGCAGCAGATGAAATTGCAGAGACAGAACAAAGTATAGAACCGGATCAGGTTACTGCGGAAAATGAAATAACAGAGAAGCGGACCACAGATTCAACCGTATTTGATCTGGGCGGAAATAGAAAGATGGAGGTTTTTTATGGTGGAGATGTCCGGTTTGAGAAGGATGGAGGGGAATTAGTTGATTATGACCCCGCCTTGGTTCCGGTGGCCTCTGAGGAGAGCATAAATGGGGAGAGTCTGGATGGCTACGCATATGAAAACAGGGAAGGAGACAGTAAACAGTATCTGCCGGAAATCTTGTCTGAGACGACTCCGATCAAGATGGAAAAGGAAGGGTACAGCATCTCCTTTTATCCCATACAGGAATCAACGGGGTTGGAGAGCCAGGCGGACGCTGGAAATGTAACTCCATTGGGTAAGGAAATGCCCATTGCGGAGGAGGTTTCAGATCAGGACTCTTTAAATGAAAGTATGCCCATAGACGGGGAGCCTGAAGCAGACAATTCCGGAAGTGGCGGAGAGGTGCAGGGTTTATCCGCTGAGAAGGAGGCGGACGCGCTCCGGCCTGTGTCTATCGAAGATATGGAAAGCGTGGATCTGTACGGTGAGGAATCCAACCAGCCGTTAAAGGCAGTTTATGAAAACGAGGCGCAGACCTATCAGCTGGAGTACGAGTCCAGCGATATCGGAGTAAAGGAAAGCATTGTGCTGAATGAGATTCTGGAAAACAACCGTTTTTCCTTTGAATTTCATCTGCAGGGCATGGATATCAGGGAGAATCCCACGGATGAAGGCTTTACATTCTATGATAAAGTTACCGGAGATATGGTGGGAGGCATTGAGGCCCCCTTTATGAATGACGTCACGGGGGAAGCATATTCAGAAGACATAGTATGTGAGCTGGAGGAGAAAGAAGGTGTCGATGATACCTATATTCTGACGGTTATTCCGTCTGAAAACTATCTGAGGGATGAGAACAGAGCCTACCCGGTGACCATAGACCCCACGGTTACCTGGACGGGAACCAGTCAGATCAGAGATGTGTATGTGTGCGGCGGAAGTCCGGCTACCAATTATTACAGCAGCGGTGTAAAGACCATTTCTGTGGGGCGCAGCAGCAAGCAGGGACTGTACCGCACCTACATAAAGTTTATTGATATCCGGACTAAGCTGGCAGGAAAGTATGTGGAGAGCGCAACGCTGGATCTGTATGAGTCCGGTGGCGGTGTGGCCGGAGAATACGTCCGCGCTTACAGGACAAAGGACAGCTGGGAGGCTGCAAGCATCAACTGGAACAACAAACCTTCCTACAACACGGGCAGCTATTACGATCAGTTCAAAACAACGGGAAAGGCTGGAACAAAGCGCACACTGAATATCACGGAAAATGCCAGGCAGATGGCCAGAAATGACTTTCCGGGGCATGGTGTTATGCTGCGCGCAGCCACAGAAGGAACAGGAGGATTTTATACACAGTTTTACAATTCCAGATACGCAACCGCATCCCAGAGGCCAAAGCTGACGGTAGTCTATTACGATGCACCCACAAAGCCGGACAAGGTACAGACAAACGCAAATTATTACAAAAAAGGAAGTACAGTTCAGGTAACCTGGAGTGGTATATCCTCCAGAGCACTGGACCACGTGGAATACAGGCTGGTAAAGATGAATGACGCCACAGGTACGGAAGCGGGCGTGGTTATTGACTATAGCAGCAGTACGAAGATCGGCACAGCCGCGTCCGGAACAGCATCCATAGGGGGCAGCAATACCTGGGGAGAGGGCTGCTATCGCCTATGGGTGCGCGGTGTGGATAAAGGAGGAATCGCAGGGGCTGCCAGAAGCTGGAACTTCCATATCGACAGCACAGCGCCAGTAATCGGAAGCGTATCGCTTGACCACACCGGCTATACAGCCATCCGGAATCCCATCTTGAGCTGGAGCAGTGTATCGGATGTCCATCTCAAAGAGATACAGTACCAGGTGGGAAGCGGAGCCTACACAGCGGCAGGAAGCGGCGCAGCCGGAAGAGTGGAAATACCAGCTTCCAATTTTCCAAGTTCCGGAGTCTATACCATCCATGTCCGTGCGGTAGACTATGCGGGAAATATCAGCGCGGTGAAATCACTCACCTATCAGGTGGACATCACTCCGCCCACATTTGGGACAGTCACCACACAGCCCGCAGAAGGACAGTGGACAGAGAACGGGAATCCTATTATCTATTTTAGCAATATCACGGAACTACACAGTGGAATGGAAGCTTCCGGGGTAACGTATAATATAACACCCCAGGGGGAGAAACCGCAGACCTACAAAAATGCGGCAAATCTGCGCTTCACCTCTGCATCCAGCCCGTATGCCGGAAACTTTACCATGGACAGCACGGATCAGAACAAGCCGGACGGCGCGTACACCATCCACATCCGTCTTAAGGACAGGACCGATAATGCTGTCATAAAAGAAGTGTCTTACAAACGTGACAGGACAGCTCCCACAGGGACGCTCACCTACTCCCAGGACAAGACTGCGCTGCACGATACGGTTCAGATCACCGCGGCCTGCAGCGACGGAACCGGGAGCGGGATAAAGACCAGCAGCCTTATACTGCAGGACACATCCGGAAATAAGGTGGATACGGTATACAGTAACGTGACAACTGCGTCCGTCACAAAACCATTTAATACGCTGAATATTAAGAACGGTACGTATACATTGGTATTGACCGTTGAGGACAACGCAAACCACAAGACGACCAAAAGCGAGACTGTAAAAATTCAAAACCAGCTTCCGGCCCCAACCTTGACGGGAAGCAACCGGAATGACCGGACGGCGCAGATCCAGTGGAGTCTGCCCTCAAGCATCAATACTTTAAAAGCCATGGAAATCCAGATGAATGGCAGCAGCACCTGGAACCGAATTCCGAATTCCGGTAAAATGCAGGGGTATTATACCGTTACACTGCCTGCACAGGAAGGGGCTTATGATATAAAAGTGCGCGCGGTAGATACTACAGATTTCGCCGGCAGGGAAGCAACGGTAAAGTGCATTTATGACAGGACAAAGCCAATGGTTCTTCTCACAAGCCTTCAGCAGGGAGCGATGAGAGGGACCGCAATGGATGCATACCTGAAGATCTGGACCCTCCAGATGAAGGAGCAGGGACAGGAGGACAGCGCCTACAAGCGGGTGGGATTTGGAACGTCTAGCATAGAAAATGGCGTCCTGCAGACCATTGATATAGGAAGCAGAGACTATGAGGTTGGAAAGACATACCAGTTTCTGCTGAGTGTTGAAGATGTAGCGGGTAACTCACAGACCGCTCAGTATTCCTATACCAAGAAGGAGGGGGACAATACCTGGACGATTGTGGACCCAGTCTATGTGTTAGAGCAACCGGCTTATTTGCGGACGGGAGAATCTGAGTACTCCATACCCCAAAACACCAATTACCTGGAATTGAAAGCAAACAATGGCACAACGCCCAGGACCGTGGAATGGTATATTGACAATCAGAAGATCTCAGGAACCAATCAGCAGCCAGGCAGCCCGTGGATTTTGAATTTCGGAAACTTAAAGGGCAGCTATCCGGATGGGACAAAGCATACGATTATCGCCAGATGTACGGATGCGGCAGGAAAGGTAACCTACTCCGTACCGTCCTATCAGAATGCTTATAACAGAGAGCTGAACCTTACATCAAATAATGCAAAAACACTGGAGTTCGAGGAACCTCTGTCGGGATTTACCCTGGTAAGGGACGTACGGCCGGGAAGTTCTAATGTGAGATCCTTTTATGTAAAAGATGGAGGTTCCAACTGGATAGAGATAGAGGCAGGGAGAGAGTACCAGATCAGTGAGCTGTTTGCAAACAAACTGACCGTCAGCAGCCTGGCGGTGAAATACCAGGATAAGGTACCGCCCGTGGACACGGAAGCACTGCGGCTGGTGGGGAATACGGTGGAGCCGGAAAGCTTTAGGGTTTCGGAGATGGATAATTATGTTCCTATATCCGTAACGGCAGTCAGTAAACTAAATTATAAAACATATCTTACATGGGATAGAAACAAGACAGATAAAACCGAAGTAAAAATTCCGGATGACGTCAGCTATGAAATATACCGTGCATGCAGCAGAGACGAACTGTTGAATATGGAGAAGGCAACTGTTACAGGAATTAAAGATGATTACTACAGTGAACTGAACATAAATTACGGTGAGGATTTTTACTATAGAGTCAGAGCTGTCAGAAAAAAGAAGAATGTGCAGACGGGAAAAGACGAGACGGTATATAGCAGTTTTTCAAATGTCATCAGCACAAAAGTAGTGGATGGAGATGAGTATACTAAGCTATTAGGTTATAAGTCTTATTGGGAATATGAAAGCTTTGAAAATCCTGTTGGTACCGGATATGTAGAGAAAAGTCAGGGCAACTTTGTCTATACGCAGACAGATGCAGAGATAGAAAATGAAAAGCTGCCAGTGAAGATTGACCGGACGTACAACAGTCAGGCAAGCACGGTATCCTCATTGGGCTTAGGTTGGAATCATTCGTATGATATAGAACTATTAAATATAAACGAGGCAGATAAGCTGATAGACCGTAAAGCCCTGAGAGACGAGACAGGGACGATTTTCCTTTTCGAAAAACTGCAGGATGGGACGTATGCCTCCTCTATGGGAAGATACATTACTTTGAAGGCAGAGGAGAAAAAGGAGACAGTAGAGATACCAGCAAAAAATGGAAACAGCAAAATATCTAAGGAGATTGTAAGCAGTTATACTATGTTAACTAAAGACAATCTGGAATATAGATTCAATAGCGGTGGGCAATTGATTTATGTAAAAGAACCGAATGGGAGCTTTTTACTGCTTACTCACGACGGAAAGACCGGACGTTTATTAACAGCAGTCACAAATCAAAATCTTATGGTAACCTTTACTTATGAAATAGACGCTAAGGAGAAGGCAGACAAGATTGTAGAACAAGCCATAGAAGATCTGGAGCAAAACGGTAAGACATCTAAAGGGCCTATGCCGGTAGAAAATAAGGTAGTGGATATGACACAAGTTGCTAACAATAATGTAACGAACACAGGTGTCTCTGTGGAGGATGCTGTAAATAATCTGCTCCTTGTTCGAAAAATCAGTCTTCCGGATGGCTCAGATCTTCAGTATGAGTATGATGAACAGAATCATCTGAACAAAGTCGTACGAAGCGATGGAAAAACAAATGGTGAAAGTGTCAGCTATTTGTACGAGTATAATGGTCAGGGAAATCTATCTGTTATCAAGGACGCAAATGAAATTCCATATACGGTAGTTTATCAGGGCAAAAAGGTAAGTGAATTACTATATCCTATAACAGGCGGACAGAAAGAGTCAGTAAGGTTTGCATATGAAGATTTAAATAGTGGAGATTACGTTTCTTCTACGGTAATCCAAAAAGGTCTTAACGGGGTATATGGAAAAGGGGAGATGGTAAAATGCAACCGGTTTGGGAATATATTGTATCGAAAAGATATTCTTGGACTAGAGTCTTTTTACACATATGAAGATAATCTGCCCAAAACAAAAACATTTCAGGTTTATTATCAGGAATTAGTGGACGGCAAAGTGATTACAAAGTCAAAAACAAAAACAGAGGAAATCGTTTATGACCCTGACCAGAATATGAATCCGGTTATGGAACATAAGGAAAATGGAGGGGAGGTCACCTACGAATACGCAAATCAGATTAATGAGTATGTTGATGACTTGCCTACCAGAACTACTGAGGGATATGATGATGAAATATATGATGACGAGTACTATGATTATGATGAGTATGGAAACCTGATTTATGAGGAGGACCTTATAAGCGGCGATATTTCAGAGACATTTTATTATGATGAAGACAGTGAGTTCCCTGGTGAGGAAAAGGAGACAGTGGATAAGATAAAGGTGATTGGCGAGGACAATACCGAGGCTTATCTGACAACCACGACTAAGTATGAGTATGCCTATGACAAGGATGGTATAAAGACGGAGACTACTACAGTGACTATAGACGGGAAAAGTACAGTCTCGGTTGAAAGGTATGACACTATGGGAAGGCTGATCTATACGGATGATGGATCAGGCAATACGGTGACTTATACTTATGATTTTATGGGAAGAGAGGTTTTAGCTGAATATAACGAGAATGGCAAGAGGTCATCGGTTTCATATATCTATGACAAAAACGGCACATTAGTTCAGGAAACTAGCCAGGACGGAACAAAATTCATTTACAGCTATGACACCAGGAACCGGATCGTCCAGAAAAAACAGATTAAGGACACAAATCAACTCATATGGAAAACATCATATGATTATGAATGGAGTCAGGGAACAGAGAAAGAACTTCTATCTGTCTTGGAAAACGTGAGTCCGGGAGGGAGCACTGAAAAGACTTATACAAGTGCGGGTGGGTTAAGTGTGAAAGCAATTAAGGGTGGCTTAATGACCTGGAGTGAGTTTGATCCAGAGGGCAAGGTGATTGCCCAGCATATTTGTTCAGAAGACGGTTCAGAGGAAGGTACAGTTACTGTGAGCCTTTATGATGAAAATGGTAATGTAACCGCTTGTATTTTAAATCCGGGTGTGGATGCTGCAACAGGCGCATGGATGATATCAGATGATTCAGTTGTAACCAGTAGTACCTATGATGTCATGAACCATCAAACATCAAAAAAAGATGGGGAAGGGAATGTGGTAACGTATGTCTATGAGAACCTTAAGGCCCTAAAAGAAGTCAGGATAAATGACGGGACAGGTAATGACAATGTTACTACATTTGAAAATGATGTATTGGAGCCGGATGGAACCACTAGCTCTAAGACTACAGACGCAAATGGCAATGTGAGTAAAGAGTATTTTGATACCAGTGGAAATAAAATAAAGACATCTGACTTGGGAGATGGCAGCATAACTCCTATAACTACATTTTATGTATACGATAATAATGATAACGTGATAAGGGAGACTTATGCGGATGGAAACTATAAAGAATTCCAATATGACGAGAGAAGCCGCCTGAAACAGGAAGGGTGCTTTGATAAAAACGGTTCACAATCTCTGGAGACAAAATATACCTATACAGAGACAGATCAGATACTGGTCATCGAGGATTTCAAAATCAGTGGAGGGCAAAAGAAACGATATCACTATACAAACTATACATATGATGAAAATGATCAACTGACAGGTGTTGCAGAATATAATGGAGAGGATATTCCAAGTGAGGCCCAGCTTGCAGGGGGCAGGATTGCATATTCCTATGACTTGGATGGGCGTTTGACGGAAATCATATACCCACCTAACAGGAGAAAAGGGCTTAAAGGTCTCAAGTATGTGTATAATGAATATGGCTGGAAGACGGAAATTCTTGCTGTTCAGGAAAACGGTCAGGAAGAAATATTAAACAATTTTAGCTATACAGGAATAGGCAATTTGGATACAGAGATTGTTAATATAGGATTATTTGATACAGGCTCTAATAAAATAGTGTATAAGAAATATACTTATGATGTATTCTCCAGGATAAGCAAAATTGCTTACTATGACAGCCCAGAATTGACAAATTGTCTGGAATCTTATGAATACACATATGACAAAAATTCTCACATTTTGACGGAGAGTAAGTATTGCAATACGAAAGGAATGACGGAGGGAGAGAAAGTAGACGAGATCGTCCGCTATGATTACGATCCTCTTGGAAGAATAATAAAGGTTACAATCAATAACAAAAAAACAGGGAAAACGTCAGTAAATACTTATTCATATGATAAAGTAGGAAATAGAATAAGTGAAAAAAAGGACAACATAGAGACAGTTATGACGTATAATAGTCTTAACCAGATTGTAACGGCTGAGCAGAAAAAGGGAACAACACCAGAATCAAAATGTACCTATCATTATGATAAGAGAGGAAATCTTGTTCTGGAATTAGATGACTTGAACAATTTGCGCACAGAATCTGTTTATGATATTAAGAACCAGTTAGAAAGTCAGAAGATCTATAAAGACAACAAACTGTCAGTAACACAGGAAAATAAGTATAATGGGGAAGGGCAGAGAACAGAAACAAAGGTAAACGGTTCTGTCACCCATTATTACTACCAGGGCGCTACCGTATTTTTAACAGCAGATGAAAAAGATGATACCGTTGATCTTTACCTATTAAATGGTGAGAATAACGTAATAGCAGCCAAGCGCTGTAAAGATCAGTTGAATGGAGAATACTTTTTCTATAATAAGGATGTTAGAAATAGTACAACTGCAATTTTAAATTCAACAGGTACTATTGCACAAAGTTATCAATATGGAACATTTGGTGAGACAGAGGTATATGGTTCAGAAATCTTCACAGATTTTTGCTATACAGGAGGTATCTATGACAGCGCCACTGGTTTATATTATCTTAACGCCAGATATTATGACCCGGAAGACGGACGGTTTATTACCAGGGATACCTATAGGGGAGAAAAAAAGGAACCATCCAGCTTACATTTGTACTCGTACTGTGCAAATGATCCGGTGAATTTCTTGGATTTAAGCGGACATAATAAAAAATTTATAAAAGATCAGGGATACGGCGTGATGGTAGATGGTAAACGGATGGAGGATATACCGGTTGGAGCATTTGGGAATGTTGCTGATAATGGATGTGCGGCGATAGCTACCTATAATTTAATGATATTTCACGGATATAAGCCCACTTTTAAAACAGTATTAGATTCATTGGTGATTATGAGAGGAGGAAATAAAGCAGAACGTGCATGGAATGCAGTTGGGATAGGGGGAATTTTACCATTTACTGTAAAAAGATATTTAAAAAATTATTTTGAAGATGTGAAAAGCAAATTTTGGTGGGGATGGGAAAATATAGTAAAACGTTCCCGTGGGATTATTACTTTGTTTCAATGGCCTGGTAAGGGTAAAAGAATGCATTATGTTGCGGGGATTACAAAAGCGTCAGGAAAGAAGATTAAATTTTACAGTTCATTTCTTGACGACTATAAAAATAATTTTATATCTATATCTGAATATATGAGGCTTTTGAAAAAAGAAGGCTGTAAAAGGAAGTATATTATCAGTATAGGTAAGCGCAAAAAAGAAAGAGATTGCTTTCATTAAAACTGTGGTCTTTTATATTATTCGGGAGGGCAGATATCAGTTAAACTCTATGCGTGGTCTAAAATCATATGACCCTTTCGACATCTGCTCTTCTGCCTCTAGATGTAATATACGTATGGATTGTTTAAAAGCGCATATTATCAGATTAGCCGTTGTGTGCTGTAACTATACGAAGCCAAAGGAGATCAGAATGAGGAAGAGAATATTATTTTGTATCGTATCATGTTTAATTATATGCTGTATCGGATGCCAAAACAACGATTTTGGAGGCCGTCCTACTGATTATGGACCTGCACTTTGGATTTCAGAAGAACCATACATATGGTTTGAGGTGCAAGAAGAGGTAGAATACACCCGTGGGAATAATCCAATTGTAAAAGGAGAACTTACTATTGATGATGAAGTATATCCCTGCAGAGTTACTTTTAAGCCTGCGGGTGGTATTTGTTTTTATATGGAAAGTGATTGGGATGAAAAAAACAAAGTGATGCTTCTATCGTATGAGCAATTAATGATGGGAACTTGTAAATTTGGACCTGATAAGTTGGTTGTAGACGTTAATGAGGATATGGGACAGTACTACAACGGTGAAAGACTTACCTTCATAAGGGTGCCTCTTGAGAGTGATAGCAACAATTTAGAAACAGACAATGAAAGTAAATAGAGAGATAAAATACTTTCATTAAAAGTTTTATTTAAGGTAGTATAAAGTGAGATATGAATAAACCGTAACTTTCCGTTGGACTGACTAATTATATATTTTACTTATAGAAGCCTCGTCAAGGCTGGATTTAACGGATTTTCAGCCCGGCCTTGACAGGTTTTCCAACGTAAAATTTTGTTGCCCAAGCCAGAGTAAGTGGATGTAAAGGCTCATTGCCCCTGAAACTATTGATTTTACTGGGTTTGAGGCATAAAGGTATATAAATTTGACACTACCTAACAAAGTGGAAGGAGTTAGGATGAAAAAGAAATGGTTATATTTAATAGTATTATATGCTGCTCTCTGCTGCTGCGGATGCCAAAACAACAATTTTGGAGTCCGCCCTACTGATTATGGACCTGCACGTTGGATTTCAGAAAAACCATACATATGGTTTGAGGTGCAAGAAGAGGTAGAATACACCCGTGCGAATACTCCAATTGTAAAAGGAGAACTTACTATTGAGGATAAAGTATATCCTTGCAGAGTTACTTTTAACCCCGCAGATGGTATTTATTTTCTTATGGAAAGTGATTGGGATGAGACTACCAGAGTAATAAATGGGTCAGAAGAGGATTTAATAGTAGGTTACTGTAAATTTGGACCAGAAAAATTGATTGTAGATGTTGACGATGAAAGGGGTCAGTACTACAACGGTGAAAGACTTACCTTCATAAGGGTGCCTCTCGAGAGTGATAACACCAAATCGGAAACAGACAATGAAAGTAAATAGAGAGAGAAAAAATCTTATTTAAAAGGAGAGAGGATAAGTTATGAAAAGAATGAAAAAGATGATTCCGTTGCTTACTGTATTTATCATGGTATTCTTAACAGTGCCGATAAGCACCCAAGCCCAATCAAAAAAAGCAGCCGTAAACAAGACCATCAACACGTTTTTTACCAGTGCAAAGAGATTAAATTGTAAGAAGATGGAGAAGTGCTTTGTACCTGCAGGCGTGGTCATATTTGATGAACCAGCCAGTTTCTGCAATGTAATCAGACCATGGAGCAAGAAAATGACTTGGAAAATCAAGAGTTCAAAGATTTCTGGGGACAGAGCAGAAGCGACCGTGCAGGTACAGTATAGAAGTATTTCAAAGGCTTATTTTGAAATGTGGTTGAAGACATCGTATTATGAGGTAGAAGAACCCAAAAAGAGTCAGGCTAAAATAATTTGGCTGAAAAAGTATAAGATGAATTTATTACGTGAACGTTTAAAGAAGGTCAAACCGGATGAGATTACGTCCCGTCTTAAAATATCTTTACAAAAAAAGGACGGCAAATGGAAGATATCTCATGCTACAGATCGTTTGCTTAATGTGGTATATTGCGATTTGCTGCGAAAAGGAAAAAGTGAAGAAGAGTATGTAAAAGAGATTAAAGATATGATGGAAAAAGAACACGTATATTATCCAAAAGGAGAAAACGAGTTATGAATAGAATAAAAAAGATTATCCCACTGCTTGTTGTATTTATCATGGTATTTCTAATAGTTCCGGTAAGCACCCAGGCCCAATCCACAAAAACCAAAAAATCAGCCGTAAACAAGACCGTCAACACGTTTTTTACCAGTGCAAAGAAATTAAATTGTAAGAAGATGGAGAAGTGCTTTGTACCCGCTGGTGTGGTCATATTTGATGAGCGGGCCAGCCTCTGCAATGTAATCAGACCATGGAGCGGGAAACTGACCTGGAGGATAAAGAGCACAAAGATTAATGGGGATAAGGCAAAAGTGGCGGTACAGGCAAATTATATGAGTATTGCAAATGCTTATTTTGCAATGTGGTGGAAAACATCGTTTCTTGGAGTGGAAGCTCCCGAAAAGAACCCCGCTAAAGAGATTTGGCTAAAGAAATATAAGATGAAACTGTTAGGGAAATGTTTAAAGAAGTATACACCGGATAAAATCACTTCCAACCTTCAAATATCTTTACAGAGAAAAAATGGTAAATGGAAGATAACGAAAGCCACAGACCGTTTGTTAAACGTAGTATATTGTGATTTGTTTTTGAAAGGCAAAAGTGAAAAAGAGTATGATAAAGACTTTGACCATATTGCGGACAAGGTATATTGAAAACGGATGAGGGATCATTACGGAGGAAGGTGGCAGTATGAGAAAAAAGAAAAACAAACATACATTAAGAAACTATACAGAAAAGCAAAGATTTCTAGATAAAATAGACGAACAAGGCCGTGTTCCCAATGACGAAGAGCTGCGAACGATACTACGTCTCTGCAGCGATAAAAATGTATGCATACGTTTTGAGGCAGCGTCAGGGCTTGTCTATCGGTATACACCGGAGAGCGAGGATGTTTTGCTGCAAATGACCTATGACAAAAATATGCTGGTCAGGGTGGAGGCTGTGGATGCTCTCTGTATAGGACACAAAGTGGCCACACTGAAGCGGCTGGAGGAGCTGTTTCAGGGCACCAACTATCTGACCAGGGGGTATTCCATATTGTCCTTTTTTAGTGTTTGGCTTAATTGCTATGGGTACAACCGGGAGAGTGTAGCAGCCTATCTGGCAAAAACAGAAAAATACAGATGCAAGGAAGAGAATCTCTGGGTACTTAACCATTATGAAGAGAATCGATATCACGCTGGAATAAGAGAAGGCGCTGAGTTTTTGCTGCATAGGCTGCAAAGCTGCGATGGCAAAAACCTGAGGGAAATCAGTTCACTGCGCAGCTGTATAAGGAAAATAAGAAATGTTTGGAATCAGGAATGGATAGACAAGGGGCTAAAGGATAGTATACTCAATATGCCAGAGTCGGGCGTGGCGGCGAGGGAAATTTTGGAGGTGACGGAATCTTTTGCCTATCCGCAGATACTTTTCCTGGATCATACAAATACCGGGATCTCACAAGTGCTGGAATATCTGGGGAATGTAAAATATATGTTCCAATTTTTTTCAGCTGGCTTCGTTTTACGAGATGGCATCGAGCCCTGGGTCATTCATGCAGTGCAGGAGACTTATGGAGAAGATATAAGGAATTGGCAGTACCCCAAGCAGCAGGAGTTTCTTCAGGATTATCAGTTTATTGTGCCGCTGGGAGTTAAGATTCAAGAGAAACAATACCCTTTCCACAAGATTATCCGGAAATATGAGAATATGACAGAAGAGCAGATAACAATAGACCAAGGCCAAAGGATGGTTGATGAGTTGGTGGCGGAGATTTGTAAAGTATGTGCCGGGGAGGGGATTTGCTTAGATATGGAGGATATATTGGCTGATGATTAGCATGTTAACAGAGGGAAAGGATCATACGCTCTACTTAATAGCAATAAACAGATTCCAGAATATGATACTTTTGGGTTTATCGAAACACCCTTTGTCAATCACAGATCCCAAAGCCGAAGAACACTGGAGTATTGATTATGATTTCCACATTAACTGTATTTGGCGATTTAGGCAGGGGAGTAAAATGATTGCGGGATATCAGGATGTTTATACGGAAATTGACGAAGATGGAAATATTATTGATGACGATGAAACAGAAACGAGCAGCGACGATGAATTTGTGCGAAAGCGCACGCTGTTTGAGAAAATTATTTTTGGGGATGTTTACCCAGTTCTGCCATTAAAACTGTTGGAGGTTAACAAAAATGAGGTGGGAGATTTAAAAATAGTCTTTGAAAAAGGTTATTGTTTTGAGGCATTTACTACATATCCCAATGAGGGATACTATGATGAAGAGTATGAAGAATGGCATTTCATTGATGTTTTAAACGGCAAACATTATAGTTACCCTGAGGAAAAGAATAAAAAAATTTTGCTGGTAGATGAGACGAATACAGAGCTTTCACAGATACTTGAGCTGGTTTTGCAAGAAATTATGGTTGATGATATTACTGTATTTTCTGCGGGGCTAAATCCGGGGGCAAAGGTGACGGACAGGGTGGCTGCGATTGGAAAAGAGTGGTATGGAATGGATCTGACAAGTATACTTCATATTAATCACGTATGTAATTTGGAGGAGTACGATCATATTGTTCCTCTGGGAATCATTTTAAAAGAGGAGTTATGTTCATCAGAAAAGATGGTTACAATCTTCCAGGAATATTGCAGTTCGGGAAAGGAGTCTCAGAACGAGTTATACAATATGGGATGTAAAATCTGCGAAGCCATAGGGTGTGATTACAATGTAAATACATATCAGCATGAAAAGCAAAAGGAACAATTAGAACAAATTTCAACATTAAGAAGGGGTATTAAAATATTTTATAAAAGAACCTCAAGAAAAAATCTACTTAAAGGAGAAGAAGAAGTTTGAAAAGAATGAAAAAGACAATGACATTGCTGGTTATATTTATCATGGTATCTTTGGCGTTGCCGGTAAGTGCCCAGGCCCAATCAAGAAAAGCAGCCGTAAATAAGACTGTCAACACATTTTTTGCCAATGCAGGAAAACTAAATAGCAAGAAAATGAATAAGTGTTTTGTATCTAAAGGCGTTCTCATCTTTGACGCTCCTGCTGGCCTGCGTAAGGAGCTTAGGCCATATAGTAAGAATCTGTCCTGGAAAATTAAAAGTACCCGGATTACTGGAAATAAGGCAAAAGTGAGAGTAAGGGTAAAGTATAGAAGCCTCTCAAAAGCTTACTTAGCCACTCTTTTTACAGTGGTGGAATCGGAGGAGGGTTCTAAGAAAGATTCAGTGTATTTAATGTGGCTTAAAAAATATGCACAGGAAGCGTTCCGGAAGTTTGTAAAGCAATTTCCACCTGATGAAGTAACCGCCAATTTAAGTATATCTCTACAGAAAAAGAACGGAAAGTGGAAAATTACCGAAGCGGAGGACAGGCTTTTTAATGTAATTTACTGCGATTTGCTCTTACAAGGAAAAAGTCAAGAAGCTTATGAAAAGGAAGGAGAAGACATAGAGGAAAAGCTAAATAATTAAGGAGCAGGCTTTTCTAAAGCCATTCATACAGATCCAGAGGGAATGTGTGTACAATGAAGAAAAGATTTAAAAACTATACGCAAAAAGTAAAATTTATAGACTACATATCGGAAAACGATTATATACCCAATAAAAACGAGACTTAAAAACTATACGTTCTGGGACATGATAAGGATTCTCGTATTAGATTTGACGTGTCAGAAGCTTTGGAAATCTGGTATACTCCGGAAAATGAAAATTATCTGTTAAATATGACGCATGATAAAGATAGTCTGGTAAGGGTAGCTGCTGTTGATTCATTAAAAATAGGACGGACTTTAGAAACGCTTTCCCGACTTGAAAAATTATTTACAGATAGTTATTATGTGATCCGTGGATATGCGGCAACCTCCCACTTTAATGTGTGGGTAAACTGTTTTGGCTATAATGTAGAAAGTATGGAGAGTTATAGAAAAAAATGTGCAGATTTAAGGAATCAGAGAAAAACAAGTGGGTCGAGGCATCCTATGAGGAAACGGCTTATATTGCTGGTGATCAGGAAGGACTTCAAAATTTATTCCAAAAGATAAGAACCTATACGGGGGATGATTATCATGTATATAGCGCTCTGGTAAGTAGCATACAAAGACTTAGAAATATATGGAATGCGGCATGGATTAATAAAGAATTAGAAAATGCTTTAAATTATATATGTCCATGCTATCTCATCAATGAAATCCCGGAGTACATAAAAAGTATAGAAGATCCCAGGGTCCTTATTATAGATAATACGAATACAGGTGTATCACAATTGCTGGAATTCTTAGGGAGCTATCTGTATAATTATGATTTTTATTCGGCTGGTCTCCACCCTGGGAGTGAGATAAATTCCGAATTGGTTGAAGCAGTACAAGACAATTATTCGATCAATCTAAACAGATATCATTATCCAAAACAAATGAGCCGTGTTTGGGACAGGCAGTTTTTAGTGCCAATTGGAGTGACAATAGAAGATGAGCTTTTTCCGTGTCAAAAAATAATCCATACATTTGAGAGCATAGGGGAAGAAACGATTGCAATAGAGCAGGGGAAAGAAATTCTGAATAGATTAATGGATGTAATTTGCGAGGAATGTTCCCGGGAAGGAATCCAGGTTGACAGCAAATCTATATCTATTGAAAATTAGAATTGTGAAAGATAAGTGATTGTGAAATGAGAAAAGTTAATAATTTACAACTATCTACAATAGAAAAACAAATGGCGTTTTATGATTTTTCATCCTTTGACGCAGAAAATAAGGTTGTGATATACTTTGGAAGAGATCAGTTTTCTCTTGCTGATCCGGGGTATCATGTGAATGGCAAGGTGTTTTATCAAGAGCTATTTTGCATACAACTGTTTATTGCAAAACTGATGGACAAAATAGCGGATCAAGAATGTATAATCAGGAAATATCAAGATGAATGGGTAAAGAACAAGAGACGATCAAGGAAACTGTATAAAAGCTTAAAGCAAGCTCATATTCAAATAAGAAAAACTCCGGCGATAGAGATACATAAAAAATCCTCTGTAATACCGCTGTTTGTAGAATCTATCGTTAAATACAATACTTTTGCAGAGTTTGTTTTTGCGGAGGAAAAAATAGTGTTGTCTCCAACGGATCATATGGACGTTTTTATATGTTTTGAAAATGCTGAGGTATTAGACAAAATAGAAGAAACAATTAATGAGTGTAATCAAACAGCCGGAAAGGATTATGTTATAATGGTCCACCGACATAACGAGAAATTTTTGAGGTAGTTACAGATGAGAGTAAAAGTAGATATAATGTTGCAGATTGATTTAAAGAAGCACGATGAGAGGTGTATTAAAATTGAGAACCTGATGAAAGAACGGGGGATTAGGGAGGAGAGCATAGAGTATTCACTGAAAAGTTACTATCTGCAGGTTTACCAGCATGATCCTCTGTTCCGTGAGATTTTGCTCATATACAAAGAGATCGTGGATGAGGAGAAGCTTTATGAACCAGCCAAAAAGGATGAGGAGAGCAAACGGTTCTGGGAATTATATAATGAACAAAATGATAAACTGGAAAAGATGTTAAGTGCAGGTGAAGATGAAGAAGTAATGTTTGATTTGCTGCAGACTTACGGCGAGAAAATGGGAGATACTTTAGGTAAAAAGGTAGACGTAGGGAACCCCGAGGAGGACAGGATAAATGGATGCCAGATTTATATAATGGGGCACAATCCGGAGTATACAGAGGAAGAGTTGAACGATGCAATAGGGTACACGATCAAAGGAGATATGGAGTATGAAGTTGCTGACGACGAGGATGAATTTTTGGAGTGGTGCGATGCGTGCAGGAGATGCACAGAACAAAAAGGGTCTTATATACTGAACAGCAATCTAAGAATAAAATGGGCCGGGCAGAAAAAGAGAGTGTTTTCGTCGGATGATGGACTGGCAACCTTTGTAACGGTATCAATGTACAAGTATTTGCGGGAGAACGAAATTTCACCCGAAAATTTTCGCCCGGCGTATTTTGACCATAAAAAGAAAAGACTGGCAGGATATCAGTTCATTGGGAGCAATATATTACCGGAAGGCAGTTACTCAGATTCGTTGATAGAAACGAAGGAAAACTGCAAGAAGTGTGGCAGGAGGCTTGTACAAAAGGATTCCAAGGATATCGAACAGCAATATTTTCACAATGCATACATAGATTGTGAAAAAGTTGATAAACTGGGTGATGTCAATGTGGCAAGGCATGAACTGGCGTTCCGAGATCAAAAATTGATCTTTAGCCGTAAGATGTTAGATTTATTGAGAAGGGCAGACAAACATATTTTGTGGACACCGGTGTTTCCTTTATCTGTAAAAGAAGTATTGGAGCGTAATGAGCATCTTTTTGACATCACACAGTCTTCGGAGGGCGCGGCGGGAGTGTTTCGAATTAATGCAGAACATTTCAGATGGATCAGTGGCAGCCAAGATGATCCCGAGGATCGGTGTCTCCATGGAGATGTGACGGCTGTTATCGGGGAAGAAAAGTTTTATTATGAGGCAACTGTGAGTGCATGTGCCCTCTATCTATTGAAAACGTTGACAGAAAATCATATCATAGACACGGATTGTAAACTGATTCCATGCTGCGGTCATTTAATCATGTCAAATGAGGTCCTCTCCAATGTTACAATAATAGGGTGCGACAATGGCATTGATTGGTCGGTTCTGCATGAAGATGACCAGGTAAGGTTAATCACAGAGAGCGGCAGAGAGACACGTGTCGCGCTCCCAGAGTATAAAGCGGAGGTTTATAAATTTGCGGATAAAGTCGAAGCGTTTTATAATAGATGTACACCAAAGGATTTGTCCAGAAATGAATTTGACAGAGACGGGTATATTGCTTTTTGGAATGAATGGCACAGGCGCAGGGGTGAGGCATAGATTTTGCCGGATGCTGCACAGGACATAGAGAGCGTTTCAACTGAAATTTTGCTTATCTTTTGTCGAAATTTGTCAAACTTTAATGGATTTACAAAACTGGAAATGTATGCTATATTATAAATATCCCTTCGATGTTATGTGTCTGTGGTCGCTATCTCCCCTTGGATCACAGGATATACAAACGCATAACATTAATGAAAAGAAGATACAATCAACATTCTTTTTTCCAAAACATATTACACATTACTTAAATAATATGGCCTTTCGGGGCCATATTATTTTTTGTAAAAACAGTTTTATGAACAGCGGGCCTGACGTTTACAAAGTACCCTCTTGCGTGTTAAGATAAAGCTATAGAGAAAGCGGCCACAGGAAGGACGAATATATGAGAGTTTTGATATTATCCTGCAACACAGGAGAGGGGCACAATTCAGCGGGGAAAGCGGTGGCGGAGGCAGTTGTTGAATCTGGCCATGAGTCGGTAATGCTGGATATTATGCTGCTGTCCGGAAAAAAGACCTCCACGGCAGTGGGAGGGGCTTATGTGGGTATTGTGAAGCATGCGCCAGGATTTTTTAAACTGCTCTATCGGCTGGGAGGTCTGATTTCTTCGCCCAAGAGAAAATCTCCTGTATACTATGCCAATTCGCTGATGGTAAAACACCTGCAGCGGTTTCTTAGGGAAAATCATTTTGACATTATTGTGACACCGCATCTGTTTGCGGCGGAGACACTGACTTGCATGATGAAAAAGGGACTTCTTGAGCAAAAGACCGTGTCCATAGCCACGGACTATACCTGCATCCCTTTTTTTGAGGAGACAGAATGTGATTACTGCATTGTACCCCACAGAGATCTGATTCATGAGTACGCAGCAAAGGGAATGAAGAGAGAACGGCTTCTCCCCTATGGGATACCGGTTCGCGCAAGGTTTTTGGATCGGGAGCAGAAGAGGGAGGCGCGCAGAAAATGTCATCTCCCGGAGGATAAACCGGCATTTTTGGTGATGAGCGGGAGTATGGGATTTGGGAAAATTCATCTCTTTGTGGCGAGGCTGGCTCTGAAATGCGAGCGGGGAGAACAGATCGTGATCATCTGCGGGAACAATAAAAAATTGGAATACATACTCAAAAAGGAATTTCGCTGGAATGAAAATATCCATATTTTGGGGTATACGGAGAGAGTGTCTTTGTACATGGATGCCTGCGATGTGATATTTACAAAGCCGGGCGGACTCACCAGCACAGAGGCTGCAGTTAAAAATATTGCCATGGTTCACACCACACCTATCCCCGGGTGTGAGACAAAAAACAGAAATTTTTTTACACAGAGAAAAATGTCCTACGCCTCCGATACCATTAAGGACCAGATCAATGCGGGGATGAAGCTGATGGATCATGAGGAACTGAGAGAGAAAATGCGGGAGGCACAGAGGCATAACTGCAATCCGAATGCAGCCAGGCAGATTGCGGACCTTTTGCTTAAGCTGTGCGGTGAGGAGCGAAAATAATGGGATATTTTTTATTTATCATTTTCGGTTATCTGTCGGGCAGCATTCTGTTTGCCCGGCTAATACCTAAATTCTTCTGCCATATTGATGTATGTGAGATCAGTGAGGATCACAACCCCGGAACCTTCAATGTTTTTCGCCATGTGGGTGTGGGACTGGGCATTTTGGTCATATTGCTGGAACTTGCCAAGGGGTTTGTGCCTGTGTTTTTGGCTGGAAGGTGTCTGGATATGGAGCGGGCAGTCTTTGGGCTGGTACTTGCGGCTCCTGTGCTGGGACATGGATGGCCGCTATGGGACCTGAAAGGCGGAGGCAAATCCATTGCGGTCTCCTTTGGAGTACTTTTAGGACTCTTTCCCCAGTGCGGCCCTGTTATTATGCTGGCTGTCTTCTATCTTTTGTTTTCCCTTGTGATCGTGATTGGACCTCATTTCTTCCGGTCTGTGATTACATACCTCTTTCTATGTGGATACAGCGTGATGCGCGTGGAAATCCCCGGGATTTTGGTGGGCGTGGTATTGATCTCGCTGATTGTGGTGGCGCGCCATATGCTCAAATACCAAGGGGAACAGCTGCAGGTGAGGCTGTGCAGGCAGAAAGAAAATATTTGAAGAGATCGGAAAAGTACCTCTTGATTTAATTTATTAAACGGGTTTTGCAAATTTTGTAAGACCTGTTTTTTTTGTGAAAATCTATTGACAAAAGAGAAAACTCGTGGTTAAATTAACATATGAACAGTTATTCATATGTTTCGATAAATAAAAATGTTGTAGTATAAATTATTTCGGAAAACAGGAGGTATTGATATGAAGGAGAGAAGATATCCGCTGGAACATCAGCATGATGATACATGCGGCTGTGGACACGATCATGGACATAATGACGCACATGAGTGGGAAACGGACGGGAACAGCGCCCAGGGGCACTCGGAAGAATGTGGCTGCGGTCATCATCACGGCGAGGAGGATGAAGAGGAGAAGCATCACGGCCACGCACATGATCATCACGTGGGAGAGGCCTGCGGGTGCGGCGGAGAACATGGGAACCTCGCACATGACTCCCACGAAGACCGACACACACAGGCTGCGAGAGGCAGGAGCTTCAGCGGTGCTCCCAGACATGTTTTTATCCTGGAGAATCTGGACTGTGCCAACTGTGCGGCCAAGATGGAGGCTAAGATCAACCAGCTGCCGGGAGTGCAGGAAGCCACGATTACCTTTGCCACCAAGCAGCTTCGTCTGTATGCGGCGGACGGTGCAGCGATGCTGCCGGCCATTCAGGATATATGCAGCTCAATTGAGTCGGAAGTTGTAGTGAAGAAAAAAGAGACTGCGCCAGCGGGGAAAGCGGTGAGCCGGGAGGGACGGCAGGAGGATGTTAAAAACAGGATGTCGGAGGAGACAAAGTCCCTGATTGAGATCATCATAGGTGCTGTGCTCTTTGCGGCTGGGAAAATCCTGGAGTACCTGGGGGTTGGAACAGTGATCACCCTTCCCATAAACATTGTAGCCTATTTGATCCTGGGTGGAAAGATTGTGCTGACCGCGGCCAGAAATCTGGTAAAAGGCCGGATATTTGACGAAAACTTTTTGATGAGTATTGCAACGCTTGGCGCCTTTGCCATCCAGAAGTATCCGGAGGCGGTTGGAGTAATGCTTTTCTTCCGGATCGGTGAGTATTTTGAACACCGCGCAGTGGAAAAGAGCCGTTCCCAGATCATGGATGCAGTGGATATGAGACCGGAGACGGTTAATCTGGTGACAGGAAAAGAAATTGAAGTGATTTCAGCAGAGGAGGCCAGGGTGGGGGATGTGCTTCTGATACGGCCCGGCGACCGGATTCCTCTGGACGGAAGGATCGTGGAAGGAGTTAGCCGTATTGACACCTCACCGGTGACTGGTGAACCTGTTCCTGTGAAAGCCTCTGTGGGGGATGAGGTCATCTCGGGCTGTGTGAATACTTCCGGGCAGCTGCGTATGCGCGTGGAAAAGCCTCTGGAAGAATCCATGGTTACCCGGATTTTGGACTCTGTGGAAAATGCGGCGGCCAGCAAGCCTAAGATGGAGCGTTTTATCACGCGTTTTGCAAGAATCTACACCCCCATCGTGGTGACTTTGGCAGCGGCAACTGCAATACTTCCGTCTCTGGTCACGGGAGATTGGAATTATTGGGTTTACACAGCCCTCACATTCCTGGTTATGAGCTGCCCCTGCGCGCTTGTGCTGAGTGTTCCGCTGGCCTTTTTCTCCGGAATCGGCGCTGGCTCCAAGAAGGGGATTCTCTTTAAGGGAGGAGTGGCTCTGGAGTCCATGAGCAGCATAAAGGCAGTGGTAATGGATAAGACGGGTACCATCACGGAAGGAAATTTTGTATTGCAGAAGGTGGTCCCCACCGGAAAATGGACGGAGGAGGAACTCTTAAGGATTTGCGCAAGCTGTGAGCAGAATTCCACGCATCCCATCGGAAACAGCATTGTAACAGCTGCTAAGGAGAGGGGACTGAAACTGGATGACTCATCCGCCCTGGAGGAGACCGCGGGCCATGGTATCTCGGCAAAGCTTTTGGGCAGCCGGATTCTCTGCGGAAACCAGAAATTGATGGAAAAGAATGGCGTTCAAGTGAAGAACATCCAAAACGGCATCTTTGGTGCAGAGGTGTTGGTGGCCATAGACGGAGAGTTCGCCGGATACTTGGTGATCGCCGACACGGTCAAGAAGGATGCAAAGAGCGCGATTGGAAGGCTGAAGAGACAAAACATTGTGACAGCCATGCTGACAGGTGATGCTAAGAATAGTGCCATGGCAGTTGCCAGAGAGACAGGAGTTGACGAGGTATACGCCAAGCTTCTTCCCCAGGATAAGCTCTCTGAGCTCACAAAGATCCGGGAAAACAGAGGTGCTGTCATGTTTGTGGGAGATGGAATCAATGATGCCCCGGTTCTTGCGGGAGCGGATGTGGGAGCAGCCATGGGAAGCGGGGCGGATGCAGCTATAGAGGCAGCGGATGTGGTATTTATGACGTCCAGCATGGAAGCGATCCCCCAATCCCTGGAAATCGCCAGGGCCAGCAGCAGGATTTCCAAACAAAATGTAATCTTTGCCCTGGCGGTGAAAATAGCGGTTATGATCTTAGGTCTCATCGGTTATGCTTCCATGTGGATGGCAGTGTTTGCGGATACAGGGGTAGCTTTGATCTGTGTGTTGAATTCAATCCGCATATTATATAAGAATAAGTGATTTTAGGGGCGTTTTATGCCTATCTCTGTACAGTGCCATTATTCTCAATGACCTCAGCCAGCGTTTGAAACAGAAGGCTGGGGTCAATGGGTTTTGCAAGGTGGCCATTCATTCCCGCGGAGGAGGCCCGGATAACATCCTCACGAAAGGCGTCGGCAGTCATGGCTATGATGGGAATCGAGAGAGCCCTGGGGTGATCCGACTTGCGGATTGCCATGGTGGTTTGGTAGCCGTCCATGACAGGCATCTGTACATCCATCAGGATTAGGTCGTACTGTCCGCCGTTTGTGAGAAATTTATCCAGGGCCTCCCTTCCGTTTTCTGCGCAGTCCACAGTGATATTGGTCATTTTTAGCAGTTCCATTGCGATCTCACGATTCAACATATTGTCCTCGGCCAGCAGTACATGGTGTCCTGCCAGGTTCGGACGTGACCCTTTGTCACCGGGGGTGGGAATCAGAACTAACCGGTTTATTCCTGTGACGGACAACAGGGTATTATACAGTGTGGAGGCAAATATCGGTTTGGCCAGAAAGCCATTGGCCCCTGCATCTCTTGCGCTCTCCTCAATTGCCGTCCAGTCATAGGCGGTAATAATAATAATCGTGGTATTTGGTCCTACCAGTTCCCGGATACCCCGGGTCACTTCAATGCCGTCAATGTCCGGCATTTTCCAGTCTATGAGGCAGACATCGTAGTCTGTTCCTGTTTGATGCGCTTCCCGGACCTTGGATATACACTCAGCGCCGGTCATTACCCAGTCTGAGTGGATACCCAGGTTCTCTAAAAGAAGTGAGGCGTGGATGCAGTTGTCTCTGTCATCATCTGACACCAGCACTTTAAGGGATTCCAGCGCGGGCTGTTTTTGCAGCTGTACCCTCTTTTCGTTTTCCGGCAAATCAAAGTCCAGTTCCACCGTGAAGGTGCTTCCGATTCCAACCTCACTTTTTACAGAGATGGTTCCTCCCATGAGGGTAACCAGATTTTTGGTGATTGCCATACCCAGACCGGTTCCACCTGAACTTTTCCCTGCGGCAAGGTTCTCCTGTTCAAAGGGAGTAAATACATGGGTCAGAAACTCTTTGCTCATGCCCAATCCAGTGTCACTCACGGCAAAGCTCAGGCGGACCCGGCTGTCTGTGCGCTGCAGCTGCCGGATTTCCAGCCGTATGGAGCCTCCCTTGGGGGTAAACTTGAGGGCATTGGAGAGGAGATTGAGTAATATTTGATTTAAGCGGAGGGAATCTCCCACCAGAAGCGTATCTATGAGGTCCACTAGCGGAACAGTGAAGATCAGTTCCTTGGAGACAGCCTGGGGATAGATGATAGAGGTGATGGACTCTGCCACAGTCTCCAGGTTAAAGGTCTCATGGGCAATGCGCATCTTGCCCTCATCGATTTTGGACATGTCCAGAATATCGTTGATCAGGGACATAAGATGCTTGGAGGAGTATCCTATTTTTTCCAAACAGTCCGCCACACGCTGCTGGTCGTCAATGTAGGCGCCGGCTATGGTGGTCATGCCGATAATGGCGTTCATGGGGGTTCGGATCTCATGGCTCATGCGTGAGAGAAAGTCAGATTTGGCCCGATTGGCGTTTTCAGCCACAGTGAGGGCGTCCCTGAGCGCCTCGGCCTGTTGGGTGAGCTGTTTCTGCATTTCCCTCAGCTCCGTCACATCCGTGATATCGATGAAGATTGCCAGATACACAGGGCATTCTTCCTGCCAGTCCACACAGGTGGCGTTCACTTGCAGCCACAACAGCTGGTTTTGCCTGCTCTTCACACGCATGACAAATTGCAGGGGGGCTCCACTCTTCATTTTGGCTTTTTGGGTGTTGATTACATCCATATTGGCTTTTATATTTTCCCTGTGGAGAGAACCTCCGTCTGTCTCTATGTCGCCTCCGAAGTATTCGGTAAAGCGGTCATTTGCCTCCAGAAGAGTCAGATGCAGATCTGCCCTGATCCGGTCCACACGGTATTTGGCCACAAAACCGGGGAGGCTTTCGTAAGTCACGCTCTGTTCTCTCTGCATACGGACGACCTTGTCAATATTGGTGAGCACAGTGTATGCTACCTGATACCCGTCTATGTACTCATCTGCAAATTGGGTGGAGAACTGTACCCATATGAGCTCTCCGCTTTTCCGCCTTATCCGGGAGACAATCTGGTAACCGCTGCGGTGCTCTGAGAGGGCAGTCAGAACGGTCTGCGTAAGCTCCCTCCACTCCTCCATGTCCTGTTCATAGTAGAGATCCGGCCGGTTGTGGTATTTGGCTTCATATTCCTTCTTAGGCCAGCCTATGAGCTGATAGTAGAATTCATTGGCCCAGATTAAGGTGAAATGTTCGTCCAGCAGGTGTTTGCTGACACTGACACCCAGAAGACGCATTAGTGTGTTGTATTCATAATCAGCCGGTGTTGTCTGAGAGCCAATGCTGTCTTTTTCTATTTCTCTTTCCGACTCTGTCATGTTTGTGTTCCCTCCTACCTGCGTCCTTGAAGGGACGCCTTTCTTTTAAGACACTGCACCCTTACCTTGTTCAGGTAAATTTGTTTAAATCATACCATAAAGACTAAAAAAACTCAACAGTCTTATGGCAATTTGGACTGGGAGATGATAAAATTAATTACTGTGCTAATAACTATAAAAAGCTACGTATCTACGAAGTTCCAGAAACTAAAATGGGGGTGCTTACCAATGAAAAACAATCACCAGCTTTCCAAGTTAATATATGATTTTTTTCTAATGCGGTTTCATTTTCAGTATTACAAATACGGGGACACGCTTCCGTCCATTGAGACACTATGCCGGGAATTCAGTGTTTCCCCTCAGACGGTGAAGTCGGCATTGCGGCGCCTTCGGGAAGAAGGCTTTATTGATATGCACAACGGCAGGTCAACTAAGGTTATCTACCGGCAGACAGAGCAGGAGTTGTGGGAGAAAATCCAGCAATATCTTTCTGCCCGCCAGTGGGAGTTTGCGGATCTTTTCAAGACAGCGGACATGATCTTCACTCCCATGATCATTGAAGGGTTTCGCCGCATCAGCAGCGGGGAGTTGGAGGAGCTCGCTCATTATGTGCAGGGGGGCAGGGTGGACTATGTTCTGAAGTTTTTTGGCTATGTTTTGCAGAAATTGGAAAACCCCTTGACTATGAACCTCTACTGGGAAACTTCTATGTTTTTTGGGCTCTCCTTTGTAGGAGAGAAGATCATCCCAAATCTTCGCGACCCTGTTGAAGTGTATGAGGCTCTCAGGAACATTATATCCACCAGCCGGGAACAGGACTGGGATCATTTAAATGACGCGATTGTGGACTATCAGAGAAGATCTGAACAGAAGGCGCTGGAAAGAATAGCTGCGGATCTGCCAGTCCGGCGGGATCAGGAGCAAATTCCCTTTATCTGGAGAATATACTATGACCGCCCGCAGATCTGCTATAGTCTTTCCATGCGCTTGCTGCATGAAATCTATTTAGGGGAATACCGGGGAAAAAGATTTCTGCCCTCCTATGAAAAAATGGCGGGAAAATACAATGTGTCAGTCAGCACTATGCGCAGAACCATCCGTGTAATTACTGAGATGGGTGCGGTGGAGCCGGTGAATGGGGTTGGTATCCGTATTCTCTCAGTGGGAGAAACAGAGAGGATGCCGGATTTTGCCAGTCCCGCGGTGCGGAGCAATGTGGCGTTGTTCTTTCAGGCCTTTGAGCTGGTTATCTATACCAGTGAGAGAGTGGTTCCTGTGGTACTTAAGGGATCTGAACCTGAGGAGCTGGATAGTCTGATCAGGCAGCTTGAGGAAAACAGACATACCGGAAGATGTGAGTTTTCCTTGTGGCATCTTTTGATCTATATTGCGCAGTACAGCCCTCTGAGAGGGGTGAGGGAGATATATGAAAAAATATATGGACTTTTTCTGTGGGGCTATCCCTTAAAGATTTCCCATAAAAAGACGTTGCGCAATGATCAGGAGGATGAGCGGTTTACAGAGAATATGCTCCGGTCACTGAGAGAGGAGGACTTTCAGAAAGCTGAAGCCTGCTTCCGGGGGCTGGTCACCCGGCAGTTTGCAGTGGCGGAAAGGTATCTGCTCAAATGCGGCATGCAGCCGGATGAACTCAGGATTTCCACGTCAATTCGGCTGATGCTGGACTGATCCTTAGCTTCGGCAGACGCTATTGGCATGGGGAAGAGGCTTTAAATTGTCGCTGGTCAGCCCATCGCCGAAGTTTTCTCCTTTTCAGTAAAATCATTTCAAAGTAACAGCAGAGGGGGCGATTTTGCCCCAATCTGCCGTATTCATTGGGGGCTTCTCTCCTGTTCACAGAATTTTCAATGAAAAAACACAGACTCATCTCATAACCAACACAAAATTTCTATAAGATAGTTTCAGATTTAAGCCGAATAGGAGGGACTATCTTGATTGAAGTGAAGCATTTGGTGAAGAAATATGGCAGCAATGCGGCAGTCAATGATCTGAGCTTTCGGGTTGAGCGAGGGCAGATCTATGGATTTTTGGGGCCTAACGGGGCAGGGAAATCCACTACGATGAATATTATTACCGGTTACCTGGCTTCTACGGAGGGTACGGTGGTAATTAATGGACATGATATTTTAGAGGAGCCGGAGGAGGCGAAGAGATGTATTGGATATCTCCCGGAGCAGCCGCCCTTATATTTTGATATGACGGTGAGGGAGTATCTGGAATTTGCAGCAAGATTGAAAAAGCTTCCCAAGGGACAGCGCGGGACTCAGATCAGTGAAGTTATGGAGATGACCATGATCACGGATATGCAGAACCGGCTGATTAAAAATCTCTCAAAAGGCTACCGGCAGAGGGTGGGACTTGCCCAGGCTGTGCTGGGATACCCGGAGGTCATTATCCTGGATGAGCCTACCGTAGGACTGGACCCAAAGCAGATCATTGAGATACGGGACCTGATCCGCAGTCTGGCAAAGAAGCATACGGTGATCCTCAGCTCTCATATTCTGTCAGAGGTGAGCGCGGTGTGTGATTACGTGATGATTATTGCCCATGGACAGCTGGTTGCCAGTGATACGCCTGAGAATCTGGCGAAACTCATGGAGGGGCAGAGTACTCTGCAGGTGAACATAAAAGGCGGAGAGCCGGAAGTGCGCCAGGTGCTGGAGAGCATAAGCGGAATCACGGAGATGGAGTTTGCAGACGGAGCGGAGGAAGGCACAGTGGATGTGCAGATCAGGACAGAGGAGGATGCGGATATCCGGGAGGAGCTCTTTTATGCCCTGGCGGAGGTGGGATGTCCCATTCTTGGCATGCAGATTTCGCGCGTGTCTCTGGAGGATATTTTCCTGGAGCTGACGGCTGAGGAAAGCGCAAAGGAACAGAATGGGGATGATCATGAGCCTCCGGAAGGCGGGGACTACGTGAATGGTGAGGGCAGTGTTGAGGATGCTGCTCAAAGTAACCCGGCCGAGATTGCACAGGAGGGGGAAACGGACGGTGCGCAGGACAATGTCTCAGGGCGAGATGAGGATAATGTGACAGAGCGTGCGCCAGAGAAAGCGGAAACCAGGGCAGCTTCTATGGAGAACAGAAGCATCTGGATAGGTGAGGGTATCCTGCGGCGCACAGAACCCACCCTGGAGGACGTGGTTTTGGCTGGAATGCAGGAAATTGTGGCTGAGAGGGGAGGAAATGTGTCATGACCATTATCTGCAGAAAGGAACTGAGATCTTACCTCACTTCCATGACAGGCTATGTATTTATTGCTTTTATCTTGCTGCTTACGGGGATTTATTTTACTGCTTACAACCTCAGTATGGGGTATCCGGTGTTCGGCTATACGCTTTCCTCTATCACGTTTGCGTTTTTGATTATTACTCCTGTGCTGACCATGCGGGTGCTGGCTGAGGAGAAGAAACAGAAGACCGATCAGCTGCTGCTCACTGCACCAATCTCTGTGGCGCAGATTGTAGCGGGGAAGTATCTTGCCCTGGCAGTGATCTTTTTGATACCCACAGCAGTGCTGTGCCTGTACCCTCTGATCATGAGCAGTTTTGGAGACGTATCCCTGTCCATGGCTTACACAGCAGTTCTGGGATTCTTTTTGCTGGGGTGCGCCAATATTTCTATCGGGGTCTTTCTCTCTTCCGTGACAGAGAGTCAGATCATTGCGGCAGTGCTCACCTTTGCGGTGCTGTTTGTCTCCTATATGATGAGCGGGATTGAGGGTCTCTTTGGAGAGACGGCGTTTGTGTCTTTCACCGTGTTTGCAATCCTGATTTTGGCAGTCTGCGTGGGGATTTATTATATGCTCAGGAATGCGTTTGTGGGGATTGTGGCCGGCGTGGCCGGGGAGGGCGCGTTGCTGGCGGTTTATCTGATTAAACCGGCCCTTTTTGAGGGTGCAGTACAGAAGTTTTTATCTATATTTGACCTTACCAGCCATTTTTCGAATTTTGTGGATGGAATGCTGGATTTTACAGGGATAGTATATTATCTGTCTGTGATTCTGATTTTCCTGTTTTTAACCGTACAGTCTATTCAGAAGAGACGCTGGAGTTAGGAGGGCAGCTATGAAGATGAAAACAAAGAGGCCTGGAAGGCATAAGGGCAGCAAGAGAGCAATACTGCCCAGATGGAGCAGCAAGAGTGTACGCAACGGTTCCTTTAGTGTTGTTATCACCGCAGTGGTGATTGCCATTGTGGCGGCGGTAAATTTGATTGCGGGCGAACTTCCCAGCTCTGCGGCTAAGGTGGATGTGAGCGAGAACAAACTCTACACGGTTGGAGAGCAGACGAAGGAGGTTGTGAAGGGCTTAACGGAGGATGTGACACTGTATCTGGTGGCGGAGAGCGGCAGTGAGGATGACAATCTGCAGAAGCTTCTGGAACGGTATGAGGAATTGTCTTCCCACTTGAAGGTGGAGACAAAGGACCCTGTGCTCTATCCTAAATTTTCCTCCCAGTTTACGGATGAGGAGGTGGCCTCCAACAGTATTATAGTGGCAGGGCAGAAGCGCAATAAAGTGATCAGCTACAGCGAAATGTATGAGACCAGCATGGACTACAATACCTACTCCTACAGTACCACAGGATTTGACGGGGAAGGACAGATTACAAGCGCCATAGCTTACGTGACTACGGAGGAGCTGCCGGTGATGTATGTGCTTGCGGGGCATGAGGAGTCACCCCTGACTTCTGATATGACCGCTGCTGTAGAGAAGGGAAATATTGAGATTCGGGATCTGAGTCTGCTCACATCAGAGAGTGTGCCTGAGGATGCGGACTGCCTGTTTCTCTTTGCGCCTCAGAAGGACCTGTCCCAGGAGGAGGCTGACAAGATCATCACGTATTTGGAGAACGGGGGCAGGGCGTTTATTGTCTCCGGCTACACGGGTAAGGATATGCCGAATTTTCAGTCGGTTTTACAGAACTATGGGGTGCGCACCATGGATGGGATTGTGCTGGAGGGAGATGCCAACCACTACGTGTCCGGAAATCCCTCCTATTTGGTGCCGGATGTGGCAGTAAGCGATGCCACCGGTGATCTGGGCAGTAAGAACAGCCTGATCCTCATGCCTGTGGCACAGGGAATCGAGACGCTGGATACACCGAGGGAAACCATTGATATCCAGAATATTCTCACCACCTCTGAGTCCGCATATGTGAAAAAAGATGCAGAGAATATGACCACTCTGGAGAAGGAGGATGGGGATGAATCCGGGACCTTTACTCTTGGGGTGGCAATCACCGAGAATCGCGATGACGTGGAGACGAAGATGGTCTATCTCTCCAGCAGCAGTTTGTTTGTGGACAGTATCAACCAGGCAGTTTCCGGCACGAATATGGAGCTGATGAGTAGTGTCCTGAGCTGGATGTGCGGACAGGAATCCAGTGTCTCCATTCCAAGCAAAAGTATGCAGGTTTCCTATCTCACATTGACGTCTGCCAGCGCGGGATTCTGGAGCATGGTATCTACGGCCCTGCTACCTGCACTGTGTCTGCTGACTGGAGGGGTGATATGGTTTAGGAGGAGAAAGAAGTAATGAAAAAGAGCAAATTACAGGTGCTTTTGGCCTCCGTCTTTGTGCTGATCCTTCTGCTGGTGGTATATTTTATCCTGGACTTCAGCAACAGGGAGAGGGAGGAAAAGACAGAGACGGAAACACAGGGGGAGCAGGTGCTCTCTATGGACACAGATGAGCTGCGCCATGTTTCTATTGAAAATGCAAACGGTACGCTTTATTTTTTCAAGAAGGATGATAATTGGGTGTATGAGGAAGATGAAAATTTTCCACTGGATGAGGATACGTTTGAGAATCTGGTTTCTATTTTGGAAGAAGTTTCTGCGGTGCGAACCCTTGAAGGGGCGGGCAGTCCGGATGAGTACGGTCTTTCAAAACCTGCAGTCACCGTCACCGCAGAGACCGGGGATGGGGTCAAGCAGGAGCTGTATATAGGAGATATGAACACTTCCACGGGAGACTACTATGCAAGGTCCGGGGTGGGAGAGAGGATTTATACCATTGACGGAGCCACAGCGGAGGCATTCACCTGCGGACTTTATGATCTGGTCAAGGCCAGCAACTTCCCCTCAGTTTCTTCCGCAAAGCTGACAGGATTCAAGGTTGAGAAGGAAGAGCAGAGTATATCCTTTACGAAATCAGAGGAGGATGACAGTTGGACAGAGAGTGCAAACGGGCAGGAAAGCAAGGCGGATTCCGACAAGATGACTGCACTGACGGGGGTGGCGGATAGTCTCATTTATACATCCTATGTCAACTATAATGCAGAGGATTTAAGTGTGTATGGGTTAGAGGAACCGGGGGCTGTGGTGACCATAGACTATACCGAGACCCAGGAGGGAGAAACAGAGGGGGACGAAACAGGATCAGAAACCATGGAGGTCCCCAGACGGGTGGTGTTGGAGGTGGGAACACAGGATGAAAACGGTGATTATTATGTAAAGCTTCAGGGAAGCAGAGAGGTGCATACCATGACAGCGGCGACCCTGGATACATGGCTGAATGAGATTTAATTTTCGACCAGGTCATTTTCGGAAATGACCTGGTCGTTTCTCAAAAATGACCTGGTCAAAATGGGGGAAATTATAAAGTTTCTATAAAGTGGCGGACGCATTGGGTTACACCGCCCAGTAGGATCGCCGTATCCTGAAGCAGGGAGGGCTCTATCCTCCCGAACCTCTGTGCGAAATTATGCAATTTCCCGTGGATTTCTTTTGTGATCTCAGGAAAGTTCATGGTAAAGGAGCTGTTGACCACAATGATCTCTGGATTTATGGTGTTCAGAAGATTGTTGATGCCAACAGAAATATACTTGATAAAGTCATCCATGGTCCGCATGGCATCTGGATCTTGAGCCTGGTAGAGATCAGCAAAACGGTCGGGGGTTATCTCTTCCCCTTTTACTTTGGAGAGTGCCTTCAGAAGTGCCCGCTCCGAGGCATAGGTTTCCAGGCAGCCCCGATTGCCGCAGGGACAGGGCCGTCCGTCTACGGAGATGATGGAATGTCCAAATTCCCCAGCCAACCCATTTTGTCCTCGAATCAGCTCATTGTTCATAATGATTCCCAGACCAATACCGGAGTGTACGCTGATGCTCAGCATATTAGGAGTATGGTAGCTATAGTTCCATTCCCCGAGGACAGCCAGATTTGCTTCGTTTTCCAAAAGAACCGGGATGCCCAGGCGCTCTGTCAGCTCTTGCGCAAAATCCAACTCTGCATAAGGAGAGTAGGGAACAAAATGGGGAATGTTCTCATGCACTACACCATGGATTCCCAGACTGATTCCCACCACACCATAGGTGCAATCGGGAAGTTTTTCCATGGCATTTTCAATCAGATCCCCCAGCACAGGAATGATTTTTGCCCTTCCTGCCTGATTCTCTATCCGTTTCAGTGAACAGTTCTGTCCGTTTAGATCCGCAGTCATCAAGGTGATGAATTCAGCGGAAAGGTCCAGGGAAATCACATATCCGCAGCCCTGATTAAACTGCAGCAGTATGGGTTTTCTCCCCTTTTTTGTATTGTCACTTCCAATTTCCAGCACCAGATCTTTGTCCAGCAGTACTTGAACAATGGAGGAAATGGTGGCTTTGGTCAGGCCTAGCTGCTTTGAGATGGTAGCTCTGGAAATAGGACCTTTATGCCGGATTCTATCCAGCACAAGTTTTGTGTTGATATCTCGTATCAGTTCTTTGCTTCCGGTTATCATACTTCATTCCTCCTATGATTTGTAACAGTACCTTCAAAGTATATTTTATCAAAAAAATTCATACAAAAAAAGAAAAATGTGACTTGAATTTTCCGAATTTTCAGTGTAAAATAATTATATCATATTTTGTTTAATCAGTAAACAAAAATATACGAAAAAGGGGGACATTAATGGAAGTAAAGAAGATTACAGATTCAGCGTTTCGAAAGTATGGCAGAATAGTGGATCTGGACCTGGCTGATCTGGGAAGGCGTTTGGATGACACAAAGGTCACAGAGGATGTGGTATATGTGCCGTCAGATGCATCACTGGAGGACTGTGCTGAGTTCGATGACATCCAGAACAGCCTTTTTGGAGGGATGCCTGTGCAGATTGGCTACTGCAATGGAAGGAATCATCTCCTGAATGCAGTGGAGTACCATCGGGATTCGGAGATCAATTTTACACAGACAGGCGCGGTATTGATGCTGGGCTGTCTGCAGGACGTGGGGGAGGACTATACCTACGATACCGCCCTGATGGAAGCCTTCTGCGTACCTGCGGGTACGGCTGTGGAGCTGTATGGAACTACACTGCACTATGCTCCCTGCAGCCTGAATGACAGAGGATTCCGTGTGGCCGTCATACTGCCCAGGGGGACTAACACGGAGACCCCCCAGGTTTCCGGGAAATCCGGGGAGGATAAGCTGCTGACCGCGAGAAATAAGTGGCTGATTGCCCATGAAGATTCCGGGCTTGGGAAAGAGGGCGCCTTTGTGGGCCTTGTGGGCGAGAATTTAAGTATCAACTGTTAAGGTACAGAACAGCTATCAAGAAGCAATGAAAGGAAGGGATAATATGATGAACAATATACCTAAAATTAAAATCGGAATCGTAGCAGTAAGCCGGGATTGCTTTCCGGAAAGCCTCTCTGTGAACAGGAGAAAGGCCCTGGTGGAGGCCTACAAAGCAAAGTACGATGAGGACAACATCTATGAATGTCCCGTCTGCATTGTGGAGAGTGAAATACATATGGTGCAGGCCTTAGAGGACATAAAAGCTGCCGGCTGTAACGCCTTGGTGGTTTATCTGGGTAACTTTGGACCAGAAATTTCAGAGACACTACTGGCAAAGCATTTTGACGGACCAGCTATGTTTGTGGCAGCTGCTGAGGAGTCGGGGGACAACCTGGTTCAGGGCAGAGGGGATGCCTACTGTGGAATGCTGAACGCCAGCTACAATCTGCGGCTGCGCAATATAAAAGCCTATATTCCGGAATATCCTGTGGGCACGGCCCAGGAATGCGCAGACATGATTGAGGAGTTTCTCCCAATCGCCAGGGCTGTGGTAGCTCTTAAAGATTTAAAGATTATCAGCTTTGGTCCCAGACCGCTGAATTTCCTGGCTTGCAATGCGCCCATAAAGCAACTCTATAACCTGGGCATTGAGATTGAGGAGAATTCAGAACTGGATTTGTTTGAGGCGTTTAACAAACACGAAGGAGACAGCCGAATTCCTGAACTGGTCAAAGAAATGGAGGCAGAGCTGGGAGAAGGGAACCACAAGCCTGAGATTCTGCCTAAACTGGCCCAGTATGAGCTTACGCTTCTGGATTGGATTGAGGAGCACAGAGGGTACCGCAAATATGTGACAATTGCAGGCAAATGCTGGCCCGCATTCCAGACCCAGTTTGGATTTGTCCCCTGCTACGTGAACAGCAGGCTTACCGGAAGGGGCATTCCCGTGTCTTGTGAGGTGGATATCTACGGCGCGCTCAGCGAGTTTATCGGAACCTGTGTCAGCGAGGATGCGGTGACGCTTCTGGACATCAACAATACGGTTCCCGCAGATCTTTACCAGGAGGAGATCCAGGGCAAATTTGACTACACACAGAAGGATACCTTTATGGGATTCCACTGCGGAAATACCAGCTCTAAGAAGCTGTCCTCCTGTTCCATGAAGTACCAGATGATCATGGCCAGAGCGCTGCCTGAGGAGGTAACCCAGGGAACCCTGGAGGGAGACATTACACCAGGCGACATCACCTTCTTCCGTATTCAGAGCACTGCGGACTCCCAGTTAAAAGCATACATTGCCCAGGGCGAGGTGCTTCCGGTTGCCACTCGTTCCTTTGGAGGCATTGGGATCTTTGCGATTCCCGAGATGGGACGTTTCTACCGCCATGTGCTTATTGAGGGGAATTTCCCTCACCACGGGGCAGTGGCATTCGGTCATTTTGGAAAAGCACTCTACGAGGTATTCAAATACATTGGAGTAGGGGTGGAGGATATCGGATTTAACCAGCCAAAGAGTATGCTGTACAAGACGGAAAATCCGTTTGCGTAACAGCCGCGATATAGGGCAGTATACGGAGGAAGGAGTAGCAGGCAAATGCGTTATATAGGAATTGATTTGGGGACATCCGCGGTAAAGCTGCTTTTGATGAGTGCAGAAGGAGATATTGAAAATACGGTGTCAAAGGAATATCCGCTGTATTTTCCTCAGCCGGGATGGTCGGAACAGAATCCTGAGGACTGGTGGAAGGCAGTGCTTAAAGGGTTAAAAGAGTTGACAGTGGAATGTGACAGGAGTACCATCAGAGGAATCAGCTTTGGGGGGCAGATGCACGGGCTGGTGGTACTGGACGACAGGGATCAGGTGATTCGTCCCGCAATACTGTGGAACGATGGGAGGACGTCTAAGCAGACAGACTATTTGAACCGTGTTGTGGGAAAAGAAAAGCTCTCCCAGTATACCGCCAATATTGCCTTTGCCGGATTCACAGCTCCCAAGATTTTGTGGCTCATGGAAGAAGAGCCGGAGAACTTTGGGAAGATCAGTAAGATCATGCTGCCAAAAGATTATTTGGCCTACAGGCTGTCGGGAAGCTTCTGCACTGACGTATCGGATGCGTCCGGTATGCTGCTGATGGATGTGGAACACAAGTGCTGGTCCCATGAGATGCTTGGCATCTGCCGGATTACAGAGAGCCAGCTCCCGAGGATTTATGAGAGCTATGAGGCAGTGGGAACCCTGCTGCCCCAGTTGGCCGAAGAGCTGGGATTTCCCAGTGATGTAAAAATCGCAGCGGGAGCGGGAGATAATGCAGCAGCTGCAGTGGGAACCGGTACCGTGGGGGAAGGATGCTGTAATATCTCCCTGGGGACCAGCGGAACCATATTCATTTCCAGCGAGCATTTTAAAGTGGACCCAAACAATGCCCTGCACGCCTTTGCCCATGCGGACGGACACTATCATCTGATGGGGTGTATGCTTAGTGCCGCGTCCTGCAATAAATGGTGGATGGAGGAGATCCTGAATACCAGGGAGTACGGGAAAGAGCAGGAGACAATCACGAAGCTGGGTGAGAACAGAGTGTTTTTCCTCCCCTATCTGATGGGAGAGCGGTCTCCCCACAACGATTCAGATGCCAGGGGAACCTTCATCGGAATGACAATGGATACCGCAAGGGAAGACTTAACCCAGGCGGTCCTGGAGGGGGTGGCATTTGCCATCCGGGATTCCTTTGAGGTGGCAAGATCTTTGGGAATCCAGATTAAGAGGACCAAGATCTGCGGGGGAGGGGCAAAAAGCCCTCTCTGGAAAAAGATCATCGCAAATGTTCTGGGAATTCCGGTAGATATCGTGCGGACTGAGGAGGGGCCGGGGTACGGTGGCGCAATCCTGGCGGCGGTGGCTTGCAAAGAGTATGCTACCGTGCAGGAGGCTGCCGGGAAGCTGGTCCGGGTGTCCGACACAGTGATGCCGGACGAGGAGCTGACCCGGAAGTACGATGAGCGGTACCAGAAGTTCAGGAAGATCTACCCAAGTGTGAAGAAACTGTTTAAGGAACTCGTATAAAGTAAAAAGTGCAGAAGCGACCGGGTCATTTTTCAAAAATGACCCGGTCGCTTCTGCACTTTCTGCGCTAACTGTTCGTACAGCTCCCGGGTTTTTGCAGAATCCCGGGTATTAAAGTAAACCGTACACTCCGACAGAACAATCTTCACCACAGGAGCGTAACCTATATAGTAGTACATACGGCACTGCCCGTACCCCTTGAGTCGAAACTTGCCCAACAGGTACTGCCCGGTATCGGCCCCGTTATTTTTGGTGTAATCCTGGGTGGGAAGTCCGTCCACCAGGGAGACTTCTTCCACCTCCTCCAGGGGAAATTCCATGTCATAGGAACCTGCGGTTATCGAAACCTGATTTCCCGCAATTGTCAGACCAAAGGGCGTAAAGTCCAGTCTCAGGAACAAAACCACCATCCACAGGAGCAAGGCAGCTAAGATTCCCCAGAACAGGTAGCAGATGAACCTGGCTGCGGGATGGGCCATGTTGAAGTTGAGGCTGGAGGTCATACCCGGCCTGGCGGGCGCCAGAAAGCTCTTCCTGTTTGGATTGTAGTAATATCCCCTGGCCCAGTACGCATCCTCATCCACCACCACAGGCTCCGGGTCTGTATTAACAAGGTCAGAAATCTGCTTTCCCATGGAGCGCAGGCTCCAAAAGAGCAGGAGTACAGGCACTGACTGAAAGCAGAGGTAGATCCAGAGGGCAGTGAAATCCTCCTTTTGGCCTCCCCGCCATTCCCACTGCAGATATATAAGACTCAAGCTGTTCAGCACAGCGGTGACGATCCAGCACAGAGACCAGAGTCGCTTGGCAATCCGGTTGCAGGCCAGATTGATCCTGCTGTCCCGGCTGTACACCACATTGCGCCTGCGCGCAGTCACATAGTAGAGAATCAAAAAGAGCAGGTTAAGTCCAAAGGCGAGTGCAAACAGCAACGGCTGGATGACTCCTGGAGAGGCGGCAGTTTCCTGGCCCGGGTAGAACAGAGGAGCCAGGCAGACTAAAAAGGAGGGCAGAAACCACCATGCAGAGAGTGGCATTTTCCCGCTGGCGTGGCTTAACTTTGTATCAATGGTAACCAAATGGGCGGAGTCCTCCATGAACCACCCTTGCTGCTTTTTCAGGGAGTAGATCTTTTGAAAGTATTTTTGATACAGAAAATATCCGCCCCCGTACAGAATCCCACACCAGAGAAAATACAGGATCAGGAAGACGGAGAGATACCAGTTGGCCAAAAAACACAGTGGAACGTGCAGCAGGATGCAGAGCAAAGCCAGTCTCTTTACCTGGCGCCTGTAGTTCCGGACTACTTCCTGAACCTGAGGGGAGCGCATCTGTTCGGGAGTCAGAGTTGCCCCCAAAAGCAGATGCTGCTGCGGCTTGGCGGCAGCCATAAAGGCATAGTAGCCTGCCCCCAGCATGGAGATACTGCAGAATAAAATGATAATTAAAAACATAGCTATCCCTCCCGCGGCTGTGCGTATTTTTTAGAGCAGCCGGAAAACTCATCGAAAATACGGCTGCATAGAATTAGAAACTCTTCCTTTGGGAGCCCCTTCGCTGCAGCCTGAGCGCTTAACAGCTCCAGCTCAGATGTGAATTTCTCACGGAATTCCCGGTCCATGTCCAGGTTTTCCCTCACCGCTGCACCGTGCCTCCGGTCGATTTCGATATAGCCCTCAGCTTTCAGCAGCTGATACGCTTTGTTCACTGTCATTGTGTTGATGCCCGCATCCGCCGCCATCCGGCGCACTGTGGGCAGGGATTCGCCGGTCCGCAGCTGGCCCCTGGCAATCCCCATTACGATCTGGTTTCGCAGCTGCACATAGATGGGAATCTCAGATGAGAGATCTAGTTCAAGGATCATGGGCACACCTCCTTTGTATTAAATGTATTATATCATATAATACTTAAAAGAAAAAGAAAAATTACATACCGGAAAGCTTGTTATTGGGGTAAATATAGATTAAAATATAAGAAGAGAATCCAGGAGTGATAAACGCCCTCACCGAAGCTGCGTTTAAATAGATTTTTGCATGTAACTGTGAAGGCATTAAACCGTTACGAATAGGGTTACAAAACATGATACACCGTATTCAGAGAGGAGTAGGATCATGATTGCTGTATGGAACCGCAGGGAACTCTGCATCACTTTTCAGCTAAAAGAACAGTCTGAAATCAG
Source organism: Ruminococcus sp. 8Y-12 (assembly GCF_058119865.1). Taxonomy (NCBI): domain Bacteria; kingdom Bacillati; phylum Bacillota; class Clostridia; order Eubacteriales; family Oscillospiraceae; genus Ruminococcus; species Ruminococcus sp. 8Y-12. The sequence continues at coordinate 891,586 of NZ_CM176623.1, read as the reverse complement.
AAATCTTTTGACAACAGAGGGGATTGATTACAGCCTGAAAGTAATAGACCGCAGCAGCCCCTCGGTTCTGGCGAATACCAGGGCCAGGGTGGGCTCCTACGGTCAGGATCAGGCGCTCATGAAAGAGTACATTATTTATGTTCATAAGAAAGATTATGAACGGGCGGCGAATCTTATGTTGCTGTTCACACGCTCACAGTAACAATCTCATCGGCCGCAGTAAGCGCGGATAGCTTCCCCCATAAACCGGGCTGTACCCTCACCTGCCTGGTCTATATTTTGGGAAAAGCGTTCATCGCAGGTATACATTTCCCCGAGGCCTGCCAAGATCTCATCTGTGCACTTGTAATAGCTTTGGGTGATATAGTCCTGCCATTTTTTCACAAGGGCTCTGGCTTCATCACAGCCGGGGTCCTCAGCACGCAGCGCGGCAAATTCTTCAAAAATCTGAGCCATCTCCCGGGTAAGGACTTTCCAGTCATCCGGGGTGTAGCCTTCGGTCTTTTTCTCACTCTCTTTATAGGCGCTGGAATCTCCCCAGCGCTCCTTTACTTCTTCCGCGTACTTTTTTTTCACTGCATTGATCTCACTTTGATTAAATTCCTGAAAACTCATAGTATTCTCTCCTTTCAGTTGACGGTCTGCCAGGCCAATGAGCTTTTCCAGACGCTCTTTTTTCATCTGGAGCAGCTCTTTCTGCCTCTGCAGAGCCAGTCTTTTGTCATAGTCTGGGTGGGAAAGAATGTTTCGTATCTCCTTGAGCGGAAACTCCAGCTCCCGGTAAAAGAGGATCTGCTGCAGCACTTCTAAGGCCTCCTCCGAGTAGTACCGGTATCCGGATTCGGTGGTACTCGAGGGAGGTAAAAGTCCAATTTCATCGTAATAGTGCAGGGTGCGTACGCTGACCCCGCACAGTCTGGCTGTTTCACTAATACTTCGTTTCATTCCTTATCACCTCAAGGGCAGTATAGTTTATGACGCAGCGTGAGAGTCAAGAGAAATTTGATACAATCATCGGATTTTAATGGATTTCTTTAGGGTGTCCACAGAATTACTCAGGGAGCTGTATTGCTTCATCAGCTTCCTGCTCTCTGTGTTAAACTGCACGTCTGAGGGTAAGGTCAGATAGTAAACGCGGCTGCCCCTCTTTTTGAGGTATGTGTAGTTGGGCAGGTAGTTTTTGAGCTGGCGCCACTGCTTTACGGAGCACCAGCTGACATCAAAGACCTTACCATAGTACCCGGTCTTATAGCTGCCTTTTGCGTGAAAGGAGATGTAGTTTTTTCCTGTGAGAATCACATATGCGTTCTTTTTCCACACTTTAGGCAGAGTCAGAGAAATTTTTTTGTAGGTGATCCTGGTACCATTGCGGACTGCCTTCTTTTTTATGGCTGGATTGGCTTTCGGCATAATCACCAGTCGGCAGGAGGCGGTGCGCAGACCGGACCTTACATTGATATATTCGATGCCGGGCTTTTTTGCAGTGACGCGAATCTTGGTGTTGCTCAGAACCGTACTTGTGAAGAGCTCGCTGTCATAGAGAAATTCCGGACGGCTGTCTGAGTTGATCAGCGTTAGGGTACCGTTTCTGCCCTCTGTCATCACATAGATCTCTTTGCTGAATCTCATAGGGGATTTCGCCCGGGCAGTGAGGGTAAAGCCCAGGGCGAGCACTAGGGTCGAAAAAAGTATCAGTAATTTTCTTGTATGTTTCATAGTCATTTCCTTTCTTGATTAAGTTTATTTATTTTGCGGTCATAGGTGAACAAGCCGTTGACCTCCTCCTCCACATCGGAGAGCTGAGTGTAGACAGCTGCAGCCAATCCATCCTCTGCCAGCCCGCGCACTTCGTCCTGAAGCTTCTCAAACGCTTTCTGGAACTGCAGCAGAGTCTGGAACTTTCGGTATCCATAGACCTGGTCCGAGTGGGAGTGGCCTGCCACATGACAGGTATATCCACCGTATTCTGAGATCACATAGGGGCGGCTTTCGGGGATCACCTGCAGCCTGCGGAAGTAGTTGTGTACGCTTCGGACATCTCCTCCCTTTTGATCGTACCATCCGCTGGCGTGGTCAATGAGCCGGGTGGAATCCCAGTGTTTCATCTTCTCGGTGATTTCCAGGGCGTCAAACTGACCCCACCCCTCATTGAACGGCACCCACATACCGATGCAGGGGCAGTTGTAGAGCTGCTCCACAGCAGCTCGGCACTCCCGGATCCATTGAAGGCGCCCCTTTTTGGATGTCCTGGAGAACAGGGGATAATAGCTGTCCTTAAAGTGGGTGGTGACAAAGGGAAGGGCAGTGGGCAGGTAACAGAGAAAGGTCATGAGAGAACGCCCTCCTCCGTTGACCATATCCTGCCAGACAATCATCCCCAGGCGGTCACAGTGGTAGTACCAGCGCATGGGTTCAATCTTTAAGTGCTTCCGGATCATATTAAATCCCAAGTCTTTCATGGCCTGAATATCAAAGATCAGGGCGTCATCGCTGGGGGCTGTGTACAGGCCGTCCGGCCAATAGCCCTGGTCTAATACTCCGTTTTGGAAATAGGGCTGATTGTTCAGAAAGAGTCTGGGAAGGCCCTTCGCATCCGCTCCCGCTGAAAACTTGCGCATGGCAAAATAGCTCTCGATCCGGTCGAAATCCGTCTCAATGACAAGATCGTAGAGGAACGGGGATTCCGGGCTCCAGGGGCGGGGCTGGGGTATGGAAAGGGTATGGGCTGAGCGCTGAAAGCTTTGGCACAGCAGCAGCCGGCCCTCCTCGTAGACGGACACCTTCTTTGTGCAGGGCCCGGTAGTGAGGACCTCCAGACGAAGGGTTTCGTCGTCCAGGGAAGGGGTGAGCTTTAAGGTATGAATGTGATTTTCCGGAACCCACTCCATCCAGACTGTCTGCCAGATTCCGCTTTGTGCAGTGTAAAACATACCGCCGGGATTCAGCTTCTGCTTGCCTCGATTCTTCCAGGAACGGTCACTCTCATCCCGCACTTTCACCCAAAGGGTGTTGCTGCCCATGCGGGTGTACTTTGTAACATCCACGGTGAAAGAGAGATATCCGCCCAAATGAGTGTCCACCGGATTTCCATTCCAATACACCGCACAGTCCTGATCCACTGCGCCAAAGTGAAGAAGGAGGCGCTGCTTTTTGGGCAGCTCGCTCAGGGAGACTGTTCGGTGGTACCAGAGGTACTCATCGGGCATAAGCGTCCGCTGGACTCCTGAGAGGGGGCTTTCCGGTGAAAAGGGCACTAAAATCTTACCGTCAAATTTAGACGGACGCTGTGTTTCCGCGGAGATGGCATAATCCCACCATCCGTTTAAATTCACCCAGGCGCTGCGGCGCAGCTGTGGCCTTGGGTATTCATCCAGTATGTGCTTTGGATCAAGGGACTCTCCCCACACAGTTGTCAGCTGGCGAGGGGGAGCTTTCTTCTTATGGAATTGAAATGTAGACAGAGCATCCTTAATATTCACGTCACAGCCTCCCCTTTTAACCTTATATATTATATATTTTACCACGAAGCCGGCGTTTACACAAATTTTTAGATTGCAACAAAATGCTGTCACAATGTCAAGGGGAAAAAATTATGAAAAATAGGTAAAATATTACTTTTGCACAAAAAACAATAGTAAATATTGGGCATGGCAGATGCAAAAATCAAAAAAGACAAAAAATGTCCACAATCGGACAAAATTGTGCTAGCAATATGACGGGAAATAATAGTAAAATAGTGAACATATTAGCTAATATAGATAAATGTAGATGATGATTGAAAAAATCAGGAGGGCAACAAAATGAAGAAGCGATGGATGAGGATTATGTCGGCTGCATTGGTTACGGCAATGGTGTCAACATCCCTGCCTCTGTCAGCTCTGGCGGCAAAACAGGATGCACCGGAGTTAATGGAGAACAGTGCAGAAGAAGAAAAAGAAAACCTGAAGCTGTGGTATACAGAACCAGCTGGAACATGGAAGACCCAGGCGCTTCCCATCGGAAACGGACATATCAGCGCTATGGTATTCGGAAAGACGGATACAGAGCGGCTGCAGATGAATGAGAAAACACTCTGGACCGGCGGCCCTGATTCCAATATTGCGCAGGGTAAGACCGATGCGGACATGTACGGAAATAAAAATGTGGAAGATCCGGCTGGCACCATGCAGAAGCTGGTAGACAAAGCCTTTGAACGTTTTTATGCAGGTGACAATACTTCAACACCCCCCAGTGAATATCTGCCGAACAACCGCCATGCATTGGGAAATTACCAGAATTTTGCGGAGACCTACATTGATTTTAACCACACAGGAGCGACGAATTATACACGTTCTCTGGATCTTAATACAGCTGTAGCAGATGTGGAATATGACTACAACGGCGTTCATTATAAGAGGGAAATGTTCGCAAATTATCCGGATAACGTGATGGTATACAAAATTTCCGCATCGGAGGGAAGAGCGGTAAACTTTACCCTCAGACCTCAGATTCCGAATAAAACTTCATCCGCAGGCGGAAATGTGGACAAGAACACCTACGGGAAAGAGGGAAAAGTATACGCACAAGGGGATACGATCACCCTGGCGGGCTCACTCAAGCACAATGGCATGAAGTTTGAGGGGCAATATAAGGTAATTACAGATGGCGGCAATATTCAGGCTGCCAATGACAGCAGCGGTGACAATGGACAGATTAAAGTCAGCAGGGCTGACAGCGCCTATATTATCATTGCACTGGGTACAAGCTATGTAAATGATTTTTCCAAAGACTATAAGGGGGAAAATCCCCACCAGGCAGTGACCGAGCGCATTGAGGCGGCTGCGAAGATGGGGTATGAGGAATTATACGCAAACCACGAGGCGGATTACAAGAACCTTTTCGACCGTGTGTCCTTAGATCTGGGAAGCTCCTTTCCGACAGACGTTCCCACAAACCAGCTGCTTAAAAACTACCAGAATGGGAAAAAGAATAAATATTTGGAAGAGCTGTATTTCCAATACGGAAGATATCTCTTGATTGCCTCATCCAGAGAGACTTCGCTGCCGGCGAACCTGCAGGGTATCTGGAACGATTCGGAGGCACCACAGTGGCAGGCGGATTACCACACAAACATCAATTTGCAGATGAATTATTGGCCGGCCTATGAGACAAACCTGGTGGAGACTGCAGACTCGCTGGTGGATTACATTGAGTCTCTGCGCGAGCCGGGACGTATTACCTTCCAGAAAACCTGGGGTATTGAACCGGAAGAAGGAGATACCGAGAGCGGCTGGATCGTAAACTGTTCAAACGGACCGCTTGGGTTTACCGGAAACATCAATTCCACGGCCTCCTTTACCGCAACAGGGGCAGCCTTTATCGCACAGAATCTGTATGACTATTACAAGTTTACTATGGACGAGGAGTATCTAAAGGAAAAGATTTATCCTATCCTGAAGGAGAGCTGTAAGACATACCTTCAGATTCTGCAGCCGGGGCGGACAGAGGAGGACAAGGATAAGCTGTATATGGTTCCCTCCTACTCATCCGAACAGGGACCGTGGACTGTGGGTACCTATTTTGACCAGCAGCTCCTTTACATGATTTTTAAGGATACGGCGGAGGCAGCAGAAATTCTGGGTGTAGATGATGAATTTGCCCAGACATTGAAGACAACCATGGCAAAGCTGGACCCCATTGAGATCGGGGCCTCCGGACAGATCAAGGAATGGCAGCAGGAAGTAGAATATAATAAAGATAAAAGTGGAAAAACCCTTGGGGAGAGCGCAGGCCACCACCGACACAATTCCCAGCTGGTAGCACTGTATCCGGGTAATCTGATCACCAGCAATACACCGGACCTGGTGGAGGCAGCCAAGGTGACATTAAACTACCGGGGAGACGAGGCCACAGGATGGTCTATGGGACATAAGCTGAACCTTTGGGCAAGACTGCAGGACGGCAACCGTGCCTACAAGCTTTTGAACAACCTGCTGACCACAGGAACCTTTGAGAATCTTTTTGATTACCATCAGCCCAGCTACTTCCAGATTGACGGTAACTTTGGCGGTACTGCGGGAATCACCGAAATGCTGCTTCAGAGCCAGAACGGGTATATTGACATGCTCCCGGCAGTTCCGGACGAGTGGGACAGCGGAAGCTACACGGGACTGGTAGCCAGAGGAAACTTTGAGGTGGATGCGCAGTGGGCCAACGGGGAGGTAGAGAGCGCAGTGATTACCTCCAATGCAGGAGCCCGGGCAGAGATAAATGCAGCCAAGCTTAGAAATGTGACAGTGACAGACCAGGCAGGAGAGACCGTTGCTTACCAGGAGACAGACAGGGGAACCATCGTATTTGACACTGTAAAGGACGGTGTGTACACTCTGGAGACAGTCAACAGAGGAGAGCTCTCAAAACTCGTAAAGGAAGCAAAAGCTGTGGATACATTGCTTTACACAGCAGCTACGGTGAAAGACCTGAAGGCAGCGCTTGCAAAGGCAGAGGAAGTTCTGGCTGCGGAGGAGTTTACTCAGGAGCAAGTGGAAGAGGCGGCAGCAGCACTAGAGAAGGCACTCTCAGATTTGACTCTGTGGGATGACTCTTACAATTTCGTGATTGAGACCGTAAACTATGTTAAGGCGCTTTCCGGTACCAGCTATGCAGATTGTGACGAATGGGAAAACGTACAGGCCAAGCTGGAAACCCTGTACACGGCTATGGAGGTGTCCAATGAAGCGGCGGTTAAGGCTGCTGAAGAACTGCTTCTCGCAGTGAACGAGCTGTACAATATCAGCACTACGGAAATTGACGACAGCGAGACAGACAAAATCACCTACGGATTTGGAGAGTCCGGACCAGATACCAGCGCAGGAAACAAGGGAGAATGGTATCGAAATACCGGCTCAAAATATTCCAATGGCGGCATCCATGTGTGTAAGTCTGCATGGTCATATGCAGAGATGACTTTCACGGGGAACCGTGTGGAGTATATCGTAGAGAAAGCTCAAGGTTCATCCTATGTAAATATCTATATAGACGGAAAATTGGCGGCCGAAAAGTTGGATTCCTATGATTCCGGAAACGGAATTCAAAATGCGGTGCTCTTTGACTCACAGGATTATTTAGATTTGGAGGAGGGACCGCACACCATTAAGGTGGAGACCACAAATGAGAAGAACCCCAGCAGCAGCACTTTGATTTTCCGGGTGGATGGTTTCCGGGTGTACACAAGTGCAGATAAGATTGTAGACCGCACCAGCCTGGTGAAAAAACTGGCAGAATTGCAGGCAATTGATCAGATTGCGGTGGAGCCGGATGGATATCAGAAACTGCAGGCAGTCATAGAGGATATAAAGGCCTCCTTCACAGATCCCGCAACGAATGCAGATGATGTGGCTTTCGCTCTCGAAGATCTGGAATACTATGCCGGCAAGCTGGTTTATAAAGACTTTGACGAACTTACAGGCGCTATTGCAAAGGCAGAGGCGGTTGTATTGGAAAACTACATTCAGGACGGAAAAGATGAGCTTGATAAGGCATTACAGGAGGCAAAAGCCGCATTGAGCGGTGACAGCGTCACACAGGCAGAAATGGATGCAGCGGCGAAGAAACTGGATACCTGTAGAGAAAATCTGGTGAAACGGGCGGACACCGCTACCCTTGCGTCTGTGATTGCGGATGCAGAGGGCAGAGACCTGTCTGGCTATACCAGGGACAGTGTGGAGGCGTTGAAAAATGCGGTTGCAGTGGGCAAGGAATTGATCGGTGATGAGAACCTCAGCGAGAAGAAACAGAGCTTAGTAGACAAAGCGGCAGTTGCAATCTCAGAGGCAGTGCGCGGTCTCAAGACACCCACAGTAATGGAAGTGACCGACATAGCGGTGCGCCAGACAGCGGAGGCTTTTGTGGGAGAAACCGTAGATTTGAACGCGAAAGCATATCCGTCTACGGCAGTGGATAAGACACTGGTATATGAATCTTCCAAGCCGGAAGTGGCTGAAGTGGACAAAAATGGCAGAGTAACTGCAAAAGCAGAGGGCAGCGCAGTAATCACAGTAAAAGCAGCAAATGGAGTACAGGCAGTATGCAAGATTACTGTGACCAAAGGCTCAGAAAGACCAACTGTAAAATTAAATGTAAAGACTGCAAAACTCCAGAAAGGCAAAACCACCGCTGGAATAAAAGCATCTGGCCTTATCAAGGGAGATAAGATCAAGAGCTGGAGCAGTTCAAAGAAATCTGTGGCCACGGTTAGCAAGAATGGTAAAATAAAGGCCAGAAAAGCCGGAAAGACGATCATCACCGTAACCACTGCAAAGGGAGCAAAAGCCAGCCTGAAGCTTACAGTCACAAAGAAGGCTGTGAAAATCACCAAAATCACGGCAGAAAAAACAAGAATAACCTTAAAAAAGGGAAGTACTTACAAAATCCGCGTGATTAAGACCCCGGTTACCGCAACCGGAACACTCACCTACCGTTCCTCCAAATCCTCTGTAGCATCCGTGAGCAGGAGCGGGAAAGTAACAGCGAAAAAGGCTGGAACCGCAAAAATTACCATAAAGTCTTCCAATGGGAAGAAAGTGACAGTGAACGTCACTGTTAAGTAGATAAAAAAGTGCGCCTTTGGACTTAGAGGCGCACTTTTTTTATATCATAGTAAAGTCCTTCGGAATTCCCTATGATATAAAAAGCCCTCCGGGCGGGATCGCCCTGCGGCGGAGTGGGAGAATCCGGAGCGATGCACTTAACCAACCGTTAAAAAAAGAAACAGAAAGTTAATTTCCCTTCAATTGTGCTATCCGGGAAAACGGGTTATACTTTAGTTAACGTAAGGCCTGACGTAATACAATCAACCATGGAGGCAATGTAATGGACTTAAAAATAAATGAGAAAATATATGAACTGCGCCGGGGTAAACAGATGACCCAGGAACAGCTGGCAAATGCTCTGGGGGTTACAGCGCCGGCGGTAAATAAGTGGGAAAAAGGCAACTCCTACCCTGACATTACTCTGTTAGCGCCCCTGGCCCGTATACTGGATACCACCCTGGATGAACTTTTATCCTTTCAAAGAGAGCTCACTGACCGGGAAGTGCTGAAACTGGAGGCAGACTTGGGAAAGCGGTTTGAGGCAGAGGGGTATGAGACGGCACTTGAAGCCTGTGAGAAATATTTGAAGGAGTATCCAAACTGCCTCTGTCTGAAGTTCCGGGTGGCAAACCTGATCAGCTCTATGCTGCTCATCTGCAATGTACAGGGGGACAGGACAGACTACCAGGCGCGGGCCCGGGAGCTTCTGGAGGAGGTGGCTGCGGGAACGCGAGTGGATCTGGCGGAGGCTGCAAAGGTCATGCTGGTGGGGCATTATATGGGAAAGAAGGATTTTGACAAGGCAGAGCAGATACTGGACGGTATGCCGGACCTTATTTATGACAAGAGAGACCTCTACCCCTCGCTCTACCTTCAGCAGAATAAGCTTGACAAAGCACAGAAGATGTTTGAGACGGAGCTGTTCCAGAAGCTGAACCGGATTATTCTGGCTCTGAATAGCTTAAAAGGCATCTATATCCGAAGAGGAGACAGGGAGCGGGCGAAGAAGTATATTGACATGGGAGCGGAACTGCTCACCATGTTTGGACTGCATCACACCACGGTCTGTGAACAATACCTGGACTTTTACATGAATTCCGGAGACCGCTCCCTTGCCCTGGACTGGCTGGAACGATACTTGGAAGAATTTGACCGGATCAGCTTTGACTACTCGGACAGCTTCTTTTTCTCCACACTCGAACTCAAGGAATCAAAGGAAAATATGACTCAGCTGCGCAGGCTGTTAGTACAGAGCTTTGAGACGGAGGAGGAGTGGGAAGAGCTTAGGGGAGAGGAGAGGTTTCAGAAGGCGCTGGAAAAATTCCGTTTGCAAACTCCTTAAAATTTGCTATACTTCCTACTAGGCAGAGCAAACAGCGATAACCTGTTCCCGTACTTTATTAATATAGAAAGAACAGGCCAAGCAGATATGGAGGACAATATGAGCACAGTAGGAATTATAGGAGCTATGGAGGTTGAGGTAGATGCCTTAAAAAGAGATATGAAGATCCACAGAATCGTGTCTAAGGCAGGTATGGAGTTCTGCGAGGGCATCCTCTGCGGACAGTATGCGGTGGTGGTACGCAGCGGAATAGGGAAGGTGAACGCAGCTGTGTGCACCCAGATCCTCATCGATGATTTCCATGCGGATACGGTGATCAATACAGGCATTGCGGGCTCCCTGAAGACAGAGATCAACATCGGGGATATGGTGATATCCACAGACCTGGTGCATCACGATATGGATGCCAGGGGCTTTGGATATCCTCTGGGTCAGATTCCTCAGATGGAGGCATTTTCCTTTGAGGCGGATGAGGACCTGGCTAAGCTGGCTCAAAAGGCCTGTGAGGAGGTTAATCCTGAAATTCAGGTGTTTCGGGGCAGGATCGTCAGCGGGGACCAGTTTATCTCTGACCGGACTGTCAAAGAGAAAATTGCCCAAAATTTCGACGGATATTGTACGGAGATGGAGGGAGCGTCCATTGCCCAGACCGCACACTTAAACAAGGTGCCCTTTGTGGTGATTCGAGCCATCTCAGACAAGGCCGATGACAGCGCGACCATGGATTACCCGGCCTTTGAGAAGCTGGCGGTGGAGCACAGTGTGCGACTTGTTAAAAGGCTCATGGAATATGTCAGTGCAGCGTGAACCCTCACAGCCTGACATCATATGATTTCTAAACCCCCTATTCGAGGTGGTTCAAGTAAAGAAAAGCCCGGGATTTCGACACTCCCCGGGCTTTTTTTGTCGGACGATTTAGCTTTTCAAACCCCGCTAAATCCGCTATAATGGCGATACAAATTTTCAAAACCAAAAAAAGGGGGATCATTATGTTGCAGCTTATCACGAATCAAAACGTATTACTTTATGGGGTAGCGCTCTTTGGTATCTTGGGGGTAATCAGTCAAATCATCTTACGTTCCATATATGAAAGGCTGATTAAAGATATGGCAAACATGAGCATGCCAAAAGGTAAGTTTATGAAACAGCTAAAACAAAAGTACCAATCCTTCCGACGGCTGAATGAAGGGGCGGCCAATGTGGAAGTATTCATTAGAAAGAGCGTCATGGAGTACCAGGCTATGGGAATGAGCCTGCACACCTGGCGTAAATTAGGAGGCATGGCTTTTGTGCTGTGTGCCGCCTTTGGAATAGGAGGTTACTATTTAACCGGCCTTGCAGGGGCAGCCCAGGATATGAGAATGAACTATCTGTGGGCCACGGCAGCGTCCGCGCTGCTGATCGCGGCGTCCTACGGGCTCACCGATAATGGATATAGAAGAAAGTACCTGATTACAGGCCTTGAAAACGTATTTACCAATACCCAGGTTGGACAGGCTTATCAGGAGGTGGAAGTTACAGATAAGGAGGTGGCGCCTCTGAGAAGGCCGGAGCCTGCGAAAGCCGCCATGGAGCCCAAGCGAAAGCGGGGAAAAGTGGTGCACAGCCAGGCCCAGCGGGATAAGCAGGAGCTGAAGGAAAACCTGGCTAAACTGAAAGAGGGTATCAGTGAGACGGCGGCAGGAGTGGAACGGAGCAAGGAGCGCAACACAGAGATCTTGAAACAGATGGACCCCTCGGAGCAGGAGAGGGTAATACGGGAGGTGTTAAAGGAATTTTTGTCTTGATACTTGATAATCAAGTGCAACTTTGCTAAAATTAGGAAGAAAGAAGCTGTCCGCCGCTGTAGGGCCCTGCAGCCGGATGGATAAATAAAACACCGTAAGGAGAGTAAATCATGGCAGATAAAGTAACGTTTGATTATTCAAAAGCAATGAAGTTTATTGGTGAAAATGAATTGGCACCCATGGAAAAGCTCGTAAAAGATGCCAGAGAAGTGTTGGTAAGCAAGACAGGCGAAGGAAATGATTTCCTGGGATGGATTGATCTGCCTGTTGATTACGACAAAGAAGAGTTTGATCGGATTATAAAAGCGGCACAGAGAATCAAAGAGGACAGCGAGGTCCTGCTGGTCATTGGAATCGGAGGATCCTATCTGGGAGCCAGAGCGGCTATCGAATTCCTGCGCCATAGCTTTTACAATAATGTTTCCAGGGAGATCCGCAAAACACCGGAGATCTACTTCGTGGGAAACAGCATCAGCAGCACCTATTTAAAACATTTAATCGATGTTATCGGGGACAGAGATTTTTCTGTTAATATTATATCAAAGTCAGGCACAACCACGGAGCCGGCTATCGCCTTCCGTATCTTCAAAGAGATGCTGGAAAAGAAATACGGCAAAGAGGCAGCTGCAAAGAGAATCTACGCCACTACCGACAAAGCGAAGGGAGCCCTTAAAAATCTGGCCACAGAGGAGGGATATGAGAGCTTTGTAGTTCCGGACGACGTAGGGGGCAGATTTTCTGTACTGACGGCCGTAGGCCTTCTTCCCATCGCAGTCAGCGGAGCTGATATCGCGAAACTCATGGAGGGCGCTGCATCCGGCAGAAAGCGTGCACTGGAAAATGACTTTGCGCAAAACGATGCGCTGCAGTATGCAGCCGTCCGTAATATCCTGCTCAGAAAAGGCAAACAAATAGAAATCCTGGCAAACTATGAGCCAAGCCTCCATTATGTATCCGAGTGGTGGAAACAGCTCTACGGCGAGTCCGAAGGAAAAGACCAAAAGGGAATCTTCCCTGCATCTGTAGACCTTACAACGGATCTGCACTCAATGGGTCAATTTATCCAGGACGGGAACCGTATTCTGTTCGAAACGGTACTGAACGTGGAAGAACCACGGTGTGAGCTGAAGATTCAGGAGGAGCCAGTGGATTTAGACGGCCTCAATTATCTGGCGGGTAAGACGGTAGATTTTGTAAACAAGAGTGCTATGAACGGTACCATTCTTGCACATACGGATGGAAATGTACCAAACCTGATGGTCACCATCCCAGAACAGAACGAATTTTATTTAGGTGAGCTGTTCTATTTCTTCGAATTTGCCTGCGGTGTCAGCGGATATCTGCTGGGCGTAAATCCTTTCAACCAGCCGGGTGTGGAGAGCTATAAACGGAATATGTTTGCGTTGCTTGGCAAGCCGGGGTATGAAAAAGAGAGAGAAGAGTTGTTAAAAAGATTATAAATTAATGATAAAAGCACCGGTGCGGCATCTGTATGGTTGCCGCACCGGTGCTTTGTTAATCCTCATCAATCACCTGTATCTCCAGATAATCAAACGGAATTTCTTCAATAAAATTGTCCTGGTTAAACCGTGCCTTATCGTGCCGCCGGAACTCCTCCACAGTGGCGTCCAGCCACAGAGGTTTCCCCAGATCAAAGACATAGCAGATTTCCTCCAACGCCCGGAACACCTTGTGCGTGCGGGTGTCAATGGTGTTGTCCTCCACCACCGTATCCTGCAGCATTCTGTTGCTCTTAAATATCTTTCCCCAAATGCGCATAGTTCACATCCTATTCTTCTGCGGAGGCAGTGGCCTCATTTGTATTGTTTACCGGATTAAAATAGCTGTACACCAGTTTCGTGATGTCGTGGATATAGTCAATGGCTGTGTTGCCGCTGCTCCAATCCCCGGACATGATGCAGAGAACGAAATCGCCGCCCTTTGAGTAAATGATGGAGGTGTCGTTCTCAACCCCATCTACCTCTCCTGTCTTGTTGGCACAGATGACATTGGATGGGAGTGCTCCCGGAATCTTGTAGCGGATCTGCTGGTCCAGAAGCAGATCTTCCATCATGCGGGAGGCCATATGGGAGACAAGACTGCCCTCGTAGATGTCGGAGAGCAGCTTTGCGCAGTCCGCCACAGAAGTCTCGTTTCTTTTGTTGCTGTCCACCCACAGGCTGGTGTCCGCAAGACCGTTGATCTGCTGGGTATCCATGTACCCGTGGCGTTTGGCAAAGTCGTTCAGCACGTCCATCCCCTTTTTGTGATTGTGGTCCGCATCCAGGTAGCGCACCAGCTCATTGGAAGACTCATTGTCGCTGACTGTGATCATGTCATTTAGAAGGGAGTTGATGGTGCTCGTCTCTTCCAGATTCCCCAGATGGATCTGTTCCATAACAGCCCCCATAATATAGAGCTTAATCAGGCTGGCGGATTCCATGGGGTGACTGTTGATGGTGATGGTGTTTTGGGTGGACAGGTCTATGACGCACACGGACCAGTCGCCGGAGTAACTATCAAGCATTTTTGTCAGTTCCCGTTCCAGCTGTGTCCAGGAGAGGGAAAGCTGGGTCAAATCCTTTAGATATATGGGCTGAAACTGGAGAATTCCCACAACATCCCGGTTGATGGAGGGGAGGTATTCTAAAGGTTTGGCGTAGGGAGCGGTCATGGTCACTCCCGGACTTTGGTCTGAATCTCCACTGGATTCCTCTCCGCTTTCGGTCTTGCCCTCTGCGTCTGCGTCCGTGGAGGGGACAAGCTCATACTGGACCAGTTCTCCGCTTGTCTCCCCGGGGACCTTCTCTACCAGAAGGTATCCGGAAAGGCTTTCACCGCCCCCCGGAGGAGCGTACTCTGCCATAACCTCTTCCCCGGACTCGGGATCCTGGATTTTAAAGTACTTTTGGGGATCGTAGGCCTCCCTTTTCCCCTCACCTTTAGCGGTGTCTTTCTCTTGGGCCTGCGTCTCGTTCTGACCTGCCGTCTCTTTTTGAGCACTTTTTCGGTTTTCGGATTCGAAGGAGTTCTCCTTTTTCGTTTTCTTATTGGAGGACGCACTGCCCGCGGTCTCCATTGCCGTTTCCGGTGAGAGAGGAGAGACGGATACAGCGCGGTACTGTCCTCCATAGCTTAAAATCCCCGCTCCAACCAATCCCGCAACCCCTGCCACAGAGAGAGTCTGTATCAGGCGTCTCGGCAGATTTTGGGGTTTCTTCCATTTTATATCCATAAAATTAAAACCTCTTATCATCATTGTCCGCAACCGTTTATCATTTTGCGGTTACCTGGATCAATTTTCAGTCTGAACAGCAAATGCTTAGTCCTGCTGATCCACAGCGTTTGCTATGTGGTTAGTTTTCCATGTCTATAGGAAATGATACAATATTTGTCGTGAATTGTAAATATAGACTTGAACCGGAGATGGTGAAAGGCAGTGGAGAATCCCGCTCGCGGGATTCTTCTTAACTCTATGAAAAAAATAAAAAAGCCTGCAATTTCAGCAATTATGCTGATCACTCAATTGTTGCAAATGACTAATTTATAATTAAGAATTTTAATGGAAAGAGGAAAATATTCTATGTTTTCTTAAATACATATCATATATACTATCAACATTGACAAAAAGTACGGTATATTATCAAGGAAATTGCGTTATTTTTTGTTTGATATAAATACGATTATACGCTAAATGCAAAGTTTAATAATGTATCAGGTAAATCCAAATGTAAGATTTGGCTTAATAACCATAAGAAATATATGAAGCGCGTCGACCAACGTCATTTAAAACAGGGAGGGAAAACCATTAAAATGAAAAGAGGAATGAAAATAATTGTAATCATATCTATGCTGCTTTTTTTCGTTATGTATGCGGATAAAATGGTACTGGCACAGGAAAAAACCGAATCCGTCTTTCCGACAGCGGAAGAATTGATATCTCATGATCATCTTATATATTTAGTTAATTGTGGAACTAAGTTACCGTACCACATTCCGGCTGGCTATCGGAAGATGGGTTTATATCAATCGGTTGTAGAACAAGAATATGGTCCGGATGAACAGACAGGTAAATGGTGGGGGTATTATGAGAACAGACCTGCGATTGCCTATCCAAATCAAACATTTGATGGAGAAAATTTAACGGACAGTAAGCGCTATAATTATGGTGCGGAGGCAGCGGATTATACATATGTGAAAGATGTATCCGGTATTTACTATCATTTTGAATTACCAGATGGTACATATGATGTAAAGCTGGGGTTTTATAATGATTGGAGCGGCCGCTCAGTTGATATTGTGTTAGAGGATCAGACAGTAGGCAGAGGTGTATATCTGACTCAGAACAGTAAAGTGGAAAAAAGATATGCGATAGAAGTGGTTGATGGAGAATTAAATGTAAAAATTCATAATCCGAATCGGACCAATCAATATGAGGATGCGTTACTTAGCTATATTATCGTGGAAGTACCGATTCGCTATGATGCGGCCTTATTAAAAGCATTGGTAAAAGAATATTCATTAACAGATGAAGAGCGGGCAATATATTCGGCATCGACTTTAGAGAAATATGATGAGGCATGGTATTATGCAGATAAAGTCGCAAATAATCCTCAGGCGGACAGTTTTTCAACGACAAAGATAAAGTCTTATTATGATAAGCTTCAATTAAAGTATAGGTGTCTGCGGGAGAAGGGGGAAATAAAGACCTATACTTCAATTACCGGAACAGGGGGTGGCATCTGGTGCGATACCAATGGTACGGAAATTCAGGCGCACGGTGGGCAGATACAACAGTTTACTCATAATGGAGAAACAAAGTATTACTGGTATGGAGAGGACAAAACGGATGGGTATCGAAGTGTGGATGGTGGAGTCCGCGTATACTCTTCTGCCGATTTATATAATTGGACGGAAGAAGGGGTTGCGATGCGCAACCTGACAGATATATATGATTTTGAAGAAGATTACTTTGCAAGCTTGTACGGGGATAAGACACTGGAGGAGAAACAATATATTCTGGATGCGATTAATGATAGTTATTCCGTTATTGAGCGTCCTAAAGTTATTTATAACAAAAAGACCGGGAAGTATGTGATGTGGTTTCATGCAGACGGACCATTATCGGAAGATGGTTCTAATTATGAAGTTGCCAGTGCCGGGGTTGCTGTCAGTGATACACCAACAGGTCCCTTTACATTTATAGGTCGTTACCGCCTGAATTATGTAGAGGGCGCTTATCATGATAAAGGTATGGCAAGAGATATGAATTTATTTGTGGATGATGATGAAACCGCATATATAATCTATTCCAGTGAAGAGAATGCAACCCTATTTATTTCAAAGCTAAATGAAGACTATACTTATTTGTCGTCAAATCCGGAAGATGCTAAAGAGGGAGTTGATTTTGTACGAAGCAGTTGTTTTGTACGGAAGCATCGGGAGGCTCCGGCACTATTTAAGTATAATGGCAAGTACTATATGTTAACTTCCGGAACAGAGGGATGGGCAGCAACGCAGTCCAGGTATGCGGTTGCGGACTCAATTTTTGGAGAATGGAAGGATATGGGCGATCCCTGCGTGGCGGACAGCAACATAACCAAATATCCGGCAGACAGAACATTTGGGTCTCAAAGCAGCAATGTTTTTCCGGTTGATGCTGCAAATGGAAAATTCATCTATATGGGAGATCGCTGGAATCGGGATAATCCGTTGATAAATGCACTGAATAATCCCAAGTACGTATGGCTTCCGGTAGAATTTGGAGAAAACGGCGAATTAATCTTACGCCCTTATGAAGACTGGACACTGGAATCATTGGAAAATAAAGGGACGATTACATCGTTAACACCCCTGCCGGATATGGTGTATCTTGACCAAACATTGGAATTACCGGATCGTATTGATATATTGATTGGAACAGAAGAAAAGAGTACAGATGTCATCTGGGATACCGGAAAATTAAATAAGTCTGTTCCGGGTATGTATTCGATAACCGGAACTTTAACAGATATAATAAGCGCCGGTTCGCCAAGGAAGATTAAAACAGATATTTTGGTTGCGGTAAAAGGGGCTGCTTACATCGTTAATGCAGGGGCGAGAGACGGAATCACATATACAGATTATGATGCCTTAGTTGCTCATAATCAAATCGATTTAAAAAACAGGAACCAGGCTGATCAGCCGTTAACAGATGGCGCCAAATGGGGATATCGCAGTACTGCTGAGGTGTTTGTTCATAAATATGGTACGAACCTATATGAATCGCTATTGTATACAAAAGGAAATCTGTCTTACTATTTTAGCGATTTAGAGCAAGGGCAGTATCATGTGTATGTCGGATATTATGATCCCTGGTCGGAGTATGCTGAGAATAGAGCGGTAGAAGTAAGGCTGAATGGGCAAACGGTTGATAATAGAAACATTACTGGTGACAAGCAAGGAGTGAAATATACGGTCACTGTAACAGAAAGAGGCGAAATCAATCTGGATTTTATAAAAAGAGGAGAGCATGATGTATTGGTAAGCTGGATTCTCATTGCAAAGGATAGGAAGGAAGAAAGAGATATTGTAAAAGCGGATAGTGAGGATCTAAGAAAATTGGTAGAGAGCTGGAAAATCAATGATACAGATCCGGTTCAGGAATTTATGATACCACTACATACAAAGAATGGCACCAGTGTGGTCTGGATCAGCAATCATGATGCGGTTAAAATAGTACAAGGTAAAGCAGTAATAGCCTTGCAGGAGACCAAAACTCCAGTAGAGCTTAGCGTGATTCTGAACAATGGAATGGAAACGGATACATTTTTAATGACGGTAGTTGTTCCGGCGAAGAAGAAAAAGCCAATCGAACCAAGCAGACCAATTGAACCAATTAAACCAATCAAACCAACAGAGCCGGCTGACGGCAGTGGGAAGGATGTGATTGTTGTCAATGTAAGACCGGGGAAGGTCTCTTTGAAATCTGTAAGCAGCAAAAAAAGAGGTAAAGCGACAGTTACCTGGAAGGAAGTGAAGGGGGTAAGCGGTTATAAACTTGAGATTTCATCTAAAAAGTTTAATTGGAAAAAAGCGAAAAAGTATTCAGTGAAATCAACGAAAAGAAAGTATACCTTTTCGAAATTGAAAGCAGGAAAGAAATTTTATGTGAGGATAAGGGCTTATAAAAAGGCTGGAAAATTAAAGATTTACAGTAAATATAGCAAGATAAAATCAGTGAAGATAAAAAAGTAATATCCTAACACGAGTGGGAGCAAAGAGAAGGAATGAAAAGGAGAAAAATGATGCTAAAAAAACGTATTCGAAATGCTGAACGTATTAGAAAGCTGGTAAAAAAAGTTACGGCGCTTACGATGACTGGACTGTTGGGCTTATCAGCGGCTTTTCCGGCATTGGATCTAAAAGCAGCAACAATTCCATCTGATGTAAGCAAAGAGGGCTCAGAAGTAACGCAATTCATGGACTGCATAGAACCAATGCCAATAATCGAAGAATTGTCATCAGACTGTTGGGGCGCCCCGGAGGTAGGTCCCCGTGACCAGGGGAACGGCTTGGAAGATAGGACAATGAGCGACTATTGCTATTGGGATGGCGGCATCATTAAAGATGATAAAACCGGTAAATATTATATGTTTGCCAGCCGCTGGGCTCAGGACAGCGGCCATTGGGGAAATGATACTGTGCCCGGAGGATGGCGGAGATCACAGGCGGTTTATGCGATAAGTGATAACTTATATGGACCGTATGAAGATAAGGGGCCGATCTGGCCGGATTGGTGTGAAGGTGCCGGGCATAATGTCTTTCCGTTTGAGGTAAGCGAAAGCGATCCCTTATATAATGAGGGATACAGATATGCGATTTCCATCAGTGATACCGGAATGCATGAGGAAACGGCAAACGGTACGATTCACATTGCCAAAGAGCCGGAAGGACCGTGGTCTTTAATTGACAATAATAACGGAGGAAAACTAAATGCTGTGGGCGGCAGTGGATTTTCCATGTCAAATATCAGCATTATGGTGAGACCGGATGGAAGATATGAAGCTACCAACAGAGAGGGAGATATCGCGATTGCCGACTCCCTTGCCGGAAGATGGAATGTAGAAGAAAATGGACTCTGGTGGAAAATATCCGGAATGCCAACAGACTGTATAGAGGACCCTGTTATCTGGTACTCTGATGGCCTGTACCATATTGTGGCGAACAAGTGGGATGCGCGCAAAGCCTATTACATGACCTCCGAAGATGGGATTACGGACTGGAAGCTTCGCCCGGGAACAGCCTATACACCGGATGCCGAATTCTTAAGATACGAGGATGGAACGGTAAATAACTGGAAAAAGATTGAACGTCCTAATATATACGTAGAAGATGGAAAAATTAAGGCGATGATTTTTGCGGTGATTGACGTTGAGAAGGAACAGGATTATGGAAACGACCAGCATGGCAGCAAGGTGATTGTAGTTCCTTTTTCATCAGAAAAGTTGACCGAGTTTGCTGCTCGGCCTGATCCGCTGGAAATCAGAGAAGGAATTTTCCCAATTGCAGATACCAACGCACAGTCGTGGGGAAGTGAAGAGGGCAAGAACTATGGCGGCGAACATTATATTCAAATGCAGAAAGATCCAAACTATAGAAATAATGGTGTTTTAGGGGAGGGAACCAGGCCCAACAGTTCCTATGACAATAAAATCGGATATATAAAGTACGATATTTCAGGTTTTGAGAATTTAGAAGCGGAGAAAATCGATCATGCCTATTTGTCGTTCGTGTATCTGAATCAACCGGATGGTAATGCAAAGACAGGGCAAATACAAGCAACGCTGTGTGACTCTGATTGGGAGGAGGGAACCGGCCGCGAGAGTGTAAATGATAACTGGGCGGATACCGGAACGTTAACCTATGCCAATCAACCTGCCTTAAGATACGATGCCAGTGATATAGAAAACACCACCGGCATTTCAGAAGAGTTTGACATGACGGATCTTCAAAAAGAGATTAAAGTTGATGTTACAAAATTAGTGAAACAGTTTGTGGCAGAAAATCCGGAAGAAACAATAATGAGCTTTGCAACGAATATGACGGTAACCGGATGTCGCCTCAGGTTTGGAAGCAGGGAGGCAGGGAATGCTTATGCACCCAAGCTGGCGATTAGCTTGAAAGAAGACCCCAATAAACCACAACCAGTATTAAAAGTGAGCTTTGACGGTGCTAATGCAAATGATGAGACAGCAGCTAAAAATCATGGGACGGTAGTTGGAAACCCCGAATTTGTTGAGGGTGTGAAAGGGAAAGCCATTCACTTTGTGAATCCGGAGGATAGAAACAGGGTTGCGACACAATATGTGGACTTTGGAACCCCGAAGGAGCTTCAGTTTGGAACCGGCGATTTTACGGTTATGTTTTGGTATAAGGCAGATGGCAGTATGCAAAAGGAGGGGGCTGTCATCAGCAACAAAGATTGGAAAAGCGGAGATAATCCGGGCTTTAACATCGGTGATATGAGAGAAGGCATCAACCTGAACTTCAATACAACTACCGATGGAAAAGGAAGGGCAGAGACCGACCGGTTTAAAGCGGCAACGGATAATACCTGGCATCATGTATCCGCAGTGATTGACCGCAGCGGAGCAAAACAAACCCGTTTATATATTGACGGAAACGAGGCAACCGGTGCGGCCGGAAACTGGGGCAGCAAAAATTATGCGGATATTTCCGATTATACAGGCCCTGTAGATGTTATGAACCTTGTTTTGGGCGCTGGTGGAGATACGAAATACGGTGTGGAAGATGCCTGTGTTGATGAGCTGGTAATCTATAAAAAAGCTTTAACGAAAACACAGTTGCAGGAAATCATAAGTGTGGAAAAGACATATCAGGAAATTGCAAAAATAGAACAGCAGTTAGAGAATATAAATGCAGGGACAAGGTATCCACAAGAAGCAATCAACCAAATGCAAACGGAGATTTCAAAGGCTGAGACTGCACTGAAAACTGCATCATCAGAGAAGGCGGCGGGTATTCTGGCGGCACTAAAATCTGCTTTTGAGAGTTTTTTAGATGGCGGTACTGCTGCGAATATGAGTTTCCACCTGATTAGCGATATGCATGTGGAGTCGAGTCCGGATTCTAATAGTTATAAAAATTTGGCAGACGGACTAACAGATATGGGCATGGCAAATCCCGATGCGTCAGCATTTGTTACCGTGGGAGATAATACTCAGGATGGCAGGCCGGAAGAATTCCAGGCATTTAATGATATTTTGAAGGCGCATCTGCCGGTAAACGATGACAGTGTGATGATCGCTCTGGGGAATCACGATGTAAGAGGTCCCAATTCTGGTGATTGGCAAACCACACCAGGTAATCCCAATGCATATTGGGAAACAGCGTATGATCTGTATATGAAGCATAGTAGTGATTATATGCCGGAAACAGGTGGTAAGACGTATTATGACAGATGGATTGACGGATACCATTTTATTGTATTAAATCCTGAGGATGCGCCGAAAGATACGGCTTGGTTAAGTGACGCACAATTGGAGTGGTTTGAAGCTAAACTGGCAGAAAATGCAGAATTAAATAAACCTATTTTTGTATTCATTCACCAGGCGCTTAATGACAGCCATTGGCGAAGTAATGTGTATAATGGTTTTGGGCCGCAAGATGCAAAAGTCAAAGCAATTCTTTCAAAATATCCGCAGACTGTTTTATGCTCCGGGCATATTCATAACGGCTTCGGTGCAGCAGAAGTTATCAGCCGTCCATATGGCACTTTGGTGGATGTTCCATCTTTCAATTACAACCAAATTGGTAAGTCTGGTACAGGCAGTGCTTATGAAGTATATGTATACGATGATGAAATTTATTTCAGGGCACGGGATTTTGTGGCAGGTGAATGGCTGCCGGAGTATGATATTTCAGTTTCATTGCCTGGTTTGCCTGTAACTGCCTACAATGCAGAGAATCTGGATTCCTCTCTGTATACATTTGAATCCTGGGTAGAGGTCAGACCTTTGATTGAACGCTATTTCGAAGAATCTTCAGCTTTGCTGAATAAAAAATATGACCAGAGTTCCTTAAGCGGAGCAGGAGCTGTCTTGCCGCCATCATATTTGTATCATTCAGATACTTATAGACAGATAAATGCGGTACAGAAACAATTAGCAGAAGCGATCCTTGCTTTAGAGGAGAAAGGGCCGAATGTGGAAAAACCAGATACGGATAGACCCCTTGATGGAAAAGCATATTATATGGGTGAAACCGAAGGTATCGAAGTGTTCTGGGATAAGATAGAGTTTACGGGCATTACCTATAATGTATACCGTAAAGACGGAGAGGATAGTGATTACGAAAAGATAGAAAGTGGTTTAGCAGATGCTGTTTATCAGGATCAGAGTGAGTTTGCAGAGATAGCGGATGTAAGTTATCAAGTGACCTATGTTCTGGATGGAAAAGAAAGTCTTCCTTCAGATAACATAGCGGTCCAGGATATCTCGATTACAGGAAAGGTGGATAATAGTGATCAAAGAGTCGTTTTCACAGGAAATTGGGGTGAATGGACTGGAAATCCGAATGATCATTATGGCGGAAGCATTCACTATGCAGAAACCAGTACCAGCGAAGAGACTATCTCCTTAGTATTTATGGGCACCGGAATTCGGGTACAGGCGCCAAGGGGCGGAAACTTTGGAATTACGAAGGTTTTCATTGACGGAACGGAAGTGGCAGAGGCAGACTTTTATGGGACAAAACAAAATCGACAGTTAATCTATGAGAAAACGGGTTTGGCGTACGGAAAACATACTATAAAGTTAGAAGGAACCGGAAGGAAAAATGCAGCCAGCAGCGGTACTAAGTTAGAATTTGACAACTTCGAAGTGATCAATACAGAAACAACCATTTCTTTTACCGGCGGTCAGGGAAGCAGTGGCAGTGATCCGGCCAGCATTACATATTATAGCGGAGCTTTTACGGTATTGCCCCCATGCGGTTATGAGAAGGAAGGATATGAATTTATTGGATGGAGCGACGGAACAAAAACTTATCCATCGGGTACGTCGTATCGGATTCCCAAGGAAAATATAACTTTGGAGGCGGTTTGGGAGAAGATAACCGTATTTAAAATCCCCTCTTCCGAATTATTCGCAATAGCAGACAGTGAAGAAAATTCGGGTGGCGACGGTCCGGCAAGCTGGGCAGTAGATGGAGATGAGTCCACTCATTGGCATTCGAACTATTCAGGAAATAACGAGCCGAATATTCCGAAGGACATAAATAACAGCATTACCATAGATTTAGGAAAGACTTATGCAGTATGCAAGTTGGAATACGTGCCCAGGAAGGATTGGAACGGGAGAATTGTTTCTTACAAGCTGCGGTACAGCACCACCGAAGATCAGGATGATTTTGAAGATATTCCGGGAGGAGCGGGTGTCTGGGCAGACAGCGAAGACAAAAAAGAAATCGCATTTGTTCCGGTTTCGGCCCGCAGGATTCAAATCAGAGCAATGGGAACCAGCGGCTGGGATGTAGACAAGTATATTACAGCAGCAGAATTCTATGTATATTATAAAGAAGACGGCGAGGCAGAATGCAGTTGTGATATTGGCGAGATTACCTTTGCAGATCAGGCCATCCGGTTAGGTGCAGCCGAGGCAGGCAGACAAGTGGACTTATCAGCCGAAGCAGAACTGAGCGGGGCCTGTCAGGTGGCGGGACATCCGGAACGGAAAATCACTTATAGTTACAGAAAAGTATCGGATACAACCGGTTCGGCAGTATTGACGGGCGATAAGCTGAGCGTATCAGAACCGGGGGAGCTGGAGATTGAAGTAACGGCTGAAGTGACCGGCTCTGACCCGGAGATTAAGAAGACAAAATTAGCAGTCATAACGGTGACAAAAGAGAGTCCGCAGTGCACTTGCGTAATTGAGAACCTTACCTTTGCGGATCAGACTATCAAGATTGGGGCAGAAGAAGAAAGCAAAGAGGTTGTCCTGGACGCATCGGCATCCATCGGTGGAACTTGTGAAATAGAAGGGCATAGGGTGCGTGACATTCAGTATACCTATCAGATCAAAACAGATACAAGCAACAGTGCAGTACTTAAAGGCGATCTGCTTATCTTAAAGGATGCCGGAGAGATTCAAGTGGAAGTGACTGCGGCAATTGCTGGAACCCTGGTTCAGTCGGTGACACAGGCGGTTATCACCGTTGAGAAACAAGAGAAGCCAGATAAGCCGGAATGCACCTGTGAGATAGATATACTTGAGTTTCTGGGTCAGGATATAACTCTGGAAGCAAAGGAAGCAGCAAAGACTGTTATATTATCTGCAAAAGCAAGTTTGATCGGTAGTTGTGAGGCAGAAGGGCACACAGACAGTATGATTGTGTATCAATATGCCATTGATTCCGATCCGGACAAAGCTGGTACTTTATCCGGGAATAAGTTGACTGTAGATAAAGCCGGAACGATTGTGATTAAAGTGACCGCTTGCGTGGCAGGCGATGCCTTGATTACAAAGACCGCGACAGCAACCTATAAGGTCACTAAAAAAGAATTGCAGAGACCAGGAAAAGTACAAAATCTTAAAGCAGAAGTAAAAACAAATAAAAGCAAGAGCGTTAAACTAAACTGGAATAAAGCAAGCAATGCGGATACTTATAAAGTGCAGGTTCTGGAAAAGAAGAAGTGGAAGACGATAAGTCAAACCCAAGAAACCAGTTATAATGTAAAGAAACTTAAGGTTGGAAGCGTCTACTCTTTCCGGGTGACTGCAGTGAATGCTGCGGGAGACGGAGTACCGTCCCAGACACTAAAGACGGCAACTGCACCGCTTAAGCCCAAGATAACAGCAAAGAAATCCGGTACCAGAAGAATAAAGATTAAGCTTCCGAAAAAGAAGCTAACAAAAGCAGATGGTTATGAAATCTGGCTGAAAATCGGAAAGGGCAAGTTTAAATGCCTTGCCAGAGTTAAATCAAAGACAACTGCTTATAGCACAAAGAAATTGAAAAGAAACAAGAACTATCAGGTAAAGGTCCGGAGTTATAAAAAGGTTGGAAAGAGCTATGTTTCCTATTCTGGTTATTCTAAGGCAGTGAAAATAAGAATGAAATAGGGCTGTAAAGGTAGTGAAGGAGGGCCTCGATCGTAAAGCTGTCGGGTCTCGGTTAGGCGGAAGACCGTTTAAGCGGGACCCGGCATTATTTATGGCGTTGTAAGATACGCAAGGACACTTGGCAGTGCAATTCCCACAGGAGTGGTACCGGAGTATATTAAAGCCGTGAGCAGGCAGGATATTCACGGGGAAGGAAGAAATTGCTTGAATTATGAGGACAGGTATGCTAAATTACTGACATGACAGATGTAAAGATAGGCAGGCACGGGTCCTGCCAGTCAAGGAGGAGAGAATGAAGACACTGAAAAAGGTATTGAATCACATTTTTATTGACGGACTCAGCGGCATGGCCATGGGTCTGTTTGCCACACTGATTGTGGGAACCATCATTCAGCAGGTGGGTAACCTGATCGGAGGCCCAGCGGGCGACATGCTGTTCCTGATCGGTAAGGTGGCGGCTGCCATGACCAGCGCCGGGATCGGCGTGGGTGTTGCGCACAAGTTTAAGGAAAGCCCCCTCGTCACGGTATCTGCCGCCACAGCGGGGATGGTCGGCGGATTTGCCAGTAAGATCCTGGCCGGGCAGGTGCTTGTGGAGGGGAGCATTGTGCTGGCGGGTCCGGGGGAACCGCTGGGGGCCTTCATTGCCGCGTATGTGGCCATCGTAATCGGACATCTGGTGTCCGGACGGACAAAGGTTGATATTCTGGTCACACCCGTGACCACCATCCTTTCCGGGTCTGCGGTAGGACTTCTGGTGGGGCCGCCTATCACCGGCTTTATGACCTGGCTGGGCTCCATTATCAATTGGGGAACGGAACAGCAGCCCTTCCTTATGGGTGTGGTGGTGTCGGTGCTCATGGGAATGATTCTCACACTGCCCATCAGCTCCGCAGCCCTGGGAGTGATCCTGAATCTCTCCGGACTGGCTGCAGGGGCGGCAACCATTGGCTGCTGCTGCAATATGGTGGGATTTGCGGTTGCCAGCTACCGGGAAAATAAAATCGGCGGACTGGTGGCTCAGGGAGTGGGAACCTCAATGCTCCAGGTGCCCAACATCGTGCGAAAGCCCATCATCTGGGTTCCGGCCATACTCTCCAGTGCCATACTGGGCCCTGTGAGCACCATGCTGGTGCGCATGACCAACAATGCAACAGGTTCCGGAATGGGGACCGCCGGGTTGGTGGGACAGATCATGACTTATCAGACCATGGCGCCCGATCTCGGAGGCCGGATGACCATGATCATTATAGTGGTATTTCAGATTCTTCTCCCTGCAGTCATTACCCTGGCGATCTCAGAATTTATGCGCAAAAAGGGATGGATCAGGCAGGGAGATATGAAGCTGGAATTATAGGAAAGACTTTGGTATAATATTATGAGAGGACAAAACACTGGGATCTGGCGGGGTTCCGGTACGATAACAGAATTATGCCTGTAAGAAGAGAGCAGAACGGAAGCACTTGATTTAGACAGGATATAACACTTAAAGAATGGAATAATAGTTAGGAAAGAAGAGGTGCTTGTATGAAGAGAGATACCGGTCTGGTGCACATTTATTACGGGGACGGAAAAGGGAAAACGACAACAGGTATGGGCCTGATTACGCGTGCGGCAGGGTATGGCTACCGGGTGCTGCTATACCAGTTCATGAAGGATAACAAGACAAGTGAGCGAAATATTTTGGAACATGTCAGGAATATCACCATTGTGGATGGGCTGAATCAGGAAAAGTTCAGCTTTCAGATGACAGAGGAAGAGAAAGAGGAACGCAGGCGGTTTTATGAGCAACAGTTTCACAGGATTACCCAATTGGCTGCGGAAGAAAAGTACGATGTGCTTTTTATGGATGAGATCATTTACACCATCGGCGCCAAATTGCTGGATGAACAGGTGGTGTTGGATTATCTGAAGGAAAAGCCGGAGAACTTAGAAGTCATTATGACTGGCAACTATCCCAGTAAGGCTATGGTGGAGGCCGCTGACTATGTGTCTGAGATACGGAAGGTAAAGCATCCCTTTGATGAAGGGCAGAGGGCCAGAGGAGGGATTGAGAAGTAGATTAAAGTTGAAAATAGAGATTTTTTATTAAAAAGGATCTTTGGAAAACTGAATCCAAAGATCCTTTTTAGGTGGGTGCGTTTTGGAGCAGAGTCGACTTGATCTGGAACAGCGTCTTGCACAGCCTTGCGGAACCAACATTTGAAGCTCTGTTGCTCTTGGACTTGTGTTGACGGGATTCGTCTACACCCGGACCCACACCGGCAAAGGCGGTCAGTGTCTCCCTGTGGGTAAATCTGGACACATCTCCGATCTTAACGATGAGCTGCGGGCTGTAGGTTTTTTCAACGCGATAGATGCCCATTACGGTACTGTATTCAGGAAGTGTGGAAGCTAGTTCAGTCATTTCCCGATGGAGACGCTCCACATGCCAGAAGGAATTAGAATAATCCACCCATTTTTCATTTCCGTCCTCACCGGTCATTCGTGCAATGGACAAGATTTTAAATCGGTTTTAGATGCAATTAAAGTAAACTTGAATGGATACGGTTGTCATAGGAAAAATGAGTACCCTTGGAAACAGCATAACTATGTACCTTCTGCATTTATATCTGTCGTTTCTAATGAATAAAGGGGTATCCATTGGTTTAGGGATTGTAGAAAGTGTGTAAGCACTTATCTTTACCAGCTTGAGAGAATCCATTTGGAAATACGTTCCCTCGGTATGGTGGCCTGCAAGAGTGGAAACAACATTTTTTGTGGCATATAGCAGAGGAACGTATGCTTATGTAGAACTCATTCAAGTGGCTTGTATTGGCGTTTTCATAAACGTGATTGGCATGGTCGCTTGATGTACCAGCTATTGAAGATAAGATTTTATCTGTTTTTTTGGATACGTCCCTACACTGTCCTCCTGGTCCGAAATTCAAGCAAATCTGAATCAATAATCGGAGGTGCTTTATGTATGGATGAGGAATTGCTGTTACGTGGAGTAGTTATATGATTATGGTAGTGAGATTGGCAAAGTAATGTGTACCACTTATAACGGCATCGTGATAGCATTACAAATATTTATATAAGGGCTAAACCAGAAATATAGAAAAGTAATAAAGACAAAAAGTGTATTTCCAAGTGATATGTCACTGAAATATGTTTTATCTGGCAAGTGAGAATGTAATAAAGAAATGGATGTAAGGATATTGGAACGGGGATCAGGCTTATTCCAGAGGGCAGGTGTGTCAGCGTCCACGTTTTTAACAATCACTGCTAATGTCTTAATTATAAAAAAATAATATGAAAAAAATTCTAATAAATACTTGCATTTTATTATATTCTAGTCTAATATTGATAACATAAGATAGAAAGGAGAGGGTGAATTAAAAAGCGTATCTTTTATGCAAATAAAAAAATTTAGCATATTATTTTTGCGCAAATATAATGCCACTGCAGACAAAAGCTAATCAGAAATCAGAATTATTAGATGAGAACCTATATGAGGTTGAAGAACGGCTAACAATTGAAAAGCTGAATAATGATGAGCAAGAGGTAATAAAAGAAGCTGTTGATATATCGAAAATAGATGGGGAAAGTGCAGCAGATATAATTAATGAATTTGCAGATAACGATGAAGAGACATTTGTGGTAGCAGTAAAGGAAATTCTTAATACATACTATGAAAACGATGAGATCAGTGATACTTTAGAAGATTTTATTGACAATATTGATGATGCTGCAAGCGAAATGTTAGAGTGTTATCAAGAAGCCTATGAAGAGAGGGTGGATGAGGAGAATCTTGATTATGCGGCTAAGGAAATTGTAGTAACATTAAAAGAAGGAGTCCAAAAAGAACTAATAGATGAACTGGTAGAAAATTTATCTGAATCCTATGAAGTGATAATGGAGGATGAATTTGAGATTGATGAAGACCTAAATGAAAGAAGAAAGGAACGGTTGATTGATTTTCAAGAGAACTATCAAGCAAAAACATCAATAGTTGTTGAAACTGGCTTAGATCAATCAACAGATAGAGCAATTAGTCAATTTAAAGAGTATGAATTTGTAGAAACTGCTGAAAAGAACTATAATATGGAGGTTGATGGTGTTTCTACAAACGACCCACAGCTTTCCAATCAATGGTATTTGAACAAAATAAAAACGGAAGAAGCGTGGAGTTCGGTATCGACAGCGGGCACTTATGATATTTGGGTAGCGGTATTAGATACAGGACTTGACTTAACGCAAAATGATTTGCAAGGAAGATATTTGACAGATAGTTCTGTTGACGTAACTAAAGTTAATTCAGACGGAAGCTATAAACGATTATCAGAATTGTCTAAAACATATGATTCGAGTCATGGTACACTTACAGCAGGGGTCATAGCAGCAAAAAGAAATAACAAGATAGGCATTGCAGGTATTGCAACTGGTTATGATAATAGAGCGTGCAGGGTGATGGCTGTTAAAGTATCAGATGGAGTAAATACTGAAGGAAAGGAAATCATTAGCGATGCTGATATTGCAAAAGGAATAAAACATGCCGTAAACAAAGGTGCGGAAGTTATCAATATTAGCATATCCAGTACGTATGCTTCACCATTGTTAAAGGAAGCTGTTGACTATGCAGAAGCAGCAGGGGTAGTTGTTGTAGCTTCAGCGGGTAATTATAATAATAATATAATGCGATACCCGGCTGCTTTTAGCAGCGTAATATGTGTATCGGCAACAACAAGTTCCAACGCAAAAAGTAGCTTTTCTTGTTATGGTGATTGGATAAATATGGCGGCTCCAGGTAGTGGTATCGTCACTACAGATTTGAAAAACAAATATCCGTCTGTAAACGGTACCTCTTTCTCGGCACCGATAACAGCTGCAGCGGCAGGATTGATGTTCTGCGTTAATCCGAGTCTAAAACCACAACAAATACGAAGTTTCTTGTATAATACAGCTACTAATATTGGTAGTGCCAGTATATTTGGCAAAGGGCTGTTAAATGCAGGATTTGCAGTGGAAAGAGCAAAATATGAAGAATTTAAGAATAGTAAAATCAAATTATCAAGTTTGTCTTCTCCTAGCAAGGGAAAAATAAAAATTAATTGGAGTACTATTAATGTTTATGGACCAGAAGAAATAAGAGTATATCGTGCAACAAGCAAAACAGGAACTTACAGTTTAATCAAAACAATTACAGATGGAACTGCTACAACATATACAGACAGTGGTCTCACTGCAGGAAAAACATACTATTATAAGGTGAGAGCAGCAATGAAATATAATGGTGGAAATAAATATACAGATTATTCAGGGATATTAAGTTGTAAGGTGGCAAAGTGATCAAACTCTAAAAGTAAGAGAGGTGATTTTTGTGAACAAAATAAACAAAGGCTTAATTGTATTTGTAATAGGTGTTATCTGCATTTCAGGACTTATGTCTAATACGTTAGTACAAGCATCTACATCTAAAAGAAATACGGAAATGAATATAAGCACAAAGAAAGAAAAAATTTATATTGGACAAAAATGTAAATTGAAAATCAACAAAGGTGCTGCGATAGGAAATGGTAAGAGCGTAAAATGGAAAAGCAGTGACAAAGAGATTGCGACTGTCAATCAGTCTGGAACGGTAACAGGAATATCAGAAGGTGTTGTTACAATAACGGCTATTTCAAAATCAGACAGTAAGATAAGGTGTTCATGTGAAATGAAAGTACAGAAGTTTAGTAATAAAAAGGTTTCCTATAAGCCGATAATCGTACAGAATGATTCTGAGCAAAAATTGGGGTATAGTGTCAATAAAAGTATTCGAAGAAAAATGCGAGATCAGAACCTGCTTATATCGACGTACAGTGAGCTGCAAAAACTAAAAAAATTAATTAAAAAAAATTATGATTATCCAGAGCTTGTTTTAAAACAGTTGAAAAAATATAACCGGAAGTTCTTTTGCTCAAAAAGCTTGTATTATACAAATGCCGCGGTTATAATACCGTCAAAATTTGAGATAATCAAAGTAGAAAAAGAAATGATAAAAGGAAAGGTGGTCTGTTCCATAACAGTTAACGATATATATACACCGCCGTCAACATCTGGTCCCACAACAGATATAAGAGGCAAGAGCGCGAATAATGAATATATTGTTGAGCTGAAAAAGAAGAATATAAAAGATGTAGAGCGTTTTCGGCTGATTCACAAACATATAACAAAATACTCAGATTAATTACTTCTAAATAGAATGGTATTTATGTTAGCTCGCAGAGTGTAAAATAAGGTGTGTAAGTTGAATAAACAACTTACACACCTTATTTCTGTTCAGACTGGGGCTGGCAAAGATCTGGCCAACTCATAACTATACTAAAATGAGGAGTGCCCCCGGCGTCTGGTACACCGGAGGCTATTATGAAAAAATTTATCTATATGTGTAATGAAAACATTACGCTATAAACCATTGTCTGCATCTCTTTTCGAGATGTTTAAAGTATAGCAATCAAATGTGAACAAACTATGAATTACAGGTAAATTTACTGTGAAAACAACCAAAAACAGGCCCGCCACAGGCCTGCTTTTGTAAAAATTTACCTACAATGCTTTAAAGCATTACAGTATCACTGATCTAATTTGATATTTGCAAAGAGAGAACCCAGGCTGGTGGTTACGCTTTCTGATTTGGGCAGTTCGTAGGTTTCTTCCTGGATCTCTTCAGCGCTCACATCATTTAAGGCCTTCATACTGAGACTTAGCTTGCCGTCTTTGATGTTAATGACTTTTACCTTTACCTTATCGCCCACCTTAAGCACTGCGGCGGGGGTTTTGATCCTTTTCTCACTGATCTGGGAGATATGTACCAGGCCGGAGAGCCCGCTGCCCAGATTTATGAATGCGCCATAGGGCTGGATGGTCTCCACAGTACCCTCCGTAACCAGACCCACCTGTACATTTGAGATTCTGGCTTTCTTTTCCTCTGCTTCCTTCTCGCGCAGGATTTCACGTGCGGACAGTACCAGGCGGTCGCCCTCCTGTTCAGCGGTAATGACGCGCACCTGGATCTCTTTTCCCAACCAGGTTTCCAGATCCTCCACATAGTTCAGGGAAAGCTTGGAGGCTGGGATAAACCCGCGGATTCCCTCCACATAGGCGATCACGCCGGACTTTACCACGCCGCCCACCTTTACAGTCAGGTTTGTGCCATCCTCCATCCATTTTTTCAGCT
This sequence comes from Ruminococcus sp. 8Y-12, assembly GCF_058119865.1. Classification (NCBI taxonomy): domain Bacteria; kingdom Bacillati; phylum Bacillota; class Clostridia; order Eubacteriales; family Oscillospiraceae; genus Ruminococcus; species Ruminococcus sp. 8Y-12. The sequence goes on along the minus strand of NZ_CM176623.1, from coordinate 858,560 downwards.
TTTCCCAAACCAGGGTATCGTTTGCCTCCTTGGCTGAGAGGAGGATATGACCCTGCCCGTCGTCTGTGCGGATCACTGTGGCTGAGATTTCGTCACCGATATGTACATCCTCCTTGAGATTAAAGTCCGGGTTACTGCTGAAGTCCTCCAGACGGATAATACCCTCGGTGTAGTATTTTAAATCCAGGGTGATCTCTGTCTCGGAAACTCCGATTACAGTTCCGGTGAGGATATCGCCCTCGTAAATTTTCTTGAAGGACGCCTCCAGCTCCTGTGCGTAATCCTCCATGGTTTCTGTGACCTCCTCAGGAGCTGCCTCTTCCTGTGCAGCCTCCTCCACCGGTACCTCTGCGGACGGTTCATTTGCAGCGGGATTCTCCTCTGCAGCCTGTCCTTCCACCATTCCTTCTTCCACCGTGGGAGCCTCTTCTGCCGCCGGTGCTGCTGCTACAGCCTCCTCCACAGCCTCAACGGGTGTCTCTGTTTCCTGTGTTACGTTTTGCAATTCTTCTGACATGGTTTGCCCTCCTTAAGTTAGTGACTCATATGCAAAAACTATAGCATTTTTTGGCGTTAAATTCAAGCAAGGATAGCTTGTATTTGGTTGAAGATGGCGGGAAATAATGATAAGATAAAAGAAAGTAAGAGAAGCGAGGTATAAAATGGCAGTAAAGAGGGTTTTTATGATCGTTTTGGACAGTTTCGGCATCGGGGAAGCGCCGGATGCGGCGGCATTCGGGGATGAGGGAAGCAACACTCTGGCGAGCATTGCCGCCTCACAGGAGTATCACACGCCGAATATGAAACGCCTGGGACTGTTTAATATTGACGGGGTGACCTGCAAGGAGGGCGAGGAGCAGCCGCTGGGTGCTTTTGCAAGGCTTAAGGAGGCATCTATGGGGAAGGACACCACCACAGGGCACTGGGAGATTGCGGGGATCATTTCCCCCAAGCCTATGCCGCTGTATCCGCAGGGGTTTCCTGAGGAGGTGTTAAAGCCTTTTAGAGAGCAGACAGGCAGGGGTGTACTGTGTAACCGGCCCTATTCCGGGACGGAGGTGATCCGGGAGTATGGACAGGAGCACATGAAGAGCGGAGATTTAATTGTCTATACATCCGCTGACAGTGTGTTTCAGATTGCAGCCCACGAGCAGGTGGTTCCCCCTGAAAAGCTCTACGAGTACTGCCGCATAGCCAGGAAGATCCTGACTGGAAAGCATGCGGTGGGCAGGGTGATTGCCCGGCCTTTTGAGGGAGCGTACCCTGACTTTGTGCGCACCAGGAACCGCCACGATTTTTCCCTTTTACCTCCCGCAGACACGGTAATGGATCTGCTGGAGCGGGCAGGGTATGACACCTACGGCGTGGGAAAGATCAATGATATTTTTGCGGGAAAGGGCATCGCCCACACCCAATCCATAAAAGACAATGAGGACGGTATGGAGAAGACCCTTGATCTGCTGGAGAAATCCTTTACAGGTCTCTGCTTTGTAAATCTGGTGGACTTTGATATGGTGTACGGACACAGGAACGATGTGGACGGATATGCGGCAGCTATGACCAGGTTTGACAGGCAGTTAGGAGTGTTTCTGGAAAAAATGAGGAGCACGGATGTGCTGCTGATCACCGGGGATCACGGGTGCGATCCCGGAACACCCAGCACGGACCACTCCAGAGAGTATGTTCCGCTTTTGGCCTGCGGCAGTGAGGTCAAGGCAGGCGTCTCTCTGGGGACACGCCAAAGCTTTGCGGATATTGCGGCCACCATACAGGAGATATTTGGCGTGGAGGGGGTCATCTGTGGCAGCAGTTTTTGGGAGGATATTCGAAATGACAGATAAGAAGGCACTTTATAAAGAAGCAGTCAGGGCCAGGGAACAATCCTACTCCCCCTACTCGGGATTCCAGGTGGGGGCAGCCCTGCTTGGGAGGACCGGGAAGATTTATCATGGATGCAATATTGAAAATGCCTCCTACTCACCCACCAACTGTGCGGAGCGCACAGCCTTTTTCAAAGCAATATCTGAGGGTGAGCGGGAGTTTGAGGCCATAGCGGTTGCCGGGGGCAGAGCGGGGGGAGAACTGCAGTCCTGTCCGCCCTGCGGCGTCTGCCGGCAGGTAATGGCGGAGTTCTGCGGACCTGATTTTTTGGTGATTTTGGGGGATGCACAGGGGAACATTGAGGAATATACTCTGGGAGAGCTGCTTCCGGAGAGTTTTTCGCTGTAAAAGGGGGACAGGGATAATGAGAATGTATGATTTGATCATAAAAAAGCGAAACGGCGGTAAGCTGACCAGGGAGGAGATTTCCCGGATGGTGGAGGAATTTGTGTCAGGGGCTATGCCGGACTACCAGATGTCCGCCTTGCTGATGGCAGTCTACTTCCAGGGTATGGATGATGAGGAGACTGCAGCGCTTACGGACGCCATGGCCCGTTCCGGAGATATGGTGGATTTATCTCCCATTGAGGGAGTGAAGGTGGATAAACACTCAACCGGGGGCGTGGGGGATAAGACCACACTGATCATTGCCCCCATAGCGGCGGCCTGCGGCGTCAAGATTGCAAAGATGTCCGGCAGGGGGCTGGGCCACACTGGAGGGACGGTGGATAAACTGGAGTCCATTCCCGGCCTTCGGACCTCTTTCACCAGGGAGGAATTTTTTGATATTGTGAATGAAACCGGACTCTGTGTGGCGGGACAGTCTGGGAATCTGGCCCCCGCGGATAAAAAAATGTATGCGCTCAGGGACGTGACTGCCACGGTGGACAGTATTCCCCTGATTGCGGCCTCCATCATGAGCAAAAAGCTGGCCGCCGGAAGCGACAGCATCCTGCTGGATGTAAAGACAGGCAGCGGGGCATTTATGAAATCACTGGAGGATTCCATTGCCCTTGCAAAAAAGATGACTGCCATCGGGGAGCACGCAGGCCGCCGTATGGCGGCGCTGATCACCAACATGGACCTGCCCCTGGGCAAAAAGATCGGGAATGCCCTTGAAGTACAGGAAGCGGTGGAGACCCTGCGGGGACAGGGCCCGGAGGATCTGACGCAGGTGTGTCTGCAGCTGGCAGGAAATATGCTCTACCTGGCAGGCAGAGGTACACTGAAGGATTGTCTGACAATGGCACGCAGATCCATAGAAGACGGCAGCGCCCTGGAAAAGCTGGCGCAGATGGTCAGGGCTCAGGGGGGAAACCCGGAAGTGATCCGGGATGCGTCCCTGCTTAAGACAGCACCCCTTAGCTTTTCGGTGAGGGCCCAAAAGAGCGGTTATATCAGCCGCATGGATACGGAGAAATGCGGAACCGCTTCCTGCCTGCTGGGAGCCGGGCGCACCAGGGTGGAGGACACCATTGACTACGGAGCGGGCATTGTTCTCACAAAAAAGACCGGAGATGCGGTGGAGGAGGGGGAGACCTTAGCGGTGCTCTACGCCTCTGAAGACGAGCTTTTTCAGGATGCTGCCTCTGTGTTCGCAGATGCGGTGGATATTCAGGAGGAGCCGCCGGCCCAGCAGCCCCTTATATTGGCCAGAGTAGAGGGAAATGAAGTTTGCAGATTCGAGGAAAATAGTGTAAAGTAGAATGTAACTGTGAAGGTACGGAACAGTTGCAGTAGAATATCGTTTCTCCGGCAGAGGGGAGAGAGGTGGACCGGGAATTTGCCTGGTTCGGGAAAGGACGGAATATGCAGTATACAGACAAGAAAAAAATCTATATCATCGGCCATAAGAACCCGGATACGGACTCCATCTGTTCAGCCATTGCCTATGCGGACATCAAAAACAGGGCAGAGGATGAGGGGCGCTATGTGGCAAAGCGGGCAGGGCAGATCAGCGAGGAGACGCAGTATGTGCTGGACCGTTTTCAGATGGACCCTCCGGGCTATGTCCCCAATGTGGGAACCAGGGTAAAGGACATGGAGGTGCGCTGTGTCCAGGGAGTTGACAACCACATATCCCTGAAAAAGGCCTGGACTCTGATGCGTAATGAGAATGTAAATACCCTGCCCATCACCAAGGAGGACAATGTGCTGGAGGGCCTGATCACCATCAGCGATATCGCCGAGTCCTACATGGATGTGTATGACAATTCCATCTTATCCACAGCCAGAACCCAGTACCGCAATATTCTGGAGACTCTGGACGGCACCATGGTAGTGGGAAACGAGCACTCTTACTTTATTAAGGGCAAGGTAGTGATCGCAGCGGCAAACCCGGATCTGATGGAAAACTATATTGAGGAGGATGACCTGGTCATCCTAGGCAACCGGTATGAGTCCCAGCTCTGCGCCATCGAGATGAGCGCGGGCTGCATCATTGTCTGTGAGGGGGCCCCTGTTTCCAGAACGATACAGAGGCTGGCGGGGGATAAGAGCTGTGCGGTAATCAGCACACCCCATGACACCTACACGGTTGCGAGGCTGATCAACCAGAGTATGCCAGTAAAGCATTTTATGAAAAAGAAGGATCTGATCTGCTTTGAGATGGACGATTACACAGACTCCATAAAGGAGATTATGGCAAAGAAACGGTACCGGGATTTTCCGGTTCTGGATAAATACGGGAAGTACGTGGGTATGGTTTCAAGGCGTGATCTGCTGGGTATACGGAAAAACCAGCTGATTCTGGTGGACCACAATGAGGTCTCCCAGGCGGTGGACAACATTGAGAGCGCCGAGATCCTGGAGATTATAGACCACCATAGGCTGGGCTCCCTGGAGACTATGGCTCCGGTGTTTTTTAGAAATCAGCCCGTGGGCTGTACCGCCACAATTATGTATCAGATATACAGTGAAAAAGGGTTGGAAATTCCGCCACGGATTGCAGGGCTTCTGTGCGCGGCCATTATTTCGGACACGCTCATGTTCCGCTCTCCTACCTGCACGTCTGTGGACCGTAAGGCTGCGGAGCAGCTGGCAGAGATTGCGGGCATCCAGTGTGAGGACTTTGCCACAGAGATGTTTGCGGCCGGCAGCAGGCTGAAGGGGAAGTCACCGGAGGAGATCTTTTATCAGGATTTTAAGAAATTTGAGCTGAATAAGGCCAGCTTTGGAGTGGGCCAGATAAATTCCATGAACCCCGATGAGTTAAAAGAGATCAGGGACACACTGCTTCCTTATATGGAGAAGGCGCTGGGAAGCCATGGGGAAACCATGCTCTTCTTTATGCTGACGGACATCATCAATGAGTCCACGGAGCTGCTGTGCTACGGCGGCGACAGCGAGGACTTGGCCAGAGAGGCATTCCACAGGGATCCCAGGGAGCACTCTGTGGTGCTTCCCGGGGTGGTCTCCAGAAAGAAGCAGCTCATCCCCGCATTTATGAATGCTCTGCAGCAGTAGGAGGAGACTATGGGAAAACAGATTTGGAAGCCAGGAAATATGGTGTATCCCCTGCCCGCGGTGATGGTGAGCTGTGCCAGGCCTGGGGAAAGGCCCAATATCATAACCGTGGCCTGGACGGGAACGGTGTGTACCAACCCGCCTATGGCCTACATATCCGTCCGGCCGGAGCGGTATTCCTATGATATTATAAAGGAGACCGGGGAGTTTGTGATCAACCTGACAACGAAAAAGCTGGCCAGGGCTGCAGACTACTGCGGAGTGCGTTCCGGCAGGGATGTGGACAAATTTCAGGAGATGCACCTCACCCCTGTGGAGGGGGAAGAGGTGGGGGCTCCGCTGATAGGGGAAAGCCCCGTAAACATTGAGTGTTCTGTGACCGATATTGTGGAGCTGGGGTCCCATCATATGTTTTTAGCAAAGGTCAGAACGGTGCATGTGGATGACTCCTATATGGATGAGAAGGGAAAATTTGAGTTGAACCGCACAGGCCTGATTGCCTATTCCCATGGAGAGTATCTGGAGCTTGGAAAACCATTGGGCACTTTTGGATACTCGGTAAAAAAGAAACGACGCAACCAGAAAAAGACATAACCGGAGGAAACAAAAGAGATGCCAAATGAAGTTTTATACGTAAAGTTACTCGGGAACTTTGAAGTGAAAAACAGTCACGGAATATTGAACCGGGAGACATTGCACTCAGATAAACTGCTGCGCCTGCTCTCCTATATTTTAATATTCAGGAAAAAGGATCTGACGGTTCAGGAGCTCTGCGATGCTCTCTGGCCCAACAGTGCTTCCGGAAACCCGGCGGGCGCTCTGAAAAACCTCATGTACCGGCTGAGAGGCAGCATGAAGATTTTAGGTGGGGGTGATTTCATTCTCACCAGAAGGGGATTTTACTGCTGGAATCAGGATATAGAGGTACAGGCGGACTTTGAAAAGTTCGATGAGCTGAGCCGAAAGGCTACGGATGTTAGTGTAACGGAGGATGAGAAGGTGACTGCCGCACAGCTTGCGGTCAAGATCTACCATGGGACCCTTCCGTCAAAGGTTGCCTCAGAGCAGTGGGGACTTCCTCTGGAGACCTACTTCCACTCCTGCTATCTGGATACCGTCAAATTTCTGTCAGATTACTATGAGAACCGCCAGCTGTATGAACAGATGGAGGACTTGTGCAGCGAGGCGCTGACGTACGACGGGCTGGACGAGCAGCTCCACTGCAGCCTGATCAAAGCTCTGATCATGCAGGGAAAGAAAAACCTGGCTTTGGCCCATTACCACCGGGCGGAGAAACAGCTTTATGAGAGCCTGGGGATGCGCGGCTCCCTCAAACTGCAATCTGTTTATGAAAACCTGCTGTCAATGAAAAACAACCAGTATGGCAACATGGAAGAAATCCGCAGGGATATTCTGGAATCCAGAAACCCCGACTCAGTGTTTATGTGTGAGTACACCATTTTTAAAGAGATATACCGCCTGGAGAACAGGAGACTGGACCGGCTGGGTATCACAGAGTACATTATACTGCTGAGTCTTAAACGGGAGGAGAAGGAGGCGCAGGAGCAGACATGGGAATATCTGACCAAGCGATCCATGGAGAAGCTGGAAAATGTGCTGAGAAGCCAGTTGCGCAGAGGTGACGCGGCCGCCCGGTACAGTGACAGCCAGTTCATCGTGCTCCTGCCCACCTGCACCGAGATCACAGCTCAGATGGTTGCAGACAGAATCAGTAGCGCCTTTCTGGAGGTAAATAAAAACAAATGCCTGATTCTGACCTGTGAGATACAGGAGGTTAGCAGTAGTTCATCGGTGAATGTGGATGAAATGTTAAAAAATTCTTGACACAGGCCAGTATATAGAGAGGCTGTTTCGCAGCCATATTTCGGTACACAAAGTAGTCAATCCCTCAAGATGAGGAGGTTGGCTATTTTGCTTTGAGGACTCAATCGCCCCCGGAGTCCTCTCCGATGTTCCGGTCTTGCAAGTGCACAGCGGGGGGTTTTAACATACTTCCACGCACAACTGCCTGATCCCCAAAACGCTGCTTAATGCTGTCTAAGGCCTTGTCCAGCCTTTTTTGGCGTTCATCCGTTTCGTTTCTCAAATCAAACAGGCTGAGCTGAATGGGGGTGTCCTCAGGCAGGAGCTTTGTGGCGCGGATGCCCAGCAGCCGGATGGGAGTGTGGTTCCAGAGGGAGGAAAACAGGCTGCAGGAGGTCTGGTAGATTTTTCCGCAGGTATTTGTGGGAGGGTCCACAGGGGCCTGATGGGACACGGTGACAAAGGTATTGTATTTGATCTCCACGCACAGGTTTGTGCAGATCTGCCCCGCTTTGCGAAGCCTGGCAGAGACGCTCTCGGCGAGCTGCAACAGAACTGCCTGGGCATCCCGTAGGGTGGAGACATCCTCTGATAGCGTGGTGGAATTGCCGATACCCTTTGCCTCCTGGGGGCCGGAGAGAACCGGCGCGCTGTCCTGCCCGTTGGCATACTCCCAGAGCAGGCGGCCGTGGCTTTTTAGGTGTGACTCCAGCAGCCCGGGGTCGGTTGAAGCCAGATCCCCGATGGTGCGGATGCCCAGTTTGTGAAAGGTATCCACAGAGGAACGCCCTGCCATATAGAGCTTTTCCACAGGCAGCGGCCACATCTTTTGGGGGATCTCCCGGGGGAAGAGGGTGTGGACTTTGTCCGGCTTTTCAAAGTCAGAGGCCATCTTTGCCAGCAGCTTGTTTGAGGAGATACCAATATTCACCGTGAAATCAAACTGGGTAAAAATTTCCTTTTTGATCCTGACCGCAGCGGATAGGGGGGATGGATACCTGTGTGCGATCCCGGTAAAGTCCAGATAGCATTCATCAATGCTGACCTGCTCCACATCCGGGGTGAGGTTCTTTAGGTACTCCATCAGCCGGCGGCTGTACCTGGAGTAAAGCTTATGGTCCGGGGGAAAGATCATCAGATCCGGACATTTGCGCAGGGCAGAGACAATGGGCTCTCCGGTTTTCACACCCAGCGCCTTCGCCGGGATAGACTTGGCCAGGACTACTCCGCGCCGGCTTGCCTGGTCTCCGCCGATGATAGCAAGAAGCTCCCGCAGATCCGGCCCGCAGCCCTGCTTTAGATTTTCCACGGAGGTCCAGCTGAGATAGGCACTGTTGACATCAATATGAAAAATAATGCGATCCAATGTGCATACTCCTTTCAAACATATCTGTGTTTGACCCAGTTATAAAATCATTATACAACAATTCCTTGTGATACAGGTTATCTTTTTGTAAACCTGAGGGATAATAGGAATACCGGAGGAGAGAAATCCGGAAAAAAGGTCTTTGAGGAGTGGAATGCTATGATAAGAGAAATCGCCCGGCAGATTGAGGGGTATATTTGCTTTTTGGAAAAAGAGGAGAGGAGCCTGTCCACCAGGCGTCAGTATCAAAGAGACATTCAGTGCTTTCTGGTCTATGTGCAGGGGCGGGCAGTAACAAAGGAGCTGGTGATTCAATACAAGGAGAGACTAATGAGCGAATACCAGCCTTCCAGTGTAAATACAAAGCTGGCAGCCATCAATGGCTATTTTTCCTATCTGGGAAAAAGAGAGCTGTGCGTAAAGCAGCTCAAGATACAGAAAAAGGTATACTGCCCCAGGGAAAAAGAGCTGACAAAAGCAGACTACAGAAATTTGGTCTGTGAAGCGGACCGGAAGAAAAACAAAAGACTGTCACTCCTGATCCAGACAATCTGCGCCACAGGTATCCGGGTGTCCGAGCTCAGCTGTGTCACGGCTGAGGCGGTAAAAAGCGGGGAGGCCTGCACTCACCTGAAGGGGAAGAGCCGGGTAGTTCTTCTGAACGGTAAGCTGAGAAAAGCTCTCCGAGATTATTTGCGGCATGAAAAAATCGTCTCCGGCCCAGTATTTCGAACGCGCACAGGGCGGCCTCTGGACAGGTCAAATATCTGGAAAATGATGAAGAGGCTGTGTGCAGGAGCAAAAGTGGAGCCGCAAAAGGTATTCCCTCACAATCTGCGCCATCTTTTTGCCAGATGCTTTTACGCCCTAGACAAGGATATCGCAAAGCTGGCGGATATTTTGGGACACAGCAGCATCAATACTACACGGATCTATATCATGTCATCCGGCCAGGAGCACCGCCGCAGGATGGACGCACTGGAATTGGTGCTGTAGAGACAAAAAATAACCACATAATTTGTATTATGTGGTGTGCGCAGATTCAGACATCTGCAAAGAATGATTATTTACATAAGTATACCGTTCATTTTCTGTTTTGTCAACATACTGGGGCTGCGTTTTTAGAAAAAAGAGGCACAGCAAATAAGCTTTTCTGTTCATGGGTCACGGAAAAGTTTGTTTTTTGTGTTTGCAGCACTTGTGCTTGCGGGTAATTCAGTTTTTTTAGACGATCCTGCCGCCTGTTCAGCACATGGTCCGCAGAAGAGACCACATAATACAAATTATGTGATGCCGCACCTGGGCTCTGCGGGGCCTGCAGGGATGAAAAATATTGAAAGGAGGTACCTGAGACAGGAGCATGTAAAGAATTGCAGGTAAATGAAAAAACATTTGGAGGTGCTGGTTATGAAAAGTAACATATTAAGAGGGATTGCGCTGGCAGTTTGCTGCGCAGTGTGCGTAACTTCCATGCCCGTGGCAGCCTTAGCGGCCGACAGAGATCAAGAAGAGCTGGCCGTGGCGGAATCACAGGATGGGAGCATACAAGCTGTTCTGACGGATATTTCAGAGGAAATGTCCTATATGCCGGGTGAGGTGCTTGCGGCTTTTAATCAGAGCATGGGGGAAGCGCAGATAAGAGCATCCATAGAGGAACTGGGAGGCGAGTGCAGCAGACTGCTCCCCATGGGAGATGGTGTCATGGCAACTGTAGAGCTTCCGGATTCTCAGACGGTGGAGGAAGCGGTGGAGATGTACGGGGAGTACGAAGGCATTACCTTTGTTCAGCCGAACTATTGTTATACCCGGAGGAAAAAGCCGGAGCAAAAGCAACCAGAGCAGAAGCAGGTACAGAGGGAGAACAGGAGCAGCCAGCCCAGTGCACGTACCGCTTCAGCTACAAATGACACCTATGTGTCCGAACAGTGGTATCTCAACAAAATACACACTTTTGAGGCGTGGGATATTCTGGACCGAAGGAGCACCAGCAAGGTGAGGGTTGCTGTGCTGGACAGCGGATGTGACACAAAGCACCCGGATCTGCAGGCCAATCTGAACAAGAGCCTGTGCGTGAATGTAAATGGCGGAGAGATCATACAGCGTCCAACAGACTCTCTCTACAACGGTACTGGTATGTGTGGCGTTATTGGCGCTACCTCCAACAATGGCACAGGGATTACGGGAGTGGCAGCCGGGAGAAAGAATAATATACTGGATATGTTCTCCGTTCAGGTATGGAAGACGTATGACCTGGGCTTTACTAGTTTCTTTTGGGTGACAAGTGAAGACTTCTGCGCCGGCATCACATATGCCATTGAGAAGGGAGCAAAGGTCATCAACATGAGCGACTGGATTACCTATGTGGATGAGGCGTTCCAGACAAAATGCAAGGAAGCCTACGATAAGAATATTACTCTGGTCTGCTCTGTGGGGGTACCCAGCTCGGATGACAATCAGGTGTGCTATCCGGCTGCCTTTGACACAACGATAGGCGTGGCTGCCTGCTCTGATTTTACTGATTCACAGAAAGAGGATGGCGGAGAATCCAACTATGGAGAGCACGTGGATATCTGTGCACCGGGGGAAGGAATTGTGACCACAAATCCTCTGGATGAACCGCTTTCGGACTATGGGGAGGCATATCTGGGAGTGGGGTATGATAAATGGGAGTACTCAGTGGACATGGCATCCGCGTCTGCAACCGGTGTAGCGGCCATGCTCTATGCGGCGAATCCTTCCATAACGCCCAGCCAGGTGAAGACTGCTCTCAAGAATACAGCAACGGACTTATATTTACCAGGGGAGGACGAGTATACAGGCGCGGGTTTGATCAATGCGGAAAAAGCCCTACAGTATGTACTCCCCAAACCAACAGGAATCCAGCTGAGCGCCGCCTCATTACAGCTGGGCATCGGTGAGACGAGAAAGATCACCGCTGTACTGCAGCCGGCAAATGCGGAAGGCGCAGTGGCTTATACAAGTTCAAATCCCGGGGTGGCCAGTGTGGACGCGGCGGGCAATGTCAGAGGCGTGGCCCAGGGGACGGCTGTTATCACAGTGTCCTCCCAGGGAGTGAGCGCGGTTTGTACCGTAACCGTGGGATGCCCTATCACCTATGTGTTGGGAGGAGGAAAAAACCACAAGGACAATCCTGCCTACTATACCGGTAAGGCTGTGAAACTGAAAAGCCCTGCCAGAAAAGGCTATGCGTTCATGGGATGGTATACAAATGCCGCGAAGACCAAAAAAATTACTTCTATCACAAAAAGTGCTTCGGGATACACCCTGTACGCAAAGTGGAAGAAGATTGCCAAGCCCCAAAAAGCAGTCATAAAGGCTGCCGTCAGAATATCCAATAAGAAGATGAAGATCAGCCTGAAAAAAGTATCTGGGGCGGATGGTTACCAGATCGTCTATGCAGCGGACAAGAAAATTAAGAAAAATAAAAAGACAATTTTCATAAAAGGCACCAGCAAGACCATTAAGAGCTTGAAAAAGTCCCGGTATTTTGTAAAAGTGAGGGCCTACAAGCTGGATTCAGCAAAGAATAAGATTTACGGCAAATACAGTGCAGTGAAAAAGGTATAAGCTGTGGATTCTGTCTGAAGACGGGAGGGAATAGGAGAATGAAAGCAAAGAGTAGAGCGAAGTGGCTGTCAGGAATGTTCTTTGCCCTGATGTTTACCTGTTTGTGGTGCGGCGGTATGGAGGTGCGGGCAGATTTCAGCGTCAAGGTGGGGCAGACCATCAGCATATCGGACACAAATTATTACAATGGAGGGATTGTAAACAAATCCTGGTCCACCGTCGACTCCGATGTAGTGTCCATCTTTGGAAACGGGACAACGTGTATGGTCACCGGACTTGCACCAGGGAGAGCCACTGTCCGTTGCTATACATCAGCGGTTAAGACCTATCAGATCTGGGTTCCGGGGTATGACGGGTATGTGTCCAGCGGACATTATGAGACCAGGTACATTTACAATAACTGTACAAAATACTATGATGTGGTGGTCAAAGCGCAGGAACCACAGCAGAACAACACAGACACGCCGCAGACACCCACCAAGCAGCCGGGAAACTCTGTGGGTGGGACGAAGTATACAGTGAAATTCATTGGGAACGGCGGAACAGCCGGGGGAACCGAAATTACCTGCAGTGCGGGGAGCACGCTTGGCAATGCACTGCCCCAGGCTTTCCGGAGGGGGTATAAATTTACAGGGTGGTTTACCAAGGCCAGGGGAGGCTCAAAGGTGACGGCAACTACCCCGTGTAATGGAAACATGACCTGCTATGCCCACTGGTCCAAGGTAAAGGTATACAGTGCAAAGATACGCTCCGTAAAGCCCGGTAAAGGCTCCATCCGAATCAAAATCAAAAAAAGTGCAGGCAATCCCGGGGATATCGGATACCAGATCGCTTATTCCGCCAAGAAAAAGATGAAAAATGCGGAAAAGCTGATCTATAAGAAAGCGGACTGTACAGTCTATGCTCTGAAACACAGAAAGAACTATTTTGTAAAGGTAAGGGCTTTTAGGACAGACTCAGTGGGGAACCGAGTCTATGGAAAGTGGAGCAAAGCAGTGAAATGTAAGACAAAGTAATAAAGAAAATCATAATAAAATATTATACCCCTGGAAAACGGGCCTGCATGGCGGTCAGTGTTTTCAGGGGTATGAGTGCTACGCTTTGGCAGGATTCCCTGGGGTGTGCCGCTGGAACGGTTTCTGCGCACTTGCTAGTCTTGTATAATTATCTGATTATTATCGAAGATAATAGGAAAAGACACGATAAATAGTCAGAAAATTAAGAAAATTAAATAAAAGGTAAAAAAGTTGAAAATAGTGTTGACAAAAACGCAAGTGAGTGCTATTATAATGACAACAACAAAACATGTACTTAAAAACTTCCAATTACTTTTCAAAAGACGAGAAATTTTGGATGGTAATGAGATTTAAGACATGATTATTGTTGAATATCAAGTAATTATGAAAAGATTACGAAAGGAGGAGGTCGAGTCCCGTGGACAGTATCGAGATAAAAACAGTTCAATATGAATGTGGTATGGCAGAGGTTTCCTGCGGAAAAGACCTTTATCTTATTTAAAAACCAGTAATGGTCGAATATAGTATAGATAAATCGGAGAGAAGACACTGGATCAGAGAGATAAAGAAGATAGCCATCATATTGAAGGAATTACCACAGTGCTCAAAGGTTTTTAAGTTTTGTGTAAAGAAACAGAACTTAAAAAATATGAGTAATTTGTATAAGACACAAAAGGTAGTGAAATGACTTTCATTTATCAAAAGGACTTATATAGAAGAAAGTATAGAAGATGAATATTTGAGAAATATAGTCGAAAGCTTTGTAGGACACGTAAATTTCAATATTAAAAATGATTTAATATAGAAAGCAGGAAACAGTAGAATTAAGAACCTCCGATTAAAAACAGATAAAAAATTGAATATTATAAATAGAAGGCTGTTGCAAGGTGAACGAGTTGGTGAACCGGTAACAGCTTTCTTTTTTGCACTCGAAGGGTTTAAACAGTAACCCTTCCAAGTTTTTACCAAAACCGGAAAAGAGCTTAGGCTTTGACATATAAAATGAGGTATGATAAACTTAAACCAACTATGTGATGAGATAGAATACACTTAGAGGTGAAAGAATTGGATAAATACGAATACAATCTCAAGCTGGAGGAAATCAACAGGCTGGTTGAGAACGAAAATTATGAGGACGCGGCCCAGATTGCAGATACCATTGATTGGAGAAGGGTACGTAATGCCAGAACCCTTTGCATGATCAGTGAGATCTATGAGGCAAACGGCCGCCTGGAGGACAGTAAGGCAATTCTGTTGCGTGCATACCGCAGATCCCAGCTGGGACGTATTGTACTTTACCGTCTGACAGAGGTTGCCATCAAGATGCGGGAGTTTGACGAGGCCGTGGAGTACTACAGTGAATTTGTGAACGCAGCTCCTAACGACAACTCACGTTTTGTATTGAAATATAAGATTTACCGGGGAAGAGGGTCATCCCTTGAAGACCAGATTGCAATTTTGGAGGAGTATAAGCAGAAAGAGTACACAGAGAAATGGGCCTATGAGTTGGCAAAGCTGTACTATAAGGCAGGACTGATCCAGAAATGCGTGGAGGAGTGCGATGATCTTGTCCTGTGGTTCCGCCAGGGGAAATATGTGATCAAGGCTCTGGAGCTGAAGAGCTCCATGTCTCCGCTGACTCCGGTGCAGCAGGCAATCTATGACCACAAGGATGAGCACATGCCATCCAAATCTGAGCTGGTGGATGCAGCAGTGCCAGAGATTGAGAAAGTGATCCTTGAGAAAATGCCCAGCTCTGAGGAGGAGGCCATTACAGACCATATCATCACTGAAACCCAGAGGGAGCTGGCCCAGGCAGTGACACAGCACGCAGCAGAGGCGGAGGCAAAGCGGGAAGACCAGGATGAGGACTGGCGCTTCCACCCAGGTACCAATCCATCTATGTCTGGAAAGATCGGACTTGGAGATACCCAGGTATTTGGCAGTGAGGGGCAGGCTCAGCCAGTCGCGCCGCAAATGACAAACATCCCCAATTCCGCTCCATCCTTCAATACAGAGGACCTTCAGAAAGAGCTGGCCAATAGCATGAGAGAGATCGTGGCAGGAATGACAGTGAAGGAGAGCGATGATGACATCATTGAGCCAATGAACGACAAGCCGTTTTTGGATGATGAGAGCTATGACGATTCTGTAAATACGGACAGCACTATCCTGAAGGAGGAAGAGCTTCCGGGACAGTTATCAATAGACGATATTCTGACCACAATGGCAGCGGAGACAGCCGCAGGCCAGAACACCAACACGGTTCCGTCAGAGGCCCAGGCTGCAGATCAAAGTGTGGATAATGGACAGAACGTAGCTGCAAACAGTACAGCAGCAGACACTGTTCAGGAACAGAGTATCCCGGCAGGAGCCAGCGAAACGCCAGTGCAGAGCGCAGTGGCGGGAGCGGATTTAGCCCCGGTCCAGGGAGTGCCGGCAGGAGCCGCCGTGTCGTCCGCTCAGGGAACCCCGGCAGGAGCAGATGTGACATCGACTCAGGGAGCGTCAGTGGGAGCAGCAGTGCCGCAGGCCCAGGGAGTGCCGGCAGGAGCCGCAGTGCCGCCGTTTCAGGGAGCGTCAGTGGGAGCTGCAGTGCCGCAAGCCCAGGGAGTGCCGGCAGGAGCGGCAGTGCCGTCAGTTCAGGGAGCATCAGTGGGAGCTGCAGTGCCCAAGGCCCAGGGAGTGCCAGCAGGAGCCGCAGTGCCGCCGTTTCAGGGAGTGCCGGCAGGAGCAGCCGTGCCGTCGGCCCAGGGAGTGCCAGCAGGAGCCGCAGTGCCGCCGTTTCAGGGAGTGCCAGCAGGAGCCGCAGTGCCGCCGGTTCAGGGAGTGCCAGCAGGAGCTGCAGTGCCGCCAGTCCAGGGAGCGTCAGTGGGAACCCCAGTGCCGCAGGCCCAGGGAGTGTCATCTGACGTGGGCGTGGAACCACCCCTGGCAACAACTGCAGGTATGAATGCAGCATCAGGTGCGGTACAGAGTGGTTCAGCTGCAGTCACTGGAGACACCATAGATCTGTCAGCAGCCTTAGAGCGCGCAGCAGGTGTATCAGACATGAAGCCGAGAAACCAGCAGCCGGCGCCCCAGCCGGTTCCGCCTCTGGAGCCGGAACCACCTGTGGCACCCAAGCTTACGCAGGATGAGCAGTATATCTTTTCATACTTTTCCTCAATTGCAGGATTGCGGGAGCAGATCGCAATGGCGCTAAGTGAGGCAAAGAAAAAAGTAAAGATGGATAAGACCTCAAGGAGTGGAAATATCGTAGTGACGGGAGACCCCGGAAGCGGAAGGACCACCTTGGGAATCCGGTTTGCCAAAGTCCTGAGCAAGAGCAAGGGCGAGACCAGCGCCAGAATTGCCAAGATCTATGCTGAGGATTTCAACAATAAGGATATTCCCAGCACCATCGCAAAGATCGCGGGAGGGACGCTGATCATCGAGGAAGCGGCGGACCTGAAGGATGAGATTGTAAAGCAGATGACCACAGCCATGGAATTTCGGACAGATGGTCTGGTAATCATCCTGGAGGATGAGAAAAAGCTGTTAAAAGGCCTGTTTGAGCGGCATCCGGAATTTGCGGAGAAATTTACCTCAGAGGTAAACATCCCTATCTTTACAAACGACGAGTTGGTATCCTTTGGAAAGACATACGCCTTTGACGAGGATTACAAGATAGACAACATGGCAACCCTGGCGCTGTACAATCGCATAGGGGAGCTGCAGACACCTGAGCATCCGGTAACCGTGACGGACGTAAAAGAGATTATCGACAAGGCCATCCGTCACTCAGAGCGCTTTGGATTCCGGAAGCTGGGAATGATTCTGAGCAAAAAACGGTATGACGAGGACGACAGGATTATACTTTATGAGAAAGACTTTAAGATGTAGTTGTAGTCTGAGAAATTGCCGAGCGTGGATTGCAACAAATAGGTTGATAAGATACATTTGGAGGAGTTGCCGTAGTAAGGTGGCTCCTTTTTTTGTGGGAGTTGAACGGCAGGAGGGAGGGAAATGGGTCCTGCGGCTGCTTTATCGTGTCGCTGGGACTTACTAAAGGGCCAGGGACTGCTCGATACGCTAAAAGCGTTCGGCAACTCGCCCCGTTTGCCTGATGCAAACGCGGCTCAGACAATGCCTCTCTCGGGTCCAAGGCCCCGTTTTTGCTGACCGCAGTCCCTGCCCCTTAAGTAAGTCCTCAGCTCACTACATGCAGCCTACGGACCCATTTCCCTCCCTCCTGCCTGCCACTACTCTGTGAATAATGGCTGCCACGCTTTTAATGGTTTAAGCGTTTTCCAGCCCTTTAGAAAGTCCCAGCGACACGGTAAAGTGCCCTGCACTTCCCACACCACCCCATAGCAAATTTGCTCTCTTGACATATTATATACCGAACGGTATAATGAGCTAAAGGAGGCTGGCTATGGATAACAAAGAACGAATCATGGAATGTGCCCTTGACCTCTTTTATGCCAAGGGATACGATGCAGTGGGGGTTCAGGAGATTGCGGAGACAGCTGGCATTACAAAGCCCACGCTGTACTATTATTTTGGCAGCAAGTACGGTCTTTTAAAGACCCTGCTGGATACAAAGTTTACCCAGCTCATTGCTGAGATGAAAAACGCGGCCCGGTATGACGGGGATGTTCCCAAGACATTGTACCGGATGGCAGGCACACTGATTGATATTGCCAATGCTAACCGTAAAATGTATATGCTGATGATGGCGCTTTTTTATTCCGCAAAGGAGAATGAGGCCTACACGGCAATCCAGCCCTGGATGCAGGAGTTTTACGGTACCATTATCGGTTTTTTTGAGGAGGCTACGCCCAAGCTGGGGAATATCCGGGGGAGGCAGAGACAGTTTGCCATCGGGTTTGTGGGTATTCTAAACCAGTACATTTTGATTATGTGCACGGGAAGCCAGGAGGTCAGCGAGGAAACAAAGAGAGCATTGGTTGATCAATTTATGTATGGAATTTACTCATAGACGGCATAATAAGGCAATATTTTGAAAGACATGAATACGTTCAGGCGTATATTTAGGAGGTAAGATTTATGAGCGCATGGTACAACGAGGCAGTATTTTACCACATTTATCCCCTGGGATTGACTGGAGCCCCGAAGGAAAACAGGGAAAATGAGGTTACACACCGGTTTCAGGAGTTGTTCCCCTGGATTGAGCATATTCGGGAGATCGGCTGTTCTGCCATTTATATAGGCCCCCTGTTTGAATCCACAACCCACGGTTATGACACCAGGGATTATAAGCTGGTGGACAGACGGCTGGGAGACAATGATGATTTTAAGAGATTTGTGGCTCTGGCACATGAAGCGGGAATTAAGGTGGTTGTGGATGGGGTATTCAACCATACCGGGCGAGAGTTTTTTGCTTTTCGGGATATCCAGGAAAAGAGGGAGGGCTCCCCTTACTGCAAATGGTATAAGGGAATAAACTTTGGAGGAAATAATCCCTACAATGATGGGTTTGGCTATGAGGCGTGGCGCAACTGCTTCGAGCTGGTGAACCTAAACCTGTGGGAGAGGGAAGTCCGGGATTATCTGCTGGATGTAATTCGGTTCTGGATTGATGAGTTTGACATTGACGGTATCCGACTGGATTGCGCGGATTGTCTGGACTTTGATTTTATGAAGGAGATGAGGGCCATGACTTCCCAGGCCAAAGCAGATTTCTGGCTGATGGGGGAAGTGATCCATGGGGATTACAGCAGGTGGGCAAATGATGAGATGCTGCACTCTGTCACCAACTATGAGCTGCACAAAGGGCTGTATTCCGGACATAATGACCACAATTATTTCGAGATTGCCCATACCATACGCAGAGAGTTCGATGAAAACGGCGGGATTTACCGGGGCAGGACCCTGTACTCCTTTGTGGATAACCACGATGTGGACCGGATAACAAGTAAGCTGACCAACAAAGAGCATGTCTTTCCGGTTTACACACTTCTGTACACACTCCCAGGGGTTCCTTCCTTATACTATGGCGCTGAGTGGGGCGTGGAGGG
The DNA here is from genome assembly GCF_058119865.1 of Ruminococcus sp. 8Y-12. NCBI lineage: Bacteria > Bacillati > Bacillota > Clostridia > Eubacteriales > Oscillospiraceae > Ruminococcus > Ruminococcus sp. 8Y-12. The sequence goes on along the minus strand of NZ_CM176623.1, from coordinate 839,397 downwards.
AAAAAAGGAGGGGACGAGCGATGACGGCCTGCGGCCCAGGATTGTGCTGGAGAAGATGGAAAAGGAGAATCCAAATCCTGAGCTCACCAGGCATATTAAGGCTCTGGGTGAGCTGAGAAAAGGAAATGAGGCTCTGGCGGAGGGCAGATACAGAGAGCTTGTGCTCACAAACCGCCAATATGCTTTTGCCAGAATATTGGGGGACGAGGCAGTGGTGGTTGCGGTCAATAATGATGAGCAGCCGGCCAAGATCCAGATTCCCCTTCCCATGGAGGCAAAGGCGTGTACGGATGCTTTTACCGGTGAGGAGATTTCCGTTGAGGGAGGAAAGATTTGTGCTGAACTGAACGCATGCGGCAGCATTGTGATAAAGGTAACGAACCAGTAGGACTATAACGTTACTGATAAAAATAATTTAGAGGTGGGCTTATGGCTGAAAAAAAGACAGTAAAACAACAGAGTAAAAAAGTGGTGGTAAAAGATGATTCTCTGAGGGTGGGAGACCTGGATCAGTATTTGTTCGGGCAGGGAACCCACTACGATATTTACAAAAAGCTGGGAGCACATAAGACAAAGAAAAAAGGGAAGAATGGCGTCTACTTTGCAGTGTGGGCGCCGAACGCAAAAAAAGTGAATCTGATCGGAGAGTTCAATGGCTGGGACGAGGAGAGCATCCCTATGGAACGGCTGGAACCCCTGGGTATCTATGAGGCATTTGTGCCAGGAGCACAGACGGGGCAGATGTATAAGTTTATGATCCATGCCAAGGATGGCAGAAAACTCTACAAGGCGGACCCTTTTGCCAATGCATCGGAGATGCGTCCCGGAAATGCATCCAGGATTGCAGACATTTCCAACTTCCGATGGGGGGATGCGGCCTGGATCAAGTCCAGGGAGGAGCAGGATGTAAACAAGATGCCTATCTCTATCTATGAGGTACATCCGGGCTCCTGGAAAAAGCATCCTCTGGTGGACGGCGATGAGGACGGATTCTATAATTACAAGGAGTTTGCGCATGCCATTGTGGACTATGTGAAGGACATGGGCTATACTCATGTGGAGCTCATGGGCATCGCGGAGCATCCCTTTGACGGTTCCTGGGGATATCAGGTGACAGGGTACTTCGCCCCCACTGCGCGCTATGGCAGCCCGGCAGATTTTATGTATCTGGTGAATTATCTGCACAAGAATAAGATCGGTGTGATTCTGGACTGGGTGCCTGCCCACTTCCCAAAGGATGCCCACGGACTGGCTGAATTTGACGGTACCTGTATCTTTGAGTATGCGGACCCCAGAAAAGGGGAGCATCCGGACTGGGGAACCAAGGTGTTTGACTTTGGAAAAAATGAGGTGAAGAACTTCCTGATTTCAAACGCGCTGTTTTGGGTTGAGCAATTCCATGTAGATGCCCTCAGAGTGGACGCGGTGGCGTCCATACTATATCTGGACTATGGCAGGGAGGACGGCCAGTGGATTCCCAATAAATTTGGGGGAAACAAGAATCTGGAGGCCATTGAGTTTTTCAAGCATTTAAACAGTGTGGTGCTGGGCCGCAACCATGGAACCATGATGATTGCCGAGGAATCCACAGCCTGGCCGAAGGTGACCGGAAAGCCGGATGAGGACGGCCTGGGATTCTCCATGAAGTGGAATATGGGCTGGATGAATGATTTTCTGGAGTACATGAAACTGGACCCATACTTCCGCAAATACAACCATCACAAGATGACATTCTCTCTGAGCTACACCTACTCTGAAAAGTACATACTGGTGCTCTCACACGATGAGGTAGTGCACTTGAAATGTTCTATGATAAACAAAATGCCTGGTCTCTATGATGATAAGTTTGCGAATCTGAAAGCCGGCTATTCTTTTATGATGGGACATCCTGGAAAGAAGCTGCTGTTTATGGGACAGGATTTTGCACAGTTCCAGGAGTGGAGTGAAGCCAGAGAACTGGATTGGTATCTCCTGAGCGAGCCCAGACACCAGGAGCTGCAGAACTATGTAAGGGCACTTTTGCATTTATATAGGAAGACACCGGCCCTGTACCAGGCGGATAATGCCCCGGATGGGTTTGAGTGGGTGAATGCCAATGACGGGGACAGGAGTATATTCAGCTTCATCCGCCACTCGGAGGACGGAAAGAGCAATCTGCTGTTTGTGGTAAATTTCACCCCTGTGGCAAGGCCGGACTACCGGGTGGGCGTACCCAGAAGAAAGCAGTACCGTCTTATCCTGAACAGTGACGCCATTGAATTTGGCGGAAGCGGTAAAGAGCAGCCGGAGGTATACCGTGCTGTAAAGAAGGAGTGCGATGGAAGGCCATTTTCCTTTGCATATGATCTTCCGGCTTACGGGGCAGCGGTGTTTAAATTCTAGACTGGCGGATCATTACGCATAAGCTGTCCCACCCGTGCATATAGTGATATAAAAAGGCGGACGGGAACTGAAGATGGAGATGGGACAGGGGATTGTCTGGATGGCAGGGGCCTGCGGGATTGTGCTGCTGATCGCGGGATGGCAGAAGAAAAAGGAGATACTGATGAACTTTGTACTCCGCCTGGTGGTTGGGGTGGCTCTGATACTGGTAATCAACTATGGACTGGCGCAGGCAGGAGTAGATGTGGCAGTGGGGTTAAACCCTTTCAGCCTGATGGCAGCAGGAACCCTTGGGGTTCCAGGAGTGGCAATGTTATACGGAATTGCGGGATGCAAATTTTTTTGAGGATTAGGTGCGGCGCTGGTGTTTCATTTGGCGTCGCGCTTATTTTTTCGGAACCGACCGGGTCACTTTTCAAAAATGACCGGGTCATATCCGGAAATTACCTGGTAGTTTTGAGCATTTTTGGTTATAATTAACAAAAATATAAAAGTATATCACTTACTATTGAAAAAATGATTCAAAAGGTTTATAATTCAGATATCAAGACAAAGGCGGTGAATCATGGAGAAGTGGTTTCTTTTATTCATTGGCTGTCTGGCGGTATTTTGGGATTTGTGGAAAGGAAAGATTCCAAATGCTCTGATCGTGGCAGGGCTTTCTGCCGGATGGTGTTTCCAACTGACGGACAAGGGAATCTACGGAGCTCTGGATTTTTTGGGCGGAGCCATATTTCCTCTTCTGCTTCTTGGAATTTTATTTTATTTTCGCATGTTTGGAGCAGGCGACATTAAACTTTTCTCAGTTATCGGAGGGTTTCTAGGTATCCGGTCTGTGTTTGCCTGTATCACTGTTTCTTTTCTGGCAGGAGCGCTCATCTCTGCCTTTCTTATGATCAGACGCCGTATCTTATGGCAGCGTCTACATTATTTCTTTGCTTATATCAGCAACTTTATCCAATTTAAAAAATGGATTCCCTACCGAATAGGGTTGGGAAAGGAATGCAGTTTTACATTTTCGATACCTGTTCTTTTTAGTTTGATCTTGTATGCAGGAGGAGTCTATTGAAAAAAGAAATCTTTGCAGTCTGTGATCCGGAGGCGGAGTATGCGGGCCGGCTGGCAGATTTTTTAAACACAAGGCAGGGTGCTTCTTTTGAAATACAGGCGTTTACCAGTGTGAACAGTCTATGTGAGTTTGCCGGGAAGAAGCATATTACCCTGCTTTTGATTGCCTCTCAGCTGATGTGCGAGCGGGTGAGGGAACTTTCCATAGATAAGATTATGATTTTATCTGAGGGGGAGGTGCTGGAGGAGCTGACAGGGTATCCCGCGGTCTACAAGTATCAGGCATCGGACAGTTTGATAGGGGAAGTGATGGAACGATATGCCGCTGACCCAGTGGGAAGCCCTTCGCAGGTACTCAAGAGCAGGATGCGGGTAATAGGTGTTTACTCACCGGTCCGCAGAGTGCTAAAAACCTCCTTTGCTCTCACGTTGGGACAGGTATTGGCCAGAAACAGAGGCGTTTTGTATCTGAACCTGGAACCCTGGTCCGGCTTTGAACGCCTGATGAAAAGGGAATTTACCCAAGATCTTTCGGATTTGATGTATTTCGTTTCCAGGGGCGGGGAGGGGCTTGTGTATAAACTGCAGTCATTGGTACAGAGCTTTGAAAATCTGGACTATCTTCCTCCGTTTCTGTCCCCTGAGGATCTGAAAAATGTCTCCTGTCAGGATTGGCAGACACTTTTGGAGGCCATTGAGGGATACAGCGCCTATGATACCGTGATCCTGGATATGGATGAGAGTGCGGACGGGTTCCTGTCTTTGCTGGGCAGGTGCCATGTAGTCTATATGCCTGTGAAGGAGGACAATATATCCGCTGCAAAACTGCATCAGTTTGACAAGGTGCTTAGTCTTAGCGGATGTGAGGATCTGAGTGGGAGGATCAGAAAGATAAAGCTTCCCTTTCACAGCAGCTTTGGCACTGGGGAGCGTTATGTGGAACAGTTGATTTGGGGTGAACTGGGAGATTATGTGAGAAAGCTGGTAAGGGATGAACAGACAGATGGGGAATTTTCCATCCGGGGAGTCGGAGAGTGTGAATGAGAGAATTATAGTGGAAAAGCTGAGAAAACGCCTCATGGAAAGACTGGAGCTCCTGGGGGACCTGGAGGATGAACAGATACGTGCCGAGATCGATGATGTGATCTGCCGGGAGGGGCAGGAGAGATATCTGTCTCTGAAGCAGAGGCAGACATTTGGGCAGGAGCTCTTTAACAGTCTGCGCAGGCTGGACGTGCTGCAGGAGCTTCTGGATGACGATGAGGTGACGGAAATTATGGTTAACGGGACAGAGGGGATTTTTGTGGAGCGAAAGGGTCTGATCACAAAATGGAAGAAGAACTTTTTCTCATCCGGAAAACTTGAGGATCTGGTACAGCAGATTGCAGGCAGGTGTAACCGCATTGTGAATGAGTCAGTACCCATTGCGGACGCCAGACTGGAGGGGGGTGCCAGGGTGAGTATTGTCCTTTCGCCTGTAGCCCTGAATGGACCGGTTATTACCATAAGGCGTTTCCCGAATCAGCCGGTGACCATGCAACAACTGGTCAATTGGGGGGCGGTAACGCCCCAGGCCGTGGGATTGCTTAGGAAAATGGTGATTGCGGGATACAATATTTTTATCAGCGGAGGTACCGGTTCCGGCAAAACCACATTTCTGAACGCATTGTCCGACTACATACCTAAGGGGGAACGGATCATAACCATAGAGGACAACGCAGAACTTCAGATTCAGGGGGTGGACAATCTGGTGAGACTGGAGGCACGCAGAGGTAACACGGAGGGAGAGCATGAGATTACTATAAGAGATCTGATCAAAGCCAGCCTTCGAATGCGGCCTGACAGGATTATTGTGGGAGAGGTCAGGGGCGGGGAGGCGGTAGATATGCTTCAGAGTTTTCAGGTTGGCCATGACGGGTCCATGAGCACAGGACACGGAAACAGCCCGAGGGACATGCTCTCCAGGCTTGAGACAATGGTATTGATGGGGATTGAGCTGCCGGTCTCTGCCATTCGGCGTCAGATCGCTTCCGGTATAGATATAATGGTACACCTGGGCAGAATGCGTGACCGGACCCGAAAGGTGCTGGAGATTGTGGAGGTGACGGGTTACCGGTATGAGACGGAGGAGATTCTCACAAAGCCCTTGTTTATCTTCCGGGAGGAGGAAAAGAAAGATACACAGAGGGTGCGCGGCAGGCTTGTACAGTGTGCTGAGCCAGAACATACACAGAAACTGGCAAATGCCGGCTTGTGCCTGTGAAACGCACGAGAAAGGAGAGGGGCTGTTGGATTATGGAAAATATCGTTTTTCAATAAGAGAATTGGCTTTTTATTCCGGACTTTATCTTGTCCTGGATGGAATTGTGAGCCTGCTTTTTTACCGGTCCTGGATCGCATTTGCGGTGCTGTCTCCCGGGCTTGTGCTCTTTCTAAAAGAACAAAACAGAAACCTGAGAAGGCGGCGTCTCCGGACTCTGGAGAGTCAATTCCTGACTGGAATTCAGGCTGTCTCCAATGCGCTGAGCGCAGGATATTCCGTGGAAAACGCCTTTATAGAGGCGGTGGGGGAGCTCAGAAAAGTGTTTGCCCCTAAGGAAGATTCTGTCCGTGAGTTCGAGCAGATTGCCCGACAGCTCTCCTATAACCGGCCTCTGGAGGGACTGCTTCTGGATCTGGCAAACCGCAGCCGGGCGGAGGATATTGAAAGCTTTGCCCAAGTGTTTACGGCTGCCAGAAGGAGCGGGGGTGATCTGATTGCAATTATACGCAATACCGTTTTTGTGATGACGCAGAAAGAGGAGACTCGCAGGGAGATTCAGGTTACCATTGCCAGCAGAAAACTGGAACAAAATGTGATGAGTGCAGTCCCACTTTTTATTCTGGCCTATGTTGGACTGGGGTCTCCTGGATTTTTGGATACAATGTATCACAGCCTGGCGGGATGCGCAGTGATGACGGGATGTCTTCTGACATACGTGGGGGCATGGCTGTTGGGAAGAAAGATTGTGGATATTGAGGTGTAGGTGTATGGAGAGATGGATAAAGCCATTCTATATTATCAGTTTGTGGATTATAAAAAAGCTTCCTATTAGGAAAACAGGAGATCGCGTGGGGCGTACGCAAGAGAGGCTGAAAGCCCTGGGATATGGGGAAAAACGGGTAACTCTGGAGGAACATTATGCCAAAAGTCTGGCGGCAGCGATGGCGGTTTTGTTCTGGGGACTGGGGGTCGTGCTGCTGATTCAGGCTGCTTCGGAAGCGGATGGAGGCGAGAAATTTTGGAGCGTGAGGAGGCCCTCTTACGGGCAGGGTGACCAGGAGACGGAGCTGGTTGCCTATGTGGAAGGGGAGACCGGGGAGGCGCAGATGTCTCTGAAAATCAGTGAACGCAGATATACAGAAAAAGAGGTGCAGCAGATGTTTGCGCAGATCATGGAGGATATGGACCGGAGAATACTGGGACAAAATGAGACATTGGATGAAGTGCGCAGCGATCTGACACTCCCCACAGCCATGTACGACGGGACGGTGGCTCTGGAGTGGGTGATGGAACCCCCGGATGTGCTTAATGACCAGGGACAGATCGAAAAGGAAGTAAGTGAGGAGGGGGAGGTGGTGGAACTGACTGCGCTGATGAGATATGGAAATCAGGAGGCAGAGTATAGCTGTTATGCCCATATATACCCACCTGTCAAGACACCCCGGGAGAGATTGGAGGCAGAACTTCTAAATGAGGTGTCAAAGGCGGATGAAAAGAGTATCCATGAGGATACGCTGAGCCTGCCCCGGCAGGTGGACGGCCGGAGTGTGAGCTGGGCCAGTCAGGAAGGAGGTGAGGGCATTGTCTTAATTATGCTGGTTCCGGCAGCAGCGCTGGCTGTCTTTTGGCAGAGGGATAAAAGATTGGAAAAGCTGGAACAGCAGAGGAAAAACCAGTTGATCCTGGACTACCCTGACCTGCTCTTTAAACTAACGATGCTGTTGGGCGCCGGGATGACCATAAAAGGCGCTTTTGTAAAAATTGCCTCAGAGTACAGCGAAAGGCGGAGCAGGCAGCCTAGGTATGTGTATGAGGAAATGCTGGTCACTTGCAGGGAGATGCGAAGCGGCACCGGAGAGGCACAAGCCTACGAAAATTTTGGCAGGCGGTGCGGTGAACTCAGATATATCAAACTAGGAGCTATTCTCTCCCAGAACCTGAAAAAGGGTTCGAGGGGTCTGGGCCAGCTCTTGGAGGGTGAGGCTCAGGCGGGTATGGAGGAGCGCAGAAATGCGGCCAGAAAGCTGGGGGAGGAGGCAGGGACAAAATTGCTGCTCCCCATGATGCTGATGCTGGTGGTTGTACTGGTGATCTTGATTATACCGGCAATGATGGCATTTTAGCGGGGCAGCGATCACAGAGGTCTAACAGAACAAGGAGGTAAAGGGATGGAACATGTGAGGGCATTTTTACAGGAGGAAGATGGAATTGGGGTGGTTGAAATCATACTGATTCTGGTGGTTTTAATCGGTCTGGTCATAATCTTTAAAAAGCAGCTAACCAGCCTGGTAAACAATATTTTCAAGAAAATCACCAGCCAAAGCAATGGAATCTGACAGGGGGGAGAAAATGGAAAGGTACAGATGCACAGGGGCGATCACCGTTTTTTTGAGTCTGGTAAGCGTACTGGTATTGTCCCTGATCTGTACTCTGGCAGAGTCGGCCAGAGTGCAGGGAGCCAGAGCACAGGCATCTGCGGTGACAGATTTGGGCTTGTTCTCAGTATTCGCAGAGTATGACAGAGACCTTTTGGAGTCTTTTGACGTTCTTTTTTTGGATGGAAGCTACGGAGGCGGTAGCTTTGATCAGGAGCGTATCGCACTGCAGCTTCGGAATTATATGGAGTACAACATAGAGCCTGCCAAAGGCTTAAACGTGCCCCGAAGTTTCCTGATATTTCCTATGTCCTCTGGACAGATACAGATTACAGAGTATGCTCTGGCTACGGATGGGCAGGGAGCGGTTTTTTATAACCAGGCAGTGCGCAATCTGAAGGAGAATCTGGGGAGCCAGGTGCTGCGCAGATATTTGGAAAATTCTAAAGATGCCCAAAAGCAAGATGAGGATGGCAGAAACTATGAACAGAGTGACAGGGAGATCGAGAAGAGACTGGAAGAGCTTGAGGAAGAGATAGCGCAAAGGGAGGAAGAGCAGAACCAGGAGGGTGAGGAGGAGACAGAGAGAGCGCCCGGGGATGAGGAGAATGTTCAGGCGGAACCAGCCCCTGTGACCAATCCGCTGGACACAATAAAAAGGATCAAAGAAATGGGAATCCTGGAGCTGGTGGTGGGGGATACCTCCGGCTTGTCCGATAAGAAGGCTGATAAATCACAACTTCCCTCCGTGCGCGGTCTGAATCAGGGATCACTGGACTGCAAAAAAGATGCAGGTATTGCGAATGAGGCTATTTTTCAGGAATACCTCCTGGAGCATTTCTCCTGTATGCCCCAGAGAAAGCAGGCCGGCTCCCTGGATTACCAGATAGAGTACATATTGGCTGGAAAGGACAGTGATATTGAAAATCTTAAAAGCATTGTACACAGACTTCTCCTGCTCCGGGAGGGCGTAAACTTTGCTTATGCCGTGGCAAATGCCGATATGCGCAAGCAGGCGGGTATCCTGGCGCTGGCGCTCACGGCCGGTGTGGGGGTACCGGGTCTTACCGCTGCGGTCCGGGCAGCTCTCCTTTTGGCCTGGGCCTATGGGGAAAGCCTTCTGGATATGCGCACTCTGCTGGCTGGAGGAAAGGTACCCCTGGCAAAGACCGCGGATACCTGGAAACTTTCCCTGGAAAATCTGGGGAATCTGGAAACTGTGCTAACGGAGTGTGACCAGGGCGGTGGAAAAGGTCAGCGTTATGTGGATTACCTACGGATTTTGCTCTGCCTCGGTGGAAAAGACAAATATCCCTTGAGAGCGTTGGATATGTCGGAGGGTGTGCTGAGGCAGGCGGGACAGAAGAATGCCCGGGCGGATCATTGGGTTGCTGAGGTCAAGGCCCAGGTGCAGTGGGAGATCAAACCCGTATTTTTAAGAGTGCCTGCTGTGTTTTTGGGGCTGAACAGTCAGGGGACCAGCTATAGTGTGAGTGGCGGCCTGGCGTACTGAATTGAGAAGTAGAAAAAGGAGGTGAAAAGGGATGTCCTCTCCCTGTAAACGATTAAATCTGAGAAAGGAAATAGGCTCTCTCCCGAAAATGAACTTATATTCCATAACATACAAGGTGAGGACGTCCCCTTTCGCCTCCCTAAATACTGCAGTTGGGCCAAAGGGTCGGTGGGGGCAAGCCAGTATGACTGTAGAGGCGGCCTGTACCCTGCCACTCTTTCTGATTGCAATGACAGCCGTTCTTTATCTGATCAGTGCAGCGTCCTTAGCCTGCAGCGTGTCAGAGGGGTTACAGGAGTCTGGAAAGAAGATGGCGCTCTACGCGGCTGTGAAGGGCGGGAAGGGCTCAGAGACAGGCAAGACAGCAACAAAGATACTGTCTCTGGCCTATGCGAAGAATCAGATTAACCAGAGGGTACGGGAAAATGTTTTGGCCAGGAATCTGACGGATGCAGGCAGCAAAGTGGAACTGTGGCGGTCACGGATTATGAAAGAGGATGAGATGATTGATCTGGTGGCAGAGTACCGCATGAAGTTTTCTGGAGAATTTTTAAAAAGCGCGGGAATCTACACAGTTCAGCGTGCCAGAGTGCGGGCCTGGACGGGCAGGCAGGGAGACAATAGAGACGGTGAAGCGCAGGAGGGCAAAGAGGAGTGGGTCTATGTCACCGTTAACGGCAGTGTATACCACAAAGACCGGGAGTGTACTCACATACGACTCTCCGTACATGCAGTGGACCGTAGCGCAATACCGAACCTGAGAAATACCGGAGGCGGGAAGTACTATCCCTGCGAGGCGTGCCGGGGAAGCGGGAAAAATGTGTATATCACAGAGACCGGTGACCGTTATCACAGCTCTGTCACGTGCAAGGGCCTTAAACGCGGTGTTCTGAGAGTACGGCTTTCGGAGGTGGAGTCCTGGTCTCCCTGTTCCAGGTGCGGAGGGTGACAGGAGGGATATATTTTATGGAAAAATGGATTGCAGGGTTATTTTTATTGATTTGTAGTATAACGGATGTACGGAAAAAGGAGATACCCATTTCTGCCGCTGTGGTATTCGGACTAGGAGGGATTGCGGCACAACTGCTGGGACAGATGATGGATGTCAGGTGGTGGATTTTGGGCGGCTTGGCCGGGGCAACGCTTATGGGAATTGGCTGCCTTACCGGAGAGGCCATTGGATATGGGGATGGCCTGGCTGTGGGTGTGGTAGGCATATGGTTGGGCTTGGGGGCGGCTGTGGAGATCCTTTTTGTGGGACTCTGTATGTCTGCTGTGGTCTGTGCGGTTCTGCTGGCAGCCGGGAAAGTTAAAAAGAAACACAGGATTCCCTTTCTGCCTTTTTTGGCAGCCGCATGGGCAGTATGGATGCTGATGGGAAGCGGGGAGGTGGCAGGATGAGGGGGAGCTATACAATTGAGGCAGCTCTTTTGATGACAATTGTGATCCCTGTACTGACAGGGATTCTGTATCTTGGATTTTACCTGCACAACTGCGCTCTGTTAAAATGTGCCGCGTATGAGACAGCCGTGTATGCCAGTCTATACGGGGAAAAGGAAGAGTGCAGGGAACTGGTTGAGAGGAGAAGCAGGGAACTTATCTCAGGCCGGCTTTTGGGGACGCGCGGGGTTTCCGGAAATACATTGGTTGAGGAGGACAGGGTAACGGTTCAATACAAGGGGCAGATGCAGCTTCCGGGACTGGTGATGCGCTACACTTCCGGGTCTGTACTTGAGATAAAGGGGAGCGCAAGTCTGGCCCTGTTAAAACCCGGCAGCACAGTGGTAAGGCTGCGCAGCCTGGAAAAGATTGCGGAGGAAATGAGAAAATGAAGCCAAGATTCCGCCATGACATGGACCGCAACTATATGGTGCTGGAGGCCTCTGAGAGTCTTCAGGGAAATGAATACCAGGTGAGGATGCTGCTGGCAAACGATATTCCCGGATGCCTGAAAGCCCGAATGCGTATGATCGACAATAAAATAGAATTTTTTTACGATATTACTTCAAAACAGCCGGTGGGAAGGATCTATGAGAAAAAAAGGATGGGAAGCGGAGACATCCGTGCACTGGTGGAGGGATTGTACAGGGCGTTTGAGAGCGCCGCTGTTTTTCTTCTGGACGGAAAGTCTTTCCTGCTTGACCCTGGGCTTATGTACATGGATGTAGAGAGCCGGGAATTGTATCTGTGCTATCTTCCGGCCTCTCAGAAGGATGGGGAAGACGCTTTTCGAAAGCTTACAGAGTATATACTCAAAAGACTGGACCACAGGGATGACCAGGCCGTACTTTGGGGATACGCACTATACAGCAAGACAGAGGTGGAGAACTACAGCGCCAGGGAGGCACTTAGAGAGTCTTTGAGGCAGACTTGGGGGTCCGGTAAGGAGCCAGTGGAGAAAGGGCCGGAAAAAGAGTGTAAGGATAAAGGGGAGGAGATAAAAGAACGGGAAAAGAAAGAGGAGGAGAGAGAAAGAGGCAAGGAAAAGGAATGGCAGAAGGAGGAGAAAGGGCGGGAAGAAAATAAAGGAAGCAGGAAGTCTTATAGTGGGAAGAGGACTTGCGATACTGGAAGGAAGGACAACATGACCGGGGGAAGGGCCGGAGAGCGTATGATTCAGTCCGGCGAAGAACAAAATGGTATACAAAGGCCGGGAATATCCATGGGAGGGCACAAAGAGAAAAGAACACAAAAGGGAAAAAGGGGAGAGAGGAGGGGATGGAGAAAAAGCCAGGGAAAAACCCGGAGGAAAAGCAAATGCAGGGCAGGTAGTGGAAGACGATTATGTATTGCTGGAACCGGTATTGTAGTAATTGGAGGAATCTCTGCCCTGGGCCTTCTGGAGATTTTAAGCCTAACACAGACAGGAGGGCTGCTTTTTCTGGCAATCTGTGTGGGTGTGTATTTGTTTATAAATGATGAGAAGCAAGGGGAGCAGCAGGAAAAGCAGAGCAGAGCTTTCATCAAAGAGGAGAAACGTGTCCGGAAAAACATAGTTGATGAGAAAAGAAAGAGTAAGGCAGCCAAGTCTGCGCGAATCCCGGAAGACTCACTTGAGGCAGAGCAGGAACCCTATGAATTTTACGAACAGCCGGAAGAGGATGCGTGGGACATGGAGGAACAGACAAAGGAAGAAAAGGATGTACGGGACATGGGGGAACAGTCAAAGGTGGAAGAGAATGTATCACAGGATGATGCCGGGACAGCCTACGGTCAGACAACAGTCTTGCAGGAGGGTAGCTTTGGCGTATTCCCTGTTCTCATTAGCATTCACCCGGAGATACGGGAGAATATAGTGATGGACCGGGAGCTGCTGGTGATCGGCAAAATGAAGGGTCAGGCTGATATTCTCCTAAATCTTCCGGCTGTGAGCCGCATACATGCCAAACTGGAGCGGAATCCGGAGGGATGTTTTCTCACGGATCTGAATTCTACCAACGGTACCTTTGTAAATGGGGAACGCCTGCAGGCTGATGAATGCAGACAGGTCCGCACAGGGGATGAAATATATTTTGCAGGAGCGGGGTATTACATGAAAATATAAAGAATAAAAAGTAACTATGAAAATAGTAAACAATTATAATAAAATAATTATGAAAAAATGGGAAAAGGATAGGCAAGCCCCAGATCTTTTGATACAATGTGTGTTAACACAGAGATCAAAGGAGTGTGTAACATGGAGGAGATTAAGGATTTTCTGAGATCCAGAACAGTAGTGAACCTTACAATCGTGGCTGCCAATATTCTGGTGTTTTTGATATTGGAGATGGGGGGAAATACCAATGATGTAGAATACATGCTTATGCATGGCGCCAGCTATGCGCCCTGGATTCAGGAGTACGGAGAGTATTACCGGCTCTTTACCTGCATGTTTCTCCACTTTGGCATAGAGCACTTGTTCAACAATATGCTGGTCTTGATCTTTCTGGGGGACACTTTGGAGAGGACCATTGGAAAGTGGAAATACCTTTTGCTCTACCTGGCAGGCGGCGTGGGGGCCAGCCTGATTTCCTATGGGCTTGAGCTCAGAAGCGGGGACTACGCGGCCTCAGCGGGCGCATCCGGTGCGATTTTTGCGGTGGTGGGCGCATTGCTCTATATAGTGATTGTAAACAAGGGACGGCTGGAGGATATAACCGGCAGAAGGCTGCTTCTGATGGCGGGACTTACGATCTTCCAGGGGTTTACCACAATCGGAGTGGACAATGCAGCCCACATCGGCGGACTTGTATGTGGATTTCTTCTGGGGGTTATCCTTTACCGCAGGCCAAGGGAAGTACAATATCAAAGCTAGTACCCTGGTCCGGAGCAGTATGTATAACGATTTTACCCCTGTGCGCGTTTACGATCTGTTTGGTAATGGCAAGCCCAAGTCCGGTACCGCCGGATTTGTGTGTGACAAAAGGCCTAAACAGATCATCCAGGTATTCCGGCGGAATGCCGCAGCCGTTGTCACGGACGGTGATGGTCAGATTAGTTGCATCCGCATGGGCACCCAGGGAGACAAAACCATTTTCAGAGACCGCTTCAAATGCATTGCGCAGAAGATTTAAAAGAGCCTGTCTCAGTTTTACCGGATCAGCGGTGATGGAAGGCAGATCCTCTGCTACATCGATTTTAAAAGTATAATTTTTTGAAACAGCGGCTTTTAGGGAGGCGGCTGTTTCTTTTAACCATTTAGAGGTAGAGAGATGCTCTGGGTGCAGTATCTGACCGTTGTTGTAGGTGGACAGTTCCTCCAGCAGACGTATCAGGTAATTCATGTCTGCCCGCGTCTCATTCCAGAACGCAAAGCCGGTCACCTCAGGGTGCTCCTGTTCAATGAGCTGAAGGGAACTGTTAATGAGGGTGACAGGGTTACGGACCTCATGGGATATCTTTGATATTGCGAATTTCTGATCTTCAATTGTGGCTTCCAGTTGTTTTATGTGGTTGTATTCAGACATTATTGACCTCGTTATTTTTGTTTGCATATATTTATCGACTACATTCTAGCATTGAATATTAAAAATATCAAACGGTTCTTATTGACATAATTTTACAAAAGCATTACCATAAAGCTAACAGTCATTGGCGTGAGGGGAGCCAGGACTGAATTTTTACTGACAAAATATTAGAAGGAGAAGAAAGAATGTGTGATCAGAATTGTATTTTTTGCAAGATCGCCAATGGCGGGATACCATCAGCGACATTGTATGAAGACGATGATTTTCGCGTGATACTGGATCTTGGGCCCGCGTCGAAGGGGCACGCCCTAATCTTACCGAAAGATCATTTCACCAACTTACACGAGCTGCCAGAAGAGCTGACTGCCAAAGCTTTTATTCTGGCAAAAAAAATGGCAGATAAATTAGCAGAGGTATTACAATGTGATGGAATCAATATTGTGCAAAACAACGGAGCACCGGCAGGACAGACAGTTTTTCATTTTCATGTGCATCTTATTCCGCGCTATGAGGGAGATAGTGTTGGAATCACCTGGGAGCCGGGATCTTTATCAGATGATGAGAGAACGGAAATACTCAACAAGTTTAAAAATTAATATTAGGAGAAAAGGATGGAGATAACCAAAGATGAAAAATAAAGTATTCACTATTCTGTACACGGATTACAGACACCTGTTAATGAAAATTGTAGTAGACAGATCTGGCGACAGCGATTTAGCAGAAGAAATATGTCAACAGGCGTTTGTAGCTTTTTATCAAAAGATGGATACAATAGACAAGACATTTTACAAGCCGTGGTTAATGTTAGCAGCAAAGAATGCTGTAATTGATTATCTGAGAAAGAGAAATTTCAGAAGAGAGTTTCCAATGTCAGATTGTCATTTAACGGATTATGAAATTATCACTGAGGATAATACAGAGAGAATTGTAGACCGGATGGTGGATGCACAGCTATCCTTCCGCATTTTGGAAGACTTGAAAAAGACAAATGAAGGCTGGTATCAAGTAATAGAGGCGGTCTGTGTTCAAGAGATGAGACAGGAACAAGCGGCAGAATATCTGCAAGTTACGCCGCAGGTACTCAGAGCTAAGCTGTACAGAGCCAGAAAATATATCCGCAGTAAGTATGAAGATGAGTATCGGGAGTTCTAATAATTTTGGGCTACGGACTCTTCAACAAAATAAGTGAGAATCTCCTACGTTTATAGATGGAGAGAGGAATCACCAAAAACAAGAGTAACGGCAGTGGGGGCATAGAGAAAACGGTATCCCCCACTGACATGAGATCAATCTACGCATCGATAGATGTAGTCGTACCTATAAAATTACCGGGAGTGGATTGAATCAATTAATTCCACAATTTTAGAGATCGCGTCGCTCTGCTCGCTTTTTTCCATAGCAGCAATATAGGCGCTACGGTTTTCATAAAGCTTTAAAATTGTAGGAATCAGGATAGTAGGGGCAAGTTCCTCTTCACTGAGGACCTCGCTGAACCCCTGGTTCTGGAAGGATTCAGCATTTAAGATCTGGTCACCCCTGCTGGCATTGGCGGAGAGCGGGATTAACAGGTTTGGCTTTCGCAGGGCCAGAATCTCGCAGATAGCGTTTGCACCCGCTCTTGACACACATACGTCGGCCAATGCAAAGAGGTTGGCCAGTTCTTTTTTTACGTATTCAAATTGAATATAACCTTCCAGATGATTCAAACTGGTATCCAGTTTATCCTTGCCGCATAGATGGATCACCTGAAAGGTTTTTAATAACTCAGGCAGTACGCCTCGGATAGCATCGTTGACAACTGCTGATCCCTGGCTGCCGCCGATCACCATCAGTACAGGCTTGTTGGCAGTGAAATTGCAGAATTTTAAGGCTTCCAGTTTGCTCCCGTGAAGCAGCTCCTGACGTATGGGGGAACCTGTGAGGACTGCCTTGCCTTCAGGCAAATGTGACATGGTCTCAGGAAAATTGCAGCATATCTTTTCCGCTGAGGGAATGGAGAGTCTGTTGGCAAGACCTGGAGTCATATCAGATTCATGGATAATTACAGGTATATGGCGTTTATGTGCAGATACGACTACAGGGACGGTTACAAAACCTCCCTTTGAAAAAACCACATCTGGTTTTAAGCGCCTCATCAGTTTCCTGGCCTGCCCATAACCTTTTAAAACCTTGAACGGATCCGTGAAGTTTTTTGGATCAAAATAGCGGCGAAGCTTTCCGGAGGAGATGCCATAGTATGGAATGTCCAATTCTTCAATCAGCTTGCGCTCAATTCCGTTGTAGGAGCCAATATAATGAATATCATAATCCAGAGACTTTAATTTGGGTATCAGGGCGATATTCGGAGTGACATGTCCAGCTGTACCGCCGCCGGTTAATACAATTCGTTTCATAATTATTTATCCTCCAAAAAATGTTCTAGTTACATCTTATACTGATATTAAAAAAAGTCAAGAAGGGACTTCTCTAATTCAATGAAAATGGATGATAATCAGAAAAAGAACAACAACAAAATCACGCCCTTCCCTTCTCAAGAGGAAAGGGAAACAGACAAAGAGTTTGATGCCCTTTTCAAAGAGCGTCTTCTTTCTGATGCAGATGCATATGAAAAAGAATTAAACGAAAATCCCGACTTGGCTGACGTCAAAGCCCCCGATGACCTTTTCGAACGGATCGTGGGGGAACTAAAGGAAAAGAACATTTGGGAGGAGGACGAGGAAGCTATCAATGCCGATACGGAGTGGATGAATAAAAGGGTAGAACTTACCAAGGATGAAATCTACAATCTTTTGAGCGATGATGACAGGGCAGCTTTGGAATTAGGACTTAAGGTGCAGGGGAGGAAAAAGTGGAAGAGAGTTGTTAAGTATGGTGGCACTGTGGCAGCGATCTTTATTGGGATGTTTTTGATTAGTATGAGCAGTGATGCTAATAGGATATATTTTACAGGAATAATTAACGCTGTTTTTGGAAGCAGTCTGAAAACAGATATTGGGAGTAATGATAAGACGCTTGAAAGTAATTGGGGAGAAAAAGAAGCATATCAAGAAATACTTGAAAAATTAAATTTGAAAGCTCCTCAGTTGATGTATTATCCGCCTGGGTTTAAATACCATGGTTATCAGATCAATGAAGAAATGAAGAGTGCCACAATTTATTATGACTATAAGGATACAATAGCCACAGTATATATAAGGGATAGTTCTGATAGAAGGGTACGCAATCAGACATTTGACGGAGAGATTATTGATAAAATAACAATAAATATTAGTGATACAGAAGTAGAACTTTGGGAGTCAAAGAATAGTGATGAAAAAAATGCTTATTTGACTCAATTTGTTCATGAAAATACTTATTATGCTATTTGGGGAAAAATAGACAAATTAGAGTTTAGTAAGATGATTGAAAATATAAATTTATAACAAAATTGAAAAAAATATTTAATATTGCGTCACAAAACGGTCACTCATACGTTTTCTTATATGTAATGTAGATTTTTTTTAAGAAAGGAGGAGAGCTAATTTTTAAATTAAAACCCGTATTAACCATACTTATTTTATTTGTTTGTTTTAGTTGTTTTGGGGTTAATGTGCAAGCAGCTGGCCCTAGAGATGGTGAAATAGTAGATGGTTCACTTCTTACCAGTGATTTATCTGCTACAGATAGTTTTCAAGAAGTATCAAGAGGAGCTATCCTTGCTATGGGTTCATCAGAAATAATTAATCGATATAGCGGAGTGATTTATCTAGCAGGGGAGACCTTTGGATACCAAGTCTGTGATAAACTTAAAGTTTTTGTTTATTTAGAGCGGCTTGAGGGGAATGAATGGGTACCTGCGGCACAGAGATTTTACGATAGTGAAAATGCAATTTCGCTATCGGAAGGAGTATATCTGACAGTACCTAAAAATTATTACTATCGTGTAAAAGGATCTCATGCAGCAATTAAAGGTAATGTTACAGAGACAAATACAACAAGAACTAAAGGAATTTATATTGAGTAAGCGTTATATGGGAAATACACAAATATTTTATTTTTATCACCACTCGGCAACTGACCCCTACATTACCTTTTGCCAGCAGTTGATAAAAACCAAAAGCAACACAAGACAAGCAAAATTACAAACTACAAAATTAAAGAACTTTCACAGATAAAGGAAGATCTGTGAAAATATCAAATGATAAGAAGAATCAATAAGATATTTTTTGGAAAAAACGGATAATCTTTTGTCTCGTGGAGGGTAAAGGGGAGAAAACTATGAGAGCAAAATATTTTCGTTTCATGTATCAAAACGTTGAAGGTGGATCAGCACACACATTGAGTGTGGCGGACACTGAAAGAGGGAGCAACTGTAATGTATTCTATGTCAGCAGCCTGAAGGGGACTGCGGGCGCCAATATGAGGCTGGATGACAGATTCCTTTCCTGTTCGGAGACAATCGACCTGCTGGCAGTAGCGGATTTTGAGAAAGCCACGGTGGAACAAGCTCTGAAACTGATGGAGAGCAATCGGGTAGAGAAGGTCATTCTGCCTGACGAAGGAATTGAGGTCGGAAAGGTCAAAGAGGCTTTTCTCTCAAAAGGAGCCAGTCAGGCCATTTCCTTAAAAGCAGGTGAAGTCTTTGAATTCGCCAAAGCCGGCTGGAAGGTGAAGGCCGGATGCTTTGGAAAAGAGACCAGTGCTTCTCTGGTCATGTTCCATGGGCCTGAGGAAAACTCACCTGAGAAGGACGACTGTGTGCTGACAGTGAAGCCTTCCGCGGAATCACTGCCATGTACTGCGTGTGTGGATGGTGTTAACCACAACTGTGGTATGAGATGCGGCCTTTATAATGACTTCGATACCTGCAAGGGACATAATGCAAAGAACAGTGAAGGCTATGTCACCGGAACACTTCTTCTGGGCAACGTGGATCTGACTGCTCATGGCAGTGAGGTTAAGCAGATGTTTGAGGAAGAAAAGAGCGGTGTACGCTTTGTAACATTGCCTAACGGTGGAAGTGGAGAATACATTACAAATAGCTTCTTAAATTGGATTGATACAGTCAACGAAAATGTAAATCGGTACTATTTAGCGCCTTCTGGGGCAGAAGGAAACGGGGAGGCCCTGATGGCAATTTTGAAAAAAGGCCCCAGACACATCCCAGTGCTGACAAACAGCAGATACGGGTTGTGTGCTTCAGGCTTTTTTAAGAAACGTATCTGAGAAACCCCTATCTCATATGAGGAAAGTAGCGTATAATAGTTTATATACGCAAAGGGGGTGTTCCGATGAAACTAACGTTTCTGGGTGCAACACATGAAGTAACTGGCAGCTGCTTTTATCTGGAGGCGTGCAATAGAAGACTATTGATCGACTGTGGAATGGAGCAGGGACCTGACGAATACGAGAATCAGGAGATTCCAGTGAACGCCAGTGACATTGATCTGGTGCTTTTGACACATGCGCACATTGACCATTCCGGAAAGCTGCCGCTGCTGTATCAGCGGGGCTTTCGGGGGCAGATCTTTGCTACAGATGCTACTAAGGATCTGTGCGGGATAATGCTGCGTGACAGTGCGCATATTCAGATGTTTGAGGCAGAGTGGCGCAACCGAAAGGGAAGGCGTGCTGGAAAAGAAGAGTTCATACCTCTCTATGATATGGATGACGCTGAGGGAGCCATCAAGTGCTTTGTGGGCTGTGAATATGATAAAATGATATCCGTAGCTGACGGCATTACCGTTCGCTTTGCGGATGCAGGTCATCTGCTCGGGTCCGCATCCATTGAGGTATGGATAGAGGAAGAAGGCATAGAGAAGAAGATTGTCTTCTCCGGCGATATTGGAAATAAGAATCAGCCGTTGATCAGAGATCCTCATTATCTTAGAGAGGCTGATTATGTGGTGATGGAATCCACCTATGGCGACAGAAGCCATGGAGATCTGCCCGATTATGTGACAGAGCTGGCCTCCATTATTCAGCAGACTTTTGACCGTGGAGGAAATTTGGTGATACCTTCGTTTGCTGTAGGCAGAACCCAGGAATTACTGTATTTTATCCGCAAGATAAAGGAGGATGGACTGGTAAAGAACCACGGCGATTTTGCGGTTTATGTGGATAGTCCTCTGGCTATAGAGGCAACCCATATTTTTATGGAACACATGTATGATGACTTTGACGATGAGGCACTGGAACTGGTTCATAGGGGAATCAATCCCATCGGTTTTAGCGGCCTCAGGACTTCTGTGACCAGTGACGAGTCCAAACAGATCAATTTTGATCAACAGCCAAAGGTCATTGTGTCCGCCAGCGGAATGTGTGAAGCTGGCCGTATCAAACACCATTTAAAGCACAATCTTTGGAGGGAAGAGTGCACCGTGCTCTTTGTAGGCTACCAGGCCTATGGCACCTTGGGAAGGGCTTTGTTGGAAGGTGCCACCAAAGTGAAACTCTTTGGCGAAGAGATTGAGGTTAGGGCCAAGATACGCAGGCTCGGAGGTATCAGCGGGCATGCGGACAATGAGGGACTGATGGACTGGATGCGTGCGATGGAGAAAAAGCCTCAAAAGGTATTTATTGTACACGGCGAGGATGGTGTCTGTGATCTCTTTGCAGAGCGTTTGGGAAGAGAACTGGGGCTGGATGCGATGGCGCCGTACAGCGGAACCATCTATGATCTGGCAAGGAATGTGTTCATAAAAGAAGAAGTACCCGTAAAGGTTCAGAAGACAGAAGCACTGACCAAAATTCCAAAGGCTGCCAGGGGCAATACCGTCTATTCCAGACTTTGGGCTGCAGGCCAGCGTCTGCTCACAGTGATCCGCCACAATGAGGGCGGAGCCAATAAAGATCTGGCGAAATTTGCTGACCAGATTGACTCCATGTGTGACAAGTGGGACCGATAAGGGAAATGCCAAAAAGAAAATAATTCGGAACCTATATTTATAACAAAAACCACCCCGGCATCTTGTGCCTGGGGTGGTTTTGTTATATGATCTGTTTCACATCTACGTGTAATTCTATGTTAAGATGCGTCTTTTTGTTTTCGTATTTTTCTGTGATTCTGTTCAGTGCCACGTGACAGCCCCTTTCGTTGGGCACAGTGAGAATCAAGGAGAGCTGTGAGATGCTGGACTGTGTGAATACATCGTTGCTTCGCAGATTCTTGGAGAGCACAGCGTAAAGGGTATCCATCTCTTCACGGATATCTGTTGTAAAGATACCGTCATTTTTGGTGTCGAACAAAGTGAGAAGCACCAGATAACGCCGGCTCTGTGAACGCCTTGCAGAGCGAAGATTGATCTGGTAGATATTTTTAAAGATGTCAAAATTACAGTAAAAGCTGCCCTTCTGCGGTGTATCCACGCGCAGGGTTTCCTCCAGGGTATCCATACTCAGATTGCTGTTGGGCAGGGCGTGTACCAGCTGTTTGTAAATATCCTGCAGAGAATCTGTGATATCTATCCCGTATTTCTGCGAGAAGAGTTCTGTAATGTTGTGGTAATATTCAATGGCTGGCTGTATACGCCCCATTTTAAGCAAAGCACAGAGCTTTTCTCTGTGAAAGGGTTCGTCAGAGGGCTCCAGCTCAATCGCACGATCGCACAGCTGCAGGATTTCGTCATAGCTGCTGTAAATTTCCAGGTAATTAATCATGGACAGGGCGCACTTGGTAAACAGACGGTGGTAGTATACACTGCGGTACATTACCCACTCTTCCCCGGACTGGAGAGGGAGAAAGGCACCTTTATAGAGATTCAGAACCTTCTGACTATATTCATAACGCTTTGCGGGGTTTTCCTCACGCTGTGCCAGATTGTAATACATCTCAAACTCATATATATCGATTTCACACGGGATCTGCGGGTTCCACACATAGGCATTTTGTACCAGCATGATGCACTCTTCATTCCCATCCGGAAAAAAATTTGCCATCTCCTTACGCGCCCGATATACCAGATTTCGCAGGGCACCTGCTGGCTTGTTGCAGGTATCGCCGGGCCAGAGTATTTCCATGAGCTTCTGCTTTGAAACCTTTGTATCTTTGTTTGCGATCAGGTAGGATAGCAGCATCTGAACCTGCATGCTGTTGCTCGTGGTAGAAACCATACTATAGTATTTATTTGAAATCGAAAACTCTCCAAACATTTGAATTTTCAATGTGTCATCCAAGTTTATTCCCCCTTATACCAACCTTACGCGTCAAAATAAATCCTTTTTTGCATTTATATCTTAACGAACAACCGTCGCAAATTAGTTTCCAATATATAAAGATGAGGAAAAAATGAAAAAAGGTCATATTTTGTCTTAGTAAACTATAGCAGACTGCGTAAAAAGATTCAATAAGTTCTTCAGAAAATGGCTGTTTTTTGCATATTTTGGCAGTAGTTTGCATGAGTGGTTTGGATATGGAAGCAAATCAAAGATGCGAAAGAAAAGGGAAGGGCTTCCCCAAGGCGCAAAGCCTGCGGGTAGTCCTCCCCTCTGAGGCAGGGTTCCATGAATTATGGAATCTGTGGTTATTTTGATATTTCTCTCAGGGCCTTTGCCAGCTGGTCCGGGCAGGAGGTGGGGCGTGGGCCGCACTTGATTCCCTCCAGCTTTGCGATGGCCTCGGACGCCTTCATTCCCTCCACCAGCCTGGCTACGCCCTGAGTGTTGCCGGAACAGCCTCCGATAAAATCTACTTTTTTGATGGTGTCCCCGTCCATGTCTATGTGGATTGCCTGGGAGCAGACACCATGCGTTTTGTATGTTGTTACCATATTCATACCTCCTTTGTTGGTTTTGATTATAGCAGACTAAGGCGGAGGGTGCAATAACCTCATTGCCAAAGGCGATTTTGCATGGATTCATGCATGTTACTGTGAACGTGTAAACAGTAATGTACAATCCCGAAAAATGCCTTGACTTTTGGGGATTTTCGCATATATAATAATACACAAACCTATCCGTGCCTGCCGGATAACCGGAAAGGGGCCATGGGTAGGAAAAGAGTAAAACGACGGTGAGAAAGACAGTATATTTATTTGAAAGTTACAGAGAGCCGGGGGCGGTGGAAGCCTGGTATGAGTAGGATAAGTAGAAGATCACTTTTGAGTCGCAGGCTGAAGCGGAGGCACAGACGCATCCGATAGTAGGCTCTGACGGTTTTCCCCCGTTACAGGGAACGCGTATGATAGTATGTTGTAACAGGTGGTTAACGGAAGCTTTTACCCCGTCCTAGTTCAGGGCGGGGTTTTTTATTACACAGAAACGTCCTTTGGACTTCTCTGTGCAGCAAAAAACGCTAAGGAGGGAATGTCATGTTGTATGAAAAGGTATCGACAAATTTAAACTTTGTTGACCGGGAAAAGGAAACAGAAAAATTTTGGGCAGATAACCATATTTTTGAGAAGAGTATCAAAGAACGGGAGGGGTGTGAGACTTACACCTTCTATGACGGACCGCCCACAGCCAACGGAAAGCCTCATATCGGCCATGTGCTGACGCGCGTGATTAAGGATATGATTCCAAGGTATCAGACCATGAAGGGTAAGATGGTTCCCAGAAAGGCAGGATGGGATACACACGGGCTTCCGGTGGAGCTGGAAGTGGAGAAGATGCTGGGCCTGGATGGCAAGGAGCAGATTGAAGAGTACGGTCTGGAGCCGTTTATCAAGCACTGCAAGGACAGTGTGTGGAAGTATAAGGGAATGTGGGAGGACTTTTCCGCCACTGTGGGTTTTTGGGCGGATATGGATCATCCCTATGTCACCTATGAGAATAATTTTATTGAGTCTGAGTGGTGGGCATTAAAACAAATCTGGGAAAAGGGGCTGCTCTACAAGGGATATAAGATCGTGCCCTACTGTCCCCGGTGCGGGACGCCTCTGTCCAGCCATGAGGTTGCCCAGGGATACAAGGATGTGAAGGAGCGCTCTGCCATTGCCCGTTTTAAGGTGAAGGGGGAGGACGCTTATATCCTGGCGTGGACCACAACGCCCTGGACCCTCCCGTCTAATGTGGCTCTCTGTGTAAATCCCCAGGAGACTTATGTAAAAGTGAGCTCAGAGGATGGAAAAACTTACTATCTGGCACAGGCACTCTGCGACAAGGTTCTGGGAGAGGGCGCTTATGAGGTTCTGGAGACCTATGTGGGCAAAGACCTGGAATACAAGGAGTATGAGCCTTTGTTCCCCTTTGTGGAGCTGAAGAAAAAGGCGTACTTCGTGACCTGTGACACCTACGTTACACTGACAGACGGTACCGGAGTGGTACACATTGCCCCCGCCTTTGGTGAGGACGACTCTAAGGTGGGCAGGAAATATGACCTTCCATTTTTACAGTTGGTGGACAGTAAAGGCGAGATGACGGAGGACACACCCTGGAAGGGGACTTTCTGCAAGAAGGCAGATCCTCTGATTCTGAAGGATCTGAAGGAAAGAGGTCTGCTGTTTTCGGCGCCACAGTTTGAGCACAGCTATCCCCATTGTTGGCGCTGCGATACGCCGCTGATCTACTATGCGCGTGAATCCTGGTTTATCAACATGACGGCTGTAAAAGATGATCTGATCCGCAATAACAATACGATCAATTGGATTCCTGAGAGCATTGGTAAAGGCCGCTTTGGGGACTGGCTGGAAAATGTGCAGGACTGGGGCATCAGCAGGAACCGCTATTGGGGTACGCCGCTGAATGTCTGGGAGTGTGAGTGCGGGCATATGCACTCTGTCGGAAGCATTGAGGAGCTCAAAAGTATGTCGGACAACTGCCCAGGGGATATTGAACTGCACCGCCCATTTATTGACGCGGTGACCATCAAATGTCCCGAGTGTGGCAAGGAGATGCACCGGGTTCCGGAGGTGATTGACTGCTGGTTTGATTCAGGGGCAATGCCTTTTGCGCAGCACCACTATCCCTTTGAGAACAAGGAGCTGTTTGAGCAGCAGTTCCCTGCAAACTTTATCTCTGAGGCTGTGGATCAGACGAGAGGCTGGTTTTACTCTCTGCTGGCAATTTCAACGCTGATATTTAACAAAGCACCCTATAAGAATGTTATCGTCCTGGGGCATGTGCAGGATGAAAATGGACAGAAGATGAGTAAATCCAAGGGGAATGCGGTAGATCCCTTTGACGCTCTGGATACCTACGGAGCGGATGCGATCCGCTGGTATTTCTATATCAACAGTGCACCCTGGCTGCCCAACCGCTTCCATGGCAAGGCGGTTACGGAGGGGCAGCGGAAGTTTATGGGAACGCTTTGGAATACTTATGCATTCTTTGTGCTGTACGCGAATATAGATGAATTTGACGCTACGAAGTTTGAACTGGACTACGACAAGCTGTCTGTAATGGACAAGTGGCTGCTCTCTAAGATGAACAGCATGATCCAGAATGTAGACGACAGCCTGGGCAGTTACCGGATTCCGGAGGCAGCAAGAGCGCTTCAGGAGTTTGTGGATGACATGAGCAACTGGTATGTGCGCCGCAGCCGTGAGCGGTTCTGGGCAAAGGGGATGGAGCAGGATAAGATTAATGCTTACATGACCCTGTACACGGCCCTGGTGAATGTGAGCAAGGCGGCGGCTCCCATGATACCATTTATGACGGAGGATATTTATCGGAATCTGGTGTGCAGAATCGATAAGTCTGCTCCGGAGAGTGTGCACTTGTGTGACTTCCCCAAGGCGGATACAGCCCGGATTGACAGGGAGCTGGAGGCCAATATGGATGAGGTGCTGAAGGTAGTTGTGATGGGGCGTGCCTGCAGAAATGCGGCCAACATTAAGAACAGACAGCCCATCGGCAATATGTTTGTGAAGGCTTTTGCCCCGCTGCCCCAGTTCTTTACGGATATTATTCGTGAGGAGCTGAATACCAAAAAAGTGACCTTTACAGAGGATGTGAGGGCATTTACATCCTACAGTTTCAAACCGCAGCTGAAGACTGTGGGACCCAAGTACGGGAAATTGCTGGGAGGCATCCGCCAGGCACTTCCGGCCCTGGACGGAAATGCTGCTATGGATGAGCTGAAGGCCAGCGGCAGTATTAAGCTTGACATTCAGGGAACCGAGGTTGTATTATTAGAGGAAGATTTGCTCATTGACACAGCCCAGACAGAGGGATATGAGTCCCAGCAGGAAGGCGGGATCACGGTTGTGCTGGATACAAACCTGACTCCCGAACTGATTGAGGAGGGATTTGTGCGTGAGCTGATCAGTAAGGTCCAGACCATGCGTAAGGAAGCTGACTTTGAAGTAACGGACCGAATCATTATTTATGCATCAGGAAATCAGAAGATTGAAGATATCCTGAACACACACGCAGAGAAAATCAAATCTGAAGTTTTGGCAGATGACATCACTTTAGGGACTGCGGATGGCTATGTGAAGGAATGGAACATCAATGGCGAGACAGTGACCATGGGCGTAAAAAAGCAAAACTAACTCAAACAGGCGTGTGTGGGGGTGCACGTCTGCACAAGGAGGATTTGAATGTTAAAGAAGTTCGACAAGAAGGCATTTATTGCCGAGGTAAAGGACAATGTAAAGGCGCTTTACCGCAAGACGATTGACGAGGCAACCCAGCAGCAGGTGTTTCAGGCGGTATCTTACGCAGTGAAGGACGCGATTATTGACAATTGGCTGGAAACACAGGCCCAGTATGAGAAAGATGATCCAAAGACCGTGTACTATATGTCCATGGAATTTTTGATGGGGCGCGCTCTGGGAAACAATATGATCAATCTGGGAGATTACGATGAGATTAAGGAGGCTCTGGATGAGCTGGGCTTTGATTTAAATGTAATTGAAGATCAGGAGCCGGATGCAGCGCTTGGAAACGGCGGACTGGGACGTCTGGCTGCCTGCTTCCTGGACTCTCTTGCCACTTTGGGCTACAGTGCATATGGCTGTGGCATTCGGTACCGTTACGGTATGTTTAAGCAGAAGATTGAGGATGGGTATCAGGTAGAGATCCCTGATAACTGGCTGAAGGACGGGAATCCTTTTGAGCTGCGCCGCCCGGAATATGCCAAGGAAGTGAAATTTGGCGGATACGTGCAGGTGGAGTATGATTCTGCCGCTCGCAGAAACCGGTTTATCCAGAAGGGATACCAGTCTGTACGCGCGGTACCCTATGATATTCCCATAGTAGGATATAAAAATAAGATTGTTAACACGCTCCGCGTATGGGATGCGGAACCGATCTCTGACTTCCAGCTGGACTCCTTTAACAAAGGCGAGTACATGAAGGCTGTGGAGCAGGAGAACCTGGCAAAGAATATTGTGGAGGTGCTTTACCCTGCAGATGAGCACTATGCAGGCAAGGAACTGCGCCTGAAACAGCAGTATTTCTTTATCTCCGCAAGTGTCCAGGCAGCGATTGAAAAATACAAGAAGAAACACAGCGATATCCATAAATTTTACGAGAAGGCGACCTTCCAGCTCAACGATACCCACCCAACAGTGGCAGTGGCGGAGCTGATGCGCATCCTTCTGGATGAGGAAGGACTGGAGTGGGATGAGGCATGGGAGATTACTACAAAGACCTGTGCTTATACGAACCACACTATTATGGCAGAGGCTCTGGAAAAATGGCCGATTGAGCTGTTTTCCAGACTGCTTCCCCGTATCTATCAGATTATTGAGGAGATCAACCGCAGATTCATAGAGGACATCAAGGCAAAGTATCCCGGTAATCAGGAGAAGATCAATAAGATGGCGATCATCTTCAACGGACAGGTGAAGATGGCTCATCTGGCCATTGCAGCAGGTTATTCCGTCAACGGTGTGGCGCGTCTGCACACAGAGATTCTGAAGAATCAGGAGCTGAGAGACTTCTATGAGATGATGCCGGAGAAATTTAATAATAAGACCAACGGTATTACCCAGAGAAGATTCCTGCTCCATGCGAATCCACTGCTGTCAAGCTGGGTGACAGGGCATATCGGAGATGACTGGATTACAGATCTCTCCAAGATTTCCGGACTGAAACTCTACGCCGATGACAAAAAGGCACAGCAGGAGTTTATGAACATCAAATATCAGAACAAAGTGCGCCTGGCAAAATACATTAAAGAGCACAATGGAGTGGATGTAGACCCGCGTTCTATCTTTGATGTGCAGGTTAAGAGACTTCATGAGTATAAGCGTCAGCTGCTCAACATTCTCCATGTGATGCATCTGTACAATACCATCAAGGATCACCCGGAGATGGATTTCTACCCCAGAACATTTATCTTTGGCGCTAAGGCAGCGGCAGGTTACCGACGTGCGAAGCTGACGATCAAGCTGATCAATGCAGTTGCGGAGGTTATCAACAATGACCAGTCCATCAAGGGCAAGCTGAAGGTTGTCTTTATAGAGGACTACCGGGTATCCAACGCAGAGATTATCTTTGCGGCAGCGGACGTGTCTGAGCAGATCTCCACAGCCAGCAAGGAGGCTTCAGGAACAGGAAACATGAAGTTTATGCTCAACGGAGCGCCCACGCTGGGCACCATGGATGGTGCCAATGTGGAGATTGTTGAGGAAGTGGGAGAGGAGAATGCCTTTATCTTCGGCCTTTCCTCCGATGAGGTGATCAACTACGAGAAAAATGGTGGTTATCATCCCATGGATTACTTTAATAACGACCAGGATATCCGCCGTGTGCTGATGCAGCTTATCAACGGTGAATATGCACCGGATGATCCCGAGCGTTTCCGCGATATTTACGATTCCCTGCTGAATACAAACAGTAGTGCGAAGGCGGATACCTATTTTATACTGGCAGACTTCAAACCTTATGCCGAGGCTCAGAAACGGGTTGAGGAAGCATACAGGGATGAAGAAAGATGGGCTAAAATGGCAATCCTGAATGTGGCGTGCAGCGGGAAGTTTACGGCTGACAGAACCATCCAGCAGTATGTGGATGAGATATGGCATCTGGATAAAGTAACCGTACAATAAAATACTTGTCAATTTCGACCGGGTCATTTTCGGAAATGACCCGGTCGTTTTTCAAAAATGACCCGGTCAAAATGGAGATTTTTATGAATAATATACAAAAGTTTATGAGAGATAATGCTTTGAATATAGGATTTGCACATACAGCATTTCTCCCTGTAAGAAAGCTCGTTTTTGTGGAAAAGTATAGAATATACTGCGAGGAGAATGTCTGCGGCAATTACAATAAGCTCCCCAACTGTCCCCCCAAGTGCGGAACGGTTCAGGAGATGAGGGAGAGGGCGGGCCAGTTTACCACTGCGCTGATTATGCAGTCTGTCTGGGATTTGGAGGACTATGGTGATACAAAGGCTATCAAGGCTATGAAAGGCCGTCACAACCTTATGACAAGAGAATTGACAGATAAAGTGAAAGAGCAGGGAATAACCGGCCTCACAATGTCTGCCGGCCCCACTGCCCAGGACTGCTGTATGTCCGCTTACTGTGTGGATGCTGCCAGGATGGCAGCGGATTGTGGTATGGTTTATTGGATGCCAGAAGGTAAAATTTCATTTTTTAGTCAATTTTTGTTTAACGAATGATTTATACGCTGTCAAAGAAAAAGAAATTAGTGGTGTTGATGCTGATGGAGACCGGAGGATGATCCAGCTTATGCTTGATTTCAAAGATGATTTTACGTATAGCATCGTAATACTGTGTGCTGCTGTCTGTAAAAGCAGGATTTCTTGTTGTGGTTAGACGTATGGTCTTACCGTTTGTACAACCGCTGTTCATGTTGTATATAAGGTCAGCTTCCTCCACAACAGCATCAATATAGCACCCGCCGTGGTTACATTCTTTTGAGGCTGCCGCACGCCATAAGTCCATGATTGTATCTTTGGTAAAGCTCTTTTCATCTATGCTGTAAAAATTAATTAAATAACGTTCAGTTACCATAAGATTCTTTATATAATCCTTTTTTATTAATATATTCAGGAAATTTCTTGCAGGTTCATGTATTGGCTCCCCGGTAATGATTTATATATTAAAAATATTAAAGGATTTATCAATTTTTGTGGACAGCATGTCATAGAATAATAAGAAAAAGGATATGCTGAATATGAGAAAAACGGCGCAGACCTTTCTGACAGCAGTTTTGCTGATACTAGTGTTGCCATATATGATCACTAATTTCTTTTCCGGTAAAGAAAGGGACAGTTATGTGGTGCAGACAGCCACAGAGGACTTTATCTCTATACGCCAGGGGGAGGCCATACAGGAGGTCTCTTTTGAGGATTATGTGATGGGCGTGGCGGCAACGCAGATTGATGGAAACACCCAGCCCGAGGCTTTGAAAGCCCAGATGGTTTTGGCGAGAACGGAACTGAAAAAGCAGCTGGAGGACAATCCCGGGGAGCTTTTGTCTGAGCCGTACATAACCCTGGAGGAGCTTGAGGAACGGGGAACCGCCCAGGCCATGATGCAGGCTGCAGAGGCAACTATGGGGCAGGTGTTGACCTATGAGGGCGGACTTATTCATGCTCCCTTTCACGCCGTCAGCAGCGGCACCACCCGGTCAGGGGAGGAGGCGTTCGGAAAAGGGAAGTATGAGTGGCTTTCCTCCGTTGCCAGCCACCAGGATGTTGAGGCAGAGCGCTATTTGGACGTACAATTCCTGCGCCCTTCGCAGGTAAGGAATGCCATCTCACAAGCCGGTCCGGATATCCTTGCAGAGGGCGATCTGGCGGATCAGATAGAGGTGATTAAGAGAGACAGCGGAGACTATGTAGAGCAGGTCCGGGTGGGAAATACCCAGATGTCCGGTGAAAAGTTCCGTAGTCTGCTGAACCTCAATTCCAGCTGCTTTTATATTGAGGAAGATCAGAAGGGGATTCGGATTACTACAAAGGGGTTGGGGCATGGTCTGGGTATGAGCCAGTATGGGGCCGAAAGCCTGGCGGAATCGGGAAAAACCTATGTTCAGATTTTACAATATTACTTTCCGAAATGTATAATTGTATAGCTTTTGGAAATGCTATAGTTGAACTAATTGACTATAGTATGAGGTGAAGATTATGCAGAATAAGGATGGAAAGAAATTTACAAGAAAAAAAGGGGCTATGCTGATACTTAGCCTCTGTCTGGTGGGGGGAGCGGCGTTTACTACATTTTACACCATGAACCGCGCAGAAAAAGCAAAAGAGGAACAGGAACAGCTGGTTGACTTAAATGAGGAGGCCAGGCAAGAGGATGCAGAAGAGGAAGATGCGGCAAAAGCCACAGAACAGGAGACGGATGCACAGCGCGTAAACAACGCGGACGCTCAGGCTGACCTGCCCCTGGCCAATGAGATGGATGTGGACCCCGCCAGCTTTCCTCAGGAGGAGGAGACGGATCTGAGTGCTGAGGCAGAGAATGAGACCGAAGCCAGTGTGGATGCCTCCTCAGCCAATATCCAGCCAACCGTAGCGTATGATGACAGCGTACCGCTGACCTGGCCGGTTGCGGGAAATGTGGTGGTCGATTACAGTATGGATGCCACTGTCTATTTTCCAACTCTGGACCAGTACAAATACAGCCCCTCTCTGATCATCGGCGCGGATGTTGGATCACAGGTGGTAGCCTCCACAAAGGGAATCGTAGAGTCTGTTGATGTCAATGAGGAGACAGGCACTACTGTGACACTCAATATTGGAAATAACTATGAGCTGGTTTACGGACAGTTAAAAGAAGTAACAGTAGCTGTAGGTAACACTGTGGAGACAGGGCAACTGCTGGGCTATGTGAGCGAGCCTACAAAATACTACTGTGAAGAGGGAAGCAATCTCTACTTCCAGGTGATGAAGGATGGAGAGCCTGCAGATCCCTTCCTGTATCTGGAGTAAGTAAAAACTATTTTGTTTCTTGCACCAAAAACGAAAAGTGGAGTATACTATAGAGAGGGAAGGAAATCCCCGCAATCGAAATTCTTTTACAGTGTATTTTGAGGATCGATTCCTCCTGGGTGAAGTACTTTTATCGATTGCTTTCTATATTAAAATAAGCGTGTGTGCCGCTGGTGCATGCGCTTTACATAACAGCGGGGGAGCCCAAGATGAATTACACTTATATTTTGCTGTGCAGCGACGGAACTCTGTACACAGGATGGACAAACAATATGGAAAAGAGGCTGAGAGACCACAACAGTGGCAAGGGTGCCAAATACACAAAGGGCCGGATTCCCGTGGAGCTGGTCTACTACGAGACCTTTCCCACCAAGGCGGAGGCCATGCGCCGGGAGTGGGAAATAAAGCAGTTGGGAAGAAAAGAAAAGCAGCAGCTGATTAAGCAGCTGCATTTTTAAAAATAAGATTCTTGTATTTATCCAGCGCAAGGAGGACAACCATGCCCAGAACTCCGCAGGATACGATCTCGCCCACGCCTACCGTCAGCATCATGAAGGGGATGGGAAGATTGATTCCATAGCCGTAGAAAAGTACAAATGGTACAATCAGTATATTGGCGATAATTGGCGGAAATGGTACAAAAAATTTTCTCTTTCTAAGTGCGTACGAGCCCAGAGCACCAAGCAGAGTAGCCAGACTGCCGCAAAGAATGTCAACAGGGATGGCACCACCCATAAAATTGCCGATGATGCAGCCTACAAACAACCCGGGGATCGCCGCTGGGGTAAAGAATGGAAGAACGGTCAGAGCTTCCGCAAACCGGATCTGTACCTCTCCAAAAGCCAGCGGTGCAAACACCACCGTCAGAACTACATAGATAGCCGCGATGGCAGCGGCTTGTACCATAAATAATACCTTTTTGTTTCTCATATTCAATTCTCCTTTAGTTTTGTTTTACGTGTGGAAGGTCTCGAACACACGGTTTATTTGCCCCTTAGACCTTGGTTTTATGGGGTTGAGACGTTTGATAGTATATAATAAATTATGATAAAAATCAAGTACTACATAATGGTTGCATAGATGTAAGATTGGACTTGGACAAGAATGCAGTTCTGAGGATAGAGATTGGACAGAGTTTTGTTACGGATGTTGAGTGGAAGGCGAAAGCTAAAGTTTTGCACGTAGAGTATTTACCAGATAGGAGTGAACTAATGTTCAACATAATAGGCCAGGATAAGATGAAATTTTTAACAGAGGGCTTAAAGGATGATCCAAATTTTCAAAGAGTGATGGAAATTATAGAATATAGAAATGAAGCACTTTTAAAAACGGTAGTGGAGAAACTGGATAGTATTGGATGGACAATGCCTACTGATATTACAATGTACGCAATAGAAAAAATTGAGAAGGAGGAAAATATTAATGAATTTTTGGTGCTGTACTTTAGTTCAAACAATTTTAGATTTACACAAATAGTAGTAGATAATATATTAAAGTCGAATATAAGAAACGGTCTAAAAAGGGTAGTAAGCGAATGCTGGCTAGCCTTTCAAAGTGGTTTGTTCTCAATATGTGCAATAGCATTAATGTCTGTTATAGAGGGCATTTTGTCTGAGTTTGGGGACAATAAAAAAGAGGTTAGAATGATGAAAGTATGCCAAAAGAACATAGAAAAATATTCTATAAGTACAGATACAGTTTTAGAAAAATATATTTGGATGTCCTATCACAATTTTATCTCCAAACTATATCAAAAGTCAGATTTTACAAATGATGAACCAAAAGAAATGAACCGGCATTGGTTATTGCATGGCCGATCTAATTTTGATATTAATGAAATAGATTGTTTAAGGAAGGTATCGAACACACGAATTGTAAAAGAAAAAAGGATTTCTATTGTGTAAGCAAATTTTTTCAAATGAAGTTTCCGGAAGATTGCAGAAGTGCAAAAAGTGTCTGAAAAATGGCAGCAGTGGGGATAATAAAAAATTAGAACAATTATGTTGCAGAAATACAAATTATGTGATATTATAATGTTGTTATTACTCTGCACTATATCCGTGCAGCCAAATCTTAATTACATTTCCTTTTTAAGCAGGGCCCTTCTATTCTAAGCCATGACCGTGGCACTTATAAATCCATGAGATCCTCCCGCGCACTTGCGAATCAGGGAGAAAGTTTGTATAATTAGTTCATAGATAATGCAAAGTGTAACTGTGCAAAAACAAAGAGGAGGATACATTTGAAAAATGACATAGCCAGCAAAGTATATTTATCGGACCCCAGAAGAATCGCAGATCTGATCAATGTGAGCTTTTTTCACGGACGAAAGGTGATTCAGTGGCAGGACATAGAGGAGACGAACGGCCAGCTCCTCCTGGTGGAGGGGGAGGATGAGAGAGAATATGGCATCCGATATCACGATATCGTATGCAAGGCGGTCTACGGGATGAATTTCGTCATATTGGGACTGGAGAATCAGAATGATATTCACTATGCAATGGTGGTCCGCTATATGGAATATATTGTCAAGGAGTATGCCAGTCAGGTGCGCCGGCTGCGCGCGCAGCACCGGCAGAACCGGGATTTGACAGGCGCCGAGTATCTGTCTGGTATGTCCAGATATGACAGGCTGCATCCTGTGATTATCCTGGTAGTCTACTATGGAGAGAAAAAATGGGACGCTGCCACAGAGCTGAAGGACATGCTGGACTGGTCAGGGATTCCAAGGGAGTGGAAGTATTTCGCCATGGACTGCCGCATGAACCTTCTGGAGGTAAATGAGATACAGAAGCTGGACTGCTTTGAGACGGATATAAAGCTGGTGTTTGGATTTTTGCAGCGGAGAAGCGACGGCGGAGCTGTGAAGAGATTTGTGGAGGACAACAGGCAGGGATTTTCACATCTGGCGGAAGAAGCTTATGACATGATCAGCAGCCTGAGCCGGACCAGGGAATTGGAAAGTGTAAAGAGAGCCTGCAGGACGCGGGAAGGAGCGATGAATATGTGCAAAGCTATTGAGGACTTGATTGTAGAAGGAAAATTGGAGGGGAAAAAGGAGGGGAGAAAGGAGATACTGCGCATTCTGCACAGACAGATTGAGAGGGGATGTTCCATTCAGGAGATTGAGGCTTTTTTAAACAGAGAGCTGGAGAAGACACGGAAGTGAATCCATTCTTGCCAAAGTCTCCATTTTTACGTATACTTATGGTATACCGCTCCTGGTATCCAGAAATTTATGGCGCGGCGAACGCGCCCGCACAAAGTATATCGTGCCGCAGTCAAACGTGCTGCGGCTGTTAAAAGGAGAATGAGCATGAAATCATCAGAAGAACTGCGCACATCGCTGAAATCAATCCATCGGAAAAGCTACCCTGCATACAAGTCTTTGGCAGGCAGCTATGACTTTGGCAAATATACCTTGAACATTGAACATGTACAGGGAGACCCCTTTGCTGCCCCTTCCAGGCTGAGTGTCCGGCTGCCCCACAAAAGTGCGGGGATTCCATCAGAGTACTATGGAAGCAGACAGACCAAAACAGCGCTGGAAGATTATCTGATCCGGAGGTTCCACAGACAGACGGACAAGTTCTGTTTCCAGGCCAAGGGCTCAGGAAAGAGCGGCATCATGACAGTAAGCCGCTGCGGCCAGGAGGTTTTGGAGAGGACTGCCTGTGAGATAAATCAGAATGGCATTACAGTGCGCTTTGAGGTGGGATTTCCAGCCAACGGAAGAACCATTAATGCAACGGAACTGGAAAAGATACTCTTTGATTTCCTGCCTGTCTGTGTGGAGCAGGGGCTCTGTTACCGCAAGATGCCGGCCAGGGAGGTGGAGAGCGTCATATTCCTGGCGGAAGACCAACAGGTCATACGAGAGGAGCTGGTAAAGCGTAACCTGGTTGCCTTTGTGGCCGACGGATCCGTGCTCCCCAGAGAGAGTGGTGTGTCGGACCGCCCGCTTAAGGACGGGGTTCCCTTTGTATCCCCTGAAACGATGGCAGTGACCTTAGAGCTTCCACACAAAGGATGCTTGCGTGGAATGGGGATTGCCAAGGGGATTACGCTGATCGCCGGAGGCGGGTACCATGGAAAATCCACGTTGTTAAAGGCATTGGAGAGGGGCGTTTACAATCACATCGCAGGGGATGGAAGAGAGTACGTGATCACAGACCAGACTGCGCTGAAACTGCGGGCGGAGGATGGGAGAAAGATCACAAACACAGATATATCCCTCTTTATCAACCACCTTCCGAACGGAAAGGACACAAAGTGTTTTTCTACCTTAGACGCCAGCGGCAGTACCTCACAGGCGGCAAATATTGTGGAGGGGATCGAGGCTGGCAGCCGGCTCTTTCTGATAGACGAGGATACCTCTGCCACAAACTTCATGGTGAGGGATGAACTGATGCAGAGGGTGATTGTGCGTCAGAAGGAACCCATCACGCCATTTTTGGAGCGGGCCAGGGATCTCTATGAAAAAGCGGATATCTCCACCATACTGGTGGTGGGAAGCTGTGGTTCCTACTTCTATATTGCGGATAAGATCCTTCAGATGGACTGCTATCGGACCCTGGATATTACAGAAAGCACAAAGGCTGTGCTGGATACCTACCCTGCCCCCGAAACCTCAGCACCAGACTTTGCGGTTCCCCAGGGGAAAAGGGTAATCGACCTGTCCGGAACTGTGCAGAAGCGTAAGACCTACCGGGGCGATGGATACGTGAAAGAGCGCCTCAAAATCAAACGCCTGGGAAAGACAGCCTTCAGCCTTGGGAAGGAAACCCTGGATCTGCGATATGTAGAACAGCTGGTGGATGAGGAACAGACCCAGACCCTGGCCTGCCTGCTCCGCTACGCGAAGGAGCACTACGGGGAGGGCAAAAATGATGTGCGTACTGTGGTCAATGCGCTCACACGTCTGCTTTCGCAAAAGGGACTGGCTGGCATCTGTGACGCAGGCAGCGTGCCCTCAGGGATGGCCATGCCCAGAGTGCAGGAAATCTTCGCCTGCTTTAACCGTTATTAAATAAGTTTTTTACACTGCACCGCAAATCAATATCCCCGGACCGGAAAACAGCGCTGTTACCGGTTCGGGGATATCGCTGTATTCAGCATTAAATAGCCTGACGAAAAAATATTTCTGCGGTTAGTGCAACACCTGGAGATATTGTGCACACTATATCTGTGAAATATATGGTAACTGCTCAGTACCTTCACAGTTACATGCAAAAATCCATTTAAAATCACCTTCAGTGATGGGATTTTTGCACTCCTGAATCATTTTCTCACGGCCTGCGCAGTAGATGCGCAGACCTGCTGAATAGTTACAATATATATATTTCAGGGCAAACGAGTACATCGTAAACGAAATAGGCGCCGCATATGCGCCGTTTGAATGTACTGGAACGCCGAGGCGCGCTTGATACCAAATTTATCGATAAATAAAGGGGTGAGGCTATGGAATACAATACTGAACTGGTACAGAGGGCAAAAGAGGGGGATGCGGAGGCATTTTCGAAGCTGTATGAGGAGATCTATCAGGACCTCTACCGATTTGCCCTGTATACCTTGAAAAATACCCACGATGCCGAGGATGTTGTGGGGGATACCGTGATGGATGCCTGGCAGGAGATTCGTTCCCTGCGCAGGGCGGAGGCCTTTCGGGCATGGATTTTCCGTATTTTGATTAATAAGTGTAAGAAGCGGTTAAAGCAGTATATTGACAAGACCCAGGAGCTTCCGGAAGACCTGGTATCTAGGCCCAGGGATTTGTGTCAGGATCTGGATGTCCGCAGAGCTTTTGCGGCCCTTCGGGATGAGGAACGCCTCATTCTGGCAATGAACCTTTTTGGGGGTTATACCAGCAGGGAGATCGGCCTGCAGCTGCAGATGAGTGATAATACCGTGCGATCAAAACAGAGCCGGGCTTTAAAGAAGATGCAGGCAAGACTGGAGAAGTAGAGGAGGATTGGCTATGGATGAAAATAAATTATTGGAACGGCTGAAGCATTCCGCAGACAGCGTGGACACCCCGGATTCCCTGAAGCCGGAGGCAGTCAGAGAAAAGCTGCAGGGAAGGAAACAGAACAGGAGAAAACCACCCCTGTACCAGATGGCAGCGGCAGCGGCGGTGCTGCTTATTGCGCTGGTGGGCATCTGGCAGGTCAGATATCTGGCAGATCCGGGAGGAGGCGGGAACAATGCGGGAGTGACCGCCCAGAAGGAGACTGAGGCCAGGGAGGAAGCGGCGGCGGTTACCGAGGCGGCGGATACGACGGCTCCGGCTGCACTGTCCAGTGAGACAGATACCGATGCTGAGGACAGCGCCATACCCCACCCTAAGAGTGAGGAAGAGCTCTATCAGGCTTTGAGTAAAATCAGCGGCACGAAAAGTGACCGGGCTTTAGCCACAGGAGCCACGGCCGAGACAACTGCAGCGACAGAGTCTTATGCTATGGATGAAGGGACAGTATACGAGGCAGGCGCGGCGGATGCCGCTACGCCCCAGGAAACCGCGTCCGCTGCATCGAAGGAGTCCGGCACCGGGGGCTACTCAGAAACCAATCTGCAAGAGGCAGGGG
Source organism: Ruminococcus sp. 8Y-12 (assembly GCF_058119865.1). Taxonomy (NCBI): domain Bacteria; kingdom Bacillati; phylum Bacillota; class Clostridia; order Eubacteriales; family Oscillospiraceae; genus Ruminococcus; species Ruminococcus sp. 8Y-12. Next base: position 800,490 of record NZ_CM176623.1, on the reverse strand, counting down.
TGGATGAGGGGGATGTGGTGAAGACGGACGGAACCTATCTGTATATCCTGAGGAAAAACGGCCAGGTGCGCATTGTAAAGGCAGAGGGCGGCAGTCTGGAGGAAGCCAGCACGATTCAGGTACCGGACAATAGCATGAAGGTGGAAGAAATGTATCTGGACGGGGACCGTTTGATTCTGGTTGCCAGCGGTTCCAGTTCCACCATGAGAAAGGAGAAAGAGGACGTATACTCTGTAGACCAAAGGCAGTTTTCCAGGCTCTATACCTTTGATATCTCGGACAGGAGCAAGCCCGCACTGGCAGGCAGCACAGAGCAGGAAGGCATTTACCGGGCATCCCGCAAAACTGGGGACTATGTGTATCTGTTTACCGAGTTCAACCCCGTGGTTTTGGAGGCCAGGGAGGCCAGTACGATACTGCCAAAGGCAGGGGGGGAGGATATGCTCATAGACGATATCTTTCTGCCGGAAAGCCCCAACCAGTCCTCCTATCTGGTGATCACATCCATTGATGTAAACAAACCGGATAAACTGCTTGACCGCAAAGCTATTGTCTCCGCAGCAGAAATGTTTTATGTGAGCACAGAGAATATTTACATCAGCCTGAACAACTACAATGGCAGCGGAAATACTACCCAAATTCTGAAGTTCCACTATGAGGACGGCAGGGTCTCTGCAGTGGGAGCCGGGGAGGTGAGGGGCTATTTAAACGACAGCTTTTCGCTCAATGAAAGCAACGGATATCTGAGAGTGGTCTCCACAGACTGGGATGATTCTGATACTGTAAACCGTCTCTATGTGCTGGACGAGGACCTGAATATCTGCGGACAGATCGATGATCTGGCGCCCGGAGAAACCATCAAGTCCGCCAGGTTCCTGGGAGACGCGGGATACTTTGTCACCTTCCGGGAAACGGATCCCCTGTTCTCTGTGGATCTGAGCGACCCCAGGAATCCGAAAATTCTGGGAGAGTTGAAGATCACGGGCTTTTCCTCTTATCTTCACTTCTACGGGGAAAACAAACTGCTGGGACTTGGCCAGGAGGTAAGTCCCAAAAACGGGCGCCGCAAGGGAATCAAACTGTCAATGTTTGATATTTCCGATCCCTCGGATGTGAAGGAGTCTGATAAATATGTGGTGAAGGGTCAATATGATTCGCCGGGACTGTACAACTATAAAGCTATAATGATTGATACGGATAAAAACATCTTTGGGTTTGAGAGTGAAGGGGTCTACATGGTGTTTTCGTACCAGGAGGGCGAGGGCTTTGTAAATAAGTTCTTGTATACCTATAACGAGGCGTCTGCGAACTATTATGATTATTATTATGATAATGATAATGTGAGGGGAATGTTTATTGGAGACACACTTTATCTGACCAGCCATAATGGGGTAAAGGCATTTGACATGGCAAACGGATATGAACAGATCGGAGAGCTTACCTTTTGACAGGCAGGACGGAACGAACGAGCAGGGGGCTGTTGCACAGGGCAACGGCCCCCTGCTGCTGTGGCCGTATGCCGCTGCCGTACGCGCCCGAAGGTTGTGAATAGCCATGGGTGATTTCAAATAGACGTTTCATGTAAATTATGGAGATATCGAATGGCTAAGAAGGAGCAAATTTAAAGAAAATAAAGAGTGGTGGCTTGCATACACCCGTATTATGGGATATACTGATAAATAAAAATGAATAATAGTTACCGTTCACTCAGGTCTGAGCAATTACTGCCCAGACCCTAAGAAAATGATTCAAGGGTGCAAAAATCCCATCGCCAAAGACGATTTTGCATGGATTTATGCATGTTACTGTGAACATGTGAACAGTAACGAATAATATGAGAACAAAGGAGTTCAAGCTATTATGGAATTAACAACGGTTAGAGAGATTTTCAGAAACAGAGAAGAATATTTAAATAAGAGTGTGACAGTAGGAGGCTGGGTAAGAAGTGTCCGGGATTCCAAGACTTTCGGTTTCCTGGTGCTCCATGACGGTACTTTTTTTGAGCCAATTCAGGTGGTATATCACGATAAAATGGAAAATTTTGCTGAGATTTCCAAGTTAAATGTGGGTGCAGCAGTGATCGTTACGGGGACCCTGGTGCCCACGCCCCAGGCGAAACAGCCTTTTGAGATACAGGCAGAAGAGGTGGAAGTGGAGGGAACCTCCGCACCGGATTACCCACTGCAGAAGAAGCGCCACAGCTTTGAGTACCTGCGCACCATTTCCCACCTGCGCCCCAGAACCAACACCTTCCAGGCAGTGTTCCGCGTGCGCTCCCTGATTGCTTATGCAATCCACAAGTTTTTCCAGGAGAGGGATTTTGTCTATGTGCACACTCCCCTGATTACAGGCAGCGACTGTGAGGGAGCTGGTGAGATGTTTAGGGTTACCACTCTGGACATGGAGAATCTTCCAAGGACTGAGGAGGGAAAGGTGGACTACAGCCAGGATTTCTTTGGAAAGGAGACCAATCTGACGGTCAGCGGACAGCTGAACGGGGAGACTTATGCCCAGGCGTTCCGCAATATCTACACCTTTGGACCTACCTTCCGGGCTGAGAATTCCAACACCACCCGCCATGCAGCGGAATTTTGGATGATTGAGCCGGAGATTGCTTTTGCGGATCTGAAGGATGATATGATGCTGGCGGAGGCTATGTTAAAGTATGTGATCAGCTATGTGATCGAGCATGCACCTGAGGAGATGAATTTCTTCAACTCCTTTGTGGACAAGGGGCTTCTGGACCGCCTGAACCATGTGGTGAAGTCTGAGTTCGCCCATGTGACCTACACGGAGGCCATTGAGATTCTGGAGAAAAACAATGACAAGTTTGAGTACAAAGTATCCTGGGGATGTGACCTGCAGACTGAGCATGAGCGCTATCTGACAGAGCAGATTTACAAGCGGCCGGTGTTTGTGACTGACTATCCCAAGGAGATTAAGGCATTTTATATGAAGCTGAATGAGGATGGAAGGACCGTAGCGGCCATGGACTGCCTGGTGCCCGGAATCGGTGAGATTATCGGAGGAAGCCAGAGGGAGGATGACTACGACGTACTGGTAAAGCGCATGGAAGAGCTGGGACTTCAGAAGGAAGACTATGACTTTTATCTGGACCTGCGCAAGTATGGGTCTACCCGCCATGCGGGATTTGGGCTGGGCTTTGAGAGATGCGTTATGTACCTGACCGGGATGGGAAATATTAGGGACGTGGTTCCTTTCCCGCGTACGGTTGGAAACTGTGACTTATAAGAGGAAACCTGGTAACTGTGCGAGTAGCGAACAGTTACGAAACCTATAGAATATAGACGACAGACGTTCTGAAAGAAAACAGGAGGATTACTATGGGGAGTAAGATACTGATTGTAGACGACGAACGGGAGATCGCGGACGTAGTGGAGCTGTATCTGAAAAATGAAAATTACGAGGTGATCAAGTGCTACAACGGCACGGATGCCTTGAAGTGTGTTGAGGAGAACACACCGGATATGGCTTTGCTGGACGTGATGCTTCCGGACATTGACGGCTTAACGATCTTGCAGAAGATAAGGGAGAACTATACCTTTCCGGTGATCATGCTGACCGCTAAGACGGAGTATATGGATAAGATCAATGGGCTGACTCTGGGGGCGGATGACTACATTGCCAAGCCGTTTAACCCTCTGGAGCTGATTGCCAGGGTGAAGGCCCAGCTGAGGCGCTCCACCAAGTACAATGAGGGGAACAAGCCTCAGGAGGATGTGATTGATTTTGCGGGGCTTTTGTTGAACCGGAGCACCCATGAGTGCATCTACAATGAGCGTGAGCTGACCCTGACGCCCATCGAGTTTGACATTCTCTGGATTCTCTGTGAGAACCGGGGACAGGTCATCAGCTCCGAGCAGCTCTTTGAGCAGGTTTGGAAGGAAAAATACTATAAGAACAGCAACAATACGGTGATGGTCCATATCCGCCACTTGCGCGAAAAGATGAGCGGACCTACGGGAAAATCGGATTTTATCAAGACCGTCTGGGGAGTTGGATATCGCGTTGAAAAATAATTACCGCAAGTTAAAGTGGGGAATGATGCTTCGTACTATCCTGGTAACCTTGCTGGCATTGGCCGTGGGGTTTGGGATTTTGAAGCTGCTGATTGACGGTGTCTTTCAGCCCAAGTTTCCGGAGCTGATCATTTCCGTGCTGATGAGATTTCATTTGAGCTATGAGGAGGCCAATCAGCTATATGGACAGATCTTTATGGACAATAAAGATATGTTTTTAGCCATGGGCTTTATCATACTATTCCTGATCTTTTTTTATGCAGCCATCTCCAAGGTGACCCACTACCTGGATGAGATCGGGGAGGAGATTGACAATATTCTGAGCGATTCGGAGGCTCCTGTCACCCTGGTGCCGGAGCTTCGGCCCATCTCTGAGAAACTGAATACCCTGAAAATGACGCTGAAGAGGCGGGAATACGCAGCGATTGAGAGCGAACAGAGGAAGAATGATCTGGTTGTCTATCTGGCCCATGATTTAAAAACACCTCTGACCTCCATTATCGCGTACCTCACTATGCTGGACGAGCAGCCGGATATGCCGGAGGAGGAGAGGGCAAAGTACACGCATATTTCCCTGGAAAAGTCTATGCGCCTGGGGGAACTGATCAATGAGTTTTTTGAAATTACCAGATTCAACCTGCAGGATATTGTGCTGGAGAAGGGGAAGGTGAACCTTTCCATTATGCTGGAACAGCTGGCGGATGAGAGCTACGCAGTGCTTGCGGAGAAGACGCTCACCTGTTCCATACACACGGACGATGGGCTGATTGTGAATGGGGACCCGGACAAGCTGGCCAGGGTGTTTGACAATCTCCTGAGAAATGCCATAGCTTACAGCTATCCCGGAACCAACATTGATATCCAGGCTTACTGTGAGATGAATACCATTGTAATTACCTTTACCAACCAGGGGGATCAGATTCCCCAGCAGAAGTTAAGTTCCATATTTGAGAAGTTCTACCGGGTGGACAACGCCAGATCCAGCCGCACGGGCGGTGCTGGTCTGGGACTTTCCATTGCAAAAGAGATTGTGGAGCTTCACGGGGGCACAATAGAGGCCTCCAGCAACTTTAACTGTACGAAATTTACCGTGAGGCTGCCAAAGCATCAGGAGATGCCTGTGCAGAAGCGCAAACGGGCTGGAAAGGCAGGTACAAGAGAAAATGACAGAATCTAAAAAGAAAAAAAAGAGGACAGTGGGGGATGTGATACGAACACTGATTATCATAGTAGCTTTGGGGATATTCTGCTACTCGGGTTATCAGCTGCTCACCATTTACCTGGAGTATAAAAAGGGGACGGATGAGTACAGCGCCCTGGAGAAGCAGTATGCAGGGGATGAGGAGAAGGCTCCTGAGGATGCCCCGGTGGAGGAGCGTGACGGGGTGATGGTGATGGAGAACCCCATTGACTTTGCCAGCTTAAAGGAAGTAAATGAAGAGATCATTGGGTGGTTGAAGGTGACCGCTCTGGATATCAGCTATCCTTTGGCGCAGGGATCGGACAATGATTTTTACCTGCACAATACCTTTGAGAAGACCCCCAATTTTGCAGGATGTATTTTCCTGGATACCCAGAGTAAAAAAGACTTTACAGACCGCAATTCTATTATCTATGGGCACAACATGAAAAATGGGTCCATGTTCGGCACGCTGAAGAAGTTTTACGAGGACGGGGTATATGAAAAGAGCCCGTATTTCTGGGTTTACACACCGGACAAGATCTACCAGTATGAGATTTTTTCCTGTCAGGAGGTGGGGGCCACCAGCCAAACATACCAGCTCACCTTTGAGGATGACGAGGACTTTATGGATTATATTAACAACGCCTTTGAAAAATCGGTGGTAGAGAGCAAGGTAAAGGTGGGGGCGGATGACAAGGTGGTTACCCTGTCCACATGCACGGGAAACGACACCACCCGGTTTATTGTACAGGGGAAACTGATAAATACTTATTTGAGCAAGTAGGGCGCCCGGGCGAACCTGAACCGGGTAAGAAAGAGGGAATGCATATGGATGGGATCGGGAAATTGAAGGAGCTTGTGGACGAGAGCAGCAATATTGTATTTTTCGGCGGGGCCGGTGTTTCCACAGAGAGCGGGATACCTGACTTTCGAAGCACAGACGGACTGTATCACCAGAAATATGATTATCCGCCTGAGACCATTTTGAGCCACTCCTTTTTTATGAGGTATCCGGAGGAATTTTATCGGTTCTATAAGGATAAGATGCTCTGCCTGACTGCAAAGCCAAATGAGGCCCACATGAAACTGGCCCGACTGGAGGAGGAGGGAAAGCTGCGGGCGGTCATCACCCAGAATATTGATGGACTCCATCAGGCCGCAGGCAGCAAAGAGGTGCTGCAGCTGCACGGCAGTGTGCACCGGAACTACTGCATGAGATGCGGAAAGTTCTATGACGCGGGGTACATGCAAAAGGCCGTGGGTGTGCCCGCTTGCGAGTGCGGAGGGATGATCAAACCGGACGTTGTGCTCTATGAGGAGGGACTGGACAATGGGACGCTTGCCAAGGCAGTGCGGTATATTTCTGAGGCAGATGTGTTGATTATCGGCGGTACATCTCTGGTGGTGTATCCGGCTGCGGGGCTGGTAGATTATTACCGGGGGAAGAAGCTGGTGGTTATCAATAAATCAGTGACACCGCAGGATAAGAATGCAAACCTAGTGATTTCCGGCAGAATCGGGGAGATATTTGTGCAAATCTAACAAAAATGCTCATTTTGACCAGGTCACTTTTCAGAAATGACCAGGTCATTTCTGAAAAGTGACCTGGTCAAAATGGAATAGGAGAGTTTATGGATTACGAAGTGGGAGATATTGTGAAACTGAAAAAGCAACATCCCTGTGGCAGCAGTGAGTGGGAAATCCTGAGGGTGGGAGCGGACTTCCGCCTGAAATGCCTGGGATGCGGGCACCAGATTATGATTGCCAGGAAGCTGGTGGAGAAAAACACCAGAGGATTGCGGAAAAAATGAGGGAAAATAGCAGAAACTACTTGCGATCCAGCCTGTCTTATGGTATTATTAGCAATTGTGATATATTATTTAAATTCCTTGCTCCCCGCTTAAGACAGGGGGCCAGAGACCATAAGGAGGTGCGAAGAGCATGAACAAGTATGAATTAGCAGTTGTTGTCAACGCAAAGGTAGAGGATGATGTGAGAACAGCTACCATCGAGAAAGTGAAAGAGTACATTGCACGCTACGGCGGTACGATCACGAATGTTGATGAGTGGGGCAAGAAGAGATTAGCCTATGAGATTCAGAAGATGAAAGAAGGCTTTTACTACTTTATCCAGTTTGAAGCGGATACTACTGCTCCGGCGGAGATCGAGAGACACATCCGCATCATGGAGAACGTCATCAGATATTTATGCGTTAGACAGGATGCATAGATAGAGAAGAGGAGATAGTATGAACAAAGTCATATTAATGGGGCGTTTAACCAGAGATCCTGAGATTCGTTATTCCGCAGGGGATAATTCCATGGCAATTGCCAGATATACATTAGCTGTAGACCGCAGGTTTGGCAGACGCGACGGGGAGGCTACCGCAGACTTTATTGGATGCGTGGCTTTCGGAAGAAGCGCAGAGTTTGCCGAGAAGTACTTCCGTCAGGGACTGAAGGTGGTTGTTACCGGACGTATCCAGACAGGAAGCTACACCAACAAGGACGGACAGAAGGTTTACACAACAGATGTAGTAGTGGAAGATCAGGAATTTGCTGAGAGCAAGGCGGCTTCCATGGCAAGTGGCGAAGGGGGATATTCAGCACCGTCACCTGCAAAACCGACTCCCAGTGCAGCATCGGGAGATGGCTTTATGAACATTCCGGACGGCATTGACGAAGAGCTGCCGTTTAACTAAACGGACATGTCTGCTAACGCAGACATCACCATGAATGAAAGTCAGTTGCTCCGTGCAACAGCACTTACGCAACTGCCGCCAGTATTCGCAATCCGGCCCGTTGGCCTGCTTGCTCATACCGGCTTGCCCGTCCAATGTCTGTACATCTGCGCAAGCAAGCTTGCCCATCTGCACAGCCGCTGTCCGGGACTTTCAAAGTAAATTTGATCTAAGGAGGGAAAACACATGGCTTTCAAAAATGATAGAGGCGATTCTCCGATGAAGAGAAGAGGCGGACGCAGAAGAAAAAAAGTTTGCGTATTCTGCGGCAAAGAGAATAATGAGATTGATTACAAGGATGTAAATAAATTAAAGAGATATGTATCTGAGAGAGGAAAAATCCTCCCCAGAAGAATCACAGGCAACTGTGCAAAGCACCAGAGAGCTTTGACAGTAGCGATCAAGAGGGCTCGTCATATCGCTCTGATGCCTTACGTTCAGGATTAAGCCCTGTATAAACTGGGTATTTAGAGACTAGGATTCACTTTTGCACCAATTATGAAAATGGTGTAGAGAGGATTTGCGAACGTATATAAAATAATAAGCCGTCACAGGCGATTTTGAACTGACCCCCCAAAAGTTAGACCTAAAAATCTAATTTTGGGAGGTCTGTTTTTTATATCATAGGAAAGTCCTTCGGAATTCCCTATGATATAAAAAGCCCTCCGGGCGGAATCGCACAGCGGCGGAAAGGAATTATGTCGCTAAAGCGACCCGCCGCAGGCGGAGAATCCTGCGCGCGGGATTCTTTTTCAATGAAAAATATTGTCCGGGGGAACAGTTGACACAGACTCCTGCGCCTCCCCCAAGGAAATCTCCCCCACGATCCTCCCCTCCTCGATCTGCAGAATCCGGTTGCAGAAGGGATACAGACTGTCCAAATGGGCGGAGATTACAAGCTGGGCGATCTTCTTTTTCTGGGTCTTGAGGATATCCTGGGTGAACAGTTCCTTCTCACGCACATCCATTTTCAGGCAGGGATTGTTGTATACAATGACCTTGGCGCCGCAGGCAACAGCCCGGCAGAGGGCCACCTTTTTCTTGATCAGCGCATTGTCGGTGATTACCTGGCTGGGAAACAGGCGGTAGCCCTCATCCCTGAAATACTCACTGCAAAGGTTGTGGACCAGATAGAGCAGTTCTCCCTCCTTCTTGACAACACCACCATAGGCATTGCGGCGGAGGGCGGATAAGCTGATATTTTCTCCCAGATTCATATTGGTGAAGATTTCATCGTCCTCGGGAACCAGCAGGATTCCCTGCCTGCTTACATGTTTCAGGGGTTCCGCCAAGGGCCTGCCCTCTGAGAGGATTACACCTGAGATCAGAGAGGAGCGGCCGCCCAGAACATCCAGAATCGCCTTTCCGGAATGTCTGTTCCGGTTCCAGAGACCCAGGGTTTCATTTGTATAGAGTGAGAACGAGAGATCCCGAATCACCCTATCCTCCGTGTAAATGTGGGAGAACTCCAGCATTTTTCGGGAGTAATCCACATTATCCAGGCGGCGGAACTCCCCGGCTCTGGGAATAAACTTTTCTCCCTCAATCAGTGAGAGGATGAGGTCTTGCTCCATCTCCTCCCTGGATAGCTCAGCCACTACCCTGCCCTTTCGCATGACGCACAGACGCCCTATATACGGAAGGATGCAGTCAGCCTCATTTTCAATCAGGATTACACTGATGCCCCGCATTCGCAGAAGCTGAAACTCCCGTTTTATCTCCTCCCTGGCAGTGCTGGAGAGGAGACTGACCACATTGTCCAAAACCAGGATCTTGGCGTCGCAGATCAGGGCCTGGGCCATCTCCACGAGCACCCGCTTGTGAAAGTTCAGATGCTCGATCAGGGTATCGGAATCCTCAGTGACATTCAGGGTCTCCAGTATGCTTTTACACTTCTTGATATATTCCCCGTACCGCTGCTTTTTACCCACAAAGGCAAAGTTTAGCTTCATGGTGTCCTTGATGGAAAATTTGTCTATCAGGGAGCCGGCGGCCTTAATTAGAAATATTCCCTCTTTTCGGGCCTGCTCTATAGAGAAAATGGTTCTCCTGTGCTCCTGAATCCAGATATCCCCTGACTGGGCGGGAAATTCCCCTGTGGCGGCTCCCAGAAGAGTGCTCTTCCCGGCATGGTTTTTTCCCACCAGACCTACAATCTCCCCCTCAAACACATGAAAGCTGCCATCCCTCACGATCTCTATGGAGTTTTCGTTGTAACAGATATTGCGCAGCCGCATTGCTTCCTTTTTCACGCTATGCTCTCCTATCGGCGGTTCAGCAGCAGAGGCAGAACCACCTCCGTAGTTGTGCGGATATTGGGGGTACTATTCAGAGTGATCCCGTACTGGCTGCCAAAGTTCAGCTTGATTCTCTTGTTAATATTGATCAGTGCGATGCCGGCGTGGTGGGCTCCGTCCCCCACGCTGTAGTCTGCGGGCATCTGTTTCATGGCCTGCCCCAGGATCTTTAGCCGCTCCTCGGTGATGCCTGCGCCGTTGTCAGTCACGGTGAGAACAAACCTCCGCTCCGTCACATAGGCGTTCACCCTGATCCAGCCACCCTCCACCTTGCGCTCCAGGCCGTGCATGATGGCATTCTCCACCAGGGGCTGAAGTACCATACGAGGCACCATGTATTGATCCAGAAGTTCCTCCTCCACCTCAAAGGAATAGGCAAACTTATTGTTAAACCGGAACTGTTGGATTTTCATGTAATTGTTGATGTTGTCCATCTCCTGACGCAGAGAGAGCAGTTCGTGTTTGTCGGAGATCATATTTCGGAATACCCTGGAAAGAGCCTCTGTGATCTCCGAGATCTCGTCCATATCGTGGAGCAGAGCGTATCCCCGGATGGAATCCAGGGCATTGTAGAGAAAATGTGGGTCAATCTGGGAGGAGAGGGCATAGAGCTCTGCTTTCTTGCGCTGCTTCTCCTCAAGCCGGTTCCGCTCGCAGACCAGCTCCTGCTGTTTGATCAGATGATAGAGGACAGATTCTATGGAGTGATCCAAGAGCATATCCGTATCCCCCAGCATCTCATCCCTGCTGACCATATCCCGGTATGTCTGCACTCTGTCCTCCATCTCCCAGATGGGGCGAACAATCATCATATAATCCAGAATGCCGGATATTAAAAAGGCAAAAACCATACACAGGGCAGTCTCCCGGTAGGAAAAGCCGTGGGTGCCAAGCTTTCTGGCGCCGTCCAGAAACCAGCCGAAAAATAGAAAGATGACGGCAAATACAGCCACATTCAGCAAAAAGGCGAGGATCACCCGACTTCCGGACAGTTTTTTGAATTTTTCTGATATTTTCATCATTCTGCTATTCCTCATCCTTGCCTGAGTGGCGTTTTCGGTACTCTGAGGGAGTGATGCCCACAGCCTTTTTGAATATTTTGGAGAAATACCGTGTATTGCTGAAGCCGGACAGCTCTGCCACATCCAGCACGTTGTACTTTACATCCCTGAGCAGGTTTTTGGAGACATCAATGCGGTACTGATTCAGGTAGTCCACAAAGTTGATGCCCTCCTCCTTTTTGAACAGCCTGCTTAGATACACAGGGGTGAGGTTTACCAGACCAGCGGCAGAGGAGAGGGAGATGTCCTCCCTGTAGTGCTCCGCAATGTACCGTTTCACGATCCGTATGGTTGGCGTGGCCTGGCTGCGGGCGGAGAGCTGGTTTTCCTCAATCATATGGGATATCTCCCGGTAGAGGACTGCGGCGTACTCCCGGGGCCCGGATGCGGTCATGTAAGCCTCCAGCAGGCGGTTTCGAAACTCCAGCTCCAGTTCTTTGCAGATTCCGATATCTTTAAAATATCGGTAGGTCCGGTTCAACAGCTCCACAAAAAGACGGTAATACAAAAGAGAGTCCTCCTCGATTCCGTAAAAGGCTCTGGAGTACATTTCCTTGATACAGTGGTGAATCTCCTCAGCGTTCAGGCTGGAGAGCGCCTGGGAGAACTTATCCTCCCGGTATTCCAGGATTGCGGGAAGCAAGTCCTGGGTTTTACGGATATCCTCCGGTTCAATGATTTTTCCGCCCGGGAGAGCTGTTCTCGCAAAACTACTGTTCCAAAGGCTTTCTACGGACGACTCCCAGGCAAGGGGTGCTGAGGACTCCGCACCCATGCAGATGCGGAAAAAGAGGTTTTCAAATTTTTTCACCTGAAGAGTACATTTGCTGAGCTGTTCCCTGAGGATCTCCCGGATCTTTTGGCGGGAGCTCTCCCTATAGTTCAGGAAAAAGAAGCAGACATTTTTATAGGTGTACTCCACAGTCTCCCAACAGACCTCCTGCAGGGCGCCCCGCAGGTTGGCGCATGACTCTTCCAGCAGAAGATTATCCTCCCTGGTGCTTGGCTGCTCACCTGCGGGGCTGTCTAAAAACAGAGCCAAAATCCGGAAACAGCCAGGTTGCAGGCTTATGAGATTACGCTCATTGATCCCGACAAAATCCACATCCGTCAGTTTCTGTTCACCCGCCAGCAGGGTCTTTAAAAAGGTTTCCCGCACCCTTCTCTTGCTGGTGTCCAGTTCCACGGCCATCTCTTTGATACGGCTCTCTTTTTCTCTGTTTTCCATCAACTGATCATAGACGTGGCGGATTACGGTCTCCAGCTCCTCTTTGTTGATAGGCTTTAGCAGATAGTCCTCCACATTGTTGCGCATGGCCCCCTTGGCGTAATCGAACTGCTTGTGTCCGCTGATCACGATAAACTTTACATTGGTGTTGAACTTGCGCACCTCGTCCATAAAGGCGATCCCGTCATACCCGGGCATACGCACATCTACAATCACAAGATCCGGTTTGACCTCTTTTACCAGGGAAAGGGCGGTCATCCCGTCATTGGCTGTGGCCTCCACCTTCATCTGGTACTTGTCCCACTGGATCAATTTTTGAATCAATGCCACTACATATATCTCGTCATCCACAATCACTACTTTGAACATGCCAATCCCCCATTGTATCTGCTGTCTGTTTCGCATTACTGTGTATACCAATAAACCTATATTACCAGATTACTGAGGGACTGACAATAAAAATCCGGGGAGGCGTGTAGGTGAATTAGTTAAAAATGTATACTTTATGTCAAAAAAGGTGCATTTTTATTGTGATCTTGTCGGTGTAAAATATTATCAACAGCAAACGAGAAAGGAAGGAGTTGGAAAAATGATCGGCGACACCATATTAAAACTGAATCACATTTCCAAGCTGTATCCTGGTGTAGTGGCTTTGGATAACATGAATATGGAGTTTCGGGAGGGCGAGGTTCACGCCATAGTGGGAGAGAACGGCGCGGGAAAATCCACCATGATTAAGACGATCTCCGGGGCCATTGAACCGAGTCAGGGTACCATTGAGATATGCGGTGAGACATTTGAGAAGCTGACACCCAAGCTCTCCAGACAGAAGGGGGTGGCGGTTATCTACCAGGAATTTACACTTGTCCCCGTACTGTCCGCAGCGGAAAATATTTTTATGGGAGAGTATATGCTAAAGGGAATGGTTCTGGACCGGAAGTCCATGGAGGCAAAGGCGAGCGAGCTTTTTGAACGGCTGCATGTAAAGATTGACCCAAAGGCAAAGGTAGCGGATCTGACGACAGGCTTTCAGCAGATTGTGGAGATTGCAAAGGCCATCTCTAAGGATGCCAAGATCCTGATCATGGATGAGCCGTCCGCGCCGCTGACCATTGCAGAGGTAGAAGCCATGTATGAGATCGTAGACAGGCTCAAGGCCGAGGGGGTAACCATCCTCTACATTTCACACCGCATGGAAGAAATCTTCCGGCTGTCCGACAGAGTGACCGTGATCCGGGACGGCAAGTATATCACCACAGTGAATACCGAGGAGACCAGCAAACAGGAGCTGATCAAGCTGATGGTGGGCAGGGAGCTGAATGAATCCTATCCTGTCAGGGAGAAGCCGCCCACAGAGACCCTCATGAAGCTGAATAGGGTCTGCGGAAACGGGGTAAAGGATATCAGCTTTGACATCAAGAGGGGGGAGATCCTGGGATTGGGAGGCCTGGTGGGCGCGGGGCGCACAGAACTGGCACAGCTCCTTTTCGGAAGCGAAAAGATCACATCCGGAGAGATCGTTTATAAAGGGAAACCACTTCATGCAAAGAACTGCAGGCAGGCCATAGAGGCCGGGATCGCCATGATTCCTGAGGACCGGAAGCGCCACGGAGTTGTGCTGGATATGAGTATCCGGGAAAATACCACCATGCCCTGTCTGAGGCGCATCTCAAACCACAGCGTGATCAAGCCAAAGCGGGAAGTGGAAGTGACAGAGAAGTATGAGAAGAGCCTGCGGATCAAGACTCCTACCATGGAACAGCTGGTGAAAAACTTAAGCGGCGGCAATCAGCAGAAGGTGGTACTGGCCAAATGGCTGGCCATGGACCCGGAGGTGATCATCTTTGATGAACCCACCAGAGGTATTGATGTGGGGGCAAAACAGGAAATATATGATATAATGAACGATCTGGCAAATCAGGGCAAGGCCATAGTCATGATCTCGTCGGATATGGAGGAACTGATCGGGATGTCCGACCGGGTTGTGGTTCTATGTAAAGGCAGGATGGCCGGAAGCCTTAGCAGGGAAGAAATCTCGCAGGAATCAATTTTAATGAAAGCGGCAGGTGCAGAATAGATGAAGAGAATCGTAAAAAGTAAAGAATTTGCAGTTTTTATTGTCTTACTGGCATTGATGGTGTTTTTTAGCATCGCGTCACCACAGTTTATGCAGGCAAAGAACTTTTTTAACATCGCAAAACAGATCGCAACCGTGGGAATCTGTTCCGTGGGCTTTAGCTTTGTGCTGATCACCGGAGGAATCGATCTCTCCGTGGGATATCAGATATCCCTGGACATTGTAGTGACCGCAGTTCTGATGAACACCTTTGGACTGAACTGGGGACTGGCATGTATTATCGGAATGCTGCTGGGAACCGCCATTGGACTGATCAACGGAATCATCATCACAGAGACCCATGTGGCGCCCCTAATTGTAACGCTCTCTATGATGACTATCTTAAAAGGTATCAGCTACCTGATCACAGGGGGGCTGGCGATCTTCAAATTCAATGATACCTTTGTAAAGCTGGGCCAGGGAACCATAGCGGGAATCGTACCCATATCCCTTATATTCCTGGTAATCATCATTGCGGTGGGTGTGTTTATCCTCAACAAAACCGTTTATGGGCGTTACTTCTATGCAATTGGAAACAATGTGGAGGCGGCAAAGCTCTCTGGAGTCAATGTCAAGAGAATTCAGCTGATGGCTTACAGTCTCTGCGGATTTTTCACCTCCATTGGCGCAATTCTGATGCTGGCCCGGTTAAACTCCGCCCAGTCCTCAACAGGAGACGGCTATGAGTTCAACTGTCTGACCGCCTGCGTGGTGGGAGGTGTCAGTACCAACGGAGGTAAGGGAACCGTACTGGGAGCAATCATTGGATGTATGATCGTGGGCGTTCTGGAAAACGGCCTGGCTATCATGAATATCAATGAGTACATACAGGAGGTCATTAAGGGCCTGGTTCTGCTGGCAGCCGTTATCTACGACACCATGTCTCTGATGAAAAACGAGAAAGTGAAAAAGATGAAAGCAATCAATGCGGAGAACTAAGATTATAAATGCTTATAAAATCATAAATGAACAGTGAAAAAGAAAGGAAGAAGGATTATGAAAAAGAGAACAATCGGTATCATTTTAAGCGCGGCATTGGCAATCGGACTGATGACGGGATGCGGAAGCAGTACCACAGGCGGAAGTGCGGACACGAAAGGAGACACAGCGGCAGCCTCCGGTGACAAGGCAGCGTCCTCAGACTCCTACACAGTGGGAATGACCTTAAACCTTGGAAACCTGACCTGGGCGGAGCTTGCGGAGGCATCCAAGGCACACGGGGAGGAACTGGGCATGACAGTAACGGTGCAGAACTCCAATGATGACGCCACCACCCAGGTGTCACAGATAGAGAACTTTATTCAGTCCGGCGTGGACGCTATCATCGTCGCCGCTGTGGAGTCCAACTCTGTGGAGGATGTGTGCAAGGAGGCCCAGGAGGCGGGCATCAAGGTCATTGCCTACACCCAGGTGATCCAGAACTCGGACGCGCAGTACCTGGTGGACGCTTACAATACAGGATACGCCTGCGGCCAGAGAGCGGCGGAGTGGATCAAAGAGGTCTACGGAGATGAAGAAGTAGAGTGGGCCTTAGAGGATCTTCCCAAGTACCCGGAAATCATCGACCGTGCAAACGGAATCAAGGAGGCCATCGAGGAGCTGGCACCCAATGCCAAGCTGGTGGCAACCCAGCCCGCGGAGGTGATGGAGGACGGTCAGAAGAATGCGGAGAACTTTATGCAGTCCAACCCCAACATCAAGGTGATCTGTTCCATCGGCTCCGGTGGCGGTGCAGGCGCAAATGAGGGCATAAAGTCCTATATCACAGAGGATGAATACGAAAAGTTTGGTATCTTCGGCATCGACGCCACAGAGCAGGAGATCATGAACATTATCAACGGAGATCCCCAGAAATCTTCCGTAAGCCTGGGCGGAGGTTCCGTACACGGCCAGATGCTGATCGACATTGCGGATAATTTCTGGAAGGGCGTTGAGCAGGAGAAGGACCAGTATATGCCTATCACAGTGATTGATTCCTCCAATGCACAGGAATACTTTGACGAGCACTTTGCAAACAAATAAATAGAAAATCAGAATTGAAAAGGAGATTGAACATTATGGCAGAAATGATGAAAGCGGTTGTATCCTACGCACCCTATGACAACAGATATGAGGACTATCCAAAGCCCGCGGCAGGTGCTGGGGAGATTGTTCTGAAGGTAAAGGGCTGTGGTATCTGCGCAGGGGATGTGAAGGCATATCATGGAGGTATCCGTATCTGGGGTACCTCCCCGGAAAACAGATACATAGAGGCTCCCTGCATCGGTGGTCATGAGTTCTACGGGGAAGTGGTGGAGCTGGGAGAAGGAGTGGAAGGTTACGAGGTCGGAGACGTGCTGGTTTCCGAGCAGGTTATCCCATGCGGGGAGTGTGAGTTCTGCAAAAAGGGAATCTACTGGATGTGCACCAGGTCAGCCGTATTTGGATTCAAGCAGTACGCCAACGGCGGTTTTGCAGAGTATGTGAGGCTGGATAAGAACTGCATCAACCACAAGGTTCCCCGGGGATTTACACCGGAGCAGGCAGTCCTCATTGAGCCAATCGCCTGTGGTATGCATGCAGTGGAGAGGGCACAGATCCAGCACAGCGATGTGGTTGTCATAGCGGGTCTGGGAGCCATCGGTACCTCCATGGTGAACATCGCTTCCCTGGCGCTTCCCAAGATGGTGATTGGAATTGATGTAAAAGACAACCGCCTGGAAATGGGAAAAAAGTACGGCGCGGATGTGGTGCTCAACCCCACCAAATGTAATGTGGCGGAGGAAATTCATAAACTTACAGGCGGACTGGGATGCGATGTGTACATTGAGGCTTCAGGAAGCCCCAGAAGCGTAACCCAGGGCATGGACTCCCTGAAAAACCTGGGCAGATATGTTCAGATGGGCGTGTTCGCCGAGGAGGTAAAGGCAGACTGGAACACGATCGGAGACGGCAAGGAGCTGACCATCATAGGTTCGCACTTATCCGCCCTAACCTATGATTCCGTAATCAAAGGCATTGCGGACGGAGAGATCAAGACAGAGGGACTGATCTCCCACAAATTCAAACTGGCAGACTGGGAAGAGGCGTTTCAGACAACAGAGGCAGATGACGCAATGAAGATTATGCTGGAGCCGTAAGAGAAACGGACCGCACAGCAGCGAATTAACCCCTGGTGAATTGAGCGAAACAGGGACAGGAGGTTTGTATGGAAACAGAGCGTTATGCGTATATAGGGGATCTCTCCCAATTGCTGCGTGTGGAGAACTACCGCATGGAGGGAGGAAGGAAGGATGGCGTGCGCGCCACGCAGGTGTCCAATGAGAAAGGGCTGAGTTTCACGGTGATCGCGGACAGGTGTATGGATATTGCCTATCTCTCCTACAAAGGGCTGAATATCAGCTATATCAATCCAAACGGGGTATCCGCGCCCCAGTACTATGACCGGACGGGCACAAAATGGCTGGAGAACTTTACAGGAGGATTTATCACCACCTGCGGGTTAAATAACATAGGCAATCCCTGTGTGGACGGGGAAGAGCTGGGACTGCACGGAAGAATTGGGAATACCCCCGCAGATGAGTACAGTGTACGCGTTCTGCGTCTGGAGGAGGGCAATGAGGTACAGATTTCCGGAATTATGAAGGAGAGCTTTCTTTTCGGAGAGAAGCTGCAGCTGAGAAGAACCATCACCACATACCAGGAGAAGAACAGGATAGTGCTGGAGGATGAAGTCATAAACACCGGATTTGAGGAGCAGGAGTATATGCAGCTCTACCACTGCAATATCGGTTACCCCTTCCTTTCACCAGCTTGTGAGCTGCTGATACCAACAGAGAAGGTGAGAGGCGCCAATCCCTACTCTCAGGAAAATCTGGAGAAGTGGCGACAGGTGGAGCCCCCTTCCAAGGTTGGAGAGATGTGTTTTTTCCACCAGCTGAAGCGGCAGGGGGACACCTCCTGTGTGGGAATGTTCAACCGGGAACACCAGATAGGATTTACCATCCGCTTTGAGCACAGGGATCTGGATAAATTTATTCAGTGGAGATATCTGAACAGAGGTGAGTATGTAGTGGGACTGGAACCCGCAACCAACTACATCGGAGGAAAGGCGGCGGAGAGGCAGCAGGAAAAGCTGAAGACAGTGCCTCCCATGTCATCTGTAAAGCATAAAATCCAAATTGACTTCTACGAGGAGCTGGAGGAAGTCAGGGAGGCAATGAGTATATAGGCAGATGGGCTTTCAAACAGACGAATAAGCGTTTGTTTGAAGGCCTGTTTTAATGCTGCTGCATGAAGATGCATGTGGAAGATCTGGAGAAAGCAAGGAGTCCGCTCTGAGGGCAACGTTGCACAAAAAAATATTTAATTTGTACAAACGTGTATTTGACTTTTGGATATATTGTAAAAGATTGACAAATATGGGATAATAACTAAATCTTAAGTTAGGAATACAGCACAATTCTACCTGACATAAAATCGCCCGACTAGATTCTTATAATTTTCTATTTATTGTATAAACATGCACAATTAACAACATATGCATGTTTATTTATAATATTCAGAATTATTTCGTTAATTACAAAAAAGTAAAATATTTACCCATTTAAGTAGAATATTCACTGTTATAAAAATAAAATGCAGGTACAATAGAATTAGTAACCAACAACAGACGCGGTGACAGTATATACGATGCCGGCGGAGGAAAAAGGAGGTGGCTCTGTGTTTGGGGCCGGAATCGGATGTTTAGAGAAAATCTGTTTGTGTATGTGAAGAGAACGTAAAGATAACACCCACCCGGGCACTGCGTAAAATTTGCCCGGATGGCTTGTGTGCAGCTGAATCTGTGCACAAATGTATGAGCCGCGCATACGGTTGCAACAGCAGTTGGAAAGGAGATTTTATGAAGAAGAGATTGGTTAATGCAGGTAAAAAGACAGCAGCGGTCATTTTGTCCGCAGCTATGGCAGTGTCCATGGTACCGGCTCACCTGAGTTTTGCGTCAGAGACGTCTGACAGCAATGTGTCAGCGAAGGAGAGTACCCTGGAGCTTTGGTATGATGATGCGGCCGCAGACAGCTACGATGGTTGGATGAAGTCGTCCCTGCCCCTGGGGAACAGCGCTATAGGAGCTACAGTGTTTGGTGGGGTAGACCGCGAGAGAATCCAGTTGACGGAGAAGTCTCTGTGGTCCGGCGGCCCCAGCGATTCCAGACCTGATTATAATGGCGGAAATTTAGAGAATTACGGGCAAAACGGAGCTATTATGAAACAGATTCAGGAGGCCTTCGCAAATGGGGAGACGGCGAAAGCTCAGAGCTTATGTAATTATCTGACAGGCCAGAGCGATGATAATGGCACAGAGGGATACGGATACTTTTTAAGCTATGGTAATATGTATCTGGATTTCAGCGGGGTTGACAGCACAAAGGCTGAAAACTATGTGCGTAAACTGGATCTGAACACTGCGGTATCCACTGTAGAGTATGATATTGACGGGGTACATTATACAAGAGAGTATTTTGTCAGCTACCCGGCAAATGTGCTGGTGACCAAGGTTTCTGCTGACAAAAAAGGCGCTCTTGACGTGGATGTAAGCGTGCTGCCGGACAACGAGATGGGAAATGCGGTCAGTTCCGGCGGTGGAAAGCCCACCAACAGTGCTTACCAGAGAACCTGGGAAACAGAAGTGAAGGATGGAAGGATCACAATAGCAGGACAGTTGACTGATAACCAGATGAAGTTCAACTCCCAGACCCAGGTGCTCAATGAGGGAGGAACCAGGGCAGACAATGATGCAGATGGCAAGGTCAGTGTTGCGGATGCTGACTCCATTACCATTATTACCTCCATCGGAACGGATTACAAAAACGATTATCCCAAGTACAGAACAGGGGAGAGTGACGCCCAAGTATCCGAGAAGGTGGCAAAATATGTGGATGCTGCTGTCAAGGAATCCTACGACGCTTTAAAGCAGGAACATATCGATGACTATTACGAGATCTTTGGCAGAGTAGATCTGGACCTGGGACAGGAGATTCCCCAGAAGGATACACAGGACCTTCTCAAAGCTTACAATGAGGGGAAAGCTACTGAGGCGGAGAGAAGATATCTGGAGGTGCTTTTATTTCAGTATGGGCGATTCCTGACCGTTGAATCATCCAGAGACAATGGTGGGGACGAGGACAGAACGACGCTGCCCTCCAACCTGCAGGGAATTTGGGTGGGGGCGAATAACTCTCCCTGGCACTCAGACTATCATATGAATGTGAACCTGCAGATGAATTACTGGCCTACCTACAGCACTAATATGGCGGAGTGTGCAGAGCCGCTGATCGACTACGTAGATTCCCTGAGGGAACCGGGACGTGTGACTGCAAAGGTCTATGCAGGTATTGAGAGCACAGATGAAAATCCGGAGAACGGCTTTATGGCCCACACCCAGAATACGCCGTTTGGATGGACAAGCCCGGGCTGGGTGTTCACGTGGGGATGGTCCCCGGCTGCAGTGCCATGGATTCTCCAGAACTGCTGGGATTACTATGACTTCACAGGCGATGTGGATTATTTGAAAGAAAATATCTATCCCATGATGAAGGAGGAGGCAACCCTCTATTCACAGATGCTGGTGGAGGATGAAGACGGAAAACTGATCTCCTCACCTGCTTATTCTCCGGAGACAGGGCCTATCACAAACGGAAATACCTATGAGCAGTCTCTGATATGGCAGTTGTTTACAGATACCATCACAGCCGGGGAACTGGTTGGGGAGGATGAGGCGATCCTGAAAGAATGGCAGGATATCCTGGATAACCTCAAGTACCCCATTGAGATTGGCAAGGACGGGCAGATCAAAGAGTGGTATATTGAAGAGGAATTCAATAAGGATGCGGACGGCAACAAGCTTGGAGAGGGATTCACACACAGACATATGTCACACCTTCTGGGATTATTCCCGGGTGACCTGGTTTCTGTGGAGAACCAAGAGCTGATGGACGCAGCCATCGTCTCACTGAATAAGCGTCAGGACCACAGCACCGGCTGGGGAATGGGACAGCGAATCAATACCTGGGCCAGAACAGGTGACGGAAACCGTGCGTACGCACTGATCACAGATTTGTTTAACGGCGGTATCTACAACAATCTCTGGGATTCACATGCACCTTTCCAGATTGACGGAAACTTCGGTATGACTTCAGGTGTGGCGGAGATGCTGCTGCAGAGCAATGTTGGCTACATCAACCTGCTCCCAGCCCTTCCGGACGTGTGGTCAGAGGGTCAGGTAGAGGGACTGGTGGCAAGAGGTAACTTTGAGGTGGATATGGCATGGTCCAATGGCAGTCTGGACAATGCAGTTCTGAAATCAAACAACGGCGGAGAGGCAGTTGTACAGTGCGACAATGCAGCTTATGCAACCGTAACAACAGACAATGGAGAATATGTAAGCTTTGATGTGCTTTCCAACGACAGGATCTCCTTTGAGACAACAAAAGGTAAAACATATTATCTGGGCTCATTGCCAAAGACTCAGACGATTTCTGCGCCAAACGGTTTAGCGGCTGAAAGGCTGACGGATGACAAGGTAGAATTGAGCTGGAATCCTGTAGAAGAAGAGAATGTTACCTATACAATCTATCGTCAGGCGGACAATGGAAGCCTGCAGATGATCAAAGAAGGGGTCACAGAGACACATTTTACGGATACTTCTGCATACGATTTCCTGGGGGCCATGAAGTACCAGATCAAAGCGGTAGCAGGCGAAATGGAGTCGAAGCTTTGCGATCAGGTGGAAGTAAACGATCTTAGAAATATGGCAGGAATGATAGATGACCGGGATTCGAGGCTGATTTACAGCAGTGGATGGTCAACCTACGCGGAGCCGGGACTGTATAATGAGACGAGCCACTTTATCGAGAATCCGGTTGGAAATGAGACCGTAACGTTTAGATTTAACGGAACAGGTCTGAAAGTCTACGCCACACAGAATGCAGACAGAGGAATTGCGGAGGTGTGGATTGACGGAGTAAACAAAGGTGATGCAGACAGTTATGCTGCGGGGAAGAAAAACTTCGCTGAAATATATTCTATAACGGATCTGGGTAAGGGCATACACACAGTAGAATTAAAGGTGGCAAACCGCCGCAGTAATGATGCACACACAAAAACAAAGTTTGAGTTTGATGCGTTTGAGGTACTGGACGATGAGGCTACCTCTGTGGAGAGTGTGACTGTGACCAGCAAAACCGGAATGACGGTGCTCTCAGCAGCAAACAGTACCCTTCAGATGCAGGCGGATGTTGTCACCACTGGGACCAATAAAAAGGTCAGCTGGAAAGTGACGGATGTCAATGGTGTGAACACGGATCTGGCATCTATCGATGACAATGGAGTGCTGACTGTAGGAGATACGAACGGCACAGTAAGGGTGACGGCTGTTGCAAAAGAGGACGGCAGGACCAGCGGGTATGTGGACATTACCATTGCCATTGCGGGTACGGAAACAGAGTCGAATGGGACCTTGGTGGAGTTTACAAGGGATGGCGGCCTCAATACAACAGATATGACATTCAGCAGCGATTGGTATATGTGGCCTGAAGATGGATACCTGAATGGAGATAAAGCTGAGAGCAGCACAGAGGGCGGAACCGTAACGTATACATTTGTGGGAACCCAGTTTGAAATATACGGGGGTCTGAATTCAACCTTTGGAGACTTTACGGTTACCATTGATGATGGAACGCCGATCGAAGCTACATCATGGGGAGAGGAGGACATAAAAAACACTCTTCTGTATAGAAGCTCTGTGTTGGAGAATAAAGAGCACACCATTGTGATCACGGCCAAAAAGCGAGAGGCCAATAATAAAGCGAAAGTGGCATTGGACTACATGATGGTCTATGGAGCGGAGCTGGTTGAGTTTGCGGTAAACAATACAGCAAACAAAGAAATGGGGTGGACTGGAAACTGGAGTCCATATAACGCAGACGGACCTGGAGACAATGAAAAGAATCACCACAATGGAGACAAAATTGACGGTACGAAAGCCGGATCAACGGTATCCTACAGTTTTACAGGAACAAAATTTGAGATTTATGGAGCTAAGAATAAGAACTTTGGTGAGTTCACAGTTACGATTGACGGAAATACCAGCGACAAAATTTCAACAATGGTGGACGGTGATTACAAAGACGTGCTGCTCTATGCCAGCGATGAACTGTCAAACGGAAGACATTCCATGGTGATTACAACCTTAAGCGATAAAACGGTTGCCCTTGACTACATGCTCATCTACAAGGCGCCGGGCGAGCAGGTTGAAATTCCGGATAAGAGTGCTCTTCAGGAGGCCATTGCGCAGCAGTATAAGGAAAACTATTTCAAACCTTCTGACGCGTACACGGCAGGCTGGGATGCTTACCAACAGGCATATGTGAGTGCCGTGGAAATAATGAACAAAGCAGACGCTGCAGAGGCGGAGATCACAGGTGCTATCCAGGCGCTGAACACCGCGGCGGGAAATCTTATGCTTAGGGATGATTTGCCAACTCCGGATCTTCAGAACAAAGAAGTGTCTGCGGGCACCGTGGAGAGAGATTTTATTGTCCTTTCCTGGGATGTACCGGAGGATGCGGATAGTATTCTTTATTATGAAGTATATGAAGGGGACGGCACAGAGCCTGTACAGGTGACAGCGAACAATTACTGTGTTTTGAATGGACTTGAGGAAAATCACGCTTATAACTATACGGTTAAGGCAGTGAATAAATACGGTATGATAAGTGATTACCCGGCTATTCAGGTAAAGACAAAGGAAGCGCCGGATACGACGCCGCCTACTCCTTTAGAAGGATTGAAGAGGTCAGGTAATACCCTTAGCTGGAATGCATCCACGGATGAGAGCGGCAGCGTACATTATGAGATCTGGGAAAATGGGGCAATGCTGGAGAGGGTACAGGATACATCTTACGACATTACAAGCCTGCCGGAGGGCTCCCATACTCTGTCTGTGGCAGCAGTAGATGGTTCTGGCAACAGGTCACAGCCGGCATCCATTACCTTCCTGAAACTGAACGGCAAGAAGGATATTGCAAGTATATTTGAACCGACAGCCCTTACGGTAGAAAAGGGAACCGAATTTTCAGCCCTTGAGTTGCCGAAAACGGTACAGGCAGCCCTGGGAACTGCTGACAGCGGTATTGTCCTGTCCCTGGGTGTTACATGGGATGGCACAGGCTATCAGAAGGATCAGGCGGGAACTTACACATTGAGCGGAACGCTCACTCTGCCTGAGGATACCAATATTGTTAATACAGGCAATAAAAAGGCGGCAATCAAGGTTACAGTAGCGGGAGAAGCAGAAAAGAATGCAATTGTTGCAGTACAGGCCGTGGCCCCCATTACAGTAAAATATGGCACTGCCTTTGAGAAACTGAGTCTGCCGGACCAGGTGGAAGTTACCCTGGAATCAGGAAATACACAGCAAGTGAATGTTCAGTGGGCAAAAGGAAATTATGATGCTTCAAAGACTGGAACCTACACCCTGAGCGGCACCTTAAAAACCACTGGTAATATCACAAACCCGGATAATAAAACAGCTTCTGTCACAGTTAAGGTAGAGGAGTACAAAATTACCGAAGTAGCGGCCAGTGATAAGCTTACCGTAGAAGAAGGAACATCCTTCGAAGATCTGGTACTTCCGCAGACAGCTAAGGTAACTCTGGATACAGGAGACACCAGGGATTTGGCTGTAGAGTGGGTAAAAGGAAATTATGACGGCAGCAAGGCGGGAGAATACACTCTGAACGGAACGGTTCAAGTAGAAAGTGGAATTTCCAATCCCAATAATAAAACAGCAGCCATTGTTGTAAAAGTGACTGAGAAGCCGGTTACAGTGCGTAAAGTTGTCAGCGTAGCCGAAATGGATGCCGTCAGCGCAGCGTACGGAACCACATTTGAGCAGCTCACTCTGCCTAAGACTGTTAAGGTAACGCTTGATGATGGCAGCAGTATGGATGTGAATGTAGAGTGGACAAATGCAGGATACGATGGAACCAAGGAGGGAGAATACACCCTGACCGGAAAGCTGAAGGTGCCAAACAATATTGATTCAAATGGCAAGACAGCAACCATTGTTGTCAAAGTAAGTCAGAAGGAGGTAAAAGCTCCGGAAATCACAGCTGTTGCATCCTTAGGCACAATCAGTGTAAAGAAAGGAACTGCCTTTGAGCAGCTTGCCCTGCCGAAAACGGTGAAAGCTACCCTGGACACAGGAAGTACCGTTGATCTGTCCGTGCAGTGGGCAAAGGGCAGCTACAATGCAAACGCTGCGGGCAGCTATACCCTTACCGGAACCCTGGTACTGGCGAACGGAATCACAAACCCAGGCGGCAAGACAGCGTCCGTTATTGTCAAGGTGACGGATGACACACAGACGATCCAAAAGGGCAAAACCTACACCAGCGGAAACTACCGCTACAAGGTGACCAGCACAGAGAAACGTACCGTAACGGTAATGGGACCAAAGAGCAGGAACCTGAAGGTAATCAAGGTGTACAGCACAGTGAAGCTGGGAGGAAAGCCCTACAAGGTTACGGCAGTGGCTGCCTTAGCATTCAAGAACTGCAAGAAGGCCACCAGCATTTCCATTGGAGCAAATGTAAAGGATATTGGAAAAAATGCGTTCTACAATTGCTCTAAGGTGAAAAAGGCTGCAATCAGCAGTAAGGTGCTTACAAAGATTGGAAGCAAGGCATTTTACAAGTGCAGGAAGCTTGGCAGCATCACAATCAAGAGCACGAAGCTGAAGAGCGTTGGCAAGCAGGCGTTCACCGGAACGGCTAAGAAGTTAGTTGTAAAAGTACCGGCTAAAAAGAGAGTGGCTTATCGTAAGCTCCTGAAAAATAAGGGCCTGAGTAAATACGCAAAGATCAAATAATACGGAAATTTAAGAGAGCTGTTGCAACAGCAGATGAATCATCTACTGGAGCAGCAGCTCCTCTTTTTTGATCATAGGAAAGTCCTCTGAACTTTCCTATGATACAAAAAAACGCTCCGCTGGGATCGCACAGCGGCGGAGCGGAAGATAGCTGCCGGGGCAGCCCCGCCGCAGGCGGAGAATCCCGCGAGTGGGATTCTTTTTCACATGAAACGGAAAAGGGGGTGCCGCGAATTCATCAAAATGGATGATTGAGCGGCATCCCCCTTCGTCCCAAACGAGAACGGACGGTCAATTCTCAGATTACGATAATGCCCAGCGCATTCAGTATAGAAGAAATCAGAATCACAATGATACAAATAGGCGCTATATATTTAATCATGAGATTAAACAGCTTCTCTCTGTGAAATGCGGAGGAGTACTTTACCTCCTCGCTGATCACCTTGGGGCCAATCACAAACCCCACAAATAGGCAGGTGAGAAGGGCGACCACAGGCATGAGCAGGCTGTTGCTGACAAAGTCAAAGAAGTCCAGAAAGCTCATTCCCAGAGGCTGAACAGAGGACCAGGCTCCAAATCCCAGGGAGGATGGCAGGGCCACGGCCAGGCAGA
Source organism: Ruminococcus sp. 8Y-12 (assembly GCF_058119865.1). Classification (NCBI taxonomy): domain Bacteria; kingdom Bacillati; phylum Bacillota; class Clostridia; order Eubacteriales; family Oscillospiraceae; genus Ruminococcus; species Ruminococcus sp. 8Y-12. The sequence goes on along the minus strand of NZ_CM176623.1, from coordinate 773,302 downwards.
ACAGAGTCACGATCACACAGGAGAGCTTCCGCCCCCAGTGCAGCTTGTCCTGTACAATGGATACAATGGTCTCCATCAGGGATATGGAGGAGGTCAACGCCGCGAAGAGAACCAGGACGAAGAAGAGTCCTCCCAGCAGGCCGCCCATGGCCATGGAGTTGAACACCTTGGGGAGGGTGACAAACATCAGCCCGGGACCCGCGTTGATGGCAGCTCCGTCACCTCCGCTGAACACAAACACAGCGGGAACGATCATAAGTCCTGCGATGAGGGCGATGCCGGTGTCAAAAATCTCAATCTGGGATACAGACTTCTCCAGATCCACGTCCTTTTTCATATAGGAACCATAAGTGATCATGATTCCCATGGCCAAAGACATGGAGTAGAATAGCTGCCCCATAGCCCCCACCACAGTGGTCAGGGAAAAGCGGCTGAAGTCAGGAAGCAGGTAGTACTTGACTCCCTCCAGAGCACCGGGAAGCGTTACCGAGTAAACTGCGATTCCTACAGATAAGACCAGAAGGATGGGCATCAGGATTTTGCTCACCTTCTCAATTCCCTTTTCCACACCCAAAAATACCACCACCGCTGTGATCAGGATAAACACAGCCAGCCAGAGAATGGGCTGGCCTGTCTGGCCTATAAAATTCTCAAAATATCCGTCCTGGGCAGCAGCCGCAGTCTGGCCGCCCAAAAAGGCTGTAAAATATTTGATCACCCAGCCGCCGATGACACAGTAGTAGGGAAGGATGATGATGGGAACCAGAGATGCCAGGTAACCCACAAACGAATACTTTTTGTTAAGCTTTTGAAAAGCGCCGATGGCACTCAAGCCTGTTTTTCTTCCCAGGGCAATTTCTGCGGTCATCAGTGCAAAACCGAAGGTGACAGCCAGTACAATGTACACCAGAAGAAAGATGCCGCCTCCATACTTGGCAGCCAAATACGGGAAACGCCAGAGGTTTCCCAGCCCCACCGCGGAACCTGCCGCGGCCAATACAAATCCTATTTTTCCTGAAAAACTGCTTCTTGTCTTTTCCATTAGACCTCTTTGTCCTTTACATTATAATTTAGTATGTGTATTCACTGGAATTTTATTATATACAGGATTCGACTATTTGTAAAACAAATATTTGGAAAGATGTAGTATTTTTTGTAACAGTTTTGACAGGTACGGGACGTTAGAGGCTGAGGCGGACGCTTCCACCGGCGCAGGGCTATGCTTCGGGGACGCGTGCAGCATTCCGATTAACTGATCTGCTAACTACAACTAAGGGACTCAGGAGAACCTTGGTCCCCAATGCCATCAACTTTAGATATTACTCACTGACAACTAAATAATGCACAAATGACGAATGATATTTTTGTTGGTAACCGTTTGGCATAATTCGTTACGACGGACGCAGCAGAGGAGCGCGTCCGTCGTAAGGAGTTAGAGTTAACGGTTAGTTCTCCAGAGCGTTGCACGTGTTTGCGTGAGAGCTGCCAACGCCCGCGTGACGTCCGGGTGGTAACGCAAGTAACAGACCTGACCCGTCTAAACGGTTATTATTCTTTACGGATACTGCGCATGGAGCGAAACAACGCTTGACGGTGGAAAAGGGGAGGCATAAAATAGAAAAAAAGGGCAAGGAGGACGACCTATGGAAGATTTTAAACTGTTAAATGGTGTCACCATTCCGAAAATTGGATTCGGAACCTACAAATCCGTGGAAGGGGAGGATAAGGAGACAATTCTCAGGGCATTGCGCTGCGGCTACCGCCATTTGGATACAGCAGCTTTTTACGGAAATGAGGAGATCCTGGGCAAATCATTGAGGGAATCCGGAATTCCCAGGGACGAGCTGTTTATCACCAGCAAGATCTGGAGAGACGATCTGGGATACGACAGGGCCAGGAAGTCTTTTGAGGATTCCCTGCAGCGTCTGGGGACAGACTATCTGGATCTGTGCCTGATCCACTGGCCAAAGTCAGGCCCCGGGGACGAAGAGTGGCGCAAAAAGGACAGGGAGACCTGGAAGGCCCTGGAAGAACTGTATCTGGCGGGACGGGTGAGAGCCATCGGAGTCAGCAACTTTTTACCCCACCATCTGCTGAACCTGATGGAGTCTGCCTCTGTGGTGCCTATGGTGGATCAGCTGGAGTTCCATCCCGGGTATATACAGAAGGCAGCTGTTGATTTCTGCCAGAAACATGGAATCCTTGTGGAGGCCTGGAGCCCCATCGGAAGGGGAAGGGTTCTGGAGGAGCCGCTGCTCTTAGAGCTAGCCAGGTCCTATGGAAAGACGCCGGCTCAGATCTGCCTGCGTTTTGCCCTCCAGTGCAATGTCCTTCCTCTGCCCAAATCTTCTTCAGAGGAGCGGATGAGGGAGAACATGAAGGTCTTTGATTTTACGATCTCCCAGGAGGACATATACCGCATCATGACCCTGCCCCAGGTGGGTTGGTCCGGGGAGCATCCGGACCGTGAGCAGATCCGCATCTGAGACAGTCCCCAAAGGGAGAAAATTGCAAATTTTTGTCAAATTGCCACTTGATTATTCAGCGGTTTCATGTAAAATAAAACCAAAGGTTAGCGCAGGAAATGCGCAGACCGGTAGTATAGTTACCACCGTTACAAATAAAGCAACTAAATAAAAGGACGAAAAACCTATTTGAAATTTTGAAAAGTGCAGACTGTGTGCTCATGGGTTTTTCGTCCTTTTATTTTGAAGAGTAGGAGGAAGTGAAATGACAGCAAAAGAATACCTGGAATTGTGTAACCGCAGCAATACGGGGGAAAAGGTTACCAAGGAAGAGTGGGACATGGACTACATCATCGACGAAGTGCGGGATATCGTGGATGAATACGGGTTTGACTGGGACAAGCAGGTGATTGTGCCAGAGGAGGACAAGCTGCTGGACGATATGTTTGAGGCGGCGAAAAAATTGATCCTGAGACTTGGAGTCTACAATATGTCCACACAGAGAATCATCCGTTTCTCTGAGGAGGAGATCGAGGCCGGCATCCGCGGCATGAAGCGGGAGCTGGTGATGGGGGAGGGCAGGGATGCAGTTACCCTGAAGGCCAGAGGCATTGAGGACAGGCAGGAGCCTGTGATTTGGGCTGGCAACCCGGGGTGCCCAACGCCGGAGAGCATTTACTATGAGAATGTGTTAAGTTCTGCCAAGGAGCCGGTGGTGGATCTGCTCACCTGCGGTTCCCTTGTGGACGTGGACGGGTTTCCGGTGAAGAGCGGCGATCCCACAGAGGTGGTGGCTGTGCGCAGGGAATTGGAGTATCTGCACAGGGCATTGGAGCAGGTGGGGCGTCCTGGAATGGGACTGCTGGCTGCGGAGAGCGCTGTGACCGAGATCGGGGATCTTAGTGCAGCCAATGAGAAACGGCTGCGGCCCTGTGATTCCCACCTGGTTGCAATGTTTAATGAGCTGATCATTGACAACGGCAATCTGGTTCGGGCAGCCAATTCCCTGGACTATGGCATGAAAAATGCATCCCTGGCCTGCACCATGGTGGGCGGACTGGGAGGAGACGCTCCGGGAGCTACGCTGGTGATGATCGCCTCCATCCTGGCGGCCAATCTGATCTGTCTGGCGGACTATCATCTCTGCCACCCCATACATATCACGGATGTGGCGACCACAGCCAGGGGTTGCCTGTGGCTTCAGTCCGTGCTCTGCCAGTCCTTTGCAAAGAATGCACCGGCAATCATTGTATGTGACCTGTGGCCCTCAAGCGGCGCTTTGACGAAAGAGCTGCTCTATGAGGTGGCGGCCAACTCCATTGTGGTCACTGTTTCCGGCGGGCATCTGGAGGGCCTTGGCTCAGCCAATGGAAACGAGCCCAACGGAACCGGTCTGGAGGTCCGCCTCATGGGAGAGGTGGGCAAAGCTGTGGCTAGACAGGGCATGACCAGAGAGGAAGCCAATGGGATTGTACTGAAGCTGTTGGAGAAATATGAGCATGTATTCTCCATGCCGGACAAGAACAAAGGAAAGAGATTCGATGAGGCCTACGATATGGAAACCGTGGCGCCAATACCCCAGTGGCAGGCCATGTATGAGGAAGTAAAAGCGGAACTTGCGGAAATGGGAATCTGCTTTTAAGCTGAAGGAGGAGAAAAAAATGAGTACAGCCAAGCTTCGTCTGTTTAAAGCTGAGGACGTGGGAGGCGTGGTATACGCCTTTGTGGGAAATATTGTAAACTATATTATTATTATCTATGCGCTGCAGGGCATTGGATGGCCGGATGAGCTGATCTACGGCAGGGTGGTGCCGGGCCTTTCCATTGGTCTGATGCTGAGCGGCTTTGTGTACGCCTGGATGGGCAGGAACCTGGCAAAGAAGACAGGCAGGGCGGATGTGACTGCCCTCCCCTCAGGAGTGTCCACGCCAGCCATGTTTGTGTACCTGTACGGAGTAATTTACCCCCTCTCCTACACAGGCATGGCGCCTGAAGTATGCTGGAGTGCAGCGGTGGCTGCATGTTTCCTGGGCGGATTTATTGAAATGATAGGGGGATTTATCGGGCCCTTTATCCGCAAGATTATTCCCAGAGCAGCTATGCTGGGCACGGTTGCCGGAATCGGGCTGGTGTGGATGGCTACCACAGGACTTTTTGAGGTATACCATGATCCTGTGCTGGGAATGCCGGTGCTGATCATCGCCATTATAGGCCTGATCGGGGGATATGTGTTTAAAAAGAAAATCCCCATGCTCCTGGTATCCGTGGTGTTCGGAATCGTATACGCCATCTGCCTGGGCCGCGTGCAGGTGGACACTTCCACTATCGGAATTGTGGTGCCCCAGCTGGCCATTGATGCGGTGCTGTCCGGATTTAAGCTGATCGTACCCTATCTGGGAATCATCATTCCCATAGAGGTTTACAACTTTATCGAGACCATGGACAATGTGGAGGCAGCCATTGCGGCCGGGGATGAGTACAATGTGGGCCATGCCCAGATTGCAGACGGTGTCTGCACCATGATCTCCGCGCTCTTTGGAGGCATTATCCCCAATACCGTGTGGCTTGGACATCCGGGACTGAAAAAGAGTGGTACCGGGGTGGGCTACTCCTGGGTAACGGGTGTACTCTTTGCTGCATCCGCACTCTTTGGAGTATACGGCTTCTTCAATTCCCTGATGCCGGCGGTGATTGCGTCCATCACATTCCTGTGGTGTGCGATTTTGATGGTGGTGCAGGCCTTTACGGACACTCCCAGGAGGCATGGGGCAGCGGTGGCCATTGCCCTGATTCCCCATATCGCAGACGTTCTCTATACCTATGTGCGCGATGCACTGGGCGCTTTCGGTGTGTTTATTGAGGAGGGGCTTACCATGAACTCCACGGACCAGTTCTCCCAGACCATGCTGGACTATGGCGTGACCTGGCACGGTGTGCTGGCCATGCGCTCAGGGGCAATTCTGACCAGTATTATGTGGGCCACTGTGGTGGTGTTTATCATTGACCGGAGACTGGACAAGGCGGGATGGGCGTTGATTATTGCCTCCATATTGGCATTTTTCGGGTTTATGCACGCACCCAGCCTGGGCTTTGGAATCAACACCATGTCCTTCCCGTACGCGGTGGGATATTTGGTGAGCGCTATTATCTGCTTTATCATTCACAGGTTCCAGAAGAAGCTGATGGATGTGCCGCGCAGATATGACTATGTATAATAGGAGGGAAAATCATGGATGCTAAGTGTGTGAGAGTGCTGCGGCCCTATGAGGAAAAGAAAGAGAAGACCATTTATATAGACGAGGATGCCAGATACTCCCTGATGGCCCAGTGGGGAGATCATGTGACCGTCAAGGGCAGAAGAGACGTAAAAGACGTAGAGATCCAGCCCTTAAAACCCATGGATCAGGAGGGCTTTATTGCCCGCATGGGGAAGGAGCTGCTGGATGAGGTGTATGTAGAGTACGGCGAGGAGGTCATGCTTTTGCGCCAGGAGTAGGCGCGCATGGCACCGGCCGGTTTCAGAAAGGAAGGAAAGATGCTTAAGAAATGTGTACAGGCCGGAAGCGGAAAGCAAAAGGCGGATCTGGTGTTTAAGAATGCCGGAATTGTCAATGTGTTTACGGAGGAACTGGAACAGGGGGATGTGGCTGTCTGTGACGGGATAATCGTGGGAATCGGAAGCTACGAGGGCGCTGACGAGGTGGACTGCACCGGAAAATTTCTGGTGCCGGGCCTGATTGATGGCCATATTCACCTGGAGAGCTCTATGATGCAGCCCGCTGAGTTTGTGCGCACAGTCCTCCCCCACGGAACCACCGCCCTGGTGACCGATCCCCATGAGATCGCAAATGTGTGCGGACGGGAGGGGATTGACTACATGTATAAGGCCACCAGGGGGTTGCCCCTGGAGGTGTACTTTACCCTTCCCTCCTGCGTGCCGGCCGCTCCACTGGATGAGAGCGGGGCCTGCCTGGAGGCGGAGGACCTGCGTGCCTACTATCAGGAAAAGAGGGTGGTAGGCCTTGCAGAGATGATGAACTATGTGGGCACAACAGCGGGGGATAGTCAGATTCTTCAGAAAATCGAGGATGCCAGACACTTTGGCAAGGTGGTGGACGGACATGCGCCGGGCCTTACCGGAAATGACCTGTGTGCTTATATCAGCGCGGGAGTCCACTCAGACCACGAGTGCTCCACATCCAGAGAGGCAGCAGAACGCATCCGGAGGGGGCAATGGATTATGGTGAGGGAAGGCACTGCAGCCCGTAACCTGGAGGCCCTGATGCCGATGTTTGAATATCCCTACTGCGAGAGGGCCATGCTGGTGACAGATGACAAGCATCCTGGGGATCTGCTGGAGAACGGGCACATAGACGCCATTATCCGCAAGGCTGTCCGTTTGGGTGCGGACCCCTGTAAAGCGGTCAAAATGGGGTCCTTTAACGCAGCGGTTTATTTTGGGCTGAGGCAGATGGGGGCAGTGGCGCCCGGGTATCAGGCGGATCTGGTGCTTCTCTCAGATCTGGAGGAGTTCCGGGTGGAGGCAGTGTACAAAAAGGGTACGCTGGCCGTCCGGGAGGGAAAAGCGCTCCCCTTTGCAGCTCCCAGCGTCAATCAAAAATTGTCTGAGCGTGTTTACCACTCATTCAATATGAAAAAGCTGGAGGAAGAAGATTTTCTTCTGAGTGTACACAAAAAGAAAAAAGAGGGCCATATCAGGGTGATCACCCTTCAGAACGGACAGATACTTACCGGGGAAGAGATCCTTCCCTATACATCCCAGCAGGACGGTGTAAATGTCAGGGACGACATCATCAAGCTGGCTGTGCTGGAGAGACACCACCGTACCGGGCACCGGGGCCTGGGATATCTGAAGGGTTACGGGCTAAAAAAGGGAGCAGTGGCATCCTCAGTAGCCCATGACTCCCATAACCTGATTGTGGCGGGTACCAATGCGCGGGATATGGCTCTGGCTGCCAACTGCGTCAGGGAGATCCAGGGCGGCTGGGCCCTGGTTGCGGACGGGCAGATACTTGCACAGCTTCCTCTGCCAGTGGCGGGGCTGATGAGCGACCTGGATGCCCAGACTCTGGCTGAGCGCATACGATTGATGAAAGAGCGTGCCCATGAGCTGGGAGTGGGCAGGGGAATTGATCCCTTTATGACCCTTGCCTTTGTGAGTCTGCCAGTAATTCCCGCACTGAGGCTCACCACATCCGGCCTGGTGGATACCCAGACACAGAAAATAGTACCTGTATTTTTGTAAAACCGTGTGATATTTCAGAACCGAACGGAGAAATCGTTACAAAACGGCCATGTATGCACCGCTCTTCCGGAGAACTTTCGGCAGGGGCGGTGTTTTTATATGACTGTGTAGTGAATGCACAGAACTGTAGGAACAGCTGCTTTTATGTAACAGTTCAGATGGGGCTGTTTTGTTACTTGTTACCACCCGGACATCACCCGGGCGTTGGCAGCTCTCACGCAAACACGTGCAACGCTCTGGGGAACTAACCGTTAACTGCAACTAAGGACGCTCAGGAAAGCCTTCGCGTCCAAGTTTCCGTAAACGGTCATTTCCCCGCCGCTAAAAACGCACGTAAATTGTTTGCTTAGAGAGCTGCCAACGCCCGGGTGACTGTGTTCTGGAACCGAGAACTTCCCCAAAGCTTGTTGGGAAATGGCCTGGATAGCATGTTCTTTCGCCTAAGAGAAACAGCTTCCTCCGGCGCAGGGCTATGCTTCGGGGACAATTGGCGTGCGTTTTTAGTGGAGATGGAATCCTCTGCTTACGGAAACTTAGAGACGAAGGTTCTCCTGAGTCTCTTAGCTGTAGTTAGCAGATAGTCCATCGGAATGTTGCACGCGTCCCCGAAGCATAGCCCTGCGCCGGAGGTAGCGTCCCCTTATACCGAACCACACCTGTCCAAACGGTTACACTTTCATAGATTCAGTGTATAGAAAGGATAAAAAAGCCTTTTCTAAGAGGGAAAAAAATGCTATTATATAGATAATGCCATAAAAGACCTTGGCGTATAAGGAAAGGCAATCGGAGGCACGGAATGAAGAAAAATAGTAAAATAAAGTTTAGCGGCAAGCTGAAATCTTATATGCAGTGGCCCGTTGTGATGGTACTGTTTCTGGTGCTGATGAACATAACGGTATATTTTGTCAATACCAAGGCCGGCATCCTGGTTTCCTGTTTCACAGCACTTTACGTCATCATGGTATTGGTGATGCTTTTTCACTACAAGCCCAATATTATGAATGAAATGATTTATTTTGCCACCCAGTATGGCCAGGTGCAGAAAACACTGCTGGAAGAGTTCGCAATACCGTATGCACTGCTGGACCCGGATGGAAAGCTGATTTGGATGAACGGGGAGTTTTCTGAGATAACCGGAAAGGATAAGCGGTACCACAAGCATATCCTGAATCTGTTTCCTGAGATTGATACCCATGTACTGCCTGTCCAGAAGGACGTGAGCACTGTGGACATCACACACGAGGGAAGAGATTTCCAGGTACAGCTGCACAAGATTTCCATTCAGATTCTGGATGAGACGGTGGATATTGTGGACATGCCTAAGGAGAGCAGTTACATGATTGCCATGTATCTCTTTGACAACACAGAGCTGAATGAGAGCCGCAGGGAAAACCAGGAGCAAAAAATGGTTGCCGGTCTGATCTATCTGGACAACTATGACGAAGCCCTGGAGAGTGTGGAGGAAGTGCGCCGTTCCCTTTTGGTGGCGCTGATTGACCGTAAAATCAATAAATATATCTCCAACCTGGACGGCGTGGTAAAGAAACTGGAAAAGGACAAGTATTTTATTGTCCTGAAATACAAGAGCCTGCTGGAACTGGAGGCGAACCGATTCTCCCTCCTGGAGGAAGTAAAGACCGTCAATATCGGAAATGACATGAATGTGACTCTGAGTATCGGAATCGGTGTTAACGGAGGCGGATATATTCAGAACTGTGAGTTTTCCAGAATCGCCATCGAAATGGCCCTGGGCCGCGGAGGCGACCAGGCTGTGGTCAAGGAAAATGAAAAGATCTCCTACTACGGCGGAAAGTCCCAGCAGATGGAAAAGAGCACCAGAGTCAAGGCCAGGGTGAAAGCCCATGCCCTGCGGGAATTTATCGGCAGCAAGGACAAAGTGCTTGTAATGGGGCATAAGATCACGGATATCGATTCCTTTGGCGCGGCAATCGGAGTCTACCGGGCGGCTAAGATGCTGGATAAGCACGCCCATATTGTACTGGGAGATATCAACGGGTCCATCCGGCCATGGATCAGCCTGTTTTTGAACAACCCGGATTATGAGAAGGACATGTTCGTGACTCATGCGGAGGCTGAGGCCATAGCGGACAACAACACCGTGGTAGTGGTAGTGGATACCAACCGTCCCAGCATGACAGAGTGTGAGTCCCTTCTGCATCTGACCAAGACCATTGTGGTGCTGGATCACCACAGGCAGAGCAGCGAAGTGATCAAAAATGCGGTTCTCTCCTACATTGAACCTTACGCTTCCTCCTCCTGCGAGATGGTTGCGGAAATTCTGCAGTATTTTTCAGACAGCGTGAAGCTGAAGAGCCGGGAGGCAGACTGTATCTATGCCGGTATCATCATTGATACCAACAATTTTGTGGCGAAAACAGGAGTGCGCACCTTTGAGGCTGCAGCGTTTCTGCGCAGGTGTGGGGCGGATGTGACCCGGGTGCGGAAGATGCTGAGGAATGATATGACCTCCTACAAGGCCAGAGCAGAGGCCGTACGCCACGCGGAAGTATTTCTGGACTGCTATGCCATCAGCGCATGTCCCAGCCAAAATCTAGAAAGTCCCACCATAGTGGGAGCTCAGGCGGCCAATGAGCTGCTGAATATAGTGGGAATCAAGGCATCCTTTGTGATTACAGACTACAACAACCGGATCTATATCAGTGCCAGGGCCATTGACGAGGTCAATGTACAGATTATTATGGAACGTCTGGGGGGCGGCGGGCATATGAACATTGCCGGCGCGCAGCTGGACGGAGTCAATATTGAGGAAGCGAAACAGAAGTTAAAAGAAATTATTGTAACAATGACAGAAGAAGGAGCGATTTAAAATGAAAGTGATTTTGACGGAAGACGTAAAGACTTTGGGAAAAAAAGGTGAGATCGTAAATGTGAGTGACGGCTATGCCAGGAATGCGCTGTTCCCTAAAAAACTGGCGCTGGAAGCCACACCTAAGAATATCAATGATCTGAAGCTGCAAAAAGCCCACAGCGAAAAGGTTGCCAAAGAAGTGCTGGAGGAGGCCCGGGCTTATGCGGAGGAGATCGGGAAAAAGGAGATTCAGGTATCCATAAAGGTGGGAGAGGGCGGTAAGACCTTTGGCTCTATATCCACAAAGGAGATTGCAGAGGCAGCGAAAGAGCAGCTGGGATATGATCTGGACAAGAAGAAGATCCAGCTCCCCAACCCCATAAAGTCCCTGGGAACTACAGAAGTGGGGATCAAGCTTCATCCAAAGGTGACCGCAAAGCTGAAGGTAACCGTAAAGGAAGCGTAATGATATTGGAGGGAGCACCATGGAGGAGGCACTGATCAAGCGGGTACTGCCCCACAGTGTAGAGGCGGAGCAATCCGTAATCGGGTCTATGCTCATGGACCGTGAGGCTATCATGGCAGCCTCAGAAATTGTTACCAGCGAAGATTTTTATCAGCACCAGTATGGAATCGTCTTTGAGGCCATGCTGGAGCTTTATAATGAGGGTAAGCCGGTAGATTTGATTACGCTCCAGGAGCGCCTGAGAGAAAAGGAGGTTCCCCCTGAGGTGAGCAGCCTGGAGTTTATCAAAGATCTCCTGAATACCACCCTTACCTCAGCCAACGTCAGATCCTATGCGCAGATCGTACAGGAAAAATCCATGCTGCGCAAACTGATAAAGGTCAACGAGGAGATAGCCAACACCTGTTACCTGGCAAAGGAGAGGGTGGAGGACATCATGGAGGACACAGAGCGAAAAATTTTCAATCTGGTCCAGAAGCGCAGCACAGGGGACTATGTGCCCATTAAGGATGTGGTACTCAATGCCTTGGACAAGATTGAGATAGCGTCCAAAAACAAGGGAAGCGTCACAGGAATCCCCACAGGATTTGTGGATCTGGACTACAAGACGTCCGGAATGCAGCCCTCTGACCTGGTACTGGTAGCCGCCCGTCCATCCATGGGGAAGACGGCATTTGTGTTAAACATGGCACAGCACATGGCCTTCCGGAACGGAGTTACGGCAGCCATATTCAGCCTGGAGATGTCCAAGGAGCAGCTGGTAAACCGTCTGCTCTCCCTTGAGTCAAGAGTAGACTCCCAGTCAATCCGAACGGGAAGTCTAAGCGACGAGGATTGGACCAAGCTCATAGAGGGAGCGGGAATTATCGGAAAATCCAACCTGATCATAGACGACACACCGGGCATTTCCGTGGCGGAGTTGCGTTCCAAGTGTAGAAAATACAAGTTGGAGCACAACCTGGGAATCATCATCATAGACTACCTGCAGCTGATGACAGGCAATAAAAAGACAGATTCCCGCCAGCAGGAGATCTCTGATATCTCAAGATCCCTAAAAGAGATCGCCAGAGAGCTCTCCGTCCCTGTAGTAGCCCTCTCCCAGCTCAGCCGGGCCGTAGAACAAAGACCCGACCACCGGCCCATGCTCTCCGACCTGCGAGAGTCCGGAGCCATAGAGCAGGACGCGGACGTTGTAATGTTCATCTACAGAGACGACTACTACAACAAAGATTCAGAAAAAAAAGGAATCGCCGAGATCATCATAGCCAAACAAAGAAACGGCCCCATCGGAACCGTAGAACTAGTATGGCTGCCCAATTATACAAAGTTCGCAAACATGAAAAAATGAGGCATGCATTCTCAGAAAAAAATAGCCCCCACCAAGGTCGAAGACTTTGGTGGGGGCTATTTTTCTCTGAGAATATAGGGCGAAGCCCGACACCAAAAATCCTGTCAAAACTTGCGATATCTTTCCCACCCATTCCCCCCTCCAATATGGTATACTTTCACAGTAAGGAGGGGAGCGCATGAGTGAGACCAGGTATATGATTTCCGACGCTGCCAAAAAGGTGGACGTGGAGACCCATGTGCTGCGTTACTGGGAAGAGGAGCTGGATTTAGCCATTGCCAGGACGGAACTAGGGCACAGATACTATACCGAGGAAGACATCCGCATATTCCGGAATATTAAAGAACTAAAAGAGAGAGGAATTCAATTAAAAGCCATTAAAGTACTGATACCAGAGCTGAAAAAAAGGGTATCCCATTCAGAGGAAGGCACGGAAGACTTATCTCCCAGTGTGGACAACATAATTAATTTGGAGGAGAAGCTGAGTGAGCGTTCATCCGTGCAGTCATCTCAACCCTCCCAAGCGTCCCAGCCATCTGGGACAGCTCATATCCCCCAGAAGGCCCAGTCGCCCCAAGAGGCGGAGACCCTGCCGGCCATAGCCGGTGACCTGGACAAGCTGAAACAGTTTGAGAGTATTGTCAGCAACATATTTAAGCAGGTGCTGCAGGAAAATAATACCGAGCTGGAAAGCCGTATCACGGATACCCTGGTAAAAGAGGTGGACGTGCTTCTTCAGCTGCGTGAGGAGCGGGAGGAGGAGCGCTACCGTCAATTAGACGAGACCATCCGGGCCCACCAGAAAAAACGACAGCTGGTTGCAGCCACCAAAGAAAAGGGAACGGAGCGAAAAAAGAGGTGGTTCCATCTATAGACCTGAAATTACCGAGCCGGCCGCCACAGCAGCTATCAGGCTCGGTTTATTATGGGTTTGATAAGAGGTCAGCCCCGACAAAATATTAATTAAATTACAAAAACAAAAGCCGGTACCTGATGTACCGGCTCTTGAGCTTCTAAGCATTATTCTGCGTGAATCGCACCTGTCGGACATTCTGCTTCGCAGGTTCCACAGTCTAAGCAAGTATCAGCATCGATAACGTACTTGTCATCTCCCTCGCTGATAGCCTCTGCTGGACATACACCAGCGCATGTTCCACAGTTTACACATTCATCTGTGATTACGTATGCCATATCTAGTATCCTCCTTAAAATATATTCGTGTACGGCTTGTCTCCAAACCTTTCACTTCATTTTAATACATTTAAATTCAATATACAAGTTAAATGTTTATGAAATTATTGCCTTAACAATTGTTTCCTTTTTTTATGAAATCCATCCATAATAAAGCCCCGCGCTTTGATTGCGGCTTCCTTGCTGCAGTCCTCCAGATCCCCCAGGGGGTAATCCATCCCTAACTTTTCGTATTTTACTTTTCCCATAGTGTGATAGGGCAGGACATCCAAAGCCTTTACATTTTGAAGTCCTCCGATATAGTACCCAAGATCATACAGATCCTTTTCATTGTCTGTAATTCCCGGAACAACCACATGGCGTATCCACACGGGGATTTTCTTCTGATCCAGATACTGCGCAAAGAGAAGAATACGCTCGTTTGGGCAGCCGGTCAGTTCTTCGTGCTGTTTGGGATGAATATGCTTGATATCCAGCATCACCAGGTCTGTCACTTCCAAAAGTTTGTCCAGCTTCTCCAGATAAGCTGGATTGGATGGCTGGAAGGTGGCGCCTGAACTGTCAATGCAGGTGTGAATTTGGCACTCTCTGGCCTTGGTCAAGAGTTCTGTGACAAACTCCAACTGGAGCAGAGGCTCGCCTCCGGTGACGGTGAGTCCTCCGTTTCTATAGAATGCTCTGTTCTTTTCATAGCTCTCCAGAATTTCCTCCGGAGTTATAGGGGTGCCTCCCTTGGTGTCCCAAGTATCCGGGTTGTGACAGTAGAGGCAGCGCATGGGGCAGCCCTGCATAAAGACCACATAGCGGACACCTGGGCCGTCCACAGTGCCAAAGCTCTCCAGAGAGTGTATATACCCTGTCATCTTATATAGAGTGGTGGAAGGTTCTGGAGATTACCTCATCCTGCTGCTCTTTTGTGAGCTTGTTGAAGTTTACTGCATATCCGGAAACGCGGATCGTCAGCTGAGGATATTTTTCCGGATGAGCCTGGGCATCCAGCAATGTTTCCTTGGTGAACACATTAACATTTAAGTGATGTCCGCCCTTTTCCGCATATCCGTCCAGTAAGTTGATCAGGTTTTCTACCTGTGCATTGTTGATATCCATTGTAAATCCTCCTATAAATAAGTGTATGGGTTTCTTATTGCTCTTCGCCTAAAGTGCCCTCGCAGCATCCCAAGTCCAGATCTACGGCCAGATCGCCCATAAAGATCTGATCATCCTTGCCCAGGGCGCCCGGGATGATGGAAAAGGTGTTGGAGATACCATCCTGAGCCTCGCGGAAAGGAAGCTTGGAGACAGAGGACAGGGAAGCCACCGCGCCATGTGCATCACGTCCGTGCATGGGGTTGGCACCAGGTGCAAAGGGTTCTCCGGCCTTTCTCCCGTCCGGGGTAGCTCCTGTATTCTGCCCGTACACCACATTTGAAGTGATGGTCAGAATGGAAGTAGTTGCCACGCCGCCGCGGTACGTGTGGTTTCCGCTGATATATCCCATGAAGATACGAACCAGATCCGCTGCAATGCTGTCCACGCGATCGTCATCGTTTCCGTATCTGGGGAAATCTCCCTCTACCTGGTAGTCAACTACAATGCCGTCCTCGTCACGGATAGCCTTGACCTTTGCGTATTTGATTGCTGAGAGGGAATCCGCAACTACGGACAGTCCGGCAATACCAGTTGCGAACCAGCGTCTCACATTTTTGTCATGCAGTGCCATCTGGACTCTCTCATAGCAGTATTTATCATGCATATAGTGGATGATGTTTAAGGTGTTCACATAAACGCGGGCCAGCCATTTCATCATATCCTTGTAAGCGGACATGACCTCATCATAATCCAGGTACTCGGAGGTGATGGGACGGTATTTGGGTCCCACCTGTTTTTTGGTGATCTCATCCACACCGCCGTTGATTGCGTAGAGCAGGCACTTGGCCAGGTTTGCCCTTGCGCCGAAGAACTGCATTTCCTTTCCGATTCTCATGGAGGATACGCAGCACGCGATTCCGTAGTCATCTCCGTGGGTTACACGCATGAGGTCATCGTTCTCGTACTGGATTGCAGAGGTTTTGATGGACATCTTAGCGCAGTAAGCCTTGAAGTTGTGGGGCAGCCGTGTGGACCACAGTACAGTCAGGTTGGGCTCCGGAGCGGGACCTAAGTTGTCCAGGGTGTGCAGATAGCGGTAGGACATTTTGGTTACCATTGGACGTCCGTCAATGCCCACACCTGCGATGGACTCTGTGACCCAGGTGGGATCACCGGAGAATAGGGAGTTGTATTCAGGAGTACGGGCGAACTTCACCAGTCTCAGCTTCATGATAAAGTGGTCCACCATCTCCTGAAGCTCCTGCTCTGTAAAGGTGCCGTTCTTTAAATCGCGTTCCGCATATACATCCAGGAAGGTTGAGGTGCGTCCCAGAGACATAGCGGCCCCGTTCTGCTCCTTAACAGCAGCCAGATATCCAAAGTAAAGCGCCTGGATGGCCTCCTGGGTATTGGTTGCCGGACGGGAGATATCGCATCCATAGATTTCGGCCAGCTTTTTCAGCTCACCCAGAGCGCGGATTTGTTCGGAGAGTTCCTCGCGCTGGCGGATTACATCAGAGTACATGATCGTACGCGTGGTGTCCTTCTGATTCTGTTTGTCAGCAATCAGCATATCTACACCGTAGAGTGCCACACGGCGGTAGTCGCCGATGATTCGTCCGCGGCCATAGGCATCGGGAAGGCCTGTGATGATATGGCTGGAGCGGCAGGCGCGCATTTCCGGGGTGTAAGCGTCAAACACGCCTGCATTGTGAGTTTTTCTATGGGTGGTAAAGAAGTCAACAATTTCCGGATCTACCTCATAACCATTATCCTGGCAGGCCTTCACTGCCATGCGGATGCCGCCATAGGGCTGAAGGGAACGCTTAAAGGGCTTATCTGTCTGGAAACCAACGATTTTCTCTTTGGATTTGTCTAAATAACCCGGTCCATGGGAAGTGATGGTTGAAATCACTTTGGTGTCCATGTCCAGCACTCCTCCTGCCTTGGCTTCCTGTGCAGTCAGATCCATAACCGTGTCCCAGAGTTCCTTTGTCGCCTCTGTGGCATCTGTGAGGAAGCTTTCGTCTCCCTCATATACGGTGTAGTTTTTCTGGATGAAATCGCGGACATTGATTTCTTTCTGCCAGATGCCGTCTTTAAAGTCTTTCCATTCTGCTTGCATGAGAATCCTCCTTGATCATAATGATATAGTAGTATCCGAAAATAAGAATTTTATTTGTCGGAAAAAGTTAGTGGTTATCTTGATCATAGAATAACATGCACATTGTATACAAGTCAATGGGAAAACTTGTATTTTATTGCATACAGTATTCTATTGAGAAATTTTAAGGATTAAGCGGACGCCTCCTCCGGCGCAGGGCTATGCTTCGGGGACGCGTGCAACATTCCGATGAACTATCTGCTAACTACAACTAGGACGCTCAGGAAAGCCTTCGCGTCCAAGTTTCCGTAACCAGAGGATTTCATCTTCATTAAAAACGCACGCTAATTGTCCCCGAAGCATAGCCCTGCGCCGGAGGAAGCTGTTTCCCGTAGGCGGAAGATTGTGATACCCAGGCGATTTGCAAACAAGATTTTGGGAATTTCTATATTCTTCTATGTTCCAGAAAACAGTCGCTCGGGCGTTGGCAGCTCTCTAAGCAAACAATTTACGTGCGTTTTTAGCGGCGGGGAAATAACCGTTTACGGAAACTTGGACGCGAAGGCTTTCCTGAGCGTCCTTAGTTGCAGTTAACCGTTAGTTCCCCAGAGCGTTGCACGTGTTTGCGTGAGAGATGCCAACGCCCGGGTGACGTCCGGGTGGTAACGCAGTAAATTACCTTACCCGTTTTAAATGTTTTTTTGGTAAATACGAGGAGTGAAATGAGCCTTGCATGTTAAAGAAAAAAGTATTATAATAGGAGGCATCTTGTATTAGTTAGGAGGGAATATTGATGACTAAGATCACAAAAGACATGATCATTGGCGATATTTTAAGAATGGACCCGGATATGGCAGGGGTGTTGGTAGCCGGAGGAATGCACTGTGTTGGATGCCCGTCCGCTCAGGCAGAGACCATTGAGGAGGCAGCCATAGTCCATGGAATTGAGCCTGAAGTATTAGTTGCAAGAGTAAACGCGTTTGTGGAGAGCAAACAGGCTTAATAGATCATACAAAAAGAGTGTACAAGCGGTTCCATCGACCGACTGTACACTCTCTTTTTCTTTGCATATATATCTTGTTTCAGACGTATCAGACATTCCTGGCTAGAGCAGTGCCAATTTCTGTAAAGCCTGATTACTGATTAGGCACTCCATATGTTCCGCGTAAAATGCGCCCATGGGCGCTGAGAATTTATGGTTTGTACCGTACTCAGATAGGATATTGCAGATTTTGTTAAACTCCTCAGGGCTGTGCTCAGACTTGCTGATGATCAGATGATACTGGCGTGCGGTTTCATCCTTATAAAGAGAGTTCTCTCCGTGGTAAACCGGCTGCAGTACATGGGAGGCCCGAATTACACAGTCCAAATCAGGGAATTTGTAGAGCCTTGTCAGGTTAAAGGGAGTTTCCTCAGTACTCTGGGCGGCATTTGCCTGTGCGGGCTTTTTTTCAGCCATCTTTTTCTTCGCTTCCCGGATTTTGTTAAAGAGGCCCAGGATGTCATCCGCACCCTCCAGCTTGCTGGGAATGGGTGAGTCTTCATCAGAGAGGGAACCCTCGCCATCCGATGGCGCAAACTTTGCAAACCGGGTATCCAGTTCATCCGGGTCTTCCACTTTTGTGATAATCAGGATAATGGAATCAGAGGAGAGTGGTATGGCCTCAATCATCAGCGGAATATCATTGGCCTCAAACCCAAACTCATAGGCAGCCTGCTGCATCATATCCCGAAACAGGGATTTTGCCTTATCGGTTCCATAGGCCAGCTCGCTGATCTTTATTTCTCGAGTAGCCAGGTCTTCTTTTGTCAGTGTACAGCGGATCTGGTTATCGTTGATCTTTTCAATTTTCATATTTTCACATCCTATCTATATATGATTTCGATGATGTACTAGTATTATTATATACTGTTTTCTGCGTTTATGTAAAGTAATTCACTGGATTTAATGTCATATAGTATATACAAACAAATGTCATCTGTCAAACAAAAAAATGCTTGCCAAATCATAACTTATTGTCTATAATAAACAGTAAGAGAAGACGAAGCGTATTTAATCTATTTTACTACCTATTCTATGCAAATATCTTTGCAGACGTTTCTTATTTTTCAAACCAGTTTTTCACAGCAATCATTCATTGCACCCTACCCAAAAGACACACAGCATATTTGCTTTCGTCTTCTCTGCCAAGTACAAAACAGCCGTGCCGGAACATAATATATCACAGGCAGAAATGCCGCAAGCACCGCAGGGAATTCTCCGTCAGGCCGTAAAGAAAGGAAGTGAGTATGCATAAAGGATAACCAAAGATTAAATCAGCAGAAGCTGTGTGAGGAATTGCAGCAGTACCGAAAGGCCGGCATCCGTCTTCTTCTGAATGGAAAACCCAGCAGTCCCGAGGAGATAGCTAAAGCCTGCACAGTGGGCGAAAGAAAGGCTTATATGCGGGATTACATTCAGGATGACTCAGATGAACTCTGGGGCATTGGGTTTGACCTGGTTAAGGATCTCGACAATCAAAAGAAAAAAGGATGAAAGGTCCCCTCACAGTCATCCAAAAAATAGAAGCACAGGAAATAAAAAAATGTCGAATTTAGTCATCAGGAACCGGGAAAGTATGATATAATGTTCGCAGAGCGTCAGTCTTCTTTCTGCTGCAGTATAAATATTTAAAGGGTTGGAGGTACAATGAATGAAGAAAAAAGTCGTACCGGTTCTGGCGGCTGTGGTCCTGATCGTGATTGTAGTGGCAATCGGTATCATTAGCAAGATTGTAGAAAAGTATACACCCAGCGATGAGGTGATGAATTCCTCCGAGTATTTTGGAGTTTCCGGTGAGAATGAGCTGGCCTTGATCCTTCAGGATCAGCTGGTTGAGTATAAAGGATTTCTGGACAATGGAAATCCCTACCTGGACTACCAGGTGGTAAAGGAGTACCTTAATGACCGCTTCTATTGGGACGCGGACGCGAACCTGATGGTCTACACCACCCCAACGGATATTATCAATATTCCCGCAGGCGGAAAGGCTTATACGGTTTCCGGAAACAATCAGAGCGCGGAGTATGATATTGTAAAGGTGGATGGAAACGAGGCGTATATCGCCGCTGCCTTTGTGCAACAGTACACCAACATGGAGTACCAGGCGTACAGCAATCCGGGTCATCTTCTGATCACTTACAAATGGGGAGAACAAACCTACGCTAATGTGAAAAAAGCGGACAGCGTCCGGTATCAGGGCGGGATCAAAAGTCCCATACTGACGGAGGCTGCGAAGGGCGATAAAGTCACTGTGCTGGAACAGATGGAGGATTGGTCAAAGGTTCTCACCAAGGATGGATACATAGGCTATCTCCCGAACAAAAAGCTGGATGAAACATACAAAGAGAACATCAGCCGGGAGTTTGAAGAGCCAGTGTATACCAGCATGAAGAAAGATTACAAGATCAATATGGTATGGCACCAGACCACCAGCGAAGAGTCCAACTACAATCTGTTGTATGATATTGCAAACATGAAGGGAGTCAACACCATCTCCCCCACCTGGTTCTCTATTTCCAGCAACGACGGAGATATCACGTCCCTGGCCAGCGAGGAATATGTCACAAACGCCCACGCTCAGGGGCTGGAGGTCTGGGCATTGGTGGACAATTTCAGCGAAGAGATTGACACCACAAAGGTGCTCTCATCCACAGCTTCCAGGGAAAAGCTCTCCAATCAGCTGATTGCAGCAGCAGTGCAGTACAGCTTGGACGGCATAAATGTGGACTTTGAGGCCATTCCTGAGGACGCCGGGGACGGATACATCCAGTTCATCCGTGAACTGTCTGTTAAGTGCAGAAAGAACGGAATCGTGCTCTCTGTGGATGATCCTGTACCTATGCCCTTCACTGCCCACTATGACAGGGCCGAGCAGGGTGTTGTGGCAGATTATGTAATTGTCATGGGATATGACGAGCATTATGTGGGCTCTGAGGAGGCGGGATCTGTGGCGTCCCTTCCCTTTGTAAGACAGGGAATCGAGGATACGATCGCAGAGGTACCGGCTGAGAAGGTCATCAATGGAGTTCCCTTCTATACCAGGCTTTGGCTTACGGACAGCAAGGGGGAAATCACCAGCGAGGCGATCGGCATGGACACGGCTGATCAGTGGCTTACAGACAATGGAGTGACTGCCAACTGGAGTGAGGAAACCTCTCAGGACTATGCAGAGCTGGAAACCTCAGATGGAGGAAAGTACCAGATCTGGCTGGAGAATGAAAAATCTCTGGAGGAAAAGGCAAAGCTGGTAAAAGAGTACAATCTTGGCGGGATCGCAGCGTGGAAGCTGGGATTCGAACGGTCGAGTATATGGGATGTCCTGTATAAATATGTAAGCTAATGTGTTTTCACGATCACTAAAACTTTCAGGGGGAGCTGCCGTTTTTGGCGGCTCCCCTTTAGTTAGGGCAAAGCTTTGGTGAGGAAGGGAAGAAAACGAAAAAAGTACAAGAAAAAGGCCTGAATGAGCTCTATCCATCATATACTTCAACAACAGGGATTTTGGAGTGGATGTATGTTCCGGAAAATAAAGATAGAAACAGTTCTGGGAGTGCTGATGATCGCAGCCATGCTCCTTCTGGCTGCAAAGGGATGGAAACAGGCAGTGCCCACAGAGGCGGGGGCAGAAAAGCTCACCGTGGCTGTGGATGCTGGACACGGGGGAGATGATCCCGGAAAGATAGGGATAAATGGAGCTCTGGAAAAAGATATCAACCTTTCCATTGCCAAAAAGCTGCAGAAATGTCTGGAGAAGTCAGGCATAAGAGCTGTGATGATCCGAGAGGACGAAAAGGGCCTGTACGACAGTAGTGCTCCCAACAAAAAGCAGGATGATATGCGTAAGCGCTGTGAAAAAATCGATTCGTCAAACCCCGTATTCACAGTGAGTGTACATCAGAACAGCTATACCTCAGAATCTGTCCACGGCCCCCAGGTGTTTTACTACACCCATTCCGCGGAAGGGCAGGAGGCAGCTAAGGCCATTCAGGATGCCATGAATGAAATGCTGCAGGTGGACCGGCCGCGGGAGATTAAGGGGAATGAGACGTATTATCTACTGAAAAAGACCAAGAGTCCTACTATTATTGTGGAGTGTGGGTTTTTGTCTAATAATGCGGAAGCGGCGAAACTGGTGACGGAGGAGTATCAGGAACAGGTGGCGGAGGCGATCTGTGCTGGGGTTTTGAAGTGTCTGGAGAAATAGATGTAGAATAGGCCTTTCTTTTTGGAAATATTGGCTGGCGGTTACGAAAAGAAGTAATTGGCAAGAAGCAAGGAAAACGATATAATAAAAATAATAAAGAGGCAAAGGAGTATTTAACAAGAATAAGTGAGGACCTCTATAGGTGGTGAGAGGAATAACCTAAAACAAGATTAACGGCAGTGGCGAGCGGAGAGAAGACAGTATCCCACACTGACATGAAGGCAATCAACGCATCGAAAGATGTGGTCGTACTCTGTTAAATTACCGAACGTGGATTGAAACAACGAATATATGATAGAATTTTTACAAACCTGTTAAAGAAAGGCGGATTTGTTGCTCTTTTAGGGGCATGGTGGTATAATCAGAGAAAAAGTACGATGAGGCGCATATATGAAGACAATCAAGGCAGATATGACAACACGCGTTGAGCAGGAGGAGCTGCAAAGAGCTGGAGAAATCCTGAGAGCTGGAGGCCTGGTGGCATTTCCTACAGAGACGGTATATGGTCTTGGCGCGAATGCGCTGGATGAGAAGGCAGCCGCCAGGATCTATGCAGCCAAGGGCAGACCCTCAGACAATCCTCTGATTGTACATATCGCAGAGACAGAAGCACTTGAAGAGATTGCGGCGGAGATTCCCGAAAAAGCCAGGATGCTGGCCCGGGAGTTTTGGCCTGGTCCGTTGACAATGATTTTTAAGAAAAGCAAGAAGGTCCCCTATGGCACCACAGGGGGCCTTGAAACTGTGGCGGTGAGGATGCCCAGCCACCCTATAGCCCTGGCGATGATCAGGAGCGGGGGCGGCTATATCGCGGCGCCCAGCGCCAATACCTCCGGAAGGCCCAGCCCCACAGAGGCAGCTCATGTGGCCCAGGATCTGGACGGAAAAATAGATATGATTATTGACGGAGGAAAGGTAGGAATTGGATTGGAGTCCACCATTGTGGATATGAGCGGGGACATACCCGTGATTCTGCGTCCGGGCTACATTAACCAGGAGATGCTTGAGCAGGTGATCGGTCCTGTGATGATGGATGCAGGACTGATCCGGGAGGACAGCAGCATCAGGCCCAAAGCGCCTGGAATGAAGTACAAGCACTATGCACCCAAAGCGGATCTGTTGATCATACAGGGAAACCCGGAGGCTGTGGCGGAAAAGATTAATGAGCTGACTGCACGGGACGAGGCAATGGGACAGCGGGTAGGAATTATCGCATCTGAGGAAACTATGGGCCGTTACTGCGGTGGAACGGTAAAGTCCATTGGAAGTATTCAGGAGGAGATTACCATAGCACAGCATCTGTATGGAATCCTCAGGGAGTTTGATGAGTTAAAGGTTACAAAGATTTATTCGGAAGCATTTGACACACCCCAAATGGGACAGGCGATCATGAACCGCCTGGTCAAAGCAGCAGGCCATCAAATACTGAGGGTATAAGGAGATAGCGTATGAAACGGTATGATAAACTGATCTTTGCCAGTAACAGTGATACCTGCCGTGGGCCAATGGCAGAGGCAATCATGAAAAGCAAATTTCTTTTGGAGGATCTGGAGATTGAGTCCAAGGGCAGAATCGTGCTTTTCCCGGAACCGGTAAACCAAAAGGCCGAGGCCGTACTGGTAAGCCATGGGCTTTCTATGAAGGAGCATACCTCCAGGCAGCTGTCGGAGGAGGACTTTGGAGAGCGGACTCTGATTCTGGTGATGGAGAATTCGTTGAAAAAGAAGATATATGAGGACTTTGACCATATAGAGAACGTGTATCTGCTGACAGAGTACATCAGCTACCCGGGAGAAATCGCAAATCCACTGGGAGGTACCCTTGCGGACTATGGGGAGTGCTTTGAGCACCTGGAAGAACTGATCACCCGGCTGGTGGTTATTCTGAATGAACAGGAGCTGTTGGATGTGTGAATTCCTTGCATAAAACAGGGAAAAGTATTATTATAAATGCAGAACAGGGCAAAATTTGAGAAAATGGGGGCGGAACTGCTTCTGATAAAAATACAAACAGGAGGTCATAGAAATGGCAAAAATTACAGTAATGGATCACCCGCTGATACAGCACAAGATCGGCATCATCCGGAGAAAGGAAGTGGGCTCCAAGGACTTTCGGGAGATGATTGGCGAGATTGCCATGCTGATGTGCTACGAGGCAACCAGGGACCTGAAGCTTCAGGACGTAGAGATTGAAACACCGATCTGTCCCATGACGGCGAAAGAGCTTCAGGGGAAGAAACTGGCCGTGGTCCCCATTCTGCGCGCGGGACTGGGAATGGTGGAAGGAATGCTGGCCATGATACCGGCAGCCAAGGTGGGGCATATCGGCCTTTACCGCGATCCGGAAACCCTTCTGCCCGTGGAGTATTACTGTAAGCTTCCCGCTGACTCCTCTGAGAGGGAGGTCTTTGTGGTGGACCCCATGCTGGCCACTGGAGGTTCCTCCACAGCTGCCATCCGCATGCTCAAGAAAAAAGGGGTGAAGAGCATCCGGTTTATGTGCATTATTGCGGCCCCGGAGGGGGTTAAGAAGATGCAGGAGGAGCATCCGGATGTGGACATCTATATTGGCGCTCTGGATGAGAGGCTCAATGACCACGGCTATATTGTTCCCGGATTGGGAGATGCCGGGGACCGTATTTTCGGCACCAAATAGGACCGGAGGGCGGAAAGAATGAGTGACAAAAGGCAAGACTATATTTCCTGGGATGAGTATTTTATGGGAGTGGCTTTCCTGGCAGGCATGCGCTCTAAGGACCCCAGCACTCAGGTGGGGGCATGCATTGTGAGCGCGGACAACAAAATTCTCTCCATCGGCTACAATGGATTTCCTATCGGATGTTCAGATGATGAATTTCCCTGGGCCAGGGAGGGGAGTGAGATTGACAATAAATATCTCTACACCACCCACAGCGAGCTCAATGCGATCTTAAATTACCGGGGAGGAAGTCTGGAGGGAGCGAAGCTCTACGTTTCTCTGTTTCCCTGCAACGAGTGCGCCAAGGCCATTATTCAGGCGGGGATCAAGACAGTGGTGTACGACTGTGACAAATACTGCGGTACGCCCTCTGTAGTGGCATCCAAGCGGATGATGGACGCGGCAGGGGTGAGGTATTACCAGTATCAGCGCACGGGACGGAAGATAGAGTTTGAAGTATAGTAACAGGGCAGCTTAGCTGAACTGTTACGAAGTATAAGGAAAATTTAAGTGGATCATGTAAAACTCCTATGCTAAAATGGAAAGCATAGGAGTTTTTTGTCACGATTCACTCAGGTCTGAGCATTTACTGCTCAGACCGTGAGAAAATGATTCAGGGGTGCATAAATCCCATGGCTAAAGGCGATTATGCATGGATTTATGCATGTTACTGTGAACGCATGAACAGTAACTGTTTTTTGTATCATAGGAAAGTCCTTCGGAATTCCCTATGATATAAAAAGCCCTCCGGGCGGGATTCTTTTTTAGATGTTTGGCAGGTACACGTGGTTGTACAAAGCAGCTGCGAAATGAGAATAAAAGGAGGCAACATTCATGTATATGCAGAAAGCGGGGAAGATCATTGCGGAGGTGGAAAAAGCAGTGATCGGAAAGAGCGAATGCATTCGCAAGGTTATGATGGCTATGCTGGCAGGCGGCCATATTCTGATTGAAGATATTCCCGGTGTGGGAAAAACGACTCTGGCGCTGGCATTTTCCAGGGCATGTGACTTGAAGCAGAACAGGGTCCAGTTCACACCCGATGTGCTTCCGTCGGATATAACTGGTTTTTCCATTTACCACAAGGAGACAGGCGCCTTTACCTATCAGCCGGGGGCGGCCATGTGCAATCTCTTTTTGGCGGATGAGATTAACCGCACCTCCCCCAAGACACAGTCCGCATTGCTGGAGGTGATGGAGGAGGGAAATGTGACCGTGGACGGTGTGACCAGGGAGGTGCCCAGGCCCTTTTTGGTGATGGCCACCCAGAACCCCATAGGGTCCGCCGGAACCCAGATGCTGCCGGAGTCCCAACTGGACCGTTTTATGATCTGTATGTCCATGGGGTATCCGGATATTGAAAATGAGATTGCCATTATCAAGGGAAGGGATACCGGTAATCCCATTGACGAGATACAGCCTGTGATAGAGGCAGACGAGCTTCTGGCTATGCAGCAGGAGGTGGAGCAGGTGTTTATTCACGATGCCATCTACAGCTACATTGCAAAATTGGTGGCAGGCACCAGGGAGCACCCCATGCTGGAACTGGGCGTGAGCCCCAGGGGCACTCTGGCGTTGACCAGGATCGCGAAGGCGGCCGCCTACTTAGACGGGCGCGGCTATGTGACACCCTACGATGTGGCGGGCGTTATGAAGGATGTAGCTCTGCACAGAATAAAGCTGAATTCCAAGGCAAGAGTGAACCAGGTGACTGGGGACGCTGTGCTGGATATTATATTGGAGAAGATTCCCAAGCCCACGCCAAAGAGGAGATAGTATGAAAACCTTTCTGTTTTATCTTTTTGTGGTGGCAATCACAGTTTACGTTGAGATTATGTACGATAATTCCATGGCAGTTACTTTCTTGGCCTTTGAGCTGTTGATTGGGGTTGTCATGCTGTTGTATTCCTGGTATATGAAATTTCAGCTGGATGCCAGCCTGGAGGTAAGAGTTCCGGTTGCGCAGAAAGAGGAAGATATAGAGCTGGAAATCCACATACGGAACAGAGGATTTCTGCCGGCAACGAGGGTGCTGCTCTGGATTGCCTATGAAAATGAGTTCGCAAGAAAAGCAGGCAGAGAACCCGTTGCCTGTTCGGCGTCCGCCAGGAGTGACACCAAGCTGCCATACCACGCATTTGCCCAATATTGCGGAAGAGTCCATTTTTCGGTGAAAAAGGGGAGGATATGGGATTACCTGGGGATCTTCTCATGCAGGATTAAGTGTTTAGGGGAAACGGTAGTGAATGTTCTGCCTGCTATACACCAGATGCAGGTCGAAATCAGTGAGAGAACCCGGAATTTTCCTGTGGATGGGGATGAGTATGACAAGTTGAGAAGCGGCGATGACCCCTCTGAGATATTTCAGGTGCGGGAGTTCCGCAGCGGAGACACCCTTCAGCGCGTACACTGGAAGCTGAGCGCCAAGGCGGATGAGCTGATGACAAAGGAGTTCAGCAGACCCTTGGGATACAGTGTACTGTTTTTGGCAGATCTGCACTGCGGCCGGTCAGGAGGTCCTGACATACAGCAGATGGACGCTTTTATGGAGACGGTGGCTTCGATAGCCTGGAGTATGTGTCAGGAAAATGTGCTGTTTTATATTTCCTGGTATGATGAGAGTCAGGGAAGCCTTGTCCGGTGCCCTATGGGCCAGGAGCAGCAGGTGTATGAAGTGATTGGCCAGCTTCTGAGGGCATCCTGCTACCGACAGATCTATGATCTGGAGGAGGGATACAAGGCCGAGTTTCCGGAAGGGGGTTACAGCACAGTTCTGCGTCTGGACACGGACCTGTGCCTGTGGGTCAATGGAAAACAGGAGGCAGTATTCTCGGTCCAGGAACTCAAGCATCAGGTGGAAAGTCTGATTCTTGAGGTGTAAGGCAGGAGGTGGAAGGTTGAAGAAACTTTGGAGAAGAAGAGAGACAGGGGTTATTGTCTACTCGGGAACAGGGGAAGAGGAGCGCAGGTGGAATAAGAGAGGGCTGGGGCTTTTGGTACTGGTCCTTTATTTCTATGCGGGTATTTTTGGGAGTGTGTTCGGCTTTCTGAGCATTTTTCCGGTAGACCTAAACAGGTCCATTATTGTTGCGGGAATCCTGCTGATCGGTTTGTTTTACCTTTTGATGTACTTTTCAGGGAGCCGGTTTCGGATTATGCTGGCCCTGACCGGAGCCACCTACCTTTTTCTGGTGCACAATGAAGCAAAATTGCTCAGAGACGGGGCAAGCGCTGTGGCCGGACAGATTGCGGAGGTGGTAAACTCCTACGGCAGAGCCGGTCAGGAGGTACTCTCCACAGTGGGAGTGAACAGGGCAAATACCACCCAGTTTTTCATCATGGTGATCTTTGTCTGGGCAGGGATCGTGTTTTTTAGCATAATGGGAAAGGGAGGGAAACTGCTCTCTTTGCTGAACATGGAGATCATCGTGGCTGCGGGGCTGGCCCTGGGCATTGTCCCGGGGTTTGTGCCCGTATGTTTGATGGGACTTTGCGTGCTGGGAACTTTTTCTACCTGTGGTATCGGAGATGTGAGGGGGCAGAGGGACGGCGGACTTGCCGTTGGCCTGTTGAGTCTGATCCTCCTGGCAGCCGGACATTTTCTGATAGCTCCTGCCATTACACCCTGGTTTGCCGGGGCGGAACAGACCAGGGAGCGTATACAGAGTACCTCCCTGGTTCAGGAGCTCATAAGCCAGCTTCCCAATTGGAGGGGAGGGTGGGCAACCGCGGGGGTGGGTACCGGAGAGCTGGACAATGCGGACACCTTTTCCGGTACCGAGCGGGAAGTCCTCCGTGTTACCACAGACAAGAAGCCTGAGGAGACGGTGTACCTGCGCTGCTATGTGGGGGAAGAGTACACGGGCCGGGAGTGGATGCACACTGGCGGTGAGTGGGATCAGGAATCAGAGGTGATCTACTACGATTTGCTGAACAGCATGGCGCTGGCGTACGAGGTACCCGGACGGGCTATGGATATCCTACTGTTGGATTCCGATGATTCTTTTGACTACCGCCCTTATTTTTCCGAACTGCAGTCCAAGGAGGGGGGACGGTTATCCTATGAATACTATCCCCGTGGACTGGCGGAGACCTTTGCCCGGGATGGCCTTCTCTGGGAGATGGATGCTAATTACACACAGTATGTTTATGACAATTACCGGTCTTATCCCGCGGAACAGCTCTCAAGGCTGGAGCAATTGTGCAGGGAAAATCCTCAGGAAAACCTTTTACAGATCCGCGACTACATTGTGGAAACCCTGGGAACTACCTGCAGCTACAACCTGCAGGTGGGGAGGTCCCCGGTGAATTCCGAGTTTACGGAGTATTTCGTGTTTGAGAGAAAAGAGGGATACTGTGTGCACTTTGCTACAGCAGCGGCCCTCATGTTCCGCATGTACGGGGTTCCCTCCCGCTACGCAACGGGATATATCGCACCCGCAGCCGATTTTGTGCCATCAGAGGATGGCTACACAGCCTCTGTAAAAAATCTGCGCGCACATGCCTGGGCTGAGATCTATATGGAGGGGCGGGGATGGATTCCGGTGGAAGCCACACCCGGGTACTCCAGCGGGGAGGGCTGGCAGGAGGACGTCCCGGAGAAGGACACAGAGCAGGAACAGCCGGATACACAGACGGAGGCTCCACAGAAGTCCGCTGCCGGAAAGAAAGAGATTCAAAAGGAGCCAGTGTCCGCAGCAGTGCTGGCATGGATAACCAGAATACTGGCGGTCTGTGCGGCAGCAGCTCTTGTGGTACTGATTGTGCTGGGGCGGCGCAGGTGGATTCTAAAGAGGCGCACTGCAAAGGGAGCCAGGGAGGTGTTTTGGGATATCATTGCTGTGCTTGAGTTTGCCGGGCTCCCCAAGAATACGGAGCTGGAGCAGGAGGTGTTTGAGGCAGCGGTGAGGGAGAGGTTTCCATGGATTGAGATAGAAAGCGTTGGCCGGATGCTGGATGTGGCCATGAGGGCCAATTACGCAAGAGAACCAGTCTCAAAGGAAGAGACCCTGTATCTGAAGGAGATGTATGACTTTATCTGCCTTGAGGTATACAGGGATCTGTCCTTTGTGAAGCGCCAACTGTTTCGGTTTATCTATGTATTTGCGTAGAGCGATTCCTGCTCCTCCAAAAGTCTGCCCAGGGAAAAGAAGTTACCCTGGTAGATCTGGGTGAGCAGCCAGTTGAGCTGGCGCAGCGTGTCAGAAAGAAGTGAGGGGGAGAGAAGCCCCTGATCGCAGGCATCGGCCAGCTCATCTAAGTCCACTACCTTAAAGGTGCCGTTGGGATACACCAGTACATCGGCCAGCAGGTCAGTGAACACATAGGTATCTGTGGCTTTCTCATAGGTATGGGATACAATGTCGCAGTACCAGCAGACCAGATGGTTCTCCCTGTCATAAAATTTGCTCACCTTGACACCGCGGTCAAGGAGATAGCAGGAGTAACCGTGATCCAGAGATTTCTTCGGTCGGATGGTGTTCCATTTGGTGACGATGGTTTTTTCATCCCGGTGGAGGACGATGTCATCCTTTAAAAGGAGGCATTCCGCGGGAATCAGACGTTTCCGGTATAAGACTGGGATTTTCATAAGCGCGCCTTTCTTAGGGAATATTTTTGACTAGAGTGAGGGAGTCATTTTTGACAAACTCCTGATCTGAGGATTTCCGCTTATAATAGGTAAGATTATAGGAGTCTGGGTCCTGCAGATCGATAAACTGGCTGGGGGTGTAGCCTGTGATCTCTTTAAAGGTACGGTTAAAGGAGCGGACATTGTTGAAGCCGCAGGTCAGGGCGATATCCGTGATCTTCCTGGAGGTGTTTTTCAGGTCAGCGGCCGCCTGCTCCACCCGCACCATATTCAGGTAAGTGATAAAGTTTATGCCAATGAGCTTTTTAAATACCTTGGAGAAATGACTGTCGCTGAATCCCATCTTTTCAGCGGCAAAGGCCAGAGTAATATTTTCCGCATAGTGGTCATCAATGTATGAGAGGAGCTGCTGGAGGTCATAGAGCATGGTTTCCCGCCGGCTCTGGCTCTGCATCTCGCCGCTGCTTCTGGGGTGCATACGCTTTAGCCGGTACCAAAACTGCCGGAGGGAGGCCTTGACGATGTCCTGATAGTAGGGCTGTTTTTGGTCCAGCTCCTTGGAAACCGTCTCGTAAAGCGCGGCCAGCTCCTCATCCAGGCCATAAGTCTTCAGCATCCCGGCAGTGACCAGGGGATGTTCAAAGTGGGTATGGTGGTAGATGGAGCTGATGATACTGGGGTCAAAGATAATAAAGTCCAGAGTATTTTTCATCTGAGAGGAGTCACTATAGTGAAAGTCTCCGGTGTCGATCACCACCAGATCACCCTGATGTGCGGTAAACGTGTGGTCATTGATGCTCAGGTGAGCGGAACCGGAACGCAGATAGATGAGTTCAATCTCCTGGTGCCAGTGAGCCAGAAAACTGATGTCTTCGTAGGAAGAGTGCCATACCATAAAATCAGAGTCATAGGTTCGTACCTCGTGAAATGCTTTCATGAATATCCTCCTTTCATGCCGCGTTGCCGATTGTCTTGTAGGTATTTTACTCTAAATGACAAAAAATGTCCATATTATAATAGAAATTTGCGTGCAAACCAAAAAAAAGTATTGTATAATTGGTACATAAAGTGCAGGGGACTTAGAACTGCATTGTCGAAAATGTCTAACGATTTTTTTAGAAAGTGGAGGGATTTTAAAAATGGCAGAGAACAGATTGATCGGTGATTATCCAGTAATCGGTATCAGACCAACCATTGACGGACGCAGAGGCGCTCTGGATGTGAGAGGGTCACTGGAAGAGCAGACCATGAATATGGCGAAATCCGCTGCAAAATTGTTTGAGGAAAACTTAAGATATTCCAACGGCGAGCCGGTAAAGGTAGTAATTGCGGATACCACCATTGGACGCGTAGGAGAGTCTGCAGCATGTGCTGATAAATTTAAAAAAGCAGGCGTTGACATCACTCTGACTGTGACACCTTGCTGGTGCTACGGAGCAGAGACAATGGACATGGACCCCCAGACCATCAAGGGCGTATGGGGCTTCAACGGAACGGAGAGACCGGGGGCTGTATACCTGGCAAGCGTTCTGGCTACACATGCACAGAAGGGACTTCCTGCATTTGGTATTTACGGACATGATGTGTGTGATGCAGATGACACATCCATTCCTGAGGATGTTAAAGAGAAACTGCTCAGATTCGGACGTGCCGCTGTGGCAGCCGCTTCCATGAGAGGAAAATCCTACCTGCAGATCGGATCCATTTGCATGGGTATCGGCGGATCAATCATTGATTCCGACTTTATTGAGTCCTACTTGGGTATGAGAGTGGAGTCTGTTGATGAGGTGGAAATCATCCGCCGCATGACAGAGGGTATCTACGATGAGGCTGAGTTCCAGAAAGCCCTTGCCTGGGCCAAGGAGAAATGCGTAATCGGCTTTGACAAGAACCCGGAAGAGCTTCAGAAGACAGACAAGGAAAAAGAAGAGCAGTTTGAATTTGTTGTAAAAATGGCTGTTATCATCAAGGATCTGATGTGTGGAAACAAGAATTTGGATGCGCAATTCTCTGAGGAGGGAATCGGACATAATGCTCTGGCAGCGGGCTTCCAGGGACAGAGACAGTGGACAGATTTCTATCCCAACGGTGACTTTGCGGAGGCAATCTTAAACACCTCCTTTGACTGGAACGGAGCCAGAGAGCCGTATGTTTTGGCAACAGAAAATGACGTGTTAAATGGTCTTGGTATGATGTTCATGAAGCTTCTCACCAACAGAGCACAGATCTTTGCGGATGTCCGTACATACTGGAGCGGAGAAGCGGTAAAGAAAGCTACCGGATATGAGATTGAGGGCGTTGCAAAAGAAGCGGACGGATTCATCCATCTGATTAACTCCGGCGCTGCCTGCCTGGATGCAAACGGGGCGGCAAAGGACGAAAACGGCAACGCTGTTATGAAAGAGTGGTACAATGTAACCCAGGAAGACCAGGATGCCATCATGGCAGCTACCACCTGGAATATGGCTGATGTGGGATACTTTAGAGGCGGCGGATACTCCTCACGTTTTGAGACAAAGGTTGAGATGCCGGCTACCATGATCCGTCTGAACCTGGTGAAGGGCCTTGGACCTGTACTTCAGATTGCTGAGGGATGGACCGTTGCTCTGCCGGAAGAGGTTTCCGACAAGCTGTGGAAGAGAACAGACTACACATGGCCCTGCACATGGTTTGCACCGAGATGTACCGGAGAGGGCGCATTCAAGACTGCTTACGACGTGATGAACAACTGGGGCGCAAACCACGGCGCAATCAGCTACGGACATGTTGGAGCTGACCTGATTACCATGTGCTCCATGCTCCGCATCCCGGTTTGCATGCACAATGTTCCGGAGGAGAAGATCTTCAGACCGGCTGCCTGGAATGCTTTCGGTATGGATAAGGAAGGCCAGGATTATAGAGCCTGCAAGGCTTATGGTCCGCTTTATAAATAGGATAGTTGGGAAACGCTCTGAGGGCTTTGGCCTTTGGGGCGTTTTTTGTTGGAGGCCTGAGGGAGGGGAGTGGGTCCTACGGCTGCTTTACCGTGTCGCTGGGGCTTTCTAAAGGGCTGGGGACTGCTTGGGGCGTAAAAAGCGTTCGGCAACTCGGTGCGTTTGCTTGATGCAAACGCGCCTCAGACAATGCCTCTCTCGGGTCCGGGGACCCGTTTTTACTGATCGCAGTCCCCAGCCCTTAAGAAAGTCCTCAGCTCACTATATGCAGCCGTAGGACCCACTCCCCTCCCTCAGGCATTCCACTACGCTGTGGTAGGCTGGGGGAGCTTAAGCGGGGGGAAGTGGTGAGGAGGGGGGAAGAGAAAGATAAAGAGCGGGGGGTTAGGTGGGTTCGGTGAGGAGGATTAGGGTGTCGCCTTCCTGGATGGTGGTGGTGCCTATGGGGACGAAGGACTGGCCGGAGCGGTTGATGAGGGCTACGGTGGAGCGGGGGAAGGTGAGGTCTTGGAGCTTTAGGCCTTCCCATCTGTGTTTTTTGGTGATATATACTTCTTTCATGGATATGGGGTGGTGGCCCTGATAGCCTGGGGCACTCATGATCAGTTTGTCTCCGGGCTTTAGGATGGTGTCCCCTTTGGGTATGACCTGATTTTCGGTGCGGCGGATATAGGCGATGCGGGTCTGGGGCGGAAGGGGGAGATCCTGTATGCTCTTGTTGGTCCAGGAGTGGTCCTCAGGCAGGGTCAGTACTATGAATTGGAGAGCGGACTCTTCCGCATAGTCGTTGAAGGTTGCCATGACATCCTGGGTGTCGTCAATCATGTGCAGCTTTTTGGATATGAGGGGAAGCAGGCTTCCCTGAAGTCCGATGGAAAGCAGTACCACACAGAAGACTATGTGAAAGATATCGCTTTTTGTGTACGCTTCGTCCACGCTCACCATGATGGCAAACACGATGGATGCAGCCCCTCTGAGGCCTGCCCAGGAAACCACTGCCTGTTGGGAGAGCTTTGCGTGAAAGAGGGTCAGGATGGGGCAGACGGCAAGGGGTCTGGCGATCAGGGTCAAAAACAGGAAGATCGCGATGGCTGATCCAAGGATTTGGGGGATTTGGGAGGGGAAGGCCACCAGTCCCATGAGAAAGAAGATCAGCATCTGCATCAGGCCCGTTGCGCTGTCGAAAAAGTGAACCATCTCTTTTTTGGCGGGGAGAGGGGAATTGCCCAGGACAATGCCCACGATGTAGGTGCTCAGATATCCGTTTCCGCCCAGAAATGAGGGCATGGTGTATGCGGTCAGGGCAAGGGCTACCGTGAAGATGGTGTCGTAGCCTGAGGCTTCAAATTCGATGTGGCGGATGATCCAAAGTCCGGCCCAGGCGATCAGGGACCCGAAGGCAGCACCGATAAATACCTGAAGGAACACATTTCCGGCAATGGCCAGGGGAGAGGTACTCTCACCGCGCAGGATGGAGAGCAGAATCATGGTCAGCATGTAAGCCCAGGGATCATTGCTGCCGCTCTCCAGTTCCAGCAGAGAGGCGGTGCCGTATTTTAAGTTCAGGTGTTTGGAGCGCAGAACGGAGAATACTGAGGCTGCATCCGTGGACCCAAGGACTGCCCCTACCAGAAGGCTTTCCAGCCACGGGAAATGTAGAATATAGTGACAGAACACCCCCACCAGCACAGCGGTGATGAGCACTCCCGCTGAGGATAGGAGCATGGCTTTGGGCGCTACGGGTCTGGCTTTTTTCCAGCTGGTTCCAAAGCCTCCATAAAACATGATAAAGATCAGTGCAACTGTGCACACCTGTTCCACAAATTTAAAATCATCAAAGGGGATCTTAAAGAGTCCGTCCGAGCCAAAGAGAACGCCCAGAAGAATAAAGGCGAGAAGCATGGGAACGCCGATTTTGTTGGTTAACTTGTTGCAGAGAACACAGGCCACAATCACAATGGCAATGAGTGTCAGTGTTGTCAGCATGAGCCACCTCCTTTTTGCTTTTGAAACAGTATACCAATAAACAGGCCGCTGTGTCAAAGTGAAAGTCGGCTGGCGGTTGCCCTTTCAAGGTTCTTTTGTTATACTACTATAAACGGGTTTTATACTTTTGCGCGCACTAGAGAGAAGGAGGCTGGCACCTATGCTGGAGCATTTTAAGGATGTACATAAAATACAGGAAGTTTTGGAGGAGGCCCAGACAGGGTTGTGGGCTATTGAGCTGGACGAGGGGTGCCCACCCCGCATGTACGCGGACAGCTCCATGCTGGGACTTCTCGGACTTGCATCTGAGCCTACGCCGGAGGTATGTTATCAGCACTGGTATGAGCGCATTGAGGAGAGCTATTATCCCATTGTCCAGACTGCTGTGGAGCGGATTGTACAGGATGACCGCACGGAGGTGGAGTACCCCTGGGAGCACCCCAAATGGGGCAAGATTTATGTCAGATGCGGAGGAGTGCGGGACTGGAGCTACCAAAACGGCATCTGCCTGAGGGGATATCACCAGAATATCACCAATACGGTCATGCTCAAGCAGGACTACAACTCTGTGATTCAGTCCCTGAGCGCCAGCTACCATAGCATCTTTCTGTGCAATCTGTCGGATAAGAGCTATAAGATAGTGAAGATTATGGACGAGTTCCTTCCGCTGACCAAAGCAAACGGAGACTGTGAGGAGCTGCTCAGCCGCTATGTGGACCGGGAGGTTGCACCCCAATACCAGTCCATGGTGATGGAACTGGTAAAGGATGGCGGGGTTGTGAAAAGATTTGCCCAGGGGGAAAAGCAGATTGAAGTATACTACCGTAGCAAAAAGAACTTCTGGAGAAAGATCAAGGTGATCCCTTCGGACCAGTATACTCTGGAGCGCCCTTTGGTGATCGTGGCATTCAGCGAGCAGGACCAGGAGGTTGACCGAAAGCTGGGTGACGCTACCTCGCGGATTGCTCTTTCTCAAATCTATACACTGGTAGTCAGCTTGGATCTGGTCAGGGAGGAGTACTTCTGCATACATTATTCCGGGAAACTGCTGAATCTGAAAAAACGGGGGATGCTGTCAGATTTTAATAGGCAGATGTCCGGCAGGATGCCCCTGGAGGATCAGCGTACTTTAAAGAAGATATTAGACCCAAGCCAATATGAGAAGTACAGGTACCGGGACGGCGGGATCAGGCTGATTGCCGGGGACGGTACGCTGCACTATTACAGCTATTACTCATCCCTGATCCGGGAGGAGATGGGGGAGCGCATTCTGCTTACTATCCGGAATGTGGACGACAGCGAGGGGGCGAAACAGCGAGAGTTCATTCTGTCCAACCTGTGCAAGTGCTACTACTCCATCTATCTGTTTAACCTGGAGGACAATACGCAGGAAGCTATCTGGCAGGAGGAGTTTATCTACCACAAT
Source organism: Ruminococcus sp. 8Y-12 (assembly GCF_058119865.1). Classification (NCBI taxonomy): domain Bacteria; kingdom Bacillati; phylum Bacillota; class Clostridia; order Eubacteriales; family Oscillospiraceae; genus Ruminococcus; species Ruminococcus sp. 8Y-12. The sequence continues at coordinate 736,665 of NZ_CM176623.1, read as the reverse complement.
CAGGAGTTCCCCAAGGGGAGGCTGGACACCTATTATGAGAAGTTTATCCGTAATTATGTGTACGAGGCTGACCAGAGCAAGATGCGCCGTGCAGGCAGCCCGGACTTTCTGCGCCAGGTGCTGTCTGAGGAACAGCCGGTATATGAGATTGACTTCAGGCGCATCTACCCGGACCGGCTGGCCTGGGTGCGCTCCCGCTTCAGCGTGGCTGAGATGCTGGACGGGAGAGTCATAAAGGTAATATTTGCAAATATGGATATTACAGATCAGAAGCTGGAGGAGCTGGAGGAGGAGAAGCGCAAACGGCTGTACTTTGAATACCAGAATATTGTGCAGGGCCTGTCTGCCTTCTATCATTCTGTCTTCTATGTGGATCTGAATAACCGGATTTTTCAGGCCTTTAAGGCGGAGGATGACCTGGTAAAGCAGATAGGGGATGCACATGACTATGAGCTGCTGAAGCGGACCTGCAGCAGGGGGATTGTGGGAACGGATGACCGCGCCCGGTTTGAACGGGAGCTGGACATCTCTGAGATCCGCCGCCGCATTGGAAGCGGTGAGAGCATCTATGCTCTGGAGTACCAGCGGGATTATGGAGGCTACTGCGGATGGATGCGCATTCACGTGATCCTTGCCGAAAGCCGGGACAGCATTCCTGCTAAAATCATCCTTGCCGCTCACAGCGTGGATGAAGAAAAGGAAGAGCAGGAGAAAAACCGAAAGGCTCTGCTGGCGGCCTATGAGACTGCCAAGGCGGCCAATGAGGCCAAGAGCAGTTTCCTTGCACAGATGTCCCACGACCTGCGGACCCCCATCAATGCCATTGTAGGAATGACCGCGATTGCAGCTTCACAGGTTCACGACTCAGAAAAAGTGGAGGACTGCCTTAAAAAAATTGATCTGTCCAGCAGACATCTGCTGACCCTGGTCAATGAGGTGCTGGATCTGTCCAGGATTGAGAAGGGTAAGGTCAAGCTGGAGGAGGAATCCTTCTCACTGGGAAAGCTGATAGAGGATGTGGGTGTGATGATCCGTGCGGAGTCGGAGGGAAAGGGACAGGAGCTGTCACTCAATGCCTGCAATCTGGCACACGACCGTTTGATTGGAGATACCCGCAGTCTGCGCCAGGTTCTGCTGAATCTGCTTACCAACGCAGTGAAATATACGCCCAACGGGGGCCGGATACGTTTGAATACCCAGGAGGTGTCACAGCGCAAGCCGGGGTATGCAAGCTTTGTTTTTACAATAGAGGATTCGGGAATCGGGATGAGTAAAGACTTTTTGGACTATGTGTTCGTGCCCTTTGCGCGTGCCGATGACTCCCGGGTTCAGAGCATACAGGGAAACGGACTGGGCATGTCCATTGCCCAGAAGCTTATCACAGCTATGGAGGGGGATATTCAGGTGGAGAGTGAGCTGGGATGCGGAAGCCGCTTTACCATCACACTGAACCTGAGGATCGACGATACCTTCCGGGGAGAGGACACAGAGCAGAAGGAGCCGGAGGGCTGTGAGAAAGACTGCTGTGGTCAGGACAGGGAGTTCCCTGTGGGGAAAACCCTTCTGCTGGCGGAGGACAATGATCTGAACATGGAGATTGCTCAGACGCTTTTGGAGAACATGGGCTTTGTCGTTCATGGGGTAAAGAACGGGCAGGAGGCTGTGGACGCTTTTGAGGACTCAGAGCCGGGCACTTATCATGCGATCCTCATGGATCTGCAGATGCCGGTGATGGACGGCTATACGGCTGCCAGGAGGATCAGGACTGGAAGCCACCCTCAGGCGGGGACGATCCCTATCATTGCGCTTACGGCCAATGCGTTTGCGGAGGATATCACAAAGACGCTGGCCGCGGGGATGAATGATCATGTGTCCAAGCCTATAGACTGTGTACGGCTGTTAGATGTGCTGCGTCAGCAGACAGGTATGCCTAGTTAAATTTGCTTTAATACATATACATAATATTCATTTTCATAATATAGATCTATACGGAGCAGTCGCATTTTTACTCAGTGTGGCAGCTCCTTTTTATGTATTCGTCTGAGTTTAAAATAATGCACCCACCTTAAAATCTTAGAATTTATCCGCTCTGTTCCCTAATCTATAATGAAAATACACTATTATAGAAAAGGAGAGGGTGAAGCATGAGAAGAAAGAGAGGTATCGGAGCTAAGATACTGGCAGTTGTAACCGCGGTATCTATGTTTCCCGCAGCCGGCCTGACGGCCATGGCAGCGGGGACAGATGGGGTAACGCCGCCTGCGGCGCTGGATATCGGACATCCTATGTTTAAGAATACCGAGCAGCTGGATGAGGTGTACAACCTTGGGGATGTGGGGTATGACTCAAAACAGATGATGAAGGATATCTACCAGCAGGATCTGGATAACGGGGGAGACTCCTTTTACATGGACCGGATACTGGCCAGATATGGGGTGGCAAACGGAGATCCCAACAGAAACGGAAACAATGACGGAAATACATTTATGACTAGAGGACGGGCGCTCTATATGTACACCAGTACCCCGTCCGTGATCGGGTTTGGAGGAAAAACCACCTATGGACCCGGAGCCTCCGGCACCAGCATGGGTGGGAATATGTATGCCATTACCTTTGAGGGTGGAAATGGAAGGCTCACCGCAAAGGAGAATACCAGCCAGCGCGTCAACAGTCCCAGTAACTGGGTCAGTGAGTACACTGTGGGGGAACTGACTGCAAAGGTAGAAAAGTTTATCAGCAATGAGAACGTGGCGGTGACTACGGTTTATCTGACCAACCCCACAGACGCAGAGCAGACTATTACAGCCACGGCAGCATCCGAGTTTGTAAATAATAAAAGCCAGGTGGACATCAGCGGGAAGAGCCAGAAGGAGCTCACCGGGACCGTCAATTCTCCCGGGGAGCTGACAAAGATTACCACCAGACTTACGGGAGAGGGCTTTGACTATTCGCAGAGCGCCAACAATGCCCTCTCTAAGACCGTAACCATACCCGCAGGGGCCACAGAGGAGATCAAAGTGGTGATGGCGTTTACCACAGAGGAACTTCCCGGTTCCACAGAAGACTACATAAGATTTGCACAGATGGACGGGACCACGGCTCTGAAGACCCAGAAGAAAGAGTACAATGCTTACTGGGCAGAGAATCTTCCCTACATTGATGTGCCCAACAAGGCAATCCAGAAAGCCATTGACTACAGGTGGTGGCTTGAGCGGTTCAATACCGCGGATGCCAATATTCCGGGATATGATTACCAGTATCCCGTGACCATTGAGGGTGTCCTTGGATACAACAATGCAATCGCGCTGACGCAGCCCATGCACCTGCAGGATACCAAGTGGCTGAGAAACGCTTACCTGCCCTACGGGCAGCTGTTATCCGTGGGAAACAGTTCACAGAGCAGCGCATTTTTGGACAATCCGGGCAACCGTTCCAACTGGAACAACCACTACGGACAGTATATCGCAGATGCAGGCGTGGAGGCTTTCAACGTAATCGGCGGAAGCGAACAGCTGGCCCAAAATCTGGCCTACTACTTTGAGCATGACGCCAAGGGCCAGATCGAGCACTACGGAAACCACACCAGCGCCACCACACCGGCAAATTATCTGATAGACTACCGGAACAACTATATGACCGGAAACGATGCGGACACCATCTCCATGCATGTGTCAGGGGCAGGCACCTGGAAGACACACGGGGAAAACGCCTACGTCTATGCAGCAGCTAAAGCGGCAGCCGAGATGTACGAGTCTATTGGAAATACGGCCAAAGCAAAAGAGTTAAACACGCTGGCTAAAAATATCCAGGACGATATTTTAGAGTACCTCTGGTGTGACAAGTGCCAGAAGTTTGAGACACGGGCAGTGAGCCCTTCCGGCAGCTTTGTCTCCCACAATCCGGACAAGCCCAATCTGATTGAGCTGACAGAGTCCAACAACTACAACTATTTCGCAGTGGGCGCCGTGCCCACGGACAAGGAATCCATTGCGAAATACAAGGAAGCCCTGAAAACCTTTACCAATGGAGAAGAGTTCCCGATATTCCCGTACTACACAGCGAATCAGGTGCACAATAAGACGCTGCCGGGATCGAATAACTTCTCAAACATCAACTTTACAGTTCAGGCACGCGCTTATGAGGCAGCCCTGCGCACCTATGATGTGGAGCAGGAGTATGTGACGGATGATATGCTGGCACTGATGATAGAGTGGTGCGCATGGAACATGTACCCGGACGGGGGAGATGTGAGCTATCCCAACAACAACGAGTTCTTTAACATTGACGGCAGGACAAATGACACCTACTATCGTTCCTGGATTTACCACAATATTCTGGGTAACTATACTTATCTCTTTATTGAGGATATGGCTGGCGTACGGCCCAGGGCAGATGAAAAGCTGGAACTGGACCCCATAGACTTTAGCTATGACCATTTTATGGTGAATAACATCCGTTACCATGGCAAGGATATCACGGTCAGCTGGGACGACCCCACGGACGGTACGGATTATTACGGAGAGAAGGTACCCGATGGATTCGCAGTGTGGGTGGACGGAAAACTGGCCTTTCATGTAAAAGACCTGGTTCATGTGATCTACGACGCAAAGACCGGAAACCTGGAGTTCCCGGAGGGCGAGACCACGGAGGTAATTACAAAGGCGGCCACTTCGGCAATCCCCCAGGCACAGGAAGTGACGCTCACAGATGAAAAGGTTACGGAGATGCTCAAGAAAGCTGGCATCAACGGACTGGAGAACATGGCCGAGGGTGCGGACGTGGAAGCTACCTATACACCGGCTAAGGCGAGAGAGGCTGCCTGGGCGGAGAAGCACAGGGCGGACGGCAGCGACAGCACCTCCAAGGCAGTCAATGAGACTGCACCAGACCCACAGGCAGTGACAGACGGAACTACCGTGAACATGCCTTTCTGGGGAAATGACCAGTCGCCAAACAAGACGGACGCTCTGGTGATTGATCTGGGTGAAGAAAAGACGATTGATATGATGGACATCTATTTCTACAATGACCGACAGAAGGATGGATATGCGGAGCCCGCGAAATATACGCTGGAATACTGGGATGGAACACAGTGGAAACACGCTGAGAACCAGTCCAGGACACCGGTGGTTCCAAAGGCGAATTACAATGAGGATAAGTTCAGCAAGGTAACCACAAGCAAAGTGAGGGTGACGGTCACAAACCAGGAGAACCACTATACCGCAATCACAGAAATCCAGCTCTTTAACGAGGGCGGAGACAGAGAGGTTGTGGAGAATCAGGCTCCTCAGGTTAAGGTTTCCGTAGACGAGAGCAAGGCGGAAAATATGAAGGCCGTGCTGACTGCAGAGTGCATTGATGACGGCATGCCGTACGACAAGGAATTGACCTATAAGTGGGAAGTGATCGGAAAACCTGAAGGGGCATCCGCCTTCCTGTTGAATGAACAGTCTCTGAACACCACCTTGGTGGCATCTGCTGCAGGGGCCTACACAGTTAGGTTTACGGCAAATGACGGTGAAAAGTCCGCTTCCGAAGAACTCGGTGTGGAGATCAGGGAGATGGAAGTGTCCAGGGTGGATGCGGCTGTGAATGCAAAGCCCAGCTCAGACTTTACAGCAAGCTGGGAGAACTTAAATGGAGTCAATGATCCGACCTTTGAACCGTCCAGCTCCAATGTGGGAACCAACAAGGGCTGGGGAAACTGGGGCTGCTCCGGAGGCACAGGATCAGAACACTGGATTGGATATACCTGGAATGAAAAGGTGAGCATCAATGAGCTGGCGATCTACTGGTATGATGATGGCGGCGGAACCAGGGTTCCCAGGGCATACCGGCTCCAGTATAAGAACGATGCAGGTGAGTGGACAGACGCAGAGATTCTGACAGACATTAAGAATGCAAGCAGGAAAAATGCCTACAATACCATTGAGATTCAGCCTGTTACCACAAAAGAACTGCGTCTCTATGTGACACTGAGCGCAGCGGGAACGGGAATCTACCGGTTTAAAACTTATGAGACACCGGCAAAAGAGATTCATCCGGTTTATGCAGCCACAAAGACGGGAGTAATCCCCACTCTTCCAGAGTATGTGACAGTAGTGCTCTCCACCGGGGAGATGAAGGAACAGACGGTTAGATGGAATGAGATTACCCAGGAAATGGTTGCACAGGACGGAACCTTTGAGGTGACGGGCATCAATGGAACAACAGGGGATATCGTGACCGCAACGGTAATCGCCCGGTCCGATATGGACAAAGCAACCATCAGCACCGTGGATGCTGTGGAAGTATCCACCATTGCAGGAAATCTGCCATACCTTCCGAAGACCGTTAAGGTAGGCTACAACAATGGAGCCCAGGACAGCGTATCCGTGAAGGTAACCTGGCCGGAGATCACCCTGGAGCAAGTAGGAAAACCGGGAGCCAGTTTCACCGTGGAAGGAGATGTGGAAGGAACCTCCGCAAAGGCCAGGCTTACCGTTCATGTAATGGGGGATACGGTTGATACGAGCAAACTGGAAGAAGCGCTGGAAAATGCAAAGAAGTATTCAGAGAAAGATTACACAGCAGAGAGCTATGGCAAACTGGCATCAGCCATTGCTGAGGCCCAAGACCTGCTGGAAAACCCGGAAGCAACGAATACACAGATAAACGCAGCCGTGGCAGCAATCAATGATGCAATTGATGGACTGGTTGAGAAAAAAGCCCAGCTTAGGTCCTTGCTTGCCGAGGCGAAGGCACTGGAGCCGGAGAAATATACAGCGGAATCCTACGCAGTACTGGAAGAGGCAATCAAAGGTGCCGAAGCTGTGATTGAAGACAGTGAGGCAGCAGACACTGCAATCGCAGATGCTGTGAAAGCGCTTCAGGATGCTATGGAGAAGCTGGAAAAAGTGACGGAGGCAGAACTGATCCTCCACTACACCTTTGACAAGCAGGAGGATATCACACAGATCAAAGACGAGTCCGCAAGCGCATACACTGTTCAGGTACCTGGCCTTAAGGCGGATGACTTTGTGGAGGGGGCAGCGGGAACAGCTCTGAAGTTCAGAGGGGAAGACACTTCCTTTGAGATTCCCGCAAAAGCGGATCTGGCCACCAGCGATATTACGTTAAGCTACTGGTTTAAGAGAACAGGGACACTGACGGGAAATAACTCCCTGCTGTGGGCTAAGAATGAATCCGCTTACAACGGAAATGGTTTCTATACCAATTACCCGGTGGGAGACCGGTATTCCTCCTTCTTTGTAGTGGACGGATTTAACGGCTTCTACGTGGCGGAGAACCCCAATGATTTCCTGCCTCTGAACGAGTGGACCTACATTACGGTAACCTGGGATTCGGATAAAAATGAGGGTAAGATCTATAAGAACGGCGTGGAGCAGAAGATCACCACACTGGGCAGCCCAGACACTATCACAGGTACGGAGTCAGCAGTCAACCGGATTGGCAAGAATGGATATTCAAGCGATGCCCAGTATCCGGCAAATCTTCAGCTGGATGATATGAGAATCTACAATGGCGTGCTTCCGGCAGCAGATGTGGAGGCTATGTACACAGAGGTTGCGGTGAAGGATGTGGAGAAGGCTGTGGCAGAGGCAGAAGCGTATGAGGAAAGTATGTATACACCTGAAAGCTACGCTAAGCTGCAGGAAACCATTGAGGCAGCCAAGAGATTCCTGGCAGGGGAAGTCACAGCGGAGGGATGCAAAGCTCAGATCCAGGCGCTTAGAGAAGCCATCGAAGGCCTGAAGATACCCGCAGACAAAACCTCTCTGAAGGCGCTGATAAAGGCAGCAGGGGAGATGGATGTCACGGGATATACCGAGGAGAGCGCGGCTGTGTTTAAGGCAGCTTTAAAGGATGCCCAGGATGTTTCGGATGATCCCGAAGCCTCAAAAGAAGATGTGGCAGCTGCGGAGGCCAAACTTCTCACTGCATTGGCAGGACTGGAGAGAACCAAAGAGGAAAGCGTTGATCTTTCGATGGTGCGGATTCTGAAGGAAGCATACAAAGACATAGACACCAGTAAATATACAGAGAGCTCAGCAAAGACATTTACTGACGCCATGGCAGGACTGGATAAGGTCCTGAACAAAGAAAACCCAACTCAGGAGGAGGCAGATCAAGCGGCAAGCGATCTCCTGAAGGCAGCAATAAAGCTGGAACTGAGGCAGGAGATTCCGGTGGAGGAGACAGACCTCACAATCCTTGGCATTCTCTATGAGGCATACAGGGATATGAATCTGACAGGTTACACGGAGGAGACAGCAGAGGTGCTAAGAGATGCGCTTAAGGCTGCAAAGAGTCTGCTGGAAAGCAGGGATGCAACCCAGGAGGAAGCAGATCTGGCAGCGGCACAGATTGTAAAGGCAGCGGCAGGGTTACAGGAAGTACCTGCAGACCCGGAGCCACAGCCGGAGACGAAGCCGGATGACACAGTGCTGAGAACACTGGTTCAGGCATACGAGACGCTGGATGTAAGCTCCTACACGGAAGCCACCGGGACGGAGATGGTGAGTGCCCAAAAAGCCGCAAAAGACTTGCTGGCCAGGGCAGACGCCACCCAGGCGGAGATCGACCAGGCAGCGGCAAGGCTGATAAATGCAGCGGCAAACTTGGTAGTAAAGGCAGCAGAACCGGTTGTTCCGGAGAAACCTGCATTAAAGAAGGGTCAGACCTTTACCTACAAGGGGCTGAAGTATATAGTTACCAACCCTGCACAGGGCAAAGCACAGGCAGCTGTCACGGGCGCAAAGTCCAAGTCAGCAAAGACGGTGGTTATTCCCCCGGCTGTTACCCTAAATGGTGTCAAGTGCAAGGTGACAGAGATTAGCGCAAAGGCTTTCTACAAGTTTAAGAAGCTGCGCAAAGTGACCATAGGAGCCAATGTGACTAAGATTGGAAAGCAGGCATTCTACGGGGACAGCGCTCTGAAGTCCCTCAATGTGAGGACCAAGAGCCTCAAGAGTGTGGGCAGCAAGGCGCTGAAGGGAATTAACAAAAAGGCAGTGATAAAGGTACCCAGCAGCAAACGTGCAGCTTACAAAAAGGTACTTAAAAACAAGGGACAGAGCAGCACAGTAAACATCAAATAGTCAGTGAAATACGGGAGAGGGCAGGCCGATACAGGGCTGTCCCTTTCCCGACTCTGCACTGCGTAGCCGTAACAGTTCAGCCAAGATGCCCACAAGTACGCCAGAGAGTGGTAAAATTGACGGAGCGGTGTATTTCAAGGTAGAATGTGGAAGTGGAGCCAGGGGAACAGAAACTATGTGGAAAAAAATTGTACGAAAATATAACAACTGGAAGCTGGGAACCAAACTGCTGTTTGGGTTTGTCATGGGTTCCATCATCCCTCTTCTCGTAATCCTGACTATTGGATACAGTGTAAACAGGGAGGTCCTCAGCAAGAAAATCGACCAGCTTATGGTAAACAACCTGACTCAGATTGCGGAGAGGGTACATCTGAATATTGAGACATACTCCAGCCTTTTATACCAGATCTATACGGATGACGAGATTATTGAAAATATCAGTATCATGACGGACAACACCAGGCAGGAGTACGCGTTTGCCTACAACAGAATCTACAATAAACTAAAGCAGTACAACAACAGCAGCCTGGGCATACGAAGCATCTGTATCGTGTGTGTGGACGGCTCATCTATCACAGCGGATTTTCAGACGGACTCTGTGCTGGACAATATCTGGACTGCTTATCCCGATCTGCGGCAGACAGAGCCGTACGTAAACTGCATAGGGCAGCCCAATATGGTTTTGACCCCCACCATGCGGTTCGTGGACAAGGGCAGGGAAAAGTACTACTTCCATATGTCAAAGCGCCTATTTGATTTTGCGCATCTGGATATGGAAAGCATTGGGACAGTAATCATGTCCATTGATGAGAGAATGCTGGAAAAGATCTGCAATTCGGGTGAGGAGAGCAACCAGGAGCTGGATGAGCACAGCCTGAACTTTATTGTCACCGAGGAGCGGAGGGTGGTCACCTATCCGGACGCCTCCTTTGCGGGCCTGGGGATCAATCCGAAGCTGGATATCGCGGACTTTGTGCGAGTCAGCGGGTTTCTGCAGAAGCAGAATACGGCAGTGAATCAATACAAAGACCCGGAGACCGGGTGGATCTTTTACAATGTGTACGACCAGGACTATATGCTGAAGGATCTGCTGAGAGCCCAGATGATCCTGCTGCTGGCAGGCTCTGCGGCTGTCCTGATTGTGATTCTGATCATGATCTACACCATATACATGGTAAACCGGTCCGTACAGTCCTTGCTGCAGGGGATCTTTCAGGTGCAGGAAGGGAATCTGGACACTATAGTGCCCCAGGAATCAGAGGATGAGTTCGGGGTCATTGCCAGGAATTTCAATATCATGACAGCCAGAATCAGGGAATCCATCCAGAAGGAGCAGGAGGCCAGGAACCGGCAGAAGGATGCGGAGATCCGGGCTCTGGAGGCGCAGATCAACCCCCACTTCCTGTACAATACCCTGGACTCCATCAACTGGATGGCCATTGAGCGGGGGGAGTATGAGATCAGCACCATGCTGAGAAACCTGGGAGTCATACTGCGCTACAGTGTCAATAAGAGCAATCAGCTGGTGGCGCTGTGGGAGATGCAGGACTGGCTGCACAAGTACATCAGCCTGCAGCAGATGCGGTTCAACCATGCATTTACCTATGACATCCATTTCGATGAGAGCACCCTTCAGGCAAAGATCCACAAGCTGCTTCTCCAGCCCTTTGTGGAAAACGCCATTATCCATGGGTTTGATGAGATGGAGAGCGGGGGATATCTCCATGTGGAGTGCCGTTTTTCTGAGGAAGAGAAGTTCCTCATTTTTATAATAGAAGACAACGGGGCAGGGATGCCCCAGGAGCGGGTGGAGGAGTTCAATGACCCCAAACGCGCCATCCTGGACGACGGGCGCAGCATTGGCCTGCACAATGCATTTGCAAGAATGCATATGTACTATGAAGACCGGGCCAGCTGGACCATCAGCAGCATCTTGGGACTGGGAACCGTGGTTACCTTGAGAATACCGACAGAAGAAAAGACAGGAGAGAACGAGCATGAGGATACTGATTGTGGAGGTTGAGGAAAAGATTCTGGAGGAGAAGGGGCGGATCGAAGGGACGCCCCAGGGATATCTGCGCACCATGCTTCTGGGCAGCGGGGAGGAGGAGGCCAGGAGCCTTCGGCTGCTGCTGGAGACAGGCGCTCTGTCCGGGGTTCGCAAAAGCTGGCTGTTTCTGGGCTATATGGGAGGGACGGATGCCTCTTATCTGGAGGGGTGCAGGCAGAACTTTGAGGTCCTTCAGAAGAAGTATACCCAGCACAGGATCTACTCCACCTTTATTGAGAATACCCAGGAGTATCTCTGTCTGATCCAGGCGGACCTTCCTAAAGAGCGCATATGCAGTATGATGGAACACCGGATTTTTATGGAAAAGAGCAAAAGAGGGATGCCTCTGTGGACAACCACCTGTATACAGCACCCCGCAGAGCTCAGGGAGAGCGTCAGCAAGATGCGCACCTGGTACACCTGGGCCATGGTCCTGGGCTATGACCATCTGATAACGGAGGAGGAGATTGACTGCTTTAAGGCAGAGGAATTTCAGTATCCCGTGGGACTGGAGAACAGGCTAAAGGCTGAGGTGTGCAAAGGAAACCGGGAAAAAATCAGTGAGTGCGCCAAAGAATTTGTGGCCCTGATGGGGCAGCAGAGATGCAGCCCTTTCCACATACGCGAGAGCTATATCCGTATGGTGAACTTCCTTCTAAATCTGTCCAGTGAGGTGGCACAGGAGGGATACCGGCTGATGCAGGAGCTGGGGCCTATCCACGAACTGGGAAGAGCAGTGACCCTGTTTGAGATGCAGGAGTGTTTTTTTAGGGTGACGGAGGTGCTGGAGAACGCGGTCAATAAAAAAGAAGATATCCGCAATTATACTGTCAACAGGGCCATCAGCTACATACGCGAACACTACCAGGAGGTGATCTCCCTGGAGGAGATGGCGGGCAGGCTGGACATTACACCGGAATATCTGAGCACCCTGTTTAACAGGGAGATGGGAATCAATTTCTCCACCTTTTTAAAGAAGTTCCGGGTAAGTCAGGCAAAGCGGCTTCTAAAGGGCAGTGATATGAAGATTTACGAGGTGGCAAATGCGGTGGGATACGGAGATTCCAAGTACTTCAACCGGGTCTTTCGGGAAGAGGTGGGGGTATCCCCGGGGGACTACAGGCAGTCGTAGGAGGAGACAATGAAAAAGAAAAAGATGGTGTTTCTGCTGGCAGCGGCAGGCATGATTTTGCTGGGATGCAGCAGACAGCCGGCAGATGAGGCACAGACAGAGGCGGCCAGGGAGGAGCTGATTCTCTGGTCTTACTATGAAACAGATGCGCAGAGGTCGGGACTGAGCGCCCTGATCGGGGGCTTCAATCAGTCCCAAAACCAGTATCACATGACATGGGAATACGTCCCCATGACGGATTTTGACAAAGAGCTTTCCAGATCCTACACCGAGCAGGAGCTGCCGGATATGGTGCTCATCGACAATCCGGACATGCCTGCCTTTATGAGGATGGGGATTTTTGAGGATATCACAGACCGCATAGGGGACTGGGACCTGTTGGAGGAGTACTACCCTGCGGCTCTGGAGACGGTCCGGCTGGACGGCCGTTATTACGGGATTCCCTTTATCTGTAATAATCTGGGTTTGATTTATAACACGGAGATGCTTGAGGAGGCCGCAATCGATCCCCCGGAGAACTGGGAGGAGCTGCGCAAAGCGGCGGCGGCGCTGGCCACAGAGGAGCGGAGCGGATTTTTGATGTGCGCCATATCCTCCGAGCAGGGGGCTTTCCAGATCATTCCCTGGATACTGGGCGCAGGGGAGGAGGCGGATGAAATAGGAGGCAGGCTGACAGAACAGACATACTCGTTCCTGAACAGCCTGGTGGAGGAGGGCAGCATGTCCGCTGACTGTATCAATCTGTCCCAGACGGATGTGGCGCGCAAGTTCATCGCAGGGGAGACGGCTATGATGGAAAATGGTCCCTGGATACTGTCCATGCTGGACAAGGCGGGTGTGCCCTACGGAATTGCCAAGTTCCCGGAAGGGGCCAGAGAAGCCATGATCACAGGAGGAGAAAATATCGGCATTGTGAGGGGCAAGAATGTGGATGGAGCCCTGGCCTTTCTGCAGTACTGTCAGGGAGGCAAGGTGATGGAGAACTTCTGCAAAAATACGGGGGCTCTTCCGGCCAGAAGGGAAAACGCCAGGAAGCTGACCCAGAGCCAGCCAAAGCTTCAGGTGTTTGCAGACCAGATGGAGTACGCCATACCCAGGACCTCCATACCGGAGTGGAACACGATCTCGGAGTCCCTGACCAGCAACTTTTACAGCATGATATCAGGGGAAATCACGCCCAGGCGGGCAGCGAACGCCATAGGCATAAAATGATTTAAATATATCCACCTATATTAAAATATTAGAATTAAAGAAAAACCAAGCCTCTCTTATAATGTAGATACCAGGAAAGATACTGGAGAACAAAATAAGGGAGGTTTATACTATGAAGTTTAAGAAGATCGCAGCCATGATGCTGGCAGCGGCCATGACATGCACCCTGCTGGCCGGATGCGGCGGCTCAGGCGGAAATCAGGCGGACAGCGCATCAGCGCCAGGGACAGAGAAGAGCCAAACAGCAGCGGCTGACACAGAAGCGCAGCCGTCAGCCGCGGACACAGAAGAAGCGGCGCCGGACAAAGAGGAGGCTTCCGGAGAGAAGAAGGAAGTGGTGATCTGGGACTACTTTGAGACAGATGCCCAGAAAGAAATGATGCAGAAACTGATCGACGGATTCAATTCTTCACAGGAAGAATTTACCGCATCCCATACATACGTGCCCTTTGCTGATTATGAGAAACAGCTCACGCTGGGTCTGGCATCCGGGGAGCTTCCGGATCTGGTAATCATGGACGGATGCGGAATGGCGTCCTTTATCCAGCTGGGACTTATGGCGGATGTGTCAGACGCGGACATTGACTGGGACGCGTACTTAAAGGGACCCATGGAGTCCACTATGATGGATGGAAAGCATTACGGCATTCCTTTTGCAACCAACTGTACGGCACTGTTTTACAACAAAGACCTGTTTGACGCAGCAAATCTTGCTTACCCGGATGAGAATACTACCTGGGCGGACTTCAAAGAGATGGCGGCAGCCCTCACCAAGGACGGCGTGACAGGATTCGGAAACGCGGCGGTGGGTACGGATGAGGGAACCTTCCAGTGCCTCCAGTGGCTCTACACAGCAGGCGGTTCCTATACAGACATCGGGAACGGAAAAGCAGCCTATGAGCTTATGAAGGAGATGATAGACGCTGGTTCCTGGACAAAAGAGTGTGTAAACTGGACCCAGTCTGACGTTAATAACAACTTTATGGCAGGCAACATCGCAATGCAGCAGAACGGTCCCTGGCAGATCCCCGGCATTGAGGCCAACGCTCCGGAGCTGAACTACGGGGTTACTGTACTTCCCAAGCTGGACGAGAATGCTGGCCAGGCAACCTCCATTCTGGGCGGTGAGAATATCGGCGTGGTGAACAAAGAGGATACCTCAGGGGCAGTTGCCTTTATGAAATACTATGACCAGAACGAGATCATGGTGGAGGCAATGAAAATGTATGGATCCTTTCCACCCAAGACGGAAGCAGCACAGGACTCCTACTGGACCGATGACCCGATTCAGGCAGCTTTTATCCAGCAGCTTGAGACATCCATCCCCAGAGGACCATCCGCATCATGGCCATCCTATTCAACAGCAATTCAGACAGGGTTCCAGAAAGTCATGACAGGCGCAAAGACTCCGGATCAGGCTGCCACAGATACGCAGGCGGCAGTGGACGCGGTAAAATAGAGATGACGATTCGGGACTGTTCCTTTAAACAGTCCCGTTTTCATTACAAGGAGGGATCAATGTGAAGCTTAAAAAAAGAAAGTCAGCGGCATGGCTGGGCGTGGTCTTTGCCCTTCCGGCGCTGGTCTATATGATGTTTTTCATCGGATATCCGATGATAGAGAACCTGATATTGAGTCTGAAAAACGTGGATGTGTATACATTTGCCGACAAGTCAGCCCAGAGCTTTGTGGGACTTAAAAATTATTCGGAGCTTTTCAGCAGCGCCAACTCCGTGCTGCTGAAGTCCATAGGAAACACCCTTATCTTTACTGTGGCCTCTATCTTTTTCCAGTTTATCATTGGATTCGGTCTGGCGCTGCTCTTTAACAAAAAATTTCCGGGATGTTCCTTTTTCCGGGGCGTGACCATGATTTCCTGGCTTCTGCCGGTGACAGTGGCCGGTCTGCTGTTTAAGTTTATGTTCCAGCTAAACGGCGGTATCATCAACCAGTTCCTCACTTCCATAGGAATCCTGAACCAGCCCATCGAGTGGCTGCTCCACGGGAATACAGCCATGACTGCAATTGTGGTTGCCAATATATGGATCGGCATACCATTTAATATGATGCTGATACTGACCGGACTGACCACCATTCCGGAGGAGATCTATGAGAGCGCCAGTCTGGACGGGGCCAACAAATTTCAGACTCTGTTCAGGATCACGATTCCCATGATTAAACCCGCAATCATGTCCGTGCTGACACTTGGATTTGTGTATACCTTTAAGGTGTTTGACCTGGTTTGGGTAATGACTAAGGGAGGACCCGTGAATGCCACGGAGCTGGTTTCCACCTATGCGTACCGGCTTTCCTTTGAGGAGTTCCAGTTCAGCAAAGGTGCGGCAGCGGCCAACATTCTGTTTTTGATTCTGCTGTTTGTGGGATTTTTCTATATCCGCACCATAGATGATGATGAGGTGATGTAGCATGAAAAAGGAGACAAAGAAAAAAATAGGACTCTTAATTGTGGGGGCGATCATATTTGTGATTTTTATCTTCCCCCTTTACTGGATGCTGGTGACAGCACTGAAAACCCAGGTGGAAATCTTTCAGATCCCAACGCCGCTGTGGCCGAAGGATCTGACCTTTGAGGCATTTCAGAAGCAGCTGTCCGCTTCCAGTGATACCCTGAGGGGGTTTCGCAACAGCTTTATCATCGGCCTGGGAGCCATGGCGATCTCCACCATCCTCGCCATCCCGGCATCCTACGGTCTGGCCAGATTTAAGTTTAAGGGTAAGAAGGTGATTATCCTGCTGTTTTTGATCACGCAGATGCTGCCCTCCACCCTGGTGCTCACCTCCCTGTACATCATGTTTTCAGGGGCCAAGCTGTTGAATACCTACTGGGCGCCCATTCTGGCGGATGCCACGCTTGGGATACCCTTTTCCGTCATTATACTGAGGACGTATTTCCTCTCCATCCCCAAGGAACTGGACGAGGCGGCCAAGATCGATGGGTGTGGGCATCTGACCGCCTTTGTGAAGATCATGCTCCCCATTGCAAAGCCGGGGGTGGTAGTGGCGGCAGTCTTCTCCTTTGTGTACGCGTGGGGGGATCTGATCTATGGAATCACATTTATCACAAACCCCAATATGCGGCCCATCACATCCAGTATCTACAATTATGTGCAGCAGTACCAGACACTTTGGAATTCCACCATGGCGTTCGGCATCATTGCCATCCTGCCGGTGGTGCTGATCTTTATATTTATGCAAAAGTACATTGTAAGCGGTCTCACAAACGGCGCAGTGAAGGCATAGAGGAGGGACAAGATGAGACTCAGATCTGTTGAATTAAAAAATATACACATTGAGGACGCGTTTTGGTCTAAACACGTGGATTTGGTGAGAAAGGCAATCATTCCATACCAGTGGGAGGCCATGAATGACCGTATCCCGGATGCCCAGTCCAGCCACTGCCTGGAAAATTTCCGAATTGCCGCGAAAGAGGCGCAGGGAGAATTTTACGGAGCGGTCTTTCAGGACACGGATGTGGCAAAATGGCTGGAGGCAGTGGGCTTTTCTCTGGCCTGCTACCCGGACAAAGAGCTGGAGCAAACGGCGGATGAGGCCATTGACCTGATCGCCGGGGCCCAATGCAGTGACGGATATATCAACACCTATTTTACCATCAGGGAGCCGGACAGGCGGTGGAAGGATCTGGGCGCAGGCCATGAGCTGTACACAGCCGGGCATCTGATGGAGGCCTCAGTGGCTTACTACCAGGGAACGGGAAAGAGGAAATTTCTGGACTGTATGTGCCGGTTTGCGGATCTGATCTGTGACACCTTCGGGACAGAGAAGGGGAAGATCTACGGATATCCTGGCCACCAGGAGGTGGAGATCGGACTCATAAAGCTCTGGCAGGTGACAGGAGAGCAGCGGTATCTGGACCAGGCAAAGTACTTCATCGATGCCAGGGGAGTGGGGGAAAACTATTTTCTAAAAGAAATGAGCAGGCCGGACCATCACCTGATCTTCCCGGAGTTTGCAGACTATGATCCCAGATACTCTCAGTCCCACCTGCCGGTGCGGGAGCAGACCGCAGCAGAGGGCCATGCGGTGCGTGCAGTTTATATGTACTGCGCCATGGCGGACCTGGCGGAGGCTTACGGGGACACATCCCTGATGAGAGCCTGTGAGAGACTGTGGAAAAACATGGTGGAAAAGCGCATGTATGTGACAGGGGGCATCGGTTCCTCCGGCATCCTGGAGCGGTTTACCACAGATTATGATCTGCCAAATGATTACAATTACTCTGAGTCCTGCGCC
Organism: Ruminococcus sp. 8Y-12; assembly: GCF_058119865.1. Classification (NCBI taxonomy): domain Bacteria; kingdom Bacillati; phylum Bacillota; class Clostridia; order Eubacteriales; family Oscillospiraceae; genus Ruminococcus; species Ruminococcus sp. 8Y-12. Next base: position 718,898 of record NZ_CM176623.1, on the reverse strand, counting down.
TCCATAGGACTTGCACTGTTCGGGCTGCGAATGAGTCAAATCACCAGAGATGCGGGCTATATGGACATTGTGGAACGGGCGCTTTACAATACCGTTCTTGCGGGTATTGCCCTGGACGGAAAGAGCTTCTTCTATGTGAATCCCCTGGAGGTATGGCCGCCCGCCTGCATGGACAGGACATCCAAAGAGCATGTAAAGCCGGTGCGCCAAAAATGGTTTGGTGTGGCTTGCTGCCCTCCAAATATAGCGAGAACATTGGCCTCCCTGGGACAGTATCTTTACAGCGTATCCGAAGATGCTCTTTGGGTGAATCTCTTTGCATCCAGTGAGGCAGAGACACGGGTGGGCGCTCAGAAGGTCCGCCTGGTACAAAAGACAGAGTTTCCAAGAGACGGCCATATCCGGTTTGCGGTTTCCTGCGAGAAGCCGGGGATGAAGCTGGCGGTGAGGATACCGGAATATGCGAAAGACTGCAGACTCGACCGTGCGCCGGAGCGTATAGAAAAGGGATATGCTTATTTTACAGTATCAGAGGGGGAGTGGAACCTGGACATGCGCTTTGAGATGCTCGTCCGAGTACTCCGCGCCAACCCCCAGGTCCGGGCGGACAGCGGGAAGGCTGCGCTTCAGAGAGGGCCCCTTGTCTACTGCCTGGAGGAGATTGACAACGGACCGAATCTTCCGGCACTGTTTCTAAAATCCGGTGAAGAGATCAGGGAGCGGTTTGAACCCGGTCTTTTCGGGGGAACCACAGTGCTGACGGCACAGGGGATGCGGATTTCAGAAAAGGACTGGAAAGAGGGGGAATTGTACCGGGAAAGAACTATGAATTTTGAGAGTACAGAGCTTACCTTTGTGCCCTATCCCTACTGGGGGAACAGGGGGATGGGGGAGATGCTGGTGTGGGTGAAGGAGTGGATCTGCGGGAAATGACAATGAAATATCTTCTGTTTCTGTTGGCTGCCTTATCAAGGCGGCTGACAGCTCAGGAGATATTTTTTTGTGTCTTATGTCCGGTTGAAACCTGTCTGCAAAGGCAAATAACAAAAATTTAAGACGGACAAGTCCCCAAATGCCAAATTTGTTTTTTATTTTAAATTTGTGCTGACATTCGCAAAAAAAGTCTGCTCCAAAGCGGATTATAATGGTTCTGTAAAAATATCTGCACTTTTGATAATGGAGAAAAGAACAGAATGCAAGAGGTGTAAAAAAACAAAAAATATTGTATACAAAGTCAGAAGATCAGAACAGTGGAAGCTGTTTTTTTGTTGAAAAAGTCTAAAAAGCCGATAGCCCACATAAACACTAGGGTTATCGGCTTTTTCTAAAAATGTTGTATGTCTTCAACCATTTTCTAATCTGAGCCCGTACATAGGCTTCCGGAGCATCTGCAATTTTTAACAGCTCAAAAGGTTCACGAAAATTTAGCAAAAAACAAGCTAAAAATAGTTTATATATAGCACAAATTTAAGGTAGTCAAGTCCCAAAATGCCAGGAATTCTTATCTGGACATAAATTTGTGCTGGTATTTGCAAAAAAGTCTGCTCCAAAGCCGATTATAATAGTTTTAATAGGAAATATTTATTGGTACAAAAGACATAAAGGTGGATATATTTACGGTCAGGCCGCTTTAACGGAGGGCTGAAGTAATCCAATATCGAGCGAAGACAGGAGGACACGAAACTATGACAAAGATATTGGTTTGTGATGACGAAGGGATTGTGCGGGAATCGCTGACATTTATTATTCATAAAAACTTTGGTAATGAATGCCAAGTAGAAACGGCAAAGAATGGCAGAATCGCCATTGAGCAGGCAGAGAGTTTCCGGCCGGATATTATCCTGATGGACATACAGATGCCGGGGATCAATGGAATCAACGCAATGGAGGATATACGCCGGGAAAACAAAAATGTAGTATTCATTGTTTTAACAGCATACGACAAATTTGAATACAGCCAGGCAGCTATTAATCTGGGGGTATTTTCGTATCTGACCAAACCGATCAATCGGGATGAATTATGTGATATCCTGCGTAAAGCCATGAAGCAGATTCGGGAGCGCAAGGCAAAGGCCAGCTCCGACCTTTTGGTAAAGGAGAAATTGGAAGCGGTTATTCCGATTATCGAGAGTGGATTTATATACAGTGTAATATTGGAAAATAATAATGTCTCGAATTCTGTAGACTATGGAAGATACCAGGATGCTGATTATTCGGTGCCGGAGGGGATCAGCTATAGGGAATTGCTGGATATTCATGAGGAATATGGCTGTGTTGTGGTCATAGAATGCGGAGACGAACTGCAAAAAGGAAATCTGAGCAATAAAGTGGGTGCAGGAATCAAACTGCAGAAAAATTATCTGATCTTCCGGGAAACCATAAAAGAGATGCTGGCAGCAGTGGTGGGCGAGGTTATGGCCAATAAGGTGATTGCCATTATCCCCTGCAAGAGTGCGGAAGAGTCTTACGACGAGCGGGTTTTGAAGATTGAAAAGATGCGCACGCTGCTGCGTAAGCTGGAGCAGCAGATTGGGTTGAAATTCAAGGCGGGGATTGGCCTGGTCCGTCCCTGGAGCGAGATGGCGGAGTCCTACCGGGAGGCCAGTGAAGTGGCGCACCAGGGAGTGTGGAAGGTGACCCATGCCAAGGATATGCCGGTTAGCTGTGTGTATGAGGAAACGTATCCTGTTGAGGTAGAAAAGCAGATTTTTGACGCCGTAGAAAAGGGGGATGTGAAAAGGGTAAAGCATTTTAGCGAAGCATTTATCAGGTGGCTGGAGAGCTGCAGTCCCCAATTAAATAATACAGTACGGTTAAAAGTCATCGAATTTATTCTCTGGGCAGAACATCTGGCCTATATGCAGGGGGGTATGGTTTACCGGCTGGACGACCGCCGGGGTTATTTGGACACCCTGCTTTCTCTGCAGTCCTATAAAGCGTTGGGCCGCTGGTTTGTCCGGAAGATGGAGGAGGCGGCGGTGCATATTGCCATGAAGCACCGGGAGAAAACAGGAAATGTGGTGGAAACAGCCAAGGAATATATCCGCGCCCATTTTACCGGAGATCTGTCTCTGGAACATCTGGCAAGAGAGATCGATATCAGTCCTTATTATCTGAGCAAGCTGTTTAAGGAGATTGAAGGGGTTAATTATATCGATTATGTCACCAGCCTTCGGATCGAATATGCAAAGACGGTGTTGAACGAAAGCGGGAAGAGCATCAAAGAAATCTGCTGTGATGTGGGTTACAGTGACCCCAATTACTTCAGCAGGATATTTAAAAAATGGACGGGAGTTACGCCCACAGAATATCGGGAAGGAGGTGTAATGAAAAAGGAGTGAAATAAGGTGTTTTTAGATGGATTTTTGCATGCAACTGCCAGATAAAAAATAAGGAGGTACAAAAAATGTTTAGGACAGCAGGTTTCTTTAAGGCATGTTTGGGAGTGTTCATCGGTGCATTCGTTATCACCCCGCTTTTAGCCGGATGCGGCGACAGAGCTGCGGCACAGACGCAGAAAATGACTCCCGGGTATTATGATGCCGAATTTGAGGGTACATCTGCTAAAGGCGATGCGTTTCTCGCTTGTGGGACGGGCGGCCGCCTGGACAGGATCTTTGAGGATGGATCGCAGGAGAATATACCGCTGTCAGTGGACGGCAATGATTTGACCGATGTGCTCATCGATGGAGAACTTACGTTGGTTTGTGGGGCGGAGGGCACCGTAGTCTTTTGCCGCAACGGCGGTGAGTTTCAGGCTGCGTCCGGTACAGGCAGGGAGCATATCATGGGTCTGGCTCAGTTCAAAGGAAGCTATTATGCCTGCACTTACAGTGGAGAAATTCTCATGTCGGATGACGGGGAATCCTGGAAAACCAGTATACAGCTGTCCGAAAAACCGCTCATTGCCATCAAAGCCGACAGTACGTATTTAATGGCAATAAGTGAAGACACCGATATTTATAAGACGAAAGACGGAGAAAATTGGGATCATGAGAACTACAACAAAGTCTATGATGGCTATGCGCCGCAGCAAATCTTTCATAACATGGAAAATTATCTGGAAACCTTTACCATAATCGGAAGTCAGGCCGACAATCCCGAAGCACCGGCGGTTATGTTGTCATCGAATGGGGGGGAGGTTTGGTCAGTACAGGGCTCTAAGGAGATCAACGGACGTCCGCCTGAAGATTATTACCCACTGACAATCAACGCATTAAGCTTTTTTGACGATATGCTGCTGGCCGCGTGTGACAAGGGCAGGATTTTAACTCTTACGGACTGTCCGTCATGCGACACAATAACGGAAGCAGCCGATGGAGACTTGCACTGCATTGCGGTCAGCAAGGATAAAGTGTTGGCGGCGGGGAGCGGTTTTGTATTTGAGGTTATGGACGGCGCTGAGTTCAGCGTGAGTGATAACTGATAAATAGTTACTATTCACAGCCACTGTTCCGCGTGTTGCTGTTCACAGAACTGCGTTTTTTGCAGGGCTGTGAATAGTAACGATAAATAAGATGCGTCAAAGCCAGTAAGATCAATAGATTCAGGCTTGACAGAAAAGGAAGGGAGATTATGGTAAAAAAAACATGGAAACGATTCCTGCTGTCTGCTATAGCGGCAGTCTGTGTGCTGGGAGCCGGTGCAGAGCCGCTTGAGAGTCATGCGGATACGGGAGAAGAGAAATACTATGGAACCTCCAGCGACAATGGGGACGGAACCTTTGACAATGACGCGATGATGGATTCGGACACGCCGGACCCCCGTATTATCTGTCATGAGGGCGCATTCTATATGCTTTCCACCTCGATGCATTTTTCACCCGGAATACCGGTGATGAAATCCTATGACCTGGTTAACTGGGAAGTGGTCAACTATGTATACAACATAATGGATGATTACGACAACCTGGCCATGCGGGACGGCAAATACGATTACGGTGCGGGCTCATGGGCGCCCAGCCTGACGTATAATCCCAGGGATGAGCATTTTTATGTCTCACATACGTCCAATACCTCCGGCAAAACCTACTTCTATAAGACGGATGATATCGAAAACGGGGTTTGGGAACAAATCGTATGCGATACCTTTTTTCACGATGCAAGCCTGTTCTTTGACGACGATGGAACGCCGTATATGTTTTACGGCAGCGGATCTATTCTTGTTGCAGAACTTAAGCAGGACTTTTCAGGGATGGAAGGATCCCCCAAAACCATTATAACGGCGGCTATGACTACAGAGGTGGCCGGTAGTGCGAATACCTTCCTGGAGGCAACGCATGCCTACAAGGTAAATGACACGTACTATGTTTTCATGTGCGGCTGGCCGAGCGGAATGACAAAGGTACAGTACGTCTTTAAATCGCAGACGATTGATGCAGGCTATGAAGGAAAACTGCTTATCAACGATGACATGGGACGCGGCGAAGGCGCAGCCCAGGGCGGTATCCTCCCTATGCCGGACGGCAGCTATATGGGATTTTTCATGCACCGCCGCGGGGCAGCCGGCAGGGGCGTTGTGCTGACGCAATGTGTTTTTGATGAAGAGGGATGGCCGGTTGTGACGGAAAATGACAGCAAAAAGATCAAGCGGATCATGAAGATTCCTGTTGAGGGAACCTTTGAGAAAAAGAGCATAGTAAATTCCTATGATTTCAACAATGGCGAGACGCGTCCCTCATACACCTGCCAGGATCAATATGACGACCCTGCTGGAAAGGAACCCGGAAGATATACCTACAACGGCTCGAACTTAAAGCTTGGCTTTGAGTGGAACCATAATCCGGACAATCGTTACTGGTCTTTGACAGAGCGTCCGGGATATCTGCGGCTGACCAATGGCAGCCTGGCAGCCAACGGCGTTGTGACCGGAGCACGAAATGTCCTGACAACCAGAACCTTTGGCCCGGAAAGTACCGGAAGCATTGCCATGGATATCAGTGAAATGAAGGACGGGGATGTGGCCGGACTGGCAGCCTTTAACCGCCTGTACGCTTACTGCGGAGTCAAAATGGAAGATGGACAGAAGTCTGTCATTTACAGAACAAAAGTCAATGATGAGAATCCAGGAGCCTTTGACAATAATGATGAATGGGCAGAGACCGTGATTGCTCCGGTTCCGGAGGATGTCACCCGGGTTTACGTGAAGCTTTACAATGACTATAAGGTTTATGGCAATGAAAGAGCTTACTTTTCCTACAGCCTGGACGGGGAAAGCTGGGTGAATACCAATATGTCCAGAAAGGTGGATTTCGGATATCCGCAGCATTTCGTTGGTTACCGTTTCGGCATTTTTAATTTTGCCACGCAGGAAACGGGAGGCTATGTGGATTTCGACTACTTCCTGCTGGGGGACTATGGCCCGCAGCAGCCCCGTGATGATCAGGAGGCGGCCATGAGGGCGGCGGAAAAGCTGGATGCAATCCAGACCTTAACGCCGGACAGCGCGGAAGCGATCGCGCAGGCACGCCGTGCCTACAGCGAGCTGACTTTGGTGCAGAAGGAGTTCTTTGCTGCCGGCGGTTCACTAAAGAGGCTGGAGGATTATGAGGCGGCTTATGAGGCGCTTCAGAAGATCTGTGCAGTGAAAGAGCCGGTCACAGCGGGCAGCAGAACCGCCATTGAGGCAGCCAGAAGAGCCTATGATTCCCTGAGTGCAGACAGAAGAAAGCTGATTGCGGCATATTATCCGCTGCTGGTCAAAGCAGAAAAAGAATATTCTGACATAATGGCGGAAACGCCGAAATTTAAGGATCTCTCCAAAGCAGCCGTCAGTGAGATTACAGCGCAGAATTATACCGGAAAACCTCTGACGCCCGCCTTTACGGTTACCCTGGACGGAAAGGTGCTGGCAAAGGACAGAGATTATACAGTCGCTTATAAGGATAATGTCAAAATCGGAACGGCTGCTGTTACGATTACAGGAAAGCTTGACTATAGGGGATCGCTTACCAAAACCTTTGCGATTACACTGAAAAAGGGACAGGTATGCAAAGCCGGAAGCTACACGTATAAAATCACGAATGCAGATCTGACCGGTAAGGGAACAGTTGAACTGAAGGGCACAGTCAGCAAGAAGCTTAAGCGCATCAAAGTAAGCGACACTGTCACCATCGGCGGCAGGAAGTTTCGGGTAACCGCAGTCGGCGCTTCCGCATTTAAGGGCTGCAAGAACGCCGTTCGGGCTGTGATTGGAAAGAATGTAAAGACGATTGGGAAAAATGCATTCGCGAAAGCCTCTAAGTTAAAGACGATTCAGATCAAGAGCACGGCGCTTAAGAAAGCGGGAAAGAACGCTTTTAAGGGTATCCATGCCAAAGCGCGTATCCGGGTGCCGAAAAAATGCTATAAAAAATATCAGAAAGTCCTGAGGAATAAGGGACAGAAAAAGACAGTGAAGCTCGTAAAATAACCTGATATGCGAAAGGAGAGGACGATGAATGTGAAACTTAAAATGAAAGGAAAAAAGCTCGTCAGCTTACTGCTATGCCTTTGCATTGCAATGTCATTTCTACCACGCCTCGCTTTGCCCTACGACAGGGTTGAGGCTGGTCAACTGCGGGCTACCGAGCCGTTATCACGGCCCGCTGCGGGAACTTCCCGCGATGAGATTCTTGAATACTACGGAAACGGAGCATTTGGAGATACCTCGCTGACCTTCGAGGAACGGGCGGCCGATCTCGTCTCACGTATGACCCCGGCGGAAAAACAGGATCAGCTATTAGCTTTCTGGGGACAGCCGAGGGGGGCTGTACCCACGCTTGGCATTCAGGCGAACAGATGGTGGAAAGAGGCGCTTCATGGCATAGGCCGTGAAGGAAAAGCCACATCTTTTCCTTCCCCGCTGAATATGGCTTCCATGTGGAATCCAGACCTCATGCTTAAAATAGGTATTGCTATCTCCAACGAAGGACGCTATCACAGCAATGCAGGACATAACGCCAGTCCCGGCAACTCATTGACCTATTGGTCTCCCACGATCAACCTGCACCGCGATCCGCGCTGGGGCAGAAACGAGGAGAGTATGGGTGAGGACCCCTATCTGGCCGGCGTGACGGCAACCATGTTTGTCAGCGGTATGCAGGGTGATGAAAGGACTGCAGAGCTAGACCCGTACTATGATCCGAAATACCTCAAAACAGCAGCCACGATGAAGCATTTTGCTGCCAACAACAGCGAGGGAAACCGCCACGGCGGTGAGACGGATATTGACGACAGGGTGCTCCGGGAATATTACCTGAACGTTTTTCAGCAGGTTGCGGAGAATACGGATGTAGAAGGAACTATGACGGCTTACAATAAAGTCAACCGCGTACCTGCGCCTGCCAATACGTATCTTGTGGACGACCTTCTGCGCAAAACATGGGGCTTTAACGGTCATGTGGTTTCTGATTGCGGCGCGGTTCAGGACATTGTCAACGGTGCAAACGGTCTTTGGCAGTACACAAAGGAATCGCCGGCACAGATGTCTGCCGCCCGTTCCATAAGAGCGGGAACGGACATGAACTGTTCTTTCAGTAATGTATATAACAGCAACACATTGGCTGCCATTGACTCGGGGTATATGACCGAGGATGATATGGACCGGGCGCTTTTGCGTGCTTTCACAGAGCGTATGAGGACAGGTGAGTTTGATCCTCCGGAGGAGAATAAGTACAGAACAATTCCTGACGTGCTGGAAGCAGAGCCGCATCTGGAGCTTTCAAAACAATCCTCCCTTGAATCCCTGACGCTTTTGAAAAATGAAGTTCCAGCCACGCCGCAATCTATGGACAAAAAGATATTGCCGGTGGATCTGGACAGCGTGCCGGATGGAGGCACCATTGTAATGGTGGGTGACTTTGCCAACTATTTTGAATTGGGTGATTACAGCGGGTCTCCGGAGAACATCGTTACAATAAAAGACGGTATGAGGGAGTATATTGACACTTACAATAGCGAAAATCCGGGCAGGAATCTGCAGTTTAAGCATTTCAACGGAAACTCATCAACTGCCGGAGGCGGCGCGGAGGGTTATCTGAGAAACATAAATCAATTTACATTTGAATATGCAGATAAAACCAGTGTCTCACAGGAAGCGGCCAATGCCAACACAGTCGTTGGTATGCAGAGAGAAGGAAGCAACTTAGGGTATATTACGGATAATTCCTATGCCACATATGCCACTGGTCTGGACATAGCCAACCTTACAAGGATTACGGTAAGTTCTGCCGCACCAAGCACTTCGCATAACGATGTTTATATCCACTTCCGTGCCAGAGACAATAAAGGTCCCGTGCTGGCAACCGTCAAAACCAACTGCACGTCAGACTGGCAGGACTATCGAATCTACAGTGCGGATGTTGACGGCGCCAAACTCGCCGGGATCATAGAAGAACTGGGAACCACTCCGACAATATGCATGGTGGTATCCAGCGACAGCAACCCTGACCCTGTTTACGATGAAACAAACATGGCGGCGGATTATAATGATGCGCTGGCAGCAGCAACGGAGGCTGATCTTACCATAGTATTTGTGGGAAGCGGACAGCAGGCAGCCGGCCTTCCGAGTGGATACAAGCTGTGCGCTGAGGAAAAGGACCGGGCGAATCTCAAGCTCCCGCTTCTGCAGGACATAATGGCGCGCGAGGTTTGTAAAACTGCCAAGAGGAGCGTTGTGGTGATGCAGTCGGTTGGTTTCCATGCGGTAGATGAGTTCATCGATGAAACAGACGGCTTTATTTTTACAAGCTACAACGGCCAGTATCAGGGCTGGGCGCTTCCACGGGTTATTTTCGGAGACTATAATCCCAGCGCGCGTTTACCGTTCACCTGGTATGCGAATGAAAGCCAGATGCCCAATATACTCGATTACTCCATCCGGCCGGTAAAGGACGGCGATGGATTTACCAATTATGGACGCACCTACCAGTATTTCACAGGTGATGTACAGTGGCCCTTTGGATTCGGCCTGTCCTACACTGATTTCGAAATCTCCAATGTTCAGATTGACAAAACGGCCGCTGGTGTCAAGGACAAAGTAACCGTGACGTTCGATGTTGAAAACAAGGGATCTGTGCCCGGCGCGCAGACTGTTCAGGTGTATGTGTCTTCGCCCAAGGCGTACACATCCTCCGGTGACCGCGACTATAGTTTTCCTGTGAAGCAGCTCAAGGGATTCAAGCACGTAGAGCTTGAACCAAATGAGAAGAAAACAGGTCTTTCAGTGGAACTGGATGTAAATGAATTCTTCTTCATCACCACGCCTGACGGCGCAGGGACGGAGGGATTTGAGAATGAGTTCGGCAGACCTCTGGAAGCAGGCAGACGCGTTGTTTATTCCGGCAACTATGAGATTCAAGTGGCTTCATCCAGCGATGACAGCGACATTGCTGAGAAGAAGACGCTTGCCGTTAAAGGAACGTCAAATCCTGACGGCAGCCCTGAGGACGGTTTCAAACCGTGGCTCAAGACAGCAACGCTTTCCGGCTCAAAGATCTGGGCTGAACCAGGTGCATATGTCAAGTCGAATCTGGCCGTTGCCTTGAGCGATGAGACGCTCTTCCAAAACGATGAAAGACAGCTGAAACCTCAGATCAATGAGGTAACCGGTACTCCCCATGAACCCATAACAATACAGGAGATGCTAAATCAGCTAAAAGACTACGGTGTTGAGTGCAATGTGGAGTTCACCAGTGACAACAGCCGAATAGCACACGTAAATGCGCAGACAGGAGACGTAAGGGCACTGCGAAACGGGGTTACCACAATCAGAGCCAGAGTCACGATAAACGGCAAGACATGGGAAAATGCCGCCTCTGATGAGAAACTGGAGGCCTCATACCCGCTGGCAGTAAACGGAGCCCCTCTTCAGCATGTGGAAAGTGTCAGTGTGAATACGGATACTCTTATATTGGAGACAGGAAAAACAGGGACACTAAAAGAAACGGTCCTGCCGGAGAATGCGGCGGTCAAAGATGTGACATGGTCAACGTCCAATCCAAATGTGGCAACGGTGAAAGATGGACAGGTAACCGCAGTAACGCCGGGTGTGGCTACAATTACTGCGACAACCATTGACGGAGAAAAGACAGCATCCTGTATAGTCACCGTAAAACTCTCAGCAGCCGACAGGGCGAAAGGCGAGGAGGCGCTTAAGCTGATCCGGGAGATCGGAACCGTAACCTTTACAGCGGAAAGCAAGAGAAAGATAGAGGCCGCAAGAAAGGCGTACGATTCCCTGACGGCATTGCAGCGGACTCTGATTTCAAGAGAGCAGCTGCAGATATTGACGGATGCCGAGGCTGCGTACAAGAGGCTGGAGGCCGGACAGGGAGCAGACAGAGCGGCGGTTGACGCTGTGATCAGGCTGATCAACGGCATTGGAAATGTCAGCACGTCCTCCAAGCCAAAGATAGATGCCGCACGAAGGGCATACGATGCTTTGAGTGCAGAACAAAAGAAACTGATTACAGCAGCGCAGCTGAATATTTTGAAGGACGCAGAGGCCAGGTACATGACATTGATTGCAGCGCCAAAGGCGGGAGATACTTTCAAATCAGGCAAGCTGTGGTATAAAGTCAAGACGGCAGCCAGGGGGACAACGAAAAAGACAGCCGGAACCGTCGCTGTACAGAAAGTAAACAAAAACAAAAGCATACGCGGCAGCCTTACGATACCGCTTACTGTCAAGAGCAAGGGCTACTATTACAAAGTCGTAACCATACCGGGCAATGCTTTTAACGGCGCCAAAAAGCTGAAAAAGGTGACAATCAAAGATAATGTTACAAGCATTGGAGGCAGCGCGTTCCGTGGGTGCACAAGCCTTACAAGCGTATATATAGGCGCTGGCGTCACAAAGATAGAGAAAAAAGCCTTCGAAAACTGCAAGAAGTTAAAGAACATAAGAATCAAGAGCAAGAAATTAAAAGCAGTGAAGGCAAAGGCATTCAGAAATATTCATAAAAATGCAAGAATAAGAGTGCCTGGCAGCAAATTAAAGGCCTACAAGAAGATTCTGAAATATAAAGGCCTGGGTAAATCAGTTAAAATCACTAAATAAAAAACTGAAAAAGAAGAAGGGAAGTGTGTTATCTATGAAAAAAAGAATTTTTGCATTATGTACCTATGTTTTTATGATGCTTGCAGGGTTTTCCCTGTTTAACTATTCATCCGTGTTTGTTTATGCCGCTCAGGGAGACACTCACAGGATATCTTACAATCTGGACAGCGGCACATTAGGAGAAGGAAAGTGGGACACTTATACGGAGGGAGAGGAATTTACCCTGCCGCTTCCCAAGAAGGAGGGCTGCGCATTCTTGGGGTGGTATGAGAATCCTGAGCAGAGCGGCGAGCCGGTCACGACGATTTCAGCAGAGGATACGGGGAACAAAGAATTTTGGGCAAAATGGGCTGAAAATCTTTTCTACAATGATTTTGAAGACGGATCAGAGCAGGGCTGGGTGGCAAGATCCAGTACGATAGCTAACACAAGTGATTTTGGCTATCTTGGATCAAAGCATTCTATATTTGTAAGCGGACGCAGCGAAGATTGGCAAGGCGTGACACGTCCGCTGGATCCCCAGATATTTGTGCCGGGTGAGACATATGGTTTTAGCGTAATGGCCATGTACATGAACGGCGCTGATGCGTCGAAGACATTCGTGCTTACACTTCAGTATTTGGATGAAGCGGGGCAAATGCAGTGGGGCCGCATTACAACAACTGACGGACTCAAAGGGCAGTGGGTGCAGCTTGCAGCCAGTGAATATACAATACCGAAAGGTGCAACGGAAGCCCAGCTTTTGGTTGAGACTGTAGAGGGTGAAACTGTTGATTTCTATGTGGATAACGCCATCGGCACCGTTAAGGGTGGCAGGATAGCTGCGGAAATCGAAGAGCCTTTTACGGTTACGCTCACAAGATCAGGGTCAGACAGTGGTATGATAAGCAGTACACCTCACATAAAGGGTACAGAGGTGACGATTACCGGAACGCCGCGTTCGGGAAATAAGTTTCTCCGTTGGGAAAGCGAGGACGTTAAAATAGCCGACAGTAACAAGGAAGTCACCACTTTTACCATGCCGGAAGCGGACGTTGAGATAACGGCTGTTTACGAAGCGCTCACCTCATATACCATCACATACAATCTTGACGGCGGTACCCAGCAATCGGGAAGCTGGGGAGTCTACTATAAGGGCGAGGAGCGGAAGCTGCCCACAACACCCAGAAAGACGGGGTATAAATTTGGTGGCTGGTATGACAACAAGGAACTGACAGGAACTCCCGTTACGGCGATTTCAAGCACGGAAACAGGCAACAAAGAGTTTTGGGCAAAATGGATACCGAACACCTACACCGTAACCTATCACATGGATGGCGGAACACAGCAGCCGGGAACCGATTGGGAGAGCTATACCTATGGTACAGGTCTGACACTGCCCGCCGCACCCACAAAGGAATATCACACATTTCTGGGATGGTATTCCAACAAGGGATTGACAGGGGAACCTGTCACAAAGATTCCGGGCGACGCCACAGGCAATAAAACGTTTTGGGCAAAGTGGACGCTGGCCAGCTACACGGTAACTTACAACTTAAACGGCGGTGTACAGCAGCCGGGAAATCATTGGGGAAGCTATACCTATGGCACCGGGCTGGAACTACCAACTGCACCCACCCGGGCAAACTATACCTTTGAGGGCTGGTACGACAACGCCGGACTGACAGGACAGCCTGTTGTGAGGATCGCAGAGACGGATTCAGGCGAAAAGAAGTTTTGGGCAAAATGGTCGGGCGGAATATCTCAGGATGAAATCGCGGCAAACGAGGTCATAAGGCTGATCAATGAAATTGGGACCATAACTTCGGGCAGCGGGAACAAGATAACATCCGCAATGGCAGCATACAACAAGCTGACGCCCGCACAGAAGAATCTGGTGACGAACTTCGGAAAATTAAAAGAAGCGGAAAAGACGTTTTACAGCATCGTAAGCCCTGCATCAGGAAAACAGTTCAATGTGGGCGCTTTGAGATACAAAGTGACAAAGAGGGCAACTGGGGAAGGCTCTGTGGGTACTGTGCAAGTAGTGGGCCCATCCAAGTCCGGAAAGCGCATAACGAAGATCACCATACCAAACACAGTTGCGGCGAAGGCTTCAAATATTACGTTTCAGTATAAAGTGACAAGCATAGCGGACAATGCGTTCAAGAATTGTAAGAAAGCGGTCAAGGCAGCCATTGGCAACAACGTGACAACCATTGGTAAAAATGCATTCATGGGATGTAAGAAGCTGAAAAGTGTCACAATCGGAAAAGGTGTAAAGAAGATCGGAACAAAGGCATTTTACAAGACACCGGCGCTGAAGACGATCAGGGTGAACACGACGAAGATAACCAAGAAGATTGGGGCTAACGCCTTCCGGGGAATCCACAAAAATGCAAAGATAAAAGTGCCGTCGAGCAGACTGGCGAAATACAAAAAATTCCTGAAAGCCGGGCAGAAGAGTTCTGTAAAGATAACAAAATAATTGGACACAAGAAAAGGGGCGTCGCATCATTGCGACAGCCCCTTACTCCTATTTATTAATCTTCACTTTTTTGAATTTTCCATATTTCCCATAATATTTCTTGCCTGTGGAATCTTTTTGGAATGCTCTTACTTTTACGTAATAGGTGGCTCCCTTTTTAAGTCTTTTGAGAGTTGCTGTAGTTTTATTGACTACCACGGTCTTTTTCCCTTTTTTAAACTTCTTATCCTGGGCATATAGTATCTGATAGCGGATCCCCGGCTTCTTGATCTTTTGGATTACCAGATTTACCCGCTTGGAGCTTTTGTTTTTAAGGCTCTTGATCTTTGCCTTGGGAACACTCACTCTCACCCATTTTGCATACAGTGTGATGTCTTTTCCGGATACTTTTGTTACCTTTGTCCTGAAATTTTTATCAGCGTACCAGCCTTCAAATATATATTTTTTCCTGGTAGGATTTTTAAGAACCACGGATTCGTTTACAGGATAAACCAGAGGATTGGCCTTACTGTTTTTACCGCCGTATAACTGATATGTAATTCTGTAGGGGGACTTGTCAGTAACCGTAACCACACAGGTATCGCCCAGTACCCTGCCGTCTTCCGCCTCTGCCCTTATCCTTGCCGTTCCGACGCCTTTTGCCGTTACGGTTCCGGATGCTGACACTGTCGCCACTGACGTCTGGTCCGAGGTCCATACAATGTTCTTGTTCGTGGCATTTGAAGGGGATACTGTCACTTGCAGCGTTTGCTGATCCCCTGGCGTAAGTTTCAGCGTTTTGGGACTTATAGAGACGTTTGTAACCGGTATGGAGACCCTGACCTGACATCTTGCGGATACTCCGCTTCCGTCCTGTGCCTTGGCTGTAATGGTTGCAGTTCCCACTCCTGTGGCCGTCACTGTTCCATCCTGGGACACCTCTGCCACTGACGGCTGATTGGAACTCCAGAAAACATCCTTGTTGGTAACATTTGCGGGCGCTACAGCGGCCGTCAACTTTTCTGACGCGCCGGGATAAAGGTCGAGTGATTTCGGGTCAACCGTCAATTCACGGGCTCTGATACCAAATTTCCAGTAATCTACTTTGAACAGCTCGGTGTCCTGTTCCGCTGCGGCCTTGTAAACAAAGTATAAATCATGGATGCCTTCTGCGCTTAAAATATCCTCTGTCGTTACTTCTTCCCATACGTCCCAGCCGCCTGTATCGTAAACATCCAGGGTACCGATTAACGGTCCGTCGCAGCTGTCAAGACGCAGCTCAATGCTGCCGCCCAGTCCCTCACATGACACGCTTGCTGTGAAGAAATCAGGACTCATTTCCCCAAAATCTACATTTTTCACCTTGATATAATTCCCGTCAAGGACATTGCATATATGGATGCCGCCCTGGTTATCAGGTTCTGTTTTAATGCGGACATCCTGGGGAGCAGAATCATTGGAATCGTGATAATCGCCAGAAGGCCATGAGATATTCGCAGTCCAGGAAATCGTTTCGGCCTCATTTCTGACATAGGGATTTAACGTATCAACGGCTTTTGGGCCATCCTTTGTCATATCTACCGGTTTGATGGTTCCATCCTCATTGTACTCAATTTCCTCTACACAAACGGAACGCTTCTGACTATGACCGCCCGGCAGTGAGCCATTATGGTAAAAGAGGTAGGAGTGTCCCTTGTAATCAATGACACCGGGATGATTGGTGGAGGTGTCGCCCTGCTCTGACATAATCACTCCTCTGAAGGTCCAGGGGCCGGTTGGGCTGGGGCTTGTTGAATAGGCGACACGCTGCTTTTGGTAAACAATATCGGATGCAAATACCATGTAATATAAACCATTGCGCTTGTAAAGCCATGGCGCCTCATCAAATGAACTGACACGATTGGGACCATATCCAAAGGTTTCCTCATTCAAGTCTACGGCAACCACCCCGACCTCCTGATCCAAAGAGATCATATCCTCGTTTAACTTCGCATAATAGAGACCGCCGCCGACCATTGCATTTCCCCAGTATAAATAGGCTTCACCATCATCATCGATAAAGACCGTTGGATCAATGTCCGGAAACCAGCCATCGCGGTAGCCGGCTCCTTCGAGCAGACCTTTGCCAATCGCATCGCGGAAGGGGCCTGTGGGACTGTCAGCCACAGCAACTCCCAAAGTTAAATTGCCGCCTTCTGTTGTACCCACTGAAACATATAAATAGAACTTCCCATCCTTTTCGACGCACTGAGTTGCCCATGCCCGGCTTTTGGCCCACTTAAGGTCTTCACGGGTAAGTATGGTCCCGTGATCCGTCCAGTTTACCATATCGGTTGTCGAATAACATTTCCAGTCATTCATACCCGCCATATTTGGTACCTCCGGCTCATCCTGGGTAGTATAGACGTATAACCGGCCGTCATACACCATGGGGGCAGGATCGGCTGTGAGACTCGTCTGCACAATCGGGTTGTCTGCAAAAGCCACTGACGAATACAGGATCATTACCACGCAAGAGAGAGCCATCATGCCGAAAATCTTTAACACGCTGCTTTTAAATCGTTTCATACATTTTCTTCTCCTTTTCATTTTCTTACGGTCAGCGCAGTAAATGCGCAGACCTGTTGAATATTTATATAAGTACAATATAACAGGGTTCCAACTGGACTTATTTGCAATAACCAGTACAAATTCACAATGTTTTAAGTAACAAAAAGATCCATCATAAATTTGTACAGATGCTTGCAAATAAATCCAGCTAAAAGCCTGTTATATTATACTTAAATAAATGAATTGGAGGAGGGATTTTTATGATGAGGAAACTGATTGCCAGAAGCTTAGTGATGATGCTTCTGGTGGCGGCATTGCCGATTGCGCCTAAAAAAGAGGTGCAGGCAGCAGGTGCGGAGACGATACTCGCGCATTTTACCTTTGATAATGCTGAGGAAGGATTTAGGAGCGAAGGGGCGGTTGCAACGCCGGGCAAAGAAGGCGTGGAGATGAAATTTTCAGATGACATCGCTTTTTCCAGCGGGACCGGGAAATCACTGTCATTTGACGGCACAGAGAATACGGGATGGCTGGAGGTTACGAAAACAGATGGAACCCCGCTTCTTACCGGTAAGGATACGTTTGCCATCTCATATTACAGCAAACCCCGCGCAACCGATGCGCAATACTATGGATGGACTTACAACATCAGACGGGCGTTAAGCGAGGGCAACTGGAACTTAGATGGGGAAAGCGGCGACTATCATCACAATCTGTATTATATCGGGATTACAGACCGGCCAGACGGAGCGTTAAATGTGGAGCGCTTTTTTGACACAAGGACAGAATCTTTTTCTATAGACATGGATAAAGAAAAGTGGAAGCATGTACTGGTTCAGTATGAGCCAACACGCACCACGGTGTATATTAACGGAATCCAGGCTGCCCAGACTCCGGAAGAGGAAGTGCGGGAAACGATATCAGCCACCCTGTTGGATAACAGCAACTTTAAAATAGGCGCTGCAGACTGGGGATGGGGTGGTAAGGAATGCTATAGCGGCCTGATGGATGAGTTTACCGTATTTGACGGTAAAGTGAGTGAGGAAACCATTGTAACCCTGGCGGCAGCCTCGGCAAGAGAATTGAAGGGCCTGCAGATCACCGCTGCCGATAATGCGGACAGAGTAAAAGTAGGCGGAAATCTGCAGCTAACAGCAGTACCGACACCTGAGGATGTATGGGATGCTCCGGTAACCTGGAGCAGCAGTGATGAAAAGATAGCCAGCGTAAGCGCTGATGGCCGGCTTACAGGAAAAGGCGAGGGAACCGTTGAAATCACGGTGACATCTGTGGATAAGCCAAGTATAAAGGCGACAAAGACCTTTACCGTATATCAGTCATATACCGTCAGATACCTTAAAGAAAAGGGTGGAACCATTGTGGGAAGCGCGACACAGGAGGTGCTGAAAGGCCAAAGCGCAGAACCCGTACGTGCGCGTGCTAATGCAGGATACATATTTACGGGATGGAGCGACGGCGTGGCGACCGAAGAGAGACATGACAAAAATGTGCAGGCTAACATATCAGTGACCGCAAAGTTTAAGCTTGATACAGTGAAGCTGGCATATCTGGCGTCTGAAGGCGGAAAGGTCAGACACTGGGATGAAGAATACGCCGCAGACAGAGTGGAAATGGATATTACCAGAGGGAAAGATGGAACCGAGGTTGTAGCGGTACCTGAAAGTGGTTATACATTTGTAAAATGGAGTGATAACGTCACAACCGCAGAGAGAACCGACTTGGCGGTTATGAAGGATTTGGAAGTAACGGCATTGTTTGCGAAAGTTGTGGATAATGTAACTGTCAATTATCTGGCCTCCCCGGGCGGCAGGATTCAGGGAAAGGCACAGCAGGAAATCGAAAGAGGCCAGAATGCTGAAAAGGTAACAGCAGTTGCGGATGCAGGATATCGGTTTGTGCAATGGAGCGACGGCTTGAAAACAGCGGACAGAGCGGATGCGGCTGTTTCGAACGATCTGACAGTCACTGCGGTATTTGAAAAAGTAAAACCGGGCGTAGCCAGCGTTAAGTTAAATGTGAAGAAAGTAACGCTTGGCGCGAAAGAAAAGTTCAAGTTAATTGCCACCGTAGCGCCCGCCGGAACCGGAGCCGGTATTAAGTGGAGCGTTAACAAGTCTTCGATTGCGGCAGTGAACCAGAAAGGCGAGGTGACAGCCAAGAAGCCAGGAAAAGCGATTGTTACAGCAGAGGCCGGAGGAAAGACCTATAAGTGTACGGTTACTGTGAAGAAGGCGCCAACCGCCAAGACATTCAAATTGAATGCAAAGAAAAAGACACTGGCAAAAGGAAAGACCTTTAGGATTAAACCGAAGTTCATCAAAAAAACGTACAGTAATAAGATCACATATAAATCAAGTAACAAACGTGTTGCTACGGTTACGAAAAAAGGCGTAGTAAAGGCGGTAAGAAAAGGCACAGCCAAGATTACGGTAACAACCTTTAACAAGAAAAAAGTGAAACTTACCATTACCGTTAAGTAAGTTTTCGTGTAATTATTTTCCGGAATCAACAACAGGCAGGGCATCTTCTTTAGCAAGACGGTGCCCTGTTATTCATTGAAAGTGATGAAATGCAGCAGAAAGGAGATGAAATGAAAAATTTTTTGCGAAAAGGCTTAAGGATCCTGGCAATCGTTAGTATCGCTGTCATCATGATGCTGACGAATTATGCCAATTTGGGGGCTGCTAAAACAACATATGCGAAGGCTCCTGAGGAATCGTTAAAGGACATCTATGCAGAGTACTTTGATATCGGTGTGGCGCTTCCCGTGTGGTATGCCCCAAACGGGAGTGTGATTGGCAATGAGGGGTATTTAGACACCATTTTGGTACACTTCAACAGCATGACCTTTGAAAATGAAATGAAACCGGATTTCCTGTTGACCGGGGATCTGGGGCCTGACCCGGAAAATGCCAGAGTCTCTTTTGAGAGAGCGATTCCCGGTTTGGAGTTTGCCAAAAAGCATGGCTTGAAAGTGCGCGGTCATGTGTTGATATGGCATGATCAGACACCTGAGGCGTTTTTTCATGAGAATTATGATGTGAAGGCTCCCCTTGCAGACAGAGATTTGATGTTAAAGCGCATGGAAAATTACATCAGGACAGTCATAGAGTGGACAGAGGAAAATTATCCGGGAATTGTCTACGCCTGGGACGTGGCCAATGAGGTGATGCAGGATGATAAACCATCCAACTTAGCGCCGGGCTTACCCTGTGGAATGAGGGAAAGCCGCTGGAGGGACACGATCGGGGATGATTTCGTAGAATATGCCTTTGAATATGCGCGTCGATATGCACCCGAAGGCGTGAAATTGTTTTACAACGATTACGACGAGTACCACCCCCGGAAGCGGGACGCGATCATTAAAATGCTGAGGCCCATAGCGGAGGCTGGAAATATTGACGGTATGGGGATGCAAAGCCACTTTGACCGGGAATATGTCATCGACGATCACATCGAAGCCGTAAAAAAATATTCTTCGGAGCTGGGGCTAGAAATCCAGGTGACGGAGCTTGACATACAGATGGAAGAGGACAAAGTCCAGGCAAACCTTGAAGAGACAGAGAAGCGGCAGGGGGAATATTATTATGAGTTAATGAGAAAATTGGTGGTGGCAAAGAATGAGGGAGTGAACCTTACCTCCGTCACCATCTGGGGGCTGGCGGATGGGTTGTCATGGCGTCCCACTGCGATTCCGCTGCTGCTGCGCGGGCAGGCTCCTGAGGAATTGGAAAAAAAGCCGGCTTATTACGGCTTTATAGCGGCAAAGGCAGATGGGGAGGCGGAATTTGCACTGGCCCGGGAAATCCAAAAAGCTGAGGGGATCAATACGGATCACTGCACGCTTTCAAGCCAAAAGGCTTTTAGGCAGGCAGTGGATCAGGCAAAGAAATTACTTGAGACTGGCACAGCGGCAGATTGGGTTCAGGCGGTTGAGAAAGCCGTCAAAGCGCTGCAGGCAGCAGCTTCCAATCTGGCTTCTATAACAGACACGGCGACGAAGCAGGCATTGGGATTGGAAATCCAAAGAGGGAAGGCTGTGGATATCAGCAAATATACGGATGCTACAGCTAAAGCTTTCCGGGAGGCATTGGATAAGGCTGAGAGTGTATGGGGAAATAGCGATGCGGGACAGAACGAGAGCCTCATGGCATTAAATGCCTTAAAAGACGCATATAGCAAATTGGCAGAAAGACATGTGGCGGCAGACCGGGTGAGACTTCGTCAGACCAAACTGTCCATGAAAGTAAAGGGGACAAAAAAACTGATTGCAGAGGTGCTGCCGGTTAACGCAAGTAATAAAAAGACTTCATGGCGTTCCTCAAATCCTTCTGTGGCGGCAGTGGACCAGAACGGAAAAGTAACTGCAAAAAGAGCGGGCACATCAAAGATAACCGTAACCGCCCAGGATGGTAAGAAAACGGCTGTCTGTACGGTGACGGTCAAAAAGCCTGTTGTAAAACTAAATAAAAAATCGCTTACGCTCAAGGTGAAGAGGTCGGCAGCCATAAAGGTGAGGAAGTCAGCACCCGCAGGCGAAAAGATAAAATCAGCCAGGAGCAGCAAAAAGAGAATCGTCAGTGTGTCGGTAAAGAAAGGACGGCTGACGGTCAAAGGGAAAAAGGCGGGACGGGCAGTTATTACCATAACCACCACTCGCGGCGGCAGGGCGAAAGTGACAGTGAAGGTAAAAAAATAAAATGGACTCAATTGGAAAAAACAGAATGAGAAATGCAGAGAGGAAGTGGGAAAACAATGAATAGAAAGAAAAAGATAATTAGATATTTGCTTATGCTTGCATTGGTTTTGGGAGGACTGACCATGCTGCCATCCGCAAAAGCAAAAGCGGCAAATCCCTATCTGCCCTTGTGGGAGCACATCCCGGATGGGGAACCGCGGGTATTTGAGGACCCTGACAATCCGGGGAAACAGCGCGTATACATTTACGGCTCCCATGATATCAGAAGAAGTGCATTTTGTGGCGTAGACATCAGGGTCTGGTCGGCGCCGGTGGAAGACTTGTCAGACTGGCGCGATGAAGGCCCCGTCTTCACTTATCGCAGCGGCGGAAGGTGGGATCTGCTTTACGCGCCGGATATTGCAGAGGTCATCAGAAAAGACGGTACAAAGGAATACTACCTGTATCCCCACAGCCGCGCGGGAGGCGAGGAGGGCGATGATGAGTATTACGGCCCGGATGTAAACAGAATCCCAATGGTGTGTAAAGGAAGCAGCCCTGTTGGTCCCTTTGAGCCGATCAACCTGAATGAAGACGGGACAACGGTTACGGAGGACAGTCTTCTGGGCTTTGACCCGGGTGTGTGGATTGAATACATTACCGATCCTGACGATCCGGATTATGACATTGGTTTCCGGGCATACGCATACTGGGGCTTCGGAGGAAGCGGGGAAAAGTCATGGGCCTGTGAGCTGGATCAGAACACCATGTACAGCGTGAGGCCGGGGACGAAGCCGGTGCAGTATTTTATCCCATCCAACGCTTTCGGCTATAAAGATCCGCCCGGCACAAAATATCCTTATATCTATCCGGATGAAAACCTGGATGATTTCACCTTTTTTGAGGCTTCCTCAATCCGTAAAATCGGCAATAAATACATATTAGTTTACAGTGGAATGTCAGGGCCGGAGTATGGAGTGGATTCAAACAACTCGTCTCTGCGGTACTGCTACGGCGATTCACCCATGGGACCATGGAGAAGCGGCGGCGTGCTGATCGATTCCCGCGGGCCGGTTCCCAATAAAGACGGTACCGGGTTAGAAACACATGGTTACTTAAGGAACACCCATGGAAGCATCCTGGAGATCAATGGACAGTGGTATGTCTTTTATCACAGACCCACCGCCTATGGCATAGAAGCGCGCCAGTCCATGGTGGCCCCCATCAAGGTCACCTGGGAAGAAAAGTCCGTGGAGGAAGGCGGCAAGGTTGAGATCCGGGCTTACGATCCCTACAATGAAGAGGGTGATTATACCTGGACAGCGAAGGGCGGCAACTATGAGTACACCGGGGCAGAGGTTGCCTCGGAAGGATTCAACATGTTTGGACTGGATCCCTACCAGTTCTATTCCGCAGGCTATGCATACCGTTTTGGCGGTTCTCTGGAACCCACCTATGATATCTGGGAGGATCATATGCCCATTAACGGCATAAGAGACGGCGGCATAACAGGGTTCAAATACTTTGGGTTTGAAGGGCTGGAAGAAAATGATTTGGGCCTCAGGCCTTATGAGGGAACAAAACCGGGTAATCATACGAATTTTAATGCATTCATTGTACCGAGAACAGCAAATGAGTTTAAGATTAATGTCTGGATGGACGGTCCCTGGGATAATGCCACCTGGAACGGTACAAAGCTTGGAGAGATTATTGTTCCGGCAGGATCTCCCCAGGAAAGAACAAAGTTTAAGCTGGATGTATCGAATATTGTTGACAATCTGGGCGGAAAGCATGCCATCTATCTTGTGCCGGAAGGAGGCGCCAATTTCGATTTGATAGGCGTTGGGTTTAGCTCCGATGAGGTAGAAATTGAGGCTCCCAAAGTGCCCCAGGTAAATATTTCAATTGATGGAAAACCGGTAAATCTGCCGAAGCAGCCGCTTCCCTGTACCCTTGAAAACGGCATTGTAAACTATGATACTTACCAGTATGATCATATTCTTCCGGCAGGAACAACCGAAATTCCGGTGGTGACAGCCTCCGCCAGCGACGATAAGGTGAAAATTACGGTTTCACAGGCAGATTCCGTGACGGGGACCGGCAGTGTGGCCATTGTAAGGTTTGACCATAACGGAGCGGTGAAGACCTATCGGATTCCATTTTCAGAGGAGAGCAAAGAATATAATGTTCTGATGGAGCTCCCGGAGGAGATTGGAGTTCTGGAGCGGGCAGCGGATATCATAGGGGACGGCATCGCCATTGACAGCGTGGAGTCTGAAACGCCCCAGGAGAAGGCTGATAAAGCTCTTGAGGCCCTTAACGCAAATGTGGATTTGCAGGCACTGGGTGTTGAAATAGAGATTGCCTGTGAGAGGGATACCTACACGGTGACCCTGAAAAAAGGCGCTGCAGTTATGACGATACCCTCCTTCTCCATTCGTGACATTGAAAAGTTTACGGTATTTCTGGATGCGTGCGGAGGTATTCTGGGAGTTCCGGCAAGATTTGATATAAAGAGCGGACAGCCGGTTGGCAATTTGCCGCAGCCATCCAGAAGCGGATATACCTTTGCGGGATGGTACACAGCCAGGACGGGCGGCGACCGGGTAGACCCCAGGACGACCGTAAGGGGGGATACCGTCTGCTACGCCCACTGGATAATCAACAAACATACGATAACCTTTGATCCCAACGGGGGAACGCTGGGGGCAGCGGAAAAGGCAAGACAGGTGGATTACGGCGCTCCGATAGGCACACTGCCGGTTCCCTCCCGCTTTGGATATACCTTTAATGGATGGTATACAGCCAGGACGGGCGGAAACTGGGTTACGGCTGCCACCATGGTGAAGGGTGAAATAACTGTCTACGCCCAATGGACCGCCAACCAGACAGAACCTGATGCAGGTCCCAAAAAGGGAAGTTCCTTCAATGCAAAGGCGTTTAAGTTTAAAGTCACAAAACAGGCTGTAGGGAATAAACCGGGCGCTGTTCAACTGGTCAGGCCGTTAAAGAAAAAGCTTACTTCCGCAGCCATCCCGGCAGAGGTGCGTTCCGGCTCCTTTAAATATTATGTGGAAAGCGTAGGGGACAGAGCTTTCAAAAAATGCAGGGCGCTGAAAAAAGTGACAATAGGCAAAAATGTAGTCAAGATAGGGAAAGAGGCATTTTCCGGTGACGGGAAGCTGAAAATGATCAAGATACAGACGAAAAAATTAAAGTCCGTAGGGAAAAATGCATTAAAGGGCATTTACAAAAAAGCCCGGATCAAGGCGCCGGCGTCAAAATTAAAGGCATACAAGAAACTGCTCAGGAAAAAAGGACAGAAAGCAACCGTAAAGATCACAAAGTAAGGACAGGCAGTGTTTTGAATTCAAGGAAAGGAGTATGAAAATGAAGAACGCAAGAAGAGTATCGCTATTTGTGCTTTCGCTCGTTATGGTATTGGGTACATTGGTCATGTTGCCTGCTGCGAAAGCAAAAGCGGCCAATCCGTACATGCCCCTGTGGGAGCATGTACCGGATGGGGAACCGCGAATCTTTGAGGACCCTGATAATCCGGGTAAAAAGAGGGTCTATGTGTACGGATCTCATGATACCAAGCAGGCTAACTATTGCGGCAGGGACGTAAGGGCCTGGTCTGCACCGGTGGAAGATTTGTCTGACTGGCGCGATGAGGGACCTGTTTTCCAGTACCAGATCAATGGCAAGTGGGATGAGATTTTTGCTCCGGATATTACGGAGGTTGTTAAAAAAGACGGCACAAAAGAATATTACCTGTATCCGCACAGCACCAACTGGGGGAACAGAATAGCGATGGTGTGCAAAGGCGAAAGTCCGGTGGGCCCCTTTACGCCGATCAATGTGAATCAGGCGGGGCAGATACTGCCCAACAGCCCTCTGGGGTTTGACCCGGGTGTTTTTGTAGATTACATTACCGATCCCGCGGACCCTGATTATGAAATTGGCTTCCGGGCATACGCATACTGGGGATTTCAGGAATCATGGGCCTGTGAACTGGATCAGACCACGATGTACAGTCCAAAACCTGGAAAGCAGCCCATACAGCGTTTTATTCCCTCACGCAATGACCCGGCGAATACTACCTATAATAGCATCTTTGAGGCTGAGAATCCGGCTGATTTCGACTTTTTTGAGGCATCCTCCATACGTAAGGTTGGCAATAAATATGTCGTGATTTATAGCGGCTATTCAGGCGAAGAGTATGGACTGTGGGATCAGAGCACTACGCTGCGCTATGCCTATGGCGACACTCCGCTTGGCCCGTGGAAGAGCGGCGGCGTGATTGTGGATTCCCGGGGGCCTGTGCCCAACCAGGATGGCAGCGGGATAGCAGCTGCTAACTGGGGACACAACACCCACGGAAGTATCCTTGAGATTAATGGCCAGTGGTATGTCTTTTATCACAGACCTACCATGGGCAATGGGCATGCACGCCAGGGGATGGTGGCACCTGTTAAAGTTACATGGGATGAAGAGTCAGTGGAGAACGGCGGAAAAGTCGTTATCACAGGTTATGATCCCTATAATGAAGAAGGGGATTACAAATGGACTGCGAAGGGCGGTTCCTATGAATATACCGGCGCGGAGGTTACTTCGGAGGGCTTCAATATATTTGGCCTGGATCCCTACCAGTACTATTCCGCAGGACATGCATGTTATGTTACCGGAAAGGCCGCCATGGAAGATTCCTATGATATCTGGGATAACCATATGCCTATCACCGGCGTAGGGAATAATGCCATAATAGGCTTTAAATATTTTGGCTTTGGAGGGCTGGGAGAAAATGATTTGGGACTGAAACCCTTCCAGGGAACGAAGCCGGGAAATAATACAAAATTTAATGCTTTTCTTGTGCCAAAAACACAGGAAGCCTTTAAGATTAACGTCTGGATGGACGGACCCTGGGATAATTCCACGTGGAATGGCACAAAGCTGGGTGAAATTAACGTTCCGGCGGGAGCTGCCCGGGAAAACACAAAATTTGAACTGGATGTTTCCGATATTGTGGATGGTTTAGACGGAAAACATGCGATCTACCTTGTACCTGAGGGCGGTTCCGGCGACCTTTTTGACTTGATGGGCATTGGCTTTGGCTCGGATGAAACAGCCATCAAAGCCCCGGTAGTACCCACAGTAAGCATCGCGATTGACGGGGAACCGGTAAACCTGCCAAAGCGTCCTCTGCCGTCCAATGAAAACAACGGCATTGCCGGATATGATATCTATCAGTACGATCATATACTTGCGGACGGAACAACTGAGATTCCCGTTGTCACAGCCTCTGCAAGCGATGAGGAGGTAAAGATTACGGTTTCACAGGCAGCTTCACTGACAGGTGCAGGAAGCGCGGCGATTGTGCGGTTTAGCTACAATGGAATGGTTAAGACCTATCGAATCCCGTTTTCTGAGGACAGCAGGGAGTATAACGCATTAATGGAGCTTCCGGCGGAGATTGAGGATCTGGAAAAGGCGGCGGATATCATTGGTGACAGCATTGTCGTTGACGGCGAGGAGTTCAAAACGCCTCAGGAAAAAGCGGACAAAGTACTCGAAATGCTCACCGAAGACCCGCAGATAAAAGCCCTTAAGGTTGGCATTCAAATTGATTATGAGAACGCGGTATTCAAGGTGACCCTGACGAAGGGCAGCACTGTAATGACCATACCGTCCTTTGCCGTTGAGGATATAGAAAAATATGCAGTAACCCTGGATGCGTGCGGAGGTATTCTTGCAGGGCCGGCATCATTTAAAGTGAAAGCAGGACACCCGGTTGGAAATCTGCCGCAGCCGTCCAGAAGCGGATATACTTTTGCAGGATGGTATACAGCCAGAACGGGCGGAGAACGGGTAGACTCCAGGACGATCGTAAATGGCGACACCGTTTACTACGCCCGCTGGATCATCAACAGCTATACGGTAAGCTTTGATCCCAACGGGGGAACGATTGGGGCAGCGGAAAGGACGAGGCAGGTAAATTACGGAGCGGCGGTAGGCGCTCTGCCGGCGCCCTCCCGCTCAGGACATACCTTCAACGGATGGTATACAGCCAGGACAGGCGGAAACGCGGTGAGCGCTGACACAACCGTGAAGGACAATATGACCGTTTATGCCCAATGGACCGCCAACCCGGCAGCGCCTGATGCAGGTCCCCAAAAGGGAAGCTTTTTCAATGCCAGGGCATTTAAGTTCAAAATCACAAAACAGGCCGTTGGGAAAAAAACGGGCGCTGTCCAACTGATAAGGCCGTTAAAGAAAAAGCTCACCTCCGCAGCCATCCCGGCGGATGTTCGGTCAGGTTCCTTTAAATATTATGTGGAGAGCATAGGGGACAGAGCTTTCAAAAAATGCAGGGCGCTGAAAAAAGTGACAATAGGCAAAAATGTAATCAAGATAGGAAAAGAAGCATTTTCCGGTGACGGCAAGCTGAAAATGATCAAGATACAGACGAAAAAATTAAAGTCCGTAGGGAAAAATGCATTTAAGGGCATCTATAAAAAAGCCCGGATCAAAGCGCCGGCATCCAAATTAAAGGCATACAAGAAATTGCTGAAGAAAAAAGGACAGAAGGCAACGGTTAAGATCACGAAGTAATAGAAGGGATAGTGAACGATGAAGAGAAAGAGAAGTATACCAGCTTTTGTGCTTTTGCTGCTGCTGGCCCTGGGGACATTGACCATGTGGCCTGCGGCAAAAGCCGAGGCGGCCAACCCCTATCTGCCCCTTTGGGAGCATATGCCGGACGGCGAGCCGCGTATCTTTGAGGACCCGGACAATCCCGGGAAATACCGTGTCTATGTTTACGGTTCGCATGACACCATGCGGAATCACTACTGCGGTTTGGACATAAGAGCCTGGTCAGCGCCGGTTGAAGATTTATCAGACTGGCGTGATGAGGGAAGTGTGTTCAAGTATGAAGTAGATGGCAGATGGGATATTATGTATGCGCCTGATATTGCAGAGGTTATCCGAAAGGACGGCACGAAAGACTATTACCTGTATCCCCACAGCCGTGTGGGAGGCAAGAATGGCGATGATGAACAATATGATCCGGGTGTAAACAGAGTTCCCATGGTGTGTAAAGGCAGCAGTCCGGTGGGTCCCTTTGAACCCATCAACTTAGATGAGGACGGCATAAACGTAGTGGATGGAAGCCCTCTGGGATTCGATCCGGGCGTCTGGATTGAATACATTACAGATCCCGCTGATCCGGATTATGAAATTGGTTTTCGGGCCTATGCATACTGGGGTTTCGGAGGCACAGAAGAAAAATCATGGGCCTGTGAGCTGGACCAGAATACAATGTACAGCGTGAGGCCGGGGACCGAACCGATCCACTATTTTATCCCCTCCAATTCCTACGGCTATAAGGATCCGCCGGGCACAAAATATCCTTATATCTATCCGGATGAAAACCCGGATGATTTCAACTTCTTTGAGGCATCTTCGATACGAAAAGTCGGCAATAAATATGTTTTGATTTATAGTGGCATGTCAGGCGGGGAGTACGGAGTGTGGACCAGCAACTCCACACTGCGGTATGCTTACGGAGATTCTCCCCTTGGACCCTGGAGAAGCGGCGGCGTGCTTGTAGATTCCCGTGCGCCGGTATCCAACCAAAACGGCGACGGCATCATGTTAACTGGTGGGCACAATAATACCCACGGCAGTATCCTTGAGATTAATGGCCAGTGGTACGTATTTTATCACAGGCCTCCGAACGGAAATGGATTTGCCCGCCAGGCGATGGTGGCTCCGCTCAAGATCACCTGGGACGAAAAATCCGTAGAGGAAGGCGGAAAAGTTGTCATTAGGGCTTATGACCCATACAATGACGAAAATGGAAATATCTGGACCGCAAAGGGCGGTTCCCATGAATATACCGGAGCGGAGGTCACTTCAGAGGGTTTCAATATGTTCGGCCTGGATCCGTACCAGTACTATTCAGCAGGTTATGCTTGCTATATAACCGGAAATGCTGCATTTGAGGAATCCTATGACATCTGGGATAATCACATGACCGTTAAGAACGTCGGAAATGGTGCAGTCATAGGCTATAAATACTTTGGTTTTGGAGGACTGGAGGAGAATACCCTTGGACTTAAACCCTTTGAGGGAACAGAGCAGGGGAATCAAACGAAGTTTAATGCCTTCCTGATACCTAAAACATCGAAAGCCTTTAAGATCAGCGTATGGATGGACGGCCCCTGGGATAATGCCACATGGAAGGGCACAAAGCTGGGTGAGATTAACGTTCCGGCAGGCTCTGCCCAGGAAAACACAAAATTTGAGCTGGACGTCTCAGATATTGTGGATAATCTGGATGAAAAACATGCGATCTACCTGGTGGCGGAAGGCGGAAATGGAAATCTCTTTGATTTGATTGGCATTGGATTCAGCAAAGACGGCAAAGAGCTCAGCGCTCCGAACGTACCGGAGGTAAGCATCTCTGTGGATGGAAAGCCCATCAACCTTCCGGGCCAGCCGATTGCGTCCACTACGTACAACGGCATTGTCGATTATGGCACTTACCAGTATGATCATATCCTTCCGGCAGGAACAACGGAGATTCCGGTGGTGACAGCCTCTGCCAGTGACGATAAGGTAAAAATTACGGTTTCACAGGCAGCATCCGTGACGGGCGCGGACAGCGTGGCGATTGTGAGGTTTAACTATAACGGAGCGGATAAGACCTATCGAATCCCGTTTTCAGAGGCAAGTAAAAATTACAATGTCCTGATGGAGCTTCCCTCGGATCTTAAGGATCTGGAGCAGGCAGCCAAGATCATAGGGGACAGTGTTGTGGTTGATGTCACAGAGTCCGCAGCACCTCAGGAGAGGGCGGACAAAGCCCTGGAGGTCCTTACTACAGACAGGCGGTTACAGGCGCTGAACGTTGAAATCCAAGTTGCCTGTGAGGGCGATGATGCCTACACGGTGACTCTGAAAAAGGGCGGCACAGTTATGACAATACCTGCCTTCTCTATTCTGGATATTGAAAAACACAAGGTATTCCTGGATGTATGCGGAGGCGTTCTTGAAGCTCCGGCAGCCTTTACAGTAAAGAATGGATATCCGGTTGGGAATTTGCCGCGGCCGGTCAGAAGCGGACACACCTTTGCCGGCTGGTACACAGCCAGGACGGGAGGCGACCGGGTTGACGCCAGGACGATCGTAAATGGCGACGCCGTTTACTACGCCCGCTGGATCATCAACAGCTACACAGTAAACTTTGACCCCAACGGGGGAACACTGGGGGCAGCGGAGAAGACGAGACAGGTGAATTACGGTGCGGCGGTAGGAGCTCTGCCGGTTCCATCCCGCTCAGGCTACACCTTTAACGGATGGTATACAGCCGGGACGGGCGGAAACGCGGTCAGCACTGCCATGATGGTGGAGAGCGACATAACCGTCTACGCCCAATGGACCGCCAATCCGGCAGCGCCTGATGCAGGACCCAAAAAGGGAAGCTTTTTCAATGCCAAAGCATTTAAGTTTAAAATTACGAAACAGGCTGTAGGGAAGAAACCGGGCGCCGTTCAGGTGGTTAAGCCTTTAAAGAAAAAGCTCACTTCCGCAGTCATCCCGGCGGATGTCCGGTCAGGCTCCTATAAATATTATGTGGAGAGCATAGGGGACAGAGCTTTCAAAAAATGCAGGGCGCTGAAAAAAGTGACAATAGGCAAAAATGTAGTCAAGATAGGAAAAGAGGCATTTTCCGGTGACGGCAAGCTGAAAATGATCAAGATACAGACGAAAAAATTAAAGTCCGTAGGAAAAAATGCATTAAAGGGCATCTACAAGAAAGCCCGGATCAAGGCTCCGGCATCCAAATTAAAGGCATACAAGAAATTGCTGAAGAAAAAAGGACAGAAGGCAACGGTTAAGATTGTCCGTTAGATTAGATTGCCCGTAAGAAAGGAGGGGATTTTGGAATATTTAAGAAGAAACGGAAAAAGGAGATTTGGCAAGAATGGTTACGTCAAAACAGTGAGAAAAAATTAGGAGGACAAGAATGAAAAGAATGAAAAAATCTTTTTTAGAAAAAGGCAGAAAGATTTTCTCGTATTTGGTAATCACCGCCATGTTATTTGGCATGCTTCCGGTAAATAGTATGCAGGCTTTCGCAGCAGGCGGGGAAATGGTTTCAAGCTGGCCATATGCGCAAGTAGCTGCAAATGAATTTGACGCTGTGTATCAGAACCAAATGAGAAATTTTGAAGGTTCGGCTATACGTTGGGAAAATGGAACCAACTTAGGTTATACATGCAACAATGATACATTGGTTTTCAACGATGTTGACTTTGGCAATAAAGGACCGGCAAGCTTTATAGCAAATGCAGCTGGAGGTCAGCTCGGAGATACACAGGGAAAGATTACAGTCAAAATTGATTGTTCGGTTGCTGAGGACGCAGACTATATAGGCGGTGTTACCCACAGCAGCATTCCAACGGAGAAGTGTCTTGGTTTTGCAGACGATGTCACAGGCGGCACGACGATTGCAGAAGTTATTTTTAACAGTAATGATTTTAGTGATTATGCTGACAGAATTGCCTATATTACAGAGAACGTTACAGGTGTACACGATGTGTACATCATACTTGGAATGGAGGCTGGCGCCCTCAATATCAAGAACTTTGCATTTACAGAAAAGAATGACACCCCTGATCCGGTGGAAAAGGTCACAGTCACATACGCAGCCGGTGAAAACGGAACCATTCGTGGAACCGCAGTACAGGAGATAGACAAGACAACAGGAACAACCACAGAGGTTACGGCTGTGCCGAATCAGGGTTATGCCTTCGACAAATGGAGTGACGGAAAAACCGAGGCATCCCGTACGGATACAGGCATTACAGAAGATGTGACATATACAGCTTCTTTTAAACTCGCAGAAACGGAACCGGAGGAAGCGGGTATCCTTGCGAAATTTACCTTTGATGACAGTACGGACGGCTTTAGCTATACAGGTACGGAGGGTAAGGTAGTAGCAGAACCAAGCCAGGAGAATATGACATTCTCAGAGGACAGCGCTGTTTCAGTAGAGAACGGAAAATCATTATCATTTGACGGCACAGATAAAACCGGATATCTGAGCGTGAAGAAGGAAGACGGATCGCCGCTTCTGACTGGCAAAAATACCTTTGCGATCTCTTATTACAGTAAGCCGGGGTCAACCACAGCGCAGTATTATGGATGGGCCTACAATGTAAGAAGAGCATTTTCAGACGGTAAGTGGGATTTCGGTTCGGAAAGCAACTGGGGATTTAATAATAACCTCTATTATATCGGGGTTCAGGATAAGCTTGATGGGTTATTGCTTGAACGCTGTCATGATATAAAGACGGAAACGCTGAATAGTGCTGGAAACGGGGAGAAATGGAAGCATGTACTGGTACAGTATGAAGCAAACAAGACTACCGTATATGTAAACGGAGTAAAGACTGCCCAGAGTGAGAACACGCAGGCGCTGAAAACTTTATCAGAAACCCTTGGCGATAAGAGTGATTTTAAAATTGCCAGGGCAGACTATAATACCGGAGAATATTACAGCGGGAATCTGGATGAATTTACTGTCTATGATGGAGTAGTAAGTGAAAAGACAATCCAGGATTTAGCAGCTGCAACAAAAGTGGAACTAACAGATGCATATAAACAGAATAACGCCGAAGGTTTTTCTGAACAGTCTGGAGTTCGGGTTGAGAACTCTCCCGAGGCGGGGGGACATATCGGATGGATCAACAGTGGGAGCTGGGTAAAATATGCCAACATTGATTTTGGAGATTTAGGCGCAGCAGGCTTTGATCTGCGATACGCTATTCCAGACGACCTTGTGGATACCAGCATCAGTCTGATGATTGACAGCCGTGATTCGAATGAAGCCACAGCGACCTATGACATAGAGTTAACAAAGACAGGCGGCTGGCAGACATATGAGACAAAAACGATTGATCTGGGCGGCGAGCCGCTCACCGGAGTACATGACGTATACATAGTATTTAATGGACAGATGAATGTTGACTGGTGGCAGTTCAAAGAAAAGAATGACACCCCTGATCCGGTTCTTCCGACAGCACCTCAAAACTTTACAGCAGCAGCAGGTGACGGTGAGGCTGCACTTTCATGGTCGGCTCCTGCAAACAGTGGTGATGTAAGCGCTATTACTAAGTATGAAGTATCCAGTGACAATGGTGAAAGCTGGGTAGATGCTGCCAGCAATACAGGACATACTTTTACAGGTCTGACAAATGGCACAGAGTATACCTTCCAGGTTCGCGCTGTAAACGCTGACGGAAACGGTGCGGCAGCGACTGTCAAGGCGACACCTATGGCGCCAATCATCACAGGCTGGCCATATGAGACACGAATCGCAAATGAATTTGACGCCGTATATCCCAACAAGGACAGAAACCCGAACTTTCAGTCGCAGCCTATGAAATGGGAAAATAACTCCAACATAGGCTATACAACGAATGGAGATACGTTAGTCTTCACTGATGTTAACTTTGGCTCCAGGGGAGCGGATAAATTTATCGCGGAAGTTGCAGCCGGAGTCTCACAGGGAAGCCAGGGACCGTGTGCAGGCAAGATTATTGTCAAAGTGGACTGTACTGTTGCTGAAAACGCATCCTATACAGGAATAAAGGATGCAAGCATTCCTGAAGAGAAGTATCTTGGCAATTCCACGGATGTTACAGGCGGCACAACGATTGCCACACTGGAGGTTACCGGAGACGGATTTAATCCATATATCAAGCGAACAGCTGCGATTGCAGAGCTTACAGGGACTCATGATGTATTCATTATCCTTGAACTGCCGGAGAATGGCGCGATCAATATTAAGAGCTTTGCATTCACACAAAAGGGTGTGGAACCTGATCCGCAGCCGGCAAGTATCCTTGCAAAATTTGACTTTGATGATGAGGCGGAAGGCTTTAGCTATACCGGCAAAGACGGCGAGGTAGTCGCAGAGCCAAGCCAGGATGGCGGGATGACATTTTCTGATGACAGCGCTGTTTCAGAGAACAGTGGAAAATCCTTATCCTTTGATGGCACAGATAAGACAGGTTTCCTGAATGTAAAGAAAGCGGACGGAAGTTCCCTGATGACCGGAAAGGAAAGTTTTGCGGTCTCTTACTACAGTAAACCGAGCTCCAGCACAGCGACATATTATGGCTGGGTATACAATATCAGAAGAGCATTTTCTGACGGAAAATGGGATTTTGGTTCAGAAAGTAACTATGATTATACAAATAACCTGTATTATTTAGGCGCTCAGGATAAGCCTGAGGGGTTACATGTTGAACGCTGCTTTAATACAAAGATAGAAACACCGGATATCTATGCAAATGATGACGGAAAGTGGAAGCATGTACTGGTACAGTATGAAGCAAACAAGACGACCGTATATGTAAATGGAACAAAGGCTTATGAGAGCGAGAAGCCGGAAACCCTGAAATCAATCTCAGAAACCCTGGGCGATAACAGTGACTTTAAGATTGCCAGAGCAGACTGGAACCAGGGAGAGTTCTACAGCGGACTTCTGGATGAGTTTACCATCTATGAAGGCGTAGTAAGCAACAAGGAAATCCTGGATTTAGCAGCAGCGAAAAAGGCAGAACCCAGAAATGCATTCAAACGCAATGAAGCAGAACTCTTTGATGAGACAAACAATCCAAACGAAAACGTTCAGGGCGAGACAACCTTAGAGTATGTTGAAGAAGGAAACTGGTTCAAGTATGCTGATGTGGATTTTGGCAAAGAAAGCCCGGTTGCTTTTGAAGCACAGCTCTCTTCCGGAGCCAATACGGAAGGTTCCTTCGAGCTTAGACTGGATAGTCCGGAGGGAACTTTGGTTGGAACGGTAACCTACCCTGGAAACAGCGATTATACAAAGTATGGCGTATACAGCCAGATGATAACACAAAGCGTGACCGGAAGGCATGATTTATACATCGTATTTAATAAGAGCGGACAGGCGAATCTGGATTGGTGGAGATTCTACAATTCCCGGAATCCTTATGCACAGAATAACGCAGAAAGCTTTACCGATTCTAAAGACGTTCGAATTGATAACTCTGCGGAGGCCGGAGGACATATCGGATATATCAATGAGGGAAGCTGGGTAAAATATGCCTATGCAGATTTTGGAACCTTTGGCGCAACCCACTTCGATCTGCGCTATGCCATCCCAAATGACCTTGCGGATATCACAGTCGACCTGATGATTGACAGCATGGATAAGGAGACAGCCACAAAGACTTATACCCTGAATCTGACAAAGACAGGCGGCTGGCAGACCTATGAGACATGCACAATCGAACTGCCTGAAAAGCTGACCGGAAAACATGATGTATATCTGGTATTTCATGGACAGGTAAATGTTGACTGGTGGCAGTTTAAAGAGCTGCCGGAGGGCGCAGTTATCCGATTGATTTCAGCCATTCCGGAAGAGGTTACGCTGGAGGACGAAGCGGCCGTGAAAGCCGCCCGCGAAGCGTATGACGCTCTGACAAGCGAACAGAAAGCTGTGGTAGATAAGGAAGAGGTAAATAACGGCAGTAAAATAGCGGCTGCGGAAGCTATTGTCAAACCTCTCAGAGACCAGGCGGAAGCAGACAGAGTAATAGGATTAATAGCGGCCATTTCCACGCCTGTTACCCTGGCAGACGAAGCAGCCGTGAAGGCTGCCCGCAAAGGGTATGACGCTCTGACAAAAGAGCAGAAAGCCATAGTGGACAAGGAGCCGGCCAATAATAATTCCAAAATAACAGCCGCAGAAGCAGCGCTTATAGACTTGAAGGATCAGGCGGCCGCGAAGAAGGTGATTGGCTTCATCGCAGCGATTCCCACGCCGGTTACGCTATCAGCCGAAGCAGCTGTGAAAAAAGCCCGTAAAGAATATGACGCTCTGACAAAAGAACAGAAAGCCATAGTAGATGCGGAGAAAACGAATAACAGTGGTAAAATAACGGCTGCAGAAGCAGCGCTTATAGTTCTGAAGGATCAGGCGGCGGTAGACAAAGTCGTTGCAATCCTGGATTCAGTCGAACCGTTAATGCTGGATAGTCTGAAGGCTATTGTGACGGCTCGTGAAGAGTACGGCAGTCTGACCCAGGAGCAGAAAGAGCTGTTTAACAACATGAAGGCTCTGCAGAGATTGGAAAATTATGAGAAGGCTTATGAAGTACTCAGAAAGATCAGTGAAATCAATACTCCAATCACAGCAGGGAGCAAAGCGGCGATTGAGGAAGCCAGAAAAGCGTATGACTTGCTGAATGCAGCGCAAAAGAAACTGCTAGAGCTTCACTATAAAACATTGGTGAAGGCGGAAGCAGATTATAAAGCTATCACGGAAGTGAAAGTGGAAGAAACGGATATCTCCAAAGCATCCGTAAGCGCCATACCGGTTCAGAACTTTACCGGAAAGGCTCTGACCCCGGGCTTTACCGTTACGATGGCAGGAAAGGTATTGGTAAAGGACAGAGACTACACGGTTGCATATAAGAACAATGTGAAAATTGGTACCGCCACCGTCACCATTACCGGAAAGCTGGCTTACAAGGGAACCCTTACCAAAACCTTTACTATCACGGTACGCAAAGGAAAGACATACGTATCCGGAAAGTACAGATATACCGTAACCAATGCAAATTTGGCAGGAAAAGGCACAGTGACCGTTAAGGGCGTGACAAGCAAGAAGCTGAAAACCATCAAAGTACCCAGCACCGTCAGCATCGGGGGCAAGAAATTCAAGGTAACGAAGATCGGAGCCTCCGCGTTTAAGGGCTGCAGGACTGCCACCAAAGCCACGATTGGGAAGTATGTGAAAACCATCGGGAAAAATGCATTTTATAAGGCTTCGAAGTTAAAAACCATCTATATCAATAGTGCGGTATTAAAGAAGGTGGAAAAGAACGCATTTAAAGGCATCAATGGCAAAGCCAAGATTAAGGTACCGAAGAAAAAATATGCGAAATACCGGAAATACTTGAGCAGGAAGGGACAGAAAAGCACGGTTAGAATTGTAAAGTAAAGGGAGCTTATATTGCTGGAATTGCCTTAGTATGAGGGGCAATTCCAGCAGAGTTATACCCGGAAAAATTCAAAGACACTAGTGCTGCACATCATGAGCGTAAATTACGTTCCGGAGGAGAAAATGAGAAAGGTTATAAAACGTGCCGCTGCCATAATGCTTGCCATGGCATTGAGTTTTGCCGTAACACCTGCAGGGATTGCGAGTGCGGAGGAAGATTTGGGGGGTGCGGTCCCAAGAGGGAATTTTAGCGGGCTAACCCTGATTGCAGATTGCTCCAAACCCACAAAGCCGGTGAACCCGAGTATGTTTGGCTACATATTGACACCAAATTTTGACGTTGCGGAGAGCAGGATGTCTTTGCTCGGCCCCATCATAAACAGGGAGACCCTTCCTGTACAGAACTTCCAGGCAATCGGTGATTTGTCGCCGGATTATTATCCTTATGAAAGCAGTATAAAGGAAAGGACGCTTGCTGCTTACCGGCGCGCAAAAGATGCCGGGCTGGTATATTATATGATGTTGGGGATGACTCCGTCCTGGGCCTCCCCCCACAATCCCCCCACACCTGTAGACGCCTATAATACTACTCATCTGAAAACACCTGAGCAGGACGCAGATTTTAAACAGTATGTAAAAGACATACTCTTATACATGAGAGACCACGGGGCAAAGCCGGATTTTACAAACCTGACCAATGAATATTGGACAGGGCTGGAAAAAACCTATCATGGACTGTGGGAGGCTGTAAGGGAAGTGTATCCGGATTTTATACCGGCGACTGGTCCCGATCCCCTGTTCCGCTGGGAGGTTCCTGATTACTATGTACCATATGCCGCACAGAACGACATTACAGTAGAAGGTCCTGCCTGGCATGAATTCTGGTGGGGAGGATACTTTGCAAATTATACGGACTTAAAGAGCTGGTATGATCACATCATCAATCTGAAAAACGATAATAAAAAAGCCAACGTTAAATACGTTATCTGGGGAGAGAACAATGCCGGTACCGGAGACCCGCTGCCTTCCGAACCCCAGCATGCAGAGTTTGCCCGAAGCATGTCAAATGTAGTGCGGGTTGGAGTGGATTACAATGTCAAAGGCTGTCTGGAGAGCGAAAACTGGAATGGCATGAGCGACTTGCTCAACACAAAGGGTACGAACCAAAATACAGGGATAAGGCGCCGTATCTGGTGGACGTACTACATGTTTTCCCAACTGTCCCGTTCCGGAAATTATGTAGAGGTGGATGTGCCAAATTCGGGCAATAACCAGACTTTTACCGGGGCAGTTTCTGTGGATGAGAAGGAAGAATTAATCAAGGTTATCGTAGCCAAGGACAACAGACCAGGTCCTGTGACGCTTAAACTGAACAATATCCCCTTTGATACCAGCGGTATTGAGGTGGATCTGTATAAGGTTGTGGACGAAGAAAATGACGGTCTGCAGTTTCAAAGAGAACTCACCCCGGCTTTGGCAGGTCAGGATATTGAACTATTTCTGGAGGGGGAGGACATGGAAGCGAATACAGCCTGGATGGTGATTGTAAAAACAGACAGATCCAAGCCGGAATTCTTCCACCCGAAAACACCTGATGACGGAGAAGCAGCCGAAAGCCAGCCGACCTTTACCTGGTCGGAGTCCAGGGGGGCAGAGAGCTATACCCTGACTGTGTCAAAGAATAAGGATTTATCCGATCCAGTGATTATGGAGGAAGGCTTAACTGAATTAAGCTATACTCCCGACAGCTCACTGGACATTGGGGAGAGGTATTATTGGAGCGTAACGGCAGTAAATGCCAACGGCAGCCGAACGGTTTCCAATGATGTGAAATACTCACTGCTCGTGAAAGAGGATGACAGGGTACCCGGACAATTTGCTCCCTTTTTACCTTCCCCTGAAGCCAAAAATGAAAGCACAACGGTGGAACTGCAATGGAGTCCGGCCTATTCTCCGGAGGATGCCCCGGTGTCCTATCGCCTGGTAGTGGCCGAGGATGAAGATTTTTCCAGCAGTGTGTTTGAGCGCAGCGATATTACGAGTGTGCGAAGAACCGCCCAATTCGGTGATAATTCCCAGGTATATTTTAAGATACCCTCCGGGATTCTGGATTACAACACCAAATATTACTGGACGGTATATGCAGTGAACCAATACGGCGAACGTCCCATAAACGGACCACAGCTCTCGTTTACCACTGCAGCAGAGGGAAACAGTCCACTGCCCTTCCATCTCGTTTACCCTGCAGACGGTGAGGATGATATAAACGGACGAGCCATACTGGAATGGGAAGAGAGTCCCAATGCATTCTTTTATAAACTGGAGATCTCTGACCAGCCGGATATGTCCAATATTGTACTGCAAAGAAATCATATGATATATAACAGGTATATTTTAGAGCAGAATGGACTGGAACCTGGAAAGACTTATTATTGGCGCGTTACCGCTTATGACAAGGAAAAGAATTATCACACAGAATGTGAGAGTGGTATCTGGTCCTTTACGATGGAGCAGACGCCCACATCGCCTCTGCTGTACGCGGAACAGCCGGGAAATGAAGATGGCGAGGTACAGCTATGGTTCCACAGCAGTGACCAGGCAGATTCTTATAATGTCTACTACGGCAGAGAAAAGGGAATCTATACAAGAAAGATAAGCGGCATTACGGTAGAGGATGGTTCTAACGGGGAGTTTACCGTGAGTGGGCTGCAAGGAGGCCAGACCTATTATTTTGCCGTTACTGCAGAAAATGCGGCAGGGGAAAGCGATATCTGGAATGAACGCAGCGTTGAGCCGGCCGGAAACGGAACCGGGTGGACCGGGGACGATGAACAGGGGGAAAGAATCTCAT
The DNA here is from genome assembly GCF_058119865.1 of Ruminococcus sp. 8Y-12. Classification (NCBI taxonomy): domain Bacteria; kingdom Bacillati; phylum Bacillota; class Clostridia; order Eubacteriales; family Oscillospiraceae; genus Ruminococcus; species Ruminococcus sp. 8Y-12. The sequence goes on along the minus strand of NZ_CM176623.1, from coordinate 678,259 downwards.
GGATGATCCGGGCAACCGCAGGTTCGGGTGGTACGGTACAAGGCGCAGGCCGCTATTATACAGGCGCCAACGCCGCATTGACGGCCAGAGCCATGGAGGGATATACCTTTGAAGGATGGTTTGAAGACGGTGTCAAGGTTTGGGATCATGAGAAGTACTCTTTCAGGGTGCTGAAAGAACGGAAACTGGAAGCCCGCTTTCAGAAGAGGCAGTACACGATCACTGCCGGGGCAGGAACAGGCGGCAGCGTGAAGGGCGGCGGAGTATACTTTCATGGCGCAACTGCGGTCCTGACGGCCATGCCAAGTTCCGGTTACCGCTTTGTACGCTGGCTGGAAGGAAATAATCCAATCTCGGCGAATGCACAATTCTCTTTTGCAGTCAACAGAGAACGGACCTTAAAAGCAGAATTTGCACCAGCAGAGGAAATCAAACCAGTGGTACCAGCGGCGCCCGCTTCGCTGAAGGTTAAACCGGCGGGATACAACAGTCTTTCCCTAAGCTGGAAGAAGGCAGACCATGCCTCCGGTTATGAGATTTACCGCGCTGCCGGCAAGAAAAAAAATTATAAAAAAATAAAAACAGTCACAGCGTCCGGATACAAAGACAATCGACTTGTCACAGGCAAAAGATATTATTATAAAGTATACGCAGTCTATGAAACAGGAACAGGCAATATCAGAAGTAAGGCGTCAAAAACAGTCAGCGCCAAACCGACCTTGCCGAAGGTATCTTCCTTAAAAGTCATTAAGAGCTCATCCACTGCGGGCCAGCTTAAGTGGAAAAGAGTAAAAGGGGCTACCAGATATCAAGTATACCGCGCAGCTTCGGCAAAAGGGAAATATAAAAAGATCGCTACCGTAAAGAAGATAAAATACAGGGACAGCCGCCTTGCTCCAGGGAAGAAATATTTTTATAAAGTGCGCGCCGCACGAAAAGCAGGCGGCAGATATGTAACAGGTAAATTTTCAACGGTAAGGAAATGGAACTAAGCGGCAGAAAAAGGAAAGGTAAAGAGTATAACGCTATGAAGAAAAATAGAAACCACAGTATCCGAAGTGCGCTGTCCATGGCTCTGATCTTTGCCCTGATTCTGACAGGGTTTCCGGGCGCATTAACGGTGTCTGCGCAAAAAGGCTCCTCTGACAGCATCGGTGTATTGAACGACGACACTTCCGGTGTCTATGACAGGAGCACTTACAGGAACGGAAACAAAAACAGCCAGCTCTTCAATGACGGCTGGAAATTTGCGATGTTTGAAGACAACGCAGGCGGCGCTTCATTTAATGATGCCGCATGGCAGGATGTTGAACTGCCTCATGACTGGATGATACAAGATGCAGACGCCAGGTCTCTTTTCAGGAGGGCCCATGAGTACTTTGGATGGGTAAAAACAGCCTGGTATCGCAATACGTTTTATCTGCCGTCCGGTGATGAGGGCAAAAATATTTCACTCAGGTTTGACGGAATCTATATGAACACAGAGATCTATGTGAACGGAGAACGCATCAACGGCATTTCACCCCACGGGTATCTTCCGATCCAGATTGACGTATCGGATAAAGTGAAGTTCGGCAATACGCCCAATGTTATTGCCATAAAAATCAATTTTGGCGGCCCAAGCAGCAGGTGGTACAGCGGCTCAGGGATATACCGAAATGCATGGCTGACGGTCACAGATCCGGTTCATGTCAATCCCGACGGAACATATATCAGTACGGACGGGGTAGATGAGGTTAAAATTCAGACCGAAGTAGTGAACAAAGCGGCGTATGCTGCGAATGTAACCGTTGTACATAATATTATTGACGCGGAGGATAAGGTAGTCCAGACCATTGAGGGGACATCCCAAAACATTGCTTCTCAGGAGATCGTAAAAGATACGCAGACAACCACGATAAGCTCCCCGAGACTCTGGGATATCGATGATCCGTATGTATACCGGGTGGAAACACAGATAAAGAGCAATGGCACAGTCGTTGACGAATACCTGTCGGTGTTTGGCTTTAAGACAATAGAGATGGACCCTGACGAGGGCTTTTACTTAAACGGCAGACACATAAAGCTGGAAGGAGCCTGTATGCACCACGACTTGGGGGCCCTGGGGGCGGCCGTTAATTACCGCGCCCTGGAACGCCAGATGGAAATTATGAAGGACATGGGTGTTAATGCCATAAGACTTTCTCACAATGCTCCGACCCCCGAACTTCTGGAGATCTGCGACCGCATGGGTCTTTTGGTAGTAAACGAACTGCACGACACCTGGAATCAGGGCAAGATCCCCAATGACCACTCCCGCTTTTTTGGGAAATGGCATGAACAGGACACAAAAACCTGGGTGAGAAGGGACCGCAATCACCCGAGTATGATTATGTGGGGGATTGGAAATGAGATACAGGAGACGGGGTCTGACCAGAACACAATAAAGATTGCAGAGAACCTGGTCAGGTATATCCGGGAAGAGGACCCTGACAAAAATGCGTTTACTACCATCGGAACAGACCTTCTGAGGACCAGCAGCTCCAACCCGGTGAATCCGAATAAACCGGCTCAGAAGATCAGCGGCGAGATCGTGGAGGCGGCGGGCTACAACTACAACCGGGGAGAATCCTTTGACTCCCAGCATGAAGCCTATCCCGACATGCCGATATACGGCTCCGAAACATCCTCATCAACACAGAGCCGCGGGATATATCATTTCCCGCCGGAAATAAATTCCACCTCATCCCCGGACAGGCAGTGTTCGTCCTACGGGAACAGTGTGATGCTCCAATATGCCCACGGCATAGAGGATGCCTGGAAATGGGACAGGGACCGCAAGTTTGTATTAGGATCATTTATCTGGACCGGATTTGATTATCTGGGAGAACCCTCTCCCTTTGGGGGGAACAATACCTCTTTCTTTGGCGCGGTAGATACCGCCGGCATTCCGAAAGACGCCTTCTATTTTTACAAGAGTGTCTGGGGCGATGAGCCTGTGCTTCACCTCTTCCCTTACTGGGACTGGAACGAGGGGGATACCATACCGGTATGGGCCTACACAAACGCAGACAGCGTGGAGCTGTTTAAAGACGGCGTATCTCTGGGCAGACAGGACTTTGACCTCATGGGTGATGTTTTGCATTTGGAGTGGGATGTTGTCTTCCATGAGGGGACAAACCTGAAGGCTGTCGCATACGACGAAGATGGAAATGTGATCGCTACGGATCAGCTATCCTCTTTCGGCGACCCTGTAAAGGTCAGTATGAAACCGGACCGTACAACGATAACGGCAGATGGGCGAGACCTTGTTTTTGTAGAAATAAGTGTTTTGGATGCAAAAGGCGTTGCCGTTGAAAATGCCCGCAACATTGTTGAATTTAAGGTCAGCGGCGCCGGAAAGCTGGTGGGGGTTGACAATGGCGATTCTGTGGATTTTGATTCCTACGAAGGACCGGAGCGCAAACTATTCAGCGGAAAGGCCATGGCGATCATTCAATCAGACGGAACCGGCGGCGAAATCAACATAACTGCCACCTCGCCCGGTTTAGAGTCCGACACAGTTACGGTCAGCGCTGTTCATAAGCAGAAGGTGTCAGGAATCGAGGTGGAAGGGATTGATGGTATCAGCGCCATTGACGAGAACAGGGGAAAACTGAAAATAAATGCCTCTGTTTCACCCGTGAATGCAGATTATCAGAAAATGAACTTTGCGGTCACAGAAGAAGATGGCGTGACTGCCACAGATAAGGCCGTCATTGACAAAAACGGCGTTTTGACAGCTTACAAAAACGGAAAGGTTTTGGTTACGGCCTCTGCCGCCGATGGATCTGGTGCGAGCGCAAGCATGACGGTGACGATAACGAATCAAAGTGCGTTCACTCCTGTGGCTTCCCTGACCGTATCGGGTGAAGATATTACTACAAAATCGGGGACATCTCAGATGTCTGCAAGCATCAATCCCAATGGAGCGGCGGTTACAGACGTGAAATGGACGGTGGAGAATAAGTCCGGCTCCGGTGCAGCCTGCGCATCCATCGATAATGGGGGCCTTTTGAAGGCTCATTATGACGGTGAGGTTACGGTCAGGGCAGCTGCCCTGGATGGATCGGGTGTTTACGGGGAGCAGGATATCGCCATAAGCGGCCAGACTTCCACATCCGTACCCGCCAGAAAGATCAGCCTCGAATTGACAGAGGGCAGTGATGTATTGCCTGAAAAGGATTCGACTGCCAAAATACGGGCGAATGTATTTCCCGCAGAAGCAGCCACGGCTGATCTTGAGTGGAGCGTTGTGGGGGCAGACGGCAATCCAACATCAATGGGATCGGTTGTATTAAAACCCGGTTCTCCAAACGAAGCGCTGGTGCTGTTCAACCGAAGCGGCGGCACGTTTAAGGTACAGGTTTCCACAAAGAACGGAACAGATCACGTGCAAGTCATCGGGGCGTTGACCTTTACGACAAAATCAGACATTCCGGACAGAGATGAAAATGATCCATATATCCAGCAGCCAGCGGTTGAAAATGACGGCACCAATCTAAATGCGTCTATGGCGCCGGAAGCGGGCGGCCTTGGAGGCATAAATCCCGGAGACTGGATTGCCTTTAAAGACTTAAACTTCGGAGAGACCGCGCCTAAAAAGATCAGTCTGACAGGCTGTAATGGCGCTGATGACGGAACCGCAGCCATCATTGAGATCCGCAAGGGAGCGCCGGACGGAGATCTGGTCACAACGCTTGAGTTTCCTTCGGCAGGCAGCTGGACGAGCGGCGTTACCAATACCTTTGATCTGCCGGCGCAGCCAGCTTTGAAGGGTACCCAGGATTTATACTTTGTCTTTAAGAACGGCTACTTTTTATTTATAAACTTTAACTTTGCAGAGGAGCAGACAGGCAGGAATCTATACAAAAATACTTTGGCAAAAACATATGATGACTCCAGTAAGGCTTTCCCCATCGAGAATGGAGACGCTTTAGGCGACATCGGAAACGGTGACTGGGTAGGATTCAAAAAGTTTGATTTTGGCGACATCGGTGCGGACCAGATTGTCTTAACCTGCAGCAAATTATCAGGGAATGCTCCGATTGAGATACGCGGCGGATCGCCCACAGGAGATGTGATCGCCACCCTGAACTTTCCAAGTACGGGGGGATGGAATACGTTTGTTCCCTACGCTTTTGACATTCCAAAGATAACCGGGGAACAAGACATTTATTTTGTATTCCCGGAAGGCGGATATTATTTCAAATCGCTGCAGTTTATACGGCATTATGTAAAATCTCCGGTGACAAACAGTGGACATGCGGCGACCGTTCCATTTAACGCTGACGGCGGCACAATCGACCTGTCGAAAGTAGGGGGATTGTTCACCATTGACGATCATGCAGGAGCTCCTGCCTACAGTATTGAAAGTTCCGGGAATCCAACAGGCGCCGGTGTCATTGGAGCAGATAAGAAAACATTAAAAGTCACTGCCACGGGAACATTTACTATCGGACTCACCACGGCAGAAACATCCACTCACACCGCAGGCGGGAAAGTCATGGCTACCCTGACAGTAAACCCCAGCGCTGCGGTACAGAGTGCAGTCAATAAAATAAACGCAATCGGCGAGGTTACCCTTGATAAAAAAGCGGCAGTCGAGGATGCCAGGAGAGCATATGACAAATTGACGCCAAGTGAAAAGGAGCTGATTAAGAACATAGACGTGCTGCTTAAGGCTGAGGCAAAAATCAAAGAATTGAGCTCAAAACCGATAACTCCGGATAAACCGATCACCCCGGATAAACCCATAACTCCGGATAAACCGGTTAGAACGCCATTGAAAAAGGGAGCTAAATTCACAGCACGCCAATTCAAATACCAGGTAAAGAAGGCGGCCACGCTGAGGGCACAGGGAAGTGTGGAAATTTTAAGACCTGTCCGAAAAAACTTTGCCAAAATCACGATCCGTCCAACAGTGAAGTATCAAACATTTACTTACAAGGTAACAAGCGTTGGAAAAAGTGCGTTTAAAAACAATAAGAAATTAAAGAGTGCAGTAATAGGCAGCAATGTGGAGAGTATCCTGAACGATGCCTTTGCCGGCTGCATCAAGCTGAAAAAGGTCACAATCGGTAAAAATGTGAAGAAGATCGGGAAGAATGCGTTCAGAAACAGCAAAACGCTGAAAACGATCTGCTTTAAGACCAAGCGCCTGAAGCTGTCCGCTGTTGGCAAAGGGGCATTCAAAAATATTCATAAAAAGGCAGTGATAAAAGCACCTACGACAAAACTCAGAAAGCAATACAAAAAATTTTTAAAGAAGTAATTTAAACATCACCTTACGTGTTGGGACAATTGGGAAGTATATTTAGAAGAACAGGGGAACCGAAGCTTTTATCTCCCGATTGTCCCTTCTTCACAAGTAAATGGACATGTCCGCTGACGCGGAAAGCACTATGTATGAAAGGCAGAGAAATGGTTAAAAAAAGAATAATTGCTGTTTTGATTTGTTTTATCTGTTTTACCATGTTATACGGATGTGATAAGGCGGCCGTCAAGGATGCAAAGCAATACCGCATTTCCGGTGAAACAGCATATGAAAAGCAGCAGCAGGGAGCTGTGATTATAGATGTCAGAGATAAGGAGGAATATGATGAGAAACATATTTCAGGCAGCATTTCGATAGAGGCCGATGACATCAAAGAGAAATTAGAAGAGCTATATAAGGATCACGGTCAAGAACTGATCTTTTACTGTAAAAAGGGCGGTCGCAGTCAGGGAGCGCTGGAACAGGCGCTTGAATCAGGCTATGTCAACGTATACAGACTTGGCGGTATCGACGAGTGGAAAAATGGATTTGAGGGGAATTTTGACAGCAAGTAAGGACGAATATATTATTTGTGCTCAGCTTGTTATTTTCTGGAGGAAACGAATGTGTTGAAGAGACAGGGTAAGGATATTAAAAGCAGAATCATGCTGATACTGATCGCATTTCTCATAAGTGCAGTATTGTTTGTATTAATATGGGACAGGCAGCTAATGAATCAATATAAGGAGACAAATGATGACATATCAGGTGAGAACTATCAGTACCATTGTGCATATATCTCCGAAAATTACGACGATCCTTTCTGGAACTCCATTTATGAAGGCGCTAAGGAGAGAGGCAGGGAGTTGGAAATCTATGTGGAAAGCTATGGGTCTTCGCTATCGTTAAATTACACACTGGAAGAAAAAATGGAGATGGCAATTGCCTCACAGGTAGATGCCATAATCATTGAGGGAACTAAGAGTAAGAGATTAACGAATTTGATTGACCAGGCTTATCAATTGGGAATTGTTGTGATTACCGTCTATAAAGACAATGTGGGCAGCAAGAGACAAAGCTTTATTGGGGTAAACAATTTTCAGATGGGTTATAACATTGGAAGGGAGGTTTATAAAAATTTAGCTAATCCGGATGGAGAAATTATGGTATTATTTGAAGATGGGGATATTGATTACAATTCCCAGGATAATACGGTGCTGAATACCGGGATGAAGAAATATCTGGATGAAATGGGTTGTAAAGCGTCTTTAAATGCCCAACTGATAGCAGGCAGTGAAACTTATGAGGTTCAGGAAAAGATCCGCAGTTTGCTGAGGAACCAGGACACGCGGCCAGAGGTCATTGTCTGTACAAGCCTGCCTCAGACGATTTGTTCCTATCAGAGCGTGGTAGATCTGGATTGTGTTGGAGAAGTAAAAATAATTGGTTTTTACACCTCAGAAGAAATAGAGGAAGCAATCAATAAAGACATCATAGCGTCTGTTTTTGTTGTTAATACAAAACAGATGGGGGCAGAAGCGGTTGAGAGTATCAAAGAATTTTTCAAATATGGATACTCCAGTGATTATATTCCCGTTGAGGTTGAAATTTTGGATAAAGATAAAATGGCCAATGTAAGACAGGGTGAATCGTTTGATGAAGAAAGCTATTAAGAAAATTAAATATGATATGAGTATTTCAATGAAGTTAATGTCAGCATTTGCTGTTACATTGCTGTTGTCTTTTGTTGTCACAATGTTTACGAACAATAGCATCAGCCACCGCCTTGAAAATATTGAACAGGTATATACATCGAATAGTAAATTAAATGAAATTTCTTCGGCTCTTAATGGGATTCAAGTTAGTATGCGGGAATACTTAGATACCCAAAGCTCTGAATCACTGACAAGTTATTACAGTTACGATCAGATTTTCGGAAGCCTGATCGATGGCTTAAGTGATGAAATCTCGGATAAGCGCTCAAAAATTATGGAAAAAAATATTAAGGGATTGGCGAAGAGCTATTCCACCTTAACAACAGAAGCGATTGAGGCAAAAAGGGCACGGGATATTAGCAAGTATAAAATTAAATATGATATAGCTACGAAAATTTATAATTATTTGTATACCCAGATATTTAGCTTAAATAATGTCCAGTTTGAGGTGAATTCGGGCAATTATAAATCTTTGGCAGACGGTTTGAGGATGCTGGAAAGAATAACGGTTTTACTAAACATTACGGTGGCGCTTATCAATGTGCTGCTGCTGGGCCTGTTGATACGTCAAATTATTTGGCCTCTTAGAGAGCTTTCCAAAATGGCTGACCGTGTTGCGGACGGAGATTTTACGGTACCGCAATTGCATATATACAGCATGGATGAGGTGGGCATTGTAACAAAAGCTTTTAATAAAATGATTATAAATATCCGGGATTATATGGAGCAGATAAAAGACTCTCTGCAAAATGAGAATCGGGCAAAAGAGAAAGAACTGCTCATGGAGGCCAGTCTCAAAGAAGCACAGCTCAAATACTATCAGGCGCAGATTCACCCGCATTTTCTTTTCAATACGTTAAATGCGGGGGCGCAGATGGCGATGATGGAAAATGCAGAGGGTACATATTCTTTTATCCAGCGGATGAGCGCTTTTTTTCGATATAGCATGAAGAATACAGATGCGGATGTTTCACTTTCTGATGAGATAGAATTGGTGGAAAATTATTTATATATTATGAACGTCAGATTTTCGGACGAGATACAGTATCGTAAAAATGTACAATGTGACATAACAAATATACGGGTACCTGCCATGATACTTCAGCCGATTGTGGAGAACGCCATACGTTACGGGATACGGGATATAGAGTGGCCGGGAATCATAACCCTTGATATTGAGAGCAGTGGCCCATATTATGTGATTCGCATTGAAGACAATGGAGCAGGGATTGAGCGTCAGAGACTTGAGGATATAAGAGCAGGAAAGATACAAGCAGTAGAAAAAGAGGATGACTCTAACGGGATTGGACTGAGCAATGTCATGGAGCGCCTCAGCTTATTCTATCATCAGAATGATTTGATGCAGATTATCAGTGAAGGTGAAGGAAAGGGGACAACCGTTATAATAAAAATTCCGCAAGTGTTAATAAAGGAGTGCTAAAGATCATGAAAAGATATAGGTTTAAAATAATGTCCATCTGTCTGATGCTTTTGCTCTCTGGATGCGCCGGGTCAGATAACCTGGAAAAAGCAGGTAAAATTGAGGAAGTACAGAAAATTCAGATTGGACTGTCGTGGGATTCCTTTGTTTTGGAAAGATGGCAAAGGGACAGGGATGTTTTTACGTCAACAGCCACAGAGATGGGGGCGGAGATAAACATTCAAAATGCAAATGGAGATATAGAAAAGCAGATCTCCCAGATTGAATATCTGATGGAAAAAAAGGTTGATGTCATAGTTGTGGTTGCTGTTGAGTCAGACTCAGAAGGTTTGCGAAAAGCGGTCAACAAGGCCCAAAACGCGGGCATTAAGATAGTGGCTTATGACAGACTGATAAAGAATGCCAATGTGGATTTATATATCTCGTTTGACAATGAAAAGGTTGGTGAGCTGATGGCTCAGTATGCATTGGATGATTTATCATCTGACGGCAAAATAGCAGCTATCATGGGAGCGCCGAAAGATAATAATGTAAGCCAGGTGGAAGCAGGACTAATGAAAGTGCTGGAGGACAATAACCAGTTTCTGGTGTATAAAGATTATGCGCCGGAGTGGAAGGCGGAGTATGGATATGAATGTGCGGAAGCCTGCCTAAACCAGCAGGGAGAGATAGACGTATTAATATGCGGAAATGACACTCTGGCATCCGGAGCCTTCCGCTCTCTGTCTGAGAGAAAATTAGTCAACAAGGTAAAGCTGATCGGTCAGGATGCAGATATCAGTGCTTGTCAGAGAATCGTTGAGGACCAGCAGTATATGACAGTATATAAGGACTTACAGATCTTAGCAAAACAGGCGGCTCAGTACTCCGTAGCCTTGGCTAAGGACAAGTCCATAAATACCCAAAATACAATGTTTGATGGACTGTATAAAGTGCCTGCGTATTGTCTAGAGCCTGTAGCAGTGACGAAAGATAATTTAGATGAGGAAATTATTGATTCACAATTTCACTTCAGGGATGAGGTTTACCTGCATTCCAAGTAGCAGTATTTTTGTTAATATCCTTTTTATACGAGTACGCAAAAAAATGCTATAGTTTGGCGTCTGGTTTTTATCAATCAGCAAAAATTTATAGCCGTTAGCAAGTTATTCCAGACTTAGTAATGATATAGTCATATTAACCAATAAAAATAATTCATTTAAGGAGGATTAGCATGAAAAAGAAACTTGTAAGTACTTTGTTATGTGCGGCTATGGTTGCTGCAATGGCAGCAGGATGTGGCTCTAAACCGGCAGAAACGGAAGGCACAGCAGCTACGGCAGCGACAGAAGCAAAAACGGAAGCGGTGACAGAGGGTACAGAAGCAAAGGCAGCCGACAGTTCAGAGGAAAGTCAGGAAGGGGATGCCAAGGAAGAGAACAATGCTGGCGGCGGTAAGGTTGGTGTGTCAATGCCCACAAAGGACCTTCAGCGCTGGAATCAGGATGGCGAAAATATGAAGAACCAGCTTGAAGCAGCGGGATACGAGGTTGATCTTCAGTTTGCGGGGAATGATGTGGCAACTCAGGTTTCCCAGGTAGAGACAATGATCTCTAATGGATGTGACGTTCTGGTAGTAGGCTCCATTGACGGAAGTTCACTGGGTGACCCGCTTGCAAAAGCAAAAGAGGCCGGAATCCCTGTGGTATCCTATGACCGTCTGATTATGAACACTGATGCCATCAGCTATTATGCAACCTTTGATAATTATCTGGTTGGACAGAAACAGGGCGAGTACATTGTCAAGGCTTTGGATTTGGAGAACGCAGAAGGCCCCTTTAACTTGGAACTCTTCACAGGAGACCCTGCAGATAACAACGTAAACTTCTTCTTCGGCGGGGCAATGGATGTCTTAAATCCATATATTGAGTCCGGCAAATTAGTAATCCCTTCAGGTCAGAAGGAAAAGAATGAAGTTGCAACAGCAAATTGGGATACCGCAACCGCACAGGCCAGAATGGAAGCGATCTTAGCATCCAACTACTCAGATGGAACAAAACTGGATGTTGTTCTGTGCTCTAACGATTCAACAGCTCTTGGTGTGGAGAATGCATTGGAAGCATCTTACACGGGTGAATGGCCGATCATCACAGGTCAGGACTGTGACATCGCTAACGTGAAAAACATTATCGCAGGAAAACAGTCCATGTCAGTTTTCAAGGATACCCGTGCTTTGGCAGAACAGACCGTAAAGATGGTAGACGCGATTATCAGTGGATCTGAAGCGGAAGTAAATGATACGGAAACATATGACAATGGAACTGGTGTGATCCCTACATACTTGTGTGAACCGGTAGTTGCTGACATAAACAATTACAAAGAGCTGCTTGTTGATACCGGCTATTACAGCGAAGACGACTTGAAATAAAGAACAGACGTAACTGTTCGGTGACTTCACAGTTACATGCAAAAATCCATTTAAAATCACCTTCGGTGATGGGATTTTTGCACTCCTGAATCATTTTCTTACGGTCAGCGCAGTAAATGCGCAGACCTGTTGAATAGTTACGAACGGACATAAGGGCGGGAACCTTCTCGCCCTTTTACAAATGAGTGGATAAAAGGAAGGGGGTATAAAGTTGGCAGAAATTCTGTTAGAAATGAAAAACATTACCAAAACTTTTCCCGGTGTAAAGGCTCTTGATCAAGTCAATTTACAGGTACGTGAAGGAGAGATACATGCGCTCTGCGGAGAAAACGGAGCCGGGAAATCGACGCTTATGAATGTACTAAGCGGCATTTATCCCTATGGATCTTATGAAGGCGAAATAATTTATGATGGCAAACTCTGCAAGTATTCAAATATAAAGGACAGCGAGAAGGACGGTATTGTAATTATTCATCAGGAGCTGGCCTTGATTCCTTATATGACAATCGGCGAGAATATGTATCTTGGAAATGAAAAAGGGAAAAAGCTTGCAATTGATTGGAACGATACCTATGGAGAAGCCGATAAATATCTGGAAAAAGTGGGTTTGTCCGAATCTTCCAGAACACTGGTAAAAGATATAAGCGTAGGAAAGCAGCAGTTGGTGGAGATTGCCAAGGCCCTTGCAAAGAAAGCCAGATTACTTATATTAGATGAACCGACTTCTTCCCTGAATGAAGAAGATTCAAAGGCTTTGCTTGAGTTAATGCTTTCTTTTAAAAAGCAGGGAATGACGATGATTATCATTTCCCATAAACTAAATGAGATTGCGTACGTAGCAGACAAGATTACGGTTATTCGTGATGGTTCCACAATCGAGACGCTGAACAACCATGTCAATGAGGTCTCAGAAGACAGAATCATCAGAGGAATGGTCGGACGTGAAATAACGGATCGTTTTCCAAAGAGAAAAGATGTAAAAATTGGCGGTGTAAGCATGGAAGTAAAAAATTGGAGTGTGGATCATCCTGTTTATGCCGGACATAAGGTCGTGAATGATGTTTCCCTAAAAGTACGTAAGGGAGAAGTGGTAGGCATTGCAGGCTTGATGGGTGCAGGAAGAACGGAACTTGCCATGAGCATATTCGGAAAAAGCTACGGAAGTAATGTTACTGGAGTTCTGAAGCTGAATGGCAATGAGGTACGGATTCGAAATGTGAAAGAAGCCATTCGGTGTGGACTTGCATATGTGACGGAAGACCGAAAAGGGAATGGACTGGTTCTTGCCGACTCCATTAAAATCAATACGACAATGGCAAATCTGGACGAAATCAGCAGCAAACCGCTGGGAATCATAGATGAAGACAAGGAATATCAGGTGGCTGTAGAGTATAAAGAGAAGCTGAGAACCAAATGTCCCACGGTGGAGCAGAAGGTAGGGAATTTAAGCGGCGGAAATATGCAGAAAGTATTGCTGGCCAAATGGATGTTTACGAATCCTGAGGTTTTGATATTGGATGAACCTACAAGGGGAATTGATGTTAGCGCCAAATATGAGATATATTCGATCATAAATACATTGGTTGCAGAGGGGAAGTCAGTTATTATGATATCTTCTGAGCTTCCTGAAGTACTTGGCATGTCGGACCGTATTTACGTTATGAACGAAGGGCGGATTGTTGGGGAACTGTCAAAGGATGAAGCAAGCCAGGAATCCATCATGACTTGTATACTAAGATCGGATAAAGGAGAATAAGATGGGAAAAGAAAAAATAATTCAAGGTTTGAAAAAAAATACTATGGTTATTGTTTTAATAATTGTATTTTTATTTTTCACAGTGAGAACAGGCGGGAGTATGATTTTACCCCAGAATATCAATAATCTCATTGCTCAGAACTCATATGTATTTATTCTTGCCACAGGTATGCTGTTATGTATCCTGACAGGCGGTAACATTGACCTGAGTGTAGGGTCTGTTGTGGCTTTTGTGGGAGCGATCGGCGGCGCGCTGATGGTTAACATGAAATTCTCAACGCCTTTGACCTTAGTCGTAATGATTGTGGTGGGAATTTTAATTGGTATTTGGCAGGGATTTTGGATTGCCTATGTCAGAATTCCTCCGTTTATTGTAACCCTGGCAGGCATGCTCATGTTTCGTGGGGTGGCGAACATCGTACTTCAGGGACGAACCTTAGCGCCGCTGCCAAATGATTTTATGGGCATATTCAATGGATATGTACCTGACTTATTCGGCGGACAAGGGTTCAATATCACATGTATGCTGATCGGTGTTCTGGCGGTGGTTTTGTATTTTATGCTCACCCTAAAAAACAGAAAAGATAAGATCAAAAAAGGTTATGAAGTCGTCGATTTTAAGGCAGTTCTTTTCCGGCTGGTTTTAATCAGTGTTGTAATACTGTGGTTCACCAACCGCCTTGCAATGTACAAGGGAATTCCGAACGTTCTGATATGGGTGGCAGTGGTGATACTGCTGTATGCATATATCACATCAAAGACAACAACCGGAAGATACTTTTATGCTGTTGGAGGAAATGAAAAAGCCGCGGCATTATCGGGAATTAACACAAACAGAGTCTACTTTTTGGCCTATATGAATATGGGATTTTTAGCAGCGATTGCAGCCATGGTTACTATAGCACGTTTGAATTCCGCAAATCCTACCGCTGGAGGAAACTATGAAATGGATGCCATCAGCTCCTGCTTTATCGGAGGAGCATCGGCCTATGGCGGTACCGGAACGGTACCCGGAGTGATCATTGGAGCAACCCTGATGGGAGTTATAAACCTGGGGATGTATATTATGGGAGTGGATGCAAACTACCAGAAGCTGGTAAAGGGACTTGTGCTTTTAGCGGCAGTTGCCTTTGATGTTGTTTCAAAGAAGAAACAGAGTTAAAGGGGAGCCAATAGAATCGTAACAATTCAGACTGGGGCGGGCTGTTACAAGCTAAGACGGACGCTTCCTCCGGCGCAAAGCATAGCCCTGCGCCGGAGGAAGCTGTTTCTTTTAGCCGGAAGATCGTACCGCTCGGGCAGTAACGCTAGTAACAGACCTGACACGTTCAGCAGGCCAGGATATTCTTTGCATCCTTCACGTAATTGTCCACATCTTCCTTTGTGATCTTTGGTTTATGGTCCCAGTGGCTGGGATGGCCAATCCCCAGATTTCTGCGCATCTGGCGATAGTATTTCTCGATTTCTTCATTCTCAAAATTTAACTGTGTCATATCCCCATCTCCTTTTCAGTAAGCCCCAATTTGTCAGACTATAGATAGCCATATAATAAATATATCACTTTTTGGGCAAAAAACAAGGGATAAAATCTATAAAATACTATCGTTCCAGAGCTTTGATATCGGATATCTTAAATCTGTCTACAAGATTTTTTAACATCTGGGCCTGGGCTGAAAGCTCCTCACTGGCAGCTGCGCTTTCCTCGGCCGTGGCCGAATTTGTTTGTACTACATCAGAGATTCGGTTAATTCCTTGTGTTACCTGAGAAATTGCATCTGCCTGCTCTTTGGAAGCCAAGGATATTTTATCAATTTTATCAATTACCTGATGAACTCCTTTTACAGCGATATGCAAAGCCTTTGCAGTATCATCAGCAATTTTCGTCCCCTCTTCAACGGCAGCTAAAGACCCGTTAATCAATGAGGCTGTATTTTTAGAAGCCTTTGCAGACTTGTTGGCAAGATTGCGAACTTCACTTGCGACTGCAGTAAATCCCCTGCCCGCTGCTCCGGCGCGTGCGGCTTCCACTGCGGCATTGAGTGCCAGTATATTCGTTTGGAAAGCAATTTCCTCTATGGTCTTATTGATATGTACGATTTCTCTGGAACATTTGTTTATTTTTTCCATTGCCTCAATCATATCCTGCATTTTCTGATTACTATCCACCATTTCTTTGCCAACCATATTGGCTTGACCGCTGGCTGCCTCTGCATTAACAGCGGTTCCGTTTACTTGTGAGGATATTTGATCTATGGCAACTGCAAGCTCTTCCACTGAGGCAGCTTGCTCAAAGGACCCATGAGAAAGATCCTGCGCACCAAAGGACACCTGTTCGCTGCCAGCAGATACCTGGTCAGAGGCCATGTTGATTTGATGAAGGGTTTGGCTTAAATTGTCCCTGAGGGTTCTCATGGATGTGATAATTTCACCATAATTTCCAGCATAAAATTCTAAAGCATTAGAATGGGTTGTAAAGTCACCCTTTGATAAATCGTGCATTATATGCGCAATATCCCGTATGATTTTCTCTTGTGTATAGATTAAGCTGCGGATGCTGTCGGATAATTTACCCAATTCGTCTTCAGACGTGTAGATGATTTCGATGGAATCCAATTCACCCCTTGCCAATTTTTGGGCAGCCAGTTCAATTTCATTGATTGGCTTTCGTATGCCGTTTGAGATATAAATTCCAAGAAACCCAGCAAGAGCCCCTCCTAATACGGTGATTGATAGAATCGTCACAACCGCCGCTGTTTGTGCCTGCTGGCCGCTTTGTACCATTTTTAAGGCATTTTGTCCCGCAACATCTGCGATTTCCTGCAGCTTATCACCCATCTGATCGAGAAGTGGTATATAGCTGTTTATTGTCACCTCAAAAGCCTCGTCGCTTTTTAATGCCAGAAGCAGATCAAATACCTTGTCTCGATATATTATTGCCTGTGACAAAATTTCATCCACATCATCCACTAGTGCTTTGTCACCTTTGAATCTTTCTCTTATAACTGGAAAGGTTGCCCTCATATTAGCCAGACTGTTACTGGCCTTGTCAACCATCTCTTTTACAGTATTGTTGTCCGTTTCAATGACTGCTTCCAAAATATAGGCCCGTGCTGATTGCATCTCCCTTCTGGCTATTGATACATTAATTGTGACCGTATAATTGTTGTCATAAAAGCTGGTCAAATTATTGCCAAGCTTATTGAGCAAAAAAAAGGAGATGATACTGGCAAACATGCTGATGAAGATAATGACAGCATAAGATAACAATAGTCTGGAACGTATTTTCATATTTTTCATCATGAAACTTCTCACTTTCATTTTCTGTACAATTCTGTAACGAAACGGGAATGTGTGCTGTCTCAGACATGGGCAATGGGGCAAGCCATACCTTTATCACATACCACTGTATTGTTTTATTATAACAATAGAATATAAAAATAGCAATGAATAAAAAACTTTCATATTAAAAAAGCACCAAAACCTTTTCTTGCAGATTTTGGTACTTACATATATAGCAGATTAGAATGGCTTAATGATTTGACGGTGTAAAAGAGGATGGTTCACGCTCTGTAAATAAAAGACTGGTGATATTTTTTACACCCAGCTCATCCAAACGGGTTGCCGCAAATTGCAGCTCATAGAACAGCAGGCTTTCCAAGGATTCAGCCGCCCCATCCCAATCGCAGCTTTCAAGGCTTTCCAAAAAGAAATTAATATAAGGGAGATAAAATCTGTTGATGTCCTCCCGGGAGCCGTGCATACAGCGCAGGGGATAGCCCCAAAGAAGAAAACAAACTAACTGCTCATATATTTGGCGGATGGTTTGATTTTGGGCGTAACGGGGGATAATCTCGATGGAGGCATACACTACTGATTCATACCGGAAGCTTTCTTTTGTGTACGCTAACCGTTTTTTCCACATGTCAACAGCGGAAGGGTTTGTCAGGATACTCTTTATACAGGCCCCGCAAGTCATTGCCAGGATCTGCAGGCTTTGTGTAAAGTTCAGCAGGCGCTTTTGAACCAATGGCTGGGTAAAGTCGCAATTCTCCATACTTTGCTCCATACTTAAAAGCTTGGTGCCTACTCCGTTAATGGATTGGGTAACCCCTAGCTGATTGAGCAGCTTTATGGTACGGCGGACGGTAATGGTAGAGACCTGCATATATTCTGCTATTTTTGCAGGGGATGGCAAAAAACCATCCTGTGCAAAAATGCCCTGGCGGATACCCTTCAAAATATCGATTGCTAAGGAGTAACATCGCTGGGAAGAGTTCTGATAGGCGTTCCAATTGAAGGCGACAGGTGCATCGTTTGGCACTGAGGTGATGCGGTACGCATAAAACCAGTGGATTGCAGTTGTAATCTGTTCCTGGCAGGATGCAACCGTTTCCCAAAGTCCGTTCCAATCCTTTTGCCGGCATAGGCGGACCATGTTGAGCAGGGGGGCATCGGAATCCTCGAAAGCCGCTAAGTTTGCCGGCAGGCTCATAAAAGGAGCTTGATAAAAAAGGAACGACTGCCAGATTAACCGCAGCAGCAGCACGTTGTTGAGCGAGCCGTAGATGAGACGAATATGCTGAACCATAATGTATGGCCTGAGTATTTTGGACTGTGAGCAGAGGCGCTCTAATTCGTCGAGCTGTTCCGGGCTGGCATTTTTCAGGCCATACCACTGGGCGCAGCTGAACAGTGGGACAAAGGACTGGCACAGATCCGCAATCGCATCTCTGCGCAGTGCAAAAAATGTTTGAATATTCCTCTCCAACTCCGCTTCCTCAAGCTGAATGTCTACTATAGCTCCAGTCCTTTTGGTTAAAGTGATATAACCCTCTTTTTTCAACTGGTGATACGCTGCTTTAACGGTATCCAGTGAAACAGAAAACCACTGGCTGACATCTTCCATCTTGGGCAGCAGATCTAAATATCGATAGGTTCCGAATTGGATCTGCGTTACTAATAAGTCGAAAATGATTTTATGCAATTCCATTTATTATCTATCCCCTATGAAAACATTATGGTTTATCGGGCTGCAGCTTGTCTCTTTTATTCATAATATCATAGAAAGTAAGGTTTTACTAATAATTTTTCCGATGTGTATAACGGTAGTTGCCCTTTTTTTATTCCTTTGTTATACTGAAATAAAGATGAATATGAAAAAGGTAAATACGGACTTCGTTACCGTCTGTCAAAATGCTAGAGAATAGAATGGGGAAAACAATATGAATAATAAGAGGTTTCTTTTGTTTCAGTATGTTGCAGCGGGAATAATGCTTTGCTTCTTTGTTTGCCTCAGCGCAGGGAATGCAAATGCCCAGGCTTTAGAGATACGTACATTGAAGGTAGCGTTCCCAGAACTGGAAGGAATCAGCCAAACAGATCAATACGGCAGACACACAGGGCTACTGGTGGATTATCTCAACGAAATTGCAAAATATACGGACTGGGAATATGAGTATATACCAGTGGACAATGAGGAGGTGGTTCCTAATTTCCTGGATGGACAGTATGATCTGATGGGAGGCGCATTTTACTCCCCTGAATATGAGAAATATTTTGCTTATCCCGACTATAGCACAGGAAGTAGCCGTGCGGTACTTCTTTGCAGAAGAGAGGATGATAATCTGCGGGGATATGATTTATCCACACTGAATGGAAAGACGATTGGTGTTTATGAGAAGGCTGTAGATAAGATTCGGTATCTGCAGGAATTTCTCAGCAGCAATGGACTGGACTGCAAACTAAAATATTTTACCTATGAAGATATGAAAGGCGCTGGAAATCTATACCGCCAGCTTCGGGATGGCGAAGTGGATATGCTGCTGGGAAATGAACAGGAAATTGGCGGAGAATTTCGTATGGTGACTTCTTTTTTGGCACAGCCCTATTATATTGTTACTACCGTAGGAAACAATGAGGTTTTGGATGAGCTGAACACAGCGCTTCAACATATTTTGGAGTCCACGCCAAATTTTGCGGAGGAGTCCTATAATGCCAATTTCCCTGATGTGAAGTTCGCAGATGTCCAGTTCAATGATAAGGAGCTTCAATACATTTCTGAAAAAGGAACCATTATTGTAGTGGTGCAAGCAGACTGGCGTCCTATTCACTGCCCTGACAGTCCGCCGGATCAGCCTAAGGGGATACTGCCTGAAATACTGGAAAAAATCAGTGCATATTCGGGTCTGCAGTTTTCCTATGTCTATGCTGACAGCTATTGGGAAAGCATCAAAATGGTAGAGCGGGGAGAGGCCGATATCCTGGGAGGTTTTCTGGGAGACGAGGAAGAAGCATTTTCTTATGGTCTGGCGCTGACGGCGCCCTACATAAATCTAAATAATATTGTACTGAAAAATAAGAAAGTCAGTTATCCCGGCCAGGGGCTTTCCTGTGGAATACTAAACGGCCGGGCTTTGCCCGCCGGCTTGGAGGCAGAGAGTATACAACGCTATGAAACGGTCCGGGAGATGATTGCGGCGGTCAATGCCGGAGAAGTAGATTATATATACGGTATGTCTGCTATGCTGGAACAGGAGATGCAGAAGCACCGCTATCTGAATGTCCAGCAGGTGTCCCGGGTCATTGGCAATACGGATGTTGCTCTGGCTGCAGCCAGGCCGGTGGAACCGGAGCTGCTTACAATTTTAAATAAAGCAATTGGTAGTATCTCCACAGAAGAAAAGAATGATATGCTCAATCGGAATATGGTATCTGTAGGCTTTACCAGTATGTCACTTCAGGATATGCTTTATGCGAATCCTGTTGCATTTGTTCTGATTTTCGGGGCAGTGCTGCTGCTCTCCGGCGCTGGGTTTTTACTTATTATCAAGAGCAGGATGAAGAACTCGCTGATGCAGAGCCAGCTAGAGGCAGCAGAGGCGAAGAGCAGGGCAAAAAGTGAGTTTCTGTCGCAGATGAGCCATGAAATAAGAACCCCCATGAATGCAATCATAGGGCTGACTGATCTGGTTAGGATAGAGAAGGACATACCACCTGAGGTGGAGAAAAAATTGGAAAAAATCCGCAGTTCTTCCAGGTACCTTCTCTCACTGATAAATGATATTCTGGATATGTCAAAGATTGAAAACGGAAAAATAGAGGTCGAGCAGAAAAATTTCTCAGTATCTGTTGTATTGGCCGATATCCGGGAGATGATCGAAGTTCAGGCTGAACAGAAAGGGATTCAGTTTCAGGCACAATGTAAAATCGGGCATGAGTGGCTGGTGGGAGATGCCATCCGTCTGCGTCAGATATTGCTCAATCTGCTTTCAAACGCATTGAAATTTACTCCGGCAGGAGGAACGGTTATTTTGTATGCAGAGGAAACTGGCTGCGATGGAAAAGAAGCAGAATATCATTTTTTTGTACGGGATACAGGTGTAGGCATCGCCCGGGATGACCAGGAACGGATTTTCAAAGCTTTTGAACAAGTAGTATCTTTTACATCAAATAGTGCAGGTACTGGCCTTGGCCTGCCCATCAGCCGCAGCTTTGCCAGGATGATGGGGGGAGACCTCCAGGTGAAAAGTGAACCGGGGAAAGGGTCTGAATTCTATATGACGCTATGTTTTCCTTTGGGGGAGGAAGAGGAAAAGCTTGAGAACACAGAGGTGAAACAGCAGCGGAGCCTGGCTGGTATGCGAATTTTGCTGGCTGAGGACAATGAGATCAATGCGGAAATTGCGCAGGAGCTCCTGGCAACTCAGGGTATTGCCGTAAGCCGTGCCGCTGACGGGCAGGAAGCGGTGGATTTGTTTTGTGCCAGTGAACCGGGAGATTTCCAGGCAGTCCTTATGGACATACGCATGCCTGTTATGGACGGACACCAGGCAGCACGCGCTATTCGGGCCAGTGGGCGGCAGGATTCGGACATACCTATTATAGCCATGACAGCAAACTCTTTCAACGAGGATATGGAGGCTGCCAGAGCAGCGGGAATGAACGATTTTGTTCCGAAGCCAATAGAGCCGGAACGGCTGTTTTTAGTGTTGCAGAATTGCCGCAGGTGATATATAATTAAAATGTTAGCATAAATATAATAAACTACTGTATCCTCAAGTCGGAAATTTCAACCTGCTTGAGGGTACTTCCATAACATGGGAAGCAGTATTAAAACAGGTAATAAATAGGTAAAGGGCCATTGTATTTATCACAGATATGACCACAGTGATATTCTGAATTTCATTTCTTCTAAAAGCTTCTGCAAGCCTTACGGTGCAAACCGCGTGATTTTTCTGCGTTTTTCTAAATTATTTTCCGTATCATTTTTCCCTTAGCACAGTGTTTGGTTGACTTTGCAGCTTCAGTATAATACCATAAGTAAATCAATTCCGTTGTAATTACAACGAGTACAGCAGATATTCAAGGAGGTTCACTTCACATGACTTGTGAGAGTATACTAAAGAAATATTTCGGATACGATGAATTCCGGGAAGGGCAGAGAGTGCTGATTGACAGCATCCTGGAGGGAAGGGATACCCTGGGGATCATGCCCACCGGAGCGGGAAAGTCCCTGTGCTATCAGATTCCGGCGCTTATCTTTGGGGGGATCACCCTGGTGGTCTCCCCGCTCATCTCCCTGATGAAAGACCAGGTGGGGGCGTTGAACCAGGCGGGGATTCACGCCGCATTCCTAAACAGCTCCTTAAGTGCTGCCCAGTATTATAAGGCGCTGGAGTACGCCAAAGCGGGACGCTACCCCATCATCTACGTGGCGCCGGAGCGGCTTACCACAGAGGAGTTTCTGGACTTTGCTTTGGATTCCAGGGTGAAGATCTCCATGATCGCAGTGGATGAGGCCCACTGCGTATCCCAGTGGGGGCAGGACTTTAGACCTAGCTATCTGAAAATCGTAGAGTTCATCCGGCGTCTTCCTCAGCGCCCTGTGGTCAGCGCCTTCACGGCAACAGCCACCAGGGAGGTGAGGGATGACATCATTGACATTCTGATGCTTCAGAATCCCACGGTGCTCACCACCGGATTTGACAGAAACAATCTGTATTTCGGGGTACAGTCTCCGAAGGATAAGTTTGCTGCGGTGAAGAATTATCTGGAGTGTCATCCCGGCACCAGCGGGATCATTTACTGCGCAACCAGAAAGCTTGTGGAGGAGGTGTGCGAAAGGCTGATAAAGGACGGCGTATCGGCTACCAGATACCATGCGGGCCTGAACGATGAGGAGCGCAGACAGAACCAGGATGACTTCATCTACGACCGCAGCCCGGTGATGGTGGCTACCAATGCCTTTGGAATGGGCATTGACAAGTCCAATGTACGCTTTGTGCTCCACTACAACATGCCCAAGAATATGGAGTCCTACTATCAGGAGGCAGGCCGGGCCGGAAGGGACGGGGAGCCGGCAGACTGCATCCTTCTGTACGGAGGTCAGGATGTAATCACCAACCAGTTTTTCATAGGAAATAATCAGGATAATCAGGAGCTGGATGAGGTCACCAGGACCATTGTCCAGGAGCGGGACCGGGAACGTCTGCGCAGGATGACCTTTTACTGCTTTACAAATGAATGCCTGAGGGATTATATTCTCCGCTATTTTGGGGAGTACGGCAGCAACTACTGTGGAAACTGTTCCAACTGTCTGAGCCAGTTTGAGACCGTGGACGTGACTAAGATCGCAGCTCATCTTGCCGGCTGTGTGCAGAGCTGCCGCCAGAGGTACGGAGTGAATGTGGTGATTGATACGGTCCACGGAGCCAACACGGTCAAGATCCGGAACTATCATATGGACGAGAATCCCCACTATGGAGCTCTGGCAAAGATCCCCACATACAAGCTGCGTCAGGTGATGAACTACCTGATGCTGAATGGGTATTTAACTGTGACAAACGATGAGTATGCCATTGTGAAACTGACGGGCAAGTCCGGGGAGATCCTTGAGGACGGACAGACGCTTACCATGAAGATGGCAAAGGAGCAGGAACATGCCGCCAAAGTTAAGGGTGAAGCCAAGAAAAAGAAGGGGCCTGCGGCGGGAGCCGAGCTTGGGGAGGGGGAGGAAGCTTTGTTTGAGCGCCTGCGCGCCCTGCGCATGGAGATTGCCAGGGCTGAGAAGGTGCCGCCTTACATTGTGTTTTCGGATAAGACCTTGGTACATATGTGCATTGTGAAGCCCGGGACCAGGGACGAGATGCTGGGGGTGTCCGGGGTCGGGGAGTTTAAGTATGAGAAGTATGGGGAGAGGTTTTTGGAGTGCCTGAAAATATATAAACCATAAATATATGAAGATAATTGATGAAGAAAATAGAAAACTTCGCTGACTGTATCCGTTTGGTGCAGCCAGTGGAGTTTTTTATTTAAAAGGGGAAAAATAGTATTATTTACCGTTAAAATTCGAAAAAAGATCTTTGAAAATCACATTGGTATTAAAATGTGTAAATGATACCATTTATGTATGCTAGTCTAGTTACATTTCACACTATGATAACCGGTAAAAACAATGGAGAGGGAGATGCGGCAATGAAGGAAAAGAGGAAGATGAATTGGAAACGTTTGGCGGCTTTAGTCCTAAGTTTATTGATGATTTTTACAGCAATACCGCTGAACAACGTGTTGGCGTCAGGAGGATTGAAGGGTGATGCAGACGGCGTGGAAGGGGTTTTGATCCCGCAGTTTCGGATGAAGGTGGAAGCAGTATCCAGTCAGGAAACCACGGATGCAAGCCTTGGGTCCAATGTGCTGGATGGGAAGGACAGTACCATATGGCATTCTCAGTGGAGCGGAGCAGTACCGGCACCCCCACACTGGATTGTGCTGGATCTGGGAGACACCATGTCGGTGCAGAAATTATTTTATCTGCCCCGGCAGGACAACGACAATGGCACCATAACCAACTACAGAGTTTCCGTCAGTATGGACGGCAGGGATTTTGAAAAAGTGGACGAGGGTGTATGGAATAAGGATAAAACGGAAAAGACCGCATCCTTTTCCGCTGTACAGGCAAGATATATCAAACTGGAGGGGTATGAATCCTTTGCGTCCTGTGCAGAGATCAATATAGAGACGTCGGATATTACCCACAAAAACTTGTGGGAGGCGCTGACAAAAGCGGAAGCTCTCCTTAAAAATGCGGTGATTGGCTCTGAAAGGGGTCAGTATACAGAGGAAGGGGTCCGTGTGTTTCGGCAGGCGGTGGAGGAGGCCAGAACCACAGCCGCAAATATCTCGATTACACAGATTGAATCCGAGCAGGCAGCGGAAACATTAAAGGAAGCGGCCAGAGTCTTCAAAAGCACACAAGTTCCTTATCTGACTCCCTATGAACGGATTGAGCCGGAAACGGCAGATGCTGAAGATATCAAAGGCATAGATGGCGGAACCTATGAAATAAAACAGGATTATGTGGCAAATATCACAGACCGTGTTGAGATTACCTTTCAGGATATGGACTTTGAGGAACAGGGAAGTTACATGCTGACAATGGGCGGCAGATGCCTGTCGAAAGAAAATGTAACCGGACAAATCCGTTATAGAGATGCCAGAGGCGCAGAGCAGTCCCTGCTGTTTGCATTTAAGGCGGGAGAAGGCGATACGTATGAAGCAGGGGCAGAAGCATTTTTCAGTCAAAAAATCCTGGCCATCGGAATCCGGGATGTGCAGAATTTCGTGATAGCCTTTGATGCTGGAACCCGCTTTGATTTTGAATCCCTGATTTTTACAAAAGCGCCCGATTATCTGCAGGGATATTATGAGAAGCTGGAGGAGGCAAAGGGAATTCTGAAAGAACTTGAGACCCGCCCTCTGATGTATACAGAAGAAACCGTTCAAGTTCTAAAAGAGGCTTACGAAGCTGCAAGGACCGTAGATCTATATGATATCTCAGCCATTGAGACGGCATTTGAAACACTGGGGACAGCCATAGACAATCTGGAAGCCACTGGCAAAGCAAAGTCTGCTTTTACGACTACATATGCAAGAAACTATGACGAAGTGGCAGTGGGAGATGTGATTCTTGAGCGGACAGAGGACCAGGTTATAGGCGGTTTTACCGAAGGAGAAGTGCTGGTCTTCAGGGGGTTGGATTTCGGTACAGAACAGCCCTTAAAGCTAAGACTGCGGGGAGCCAACGGAAATCCGTGGGCCGGAAATAAAGCAAACGCCAAAGTGAGATTCTGGTACGGCGAGGGAGAAAACGATTATGTGGATACTGTACTGAGGAAGACCGGTGGCTGGGATGCCGCCCATGACCGGGACGTGGATGTGGCGATTCCGGAAAATGCCGGTTTAACAGGCGTACGGGATGTGAGAGTGGAATTGATAGAAGGAGGATTCGCTTTTCATTCATTCACGTTCCTGGATGAGTCAGGAGCTCCAAATCTATGGGATATTCCCTATGTGGAAAACAGTGATAATTCTGAGCAGATGCTGGATATCGTACTTCCGGAATATGCCCAGGGACAGTATCCGGCAATTGTATTTATCCATGGGGGAGCCTGGGTGCAGGGTGATAAGTCCGAGGGAGGCTTTTATTCAGGCCAGGATGACGCCTTGAAAAAAGGGTATGTGGTGGTGAATGTGAACTACAGACTGGCTCAGAATGCACAATGGCCGGCACAGATCTATGACTTAAAGGCGGCTATCCGTTATATCCGTGCAAATGCTGACAAATATCATATTGATCCGGACCGGATTGCGGTGTGGGGGGCATCGGCAGGGGGACACCTGGCCCAGATGCTGGCTACCACCAACGGAAACAAGGATATGGAAGACCTGTCCATGGGCAATGCGGAGGTTTCCAGTGATATCCAGGCAGCAATCTCTTACTTCGGTATTTCGGACGTGTCTAAGTGGGATACGGATACAGAGGCGCTGCGGGGTTTGACAGCCACGGGAAAGACGCCCACCGAATTGCTGCTGGGAGACAATTATACAGTAGAAGATGCACTGGCGGCCAGCCCAATCAGCTATGTGAGTGAAAATACGGTTCCTATGCTGATCACACATGGCGGAAAAGATGACTTAGTTCCGGATGAACAGACGAAAATGTTGGAGGAAGAGCTAAGAAAATACTTGAAACCAGAAATGATTGATACCTACTATCCTGCGGATGCGGGACATAATGACTTTTACTGGGGACTGCCGGAGGCTGAGAAAAAGCCATTTGACTTTTTATTTAAGCAATTAAGACCCACGGAATTGATCGATGCAGAGGATAACGTATACCCGGGCGGCACCATCACCCTGGATAAATATACCAACAAGTATATGAATGTGGCATATGCCAACCAGTCACCCGTACAGAAGCTCCATCTCGTGTTGCCGGAAAATAAGGAGGAAAAGAATTATCCGCTGATTATCTTTATCCATGGAGGCGGATTCCAAGTCGGAAATTCCTCAGATGAGGGACTTATTTTCACAGCTCAGGGACCTCTGCATGCGGTAGAAAAAGGATACGCGGTCGCATTTGTTGATTACCGCTGTGCGTGGGATTCTTATTTCCCCACACCTGTGCAAGATATTAAGGCTGCTATCCGTTATCTCAGAGCAAACGCGGATGAGTACGGGCTGGATGAAAACCGTTTTGCCATCTGGGGGGAATCCGCAGGCGGACACCTGGCCAACTATGTGGCGCTGACAGGAGGCAGAGAGGAGTTTGATGATCCGTCCATGGGAAATGCAGAGTACTCAAGCAAAGTGCAGGCAGTCGTATCCCACTATGCCATCACCGATATGACAACGGAGAGAAATGCCCAGTATCGTCCGGCATTATTGGGAGGTGCCCAGAATGACATCGAGGCTCAGCGAAATGCCAGTCCCCTGTACCAGGTGACGAAAGACGCACCGCCTACCTATCTGCAGCATGGTATGGCTGATGACGGAGTGGATTATCATGACAGCATTGCCCTGTATGAGAAACTCGTGGAAGTTACGGGTGATTCCAGAAATAAACTGGATCTGTTCCCAGGGTACAACCATGCAGTTAAGAAATTTTTCTCAGAGGAGAATGCCAATAAGCTGATTGCCTGGCTCGATGAGGTAATGGTAGAGATACCGGTGGAAAAAGATGCTTTGCAAGAAGCCATATCAGATGCCGGAAAATACCATAAAGCGGACTACACCGCCGACAGCTGGGATAAATTCGAAGAAGCCCTTGAAAAGGCGCAGACGGTTATGGACAAAAACAATGCGAAACAGAATGAAGTGGATGAGGCTTTGCAAAATCTTCTGGATGCAATTGACGGACTGAAAAAACCAGCCCCCATACCGGTTGTAACCGTTACGGCAAAAGCTTCCAAGCAGGTCCTGGTGTGGGATGAAACGGCGCAGATATTAGAGGTGACAGCGGTGGATTCCAACGGTCAGGAGATGGACCTGTCGGAGGCAAAGATCACCTATACGAGTACAGATACAAATGTGATAAGCGTGAATGAAAACGGCCAGGTGGCTGCGAAAAACGCAGGGATGGCAAAAGTGCAGGTAAAGGTATGGCTGGCTGACGAGGAGATCGCGTGTGAGGTGAGTTTCAGTGTATCAGAAGTCACACCGGTGAAACCAATCGTGTCGTCAAAGACACAAAACAGTGTCACTTTAAAAGCAGTGCCGGGTTATGAATATGCAGTTGAAGTTCCGGGGAAAGCGCTGGAATTTAAAAACACAGTGGTATTTACAGGTTTAAAAGCAGATACGGAATATAAATTTTATCAAAGAATAGGGGCAACCGGGTCACACAGGGCAGGGACTAAGACTGCGGATCTTCTGGTAAGAACGGAGAAGGATACATCAATCAATCCGATCGTGCAACATCCAGCCAGTGTCAAGCTCAATGTGAAGTCTGGGATTGTCCTGGGCAAAAATGAAAAGCTGCAGTTAAAAGCAACCGTACTGCCCCGGCAAGCAAGCCAGAAGGTTAGCTGGAAGACAAGTAAAAAGTCAGTTGTAAGCATCACGTCAAAGGGCAAGATAACTGCAAAGAAAGCAGGAAAAGCCAGGATAACAGCAGTGACAGCCAATGGCAAAAAAGCGGTTATAACCGTTACGGTGAAGAATGCGCCCAAAAAGATAAGCCCGGCTGTAAAGAGCAAGACCTTAAAGAGAGGAAAGACCTTTAAGGTGAAAGTTAAATTCCCGGCTAAGACGGCCAGCTATCAATTGAAATACAAGTCAAGTAAAAAGTCAATTGCAACGGTTTCCTCAACAGGTATTGTAAAAGCAAAGAAAAGAGGGAGGGCAACCATTACGATCACTGCATTTAACGGTAAAAAAGCCAGCGTAAAAATTACGGTCAGGTGAGATTACTGTAAAGAGTAACGATTCAGCAGGTCTGTGCATTTACTGCACAGACCGTAAGAAAATAAGAAAGGAACTGAACAGCTACTATAGTATGCATGTCAAGAAAGAGAAAGCAGGGTGGGAAATGAAAAAGAAAGTTAAACAGATAGTTTCTTTATGCATGATTGTTTTACTATTATGCACATCTTTTGATCTGTCTGTATTTGCAAAAGATGAGAGCAGCGAAGCGCAGAGTGAGAGTGTGAAACGCAGTATGGATTTTAATGAGGGATGGTCCTTCCAGCTGGGGGATGTCTCCGGTGCAGAAAAGATGGATTTTGATGACGGTGCATGGCGCCGTCTGACACTACCCCATGACTGGAGTATTGAGCAGGATTTCACCCACAGTGTCAGTTCTGAGATCGGACATCTGCCTGGGGGAACGGGCTGGTACAGAAAGGCATTTACATTGCCGAAAGAGTATAAGGATAAGCGGGTATCGATTGACTTTGGGGGCGTTTATATGGATAGCTATATCTACTTAAACGGCCAATTAGTGGGAAACTATCCCTATGGATATCTGCCGTTTTCCTTTGATCTTACGGACTATCTGATCTGTGACGGAAAAACCAATAATATCCTTGCAGTAAAAGCGACGAATATTACTGATCCCGGTCAGCATACCGGGAGATGGTATGCCGGCAGCGGTATTTACCGGGATGTAAAGCTGTCAGTGACAGAACCTGTACATGTGGCCCAGTACGGCACGGTTGTGACCACACCGGATATCGAAAAGGAATACGAGAGTGGCCAGGTTACGGTAAAAATGAAAACGGATGTGCGCAACCAGGGAAAAGAGCGGGTAAACGCAAAGGTTCGCTATACCATATTAAACTATGCCGATAAAAGCGTCTTCTCCCAATCCGTAGAATCTGGCTCATCACAGGTGGCATCAGGGGGAAAACAGGACTTTGAATCAGAGATGAAAGTCAAAGATCCCCAGCTGTGGTCAACGGATAATCCGGTATTGTACATCATGCGCACGGAAGTCCTTGTGGACGATCAGGTTGTGGATTGCTATGATGCCAGGTTTGGTTTCCGCTGGTTTACATTTGACAATAATGAAGGATTCAGCCTGAACGGCCAGTATATGAAACTGCAGGGCGTCTGCATGCATCATGACCAGGGGGCGCTTGGCTCAGTTGCAAACGAAGCTGCAACTGCCCGGCAGATGAAGATTATGAAGGAAATGGGAGCAAATGCCATCCGCGTAAGCCACAATCCGGCCTCAGATGTTTTACTGAAACAATGTGATGAGCAGGGGCTTATGGTGATTGACGAAGCATTTGATACCTGGGACAGAGGTAAGACAAACAACGATTATCACCGGTTCTTTTTTCAGCCGTGTACCCATCCCGAAGCAGGTGAGGGTGTTCCATGGGCGCAGTATGACCTTCAGCAGATGATCCGCAGAGGAATTAATTTTCCATCCATTATCATGTGGAGTATGGGAAATGAGGTTTACGAAAGCCGTTATGATCATTCCATAGAGACGGCTAAAAAGCTTGTTAAATGGGCGAAGGATGTGGATACAACAAGGCCCACAACCATGGGTGAGGATAAACTGAGGGATTATTCGGCTGCTGACAGTGTGGGACAGCCCTACGTGAAGATCGCCCAGGAAGTGGATGTGGTTGGTATCAACTACGGGGAAAAGAACTATGACGGATATCACGAAATGTATCCGGACTGGATTATCTATGGGTCGGAGAACTCTTCTGCCCTTAAAAGCCGGGGCTATTACTCCGAACCAAACCGTACCACAGACGCAGGTGATGTGGTGCAGTATCAGGTATCCTCTTTTGACAACCGGGCGGTACCCTGGGGGTCTACAGCTACCAACTCCCTGATTCCGGACCGGGATCGGAAGTGGATTGGCGGACAGTTTGTCTGGACAGGTTTTGACTACATTGGTGAACCTACACCCTATGCGTTTAACCAGGAATCCATCCCAAAGAGCTCCTACTTCGGGATTGTGGATACCGCAGGATTTGCAAAGGACGACTACTATCTGTACCAGAGCCAGTGGCTGGATGCAGAGACGGATCCCATGGTCCATATTTTCCCGCATTGGAATTGGGAAAATGAAAGCCTAAAAAACAAGGTTTTAATTGATGGGAAAATACCGGTCCGCGTCTACTCCAATGCGGCCAGTGTGGAGTTGTTTTTGAATGATGAATCCTTAGGTGAAAAGAGTTTTGCACAAAAGACTACCGAAGACGGCAGAACGTATCAGCAGCAGTCCGATGAGAGTGACCGTCTGTATCTGGAGTGGCTTTTGGAGTATGAGTATATTCCCGGGACCAGGATCACCGCAAAGGCAAAAGACAGGGAAGGAAACTTGATCGCCACCGATTTGATCACAACCGCAGGGGAAGCAGCTAATTTAAAGGCATCTGCGGACCGTTCGGTGATCACGGCGGACGGACAGGATCTCTGTTATATTACCGTTGACGTGACGGATGCCAGCGGCAACTTTATGCCCACTGCTATGAATCAGCTGAATTTTAATATTACCGGCAATGGTAAAATTGTAGGGGTCGACAACGGTGACGGCTCCAGCTGGGAACGGTATAAAGACTACAATGGCATCTGGAAGAGGAAAGCTTTTAACGGCAAGGCTCTGGTGATCGTACAGTCCACCAAGGAAGAGGGCAGTTTTACACTGACGGCAAACGGTGTGGGCTTAAACAGAGATTCCGTGACGGTCTACACAAAGACCGAACAGACAGATCCGGACCGCATCCTGGGATATGAGACACCTGATATTGTGACGGAAGTGGGAAAAGTGCCCGAATTGCCGGATACAATCAAAGGGGTGCTTGCTGATGAGAGCAATACCGAGGTCCATGTAGTATGGGATAAAATAACACCGGAAGATGTAAGTGCGCCCAAGATCATTACCGTACAGGGACAGACGGAGACGGGGGAGAAGGTCAAGCTGCATCTGACGGTAAGGGGGCTTATCGGCATCCTGGATGTGACTCTGGCCATAGCAAAAGACACCTTGCCAGAACTGCCGGATATGGTGACAGCCGTCTGGTCAGATGGTGTGACAGAATCCAGAAATGTGTCATGGGAGACGTTGGATCCGGGTGCGTTTGGCGAGTTGGGCATTGTAAATGCAGTGGGAGAGGTAGATGGCACAGACCTGCCGGCCCATGCTGTGATACGGGTAGCGGCGGAAGATGATGATGTCAATATTGCCCTTGCCGCACAGGGAACGACGGTGACAGCAACCTATGAGGAGGGGCCAGGCAAACATCCGGTAGCTGAGATCAATGACGGAGATACCAGTGACTCAAACGGATGGGGAAACTGGCAGATAAATAACCGGACCAGCGATGCGGTTACGTTTGAGTTTGCCAAGGAATATGATATTAACCGGATTACTGCCTGGCTGACCAGCATGAATACCTGGCAGATACCGGATCAGATTTTGGTTAAATATTGGAATGGCACAGAGTACGTGAATGTTCCGGGCCAGAGCAAAACAACCGGGTTCGGCGGCCGCGGCGCTGGCTATACCGGTGAGGATATCACTTTTGACAGCGTAAAAACCAACAAGCTGCGATTGGAATTTTCTGTAAATGGTTATAATGCTGGCAAAGACATGATGAAAATTACAGAAGTGGAGGTCTGGGGTAAGGGTATTTCCAAGGGAAAATCTGCCCGGCTATCCTCTTTAAAAGTAGACGGTAAAGAATTGGAAGGATTTGA
The DNA here is from genome assembly GCF_058119865.1 of Ruminococcus sp. 8Y-12. Taxonomy (NCBI): domain Bacteria; kingdom Bacillati; phylum Bacillota; class Clostridia; order Eubacteriales; family Oscillospiraceae; genus Ruminococcus; species Ruminococcus sp. 8Y-12. The sequence goes on along the minus strand of NZ_CM176623.1, from coordinate 645,664 downwards.
TCCGGAAAATTATTCGTATTCTCTGGAAGTGCCATATGGGGGACAGGTTCCAAAGGTGACAGCCCAGGCAGCGGATCACGCCTCTTTATTCGTGTGGCAGGCGCTGGAGAATAACGGTGCAGCTCAGATCAAAGTGTTCTCGGAGGATGGCCGGAATACGGCGTATTATACGGTTGAGTTTACGGAAAAGGCACCGGCCCTTGAAACCGTTGAAATATCTGCGGAAACCACTGAGGTAACAGAGGACGATACCGTACCGCTGACCGTTACCGGTGTACTTCAGGACGGGCGGGTATTGTCGGAGGAGGAGGCCACGGTCACTTATTCCGTAGAACCAGGCAGCGGATATGCGCTGATCCAGGGAAGCAGCCTTCTGGCATATGACGCAGGAACCGTGGAAGTAACTGCTCATATGACCTATTTAGATCAGACAGTGGATTCCGAAGCGCTTACCTTTACCATTGCGAAGAACACTGCTGTCAAAAAAATCGTCTCTTTTGAGGAAGTTACAGTATATACAAAAAAAGGGATCGCACCGGCGCTGCCGGAGACGATCCGGGCATATTATGATACCGGACACCCGCGGGATCTGGACGTTACATGGGATCGTATACATGCAGAACAGCTGGAACAGTTTGGAGAAATCGTGATTGAGGGAGATGTGAACGGTTCGGCAATCAGGCCAAAGCTGAAAGTGGTGGTCAGGGATTTGACTGCGCTGGAGGCAGTTTCTATAGCCACACCGAGAAATATGGTTCCCGAGCTGCCGGAAACATTGTCTGCTTATTATTCCGATGGAACGGAACTGAAAAACATTCCTGTCCAGTGGGAGAACGTTTCGGAAGCTGATTTTAATAAAGAAAAAGATACAGTTGTGTATGTGAAGGGGACGGTAAAAGCGGATGATACCAGTTTAACCGCAACAGCATCCGTGCGCATTTCGGATTCGTACCAAAGCCCCAGTTATGTAATAAGCCGTAACGGTTATGTCTTGCCCATTGGAATTGCCTCCTATACAAATGATAACGCCATCAGTGATACCGGATATGACCGGGCTAATTACTTGAATGACAGTATAAAGTCCTTTGAGATGGTGCCGTCAAAGAAGATTTGGAGCAATTGGGTAGGCGGTGCTGCACAGCGCTCCGGGGACTGGGTGTCTGCAGTGATCGCATACGAAGGAATCCGGGTACTGCGCTATGTGGATAAGATCTCCGTGGGATTCTGCCAGGAAGGTGCAAATCAAATGATACGGACCCCGGCAGAATACTATGTGGAATACTATACCGGACCCATTGATTATGAAATCCAAGACACCAACGGGCAGGTGGAATCCTGGCAGAACAGTCCTTTAAACGATCCGGCCAACTGGAAGGAAGTGGATTACAGCAATAAGCCGTCTCCCTCCTCTCTGAGCAGTACCAGCATGACGGATATAACCTTTAAGCCGGTGAAGACAAACCTTGTCCGGGTTCGTATGGACGCTCAGGCGGGCAAATGTCTCGGGGTGAATGAACTGGAGGTTTATGGTCAGGAAGCCAGCGCCCACAGCGATTTTTCGGTTCGCGAAATAAGGATTGGAAATGAAGAGGTTTTGGACAAATTTGATCAGGATCTGAAAATGACATACCATCATTCGGAGAATCAGCTGCCAGATATAACGGTGGATGTGGATCAGAATGCGGCAGTGACCATTCTGCCGGCAGCAAATCCCGGCGGCCAGGCCAAGATTATGATTTTACCGGAGAACGGAAGCCAGTTAGATAAAAAAACTTATACCATTCAGTTTGTTCAGGACGGTGAGAACCGGCCCGACACAAGCACTCTGGAAAAATTGATCAGCCAGGCAGAGAATATGATCGCGGATGGTACCATGGAATCCGCAACCGAAGAGAGTGTCCAAAGAGTAAACAGTGCTTTGAAATCCGCGAAAGAGCTGATGGGTAAAATAAATACCGGGACAATTACCCAATCAGAAGTAAATGCTGCGGCAAATGTTCTGAAAAAGGCCATGGATTCCATTCAAAAGAAACCGGATGTGGAAAATCCTGCGGTTAAAGTGACAAGCATCCAGATTAGCAAAACCTCTGTTAAGTTAAACAAAAACGATACACTGCGGCTTACGGTGACGGTACTGCCTGCAAATGCAGCCAATCCATCGGTTACCTGGAGTTCTTCCAATACCAGGATTGCGACAGTGGATCAGAATGGAAATGTGACGGCCAAGGGGATTGGGGATACTATAATCACAGCTGCCGCAAAAGACGGATCAAAGGTTACCGGTACATGTAAGATAACGGTCACATACCCTTATGCTAAAAGTATCAAGGTAAAAGCACAGGGACTTGCTTCCAACCAGAAAACGACCAAAATTTATATGCAGAAGGGTAAGCGTTTGACGGTAAAAGGGATGGTGAGTCCAGCGGATGCCAATCCCAAGGTGACCTATCAATCAAACAAAAAATCAGTGGCAGCTGTGAGCAAGAGCGGCGTGATAAAAGCCAATAGGCCCGGAACCGCTAAGATTACCATAACATCCGCGGATAAAAAGGCGAAGAAAGCAATTACCATACAGGTTGTAAAAAAGGTGCCTTCGGTAAAATCATTTAAGGTAACCAGCGGTAAAAAACTGAACTTAAGACGCGGAAAAACAGCCTTGATCAAAACGAAAGTTTCGCCGCTTCGCACGGCAGGAAGGGTTACTTATAAATCGAGTAAAAAGTCGGTTGCAGCGGTTGACAATTATGGACAGGTCACAGCAAAAAAGAAGGGAACAGCAACAATCACTGTAAAATGCATGAATAAAAAAGCTGTAAAAATCAAAATAGTAGTTAAGTAGCTTGCTTGGGGCGCTGTACTTCTGGCGGGAGCCGGTAGAGCAGCGCCCGGTATTGTATGCAGCAGATGCGTAAATGATCGGGAGGCGAAAAATGTACACAGTGGTCGTGGCAGATGATGAAGAAGAAATTCGCCGTGCACTGATCCGGAAAGTGGATTGGGAAGAAATCGGATTTGTAGTGGTTGGAGAAGCAGAAAATGGAGCAGAAGCGCTGGAGATGGTGGAATTGCTGGAGCCTGACCTGCTGCTTACGGACATCAAAATGCCGTTTATCAGTGGCATTGAACTGGCCAGAATGACCAGAGAGATCAGGCCCGCAATCCAGATTGCTTTTCTGAGCGGCTACGATGATTTTACCTATGCCAAACAGGCAATTCAGTACAATGTAGTCAGCTATTTGTTAAAACCTATTTCTTCACAGGAGATAACGGCTGAGTTAAGAAAAATTAAGGAGAAGATCGACCAGAAGTTTCATGAATTTGCTTATACGGAGGTGAGAGAAGAGCGGAAATCTATCCATTCTTTCCTGATTCCCCTGGTGTTGGACAACATGCTGAGCGGGAGAGAGGAAAAAGAATGGATCGAGGAGGCAGTTTCCACGGGATTGATAAAGGGAAGCATAGAAGGTCAGCAGTATTTGATTATGGTGACCTCCATTTTAGATAAGGAGGGGAAAGACTGTAAAATTGCCGGAAGCGTACAGGCTGTAAACAGTATTATTAAAAAGTATTACAAATATTATTATAGCTTCTATGTCAAAGGAAGAGTTGTGTCTGTACTGGTGGTGACCAATTCCGGATACGAGAGGTATGCACACATTCTGGTAGAAGACATCATCCAGAATATAAAACGTATTTTGGGACTGGATGGCAGGATAGGGGTAAGCCGTCCTATTCAGAAATTGGGAGACTGCCATGAGGCATACGTGGAGGCGGTGTATGCACTCCAGTATTCTATGCACAGCGATGAAAGCATCTCATTTATAGCGGATGTAGAGTATCGTGACAGCTTTAAGCACGAAGAACTGCTATTGAGGATAGAGGGTTTTGAGAGAGTATTCCGCAGCGGAACTATGGATGAACTGGAGGAGTATCTGAAGGCTTTTTTTGCAGAGTTGGTGAGCAAGGAAATATCGCCGGCTCTGGTACAGTTTGTCATGATTCAGCTTTTGGCAGTGGTTTTTCGGATCAGCTACACGGTTTTGGACAGTGAGAAAATACAGAGTTTAGAGTTTATATCACCCATGCAGGGGAAGATTCATTACGACAGTTACGAAAATATCTGGAGTGAATATATGGACTTTTGCCTCAGGTCCAGGGAGCTGATTTTGAATCAGCGAAAGACCAGCACTGCGGTGATAATTGAAAAAGCACTGGAGATCATTGAAACGCAGTATTCGGATGTGAATTTATCCCTGAATTATATTGGAGCCGAGATCGGGATCAGCCCGAATTATCTAAGCGCATTGATTAAAAAAGAAACCGGAAACAGGTTTATTGATTTGCTGACCAGAAAACGGGTTGAAAAGGCCAGGGAATTACTTCTGGGCACTTCCCTGAAGGTAAAAGAGATTTCGGAGCTCTGCGGTTACAGTGACCAGCAGTATTTTAGCTATAGTTTTAAAAAGTACACCGGGTATTCGCCGAACAGCTGCAGGAGACAAAATGAGGAAAAAAGATAAGAAATACAGATATACGAAAGTATCAATCTCAGTCCTTCTGACGGGTGTGGTAACCATTATTGTGACAATTGCCGGGATAAGCGCTGTGCTTATATTTATTCAGCTGTATCAGAACTCTACAGAAGAAAATGCGGTTACCAGCGGAGAGCAGGCAGTAGTGCAGGTTCAGAATACAGTGAGAAACTATCTGGATGACATGAAGAACATTATGAGAATGATTGGTAAAAATATGAAAACTTCTAAGCAGGAACAGCAGATGTTTTTCAGGGATCTGGTTAAAATCAGAGGGGATCTGGTATCTATTTTGATCTATGATGAGAATTATCGTCTGGTCAATTCCTGGGCGGAGAGATATGAGCTGAAAAGCCGGTTTGATATGAGCGTTCCAATTGAAGATATGACCGATCTAGACGGGAAGATGATGATTTCCAAGCCACATGTGGAAACGGGGCTGCTCAATTATTACCCCTGGGTGGTAACCATCTATCAGAGGCTGAAAAACGAAGCTGGGGAGGATGTTTATGTATTTATGAATATCAGCTTTGATTCTATTGCCAGTTATATTGATGATGTGGGGATTGGCCAGCATGGTTATTGTTTTCTGATGGAACAGGAGGGAAATATCATTTATCATCCCCAGCAGCAGCTCATCTTTTCGGGGTTAAAGGAAATGCGGGAGGATGATATGAGAGAGCTGGCAAAATCAATGGATGGTTCTGTGGTAAAGGAGGATATTATCTATAATACCAGGACACTGAAAGACTATGGATGGAAAATAGTGGGGGTTTCCTATATTGATGAGATGATCACAAGTAAAGTGGAGAAAATGAAACGGACATCCTATGTTCTGATCTATCTGGTTCTGCTCACCGCTGTGGTCATGGGATTCTTTTTTACGAGGATTTTTTCTAAACCGGTGAACCGCCTGATTGAAGCCATGCGGAAATTTGAGGGGAATGCGGAAACCTTTAACTTTGAGTCCGTGGGGACAACTAAGGAGATAGCGGAACTGTCCGATTCTTTTGCACATATGGTAATAAGGCTCCAGCAGCTGATGGAGCAGGTGCGTGAGGAGGAGGTGACACTGAGAAAGACGGAGCTGAATGCCCTGCAGTCACAGATCAACCCGCATTTTCTGTATAATACGCTGGATTCTATCGCATGGATGTGTGAAGCTGAGCGTACCAGTGAGGCGATAGAAATGGTCAATACACTGGCCAGGCTGTTTAGGATCAGCATCAGCAGAGGACATGAATTGATTCCCCTTGAAAAAGAATTGCAGCACGCGGAATGCTATCTGAAAATTCAGAGCTTCCGCTATAAAAACCAGTTCGTCTATGTTCTTGATGCGGATCAGGAATGTCTGGGGTACTACTGCAATAAGATTACTCTTCAGCCGCTGATTGAAAATGCTATTTACCATGGCCTGAACCGTATGATAGATCAGGGTGAAATCTATATTGGAATCCATCAAAAAGACGAGGATATCATTTTGGAGGTGAGGGATAACGGTGTTGGGATGGATAAAAAGATGTGCCGGGAAATTCTCCACAAAGAGTGCGGCAACAACGGCGGGATCGGTATCAAAAATGTAAATGATCGGATTAAGATCTATTTTGGGAGCCAGTATGGTCTTACCATCCACAGTGAGCTGGACGAAGGAACGAGTGTTATAATCGAGATTCCAAAAATCCGGAGGGAGGAATATGAAACGGAATAAGTGTAAAACATGCTTATTTTCATTGGGGGTTGTGTTCGTTTTTTTCAGCTATTACTTAGGGATTTCTTACATAACCCGAATGATCCAGGGTACGGACCTGGTTGGGGGGGAGGTACAAAAGCATTATGCGGCTGTTATTACAAAGTCGGGTAATTCTGATTTTTGGAAGTCCGTCTATGCCGGAGCCAGGGCCGCCTGCACAGAATATAATCTTAATCTGACGCTGAATGCACCGGAAAATGAGGAAGACTATGAGGTTCAAAATGAGATGATCAATGAGGTGGTGGAAGCGGGAGCAGAGGCCATTATTATTTCCGCCATTGACTACAATGCAAATCGCCCGCCTATCGAAGCGGCAATTAAAAAGGGGGTTAAGGTGGTGGTGGTTGACAGTGAGGTAAACAGTGATGGTGTCAGCTGCCGCATTAGCACTGACAATTATAAAGCAGGGGGAATGGCAGGAGATGCGGTGCTGGCCAGCAGGGAAGAAAAGCTAAATGTAGGAATTGTAAATTTTGACAAGAATACTGCAAACGGCCAGCAGCGTGAACAGGGATTTCGGGATCGGGTGGAAAAGGATGATCGTGTCACTATTATTGAAACCATCAATGTCATATCTACCGCAGCGGCGGCCAGGGAGGGCACTGTCAGCCTGCTGAACAGACATCCGGATATCAATGTGATTGTAACCTTTAATGAGTGGACAAGCCTTGGGGTTGGCTACGCGGTTCAGGATATGCAGTTAGCAGAAAGCACAATGGTAGTGGCCTTTGACAGCAATGTGATATCGGTTGGGATGCTGGAAACGGGAGAGGTGGATGCTCTGATTGTACAGAACCCGTATTCAATGGGCTATCTTGGAGTGGAGTGTGCCTATAAGCTGATCTATGGATTCCCGATTGAAGAAACAGAGGTAGATACTGCAACCTCACTTATCACGAAAGAGAACATGTTTGATGAAAAGTACCAGAGAGTCTTATTTCCTTTTTAGAGAAAGTAAATATTTTACTTGACGTATATTGTAAAAAGGTATATGATTATATCCGTAAACCAAATATAGAATATATTTTCTCTTATTCAGAGTGGTGGAGATACAAAGGATCTGTGAAACCACGGCAACCCCTAAACGGAAGGTGCCAACCTGAGCGAGCAATCGAACAATAAGAGGATTTGCTTATCAGCATAGATAGGAAGGTCCGCTTATTGCGGACTTTTTTTATATCATAGGAAAGTCCTTCGGAATTCCCTATGATATAAAAAGCCCTCCGGGCGGGATCGCACTGCGGCGGAGTGGAAGATGGCTGCCGGGGCAGCCCCGCCGCAGGCGGAGAATCCTGCGCGCAGGATTCTTTTTATCTAAAAAAAGTCCTCTGGACTTCATTAGACAAGATTAAAGGCAGTGGCGGGCGGAAAGAAATCGGTATCCCCCCACTGACATGAAGACAATCAACGCATCGAAAGATGTGGTCGTACTCTGCTAAATTACCGAGCATGGATTGAAATAAAGGAGGAAGAAATGGAAAAATTATTATTTACATCCGAATCAGTGACCGAGGGGCATCCGGATAAAATGTGCGATCAGATTTCTGACGCCATCCTGGACGCGCTGCTTGCCCAGGACCCCATGAGCCGTGTGGCCTGCGAGACAGCCACCACCACGGGAATGGTGCTGGTGATGGGGGAAATCACCACAAATGCCTATGTGGATATTCAGAAGATCGTGCGTGACACCGTGCGCGAGATCGGTTACACCAGAGGAAAATATGGCTTTGACGCAGATACCTGCGGAGTGATCACAGCCATTGACGAACAGTCCGTGGACATTGCACTGGGCGTGGACAAGGCTCTGGAGGCCAAGGAAAATACTATGACGGATGACCAGATCGAGGCCATCGGCGCAGGGGATCAGGGAATGATGTTCGGCTATGCCTCCAATGAGACAGAGGAGCTTATGCCCTACCCCATCTCACTTGCTCACAAGCTGGCGCTTCAGCTGACCAAGGTGCGCAAGGACGGTACCCTCACATATTTAAGACCGGACGGAAAGACCCAGGTCACCGTGGAGTACGATGAGAGCGGCAAGCCATTTCGGCTGGATGCAGTGGTGCTCTCCACACAGCATGACCCGGAGGTGACCCAGGAGCAGATCCATGAGGACATCAAAAAATACGTGTTTGACCCAGTGCTGCCATCTGAGATGGTGGACGTGGATACCAAGTTTTTCATCAATCCCACAGGGCGTTTTGTGATCGGCGGGCCTCACGGGGACAGCGGACTCACCGGGAGAAAGATTATCGTAGACAGTTACGGCGGATACGCCAGACACGGCGGCGGCGCTTTCTCAGGAAAAGACTGCACCAAGGTGGACCGGAGCGCAGCCTATGCGGCCCGCTATGTGGCAAAGAATATGGTGGCTGCGGGACTGGCAGACAAGTGCGAGATTCAGCTCTCCTACGCCATCGGTGTGGCAAGGCCCACCTCTGTCATGGTAGATTCCTTTGGAACAGGGAAGCTTTCGGATGAAAAGCTGACGGAAATCGTGCGCGAGAACTTCGACCTGCGTCCAGCAGGAATTATCAAAATGCTGGATCTGCGCAGGCCCATCTACAAGCAGACGGCTGCTTACGGACACTTCGGGCGCAATGATCTGGATCTGCCCTGGGAGAAACTGGACAGGGTGGATGTGCTGAAGAAATACCTGTAAACAAATCCTTAAATGCGCAAGAACAGGAAGACGGCAGAGATGCCGTCTTTTTCGCTGCACCTTTATAGAAACAGTTTAGGCGGGTCAGGTGAGTTACTTGTATAATTCCCGGACGTCACCCGGGCGTTGGCAGCTCTCACGCAAACACGTGCAACGCTCTGGGGAACTAACCGTTAACTGCAACTAAGGACGCTCAGGAAAGCCTTCGCGTCCAAGTTTCTGTAAACGTTCATTTCCCCGCCGCTAAAAACGCACGTAAAATGTTTGCTTAGAGAGCTGCCAACGCCCGGGTGACTGTGTTCTGGAACCTAGAGATTTCCCAAAGCTTGTTAGAAAATCGCCTGAGTGGCACCATCTCCCGCCTACGGGAAACAGCTTCCTCCGGCGCAGGGCTATGCTTCGGGGACAATTAGCGTGCGTTTTTAGTGGAGATGGAATCCTCTGCTTACGGAAACTTAGAGACGAAGGTTCTCCTGAGTCTCTTATGCCTCAGTATGCAGAAAAGCTGCCAGTGGCAGGTTTTCTGTAGTTGTAGTTAGCAGATAGTCCATCGGAATGTTGCACGCGTCCCCGAAGCATAGCCCTGCGCCGGAGGGAGCGTCCCCCTCAGCCCAAAACGCCCTACCAAAACCATTACCCTTTATAAAAAATTTAGAAACCCCACGCTTTGTTTACGTGAAACGGGCACACTTTTATGGTATAGTAGTAATCAACAAGAATAAGTGGGATTCTCCGGCCTCTATAGCCTGGCGAGCGGAATCACCTAAAACAAGATTAACGGAAGTGGCGGGCGGAGAGAAATCGGTATCCCCCACTGATAATGAAGTTAATCAACGCATCGAAAGATGTGGCCGTACTCTGTTAAATCACCGAGCGTGGATTGAAACAAAGGAGTTTGAAACATGAAATTAAAGACAAGATTGATTATTTCATTTTTTGTGATCATCTGTGTCCCCATTATGCTCACCTGCATCGCGTTTGTAGGATTTGGAAAATATCAGCTCAAGTCCATTGAGGAGAGCTACGATATCACGGATGTCACCTATGAGTCTCTGTCCAATTCCCTTCAGATGATGAATAAGCTCACCGAGAAGACCTTTGGGGATATGCAGAAGCAGGTTCAGGCGGACGCGGATAAATTTTTGGATGAACAGTATCTGGATACCATGAACAAGGAGCTTCAGAGAAGAGACTCCTATTTGATCGTGAGAAAGCAAGATGCGCCCTACTATGTGGGGACCCAGGCGGAGATTGATAAGCTGTTTGAAGAGCTTCCGGCCTTTGGGGATTTCGGAAAGGCCTCGGACAGCGGGATCTATATTGGCAAGGATGTAAAGTCTTATGTAAAACAACTGGATATGAACTTTTCGGATGGAACGCAGGGGAGCGCATTTATTATCACAGGAGTGGAGAATATTATCCCGCAGGTGAAATCCCTGGTGCGCGATATGATTGTCACCATCATTGTAATCCTGATATTTACCGCATTGATGCTGACCACCTGGATTTACAACGGTATCAGTACCCCGCTGAAGAATCTGAAGGCAGCCACCCAGAATATCAAGGAAGGCAATCTGGACTTTGTGCTGGATGTCCAGGGAGAGGATGAGATCAGCGAGCTTTGCCAGGACTTTGAGGAGATGCGCCAGCGGCTGCGGGACTCCACGGAGGAGAAGGTGCAGTATGACAGGGACAACAAGGAGCTGATCAGCAACATTTCCCATGACCTGAAGACGCCTATCACGGCTGTGAAGGGGTATGTAGAAGGGATCATGGACGGGGTGGCGGACACGCCGGAGAAGATGGACAAGTATATCCGAACCATCTACAATAAGGCCAATGAGATGGACCGGCTCATCAATGAGCTGACTTTTTACTCCAAGATTGACACCAACCGCATTCCCTACACCTTCAGTAAGATCAATGTGACGGACTATTTCGACGACTGCATTGAGGAGGTTGGGCTGGATCTGGAAGCCAAGGGAATTGAGCTCTCTTATTTCAACTATGCGGATAAAGACACCATGGTCATCGCAGATGCGGAACAGCTGAAGCGGGTCATCAATAATATTATCGGAAATTCTGTAAAATATATTGACAAACCCAAGGGCTATATCAGCATCCGCGTAAAAGACGTAGGTGATTTTATACAGGTGGAGATAGAGGACAACGGAAAAGGCATTGCGGCCAAGGATCTGCCCAATATCTTTGACCGCTTTTACCGGACGGACGCCTCCAGAAACTCTTCCAAGGGCGGAAGCGGCATTGGGCTGTCCATTGTAAAAAAAATCGTGGAGGACCACGGAGGAAAGATCTGGGCCAGCAGCAAGCTGGGTGCCGGAACCATTATGTTTTTTGTACTTAGAAAATATCAGGAGGTACCGATTAATGAGTAGGATTTTAATCATTGAGGATGAGGAGAGCATTGCAGATTTGGAAAAGGACTACCTGGAGCTGAGCGGCTTTGAGGTGGAGATTGAAAACAGGGGGGACGTGGGACTGAAGCGGGCGCTGGAGGAGGATTATGACCTGTATATTCTGGACCTGATGCTTCCGGAAATGGATGGATTTGAGATCTGTAAGGAGATCCGAAACCAAAAGAATACACCCATTCTCATGGTATCTGCCAAAAAGGATGATATTGACAAGATCCGCGGCCTGGGCCTGGGCGCGGACGATTATATGACAAAGCCTTTCAGCCCCAGCGAGCTGGTTGCCCGGGTAAAGGCCCATATGGCCAGATATGACCGTCTGGTGAGCACCAATGCCCCCCAGAACGACATTATTGAAATCCGCGGGATCAAGATCGATAAGACTGCAAGGAGGGTATGGATAAATGGGGAGGAGAAGGCCTTCACCACCAAGGAGTTTGACCTGCTCACTTTCCTGGCTCAGAACCCAAACCATGTGTTTACCAAGGAAGAGCTTTTCAGCAAAATCTGGGATATGGAGTCCATCGGGGATATTGCCACTGTGACAGTGCATATTAAGAAGATCAGGGAGAAGATCGAGTTCAACACTGCCAAGCCACAGTACATTGAGACCATTTGGGGCGTTGGTTACCGGTTTAAAATTTAAGGCCAGAAGGAAAAAATATGGAATTTCAAATCATCTATGAGGACAGGCAGCTGATCGTCTGTCAAAAGCCCGCAGGGATTCCTGTGCAGAGCGCCAGGGCCGGGACCAAGGATATGGTAAGTATGCTGAAAAATTACCGCAAAGAGCATGAGCAAATGAGCGGGGAACCTTATATCGGGGTGGTTCACCGTCTGGATCAGCCAGTGCAGGGACTGCTGGTGTTTGCCAAGACAAAGCAGGCGGCAGCAAGTCTGTCCTCCCAGGTGGGGGATGGAAGGATGAAAAAGTTTTATCAGGCTGTTGTGTGTACAAAGGCTCCTGTCCGGGAGGGAGTTCTGGAGGACTATCTGCTGAAGGATGGCAGGACCAACACCTCCAGGATTGTGCCGGAGGGGACAAAGGGCGCCAAGCGTGCCAGGCTTTCCTGCCGGCTGCTGGAACAAAGGGGAGGATACGCCTTAGTCCAGGTGGAGCTGATGACAGGTAGGCACCATCAGATACGGGTTCAGATGGCGGGAGCTGGAATGCCGCTGACAGGGGACCGTAAATATAACGAAGAGGAAGAAGCCCCTCTGGGGACAGGGGTAGCCTTGGCAGCCTGCCGTTTGGTTTTTATCCATCCGTCTACAAAAAAAGAAATGGATTTTGAAATAAAACCGCAGGGCCCGGCCTTTGACAATTTCAGGTAAGCCAACCGGAAGAGAATGAAACGAAAAGGGCGGCACATACTAACTTCAACATAAGAAAAGTGGGGAAGCTGGTATGGCGGAGAAGACAAAAAAGATTTTGGGAATAGCGGGAATTACGCTGGCAGTCTACCTGGGTATGCGATACCTTCTGCCAGTGGTAGCTCCCTTTTTTATTGCCTATCTTCTGGTCCGATGGATTTATCCACTGGCCACCAGAATGGGAAAAAAGATGCATTTGAAAAAAGAAACCGTGACACTGATCCTGCTGGTTCTGGGCGGAGCGCTGCTGGGGACTGCGTGCTGGTTTTTGGCAGTCAAACTCTGTGAACAGATCCGCAGTGTGGTGGAGCATTTGGAGTACTATGAGGCAGGATTCCAGAACATGATGGAAGGATGCTGTGACGCTGTGGAAAATACCTTTGGGATTGACGGGGATGAGGTAATGATGTTCCTGCAGCAGAATATGGCCAGGGTGGAGGAGCGCATTGAGGTCTACCTGGTTCCCGGTCTGATGGAGCGCTCCATGGAGTACGCGGTTGTGATTTTAAAGGTGCTGGGCGGATTTTTCCTGGTATTCATTGCAGTGATCCTGATGATGAGGGATTACGATGGGATTCGGGAAAAGCTGGAGGGCTTTAAGGGGTACCAGAAAATGGTGAATATCACGGACCGGCTGTGGGGCCTGGGCGGAGCTTACCTGAAAGCCCAGGGAACCATCATGCTGATTGTGATCGTGATCTGCGTGGCAGGTCTATGGCTGGCTGGCAATCCCTACGCCCTTTTGGTGGGGATCATTATTGGCCTTCTGGATGTACTGCCTTTTATTGGAACCGGAACCGTCCTGGTACCATGGGCTGTGATTGTGCTGATACAGGGGGATTTTTTTCACGCAGCTGCTTACTTCACCATCTTTCTGGTGGCGAACACAGCCAGGGAATATCTGGAACCCCGTCTGATCGGCGACAAGGTGGGCGTATATCCTATCGTGATCGCTATGGTGGTGTATGCGGGTCTCTGTATCTATGGAGTGGCGGGAGTCATCCTGGGTCCGCTGACTCTGCTCATTATTCTGGAATGTACCAGGGAAATTTGGGGAACTGGGAAAGCCGAGGAGGGTGAGGAACACTAAGTTGTATTTCGAAGCAAAATAAGTTAGAATGGAGTTAACTATTCTACAGGTCTGAAGGAACGAAACCGTTACGAATGGGGATATAAGTATAACAAAGAACGGAGAAAGCTATGTACAGGGTATTGTTGGTGGATGACGAGGCGCTGATCCGTGAGGCGATCAGTGAGAACACAAAGTGGAATGAACTGGGGTATGAGCTGGCGGGAACTTGCAAAAATGGGAGGGAAGCCAAAGATTTTATTGAGAGAGAGCAGGTGGACCTCTTGCTTACTGATATCTGCATGCCCCACATGGATGGTATGGAGCTTACCAAGTTCGTCTATGAAGAGCACAGGGAGATTAAGGTGGTCATCATCAGCGGCTATGATGAGTTTGAGTATGCCAAAAAGGCGGTAAAGTACCAGGTGGCAGAGTATATTTTAAAGCCCATCACTGCTGTGGAGCTCTCAGAGACGCTTCTGAAGGTCCGGGAAAAACTGGACGAGGAGCGGTTGAAGAAGGAAAATATAAAGCGGATTCGGGGGGCCTACGTAAGCAACCTTCCGCTTATGAGGGGGCGGTTTCTGAACAGCCTGCTGGCCGGAAATGTACCGATGGATACATTGGAAGAGAAATTGGTGGATTATCAGATCAGGCTGCCGGGGCGCAGATTTATGACTGCAATGGTGGTGGCTGACGATCTTTCCCCATTTTTAAAAGAGGGGGATAATTTTAAGCCGGATCTGGCATATTTCGCTATCTATAATATCACGGAGGAGATCATGAACCGGTATCAGGCCGGCGTGACCTTTCAGGATGTGGAGGAGCGGACCATTCTGGTGTTTGGGGGAGAGCCGGGGATGGAGAAGAGGGTGCTGGATATCTGCGAGGAAATTCAGTCTTCCCTGCATAAATATTTGAAGATTGAGAGCACCATTGCGGTGGGACAGCCTGTGAGTACGCTGAGCCAGCTGTACATATCCTTTGAGGATACCAAGAGGGCTCTGGAGTACAAGTTTTTGCTGGGCGGGAATCAGGTCATCCATGCGGCCAGTCTGGGTCATGAGAATAAACAGGTGAGCGCAGAACTTTCCAAGTACAAGGAAAAGATTGTACTGGAGATCAAGATGGACCGTCCAAAAGAGATCCGTAGAAATGTGGAGGCGTTTATACAGGTAATACGGGAATCCTATCTGTCCAGAAACCGTTGTATTTTTTATGTGCAGAATGCCATCCTCTCTATCATGAATGGGCTGGATACCTCCTCCCTCAACGAGACAGAGCTTTTCCAGGAGGAGAGAGAGCTCTTAAATACCATCTACAGCAAAGAGCATATCTCTGAGATCGGGGAGGATCTGATCTCCTTCTGTCTGCATCTGGCCGAGGGGCTTAAGGACCAGAAGGACAGCTATTGCAAAAAGCAGGCTGTCATGGCGCAGGACTATATAGAGAAAAATTATGGGAATCCGGATATCTCCCTGAATTCCGTTTGCGCCCATCTGGCTATGAGCACCAGCTACTTCAGTTCTATTTTTAAGGCATATACAGGGGAGACCTTTATTGAGGCGCTCACCAAAAAGAGGATTGAGAAGGCCAAAAGCCTGATTGAAAATACTTCCATGAAGACCTATGAGATTGCAGGCCAGGTGGGCTACAGCGATCCCCACTATTTCAGCAGCTCCTTTAAAAAAATGACAGGGATGACTCCAACGGAATATGCGAAAAGGATAAGGTAAGACATGAAGAAAAAGAGTAAATTTCCAAATCTCCTGTTGCATTTCAGAAGCATTCAGGATGCCATCCTTCTGCCCTTTTTGCTTATAATAGTTTTGGCGCTTGCTATCTTTCTGGTGATATCTCTGACCTACACAGAGAGCACGGTGCTGCAAAATTCCCAGGATTACACTATGCAGCTGGTTAAGCAGGTAAATTCTGATCTGGACTCTTACATAAACTATATGCAGGCGCTCTCAAACACCGTGGTTGGAAATGCGGATGTCTCGGAGTTTCTATTCGGGGAGGAGGATAAGCAGAGTGAGCTGCGGGAAAAGCTGTCCCAGCAGTTTAAAACCGTGATGGATACCAGGTCGGATATCTGTAATATCGGCGTGATGGCGGACAACGGACGCATGTTTTTAAACAGGGGAGCTGCCAAGCTAAACCCCTATGTGGACATACAGGCAAAGGAGTGGTATCAGGACACGGTAGCTGCCAAGGGCTATTCCGTGATCTCATCCTCCCATGTGCAGAATATACTGGAGGGTTCTTACCAGTGGGTGGTAACGGTCAGCAAGGCGCTTCTAAACCCGCATACGCAAAATGCGGAGGGGATTTTCTTTGTAGACCTGAACTACAGCTCCATCAGCAAACAGTGTGAGAATATCAGCCTGGGCGACCGGGGTTACCTCTTTATATTGGATAAGGACGGAAGATATATATATCATCCGCAGCAGCAGTTGATCTACAGCGGGCTGAAAACCGAGCTGACGCATGAGGTAATGGATAAGCAGAAGGGCAGCTTCATCACAGATGAAGGGGAAAACCGGAAACTCTACACAGTCAGTACCTCCTCAAACACCGGGTGGACGGTTGTGGGCGTGGCCTATCTCGATGACTTAATGAAGGGAAGTGCGGAAACCAAGACACTATACGGGATAACAGCACTGATGCTCTCCATTATGGCGATTCTATTTTCCATGTTGATTTCCAGGGAGATCACAAGACCTATCCGGGAGCTGGAGAAAGCGATGGTTCATGTGCAAAAGGGACATTTTGACAATGCGGAGTTTTCTGTAAATGGGAAGAATGAGATTGCCAATCTGGGACAATCCTTTAATATTATGACAGGGAAAATTCAGAATTTGATGGAGGAGAACATTCAGGAGCAGAAGGAAAAGCGTAAGAATGAGCTGCGCGCGCTCCAGTCCCAGATTAATCCCCACTTCCTGTACAACACTCTGGATTCTATCATATGGATGGCTGAGGGCGGCAAAAAGGATGAGGTGGTGCTGATGACGTCCTCCCTCGCCAAGCTCTTACGCCAGAGTATCAGCAACGAGAAAGAGCTTGTAACCATTGCACAGGAGATTGCCTACACCCAGAGCTATCTCACGATACAAAAGATGCGCTACCGGGACCAGCTGGAGTTCATGATAGATGTGGACCAGGAAATTTTGCAGACTGAGATTGTGAAACTGGTGATTCAGCCGCTTGTGGAAAACGCCATTTATCATGGAATCAAATATTTGGAGCATAAGGGAATGATTGCCGTTATGGGAGGAAAAGTGGGGGATAATATACATTTGATTGTGCAGGACAACGGAGTGGGTATGGAGAAAGAGGTGCTGAGCCATATTCTGGAACCCAAGGCTCCAAGCGTAAAGTCCAACCGGGTGGGTGTCTACAATGTGCACCACAGGCTGCAGCTGCATTACGGACCAGGGTATGGGCTGCGCTATGAGAGTACGCCCGGAATCGGGACTACCGTTTATGTGATTATTCCGGCTGAGGAGGAGTTACACAATGGAGAGGCGTAGAAGTTTTAAAAAGTATATATCCATTGCAATTCTGTTGGGAATCATGGTTATGATGATTTTGGCTTTCAGTGTAAAGTCCTGGCAGAACCGCAACGGCAAGCTAAATATAGTTTGTATTCTGAAAATCATAGATGACTCTGATTTCTGGACTTCCCTTATACAGGGGGCCCAGGCGGCTGCGAAGGAGTTCAATGTGGAGCTGACGGTCATGGGGCCCTCCTCTGAGGGGGACTATGAGGCGCAGAACAAGATGATCCGTCAGGCAATCGAAAAGCATCCGGACGCCATTCTGATTTCACCCAGCAGCTATACCAAGACGGCGAAAGTGGCCCGGGAGGTGGTGGAAGCAGGGATTCATTTGGTTTTGGTGGATTCGGACATGGAGGAGTCAATGGGCGCTACCCTGGTTGCCACCAACAATTTTGAGGCGGGAAAGAAACTGGGGCTGCTTCTGAAGGATGCCCTTCCGGAAAATCCCACAATCGGCATTGTCTCACATGTAAAGGGAGCATCCACAGCCATAGAGCGGGAAAAGGGGCTTCGGGAGGGACTCAAAAAGTATAGCTCCCGGATTCTTCCCCCTGTGTTCTGCAACTCCAATTATGACAAGGCCTATGAGGTCACGAAAAAGTTGATTTCGGAGCATCCGGAGGTCAATGCCATCGCAGGGCTGAACGAATATTCCGCGGTGGGCGCAGCCCGGGCCGTGAAGGACCTGGGGATGGAGGATCAGATTGTCATGGTGGGATTTGACAGCTCCAACGAGGAAATCCAGTTGTTGGAGGCAGGCATTTTTGAAGGTATTGTCATTCAAAAGCCTTTTAACATGGGGTATTTGTCCGTGCAGAAGGCGGTGGAAGCGTACCACAACAGCGCAGTGGAGCCCATGGTGGACTCCGGCTCTGTGGCAGTGACAAAGGCGAACATGTTTACTGAAGAAAATCAAAAGCTACTGTTTCCGTTTTGGACAAGCTGATTTATCCCATAAGCAGATTTGGATTAAAAAGACATGTAGTTAAGAAAGCCTCCGGTGGGTTGCCGGGTCAGCCCCGCCGCAGGCGGAGAATCCTGCGCGCAGGATTCTTTTTTATATCATAAGAAAGTCCTTCGGAATTCCCTATGATATAAAAAGCCCTCCGGGCGGGATCGCACTGCGGCGGAAAGGAATAATGTCGCTAAAGCGACCCGCCGCAGGCGGAGAATCCCGCTCGCGGGATTCTTTTTCATTTAAGTAAAATTTTTACCTTTTCTCAGAATATATTCCATTGTTTTATTCATAATTTGGTCATAAAATATTCATAAGCTGAAGCGATAAATGTTAAATGTGAAAGGGAATGGAAGGTGAAATAGTGGGCGACGTAATATTGACAATGAAAGGTATTGACAAGTCTTTCCCTGGTGTGCATGCCTTAAAAGAGGTAAACCTGGAGCTGAAAAAAGGCGAGGTTCACGCGCTGATGGGAGAGAATGGTGCCGGAAAGTCTACTCTGATGAAGGTGCTGACAGGCATCTACGCCAAGGACAAGGGCACAATTACCTTTGAAGGAAAACAAGTAGAATTTAAGAATCCCAAGGAAGCCCAGACGGCAGGAATCGTGATTGTGCATCAGGAGCTGAATATGATGAACCATCTGACAGTTGCACAGAACATTTTCATTGGCCGTGAGAGTATGAATGGCAAGATTATCAACGACAGAAGGATGAATGAGGAGGCTAGTAAGCTCTTTAAGCTTCTGAACATCGATATTGATCCCAAGGAGACTATGGGAAGGCTTACGGTAGGACGCCAGCAGATGTGCGAGATTGCCAAGGCCATTTCCACTGACGCCAAGGTAATCGTATTTGACGAACCCACAGCGGCGCTGACAGACGCGGAGATCAATGAGCTTTTCAAGATCATTGAGGATCTGCGCAAAAAGAATATCGGTATTATTTATATCTCTCACAGAATGGATGAGATCAAGCGGATCACGGACCGTGTGACCGTTATGCGTGACGGAGAGTATGTGGGAACCATCGTGACGGAGGAGTCCACAAAGGATGACATCATTAACATGATGGTTGGGCGCGTGGTTTACGAGGAGCCCAAGAGCCACAGCAACGTACCTAAAAATGCGCCGGTGGTGCTCAAAGTAGAGCATCTGAACGCGGGCAAGATGGTGCGCGATGTGAGCTTTGAGCTTCACAAAGGAGAGATCCTAGGTTTCTCAGGTCTGATGGGCGCAGGAAGAACAGAGACCGCAAGGGCACTGTTCGGGGCGGACAAAAAAGACAGTGGCGATATCTACATAAATGGCAAAAAGGTGACGATCAACAGCCCTCAGGACGCGGTAAAGGCAGGAATTGGATATTTGTCTGAGGACCGGAAACGGTACGGGGTGAATGTTGAGAAGACGGTGGCTGAGAACACCACAATGGCTTCCCTGGAGCACTTTACCAACGGTCTTTTCATTGACAAGCGGAAAGAAAAGGAAGTCACCCAAAAATATGTGAATGCTCTGAAGACGAAAACACCTTCCATAGAGCAGAAGGTGAGAAATTTATCCGGTGGTAATCAGCAGAAGGTTGTTATTGCAAAATGGCTGACCAGAGACTGTGACATTCTGATCTTTGATGAGCCTACGAGAGGTATTGACGTAGGCGCCAAGAGTGAGATCTATTCTCTGATGAACGATCTGGTAAAACAGGGGAAATCCATTATTATGATTTCTTCCGAGCTCACAGAGGTTCTGCGTATGAGCGATAGAATCGTTGTAATGTGCGAGGGAAGAAAGACAGGGGAGCTGAGCATTGAGGAGGCTACCCAGGAAAATATCATGCATGCGGCAACTTTAAGAGATTAATCAGGAGGGTAAAGAGAAATGGAAAAAGCAAATAAAAAAGGAATTGCTGGTGCCATCGGCACTCAGAAATTGGTGGCCATTGCCGCCCTGGTGGTACTGTTCGTGTTCTTCTGCATTGCAGGAGCCAACTTTGCACAGTACAGCACATTCGTAAGTATTTTGGATTCATCTTATTATATTGGCTTCATGGCCATCGGCGTAACCTTTGTAATCATTACAGGCGGAATTGACCTGTCCATCGGTACTCTGTGTATCTGCTGTTCACTGATCGGCGGTACGCTGTTTACAAAAGCGGGGCTTCCCATGGCACTCTGCCTGATCCTCACACTGCTGATCGGCGTTTTGTTCGGACTGGCAAACGGACTTATGGTTTCCGTGATGGGGCTTCCGGCCTTCATCGCAACTCTGGGTACCATGATGATTACCAGAGGACTTGGCTCTATTGTGACAGGAACCGCCAGCGTTACCTTCCCGCAGGGAGAGGCAGCAGGCGCCTGGTTCAGAAGTATTTTCAAGTTAAGGGCAGACGGGCTTCCCCAAGCGGGAATCCCCACAGGATTCATCTTACTGCTTGTAATGGCTGTTCTGATGGCAATCCTTTTAAATAAGACTCGTCCGGGACGTTACATTCTGGCGCTTGGAAGCAACAAAGAGGCAACCAGACTGTCTGGTGTGAACGTAGTAAAATGGGAGACTCTGGCCTTTATTATCAGTGGTTTCTTTGCAGCACTGGCAGGTATTTCCTATGCGGCTATCTACTCCACTCTGATGCCGGGAACAGGAAACGGATTTGAGCTGGACGCCATCGCAGGCGTTGTCATCGGCGGCACATCCCTCTCCGGTGGTGTTGGTTCCATCGCGGGTACCTTAATCGGTGTGTTCATCATGTCGGTTCTGAAGACGGGACTTCCGTTTGTAGGCTTACAGCCTCACTGGCAGTTATTCATCACTGGTTTTGTTCTGATCATCGCCGTATTTGCGGACGTTGTAAACAGAAAAAAACAGGGCTAAGAACAGCGCGAAATACAGCGCAGTAAACACTATATATCGATATAATACACCTGGCAGCTAAAAGCTGCCGGGGATTATATACAGGTTTTAACAATCTTATTCTTTTAATCTATTCTAAGGGAGGAATTTCAGAATGAAAAGAAAAGCAATCAGTGCACTTCTCTGTGCAACTATGGTAGCAGCAATGGTAGCAGGATGCGGCAACAAGTCCGCAGAGACAGCAGCAGCAACAGAGGCTCCGAAGGAGACTACAGCAGCAACAGAAGCTCCGGCTGAGACAGAAGCTCCGGCAGACACTACAGAGGCTCCGGCTGAAACTACAGAAGCACCTGCAGATGATGCAAATGCAGGATCTGGCGATTACAGTGATGTTACCATTGAGATCGTTGCAAAAGGTTTCCAGCACGACTTCTGGAAGGCAGTTAAATTAGGTACCGAGCAGGCAGCAGCAGACTTAGGTCTGGCTGGAACCAACTTTGTTGGACCTCAGAACGAGAGTGCAGTTGCAGAGCAGGTAGAGCAGCTGAACAACGCTATCAACAAAAAACCGAGCGCGATCTGCCTCGCAGCTCTTGATCCGGATTCCGTAATGGGCGCTCTGGAGTCCGCAGGCGTTCCTGTTATCGGATTTGACTCCGGTGTTCCGGGAGCCTCCACAGATGTGGTAGTTGCCAATGCAGCAACCGACAACTATGCAGCAGGCGAGCTGGCAGCAGAGAATCTGTACGAGCTGATCAAGGATCAGGTTACAGATCCCGCTGAGACTGTAAGAATCGGTGTTGTTTCTCAGGATGCTACTTCCCAGTCTATCGGCGAGCGTACCGGTGGTTTCGTGGACAAGATGGTTTCTCTGATCGGAGAGGACAAAGCAAGTGTTGAGGGACATGACAAATACAACAAAGCAGTTGACGGTGCAAAGGTTATCATCGAAGTTGGTATCCCTGCAACAGTTGACGATGCAGCTTGTGTAACGGTTGCAAACACTCTGTTAAACAAGACTGACCTGGTAGCAATCTACGGCTCCAACGAGTTCTCAGCTAAGAACATTGTTACAGCAAACGAGAGCTTACAGGTACTGGGCGCAAACTCTGACAGAAAAGTTGTTGGTGTTGGATTTGACGCAGGCGCTATCCAGTTACAGGCAATCAGAGATGGCATCCTGGCTGGTTCCATCACACAGAACCCTGTACAGATCGGTTACAAAGCAGTTGAGCTGGCAGCAAAAGCAGCTAAGGGCGAGGCTGTAGAGGATGTTGATACAGGATGCTTATGGTACACAGCAGATAATATGGAAAGCGAAGAAATCGCTCCGTGTCTGTACGAGTAATCGGCAATTATATTATAACATTTCTATAATAATTACACTTAGAAAAAGTGAAAAGCGGGGATGAGATTGTCCCCGCTTTTGTTATCAAAGAAAAAGAAGCCTGCAGCATAGGTATCAAAATTGACGCGTCCAAACAACAATTGAGATAACTGGAGACTTCTTCTGTTCTATAGTATAGCTTGGATAATGCCAAACGTCCAGTAAAAAATTCTTTCTTTTGCTGGTTTGGGACAGAAGAGATGTTGCTGATCAAGGTGTGGACAGTAACGAAGAGTTTCCAGCCAGTGCAGCACAGGCTTTTTTATATTTTAAATTTAAGGAGGAAAAAGCATGCGTACATGGAAGAGAATCATGTCTTTGGCTTTGGCAGGTTTACTGGCAGTGCCTTCCCTGGGAGGAATTGCAGGTGCATCAACCGCAGAAGCAGCAGAAAATGAAATTGCATTAGGGGGGGGGGGTAAAATTCTAAGGAATAATCAGTCAACTCCGCCTGAAGCATGGGGAGCATTACCGGATGCCAATCAATACCAGTATCAGAAAGAAGAATTGGCGGCATTTTGTCATTTTGGAATGAACACATTTACAGGATCTGAGTGGGGAAATGGAAAAGAATCCCCCAGCCAGTTCAATCCCACGAAAACGTTTGATGCAGACACTTATGTGCAGACGCTTCAGGAAGCGGGATTTAAGAAGGTGATTGTTACGGCCAAGCATCACGATGGATTCTGTATTTGGAAAAGCGCCTATACGGATCATGATGTGGAGAGCAGCCCTTATAACGGCGATATCTTAGAGGAACTCTCAGCTGCCTGCACAAAATACGATATGAACATGGGCTTATATCTCTCGCCGTGGGATGTAAATAATGCCAGCTATGGCTATTATGATGAGAACGGAAATGCCCTTGTTGACAGTTCGGGAAACCCAAAGGACGGCATGACCTGGGAAGAGGTTTATAAAAAGGATGTACTGGATTATAATGAGTATTATAATAACCAGATTATTGAGATACTTGGAAATGACAAATATGGAAATAAGGGCAAGTTTAATGAAGTTTGGATGGACGGGGCAAAAGGAAGCGGCTCCGCTGTTCAGAACTATGATTTTGTCAAATGGTTTGACACCATTCAAAAGTACGAGGGTAAAGCTGCGGGAAGAGAAGCGGATTGTATGCTTTTTGGCGCGCAGGCATATACCACGGTTCGCTGGATAGGAAACGAACTGGGTTTTGCAAATGAGGAGACGTGGTCAAAGTCAAATGTGGACAAAGAGAAGAATACGATAAACAGCAACAATATCGGCAGCTACACAAAGGGATTTCCGGAAGGGAATCAGTGGACTGTGCCCGAGTGTGATGCGCGCATAACTTCAGGGTGGTTTTGGGGACCAAACAAGGCAACGCCCAAGACTATGCAGCAGCTCAGCGAGATGTACTTCCGATCTGTGGGATACAATTCTACATTTTTGTTGAATGTGCCGCCAAACAGAGATGGAACCGTAGATGAAGCCATCTTAAACCGTATTACGGAGTTTGGCCAGGAGGTTAAGAAAACATTCGGTAACAATTTGGCAGGGAATGCCACTGTGACAGCATCTTCTGTGAGAGGTAATGATGTGGCCTTTGCACCTGATAACGTGCTGGACGGAGATGACAATACCTACTGGACTATGGATGATGAGAGCAAGTCCGGAAGCCTCACTCTGGATCTGGGTAGCACCAAGACTTTTGACGTGGTTTCTATTGAGGAGGCCATTCAGCTTGGACAGAGGATCACTTCCTATAAGGTAGAGTATAAAAATGGAAGCGGAAACTGGCAGGTGTTTGAGGAGGGGACTACCGTCGGCGCGAAGCGTCTCTGCAGGAAGACACCGGTGAAGGCGGATAAGCTGAGAATCACTGTAAACAGCCAGTATGCGGTTCCGCTGATCAGTGAAGTAGGGGTTTACAAGGCCAGCAAGGAATTTGCCATAGGAAATGCAGTGCCGGATTCTCTCACAGTGATTGATAACTTGGACAAGGACGTAACGGATGGGAATGGCTTTATCTACAATGCATCCGCGTGGACGCAGGAGTCCAACGCATCCTTTATCAATGGTACTGGTATGTGGGCAAATGCACCTGCAGAGTGTACATTGACCTTTACAGGGACTAAGGCATGGATCGTGGGAACCGTTGACCCCAATCACGGAAAAGCAGAGGTTTATCTGGACGGCAGTGAGACGCCGAACGAAACCTTTGATACATACAGGCAGGCCAGAGAAGTAAATGTGCGTATTTATGAAACCCCAACTCTGGAGCCCGGAGTACATACTGTAAGGATCAAAGGCATTACCGCAAATAAAGCGATTGGAATCCAGGGAGCCTATGCACTGGATAATCAGAGCAGGGGCATGGTTGAGCTGGAACAGGATGAGTATGTGGTAAACGAGGGAGATTCCCTGACTGTAAAAGTCAGAAGAGTGGGGGGAACAGCCGGAAGTATGACCGTACTGCTCCAGGACAATCCCGGAAGCGCCGTACAGAGCGAGTATGTGCCTACAGATGGACTGAGACTTGAATTTGCGGACGGAGAGACAGAAAAAGAGGCAACAATTCAGACGAAGATCAACAACGAGAAGACAGATGACTGTGAGTTTTACCTGGAGGTAGTGCCAGCAGCGGACGATGAGAATGCGGCTGTTGGATTTAATTCTACAGCCACTGTGACGATTATTGATCAGACTTCGATTACCAGGGAAAGATTGGAAGAGCTGATCAGCACAGCTCAGACCAAGAACAGCAACCATTATCTTGGGGAGAGTTATGGGGAGCTTCAAACAGCATTGGAGGCAGCGCAGGATGTAGTAGCAAGGGAAAATCCCACTTCAACTCAGATCAGGGAGGCATACGGGGAACTGAAGAGTAAACTGGAAGCCCTTGTAGCTAGGACCTCCTATTCAAAAGAAGATCCGTTTGTGTTTCCTGTCAGAGACAGTGAAAATGGTCTTTTAGAGGCGGAATTCTTTGAGCTGGATCCCATTGAGGGAAACAAGTACGTGCGCATTACGGAGAGCAACAATGCAAGCAATGGCAAGGAGATCAACTGGTTTGAGACAGGAAATAAAATTAAACTGGCCTTTACAGCCAGAAGGGCAGGAACCTATCATGTTGTGGCAACCTACCGCAGCGGAAGAGCCCAGGCGTCACCAAATGCTTTTGAGTGGAGCGGAACAAATGTATCCTCAGGCACCCTGGATGTCTATGGACCGGAGCCAAATGTTTATAAAACAGCGGAATTTGATTTAGAGGTGGCAGAGGAAGGCGAGGGAGAACTGATCTTTACAGCAGGAGCAAAGGCAGGCCCTGTGATTGATAAGCTTGTAGTTTCTCCTAAGGAGCTTAAACTGCACGATTACACAATTACCGCTTCCGCAGGGGAGGGAGGAAGTATCTCTGATCCCGGCGAGACGAAAATAAATGAGCTGGACAGCAAAACTTATACTATCACGCCCGATGAGGGATATGAGATCAGTGATGTGCTTGTGAACGGAGAATCTGTGGGGGCTGTTTCCTCATATACATTTGCGGATCTCAAGGAGGACGCTGTGATTGAGGCTGAGTTTGCATTCAGTTACTATACAGAGGCTCATCCGTATGTGCTTCCCATTCAAAAAGGAACCCTGGAAGCAGAGCATTTCAAGCTGGATCCTATTGAGGGAAATAAGTACGTGCGTATAACAACCAGAACCGATGCCAGCAACGGAAAAGAGATCAATTGGTTCGAGGATGGCAATAAAATCAGATTGGCGTTCCGGGCGGAAAAAGCGGGAACTTATCATGTGACGGCAACCTACCGCAGCGGCAGGGCTCAGGCCAGTCCCAATGCCTTTGAGTGGGACGGAACTAACGTCTCCTCAGGCGCTGCGGATGTCTATGGACCAGATCCAAATGTTTATAAGACTGAGGAATTTGACATTACTGTTCCAGAAGCAGGAGCAGGTGAGTGGGTGTTTACTGCCAGCGCCAAGGCAGGCCCTGTGATTGATAAATTTGAAATGGAATACAAACAGCCGGCAGAGGGAATTTTACTGGACAGAGAAAGCGCAGTTCTGTCCCAGGTGGGAGAAAAGATGCAGCTGACTGCAACCGTGCAGCCGGACAATGCCTATAACAAAAAAGTCACCTGGACATCTACGGTGCCGGAAGTGGCAGCAGTGGATGAAAACGGCCTGGTAACGGCAGTGGCCGTAGGTAATACAACGATTATTGCAACCACGGAAGACGGAAGCTTTACGGCAACATGTGAGATTACGGTAAAGGCTCCTCAGACAGTAGCAGTAACAGGTGTGACGATCAGCCAGGATACAGCCCAGCTGACAGCGGCGGGTGCAGTTATTCAGTTGAGTGCTTCCGTATTACCGGATGATGCGACCAATAAAGAGGTAACCTGGAGTACATCCAACCCAAAGGCTGCCATTGTTGATAACAACGGACTGGTAACCGCTGTTGCGAATGGAGATGCTGTTATAACTGTGACTACCGTTGAGGGCGGATTTACAGCAGAGTGTAAAGTGCATGTGGAAATTGCAGAGGAAACCGTCAGTGTGACAGGCATCACTCTGAATCAGAGCAGCGTGACCTTAACGGAAGTTGGAAAGAGTTCACAACTGGTGGCATTCCTTTTACCGGAAAATGCATCGAACAAAAAAGTGACCTGGACTTCATCTGATGACAAGATTGCTGAAGTGGATGAGACCGGGCTGGTTACGGCAGTCGGGGAAGGAAGAGCCACGGTGACCGCAGTCACAGAGGATGGCGGATTTACCGCACAATGTGAAGTAAATGTAGGAAAAATTCGGGAAGAAATTCCGGTAACCGGAGTTGCTTTGGACAAGGAGGAAGCGAAGCTTGCGGCTATTGGGGAAACCTTACAACTGCAGGCACAGGTACTGCCTGAAAATGCAGCAGATAAAAAGGTGACCTGGCACTCAACGGATGAGAGGATTGTAAAAGTGAGTCAGGAGGGCAAGGTAACTGCAGTGGCAGAGGGAGCGGCCAGTGTACTTGCTATTAGTTCAGACGGAGGCTTTGTGGGAATATGCAGGGTTACCGTGGCGGTGAAGACAGCTCAGACGGTGCCTGGTAAGGTAAGTTCTGTGAAGGTTGGAAGTGAGACTACCGTGTCGATGAACGTGACCTGGAACGCAGCAGAGGGAGCAGACTCCTATAAGGTAGATGTCTATAATTACAGCACGAAGAAATGGACAACTGCCGGAACGACTGCTTCTACCAGCCTGAATATTTCAAAGCTGAACAGCGGTACAAAATACAAGGTACGCATAGCGGCAATAAACAAAGCAGGAGAAGGAACAGCTTCACAGGAAGTTCTGGCAGCCACAAAGCCGGGTAAGACAAAGATCACAAATCTTAAAAAGAGTAACGGCAAGGTGAAAATCTCTTATAAAAAAGTAAGGGCTACCGGTTACCAGATCTATATGAAGGCGGGCAGCGGAAAGTTTAAGAAGGTTGCAACCACAAAGAAAACCAGCTGCATAAAAAGTAAATTAAAGAAGGGCAGAAAGTATAGCTTTAAGGTAAGAGCTTATGTAAAAAATGGATCGAAAGTCGTATATGGTAGCTTTTCTTCCATGAGGTCTGTGCGAATGAAATAGTTGCTGGAAAAAGGAAAAGTGTGTTATAATGAGAGAGTCAATGCCTATGCATTGGCTCTCAGAAAAAACAACTATAGGAAGCACAGGAGGGGGCAATAAACATGCTAAAAGGAATTCCAAAAATATTATCACCTGAACTCTTAAAAGTACTCTGCGAGATGGGACACAGCGACCGTCTGGTAATCGGGGATGGAAACTTTCCGGCAGAGTCCATGGGGAAAAATGCTATTGTTATCCACTGCGACGGACACGGAGTGCCGGAACTGCTGGACGCAATACTGCAGGTATTTCCGCTGGACACATACGTGGATAAGCCGGTGAAGCTGATGGAAGTAATGCCGGGGGATACAGTGGAGACACCCATCTGGGATACTTACAAAGAAATTGTAGCGAAGTATGACAGCAGGGGAGCGGAGGCTATCGGAACCATTGAAAGGTTTGATTTTTACGATCAGACAAGAACGGCATATGCAGTCCTCACCTCCGGTGAAAAAGCACTTTACGCCAATGTAATGCTTCAAAAAGGTGTGGTAATAGAATAAAATTTCATGTCAAAAGCGACCGGGTCATTTTTCAAAAATGACCCGGTCGCTTTTGACATTTTTGTACTATATGACATAATTTGGCTTGAAAATTGGGGTAAATATGGTAAAATATACATGCTGGTGTATATGTATCTCACTGTTAAATAAAACAAAACAAGATCACATCATTATCTGAATACTGTGTTAAAGAATAAGCAATATTGTCAAAAGTATAACAAAAAAATTCTGCAAAATTGGTATATATTACTAGACAATTTGGAGAAAATGAATTAAGATAAGGTTAAAATCTCTTCCAGGTAAGAGGTGAGTACAGAAAGGGAGACAGTTTGATGAAATTCGACAAAAGCGTAATGAGAAATCTTGCTATGATCACACAGATTGGCATCAGCATGCTGGCTCCTGTTATTTTATGTGTTTTCGCGGGATACTGGATTGACCGCAGATTTGGGTGGAGTACCGTTATTCCTCTGCTGATCTTGGGAATTTTGGCTGGTGCAAGGAATACCTATCTGCTGGTGCGCAGACTGACAGATGAGGAGGGGAGGAAGAAGAAATGATCAAAAATGCAGTAAAGGAGATGAGCACTGTATTAAAAGAGCTGATTTTCGGTATCCTGTTACTGGGAGTTGTTTTTCAACTTCTGTTTGTCTGGTTTACATCCGATAAGGGAAGCTTTGCCGTAGGCCTCTGGCTGGGAGTTGGGATTGCGGTGTTTATGGCTGTACACATGAACTACAGCATTGAACAGTCCCTTGAAATGCAGGAGGAGGATGCCCAGGGGTATATGAGAAAAATGGTTGTGCTGCGCATGGGGGTCATGATCCTGGCCATGGCTGCCATCTGTTTTCTGCATCTGGGAAGTGTGGCAGCGCTGTTCCTGGGGGTGCTGTCCCTGAAATTTGGAGCTTACTTACAGCCTGTACTGCACAGGCTCAATCAAAAATTATGTAAAAAGGGGAGGTGAAAATGTGATGACTGCTGGAGTTTTAACTGGTCAGTTGCTGGCGTCGGGTAATGATGTGGATTTTATGATTCATGGATTGTTCAAGTACACACTGTTTGGACAGGAGTTTTGGATCACCACAACCCACGTCAGCATTCTGATTGTCATGATTGCGCTTCTGATCTTTGCCATTGCGGCCAACCGGAAGATGCGCCATGCCGATGAGATTCCGGGAGGGTTTCAGAATGTGGTGGAAATGATTGTGGAGATGCTTGATAAGATGGTGTACAACAGCATGGGGGTACACGCCAAGAAGTTTGTGAACTATATTGGTTCCATCTTTGTTTTCATTTTTATCAGCAATATCTCAGGCCTGTTTGGCCTGCGGCCGCCCACTGCGGATTATGGGGTTACTTTACCCTTGGGCCTGATTACCTTTGCACTGATCCAGTATAACAACATCAGGTACAATAAGTTTGGGGCATTTACCGGATTGTTTAAGCCTCTGCCCTTTCTGTTCCCAATCAATCTGATCGGAGAGATTGCGGTGCCATTTTCACTGTCGCTGCGTCTTTTCGGAAACATTCTTTCGGGAACGGTTATGATGTCCCTGATTTATTCGCTGCTGTCGCCAATCGCCATAGGGTGGCCGGGGTTTCTGCATATCTATTTTGATATCTTTTCGGGGGCGATCCAGACGTACGTGTTCTGTATGCTGACCATGGTGTTTGTCTCGGACAAGCTGCCGGAGGCATAATGGATTCAATGTAAACCAGCCTGCTACAGGCTGTGGAAACATAAACAAATTATAAGAAACAGGAGGAGTCACAATATGAGTCAGATAACAAATGAAGGTTTAATTTTAGCTTGTTCAGCCATTGGAGCAGGTTTGGCAATGATCGCAGGTATCGGACCTGGTATCGGCCAGGGAATCGCAGCCGGATACGGCGCCAGCGCGGTAGGACGCAATCCGGGGGCAAAGTCAGACATTACCTCCACCATGCTCTTGGGACAGGCGGTAGCGGAGACAACGGGACTTTACGGATTGGCAATTGCCTTCATTCTTTTGTTTGCAAACCCACTACTCGGAAAACTTTAATTTTGACCGGGTCATTTCCGAAAACGACCTGGTCGTTTTTGAAAAATGACCCGGTCGAAAATGCAAAAATTGTGCAAAATGACGAAGAAAGGAGGCAGGACCTTGGAACGACTGTTTAATCTGGACCCGCAGCTGATCCACGACGCCATACTGCTGGCGCTGGCTGTTTTTGTTATGTTCACTTTCCTGTCCTACCTGCTGTTTAACCCAGCAAGGGAGATGCTTAAGAAGCGTCAGGATAAGATAAAGGATGATATTGACACAGCCAATAAGGATAAGGAAGACGCCGCTGCCCTTAAAGCCCGGTACGATGAAAAAATCAGGCGGATCGATAAGGAAGCGGAAGAGATCTTGAGTGTGGCCAGACAGAAAGCGCTGCAAAACGAAGCAAAAATCCTGGAGGATGCCAAGGAGGAAGCGGCCAGAATCATTGCCAGGGCCAATGCCCAGATCGAGCTGGAGAGAAAAGCAGCTGCGGATGATATGAAGAGGGAGATGGTTCAGATCGCTTCGCTCATGGCTGAAAAGGTGGTTGCAGGCGCGGTGGATACAAAATTTCAGGATTCTCTGGTGGATGAGACCTTAAAGGATATAGGTGATCAGACATGGCTAAGTTAGCATCAAAGGTGTATGGAGACGCTCTGTTTCAGCTGGCTGTGGAGGAGCACCGGGTGGATGAGGTCATGGAGGAAATCCTGGCTGTGGACGCAGTGCTGAAGGAGAACCCGGAGCTTACACGCCTGATGGAGCATCCGGATATCGTAAAAGAAGAAAAAGAAAAATTGATTGAAAACTGCTTCAAAGGAAGGGTGTCGGACGATGTCACCGGGTTTTTGGTGACTGTGGTTAGAAAAGGGAGGTATCAGGAGCTCCCGGCTATATTTACTTATCTGATCAGCCAGATGAAGGAGTATAAAAAGATAGGTATTGCCCAGGTGGACTCTGCTATGGAGCTAAGCCCCCAGTGGAAGAAGAAAATAGAAGAGACGCTTCTCGTCACCACCAGATATGAGACGATGGAAATCACCTACCGGGTGGATAAAAGCCTCCTGGGTGGTATGGTGATCCGGCTTGGAGACCGGGTGGTGGACAGCAGTCTGAAGCATAAGCTGGAGACACTCAAAGGGCAGCTTTTGAAAATAACATTAGAAGAACAGAAAGAAGGTGGGCAGGCTCTATGAACTTGAAACCAGAGGAAATAAGTTCTGTGATTAAAGAGCAGATTAAAAGATATTCCTCCCAGATGTCCGTATCAGATGTGGGTACCGTCATCCA
The DNA here is from genome assembly GCF_058119865.1 of Ruminococcus sp. 8Y-12. Lineage (NCBI taxonomy): Bacteria > Bacillati > Bacillota > Clostridia > Eubacteriales > Oscillospiraceae > Ruminococcus > Ruminococcus sp. 8Y-12. The sequence goes on along the minus strand of NZ_CM176623.1, from coordinate 613,614 downwards.
GGTAGCTGACGGTATAGCCAGAATCCACGGGCTGGAGAATGCCATGCAGGGCGAACTGCTGGAGTTCCCAGGAGATGTGCACGGCATGGTGCTCAACCTGGAGGAGGACAATGTGGGCGCCGTTCTGCTGGGCGGAGCCACCAGCATCAGTGAGGGCGACACTGTAAAAACCACAGGAACTGTGGTGGAGGTGCCGGTAGGCGATGGCATGCTGGGGCGTGTGGTAAATGCCCTGGGCCTTCCCATAGACGGCAAGGGTCCCATAGCAGCGGACAAATACCGTCAGATTGAGAGAGTGGCACCCGGAGTTATCACCAGAAAATCCGTTGACACACCTCTACAGACAGGAATCAAGGCAATTGACTCCATGGTACCCATTGGGAGAGGGCAGCGTGAGCTGATTATCGGAGACAGACAGACAGGTAAAACTGCCATTGCAGTTGATACCATTATCAACCAGAGAGGCCAGGGGGTAAAATGCATTTACGTTGCCATTGGACAAAAAGCGTCCACAGTGGCCGGAATCGTAAAGACCCTGACAGAATACGGCGCTATGGACTATACCACGGTGGTGGCCTCCACAGCCAGTGAGCTGGCACCTCTGCAGTACATTGCCCCTTATGCGGGCTGTGCTATAGGTGAGGAGTGGATGGAAAAAGGTGAGGACGTGCTGGTGATCTACGATGATCTGACCAAGCACGCGGCCGCATACCGTACCCTGTCCCTGCTGCTGAGGCGTCCGCCAGGCCGTGAGGCTTACCCCGGAGATGTATTCTACCTCCACTCCAGGCTGCTGGAGCGGGCGGCCAAGCTCTCTGATGAGCTGGGAGGAGGCTCCCTGACGGCACTGCCCATCATTGAGACACAGGCGGGAGACGTATCCGCCTACATTCCCACAAACGTCATTTCCATCACAGACGGACAGATATACCTGGAGACCGAAATGTTCAATGCAGGCTTTCGGCCCGCAGTCAATGCAGGTTTGTCCGTATCCAGAGTGGGCGGTGCGGCCCAGATCAAAGCCATGAAAAAGATTGCCGCACCCATCCGTGTGGAGCTGGCCCAGTACCGGGAACTGGCAGCCTTTTCCCAGTTCGGTTCCGAGCTGGATCAGGATACCAAGGAGAAGCTGGCCCAGGGCGAGCGCATCAAAGAAGTGCTGAAACAGCCTCAGTACCAGCCCATGCCTGTTGAGTACCAGGTTCTCATCCTGTATGCAGCCACGAAAAAGTTTCTGCTGGATATAGAGGTTAAGGATATATTGGATTTTGAACATCAGCTATTTGAGTATATTGATACAAAATATCCCGAGATTCCTGAGGAGATCCGAAGAACACAGCAGATTTCCGGGGAAGCGGATGCTGCTCTTCAGAAGGCAATTGAAGAATGCAAAGAGCGTTTTAAAAGCTAGAGGGGAGTGAGAGCATATGGCTTCCATGAGAGACATTCAAAGACGTAAAAACAGTATCTCCAGTATTCAGCAGATCACCAAGGCCATGAAGCTGGTGTCCACAGTAAAGCTGCAGAAGACTAAGGCGCAGGCGGAGAGTTCCAAGCCGTATTTTGACTATATGTACGAGACAGTGACCTCCATTCTGGCCCGGTCAGGTTATATAGACCATAAATATCTGCGGCCGGGGGACTCCAAAAAGAAGGCAGTGATCGTCATTTCCTCCAACAGGGGGCTTGCCGGGGGATACAACTCCAATGTGACAAAGCTGGTCACAGACAGCGGGTTTCCCAAAGAGGATCTGGAAATCTATACCATAGGCCGGAAGGGAAAAGAAACCCTGGAAAAAAGGGGATATGAGATCAAAGAGGACTACAGCGATGTGATCAATGCCCCTATGTTTTCCGATGCCAGGGAGATCGGAAATCGGGTTCTGGAGGACTTCTCCGGGAACAAAGTGGGAGAGATCTACCTGGCCTACACCTCCTTTAAAAATACCGTGGTACATGAGCCAAAGCTGATCAAGCTGCTGCCCGTAGAGTTTTCCGAGGCGGAGCTGACAAAGGATGAGTCCAGGGCCATGATGAACTACGAGCCGGAGGAAGAGGAGGCGCTGGACATCATCATCCCGAAATATATGACCAGTCTGCTGTACGGCGCACTGGTGGAGGCGGTTGCCAGTGAAAATGGAGCCAGGATGCAGGCTATGGACTCCGCCACCAGCAATGCGGAGGAAATCATTGATAAACTGTCCCTGCAGTACAACCGGGCAAGACAGGGCTCTATCACACAGGAGCTGACGGAAATCATAGCCGGAGCAGAGGCAATCAGTTGAGGCAGCTGCGGCAGACAGGAATAATAAAGGAGTGAATACAAACCATGTCAGAACAATATAAAGGAAAAATCACTCAGGTCATCGGCGCCGTTCTGGATATTAAGTTTACGGGGGGAAGGCTCCCTGATATCTATGAAGCCATCCATATTGCCATGAAAGATGGGTCCAGGCTAGTGGCAGAAGTGGCCCAGCACCTGGGAGATGATACAGTGCGATGTATCGCCATGGGCTCCACAGACGGATTGGTGCGGGGTATGGAGGCAATTGCCACCGGAGGCCCCATCCGTGTACCTGTGGGTGAGGAGACATTGGGGCGCATTTTTAATGTGACAGGCGATCCCATTGACAATAAAGAGGCGCCAAAGAAGGTGAAGCACCTGCCCATCCACAGGTCCGCACCTCCCTTTGAGGAACAGTCCACCTCCACCGAGGTGCTGGAGACAGGAATCAAGGTGGTTGACCTGCTCTGTCCTTACCAGAAGGGCGGAAAAATCGGTCTGTTCGGGGGAGCCGGGGTGGGAAAAACCGTGTTGATCCAGGAGCTGATCCGAAACATTGCCACAGAGCACGGAGGCTACTCTGTGTTTACCGGAGTGGGAGAGCGGACACGTGAGGGAAATGACCTCTACCATGAGATGCAGGAATCCGGCGTAATCAACAAAACTACCATGGTATTCGGGCAGATGAACGAACCGCCCGGAGCCAGAATGCGTGTGGGTCTGACCGGACTCACCATGGCGGAATACTTCCGCGATGAGGGAGGAAAGGATGTGCTGCTGTTCATCGACAACATATTCCGGTTTACCCAGGCGGGTTCTGAGGTGTCCGCACTTTTGGGACGAATGCCCTCAGCAGTGGGCTACCAGCCCACACTGCAGACCGAGATGGGAGCGCTCCAGGAGCGCATTACCTCCACAAAGCACGGCTCCATAACCTCCGTACAGGCAGTTTACGTGCCTGCGGATGACCTGACCGACCCTGCGCCTGCAACCACCTTTGCCCATTTGGATGCCACCACAGTGCTGTCCAGATCCATTGTGGAGCTGGGAATTTATCCGGCAGTGGACCCACTGGAGTCTACCTCACGCATCCTGGACCCGCGTATTGTGGGTGAGGAACACTATGCAGTGGCCAGAGGAGTGCAGGAGATACTGCAGAAATATAAAGAACTTCAGGATATCATCGCCATTCTGGGTATGGATGAGCTCTCCGAGGATGAGAAGCTGGTGGTGAGCCGTGCCAGAAAGGTGCAGAGATTCTTGTCCCAGCCCTTCTTTGTGGCTGTGCAGTTTACCGGCGTGGACGGACGGTACGTGCCCCTGTCGGAGACAATCCGGGGATTCAAAGAGATCCTGGAGGGCAAGTATGACGACATACCGGAGAGCTATTTCCTAAACGCAGGAACCATTGATGATGTAACCGCCCGCGTGAAATAGGGGGGTGTGCAGATGGCAGATGACAAATATTTTGAACTGGAGATCATCTCCCCCAACCGGGTCTTTTTTAAGGGTAAAGCCAGCATGGTAGAGCTCAACACCACAGAGGGACAGGTGGGAATCTACAAAAGGCATATTCCCATGACCATGATCCTGGAGCCGGGCATAGTAGTGATCAAGGACGATGAAGGACAGCGCACAGCTGCGATTCACTCTGGGTTTATGGAGATCCTGCCGGATAAAGTGAGTATCCTGGCGGAGGAGGCAGAGTGGCCGGAGGAGATTGACCGGAATCGCGCAGAGGAAGCAAAGGTGCGCGCGGAGCGCAGACTTCAGATGCAGGACCCCAATATTAACCTGGCCAGAGCGGAGATAGCCCTGCACAAGGCATTAGTCAGAATCGAGCTGGCGGACCGTACTGGAGAAAAAAAATAATCGAATAGAACCCCTCCATTTGGTAATACTTTTGGTAACTGAATGGAGGGATTTTTTATGAAAAAATTTTGGATTTTGCCTCTTTTTATTCTCTGGGTACTGGCTGCAGGTCAGCTGGTTCAAGGCCGGGCCAGCGAGGAGGACCGGGTGGTGGAGGTATTCGCCAACGTGGGAGCCTTTGACCAGAGCAGTGTGGTGGAATACTATGGGGTGTATAAAAAAGACTTTCTGGAATTGGATGAACGCGAGATGTTCCTGAAAAAAATAGCCCTTCAGCTGGGCATACATGACAATATGACAGTGACCAGGACCTACGGCGATGACAGGGAGGAGACAAAGCTTGTCAAGGAGGCGTGGAAGGCCAAGTCCGTTCTGAGGCTGATCACGTCAACCAAGGAAGGGGAGGAACCGGTACAATACGTGATTATCAACCTTTCCCTTGACAGCGGGATGCAAGATGCCCTGAGCTATCGCAAGAAGCTGGATAAGCTGATGGATACCTATGGCAAAAACAGCAGAAGCTCCGCTAATATAATTGGAAGCTACCAGGGCAAGCTGTCGCTGGAGGAGAGAAATGCCATTACGGATAAGCTTCTGGAGGACATGGGAGCCAAAGTAGTGTCTGAAAACAGGGACATGCAGCTCTATACCGTTTATGCATACACACCATGGCTGGGAGAATATGTGATGCAGGAGGATGAGGCAATAAATTTAAATGTGGCAATGTACTACAGCAGTACAAAGGACTGCACCTTTGTCTATGCCGCTGTGCCAGTACTTGGCCTGGACTTTTGACAGTAGAAAAAATTATGTAACTGTGAGTATGGAACAGTTTCAAAATTACAATAAAATGTACACTTCCGCTTTTCTCACATATACTATAGTAAACGTCCTAAAAGGAGTATATGTATTAAATATGGAAGATCGTGCAAATTATACAGGCTGTCCATACTGCAGGAGAAACGCGGCTGATACGGGGCTTTGCGATAGGGGAGCGGTTCACAGCCAAGATTCGTCCGAGTCAGAGACCGGTACGCCGCCCTCATATCAAAACCGGATGCCGGGAAATGAAAGGATGCCTGGCTACCAGTCCGGAATGATGGAAAATGGGATACAGCCGGGGTACCAGCGCAGAATGCCTGGAAATGGAATGCAGCCGGACTACCAGCCTGGGATGCCCGGGAACGGAATGCAGCCGGACTACCAGCCCGGAATGCCCGGGAACGGAATGCAGCCGGACTACCAGCCCGGAATGCCCGGGAATGGAATGCAGCCGGACTACCAGCCCGGAATGCCCGGGAACGGAATGCAGCCGGACTACCAGCCCGGTGTGCCCGGAAACGGAATGCAGCCTGGCTACAACCCCTTTATGCCCGGGAATGGAATGCAGCCTGGCTACAGCCCCTTTACGCCCGGAAATGGAATGCAGCCGGACTACCGCCCTGGTATGCCGGGACAGCAGATGCCCATGGGGCCTGGGCCGGCAATGCCTCCCTTTTCCGGAACAGAACAGACGCCTCTACCCTACTACCAGGCTTACGGATATCCCGTGGCCTTTATGGAGGAGCAGGAAAACGAGAGAGATATGCAGAGGCTGAAGGAGATGTACCCTGAGGTTGCCAGAGACATTCTAAAGTTTGTGGAGGAAGAATGTGATAAGATGGAGTACGAGGGAAGCATGATGTTTGATGAACAGCCCGACCGGGTAATGCTTTCCAGGATTAGGGATGGGATCTATGATAAGGTAAAAGACAACCATGAACTCACGGAAACGGATGACAAGGACGAAGTCTTTGTCATGAACCAGGAAACCAGGAGAAGATATCCCCCAAATAAAAACTGGCTGAATGACCTGATAGAGGTATTGCTTTTTCAGGAGATGTACCGCAGAAGGTGCAGGCACAGAAATTGCCGCAGATGGTATTAAATCCAGGATACATGACACAAAAATTTAAAAAAATTGTTGTTGAGGTTTTTGGGTAAAGACATTACAATAGATACATGACAGTAAAGTCATGGCGTTTCGCCATGACTTTATCTCAGATAGAGACAAACTTCTGTACATGACAGTGCAGAGGTATTTAGGGTACTTGGCAAAAGGGGAGCAGACAATGGAAAAGGTACGCGATATATTGGCTGAGTGCGCCAGTGATAAGTTGGTACATATGGTGCTCAGTGGGGCAAGGAAAAAGGAAGGGCCGGCAAAGGTCAGGATTCGGCCCATTCAGCAGAGAGGCAGGCTGGCCTTTCAGGCCTCCAGGCAGGAGGGAAAGCAGGAGTTTCACACCAATTATGAAAAGCAGGAACTGCTGGATGTGGTCATGGACTGGATGCGCATGGACTTTAAACAGCTTCAGATATTGACTACTGGGGAGAACATAACGGTTCTCTCCGGGAAAAAGGGGAACATGACAGTAAAACGGAGAAAGCGGGAGCAGGAGGGTGAGGCTGTTCTGCTGTCGCATAACAGGAAAAAGCAGTATATCCTCAAGGAGGGGGTTCCGGTTCCCTTTTTGATTGATCTGGGTGTGATGACGCCGGAGGGCAGGGTAGTGAAAGCCCGATACGACAAATTCCGCCAGATCAACCGCTTTTTGGAGTTTATTGAGGATGTTCGGCCCGGGCTTGAGCGGGAAGGGGAAGTGACGATCCTGGATTTTGGATGCGGGAAGTCCTACCTGACCTTTGCGATGTACTATTATTTAAAGGTGCTCAAGGGACTGGACGTGCGGATCATTGGTCTGGATCTGAAGGAGGAGGTGATTCGGCACTGCAGCAGTCTGCGGGATCGCTATGGGTATGAAAAGCTGGAATTTCTCACCGGGGATATTGCTTCCTATGAGGGAGCGGAAAAGGTGGACATGGTGGTCACCCTCCATGCCTGCGATACAGCCACAGACTATGCGCTGGAAAAGGCGGTAAAGTGGGGGGCAAAGGTGATCTTATCGGTTCCCTGCTGCCAGCATGAGCTGAATGGGCAGATTCACAGCCAGATGCTGGAGCCGGTGCTGAAATACGGACTGATTAAGGAGAGAATGGCCGCTCTGGTGACAGATGCACTGAGGGCAGGCCGCCTGGAGGAAGAGGGCTATCAGGTTCAAATCCTGGAGTTTATTGACATGGAACACACGCCGAAGAACATACTTATTCGTGCGGTAAAGACGGGAGACAAAAGAAAAAGTAAACAATTGCAGGCCTGCGTGGACTTTTTGGGAGTAGATCCGCTGCTGGGCAGGCTGTTGGAGCCATAGGGGAGGCACACAGAGATGGTCAAGAAAATAATAATAAGGGTAGTGGTACTGCTTCTGGTATTTTCAGGGGCAGTGTTTGGAATTGGAAAATTCATTAACAGGGATACACCGGACACGACACAGGCCATGGGAGCGGCCACTCTGCCGCTGGTGTACATGATGAACGGGGATACGCAGATGAACTGTCTGCACGGCTATGTAAAAGAGATGGACGTGACTGCTATGAGGGATGCGCTCACACCTATCGAGGGCGATCGTTCGGTGACGATTCAGGTGGAACCGTTTCAGACAAAGATAAATGGAATCAGCTTCGAAGTGCTGACTGCTGACGGGAGTTCTTCTTTAGAGAACACTAAGGTCACAAAGATCCAGGAGGATGAGAACTACGTAACCGCAACCCTGGAGTTTCAGAATAAGACACTGATTAACACAGAGTACATGCTGAAGATAGCGGTAACGGTGGGGACCAGGGAGGTCTATTACTACACGCGGATCATCCGGGAGGACGGACTCCACGCTGAGGCGTATCTGGACTTTGTCAAAGGCTTCTATGAGGCATGTATGAATGTGAATAATGATTTCAACATCGGCGAGGTGATGGAGCCGGACAACTCGGTGGATAAAAATACGCTGGCGTATGTAAACATTCACAGTGATTCCGGCCAGCTCACCTGGGGCCAGTTAAATCCCCAGGTCTACCAAAAGCCTACTCCAAATATCCGGGAGATTAATGAGAACACCGCTACGGTGGTCATGGATTACATGGTCTCAGCCACGGATAATGACGGCAATGTGGAGCTGTATCACGTATCAGAGTATTACCGGATGCGCTACACAGAGGCGCGCGTGATGCTGCTGAATTTTGAGAGAAATACCAGCGAAGTATTCAACCCGGGCAATCCGGTGTTTACGGACAAGGGAATCAACCTGGGGATTGCCGGTAAGGAGATCACGTACAAGAATGACCTGAAAAACAACTATTTTGCCTTTGTGCGTGAGGGCGCCCTGTGGTGCTACGATGTGAGTGGAAACAAGATGGCTGAGATCTTCAGTTTCCCGCAGGAAAAAAATATGGGCATTCGGGATATGTACAGCCAGAATGATATACAGATCATCAATATAGACGAACAGGGAAATATTTATTTCCTGGTCTGCGGATACATGAACCGGGGCAGCCATGAGGGGGAATCCGGGGTGGCTGTCTACTACTACGATGCCGCTTCCTACACGGTAAATGAGTGCCTTTTTGTGGACACCAAACAGTCCTATGCCCTGCTGAAGCAGGATGTGAAGCAGCTGGCGTATGTGACGGAGGACAGGAATGGCTTTTACACTGTGATTGACGGGGAGGTGTATGGGATCAACATGGAGACACGCCAGGTTGAAAATCTGGTCTCCGACCTGACGCCAGGCTGCTATGCAGGTTCCAAAACCGGAAAGAGGTTTGCATGGACAAAGGAAAATGAGCTTTACAACTCCACCGGCATCACTGTCATGGACCTGGATACCCACGCAGCTACGGAAATCACAGCCCCTGCGGGAAAGAAGCTGCGCATTCTGGGCTTTATAGAGGAGGATCTGGTATACGGACTGGCAGACCAGGGAGATATTGACGTGTCCCACGAGGGATATGAGCTCTTCCCCATGAATGAGATACTGATTGTAAATGCACAAGGGCAAACGGTGAAGGACTATGTACCCAGCGGCAGCTATGTATCGGATGCCAGGATTGAGGATAAGCTGATCACGCTGACCCGCATACGGGAGGCAGGAGGCGGCTATGAGGAGATTGATGAGGACCACATCGTGAGCAGTGAGGCGGACGAAGAGAATGCCTACGGTCTGGCCAGCAGGGAAACGGATAGGAAGAAGACGGAGACGGTTCTAAAGGTTGGAAAGAGCCTCAGCGCCGTGGATGCTCCCCAGATTGTACACAGCAGACAGGTGATCTATGAAGGCTCCAGAGAGATTGTTCTGGAACCCAAGGAAAAGAAGAGCAATATGTATTATGTATATGCCAAAGGTTCCCTGCAGGGTATTTACTCGGCAGTAAACCAGGCGGTGCAGATGGCGGATGAGGAGCTGGGAGTGGTAGTGAATGCGAAACAGCAGATCGTGTGGGAGAGGGGAAATAAGAAGACAAAACTGGATTTGGATATAAACACCTTCCCGGGCGCCTTTATGGAATACAGCCTGGATGTGAACGCCATTCAGGCTAAGATGGATAAGACCATACTGGATTTGAGCGGCTGCACATTGGAGCAGGTACTCTACTTTGTGAGTGAGGGCACGCCGGTGCTGGCCAAGACACCGGACGGTGCGGTGATCATCGGCGGATATGACGAGTACAACACCCGGCTTTTAAAGAAGGGGGATACAGAACTCACCTACTATGGAATGGATGACAGCACGGCTTTGTTTGAGGAGGCCGGCAACATCTTCGTTACCTATTTAGATCCATTGACAGAATAGAGAAATGCCTGGGCAATCAGTACGCCCAGGCATTTTCTAACGGTCAGCGCAGTAAAAACGCAGACCTGTTGAAATAGCTACCAACCCACATTTATGCAACCGGCATTCCCGCTACAAATACATACATCAGTATAAAATGGCAGATGCTCCCTCCCATGACAAAGAGGTGGAAGATCTCGTGAGACCCAAAGGCACTGTGTCTGGAATTGAAGATGGGAAGCTTCAGGGCATAGATGACTCCGCCTACTGTGTAGATGATGCCGCCGGCTAAGAGCCAGCCAAAGGCTGCCGGGGACAGGGCATTGACAATCTGTGTAAAGGCTAGCACACAGATCCACCCCATTCCGATATAGAGCACGGAGGAAAACCATTTGGGACAGGTAATCCAGCACGCTTTCACCACAATGCCAACAATGGCGATTCCCCACACAAGGGCACACAGCAGCCTGCCTGTGGTATTATTTAACACAATAAGGCAGATGGGTGTATAGGAGCCTGCAATCAGGACAAAAATCATCATATGATCTATCTTCCTCAGAATCCGGTTAGCCTTCTCTGAGAGATTCAGTGAGTGGTAGATCGTGCTGGCTGCATACAGCAGAATCATACTGGCTATGAAGATTGCCAGAGAGAGCAGGTGGATGCGGTCAGGCTCCCGGGTAGCTTTGATGAGCAACGGGGTGGCGGCAAAGATGGCCATCAACATTCCGATAAAGTGGGTGATGGCGCTGCCGGGGTCCTTGAGTTTTTTGGGTGCGGCTTTCAATTTTTCAGTCATAATAATCTCCTCCTTTTACAAAAACCTGATAACTGTCCGGTACCTTTGTTGTTTTTCGGTCTGTACAGTAATGAGACAGGTTTATTTAAGTTTTAAAACTTTATTTTGCAATATACAAAGTTCGACATGTAGTTTTTAAAACTATGTGTTGCTATAATAATATTATACCCAATAAGATGAAAAATGCAAGGGGAGATTTCTTGTTAAAAAAAAATTAAGGTTTCATATATGTGATTTCCATAGTGCAATGCATTGTATTTTTCCACTCTATCATATATAATTTAAAATAATGGTAAAAATGCGGGAGGTCCGCACCTGCAAAGCAGGAATGGAAGTTTAGGAGGAAATCATGGCTAATCAGGATTGGTCAAATCTTGGAAATGAGATAAAAAATTTAGTGCAGACTGCTATCGATTCACAGGACTTTAAAAGGCTCAATGAAACTATTGGAAAAACGATCAATGACGCCATGGAAAATGTGAACCAGGGGCTGGCCCACGCTGGGGACAAGCTCAATGAAGCAGGGGAAAAGTTGAACCATGCGGGAAGACAGTACGAGAAGCGTTACCGCTCAGAGCGACCGCAAAATCCCTGGGACAGCAAAAGGGCAGTTCCGAAGAATGTGGTGGCAGGCCCGCGTCTGTATAAAAGTACTGTGGGAATGACAGGCGCTGGGATGGCGCTTTCCATAACCGGATATCTGGCAGCAGGAGGGCTGGGGATCGGGGCCCTGGTTGTATTCCTGGTGGGAATGGTCACAGGTATGGGGCCGGGCCAGACCATTGCGCTGGGCATATTGCTTCCGCTTTTGATCGGTAGCGCCTTTATGGCAGGGGCAGGAACCAGGATACTGGGGCGCGTAAAGCGCTTTAAAACATACATGAGGGGCCTGAAGGGCAGAGAGTATTGTTCCATTAAAGAGCTGGCCCAGAATATTGGCAAATCGGAGAGCTACGTGCTCAAAGATGTGAGGGACATGCTGAAGCGGAATATGTTTTTGCAGGGACATTTGGACAGGCAGCTCACCTGCCTGATGGTTACGGATGAAATCTATAAGCAGTACCAGATGACCCAGGCGCAGGTGGAAGCACAGCAGCGGAAACCTGAGAAGCTTGAGGAGACTCCTTCCGGGGAGGACAGCAATCAGCTTCCGGAGGAGGTACGCAGGGTCATTCAGGAGGGAAATGCCTACATTCAGGAGATACGCAGGAGCAATGAGGCCATTCCGGGTGAGGAGATATCCGCTAAGATCACCAGAATGGAACTGATTACCCAGAAGATTTTCAACCGAGTGGAGCAGTGTCCGGAGCTGGTTTCGGACCTGCACAAGTTTATGGGCTATTATCTGCCCACCACGGTAAAGCTTTTAAACGCATACCAGGAACTGGATTCCCAGCCGGTGCAGGGGCCAAATATCCTCTCCTCTAAGCAGGAGATTGAAGGGACTTTGGATACCATCAACCAGGCATTTGAGAATCTGCTGGATAGCTTTTTCCAGGATACCGCGTGGGATATCTCATCAGATATCTCGGTACTTCAGACAATGCTGGCCCAGGAGGGGCTGACAAATTCCGATTTTACAAAGAATTGATGTAGCTGCAAGGGAACGCAACAGATACGAACTGATTAAATAAGGAGAAGATAAAATGAGTGAAGAATTTAAAGATTTTCAGGAGGCTCCTACATTAACCCTGAACCCCTTTGGGAATGCAAAGGACAAAGAAATGCCCGTCATAAAAGAGGAGATGAAGCCGGTAGAGCAGCCTGTTTTTGATGAAGATATATTGACGGATGATGAGAAAAAGCTGGTGGATGACTTTGCCAATCAAATTGATCTGAGCAACTCCACAGTAATCCTGCAGTACGGTGTGGGCGCACAAAAAAAGATGGCGGATTTTTCAGAGTCAGCCCTGGAGAATGTCAGGACAAAGGATCTGGGCGAGGTGGGCGAGATGCTTACCAGCGTGGTTACGGAGCTGAAGAGCTTCGACGTGGAGGAGGAGGAAAAGGGTGTTTTCGGTTTCTTCAAGAAATCCACCAACAAGATCAATGCTATGAAGAGCAAATATGCCAAGGCCGAGACGAATGTGGGGAAGATCTGTCAGGTATTGGAGGGGCACCAGGTGCAGTTGATGAAGGATGTGGCTGTGCTGGATAAGATGTATGAGCTGAACAAAACTTATTTCAAGGAACTCTCCATGTACATTATGGCTGGAAAGAAAAAGCTGAATGAGGTGCGTACCACCCAGCTTCCGCAGCTCACCCAAAAGGCGGCTCAGAGTGGACTGCCGGAGGACGCACAGGCGGTGAGGGATATGGATTCCATGTGTAACCGCTTTGAGAAAAAGCTGCATGATCTGGAGCTCACCAGACAGATATCCATTCAGACAGCCCCCCAGATCCGTATGGTTCAGAGCAACGACACCCTTATGGTGGAGAAGATTCAGTCCACCATTGTCAATACCATTCCTCTGTGGAAGAGCCAGATGGTGCTGGCCCTGGGCGTTGCCCACTCCACACAGGCGGCCAGGGCTCAGAGAGAGGTCACGGACATGACCAATGAGCTGCTTAAGAAAAATGCCCAGACCCTAAAGATGGCCACCATAGAGACAGCCAAGGAGTCAGAGCGGGGAATCGTGGATATCGAAACCCTGAAACAGACCAATGAGAGCCTGATTTCCACCCTGGATGAGGTGATGCGCATCCAGAAAGAGGGCCATGAGAAACGCCAGGCTGCAGAGATGGAGATGCAGAGGATCGAAGGGGAGCTGAAAAGCAAGCTGCTGCAGATTCACGCTTAGCCTTAAAACTGCCTGGGAGCAGTCAGATGGCAGGCCGGATAACCCGGGGTTTTCCCAGAAAAAATGCCGCTTATGTGTGTGCATGGTAACAATAGGAAGGTTTACATTGACATAGCGTCCACATTTATGCTATGATACGAAGCGTGGCATTTTGTTCGGATGAAAACATGACGATAAAATAGATTGTGAGTTTAGCCCTGTACATAAGATTATGTTGCAGGGCTGTTTTCCGTCTTAGGGCGATTGTTTTTGATAAAGAAAGGAAGTAAATATGGAGACAGTTAGATTTGATGAGCTGGGGCTGAGTACCCAGATTTTGCGCGCAGTGACAGAGATGGGATTTGAGGCGGCAAGCCCCATACAGGCCAGAGCCATTCCGGAGGTTATGTCCGGAAAGGATGTGATTGGGCAGGCGCAGACAGGAACCGGAAAAACCGCAGCCTTTGGAATTCCCATGCTTGAGAAAATAGATCCCAAGATCAAGAAGCTGCAGTCCATTGTCCTCTGCCCCACCAGGGAGCTGGCGATTCAGGTGGCGGATGAAATACGGCGCCTGAGCAAGTTTATGCACGGAATCAAAGTGCTTCCGGTGTACGGAGGACAGGACATCGGGAAACAGATCCGTTCCCTGAAAGGCGGGGTACAGCTTGTGATCGGTACGCCGGGCCGCGTGATGGACCATCTGCGGCGCCATACCCTGAAGTTTGATTATCTGCACACCATTGTCTTGGATGAGGCGGATGAGATGCTGAATATGGGATTCCGGGAAGATATTGAGACTATCTTAAAGGATGCTCCCGAAGAGCGCCAGACCATCCTCTTTTCCGCCACCATGCCGGGGCCGATCCTGGATATCACCAAGAACTATCAGAAGGATGCTGTTATGGTCAAGGTGGTCAAGAAAGAGCTGACGGTCAAGAATATTGACCAGTACTACTATGAGGTAAAGCAGAAGAACAAGGAAGAGGTGCTCTCCAGACTTTTGGATATGTACAATCCTAAGCGCTCCCTGGTATTCTGCAATACCAAGAGACGTGTGGATGAGTTGACTGCTGATCTGAAAGGCAGGGGCTATTTTGCAGAGGGCCTTCACGGAGACCTGAAGCAGTCACAGAGAGACCGGGTCATGAATGGTTTCCGCAATGGGAAGACAGAGATACTGATTGCCACGGATGTGGCAGCCAGGGGAATTGATGTGGATGATGTAGAGGCGGTTTTCAACTTTGACCTGCCCCAGGATGACGAGTTCTATGTGCACCGCATCGGCCGGACAGGGCGTGCCGGGCGTGTGGGCAAGGCGTTCACCTTTATTGTTGGCAAGGAAGTCTACAAGCTGAAAGATATCCAGAGATACTGTAAGACCAAGATCTATGCACAGCCCATCCCCTCTTTAAATGATGTGACAGCACTGAGAATGGAGAAGGTACTGGATGACATCAGTACAGTGATCCAGAATGAGGACCTGAGTGCAATGATCTCAGCCATTGAGCAGAAAATCAATGAGGAAGATTACACAGCCATGGATGTGGCTGCCGCCTTTCTGAAGTCAGCCATGGGAACAGAGGACGGAGCAGTGGAAAACTCCTATGACTTTGGCGATACCGGTGCAGAGGAGGGCATGGTGCGTCTCTTTATCAACATCGGTAAGAAACAGGGCGTGAAACCAGGGGATATCTTAGGAGCCATTGCCGGGGAGTCGGGAATGCCCGGTAAGCTGGTTGGCAGTATTGATATGTATGACAAGTATACCTTTGTGGAGGTTCCCAAGGAAAATGCCAGGGATGTATTAAATGCCATGGACCACTCAAAGATTAAAGGCAAATCCATTAACATCGAGCCTGCAAACGGCGGAAAATAATACTGGTCTGTACAAAAAAGTGAAAACTGGATATTTAGAATAAACCAGATTGGTGGTAAGATTTCCTCAATCACATAGGAATCCTATAGGAAAAGAGGAGATTATCATGGAAAGAAAAAATGATGTATTTATGAAATGGGTTCAGACGGCGCTGCTGGCGGCCCTCTGTTTTGTATCCTTCACATTTTTACAAATCAAGATACCTATGCCCGGAGGTGACGCCACGTCCCTGCACATCGGGAATGCCTTCTGTGTATTGGCCGCACTGCTGTTGGGCGGCGGATATGGAGGACTGGCGGGGGCTGTGGGTATGACAATTGCGGATCTGCTGGACCCAGTGTATATTCTGGGAGCTCCCAAGACCTTTGTGCTGAAGTTCTGCATTGGCCTGATCACGGGACTGGTGGCCCACAGAATTGCCAAGATCGGAAAGAGCAGAGATCCCAAATACATTTTTAAGTGGAGTACTATCGCCTCGGTGTGCGGTCTGGGATTTAATGTGATCTTTGATCCCCTGGCAGGGTATTTTTACAAAATGTATATACTGGGCCAGCCCCAGGAGATGGCGGGTGTGCTTGCGAAATGGAGCACAGCAACCACATTTGTGAATGCAGTGGTCTCTGTAATTCTGGTGGCAGTGATCTACAATGTGCTGCGGCCGGCTCTGGCTAAGGCAGGACTGCTTGCAGTGACAGGAGCGCCAGGGACAGAAAATTCCAAGAATTGATAAGATGCAACGTTCAGTACCTTCACAGTTACATGCAAAAAGCCATTTAAGCAGGCAGGGACATTATAGATATAAAATGTCCCTGCCTATTTCATTCCCTTAATTTCAAAAATCTTTTAAAATCCGGCGTTTTGATTAACCGAAGTATCTCTTAAGAAGTCCCTCAAATGCCTTGCCATGTCTTGCCTCATCCTTAGCCATCTCATGAACGGTGTCATGGATTGCATCCAGATCAGCAGCTTTTGCGCGTTTTGCAAGGTCAAATTTACCAGCGGTAGCGCCGTTCTCAGCGTCCACACGCATCTCCAGATTTTTCTTTGTGCTGTCTGTCACTACCTCGCCTAACAGCTCTGCAAACTTAGCAGCGTGCTCAGCTTCCTCGTAAGCGGCTTTCTCCCAGTACAGGCCGATCTCCGGATAACCCTCTCTGTGTGCCACTCTGGACATTGCAAGATACATACCAACCTCTGAGCATTCACCTTCGAAGTTTGCTCTCAGATCAGCAATGATATCCTCGGGAACACCCTTAGCGATTCCTACAACGTGCTCTGCAGCCCAGGTCTTCTCACCCTCCTGCTTTGTGAACTTGCTTGCAGGTGCCTTACAGATTGGACAGGCCTCCGGTGCGGAATCTCCCTCGTGAACATAACCACATACATTACATACAAATTTAGCCATTTTTTATCTCCTTTTCTTTTAATATTTTCATTTTTAAATTAGTAATGATTACTGATATTAATTTATCATAAATTTTTCCATCCGTCAAGAGGTTTTTGCAAATTTATGATTTTTTTATACAGTCTCCGCAAACACCAAAAAAATGAGTGACATAACTGTCAATCTGACCTTCAAAATTCTTGCCTGCCACATCTATGATGGAGTCAATATTCTCCATTTTCAGGTCCAGGACAGAATGGCACTTTCTACATATAAAGTGATTGTGGGGATGTGTGTTTCCATCAAAGCGGTCGGGTCCGTCACCTGTGGTGATCTTCAGGATTTCTCCCATATCTGATAAAAGTGCCAGATTCCGATACACAGTACCAAGGCTGATGTTGGGATATACTTCCCGTAAACTCGTGTATACGGTATCAG
This sequence comes from Ruminococcus sp. 8Y-12, assembly GCF_058119865.1. Classification (NCBI taxonomy): domain Bacteria; kingdom Bacillati; phylum Bacillota; class Clostridia; order Eubacteriales; family Oscillospiraceae; genus Ruminococcus; species Ruminococcus sp. 8Y-12. The sequence continues at coordinate 596,476 of NZ_CM176623.1, read as the reverse complement.
CAGTAGGATGATCTGTTCTGGACGCCAAAAAATCTTTAATGGATTCGCGCTGTCTGCTGTACTTTAATGTACCCATGTGCTCCTCCTTTCTTGCTTGATAACAGTAATAGTTATTGATATAATTATATAGGAAATATATTTGTTTGTCAATTATTTTGGTATGATTTCTTTTTCAAGTGATATATAATATAGATACGGAGTAACTATTTAACAGGTCTGCGCATTTACTGCGCTGACCGTAAGAAAAGGAATCAGGAGTGCGAAAACCCAATCACCGAAGGTGATTTTAAATGGATTTTTGCATGTAACTGTGAGTACTGAACAGTTACAATACGGACTATTTAAAATGTGGAGGCGAATCAGATATGGAAAAAGTTTACGATCTTATCATTATTGGTTCAGGACCTGCGGGCCTGGCGGCAGCGATCTATGCACAGAGGGCAAGGCTGGATACACTCGTGCTTGAGAAGGAATATATCAGCGGCGGGCAGGTGGTCAATACCTATGAGGTGGACAACTATCCCGGGCTGCCCGGTATCGGCGGCTATGAGCTTGGACTGAAGTTTAGGGAACATGCGGACAGCCTGGGGGCAGAGTTTGTGACTGCGGAGGTAAAGCGCATTATAATAGAAGGAAAGCAAAAAAAGGTGGAGACAGAGGAGCAGACCTATTTGGCGAAGAGTCTGATACTGGCCACAGGGGCAAAGCACCGAAAGCTGGGAGTTCCCGGTGAGGAGGAGCTGTCAGGCATGGGAGTTTCCTACTGCGCCACCTGCGATGGAGCCTTCTTCAGGGGGCGGACCGTAGTTGTGGTAGGCGGCGGGGATGTGGCTGTGGAGGATGCCATTTTCCTGGCACGGGCCTGCGAGAAGGTATATCTGGTGCACCGCAGGAACGAGCTGAGGGCTGCCAGGAGTCTGCAGGAAAAGCTGTTCGCCTGCAAAAATGTGGAGATCATCTGGGATACTGTGGTGAAGGAGATCAACGGGGAGGACCGCGTGGAGGCTGTCAAGCTGGAGAATGTGAAAACAGGGGAGAAGCATAATCTTGCACTGGACGGCGTATTTATTGCAGTTGGGATTCTGCCCAACTCTGAGGGCTTCAAAGGACTGGTGGATATGGATGGGCAGGGCTATGTGAAGGCAGGAGAGGACTGTGTTACCAGTCAGCCCGGCATTTTGGCAGCAGGGGATGTGCGCACAAAAGCTCTTAGACAGATTGTCACGGCGGCTGCGGACGGGGCCAATGCGGTGACCGCCGCCCAGGAATATCTGTTGTAGAGGGTTATTCAAAAATTTTAATGAGGGTGACGGGTCAGGTTTGTTATCGGATGAGGAGGACGCTACCTCCGGCGCAGGGCTATGCTTCGGGGACGCGTGCACCATTCCGATGAACTCTCTGCTAACTACAACTGCAGAAAACCTGCCACTGGCAGCTTTTCTGCATACTGAGGCATAAAACGCTCAGGAAAGCCTTCGCGTTCAATGTCATCAACTTTAGATATTACGCACCTTGACAACTAAATAATGCACAAATAACGAGTGATATTTTTGTTGGTTTTATTTCTGCTTTAGGTATTGACATGGCAGCCAAGATGTGCAATGCATCTTATATAACCATCTATTAGGAGGTGTGCCTATGTTTGATACTTTAAATCAGACCTTTGGATTATTGGACCAGTTACTTGACGACCCTCAGTTCATTAAGGACAACCGGACTTCTGAAAAAGCTTTCTCCAGAAAACGCATTCTGGACTTTAAGACGGTTTTCTATTGTATCTGTTCTTCGCAAAAACGTTCGCTCCATACAGAACTGTCTTCCTTTCTTATGAAAGCTTCCCGCGACATACCTGTATTTTCACCACAGGCCTTTTCGAAAGCCCGTTATAAGATCCATCCAGGGGCTTTTTATGCAGCGTTTCGGCAGTCGGCAAAACGCTTCTGCATAGAAAAAGATCTGATCACCCTGCATGGATACCGCGTTTTTGCTGTTGACGGCACCTCCCTCCTTCTTCCGGATACTCCCCAAAACAGGGATACCTTTGGCTCCTGTGGAAATGCTCAAAAGACTTATGCCTCTGCTTCTGCCTCTATTTTCTATGATGTTTTAAATGATATCGTTATAGATGCAGTGATCGGACGGCGGTTTTCTTCTGAACGAAAGGACTGCTATGACATGATTGAAAAAACAGATGACGCTTCTTTCACCAGTTCCAAAAAATTAATTCTTTTGGACCGCGGATACCCATCCAGGGAAATGTACCTGTTCCTGAAAAACCATGGATATCAATATCTAGTCCGTTTACAGAGCGCCGTCCCCAAGGCAGTGCTGGATATGGAAGGAGACGATAACATCATTATAGACAGCAGGAACCACTCCATTGTAAAAAGAATCCTAAAAATCCATCTCCCCTCCGGGGAAACAGAGTATCTGGCCACCAACCTGTTCGATCCCAGATACACAGTGGAAGACTTCTATCATTTATATCATCTGCGCTGGAGTATTGAGACAAAATACCTAGACATCAAACATAAAACAGAGCTGGAAAAGTTTACCGGATACCGTCCGGATGGGATACGCCAGGATTTTTACGTCTGCCTGCTTTTATTAAACCTTTCTGCAATGCTAAAAAGAGAAGCAGAAAAAAGAAGGACAAAAAAGAAAGCGAGTAAGTGGGTATACCAGATATCCATAACTGCGGTGATAAACCTAATGCGTGAAAATATGGTAGTGCTGTTGTATGGTGCTGTCCCCAGGATACCTATACTGGAAAAGATGTCGGAAGTCCTAAAAAATAAGCGCTCAGCGATTCGTCCCGGACGACATTCTGAGCGCAAGAGACCAAGAACAGTGAAAAGATACATTCTTAATCATAAATAAAACCACACGCTAATATGAATTTTATTTAGGCCTTGTGTATTTTTCGCTTGGTCTCTTTAAGTTTACCTTAAATTATTAGATTTGTCATTCGAAATTTTTTGTACATTATTTAGTTGTCAAGGTACTCTTTAAATTTGGTTAAGTTGATGACATTGGCCTTCGCGTTTAAGTTTCCGTAAGCAGAGGATTTCATCTCCATTAAAAACGCACGCCAATTGTCCACGAAGCATAGCCCTGCGCCGGAGGTAGCTGTTTCCCGCAGTCGGGAGATGGTGCCACTCAGGTGATTTTCTAACAAGCTTTGGGAAATCTTTAGGTTCCAGAATGTAGTCACCCGGGCGGCAACGTAAATAACACATCTGCCCCTGTCTGAACTGTTATTAATTAGGTTTTACAAAAAGAAAAAAACTTATTATGATGGTTGACAAAACTCGTAATATTTGTTATGATATCCGTGTAATAAATTTAATACTTTTGTAATAAATGTATTTAGGCAGTACACACGGAGGTTGAGTATAATAATGAAAAGAGGAGTTTTGAAGATTACGGCATGTTGTCTGGCAGGGACCATGACATTTGCCGGCAGTGGGATTCTTTCAATGGCAGCTGGGTTTGACATACCATTGGCTGGCCTGGAAGCAAAAGTCCAGGAGCAGGTGGCTAAGAAGGAAGCCGCAGGCGGTACCGTTCAGGTTCCGGCCACTGGTTATGAAACCATCGCCATTGCCCAGGTAGATGAATATGTAAATATCCGTGACGCGGCAAGTCAAGAGGGCGCTGTGATCGGTAAACTCTATAACAATGCCGGAGCCGATATCTTAGGCCAGGAGGGAGACTGGTATTTGATTAAGTCCGGCGACGTGACGGGATACGTAAAGGCCGAGTTCTTTGCTACCGGAAACAAGGCGCAGAAGCTTGCGAAGGAAGTGGGAACAGAGGTAGCTACCGTAAACACTACCACCCTGATGGTCCGGTCAAAGGCGAATGAGAAGGCAGACGTCTTGACCATGGTTGGAGATTCCGAGAATCTTGAGGTGATTTCAGACGAAGGTGACTGGGTGAAGGTAGCGGTTGATGATGATGTTCAGGGATATGTTTCCAAGGACTATGTGGAATGTAAGACAGAGTTTGTGGAAGCGGAATCTATTGAGAAGTCCGAGCTGAGGGCAGATGCAGTGGAAGATGCAGCCCAGAGGGCAAAGGACATGTTAAATGCAGCAATTGAGGCTATGAACAGTGCATCTGCGGATGAGGCAGCCTATGCAGCCTTTGAAGCGTCCGCAGCAGCGGCAGAGGCCAAGATGCTGGCATCTGAGCAGCAGCTGGATTACGATATCCAGGCCGTTGCCCAGGCGGCAGTTGCAGCGGCAGACGAGGCGGCTTATGCATCTGTGATGGCAGAGCAGGCACAGGCGGCAGCGGAGGCGGAAGCACAGGCCAAAGCGGAGGCTCAGGCTCAGGCACAGGCGGAAGCCGATTTAGCGGCGCAGAAGAAGGCTCAGGCAGAGGCAGCGGCCCAGGCAGCACAGCAGGCACAGGAGCAGGCCAACCAGCAGTGGTCCGAGCAGGCACAGGCAGAGGCCGATGCAGCGGCTCAGGCAGCACAGCAGGCACAGGCAGAGGCCGAGGCGGCAGCGCAGGCGCAGGCACAAGCTGAGGCTCAGCAGCAACAGCAGCAGCAAAGCTCACAGGATAATTCACAGGACAGCACACAGGACAATTCTTCCAATGACAGCACCACCACCGTGGACACCTCAGGTACATCCAGCACAAGGCAGAGTATTGTAAACTTTGCACTGCAGTTTGTAGGTAACGCTTATGTATACGGCGGAACCAGCCTGACAAACGGTGCGGACTGTTCAGGATTTACTCAGTCAGTAATGGCGAATTTTGGAATCGGCATCCCGCGTACAGCGGGCGCCCAGTCAGTAAGCGGACGCGCAGTGGATCTCGGCAGTATTCAGCCGGGCGACCTGTTGTTCTACAGCGGAAGCGGAGATTACGGTATTGGACATGTTACTATGTACATTGGGAATGGACAGGTGGTACATGCCAGCAATTCCACATCAGGTATTATTGTATCTGATATTGGATACCGCACACCGACTTGCGCAAGGAGTTATATAGATTAATAAGGGACAGTGAAAAAGAGGTTTACCTTTTGGTAGGCCTCTTTTTCCGTTGTATAAAGAGTATCCGGCGAGGTGTTCCATAATTCAGATTTGTAAGACAAATAGGGTATATAGATAAAATTTACAAACATGTTACAGAGTTAAAAATTCCTTTAACATTTTAGGCCGTGTGCAATTTGCACAAAAAAACCGGATATGTACACAAATGGGTACAATGCAGCCGATGGAAGTCGACGATTTATCCACATTAAAAAACTGGAAAAAAGGGGCGAAATGTAGTTATACACTGAGTTATCCACATTATCCACATTTTTTGTGTGTTTCTAACTGGTTTACATAGGTTTTTTTGAGAACGGGTGTTTTGTGTAGATATGATAAATCGTTAAAATACCGCAAAAAGTTTCAAAAAAATGTTGACATTTTAATCGTCAAAATATGAGAATTTGGCGGGTGAAAATTCTGGTATTTTCAGATAATTGGGAAAGGATTGTGAATGCAGGGAGAAGAATGGGGGTGGAGAGGGGGAAGAATGGCAGAATAGCAGTCTGCGGCGGATGCAGAAGCGCGCAGATGATTTGTGCCGTGCGCAGCACACCTGAGGCATCCTGTAGGTGACGTGTGCTTTGCTGCAAATACGCTGAGGCGTATTTTAATTGCCCAAATAAGCGGGAAATACGGACAAGTGGGGAAAATTACCTGGAAGGGTGAAAAACAGTAAAATGGGCTTTTAACGGCCTTTGAGAAGGGGGATAAAAATAGTGAGAAAAAAGGACCTCCGCCCGGAGAACGGAGATCCTTTATTGAGGCATCGGTATCCTGGCAGACTGCCGGGGGCTGGCCTCCTGGCTGCTCACCAATACCGTACGATCTTTGTTACCTTTGCAAACTTATAGCCTGAAATCTTGATGCCGCCCTGTGGCCAGGGTGCGCTGTTTGACGCGTGGACAACTTTGCCGTCCCCGATGTAGATTCCCACATGTGAGAAGTCGTTCTCATAACAGATGATATCGCCCGGCAGCATCTCCGCCTCGGATACGAACTTAGCTGGTGCGAATGGCCCTCCTCCGTGAATGGAGGTGCCCTTCGCCTGGCCCTGAGAGTTACGGGGGATGTTCAGGCCGAAGTAGCGAAACACTAGCATGGTGAAGCCGGAACAGTCCACCCCTTTGGTTAAGTCCTCGGCTCCGCCGTATTTGTAGGGATATTTCTCGAACTGTTTTGCGTACTCCGCAATGGCCCGTCCCCTGGCGGATTCCGAGGCATCGGAGGTGGAGGCCCCTGTCTTGTCAAAGACATAGGTGATTCCATCGATAATCAAGGTTTTGTCAGCAGACATCGCTCCATTGTCCGAGGGATCAAAGTAATAGTTTACGCCATTTACCAAGAGAAAACCGGTTCTGCGTATTCCGGTGTCAGGGTCCAGATAGTAGGTTCTGCCGTTGTATACGGTCACACCCTTTGCCAGCGTTGCGTCAGCTAAAAAGAGGTAGTAGTCATTGGCAATCTTATAGAAGGTGTCTGCGATCCGGATGCCTTTGGCATCCACATACATATTCCCGATCCAGGTGCTTTTTTGCAGTACGCCTTTCTTGTTAAAATAATACCACTCTCCGTTTATCTGAAACCAGCCGTTCTTGACGGTCTCGTAATTGTCATCTATGTAGTAAGTCTTTCCGCTCCGGGTCTGGAATCCGGAGGAACGGGTCTTAGTCACATAACCAGAGCTGTTCACATATTTGGAACCTACCCACATCTTACGAGCCATCTTGCCGTTGGGGCGGTAGTAGCGTCCTGCCAGCCATTTGTCCGTGACCATTCTTCCCACGCGATTGAAGAAGTAGTAGGAGCTTCCTATTTTTTTGAAGCCGGTTGTCTTGATTCCAGTCTTGGGATGCAGGTAATAGCGGTATTTTCCCTGTGACAGCCAGCCGTAGGTTCGCTGCCCGCTTTCATTTACATAGTATCTCTTAGAGCTCACCCAACAGTTTTTTTGGAGCACGCCCTTTGTGTTAAAGAAATAATATTTTCTGCGTATGCGCTGCCATCCGGTGAGAGCGGCTTTTGTCTTAGCGTGAAAGTAGTATGTCTTACCGCGGTAGGTCACCCAGCCCTTCTTCTGCTTTCCCGTAACTGTGTCAAAGGCATAATACCTTTTCTGTATACGGAAGATACCGGTGCGCATGGCTCCTGTGGCAGGGTCCATGTAGTAGGTGGCGTTGTCAATGGTCAACAGGCCTTTCACTGGTTCTCCCTTTTTGTCGTAGTAATATCTGCTGCCGTTTTCCTCCACCCAGCAGTTTTTGCGCACGGGAGGCGTTTCGGGGATGTCAGGGCTGCTGTCTGCCGCTTCGTCTTCCGGAGCGCCGGCCCTGGGGGTGTTAACCGTTCTGTAGGCTATGTAAGCGGCTGTACTGGCCATATTGGGGGCCAACATGGAGCCACTGGTCCATGCCGCATTGGACTGCAGACAGGGGGCAAACGCGCATAGAGTCCCTGCCAAAACCAATCCGGCGAATCTGGTTTTTTTCATAAAGAATCCCTCATTCAATTTCTGATGATACGCAGCTGTTCAGGACTTTTACAGTTACGTTGAATCTATAAATTACATAATTGTTACAGTGCCTTTAAACAAATACTACAGGAAAGATAAGGAAAAGTCAAGAACTGCATAAAAAGAGCGGCTCCCTTGTAATGGGAACCGCTGTGTTTTTACCAATAACGAACTATTTTTGTAATTTTTGCGTAATTGTAATTAGAAATTTTGATTCCGCCCTGGGGATAGGGCGCACTGTTGGATGCATGTACAATTTTGCCGTTTCCTATATAGATACCCACATGGGATACAGGGCTGTAGTAACAGATAATATCCCCCGGCTGAAGCTCTTCCTCAGAGAGAAATTTAGCTGGTGCAAAGGGGCCGCCGTAAGCAGAGGTTCCCAATGCCTGTGCCGCTGCAACGCGCGGGATATTGATTCCAAAATATCGGAATACAAGCATAGTAAACCCGGAACAGTCCACACCCTTTGTCAGATCCTGGTCGCCGCCATATACGTAGGGATATCCGACAAATTTCTGCGCATACTCCGCAATCGCCCTCCCCTTAGCCGACTCCGATGCATCATAGGTGGAGGCTCCTGTTTTGTCAAACACATAGGTGATTCCATCAATAATCAGGGTCTTGTCAGCCGACATAGCGCCTCTGTCTTTGGGATCAAAGTAATAATTGATGCCGTTGACCAGCTGGAAACCTGTTTTGCGGATTCCGGTATCGGAATCTAAATAGTAGGTCTTGTTCTTAAAAACGGTAACACCCTTTGCGATCTTGCCGTCAGCCAGGAAGAGATACGTGTCATTGCCGACGGTGTACATTTTGTTGGCTATACGCACACCCTTTGCATTTACATAATAGGAACCCTCAATCCAGGTATTTTTCTGGAGCACACCCTCCGCGTCAAAGTAGTACCACTTGCTGCTGATCTGATACCATCCGTTTTTCACAGTCTCGAAATTCTCATTCAGGTAGTAGGTTTTGCCGTTCTCTGTGTTGAAGCCTGTGGAACGGGTCTTTGCCACAACGCCGGAACCGTTGACGTACTTACCGCCCACCCACATGTTCCGGGCCATCCGGCCGTTGGTTCGGTAGTATTTTCCGTTCATCCACTTGTCGGTGACCATCCGTCCCACCCGGTTAAAGAAGTAATAGTATTTGCCGATCTTTTTTCGGCCAGTGGTCTTGACCCCTGTCTTGGGGTTTAAGTAATAGCGGTATTTGCCCTGGGTCAGCCAGCCGTAGGTGCGCTGACCGTTGGCATCCACATAATACTTCTTGTTCACCACCCAGGCATTTCTCTGCAGAATCCCTTTGGTGTTAAAGTAGTAATACTTTTTGCGTATCTTCTGCCAGCCTTTGAGGGCCGCTTTAGTCTTGGAGCTAAAGTAGTAGGTTTTTCCCCGGTAAGTTACCCAGCCCTTTTTCTGGATGCCGGTGGTGGTGTCAAAGGCGTAATACTTTTTGTTAATCTTGAGAATGCCTGTCTGCATAGCCCCAGTCTCAGGGTCCATGTAATATGTAGTGTTTTTGATGGTCAAAAATCCTTTGGCCAGTTTGCCTCTGTAATCATAGTAGTATTTACTGCCGTTTTCCTCCACCCAGCAGTTTTTGCGCTCTACTTTTTCGGGGGTAGTGCCGCCGGTCCCCTCCGTGTCGGAAGTATCCTCCGGGGGAGTGACGACACGGTTGCCGTTTGCATCCACGCGGATGCCGTCAATCACGGTGTTGGTTGCCATCTTTCCGGAGGAGGTTAAAAAAGATCCATCCACCCAGATATTTGTCAGCATACGGCCCTTTACATCAAAGTAATACCAGTGCTGCTGGATATACCTCCAGCCTGTGGCCGCGTAACCGTCTTTTTCAAAATAGTACTTATATTTACCGATCTTTTTCCATCCTGTCAGATAACCTTTGGAGGTGTGCGCTGTGTAGTACCTGCCATTGGAATCGCTTTTCCATGCTGCATCCGCGTTCAGGTTTGGAGCCAGAACCGTGAGCATTCCCACAAGGGTAAGAACGACCAATACTCTCTTTTTCATGAAACACTCCTTACTAATCTAATCTGTTATAACATGCTGTAACCGTGAAGAAATAATTACGAAATTATTACATCTCCATTAAATACTACATGATTAGTGGGAAAAAGTCAATAGAAAACCCGCATTTTAGAAGGATTTCATAAATGCGGGTTTTGTAAAATCTCTTAACATATTGGGATAAATTGTCAATTCAAAGGGCTTTTGGAATCACGCTTTTGTCTGCATACGTTTGATCACCTTCAGCCTGGTGAACTCCTCACGCTCCTTTTCCTCCAGGGCATTCTGTATACTCTTGGAGAGCTCTGTGTAGGTGGGAATGGTGATGTTTTTCAGGGCATTGGCCCGCTTCTGAGTCTTCTTGATGTTGATTGCCAGACGGTAGGCGGAGTTCTCTATCATAGAGAGCCGGATGGTCAAATCCTTTACCCGCTCAAACGCCACCTTTGCCTCATCCAGAGACTGCTTGGTGCTGTAGTAGGCGTAGGTGGGAGCGCTGGGTGAGGAGTCATACTCCACCAGAGGTATTTCTGTACCCATAATGCTCCTGGTCTTGATACGGATGGAGTTTTCCACCGGCACGGAGAAGGAGATCTCCTCCACCAGACTGATGCCCAACTCGATATTGGCTCTCTGCAGGGCCGCGTAGGCGGTGCGGAAGGTTACGTCGATCTCTGACTGGATGGCCTGTGCCTTATCGATCAGGCCCATCATTTCACGGATCAGGATATTCCGCTTTTTGTCCATGAGCTCAAAGCCCTGTTTGGCCAGAGCCAGAGAATTTTTCGCTAAAATCAGGTTACCTTTTGTGGGAAAGGTATTTGGATTCATGAAATCACCTCGGAATCAGCTTCGGGTTTGTAGTATTTATCCAGTATCTTTGTGTCAATACGGTCCAGCTCCTCCCTGGGCAGCATGCCCAGAAGCTCCCAGCCCTTATCCAGTGTCTCGATAATGGTCCGGTTCTCCTCCTCCCCCTGTCCTACGAACTGTGTCTCAAAGGCTTTGCCGAACTCCAGGTACTTTTTATCCAGAGGAGAGAGCTCATCCTCGCCGATTACAGAGGCCAGGGCTCTGGCATCCCCCACTTTAGCGTAGCAGGAGAAGAGCTGGTTGGCAATGGACTGGTGGTCCTCCCTGGTATACCCCTCTCCGATACCGTCCTTCATCAGACGGGAGAGGGAAGGCAGTACATTGATGGGCGGGTAGATGGCCTGGCCGTGCATCTGGCGGTCCAGCACGATCTGCCCCTCTGTGATATACCCGGTCAGGTCCGGGATAGGATGGGTGATATCGTCATTGGGCATGGTCAGGATAGGAATCTGGGTCACAGATCCATTGATGCCCTGTACGATCCCGGCGCGCTCGTAGATGGTGGCCAGCTCGCTGTACAAGTATCCCGGAAACCCCTTACGGCTGGGGATCTCGCCCTTGGAGGAGGAGACCTCGCGCATGGCCTCCGCAAAGGAGGTCATATCCGTTAAGATGACCAGGATGTGCATTCCCTTCTCAAAGGCCAGGTACTCGGCGGCGGTCAGGGCCACCTTGGGGGTGATCAGACGCTCGACCACAGGGTCATTGGCCAGGTTCAGATACATGACCACATGGTCGGATACACCGCTCTCCTCAAAGGTCTTGCGGAAAAACTCAGCCACGTCGTACTTTACGCCCATGGCTGCAAACACGATGGCAAACTCCTCATCGGAATTCTCCCCCAGGGACGCCTGTTTTACGATCTGGGCTGCCAGCCGGTCGTGGGGCAGGCCGTTTCCGGAAAAGATAGGAAGCTTCTGCCCTCGGATCAGGGTGGTAAGCCCGTCAATGGCTGAGATACCGGTTCGGATATAGTTTCTGGGATACTCCCTGGTTACCGGATTCAGGGGGAGGCCGTTGATGTTCAGGCGCACATCTGAGGCAATTTCCCCCAACCCGTCAATGGGCTGGCCGATTCCGTTGAAGGTGCGTCCCAGGATCTCTGTGGAGAGGGAAATCTCCATGGGGCGGCCGGTCAGCTTTGTGTGGGTGTTTTTCAGGGACATTCCCTCATTCCCCTCAAACACCTGTATAACGGCTTTGTCCTCATACAGCTCTACGATACGTCCCAGCTTTTTTTCTGTGCCGTTAACCGTGATTTCAACGATCTCTTCAAAGGAAGCATTTGAGACACCTTCCAATACGACCAGGGGGCCATTGATCTGACTGAGTCCTAAATATTCGATTGACATATGCTAACCTCCCTACGCATTTTTTGCTAATACTTCGTCATAGAACGCATCCACAGCGGCTTTGTACTGAGCGAATTTTTCCGGCTCACCGTTGGGCACATCATATTTGATGGCGATAATCCTATCAAAGATATCGCTCTCTTTTAAGATGGACATGGGCATTCCCATGGTCACCAGGATCTTGGACTTCTGGTACAGGTAGAGAATGATATCCATCATCAGGAACTGTTTTTTCATGGGCACACAGGTGTCCTCCGGGTGGAAGGCATTCTGCTGCAGGAAGCCCAGTCGGACCACGCGGGCGATCTCCAGGGTCAGCTTCTGGTCATCCGGGAGCACATCGCTTCCGATGAGCTTTACGATCTCCATCAGACTGCTCTCCTGGTTTAAGATGGCCATGATCTGATTGCGGTAATCCACAAAGTTGGGGTCCACGTTGTCCCGGTACCAGGGGGCCAGATCATTGAGATACTCGCTGTAGCTGGTGAGCCAGTGGATGGCCGGGAAATGCCTTGCGTAGGCCAGGGATTTGTCCAGACCCCAGAAGCAGCGCACGAAACGCTTGGTGTTCTGGGTAACCGGCTCGGAGAAATCTCCACCCTGGGGGGAGACAGCTCCGATGATGGATACACTGCCCTCTGTTCCGTTTAAGTTCTGCATCAGGCCGGAGCGCTCATAGAAGGCGGAAAGCCGGGATGCCAGGTAGGCGGGAAAGCCCTCCTCAGCGGGCATCTCCTCCAGACGGCCGCTGAGTTCGCGCAGGGCCTCCGCCCAGCGGGAGGTGGAGTCCGCCATGATGGCCACATCGTACCCCATATCCCGGTAGTACTCTGCCAGAGTGATTCCTGTGTAGATGGATGCCTCACGGGCAGCCACCGGCATGTTGGAGGTGTTGGCAATCAGGGTGGTCCGGTCCATCAGCGGGTTTCCCGATCTGGGGTCCACCAGCTCTGAAAACTCTTCCAATACCTGTGTCATCTCGTTACCGCGTTCTCCGCAGCCGATATAAATAATGATATCCGCATTGGACCACTTGGCGATCTGGTGCTGGGTCATGGTCTTACCAGTTCCAAAGCCTCCGGGGACGGCGGCTGTGCCTCCCTTGGCTATGGGAAACAGGGTATCCAGGATACGCTGGCCGGTTATCAGAGGCTGGTTGGCTGCGTAGCGGGCAGATGCGGGCCTGGGAATACGGATGGGCCATTTCTGGGCCAGGCAGATTTTTTCTTCATTTCCGTTTTCCAGCTGAATGGTTACCAGAGGTTCCGTGATGGTGTAAGAGCCATCCGGCACCACATCCACCACGCGGCCGGAAAGCTTTGGGGGAATCATGGACTTGTGAAGTATGGCAGGGGTTTCCTGCGTCTCGGCAATGATGGTTCCTGCGCTCACCTCATCCCCTTTCTTCACGGTCATGTGCACCTCCCACTTTTTGGAGGTATCCAGGGAGTCCACGCTCACACCGCGCCCGATATATTTTCCTGTGGATCTGGCGATCTCACTCAAGGGCCGCTCGATTCCGTCAAAAATATTGTTTAGAATCCCGGGGCCTAAGATCACTGAGATGGCATCTCCTGTGGCCTCCACGGTCTCACCGGGTTTTAAGCCTGTGGTCTCCTCAAACACCTGGATGGTGGTAGTGTCCCTGTCAAGTGCAATGACTTCTCCCACCAGGCGCTCTCTGCCCACATACACCATCTCTGACATCTGGAACCCCGTATTGCCCTTCAGGTAGATGACAGGGCCGTTGATTCCATAGATAATTCCGGTCTTATTCATGGCTGATACCTCCGTCAAACGTAAATGCCGCCTTCTCCTCCTCAAGTTTTGTGGCAAAGGAGTTGTCAATCAGGATGTGGCGGTTTTCCACAACGGCTCTTGTGCCGCCCATGAATGAATACTGGGAGAGCGTGAGGGTGGTGTTGACGGCTGCGCTCAAGCTGGGCAGCTTGGAGGAGTCCGCAGGGTCGATATAGATGGTAACCTTATCATTCCCGGCAAATTTCAGGATATCCCTGATCTGGCGTACCAGGAGGTCCTGATACGCGGGGGTGTCCATATACTCCTCCAGCTTGATTTTCACCTCTGCAAAAAGCTTCTCTTTTAACTCATTGTGTTTCTTTATGATATGGCGTTTGATCTCCAGCCTCTCTTTAGACAGTGTCATGTTCTTGGCCCGCTTCAGGCTGATGGCCTCTGTCCGAAGCTGCAGGTCTGCCTGGCGCTTTTTGTCAGCGATGTGCTCATCCTCCAGCTTTTTGAGGGAGGATTTATACTCGGAGATCATGCCTATGCTGTCCTCCTTGGCGCGCTGCAGGGAGGCTTCCTGGAAATGCTCTAATTTTTCCTCAGTTGTCAAGCTTTTCACCTTCTTTACAATTTTATTCCGATGGCTTCATTGACGTAAGAAGTGATAAAGTCCGGTCTACGTCCTGTGCCGTGCCTATCCGGGATCTCAATAATCAGCGGGAGCTTTCGGTTCAGCTTCACATCATCCACCAAGTCTGGAAATTCTCTCCCAAACTTTTCTGTCAGAAGGATGATACCGATGCTCTTGTCTGCTATGGTCCGCTCCAGGGCTTCCCGGAGCTCATTTTTTTCATGGACCACGCAGCCCTCCACGCCGGCCAGTCTCATTCCCGTGTAGGTGTCCACATTATCACTGATGAGATACAGCTTCATCAGCCCAGTTTACCTAAGATCATGAAGGAGATGATCAGTCCGTAAAGGGCAACACCTTCCGCAAGACCTACGAAAATCAGTGATTTACCCAGAATACTCTGGTCCTCGCTGATGGCTCCAAGAGCAGCGCTTGCAGCACTGGCAACTGCAATACCGCCGCCGATACAGGACAATCCGGTTACAAGTGCTGCGGCCAGATACCCCATACCCACAGACAGATCGGAGACGCCTTCGGCAGAAGCGGATGCGGCTGCCAGGGCAGTGGAATCGCTGGTGAAGGCCAGGATGTTGGCCAGGATCAGTGTACCAAAGAAGAAAAAGCAGTTTACAGCAAGGGAGGTTTTGTAACGGCCCCTGTTGCGCTCGCCGATCAAATAGGCTCCAAATGGAACAATAATGCTGAGTACCAGTGCGATGACTAATGTGATTGAGACTAAAGTTGACATAAGATTTCCTCCTGTTTCAATAAATAAGATTTATTCTGTTATGCTTTTGCATTTCTTTTGGTAAAGGATTTAAACTCGCGTCCGCCGCCTTTATAGAAACGGCTGAACATTTCATAATATTCCAGACGCAGTACCTGAATGCCTACGATCAGTCCCTCCATGCCGCAGACAAAGATATTTCCCAGGATAATGACAAACCAGTTGGGGGAGCCCCCGTTCTCTGCGCCGGCCAGCATCAGGACCACCTGCATCATGGCAGCATGGCTCACCGCAAAGGCGCCGATACGCACAAAGGAGAGGGTGTTGGAGAAGTAGCTGAGGAGTACCTCGAACATCTCAAACACGGTCTGGACAATGAACATCCCCTTTCCACCGGGCAGAAGCTCTGCCTTGTGCTCCACAAGCCTGGTGAGAGGCTCTTTTAAAGCAATCAGGAGCAGGGGAAGAAGGAACATAATTGCCAGAACGATCCCCGCGGGCAGCGCATGGCCGGTCATAAACAGGGCAACCACAGCCACCACGGCTGTGTAGAACACAAAGCCGGCCAGGCCGTTTGTGTCAAACCAGGTATTTTCAGCATCTTTGGCCTTGACGGCATTTATGATGTGGAAGATCATGGTCATGAGGATCAGGAACATACCGAACGCGATTGCAACCACAAAGACCGTGTTCAGTTTTCCGATAAAGGGCAGCGTGGTCATGCTCTCCGTAGGCCGCAGCCACAGGGCCGGCAGCACATCCTCAAAGCCAAAGAAGCTTCCAAACAGGAAACCAAAGATGGCGGAGAATACGCCGGCACAGCTGATAATGGCAGCCAGATCCAGCTTTTTAAACTTATACAGCAGGGCGCCGCCCAGTACCAGGCAGAGTCCCTGGCCCACATCCCCAAACATAGCTCCAAAGATAAAGGCGTATGTCAGGGCCACAAAGGGTGTGGGGTCTAGCTCATTGTATGAGGGGAGGCCGTACATCCGCACAAACATCTCAAAGGGCCGTATCAGCCTGGGATTCTTCAGCTTGGTGGGCGGAGGATTCAGCAGATTATTGTGGTCATCCTCTATAATACAGTAGAGATTGCTGTCATTGGAAATATCCTGTTCAAAGGCCCTGGCATCCGCCTCGGACATCCATCCACACAGGATGTAAAAGACCTTTGGCTTTTCCTTGGTACAGGCAGCCAGCTTCCGCACGTCAAAGTTCGTGGACAGGGAGGCCAGCTTTTCCCTGGCAGAGAGGATAACAGCCTTCTCATCTGACAGGATGGTCAGGATCTCTTTCTGGCACTCTGCAATCTTAGCAGTGTAGTCACTGATCACTGCGTTCAGCTTGTCATAGGCCTCCTTAGGAGTTCCGTCATACTCATCCGGCAGGTACACGCGTTCAAAGTGCAGGGACGAGTAAACTGCGTCCAACTTGGTGGTCTGCCCCGCGGGAGCAAAGTAGACGCCCCAGATATACTGGTCGTCGCTGTGGCATTTGAAAAATACGGTATCCAGGTTTTCGTACACATATTTTTCCAGCTTCTCGTAGTAATCCTTGGCGATCTTGCCGAATCGGTATCGGATATACTTAAAACGGAGCACGCTGTGGATATCGTAGTCAAAATCCAGAAACGGCTCGATGTTGTGCAGGGAAGTGTATAGCTCCTCCCTGTGGGCCTCAAGCTCTGAACGCCTTTTGCGGATTGCTTCCATCCTGCTGTCCAGATTCTTTAAGGCATCAATGGATTCCTCTAATGTGATGTCCTCTGTGGGGACATCGGTGTCATCTTTTAAAAGTTCAGCAAACTCATTGGCCTTAGAGAGCCATTCCCGGTAGGGATTGATTTCAATATAAGGTCTTAAGTTTTTTACGGTCTTAAGCTCCGACAGTGCGTTTTCCAAATGTATCTCGTATTTGGAGAGGTATTTATTTACCACACGGTCAATGTCGGCCTTGGGACCCGTGATGCTTAGAAATTTCATTTTGACAATCACCGGTCACACCTCCTAAGTCTAATGTTTAATATATTCCAGTATTTCACTGGGCGTCAGTCCATAGCGGACGCACTCCAGGACAATCGTCAGCTTATCGATTTCGTGCTCTTTTTCAAAGAGATAAGAAATCACGGTTGCCACGGAATAAGGATCTTTGGCAGTTGCCTTGCGCTGTACATTCTGCCGGATAACATTGTAAGTCTCATCCAGTGTATCCGCGTCGTAGTCCTCATAGTGGCGGCCGTAGTAGGTGCGTTTTACGGCAGCAGCAAAATCATCTTTGCCGGGTGCTTCCACCATTGCCTTGACCTCCTCCCGCCGCAGGTGAAACAGAACGGGAATCAGATGGGCATAGATATCCGCAGGGGTCATCTGAAAATAGTGCCTGGACCGGTAAATCCACCGCACATTCAGAAGATCCATCTTGGTGCCGTAGGCTTCCTTGAAGTACTTAAGCTGTGCCTTGCTCAGGGTTTTCTCCCCATTGTTCCAGAACCATTTAAAATAGAACAGGTCAATGGCCATCTCATAGTCCCAGAGTGTGGGGTTTGGGAGACTGGACAGCCGCATCAGAGCGGGATAGTAGATCGAGCCCTTCAGGTTTGCCACAAATTCCTCCACCGACTGGCTTGCGGACAGCTTTCTTAAGTCAATATCCGAGTGCCTCTGAAAGAAGGCCTCAAAGATCCGCAGATCCAGGGTCATATCCCTGTGGTCAAAGACCATCCGCATACATGTTTTCAGAAGTGAGACCTCATACCTGTGAAAGTAGAGGTCCAAAAACTTGCGCTGCTCCACAGGAGCAAAACGGTATATTTTCTGAAAATCAATGTAGATGGCATTGGTGAGCATCTTCTCAATATCGCTTCTGTGCAGACCGGACTCCTCCACACCGGCGAACAGGTCCCGGTATCCGGGCTGCTTTTTCAGGTAAGCCAGCGCCTCTGTCACATTTTTGGAGGAAGCCAGCTCCCGGTAGTTATCCGGCGTCAACAGCCGGCTGCGTATGGCCCGTATCTTGGTGGTGGTTCCGCTGTAGGATAACAAGTTTCCCATAGTCTACCCCTCTATCATTTTTTGAAGGAGCTGCCGGGCCAGCTGTTCGTGGTTGGCCTTATAGTCCGATTCAATTGTCTGGATTGTTTTATCCGTATCCCGCCGTAGCTGCAAAAGCTCCTGCTCCATCTGAGCATCCAGGTTTTCCTTTAATTTCTGCAGCTTTTCTTTGGTTTCCTGGTCGATCTTTGCATCAAAGGCTTTGATGTTTTCCTGAGACTGTTGTTCGAGGTCCTTTTTTTCAAGGGCAGCGGCCTCCATGATTCTGGAAGCTGCCAGCTCAATCTCAGATAATCGGTTTACAATCATATCCATATTTGTATCCTCCTATCTGCTGCTGTTGCTACTATTTATCATACACCATTTTTCAAAAAAAGCCATAACTAAATTGTAATCTGTAAAGTTTTATGATAGAATCCCGGTAGAAAAAAGGTTACTGTTCACTCAGGTCTGAGCATATACTGCTCAGACCGTGAGAAAATGATTCAGGAGTGCATAAATCCCAACGCCGCAGGCGATTTTCCATGGATTTATGCATGTTACTGTGAACAGTAACAAAAAAGGAAGTACAAGGAGATAAAAGGATGCGTCTTAGAAATATACCTGGTGCAGACCAGATCATAGCGGAAAGTCCCTATGTGATACACGAGCCGGAAAAAAAGAAAGGGACCTGGCAGCAGATTTTTGGAAACAGCAATCCCATACACATTGAGGTGGGGATGGGAAAGGGAAAATTCATCACAGAGATGGCAAAATTGCACCCGGACATTAACTATGTGGGAATTGAGCGGTACACCAGTGTGCTGCTGAGGGCTGTGCAGAAACGGGAGACCCTGGAGGAAATTCCCAATCTCTGTTATCTCTGCATTGATGCCAGGGACCTGCCTCTGATTTTTGAGCGGGAGGAGGTTGGGAAGATTTACCTGAACTTTTCCGATCCATGGCCAAAGGACCGGCATGCCAAGAGGAGACTTCCCTCCAGAGAGTTCCTGGCACGTTATGATCAGATTTTAAAACGGGATGGAGCCGTGGAGTTCAAGACGGACAACAGGGGGCTGTTTGACTTTGCGTTGACGCAGGCCCGGGAGGCAGGATGGACGCTGGATGCCTGTACCTATGATCTGCACAGAGAAGAGGACATGATGAGGGGAAATGTGATGACAGAGTATGAGGAAAAGTTTTCCGGTCTTGGGAATCCGATCCACAAGATGATCATCAGCCGCCAAACCGGAGCAGAGAAGGAAGCGTAGTGAGGGAAGGCGGATGGGTCCCCTGATGAACGAACCGTTTCCGGACTGAAGCATATAATGGAAGAAAAAGGTGGCTGCAGGGGTACGTGGCAGCTACTCAAAAGGATGTGTGACAGGTGGCGAGAAAACAGGGGATCAAGGACAAGATCGGCCAGGCGGTAATGATAAAGCCTGGGATGAATAAGAAGATGCTGGTGATCAAAAGATCTCTGGATGAAGTGAATGGCATCCTGAACAATGACAAGAAAAAATCCAAATAGGTAGGCCGGCCAGGCTGTGCGGGGAATGTGCACAGTCTGGCCGTTTTTTGCCAGCTATTTAATTTTTATAGTAATTTTCGCTTTTTTCTTATTGTAGGTAGTGGCAGTGATCGTTACCTTACCCTTTTTCTTTGCAGTCACCTTGCCCTTGGAGTCAACCGTTGCCACCTTGCGGTTGCTGGACTTGAAGGTGATTTTCCCAGCGCTTCCTCTGTTCAGCTTTGCCTTTAGCTGAAGGGTTTTCTTTACCCTGAGAGTCTTTTTCTTTGCGGTCAGTGTTATCTTTTTTGGTGCATTCTTGACAGTAACCTTGCAGGTGGCTTTTTTACCATTTGCTGCAGTTACGGTGATCGTTGCTTTCCCTTTTTTGCCTGCCGTTACCACTCCCTTTGCAGTTACCTTTGCCACTTTTTGGTTACTGCTCTTGAAGGTTAGTTTCCCAAGCTCAGCAGAAGAGGGTGAGGCGGTAGCTTTTAAGGTAAGCTTTTCCTTAGCTCCCAGTGTAATTTTAGAGACATTTAGTTTCACAGCCTTTAGCTCTACATTGGGCTTGGGATCTTCACCGGGCTTGGGATTTCCACCGGGTTTGGGGTCTTCACCTGGGTTCGGATCTACCGGCGCTGGTTTTTTGGTGGAAAAGGTCAGGGAAGCGGCAGAGGATACATTGCCGGCGGCATCCTCTGCGGTAACTTCCACCTCATATGTGGTCTCCGGCTTGAGGGCTGTAAGGGTGGCACTGAGAGCAGCCCCGTCAAGGCTGATAGTCTGCTTCGCCTGACCAGCAATGCGATAAGTTACTGTATATCCGGTTACGCCCACATTGTCTGTGGAAGCGTCCCAGCTGATAACAGCGCTGTCTGTTGTAATATCATACGCCTGAAGGTTTTTAGGGGCGGAGGGAACTTCGGTGTCTTTGGGCTCCTCTGCTTTTAAGGTGGTGAAAGAAGCTTTGGCAGGAAGAGATACATTCCCGGCCGCATCGTATGCAGTCACCTCGATCTCATAGTGGCTCTCTGGCTGCAGGTCAGCCAGTACGGTACTTAAAAGTTCAGAAGGTAAGCTTATGCTCTGCTTTTCCTGACCTGCGATACCGTAAGCGATGGAATACCCGGTTACGCCCACATTGTCGATGGCGGCCTCCCAGCTGATCTTTGCGCTGCCTGAGGTGATCTTGGACACCTCAAGGTTGTCCGGTGCATCCGGGGACTCTTTGTCCTCCTCAAACTCCGTTGCAAGCACACGGACCTCGGCAGCGGAGGTGTACTCATTAGCAGCTTCCCCGCTTGCGGATGCTGTGGAGACGAGACGGACATACCGTGCTCTCACTGGCGTAAAGGATGCCAGCTTCCAGGCGTTATCCTGTGCCCAGGAGCCTTCCCCGGCGGGAGTATAGGTTACATTGTCCGTACTCACTTCGATTCGGTATTGGGTGATAATACCGTTGATGCCGCCTGACTGCCGGGGCTGATAGCGGAAGCCCTTTACGGTGTAGACATCACCCAAATCTAAAAGCAGCCAGTGATCCTTTCGGTTATAGCCGCTGCTCCACTCCGTATGCCAAAGAGTCTCTTCATTTCCATCCAGTACATTCATAGCGCCCTGACCGGAGTGTTCCGACCCGGCTGTGGCTGTAATTTTATCTAACGGAACCTCACCCAGCTCGGAAGTGGGATCATAACCGATATAGCCCAGGTCTACATTCAGGTCACCGGAGCTTACGGAGTAACCGTGTTTGTTTTTGACAGAACTGTTCTCATCGCACACGATCTTGGGACCTAGGAAGGAAGTGCTGCCCTGATCTCCCTTGGGAATGGTGTAGGAGAAGAGCATTGTACTGTCTCCATTTCCTCCGGAAACATAGGAGGCATGGCGGTAGCTGCCGTTTAAGTTGATGCGCAGTGAGGGGGAACCGGTGGTAAAGACGGGCTGATCCAAAACTGCGGTGATGTTCATGGTGTCTCCCGGCTGGATGGAGGCCCTGTCCGGATTGCGTTTTTCAACCTCACAGCTTATGCTGGTGATTACAGGATTGTTCAGGGTAATATCCTCATCCAGAAAATTCAGGTTAAAGGAGGTGAACTTGATGGCATTGGAGTGTTCGTACATCAAGCCGTAGTTTCCGTCACTCATGGCCGCCAGGCAGGAGTAGGCGTAATTGCCGGAGCGGAACATCTTTGACTTCTCCCAGGTGATGGTGTCATCCGCGTTGACCTTGCCCAGGCGGAGAGCTCCGTTGCTTCTGCTGGGACCGTCCGGGTTGGACATCAGGACATACTCACTTCCATTGATCAGATCCGGGCAATGGATGACAGAGAGCTGGCAGTAGACCTCCGGCGCCTCTGTGTAGGTGACATCGCCCCAGGTTTCCCCGCCGTCCGCACTGACAGAAACAGCAACCTTTCCTGAGCTGCCACCGGTATTTCTCATGAACTGTACAAGATGGCCATTGTTTAGCTCCACAATCTGACTCTCAGTCAGCTCGGAGAGACCGTTCATCTCCTGGGAATCGGAGACCTGTCCGCTGTCATTTATCCTGCCGTCATTGGGGGATTTGCCGCGATGCCAGGTGAGGCCATTGTCGTCACTGTAGATGTTTGCGGAGGACTGTTTGCCGTTCCCGTTTGTGTAATAGATGGGGAAGATGAGACGGCCTGCGTGGCTGCCCTTTGTAAGCTGAATGCCTACGCCGGGACCGGTGCCGATAAATTTCATCCATTCTTCTTTCACCTCACCATTCAAAATCCGGGGCTGGCTCCAGGTGGTTCCGTCATCATCGCTGTAGGTCAGACACAGATAGCTGGTGACAAGGACCGTGAGAGGAGCAGTGTCATTGTCCTCACCAGTACTCTTTAAAAAGATGTTTCCTTTGTACTCATCGTTTTCATAGAGATCCCCGTACTCGTGATGGGGCATTTTTGTATCCAGCTTGACTGCGTAGTCGGTCGGGGTACCTTGACTGTCATAGACTACGCCATTTTCACGCACAGTATACTCTGCTCTGGCGGTGTCATAAAGGGCCAGGTATTTTTGACCATCTTTCTCTACGTATCCGCTGCCTGCGTTTGCAGAGCCAAAGCCCGTGCTTTCCGGGAAGAGATCCACCAACATCCAGATACGCCCGGAATTTGCGCTTTTTGTCCCCTCCACCACCACACATGGATCTATGGCAAAGGCAGACTGGGTGCCTGTGAAATACGGCTGGGTCTTTAAGTCCAGCACAGTAATGGGATCATCCCAGGTCTTTCCATTGTCAGTGCTGCGGCGGATAACCGTGTCAATGTTTCCCCAGTCGTTCCAGTGTGTGGCCCTTCGGTCAGCAGCGGCGATCAGAGTTCCCTCTGTAGTGGTCGCCAGAGCGGGAATCCGGTAATTGTAGGCATCGTAGTCCCCCATATCAAAGAGGCCGTATTCTTCTGTCTTGAGGGTGTCTTCATCGTACTTATCCTTTATGGTAGTTTCATGGTCCGCAAGGATATCTGCCTCGGAGAGGGCGGAGTTATAAAACTTGATATTCTTTAAATTTCCCTGGAACGGGTAGTTGTTGCCGCCGCCCCGGTCCGCGCGTCCAAAGGTGACCGAGTGCAGTGCCCATCCCAGGTTGTCAACAAAGCTGGTGGAAGCGGCACTTTGTTCCAACAGTTTTACGCCGTCAATATAGAGTCTGTAGTACTGATCTTTGGACACGGTGAGTGTAGCGGTATGCCACTTGCCGTTATTCAGTGCAATACCGGTATCTTTAAAAATGTGTAAATTAGTATCGGTATTATTTCGGATCTCAGAGCCCAGCGTGGACCCGTTGACATAAAGGCTGATATAGTTATTTGTTGAACTGGGCTCAGACCTTCCGTTTACTGCAAATAATGCCTGAATTCCGCTGGCCGAGGTCTTAAAGGTGGCTGTCATAGTAGCGCTGCCCAACCCCTCGAATAAGTTCAGATCCTCAGCTGAAACTTTGTACGGTTCTGCCTCGTTTCCGGCGATGGTCACACCTTGGGTCCCGTATTCCTCCTCGGAAAGCCAAGTCCTGACCGCCTCTGCCGCTCGGCTTTGGACTTCCTCCTGTGTGATGGACATCTCGCCATACCCTGCCTGTGCGGCAGAGACAGGGAGTGCAGACTGGGCCACCAGGGCCAATGTCATCAACTTTAGATATTACGCACCTTGACAACTAAATAATGCACAAATAACGAGTGATATTTTTGTTGGTTTTATTTCTGCTTTAGGTATTGACATGGCAGCCAAGATGTGCAATGCATCTTATATAACCATCTATTAGGAGGTGTGCCTATGTTTGATACTTTAAATCAGACCTTTGGATTATTGGACCAGTTACTTGACGACCCTCAGTTCATTAAGGACAACCGGACTTCTGAAAAAGCTTTCTCCAGAAAACGCATTCTGGACTTTAAGACGGTTTTCTATTGTATCTGTTCTTCGCAAAAACGTTCGCTCCATACAGAACTGTCTTCCTTTCTTATGAAAGCTTCCCGCGACATACCTGTATTTTCACCACAGGCCTTTTCGAAAGCCCGTTATAAGATCCATCCAGGGGCTTTTTATGCAGCGTTTCGGCAGTCGGCAAAACGCTTCTGCATAGAAAAAGATCTGATCACCCTGCATGGATACCGCGTTTTTGCTGTTGACGGCACCTCCCTCCTTCTTCCGGATACTCCCCAAAACAGGGATACCTTTGGCTCCTGTGGAAATGCTCAAAAGACTTATGCCTCTGCTTCTGCCTCTATTTTCTATGATGTTTTAAATGATATCGTTATAGATGCAGTGATCGGACGGCGGTTTTCTTCTGAACGAAAGGACTGCTATGACATGATTGAAAAAACAGATGACGCTTCTTTCACCAGTTCCAAAAAATTAATTCTTTTGGACCGCGGATACCCATCCAGGGAAATGTACCTGTTCCTGAAAAACCATGGATATCAATATCTAGTCCGTTTACAGAGCGCCGTCCCCAAGGCAGTGCTGGATATGGAAGGAGACGATAACATCATTATAGACAGCAGGAACCACTCCATTGTAAAAAGAATCCTAAAAATCCATCTCCCCTCCGGGGAAACAGAGTATCTGGCCACCAACCTGTTCGATCCCAGATACACAGTGGAAGACTTCTATCATTTATATCATCTGCGCTGGAGTATTGAGACAAAATACCTAGACATCAAACATAAAACAGAGCTGGAAAAGTTTACCGGATACCGTCCGGATGGGATACGCCAGGATTTTTACGTCTGCCTGCTTTTATTAAACCTTTCTGCAATGCTAAAAAGAGAAGCAGAAAAAAGAAGGACAAAAAAGAAAGCGAGTAAGTGGGTATACCAGATATCCATAACTGCGGTGATAAACCTAATGCGTGAAAATATGGTAGTGCTGTTGTATGGTGCTGTCCCCAGGATACCTATACTGGAAAAGATGTCGGAAGTCCTAAAAAATAAGCGCTCAGCGATTCGTCCCGGACGACATTCTGAGCGCAAGAGACCAAGAACAGTGAAAAGATACATTCTTAATCATAAATAAAACCACACGCTAATATGAATTTTATTTAGGCCTTGTGTATTTTTCGCTTGGTCTCTTTAAGTTTACCTTAAATTATTAGATTTGTCATTCGAAATTTTTTGTACATTATTTAGTTGTCAAGGTACTCTTTAAATTTGGTTAAGTTGATGACATTGGCCACCAGGGCCGCAGCCAGGAACAGGGATACCCATTGTTTCTTCTTTTTCATAAGCATTCTCCTTTCTTTTTACGGCACGTGTACGAACTGTGCACAATTGCATATTTCTGGGGTGAAGTGTGAGAAAAAAGAAGAAATACTTTGCAATATTCGATTATCGGGTAAGGATAATCCATTTTTCTACCTTTAAATCAGGTGATATCTTTGCAACAGTTCCTCTATCACAGTTCCGGATATTTTTTTCAGCGCTTTTTTCTCCGGCAGCTCTGCGGAGGTCTCAGAGACATTCAAAATGATTGTCCATCCCCCGGCTGACCCGCATAATGAATCCCTTAGAGGGGTCCTTGATTCCATCGCAGGAACCTCCCGGTATCTTTAGCCCCTCTAAAATATGGATATGTTCCTCTTTCATCTGACCGTCCCGGACCAAAAAGCAGGCGGAAGAAAGGGATGCAAGGCGATTGCCCGCCAGATATGCGGATTTGTGGTCAACGCCCTCTGGTTTTTTGGGGATGTGCAAATGCTTCAAACTTACCACCTGAATAATACATATAGAAACCTCCTCGCTGTTTTCCTGATATTTACTGTGCCTGTAAATCTAGCATAATGGTTTCCAGGGCAGTCTTTCATAGATAAAAAAGAATCCCGCTCGCGGGATTCTCCGCCTGCGGCGGGTCGCTTTAGCGACATAATTCCTTTCCGCCGCTGTGCGATCCCAGCGGAGCGTTTTTTTGCATCATAGGAAAGTTCAGAGGACTTTCCTATGATCAAAAAACAGCCCTGCCGAAACTTTCGACAGGACTGTGGCATCGTATAAAATTCAGACATTCTCCGCAATGTGTCCGGGCTTCTCTTTCATACCCTTCCGAATCCAGTCCAGCAACAGTTACACAAATGCAAACTTGTAAAAATCAGCGACGAACTGTTTATCCTCCGCACGCACATACCTGCGGCTTTTTCCTCCGCCATATTAGGAGCTGACAAGTGACATTGCAGAGATAGCGTTCCACCAGCTCCCGGCTGACGGAGTGGTAGACATATACGTCTTCTTGCCTTCCAGAGCCCGCTTTGTAGTCTGGGACAAAAGCTTCACGTCCTTTCCTGTGTTGTACAGAGAAATCACTCTAATGTAATATTGTTTAAGTTCTCCATGTTCCGCTTTTTTAGCCTGGAGGTGAGCAGGCGGTTCAGCAGGTAGCGCAGGAACGCCACCACGGGTACCCCCAGGAACATGCCCAGCACTCCGGCAACGCTGCCGCCGATGGTGATGGCAATGATGATCCATAGGGGCTTCAGCCCGGTGGAGTCCCCCAGAATCTTGGGTCCTAAGATCAGGCCGTCAAACTGCTGGAGCACTAAAATCAAAATGACAAAGATCAAAGCCTTCAGGGGACTGACCAGAAGCATGATCAGAACACCGGGTACTGCTCCGATAAAGGGACCGAAATAAGGAATCATGTTGGTAACCCCCACTATCACGCTGATCAGCACTGTGTAAGGCAGCTGCAGCAGACTCATAAAGAGAAAACACAGTACCCCGATGATCGTGGAGTCAATAGCCTTTCCAACGATGAAGCTGCTGAACAGGTGATTTGCCTCCTTTAGCACCTCTACAGTAGAGGGGATTCGCTTTACAGGGACAAAGGCGTATACAATGGCCTTCATGGAATGGATCAGTATCTTTTTGTCAGAGAGCATGTAGATGGACACAATAATCGCAATAGCCAGGTTTAGCATCCACTGTAGAATAGACATGGAAACCTGATACAGAGCAGGCACGATGTTGGTGGCAAAGTCCTTTACATAATTGATCATATCCGGAATGGCATTGTTGATGGTGTTGCGGACAACCTCCATATCCAGGGTGGGGAAGTGCTCCTCCAGATTGTCAACAAAGTGGTAAATCTGATTAACGGCTGTGGGAATGTAGTTGACCAGATCTGTGATACTGGAGATGATCTGGGGAATAATTCCAAAAAGCACCACCGCAATCATACCGATAACCAAAAGATAAGCAATGGCTATGGAGAGCACCTTTCTGGGAGTCTTATCCTTCATCTTCAGGAATCTGCCCAGGAGCATACTGATCTTTCTGACCACAGGGTTTAAGATAAAGGCGATGAGTATTCCTATGATAAAGGGCATCAGGATGTTAATGATTTCCTTGGCAGTTTGTATGGTTTCACTCCAGGACAAAAACAGCTTAATGATAATGACGCCCACAAAAATGACGCCGATCGCATAGATCGATATGGTAAAGTATCTGCTGTTTGCTTTAAATTTCCTGGAACCGGGGTCTGCCTCCCGTTTGGCTATGTCCGGAGCCGAGCCGGTCTGATCCGGTGATTTCTGCGTGTTTGCTTCCATAAGTACCTCTTTGCTGTAATTTTCTATTATTAAAGATTATTATAGATGTTTTGCAGGGAGGATGCAAGGGAAGGGAAATTAAATTTGTATGAACTTCCATTTCAGCCAAAATGCAGGAACTGACCGTTAACTGCAACTAAGGACGCTCAGGAAAGCCTTCGCGTCCAATGTCATCAACTTAACACTACAACGCCCAAAGTAGAGTAAAGGACTATACCACGCCCTTGTAAAAGTGTTAAAATAAAGAGGGGTGATGAAATGTTAACAAGTAATTATGAAACAGATTCGTATTGGGCAAAGGAAGTGCTTGGAAACCAGTTGACAGAGGTTGAAACAGCAGCTAGGCTTGAGCAGTATCTATCCGATTTCGACTCGGTCAATACGAATCGGACTCATAAGGCTCAATTAGCATTGTATATAAAAGGACTTTTGAGTAATCTTGAAAGGAAATCTGTAGAGCCGATTGCGTTGTTCCTAAAAGGGCCGGAAGCCGTCCGTGGGCTACAGAATTTTATGGCCCGTTCCACCTTTCCAGAACAGGAGTATCTCAAAAAATATCAAACATTGGTAGCAGACCGCTTATCTGCTCCAGAGTCCATGCTTTGTATTGATGAGAGTGATTTTGTGAAGAAAGGGACTTATTCACCGGGTGTTGCCAGGCAGTATTGCGGGAGACTTGGAAAGAATGAGAATTGTCAGGCTGGTGTATTTTTGGCATATTCCAATTCCCAGGGCCATGCACTGCTGGATGCCAGGCTTTATATCCCCAAAAAATGGTTTGGCTCGGAATATGAAGAGCATAGAAAACGGGCAAAGCTGCCCGGGGAGCTTAAGTTTCAGACCAAAAATGAGATGGCACAAGAACGATTGGCGCAAATATTTTCCGCCGATATCTTCCAAATCAAATGGATCGGCTGTGATGCGTCTTTTGGAAGTGACCATAGTTTTCTGAAAAGCCTTCCAGCTGACAAATATTACTTTGCAGCGGTACGGAAAAATGAGAAGATATTCCGCTCCATGCCGGAAATGATACCGTCAAAACGGGCGGGACAGGGAGGAAAACGACGGATACATCCTTCATTTCCACCAATCTATGTGGAAGAGATTGCAAACGATGAGAGTATTCCGTGGAAGGAAGTGTATCTGGGAGATGGGTCTAAGGGACCCATCTATGCAGAAACGAAGAATATCCGCTGTGTATCGTACCAGACTCATTACAGCGGGAATTCAGGCAGGACAAAGCTGACAGTTCCGGATGAAGAGGTCTGGCTTTATATAAGGAAACATGAAGACGGGACCATCAAATATTTCTTATCCAATGCACCAGGGGGAATCAGCCGGGAAGAATTAGACAAGGCATGTCTGATGCGCTGGCCGATCGAACAATGCTTCGAAGAATGCAAAAGTCATCTGGGAATGGGGGACTATGAGAGCAGGACCTACCGAGCATGGGGAAGGCATATGCTGCTAGTAATGCTGGCACAGTTTTTTATTACGGAGCTGCAGATAGAGATAAAAAAAGAGGGAGCAGTCTGACATGGCCAATGGTCAGGCTGCTGATAGCTTACGGAATCTGTTGTGTTTGTGAAACATACAAGGAATTGATCGGAATTGTTGTCTATCGTCTGAAAAAGAACAGGCATTCCTATGAATGCTTTTGTCGAAAGAAAAAGAAGAGGCGAATGCCGCCAGGCTTGGAAATAAGAAACCAATAGCAGAACACGGCGGTTGCTTTCCGGGATACTCCGGAGAGATTCTTTCGTGTACTTAAAATTTCTTTTGAACAGCTAAAGTAACCCTTCATACGAGGTTTGTTTTATGCTTGTTCCTTGTTTGCTCTATTTTAGGCGTTGTAGTGTTAACCAAATTTAAAGAGTACCTTGACAACTAAATAATGTACAAAAAATTTCGAATGACAAATCTAATAATTTAAGGTAAACTTAAAGAGACCAAGCGAAAAATACACAAGGCCTAAATAAAATTCATATTAGCGTGTGGTTTTATTTATGATTAAGAATGTATCTTTTCACTGTTCTTGGTCTCTTGCGCTCAGAATGTCGTCCGGGACGAATCGCTGAGCGCTTATTTTTTAGGACTTCCGACATCTTTTCCAGTATAGGTATCCTGGGGACAGCACCATACAACAGCACTACCATATTTTCACGCATTAGGTTTATCACCGCAGTTATGGATATCTGGTATACCCACTTACTCGCTTTCTTTTTTGTCCTTCTTTTTTCTGCTTCTCTTTTTAGCATTGCAGAAAGGTTTAATAAAAGCAGGCAGACGTAAAAATCCTGGCGTATCCCATCCGGACGGTATCCGGTAAACTTTTCCAGCTCTGTTTTATGTTTGATGTCTAGGTATTTTGTCTCAATACTCCAGCGCAGATGATATAAATGATAGAAGTCTTCCACTGTGTATCTGGGATCGAACAGGTTGGTGGCCAGATACTCTGTTTCCCCGGAGGGGAGATGGATTTTTAGGATTCTTTTTACAATGGAGTGGTTCCTGCTGTCTATAATGATGTTATCGTCTCCTTCCATATCCAGCACTGCCTTGGGGACGGCGCTCTGTAAACGGACTAGATATTGATATCCATGGTTTTTCAGGAACAGGTACATTTCCCTGGATGGGTATCCGCGGTCCAAAAGAATTAATTTTTTGGAACTGGTGAAAGAAGCGTCATCTGTTTTTTCAATCATGTCATAGCAGTCCTTTCGTTCAGAAGAAAACCGCCGTCCGATCACTGCATCTATAACGATATCATTTAAAACATCATAGAAAATAGAGGCAGAAGCAGAGGCATAAGTCTTTTGAGCATTTCCACAGGAGCCAAAGGTATCCCTGTTTTGGGGAGTATCCGGAAGAAGGAGGGAGGTGCCGTCAACAGCAAAAACGCGGTATCCATGCAGGGTGATCAGATCTTTTTCTATGCAGAAGCGTTTTGCCGACTGCCGAAACGCTGCATAAAAAGCCCCTGGATGGATCTTATAACGGGCTTTCGAAAAGGCCTGTGGTGAAAATACAGGTATGTCGCGGGAAGCTTTCATAAGAAAGGAAGACAGTTCTGTATGGAGCGAACGTTTTTGCGAAGAACAGATACAATAGAAAACCGTCTTAAAGTCCAGAATGCGTTTTCTGGAGAAAGCTTTTTCAGAAGTCCGGTTGTCCTTAATGAACTGAGGGTCGTCAAGTAACTGGTCCAATAATCCAAAGGTCTGATTTAAAGTATCAAACATAGGCACACCTCCTAATAGATGGTTATATAAGATGCATTGCAC
Source organism: Ruminococcus sp. 8Y-12 (assembly GCF_058119865.1). Taxonomy (NCBI): domain Bacteria; kingdom Bacillati; phylum Bacillota; class Clostridia; order Eubacteriales; family Oscillospiraceae; genus Ruminococcus; species Ruminococcus sp. 8Y-12. The sequence goes on along the minus strand of NZ_CM176623.1, from coordinate 565,645 downwards.
ATCTTGGCTGCCATGTCAATACCTAAAGCAGAAATAAAACCAACAAAAATATCACTCGTTATTTGTGCATTATTTAGTTGTCAAGGTGCGTAATATCTAAAGTTGATGACATTGGCCTTCGCGTCCAAGTTTCCGTAAACGGTCATTTCCCCGCCGCTAAAAACGCACGTAAAATGTTTGCTTAGAGAGCTGCCAACGCCCGGGTGACTGTGTTCTGGAACCCAGAGATTTCCCAAAGCTTGTTAGAAAATCGCCTGAGTGGCACCATCTCCCGCCTACGGGAAACAGCTTCCCCTCTCAGCCAGTAACCCACCAGACCCCTCTGAACTATTACCAATTTTTGAAAAAAATAAAAAAATTTATAAAAAACACTTGCATTTTGTAAAACAATATAATATAATAGCTCTTGCGTTACGAAATATATAAATAGCAAATGCGCGATTAGCTCAGCTGGCAGAGCACCTGACTCTTAATCAGGGTGTCCAGGGTTCGAACCCCTGATCGCGCACTGAACACTGTTTTTGCGGAATGTAGGGCCGCGGGAGCGGTGTTTTTTTGTGCAAAAAAATAGCCGCATGTTACCCGTATATAGGTAATATGCGGCTATATCAAATTTATCTTTTCTTTTTGCAATAACCAACACTGCAATAATGTTGATTAGAATTACGATATTTCACCCAATATTTACAGTTTACACATTCTTTTTGCATCATAACACCCCCTCTATTTTATCCATCAAGTCACAAGCGGACTCTGAACATGTATACCCATCCAAACACTTGCGATTACGACATCTTGCATAAGTTTGCTTAGATTTTTTAGCCCATCTCCTCGAATGATCTATATACGCTACAAATACATAAACAACCGACACAAATACGACACAGGCAAAAGACTTATTACTACCTTTAAAATACGGATAAAATATACATAAGCACAATGCCAGATAACCATATCCAAAGAATAGATCATGTATCATATAATCACCTCACGATATCCCTATTTGATCCAAATGCGATATTTGCGTCTGCATGGCTATAAGCTGGTTTGCCATGTGTATATAACGCATTGTAGTTTGTAAGTCCTCATGACCCATTAAGACCATAAGGCGGTATGCATCTACCTGCCCATGCTGGCGGTATTGATCCAAGCAATAGTTAGTCGCAAAGTTATGTCTAAGCTTGTGAGAGCTAAACTCAAAAGGCAAGTTGCGGCCTATCTTATAGATCAACTGCCGGATCGCATTGCAGGTGATCCGATGACCATTACAATCTACAAACAAGTAATTACAATCATGCGGCACCTCTGCTAGATACAGCTTGATAAATCGCAAGCTATTATTACCCAATGGCACATACCGCTCTTTATCTCCTTTACCCCGCACCCGTATGTAAGCCTGATTGTAATGGACATCTGACTTGTCAAGCTGACACACCTCATTTTGTCTTAAGCCGCTATCCAGCATCAGAGCTATTACCGCACGATTGCGCAAAATCAACCACTCCTCACCAGATCGCACCGCCTGAAATATCTGGCATATCTCATCATTATCGTAGACATATACGACCTTTTTAGGCGATTTCGGAACCCGGATTTTACGAGCCATAAAATCAACAGCATACTCCTCCTCGCACCACCGCAAAAATATCTTGATATGCCTAATATACGTTGCCCTGGATGCCTGAGAGAGATCACGCTTATACAATGTCTCAAGATACTTATCTATGTCCTGGCGCGTCAAATCCTCCAAATACCGATTCTCATACATTTTGACAAACGGAAAAATAAACTCTGTATAGCATTTTACTGTTTTGCCTGATAACCCAGCCAAATGCCTACTTAATAAAAAGTCATTAAAAGCTTGTGTAAAAGGTATTATCATTCTGTATCCCCCTCCAAATGCTCATAATATGAGACCGCCCGGCGTGCCGGGCCAATCCAGTAATTTGTTGTCTTGAAATGCTGGATATCATCAGACACAAGCTCCTCGTGTAGCAGCACCGTGTCTTGATAGTCCATCATTATGGTAGTTTCCGCAGGAACATCCAAATTTCTGGAAGCCCAATATCTCCGCTTATTTTTGGTATTTTCCACCAACTCCTTTGTGCAGTACTTTGTTATATACTTTGTGACGGCCTCATTGACTGCAACTTTTGTTGCAGTTGACCATCCAAGCTTATACTTACCAAAATTGTAGATTGTGTCACCAGATCGGGTTACATGCCCACTGTCTACAATTTCAATGCCATCACACCCAGCAAAAAGCCCGTGAAAGTGATAGGCCCCATCTTTGTGCAACTCAGGCACCACCAAGTATTTAAAATCAGGCCCGCATAATGGGCGCATATGGTTAAGCCATTTACTCAATTTTTTTACGCAATCTGTATAATCATATCTATGTACTTTATTGGGATCAAAGGTTAAGGTCACGAAATATTCCCATTCATTCGCCCTGCTCAAATCATATATTTTTTGTTTCGCTCTTTTCATCGATACGCTCACGCTTCTTTCATGTTGTTTTTCTGCATCCTCAAATTCAAAGACCACCGGAACCATTACGCCCGGTTCAAAAGGCATTTCCGACATTTCTTGTCGCTCCGGCTTGCTTTTATCACCCGTATACACAGGATGGCTGTATATACGAGTCTGCACCTGACCATTTCCATAGTCTTTAACCTTGACATTATACATAGATACACCTTGCCTTTTATTCGATTTTCACACCCTTAGAGTGTCTCTGCAGGAAAGACACTAACATACCGATCAAGCCCGGTTAGTCCGTGATGGACGGAAAAGGGTGTTAAGTGTTGCTATAGTCAAGTAGGGCCGCCCGGCACGTGTCCGCCCTGCGGCTAACTATTGACATGCGCCTAGTTGGGGCCCCTGCCCCAAGCTCCGGCACAGGTCAATAGTTAGCCCGCAAGACCGTTGTATCAAATAGTCGGTAACTATCGTACAGCTTGTAATACCGTTTAGAGGCCCCCAAGCACTCCGTATGGTCTTTTTTACCCACAGACATACTTTTTACTACCACAATAAAAAAGTTACCTCCCAGGACCAAAGAAAGAAGCCAGCCGAAGGTCTTAAACTTTTTTAAATTACGATGCTCATAGTCCCATTCAAAAACCGCCCGGATCTGTTTGTCCACGAAAACTTTATCTTGCGAAATCAAGAGGAACTCAAAGCCAAATTTACGATGCTGAGTAAACATACTGATCCAGTCAGAACGGCCCTTAGTATTCCATGACCGAGAATTAAAAATAGTCTGACACTCATCGATAATAACAAGCGTCTGTTTCTCAATCATCTGCCCATCTGGTTGGCGTTTATGAAATTGTGAAGCATACCCCACAAGGCCACGTATGCCATATTTAAGCAACTCCTCATTAGTAACCATAATTACCTTGCCTAATTTATCTTGACGCCTCTTTTTGGCCCAAAAATTGTCATTGACCGGGAAATTTGCAATCACATTACGGCCTTTACGCACCCACTGATCAATCATCTTTGCGGCATGGAGACTCTTACCAGACCCAGGTTTGCCACTAAAAAAATATACAGACATAAAAACACCCCCTATTGTTTTATCTGTCCTATTGTTTTCCGGTAAATGTAATACAGACCCATACATATACCCCAGGACTCAAGCAAGCCCAAGAAAACGTCAAAAGGTATAAACCAGTTAACCATAGCCAAAAACGGTATCTCAGACAATTTGTCCACGTATGCGGCTATAGGTGACATAGGCAGTATAGATATAATGCCAGTCAATATATTAATTACAATGTCAATCACTCTAAATCCCCCCGATCAATCATCATTATAGTAAGCCGCACAAGAACAACCGCAAATATCAAGCTAAAAAACGTCCGACTTAATTTTGAGAGAGTTTCAAAGCGAGCAAAATCAACCTCAATCGTATGAGAAAATCCCATAGATTTAATTTCAAAAGGCACCTCAAATTTAGGAGTCTCTGGCGATCTTGCCAACGATTTAAATATCACGATCATATCCCAGGGCAAGCTGAACGGAAATCTTGTCTTACTCACATCCACCAACTTTGAAAAGCGGCCTGTTATATCAGCAACAGCATCCTCCACGGTATCCGTACCACCCATAATGCCGTCTACCAAGTCAGATACCAAATTGCCCAAGGCAGACCCCAAAAAGGCTCCAGCAGTAGATCCGCCACCACCAGGCTTGATTTTTTTAATAGCCTCGTGCATCTCTACAAGCTTGTCATAAATTTGTTGGAGGATATTATCATAATGCCCAGCATCCCCACCAGGCTCCGTCCCCGGTTCTGTTCCTGGCTCTGTCCCTGGCTCTGTTCCCGGCTCCGTCCCTGGCTCTGTTTCAGGATTCTGCATATCCTCAAACTCCTTTACCATCTCCGCAATACTCTTATCTATCATATCTTGCAGATCTGATTCGGATATCCCAGGGTTATTAACAACTTGATTATTAATTTTCTCATAATATTTCTTTTCAACATTTTCCGTCTTAGAGGCATCCACATAAACTTTAGGACTTATGTTAATACCACCGGACACAGAAAAATTATAAAATTTACTGCCAGCGTAATTTGACGATGTAGGATCACCATTTACATATCGATACAAAGATTCATAATCATAAAAAATCTTAAAAGGCTTTTGCCCATACACATACGCAAAATCCAAATCATTAAAAGTAGCCCAACAGCGAGAGTCATTTATTCTATAATCACTAAGATAAGAATAAATGTTCGACACATATTTTAAATATCCATCACGATCAGACGATCCTGGAGGCTTATCACTAGTCCCGGAAGATGATAGTAAATAACCATCAGAACCAACAAACATATAAGTGCCATCCGAAATATTACGATAGAGAAAAGGATTCTGACCCGAAAAAGCTGCAGACATTTCAGGTAGATTGACACCTATATAGATCTCAGTCGCCCTAGAATTTTTAGATAAGACCTCCCGAAAATGTGCCTCATATTGCGCATAAGAAGAATCCCATATACAAAATCTATTAATAGCATCATCAAAAGACAAATTAGGAGTCAAAATATAGTATCCATCTTGTGCGCTTAAAGATTCTTTAACAATGGCATACAGCTTTTGCAAATCCTCAGAAGACATCGTTACATCTTTACCAGTTCTATATTCTGCTTCATGATCTTTCACAAATTGATCCATAAAATCCTTATATTCCTGCTGGTTTTCCAAGTACGTATGTTGATCTTCGCTGACAAGACCAAATACAGACGCGATCACATATTTTGCCGTAGCATATCCCTGTACCAATATGTCTGTCCAACTATCCTCTGCACGCACCGTCAAAGCTAGTGGAGACAAAAGAGAGCAGATAAGCACCATAAATGCCATGCTCAGACAGACAAGCCTTTTTTTCAATAAAATCCCTCCTTTCTGCCCATTTTTGGGCATAAAAAGAGCGATACGGTTATAAATACCGTACCGCCCCCGGCCCACCTTAGTTTGCAACCGACTTAAAGAATCGGATGCCCAGCTTGACCGCAATGAACGTACCTGCAATAATGAGCGCTGGCGGAAGTGCCGCACTGATCAGTGACATTGCGTCGCCCTGAATAGTTGTTAATGCAGTAGTAAAAGCAGTTGAAATACCTTCCATGTACATACCTCCTTAATTTGTATTTTTTTTATTTATTTAAAAGGCTTAATGCCTTAAAAATAACATATCCAAGTAGGGCTAAAACAAAAAAGAATACAAAACCAGCCAACATACATATCGGAAACAAATCCGATGCTATGTAACGAATAATCTCCTCTGAATAAATACTCATGTTAAATCCTCCATATCTGGAAAAACAGCCCCACAGCTAATGCACCCACAAGTACGGACACAATAGCAAATATACCAAAATTTATAGAATTAGAAGCCTGTGAAAGCTCTATCATATCATTATTTAAATCCCTTATTTCCGTCATGGTCGGTTGATAGTCCATACTATCAAGACGACCACCAATATTGTCCAGCGACACCTGAATCCCTTGCAGGGCCTCTCTGTATAGCGGCTCCGTTTCTGTCTCAGCCTCAGTCCCCGGTTCTGCGTCTGCCGAAAACTGCGTTTCCGGTTCGCCTAGCAGAACCTCCTCCGAGGCTTCACTCACTTGAGAAGCCGCCAGAGTGTGTAAATCATCCTGGACAGTATCAAGCTTAGACGATATTCCACGCAAAACCTCAAGGATTTCGCCTTGTATATCAGACGTTTCAGTCTGTACAAGCATTTCATCCATGTTACCCTCCTATACAAACAATGCAATAATTACCAGACAGACCACCGCCGCTATAAGTAGCTTTTTGATTGTCTTTAGCGTTTTTATTTGCAGTTTTAAAGTCTCGTCAAGCTTAATTACCGCTTGTGTACGATAAAGAGCAAGTTGATCCGGTGAAGCCTGGGAAAGTTCCAGCACAGTATTCCACTGCTTTTCAGTAATATTATCAGAAGTTTCACCTCCGGTTTTTTCCTGTTTTAAAATCCCCATTCTGCACTACCTCCATTCTTATTTACGCCGATTTTTTACGGCTATATTTCAAAAAGCACTTCCTTGTCTCAAGCCATAGGATATGATTTTAGCGAAAAAGAGTAGAAAATCACTAGTTAAAAGCACTTCCTTGTCTCAGGCCATAGAATATGGCTTAACCGATAGTCTTTGCCCCGTGAGCAGTCGGCTTTCGCCCGGGGAAAAAGTCCTGGTACGGATTTTCCTCCCGGGCGAAAGCCGACTGCTCACGGGATGGAAGTTACTCTAAAAATTCCTTGTCTCAGGCCAGGATCATTAAGGCACCGCCCCCACTTACGGGGGGTTGACACATTTACGTTGTCAAGCGCACTACCATAAGCCTAAATGCATAATCAACCAAATGCCCGATCTGAGGCGGCGGAAGGCCCCAGGCAACCCGACAAGCTGACTCTACCGGGCATTTGCTTAAAGTTTCCCGGGTAATCAACACGCCCGACACGGGCGTGTTCACGGGTTTCTACGGCCCATGGGGCCTCCGGCTCCCGTGTTGGAGGGCCTAACCGCACACCTTAAGCCGTGGCCTTGTTAGCAAGCTTTACCTGCCGGGCCTCTGACAGCTTGATTGACTTATAAGTGTGATTATAGTCCAGGCACACATGCACAAGAGAGTAGGGCGGGAGAGCTTGCAAAACCGTAAATGCCGCATCTGAGCACGTACAATCAAGCGTATCCGTCCCCTGTGCAAACAGGGCCATCTTGTACACCTTTGTGGGGTCCTTCTTCCCCTGACGCTCCTCAAGTCCTATTAAGATCATTTCTCCATCCAGTTTCATAAAATCCTCACTTTCTGCCGTTACGGCTTATATATATTTTTTTGTTATTTACATCTTAAGCAAGGGCGGAAAGCCTCTTAAGGGACAGGCTTTTTTATCTCCCTTAAACCACGTCATGCCTTGTTACATGTCAATTTTTGGATCTAAGATTGTATACAGCAATCGCACAATGTCCGTATACTTATTCAGGTAGCCACCTGAAAACATTAGGCGGTTTTCCACTGTTTCCAGCCTATGGCCTTCATCATTTTTTCTTAAGTGCTCCATGCATTTCTCAAGATCTTCATTTTTTATTTGCAAACTAACACCCCCAAAACTAAATTACGGTAATGTCTTATCAAACGATTTCTTTCCGGCTCCGTCAAAATACCAATTCTAACCGAAAAATCGAGCAATCCTGTAAGCTGATCACAAAAAACTTTTGCCGATTCATAATCTTTTATTGCAACCCGCTTCTCAATAAGCCCAACTATTAAGTCAAATTCCCAATTAAAACACTCCCTTAATTCTTTTTTCTTCATACCTTTCACCCCTGCCTTCCCCAGCAAATTGCGTCATATTTCTCGTTAATATATCCAATTAGTTCACGAGATTTCAAATAGCTCATTTCGCCAGAACATAAAAGAGAATGAATCTCCATACGCACCTTGTCATAAGCCATTTTGTAGTCCATTTCCTCAAATAATTCGTCAATATACTCTTTATTCATCCTTTTCACCCTTGCCTTTCTGTGATATAATTTGTTATTAACTGTATAATTACTATCTCTATATTTAGTATTATATCACTATATTTAGGGATAGTCAAGTACTTTATTACTATTTTTAGAACTATTTTTGAACAAAAGAAAGGGGAAAAATGGAATACATAGAAAGACTATCGAAAATATTAGACGAGAAAAATATCACCGCCTATAAGCTATGCAAAGACCTAAATTTACCCAAAAACACTATAAATAATTGGAAAAATGGTTCGCTTCCCAAAATCGACAAATTTGCAGAAATTGTAAATTATTTAGAAATATCTCCATATTTTTTACTAGGAATTGAAAACAAAAATGAAGAATTTTGCATAACAGAACAAGAAAAAGAAATAATAAAAGCCTATAGAAACGTAAGCAAAGAAGTACAAAAAATAGTTAAAACCACTCTTGACATAAGCAAAAAATCAAAAGAAGATATACAGGTGGAAAGATCATCAGAATCCAAGACTGGCTAAAAAAAATAGGTGATATTGCCATTTTTTACCAGCTTACATAAAAAATCAGGTTGTCTTAAAATCCTTGTCAAATGCCCTAATTATGCGGCCTTTGCCACTAACGATAACTCTTAATCAGGGTGTCCAGGGTTCGAACCCCTGATCGCGCACTGAACACTGTTTTTGCGGAATGTAGGGCCGCGGGAGCGGTGTTTTTTTGCGCAAAAGGAAAAGTCCCGCAGCCATATTCTGCGGGACTCGTTTGTATATAAGAAAAATGTTAAGATGTTCTCGTGTCATGTGTTCTTCCGGTAATCTCCGGGTCTTCCCCCTGTAATCTTTTTAAAGATTGTAAAAAAGTAACTGATATTTGCAAATCCCACTGCCTCTGCTATGGCGGCGGTCTTCCAGGTGGTATTTTCCAGCAGTTGAATGGCTCTGGATATGCGGATCTTATTCAAATAATCTGAAAAGTACTCATTGGTCTCCAGTGCGAACTGACGTCCCAGGTAGGCAGCGTTGACCTCCATCTGGGCAGCCAGGGTTTTCAGGGAGAGGTTGATGTCCTGGTAGTTGTTCCGGACATGGTTCAGGGCATTCTGCACCAGGAAGGAGTAGGTGGGGCTGGAGGTCTCGCCTAACTGGTCCATGAGCGCGGCGAAAAACTGGAAGAGCTTCTCCTTAAGCTCTTTCAGGGAAAAGGCGGAACCGATAATGCGAAAGGCCTCCTTTTTCTGTACCTCAATGTCTGTGTTGGACAAGGGGGAGGACTTAAGCTCCTGCATGGTGCAGATAATGAACTCAATGAGCTGGTACTTGATGCTCTCCAGACTGGCGTCTGCGGCGGGGTAGAGGGCTTCCTTGAAATAGCTTGAGAGGAGGTCTTTCAGTGTCTGGCGGTCGCGGGATTTGAGACAGTGGGCAACGCTGGCATAGTCAAAGCTGTGGGGCGTGTCCCGCTCCAGCTGTTTTATGGTATCCTTTTGAAACAGGCTTTGCATGATCTCTTTGCGCTCCGCGTCCTGCAGACAGGTGATATAGGAGGCGGGCAGCTCGGGGACGCTGGAGGTGTTCAGGCTCAGAGAACGCACAATGGGCAGGGACAGATGTTCCTTCAGCTTTTCCGCGCAGGCCTTTAGCAGCTTTTCGTAGTCTTCATCCCGCAGACTGCACGCGTAATCTTTAAAGATGAGAACGAGATTGTCCGAAGTGTCGATGGCTGCGTAGCACTCACAGGTTTTCTGGCAGAGTTTTTCACATAGGCTGGCGGTGGAGAAGTCTGCACCTTTTGATTTATGGTCGCGGTCCGGATACAGGGGTTTTAGCAGGCCCACCCGCATATTGCTGCAGCGGAAAGTGAGGTTGACAAAACGACATTTTTCCCTCAGCTCCCGGGCGTCTATGCGGTTTGTGAGTATGCGGACCAGGATATCGTTGCGCAGGGCCAAAAGACTCTCCTGAAACTGCTGCTTCTGGGTATTGGTGTCATCCAAAATGCGGACAGTGGAGGCAATGGTGTTGGCCAGCTCCTCCTGGTCCACTGGCTTTAACAGATAGTTCACTGCCCCGTGCTGCATGGCGGTGCGCACGTACTCAAAATCATTGTAGCCGCTCAGAATGATAAATTTGGGGCAGTGTTTTAAGTGGGTGCACATCTCTATCAGCTCTAATCCGTTCATATTTGGCATATTGATATCAATCAGTGCGATATCGGGTTCCTGGGCTTTGATGTTCAGATACGCCTTCATACCATCCTCAGCCTCCGCCACAATCTCGATACCGTATACCTCCCATTCAATGATGTGTTTGAGTCCGGAGCGTATGAGGGGTTCGTCGTCAACAATGATCATCTTATACATATTTTTCCATCTCCTTTTTGTCAATTGCAGGAAGTGTAACAAGAACTGTGGTTCCGTTATACAGTCTGCTGTCTATGGTAAGTCCGTACTCCTTTCCGAATAAAAGCTGAATACGCATGTGAACATTCCGAAGAGCTACCCCGAAGGAGGAGTCTGTCCGGGTCCCCGCAATATGCTGCTGCAGATTCTTCAGTGTGTCATCAGAGATGCCGATCCCATTGTCCGAGACACTCAGCCTCAGAGTGTTCTCCCGTATCAGAAGGCTGATGCGGATGATCAGGGGTTCCCCGCTTTGGGGAATACCGTGGGTGAGTGCATTTTCCACAATAGGCTGAATGGTAAATTTGGGTATCCCCAGATAGAGAACCGAAGGGGGCACATCCATGAGGATGCACAGCTTGTCACCAAAACGGAATTTCTGCAGATCCAGATAATACTCTATGTAGTCAAGCTCATCCTCCAGATATACTATATCCTGATGGAATTGAATCATCCAGCGGAAAAGATTGCCAAGGTTCGCCAGCATGTCCGCCACCTCATAGTTTTCATCGTGCAATGCCTGCATACGGATACTCTCCAGGGTATTGGCGAGGAAATGGGGGTTGATCTGTGCCTGGAGCGCATAGAGCTCCGCGGTTCGCTGCTGTGTCTCCGCCAGATACGTCTTTTTGATGTAGGTATCCAGGGTTTCGCACATGGTGTTGAAGGTCTGGCTCAGGTAACCGATCTCATCGTCCGAGTTTACGGGAAGCCTGGTGTCAAAGTCCCCCTGGCTGATCAGATGCATGGCACTGGCAAGCTGAAAGAATCTTTTCTTATAATATTTGTGCAGCACAGCCACAATGACGGTCACTGCCAGGATGCTGGCGCAGGTCACAACGATGATCCTCTGCAGTACCCCGCGTATATTTTTCATCAGCTCCTCGTCCGATACCGCGCTTATGACCTTCAGGCCGGAGAGGCTGATGGACTTGTTGAGAATAATATCCTCCTCGGGGAGAAATCCTTTTTTGTAGCTGCGGCCCACATAGGAGGCGGTATTGGAGTAGATGATCTCAGAGTCCCCGTTGACAACCAGATATTCGCCGTCGGAGGCGGCATCGATTTCATTGTAGGTTTCATCAATGGACGCAGGTGAAAAGTTGATCATCAGATATCCGGTAATAATCTTTTTGGTTGGATAATTCATATCGTAGAGCTTGCCGATGAAAGTGAGTACACTGCTGCTCCCTTTGGAGGAGGGCAGGTATGGCGGAGAGGTGTCGTAGACTGTGGTGATGGTCTCCGGTGCCTCCTGGAAGGTTTTTATATAAGGAAGACTGCAGTAATCATAGGTGAGGTAGATGTTGCGCCCATTGGAGTTGGAGTAGGAAAAGGCGTTTGATCCGTCTGCTGTAAATAGAATGGTGTCCAGTATGGCGTGGTCTGAGTAACACAGGGCAGTGAGATAGTCCGTAATCTTCTCCAGGTTTCTCTGCAGATAGATATTGGAGGGCTGATCCCTGGTGGAGGAGATTACGTTTGCAATGTGGTCTGTGGAGTGGAGCAGGATTCTCTGATTATACAACATATTGTATTTGTCCTGCATGAAATTTTCGATGCGCTCCGCCGCTTCCCTGACCAGAAGACGGTCCTTGCTCTTCATGGTCTGACTGAAATGAACCAGCAGAAAAGAGCTGGAGATCAGGGAGCTGATGATAATCAGCGTAATGGTGGAGATAGAGATTTTGGAGAAGATGCTCATGTTTTCGAAATACTTTTTTAGTCTCATCTTACAAAATACCTCCTTGTACAAGTGTAAATTTTGAATGAATTGTACAATAAAGAAAGTGCAAAAGCAAGACAACCTATTAATTTTGAACTACTTCTATAATTTGTTAAATTGAGATCCTGAAATTTTTAAAATATAATAATCTCATCAATAACAAACCGGTGCGTTGAGAAAAATAAAATGCGAAAGAGTTAAAAGGAGGACAAAGTTTTGAAAAAAAGAAGAATGCTTATAGGTCTCTTATTGACAGCTTGTATGACTGCAGGTCTGCTCGCAGGCTGTGGAAACAGCTCAGGACAGAAGGCGGTGGACGGGGCAGGGGACAGCGGGACCCAAAAGGAAACAGCGGCCCAAGGCTCAGAGGACACACCAGCCGGTGCAGACACACAGGCAGCAGACGCCACTGATACAGAGGGAGAAACCACCATCACATTCGGGGTTTTTGAGACAGACAATATCACAGCGGAGATCTGGCAGAGTATGATCGACTCTTTTGAGGCCGACAATCCCGGGATCAAAGTGGAGAAGGTGCTGGCAACCGGAGATGACCGCCCTGCGTTCTGGAAAACCATGTTGAGCAGCGGCAATTTCCCGGATGTGATCCTGGAGGCAGAGCAGCTGGCTACCATGGACGGCATCTTCACAGAAGTTCCACAGGAGATCCAGGACCTCTTCGAAGAGTCCGCGCTCTGCGAATACAACGGAAAGTGCATCACAGTTCCCAGCTTTAAACAGTACAAAATGCAGTGCTACTACAATAAAGCCATCTTTGAGGAGCTGAACCTTACAGAACCCCAGACCTGGGATGAATTTATGGAGGTGTGCCAGACCATCAAGGATGCGGGCAAGGTGCCTCTGATGTGCGGCGGAACAGGAGATATCTGGGCAACCGGCGAGCCGTTCTGGATCGCGGAGGGCGACACCGCTCTTCTGGCAAAATACCCGGAGTTCAATAAAGACCTGAAAGAGGGAAAAGTGGCCTGGAATAATGAGACAACCGTGGATGTACTGACCAAATGGCAGGATATGGTGAAGAAAGGCTACTACTATGAAGGCGCCATGTCACTCAGCTACAGCCAGGCGTCTGAGGAGTTTAAAAAGGGCACCGCAGCTATGATCGTGGACGGCTCCTGGCAGGCTGCCGGTCTGGACGGAGAGCAGAACGATGACTTTGGCGTGTTCGTGGTTCCCACCATGGACGGCAGCAAGATCACTGTTGCAGACTGTTCCTACTGGGGCGTGTCTGAGAGCTGTGAGAACAAGGACGCAGCCTTCCAGTTCATTAAATATGTGTTTGACGAGAACCAGGAAGTGTACAAGGCATACCTTCAGTCAGATGGTTTATACTCCACCACGAAAAAGGCGGTATCCTATGAGCAGGGACCGGTTACCACAAAATTTGTGGAAAATATCTCAGGATGGGACAGTGTTCAGGAAATCATCAAGCTTCCGGGCGAGTATGCAGCCCCCAGCGGAATGCAGTCCTTCATGGATAAATCCTTCCAGAACATCTTCAACGGTGCAGATGTGCAAAGTGAAGTGGAGAGCTGGGATGCAGAATATCAGCGGCTGATGGAAGCGCAGTAGGCACGGTCTGCAAACAAGAGGTACATAAGAGGCGGACTTGAATGAACCGCTGTATATGGAAATAGAGAGGGCTGCTGTAGGTTCAGAATCAAATGTGAATTTGCAGCGGCTCTTTTATCTGAGAAGCAGATAAGATGCGCGCTTCACAGCAAGAACGCCGAGGCGTTTTTGAACTATCAACAAAAAGAGGTACATAACATGAAAAAAAGTAAAATGTCCTTTGGATTTGTGGTTCCGGCATTTGCCGTTTACACCCTTTTGCTGGTGATTCCCATTTTTATGGCGTTCTATTTCAGCCTGAACAAATGGAACGGCTTTAATGCCATGCAGTTCTTAGGATTGGAAAATTATATCAATGTGTTCCAGGATGCCAGATTAGGGAACGCAGTGAAAAATACGGCGGTGATCTCCATTGTCGTGGTGGTTCTGGTTAATGTGCTGGGCCTGTTTCTGGCCATGCTGGTCAATACCGCTTCGGCTAAGAGCAATCTCTTCCGCACCATCTTCTTTGTCCCCTTTGTGCTGAGCACAGTAGCGATCTCCTTTGTGTGGAAGAGCATTCTCTCCTACAACGGTGTGCTGAACGGGATGCTCACTGCCCTGGGACAGTCCCAGCTGGTGGGAAACTGGCTGGGCACACAGGGGCCTGCCATTGTCTGTATCATTCTGGTGGAGATCTGGCGTACCCTGGGCTATCACATGATGCTGTATCTGGCGGCCCTTCAGACTGTGCCACACGAGCTGTATGAGGCATGTACCGTGGACGGGGGAAACCGATGGAATAAGTTTCGCAATGTAACCCTTCCGCTGATTATACCGGGAATGTCCGTGAGCTTTCTGATGAGTATCATCAATGAGCTGCGCATGTACGATGTGGTGAAGATCATGACCGACGGCGGACCAGGGTATGACACTGAGACGATTGTGTACAACATCGTATCCCAGGGCTTTTCCAACAACATGGTGGGATATTCCTCTGCCATCTCTGTGGTGCTATTCCTGGTGATCGGTGCGATCTCGATCTTTATTGTCTCAGCCATGAATAAGAAGGGGGTGGAGATGTAATGCATTCTATGAAAGCGAAAGCGAGAACCGTAAACATCCTCCAGACAGCCTTTTTGATCCTGCTGGCACTGATTGTGATCCTGCCCATATATATCGCAGTTGCAAATACCTTTAAGGTATCGGACATCATTCTGGACCAGCCCCTGTCTCTGCCGCTGCCTCCCACCCTTGAAAATATTATCAGTGTCTTAAAAAGCCCGAATACAAACCTGGTGGAGATGTACGCAAACTCGGTCATTCTCATGGTGGCAGGCACTCTGCTGACTGTGGTGGTCTCTTCCCTGGCAGCCTACTATCTGGCAAGGGTCAAGACGAAGTTTTCCGGTATGCTGAGGGTGTATTTCCTGATTGGTATCATGGTTCCCTATGTAATCGTGTACCTGCCTCTGTGCATTCTGCTGCGCAACCTGGGGATTCCCCTGGGAGTGCCGGTACTCATTCTGGTATTCACATCCGGAAATATTTCCTTTGCCACATTTATGTATACCAACTATGTGGCTTCCCTCCCGGCGGAGCTGGAGGAAGCTGCTTCCATAGACGGAGCGGGCAGGTTTCAGATATTTTGGAAAATTATGTTTCCGCTGCTGCGCCCCTGTACAGCCACCATCGCCATCTTTGTGGGACTTGGCATTTGGAACGACTTCCAGACTCCACTGCTTTTGGGGCAGGTGAAAACCATCACTGTGGGAATCTACACCGCGGTGGGACCCTACTCAGCCAACTGGGGCGTTGTGTTTGCCTATGTATTTTTTGCGGCGGCTCCGGTCATTGTGGCATATCTGTGCGCCCAGAAGAACTTTGTGGCTGGCCTGACCATGGGAGCGCTGAAAGGCTGATAATCTTGAAAGAAGAAAAAAGGAGTTTTCAGAGATGGAGAAAAAAGGTTATGTGATCACGCACACCCACTGGGACCGGGAATGGAGGTATCCTATCTGGGAGAGCCGGATTTATCTGGCCGAGATGCTGGATGAATTGCTGGATGTTCTGGATGAGCAGGAGGAGTATGTAAGCTTCCTCTTTGACGGACAGAGCGTATTTTTGGAGGACTATCTGGCCCTGCGCCCGGAAAACAGTGGGCGGCTTAAAAAACATATTCGGGAGAAGCGCCTGCTGATCGGTCCCTGGTATACACTTCCGGACCTGTATCCCGTGAGCGGGGAGAGTCTGGTGCGCAATCTCCTTAAAGGGGATGCGGTGTGCAGGGAGTACGGACACAAGCTGAACGTGGGCTATGAGTCCTTTGGCTGGGGACAGCCCAGCCAGTTCCCTCAGATTTACAAGGGATTTGATATTGACCTGGTGATCGTTGCAAAGAGGGTCAGCGAGAGGAGGGCCCCAGAGAGCGAGTTCGTCTGGGAGGGCAAGGACGGCACCCAGGTGCTGGCCACCAGACTGGGCGGAGATGCCAGGGCCAATTTTTATATGAATACCTACATGGAAGCCATGAGCGGCCGGAAATACAAATCAGATGCGTTCCGCTATGACTATGGAAATACCAGGCTTTATCACCGGGCGGACAAAACCGGCAGCGAGCAGGACTTCTTTATGGTGAGCTATCAGGAGGAGATACACGAAGAAAAGCTCAGAGAACTGGCCCTTCGTTCCTGGGACGCCATGGAGGACAGCAGGCTGAAGGGGGACCGGGTGCTCATGGACGGGTCGGATTCCACCTGTGCACAGACCGGGCTGACCCGGCTGCTGGAAAAGCTCAATGAAGCGCTGAGGGAGGACGGCATCACCCTGGAGCACACCAGCATGGAGAACTATGCGGCTTTGATGAGGGATAAACTGAAGGGAGAAGATCTGCAGGTCATCAAGGGAGAGCTGCGGGACGGCCCATCCCCCTCAGTGTCGGCCAATGCGCTGATGACCCGCTATCCGGTAAAGAGGAAAAACAAAGAGGCGGAAATGCTTCTTTTGGATCTGGCAGAACCACTCAGCGTGGCGGGCGCAATGCTGGGTCTGCCTTACAACAGCAATTATCTGGGAAGGGCCAGGGACTATCTGCTGGGTTCCCAGTCCCACGACAGCATCAACGGAGTGGTGCAGGAGAAGACAGTGCGGGATGTGATGTACCGTCTGGACCAGTGCGCGGAGCTGGCCGGATGTGTGAGGGAGCAGGTGCTCCGCCATATCGTTCAGCATATTTCCAGCGCCGGATGCGAAAAGGGGGACCTGCTTGTGCTGCTGGCAAATCCCCTTCCCCACAGACGCAGTGAGGTTGTGGAGCTGGTGGTGGATACTCCCAGTGAGCAGAATATATGGGATTTTGACGTGTATGACATGAGTGGGGAGAAGCTTAAGTGTGCCCATATCTCCAGAAAAGAATCAGTTACGCCCACAGTCAACCGCCATACCAGACCCGAACCCTTCTATGCGGACCGGCATGAAGTCCTTTTGGAGACAGGAGAGATTCCGGCCGGGGGCTACAAGGTGGTAAGGCTGACACCCAAAAAGAGATTTGACAGAAAGCAGAAGTTTTGGCCACCCACCCGCATGAGTGACGGCAGAGAGCTGGGAAAGAGCGCCTGTGTGATGGAAAATGATTTCCTGAGGGCAGAGGTAAGGCCAAACGGTACGGTGTGCCTCCTGGATAAGGAGACCGGCTTTTTCACAGGGGAACTGAACTACTTAGAGAGCGGAGGAGATCTGGGGGATTACTGGATTCACTATCCGCCTTACCATGACCGCACCTACACCAGCCAGGGAGTACAGGCGGATATCTGGATGGAGGAGAATACCCCGCTTCAGACAAGTATCTGTGCATCCTATCTTTTCAGGGTTCCCGCATACGGGATACGCCCGGAGGCCGGCATACAGGGGGAGAGCAGGCGGAGCAGCCAGATGACAGAGCTGCCGGTTTGCGTCCGCTATACCCTGAAAAAGGATGCCAGGATGCTGGAGGTAAGGCTCCAGGTTGAGAACCGGGCAAGGGATCACAGACTGTCCGCTTGCTTTGACGCAGGGATATATGCCCGGGGTGCCTGGGCAGGGGGACACTTCTGTGTGGATTACCGTGAAAGTACGGCGCAAAACGAGGAGGAAGGACTGCACTACACAGAGATGGACAAGCTGCCCATGCAGGGCTTTGTGGACATCAGTGACAATGTACGGGGCTTTGGCGTGATTTCCCCGGACCTGCTGGAGTATGACGCCTCCTGTCCCGGCCGCCTTTCCTGTACCTTGTTCCGGGCAGTGAGAAATATCATCTGCACAGAGTTTCGAAGCGGTTCCTCCTACCCATCCCAGGAGGGAGGGCAGCTTCAGGAGAAACTGGAATACCGCTATTCACTGATGCCCCACAGAGGGGACTGGGAATCCGCCGGACTGCCTGAGAAGAGCAGAAGCCACAGTGTACCGGTGCTCCCGGTACAATTCAGCGTGGACGGACGGGGGGAGGGAGACCTTCCAATGGAAAAAAGCTTTTTTGAGGTGAAGGGCGCTCTGGTATCCTGTATCAAGAAATGTGAGGAGCGGGACAGCGTCATAATGAGGCTCTACAACGTGGAAACCGGAACCAAAAAGGCACAGATCCGGTTTGCACTTCCCATAAAAGAGGCATATTTGGTCAATATGAAGGAGGAACGGCTGGGGCCGCTTTCCTGTGAAGAGGGAGAGATTTGCACAGAGCTGGGACCTGACAAGATAGTGACCATAGAGGTGAGGTGACTGTGAAGACACTCACATAGATGAAAGCAGTAAGGAGATAGAAGTATGGAGAGATATATCCCGGGAATGGGAACTTTGAGAGAGGCGGAAGCGTTTGGACAGCTTCCGGAGAGTGAAGGGGGGATCTTTAAGGCCGGTGCGGAGGGGGTGAAGGAGATCCTTGTGACCGCGGACGGGAAAGCAGAGTTTGTTGTGTATGAGGATAAGACCCTCTGTTATGTAAAGTCCCTGATGGGCTATCCGGCAATCTATCCCATGACCGAGCCGGTATATGAGGGACCTGCGAAAGCCCTTCTGATGGACCTGGACGGCACCAGTGTGAAGAGTGAGCAGTTCTGGATGTGGATTATTGAGAAGACGGTGCAGCGTTTGATGGAAAAGGAGAGCTTTCGCCTGAAGGATGAGGATGAGCCCTTTGTATCCGGGCACTCTGTGTCCGAGCATCTGCAGTACTGCATCAACAAGTACTGCCCGGATAAAAACGTGGAGACAGCCAGGTCGTACTACTATGAAATCGTTGAGGATGAGATGCAGAAAATCATGGACGGAAGGGGGAAAAAGGGAGCCTTTGTCCCAGCCCCGGGCTTAAAAGATTTCCTCACAGAGGTGAAGGCAAAGGGCATTCAAATCGGTCTGGTAACCTCAGGACTCTACCGCAAGGCAATGCCTGAGATCGTTTCCGCCTTTGAGGTGATGGGCATGGGAGACCCCTTCGACTTTTACGATGCCATCATCACTGCGGGGACTGCGTTTGGCCGGGGGAAGGCGGGGACCGTCAGCGAACTGGCCATGAAGCCCCACCCCTGGCTTTACGCGGAGACTGCCAGAGTGGGCCTGGGGATTCTGCCCGGGGAGCGAAACAGGGTGATTGGAATGGAGGATTCTTCCGCAGGCGTGCTTTCCCTGCGCCTCTCGGGTTTTCCGGTGATCGGAATCGGGGGCGGCAATATTGAGAAAGCCAGCGTGGGCGGATTGTGCCTGAGCAGATATGAGAACTTGTGTGACGCACTTCCTATGATTATAGGAAGATAGAGAGAAAAAGGAGAAGAAGCTTATGAGGAAAAAGTTGATTGCCGGTTTACTGGCGGCAGCCCTGACCGTGACCTCCGTACCCGGAGTGGCTCTGGCCGCACCCAAGGAGGAGAGCGGCAGTAAGGTAATGGCAGAAATCTATGTGTCAGCCTCGTCTGAGGTGAAAGACCCGGATGGCTCAGAGGCCAGGCCCTATGCAAGTATGGATGAGGCCAGGCAGGCGGTAAGGAAGTTAAATGATAACATGACAGGGGACATTGTGGTTTACTTTGACGACGGGGAATACCTGCTTGAGGACACCGTGGCCTTTGACCAGGAGGACTCGGGGAGCAATGGATATCAGATCCTATACAAAGCCAGAGAGAAGGCCAGACCAGTTCTTACCTCTGGTCTGGAGGTGACTGGCTGGGAGGATGCCGGGGACAGCGGACGTCCCGGTCTTTTGGCTGCGGATGTGGATATTCCCAACACCAGGCAGTTCTTTGTGGACGGTGAAATGGCCACAAGGGCTAAGGGCAGGATTCCCGGGGGAATGAACCGTGCGGGTGAGAAGAAAACTTACACCACATACAATGGAAATCACGATGCCTACACAGGATTTCTGTGCAGCAATACGGATATTTTAAACTGGAGAAATCCCTCGGACATTGAATTTGTCTGGGACATTAGCTGGGCGCACAGAATCTCGCCCATAATATCCATCACAAAACAGGATGACTCTCATACCTTTATTGAGATGGAGTGGGATTCCTTTAAGACAGGTCAGATCGCGGGAGGAGTCCAGATCACAAGGGAACCGGACTACGCGGAGAATGCCTATGAGCTATTGGATGAACCGGGAGAGTGGTATTTTGACCGGCAGGAAAAAAGGCTCTACTATATGCCAAAAGCGGGGCAGGACATGGACAAGGTCCAGGCCATTATCCCCAGTGTGGAAAACCTGATCACCGTTGAGGGAAGTCTGGATGAGAAGGCAGAAAATATCGCCTTTGAGGGCTTTACCCTGGAGTACAATACCTGGCTGTATCCCAGCACAAAGGGCTGGCCGGAGCAGCAGGCCAACTTTGCCCATGACCCCAGAGAGGAGTTCAACATGCACGCCTACTCCCTGGCGCCGGGGGCAGCAGTGGTGACAAAGATGACAAAGGGCATCACCTTTGACGGCTGCACCTTCCGCAATCTGGGCTCCGCCGGCATCAACATGCTGGAGGGTTCCACAGAGAACAGGGTACAAAACTGTGTGTTTAAGGACATTTCAGCAGGGGGCGTTCTGGTGGGCGGCGTGAGCATCACGGATGCGCATCCTCTGAAGCCGGGAGACACCATAGAGAATCATATTGCCAATAAGACCGAGCACGATGAGCGCCTGATTGTAAAGAACAACACCATCACCAATAATTATTTCAACGGAATCGGCACAGAGTACAAGGGAAGTATCGGCATTGTGGCGGGCTACACGGACGGTACGGTGATCACCAACAACACTGTGCGGAATGTGGCTTACTCCGGTATTTCCGTGGGCTGGGGCTGGGGATTCTGGGACCAGGGCGGACGTTACAAACCGGACGGTACCCCGGACAATGAGACACCGGCGGCTTACCCCAGATTCCCTCTGGGCGATGCGGCTGTCTCCAGGAACAATGTGATTGAAAATAACGACATTTCCCAGTGCATGATGAAGCTTCACGACGGAGCCGGAATCTACACCCTGGGCGATATGCCCGGAAGCAGCATCAGGGCCAACCTGATCCACGACAACGTGGGATGGCCCGGCGGCATTTACCTGGATGAGGGCAGCGGCGGCATGACTGTGGATGAGAATATCACTTACAATGTCCAGGTGGATTTAAACCACAATGTGCGCGAGCACACTTATGGGTACAAGGCAGATCATTTTGTGGACGGCGGCAGTAACCACTATGGGGTAAAACCGGGAAGCAGCAGCTATCCCGCGGAGCTGGCAGCGAGGGCTGGGGTCCAGGATGTGAACGGACAGAGCATTATCCCCATTGAACTGAACAATCTGACCGCGCCGGAGTTTATCACTTCAGGGGATAAGGTAATCCTGGAGGGCAACTTCGGGGAGGAACCCGGCAGGGTGGCGCTTTGCGGGGAGAACGGTACCGTTTATCTGGACAGAACATCAGAACATATCTTAAATTGGAACGCGAAAAAGATTCTCATCCGCATACCGGGTGGCATTGTGACAGGCCCGGTGTGGATAGAGAGCGCATCTGGCACAAAGAGCAATACAAAGAAAATCAATGTGGGGGACTTTACGGAGGAGCTGTTTGCAGATGACTTTGACAGCTATGAGGAGGGACAGCTAAGCGCGCAGGAGAGTGCGGCAAACCGCTATACAGCCATTGTGGACAGCGCCTATGTGGAAAAGGATGAGGACAACGGCTCACAGTTTTTGCGCATCAATAAGTCCGGTGGATCGGACGCGCGCATTGAGAAGAAAGCGGACTGGCAGGATGTGATGATTGCCATGGACCTGCGCTATGACGTGAATCCACACGATTTCGGGGGACTCTTTCTCTCACCCAGATTCCAGGACCACGACAACAAATACCTGGTTCTGCTTACACCCAACTACAGCAACGGCCTGGGATACCAGCAGTATGTGGGCGGCAGCCTGAACGGCCCCGGGGGCGGAGGTAAATTCACCTACAAAGTGGGCACCTGGTACAGTACCAAGATTGCCATTGTAGGTCAGGAGATGAAGGTAAAGGTGTGGGAAAAGGGCAAACCGGAACCTGCACTTTGGAATTCCACAACCACCTTTTCCGGGGTGAACAGAGGCGGACTGCTGATCCAGCTCACCAGTCTTAAGGATGGAGAGAGGGCCAGCATTGACAATCTGAGGGTGCTGGGCTATGAGGCAGGAGCTACCACGGATGTATCCGGAGACTATACGGCCCCTGTGGCCACAGCACTGGTGACAGGAAACCGCAGCCAGGAGAATCCGGACTTGTACCACAGCGATGTCCGCGTGGAGCTGGCTGCCCAGGATGACGGTACAGGTGTGGCAGATATTGAGTACCGTCTGGGAGACGGGGAATTTACCACCTACACGGAACCGCTCTTGTTTACCGGAAACGGAGACTACACCCTGTCCTACCGCGCAACGGACCGGGCGGGAAATGCTGGGGAAGTGCAGACATTCCACTTTGTTGTGGACCTGCAGCCCGGAGAGCTGATCTTTGAGGACGATTTCGAAGACTATGCGCCCGGAAGCTTTACCGATTTGGAGAAAAAGGGATACACGGCCATCAACAAGGACGCCATGGAGATTGCCGGGGACGATGCAGGCCAGCTTTTAAAGCTGAAGGGCATTGGCCAGGATGTGAGGCTTTTGAAATACGCGGACTGGGAAAACACAGTGATGACCTTTGACTACAAGTATCAGAACCAGTTGGGCGGACTGGAAGGGCTTTACCCCAGCAATTACTTCCAGAGTCTGGGACCGGACAGCATGTATGCCTATCCCATGCTGCCAGGATGGGGCGGAGTCCTGCTCCAGCAGAATGTAAACGGAAACGCAAGCAACATCACGGGAATCAGCAACGAGGATTATCCGCTTCAAAACGGTGTCTGGTACACGGTAAAGATGCAGACCTCATCCGACCACATGGCCTTTAAGATCTGGCACAGGGGAGAGGAGGAGCCCGCCCAGTGGATGGCTCAGAGAGACGTTTCGGGATTGAGCGGAGGCGGCGGCCTGCATCTGTCCTTCTCCGGAAAGGCCAATGAAAATGAGGCATACATTGATAACATCCAGGTGAGAGGCTTTGAGGTAAAAGCTAAGGAGACCAGGGTAACCTTTGAGGTTCTGCCGCAGGATGCGAAGATAACTGTGACAGATGCCCAGTTCCAGACAGTAAACGCTCAAGCGGATAAAAGCTATCTGCTCAAAGAGGGAACCTACTCCTACTCCATCGAAGCAGAGGGATATTTGACTGCCGCGGGAACCCTCAAGGTGAACGGGGAGATGACCCAGAATATCCGGACAGCTCTCATAAGATGTCCTGCATCCAGGGAGAAGCTGGACGAATTGATCAAAGAGGCATGTAACATTACGGAGGCGCAGCTTCAGGCATTTACAGACGAGAGTGTAAGCACATTTAAGACAGCCCTGGCAGCGGCAGTGAGTCTCTCGAAAAAGGCTGCTCAGGAGGAAGTGGACGCAGCGGCAAAGGCACTGGATGAGGCCATCCGGGGATTGGAAAGGAAACCGGATAACCCCATTCCGGACAACCCCGCACCGGGGGACAAAGAGGAGCCACAGACAGTGGAGATATCCAGTTTATCAATCAGCGGCATTCCGGCCCAGACCCACACAGGCGGGGCATTGAAACCCAAGGTGACCATCAAAGACGGAAACAAGGTGCTAAAGGAAAATACGGACTATACCCTGACCTACCGCAGCAATGTAAAACCGGGAACAGCCCAGGTGGTGATCACCGGAAAGGGAAACTACCGGGGAAGCATAACCAGAACCTTTGTGATCAAAGCCAAAAAGGGAAAGACTTACACAGCGGGCAGCTATAAGTATAAAGTGCTAAACGCTTCGACTAAGTCCGGAACCGTTAGCCTTATAAAGCCGGTGAAAAAGACCCTGAAAACCGCAAGGGTGCCTGGATCTGTGAAGATTGGAAACTACAGGTACAAAGTGACAGAAATTGCCAGGAATGCATTCCGGAACAACAAAAGACTGACTACAGTGACCATTGAGAAATATGTGACCAGGATTCATCCATACGCTTTCTATGGCGACAAGAAGCTAAAAAAGATTACCGTGAAATCTAAGTCACTGAAGCTTGTGGGTAAAAATGCATTCAGAGGGATATACAAAAAAGCGGTGATTAAGGTTCCGTCCTCCAGACAAAAGAAATATCGGAAGCTGATGAGAGGGAAGGGACAAAGCAGTTCTGTAATCATCAAGAAATAGAGGAAGTCAAGCTATGGCAATCTTAAAATTAGAACCGGCCTTTAAGGAATACATCTGGGGTGGGGACAAGTTAATCAGAGATTATCACAAGCAGTACGACGGAAAGACTCTGGCCGAATCCTGGGAGCTGTCCTGCCACATGGATGGCAGCTCCCGGATTGCCGAGGGACCTTTTCAGGGGAAAACCCTTCAGGAATATATCGAGTGGGAGGGAAAGCGGATTCTGGGAAGCCACTGCGCGGCCTTTGATAACTTTCCGGTGCTGATCAAGTTCATCGACGCCAGGGAGGATTTGTCCATACAGGTCCATCCCAGCGATGAATATGCTCTGAACGAGGAAGGTCAGTATGGGAAGACGGAGATGTGGTATGTGGTGGACTGTGCGCAGGATGCCTATCTCTACTACGGGTTTTCCAGGGAGATATCCAGGGAGGAATTAAGGCAGCGCATCCAGGATGGGACTATTCTGGAGGTGCTGAACAAGGTTTCTGTGCAGAAAGGAGATGTCTTTTTCATCGAAGCCGGCACCATCCACGCAATCGGAAAGGGCATCGTAATCGCGGAGATCCAGCAGAATTCCAATGTGACCTACCGGGTTTATGACTATGGAAGGACGGGGCCGGACGGAAAACAGAGAGACCTGCACATTGAAAAAGCGCTGGCGGTTACAGACCGCAGTCCAAAGGCGCGCAGAGAGGATTTTGAACCCCACCTTGGAAGCTGCAAATATTTTACAGTGGATAAGCTCACGCTGGACGGCAGAGTCCTGGGAAAGATGAGCGGGGAGGTGGACGGCAGCTCCTTTGTGCATGTACTTGTGCTGGATGGCAGCGGAACCGTCCGAAACGGCGAGGAAGTCTCCTTTTCAAAGGGGGACAGCCTGCTGATCACTGCATCCACAGGACATTTTGAGATCAGCGGGTGCTGTCAGACACTGCTTACGACCATTCCCTGAAGAATGCCAGAGAGAGAAGGGGAAGAAAGTTACTGGGAACGTGTGAATAGTAACGTCAGAAAGCCCAGGGGGAGGAAGAGGCCTCCCTCTGACAGATGGAGGATGAGAAGGTATGAGAAAAGATTTAAAAAGGAATATGGGCAAGAGAATAGCTGCCGCAGTGCTTGCGGCAGCTCTTGTGGCAGGTTCCTGCCCTGCGGGCATGACAAGTTATGCAAGTAAAAAGCAGCAGGCACCTGTTATGGCAGAAATCTATGTATCCCCCTTGGGGAGTGACACAGGAAGCGGTCTGGCAACAGATCCGCTGCGGACGCTGGAACAGGCGAGAGAGAAAGTCAGGACCATGAACCAGGATATGACAGGAGACATTCTGGTGTATTTTGAGGACGGGGAATACTTTATGGAAAGTACGGCAGCATTTGAGGCTGAAGACTCCGGCACCAATGGCTATCGGGTAATCTACAGAGCCAAAGAGGGCGGCAGGCCTGTTTTTACTTCAGGAAAAGAGGTGACAGGCTGGAAGGACGCGCAGGATGGACAGCGGCCTGGCCTTATGAAGGCAGAGGTGCCGGATGTGGAGAATACCAGGCAGCTCTATGTGGACGGGGAGATGGCCGTCCGGGCCAGGGGCCAGGTTCCCGGAGGCATTGAGCGGGCCGGCGAATATCAGGAGTACACTACCTACAGCGGAACCCACAGGGCGTACCGGGGCTACAAGAGCAGCGCGGTGGAGATGGCAGACTGGCGCAATCTTCAGGACGTGGAGTTTGTGTATGACATTCTCTGGGTGCACCGGATATCACCCATTGCTTCCATTGAGAAGGTCAGTGACAGCGAGATTTACATAGAGATGGACTGGAAGTCTTTCAGGCTGAACCAGATAGCCGGGGGAAACCAGGTGCACGCGGACGTCCCAAGTTATATCGAAAACGCTTATGAGCTTTTGGATGAGCCGGGAGAGTGGTATTTTGATGAGCAGGAAAAGGCGGTTTACTACCTGCCCGAGGAGGGGCAGGACATGGACCAGGCCAAGGTCATCATCCCCAGCACAGAGCAGTTCATCACCCTGTACGGGGAGGCGGACAAAAAGGTAAAGAACCTCTTCTTTGAAGGCCTCTCCTTTGAATACAATACCTGGCTGTACCCCAGCGTTCACGGGTGGCCTGATCAGCAGGCCAACTTTGCCCATGATCCGGAGGAGACGGAAAACATGCACGGGTACTCCCTCACCCCCCAGGCGGCCGTTGAGACAAAGATGAGCGAGAACATCACCTTCCTGGGATGTGATTTTCGCAACCTGGGTTCCGGGGCAGTGGGAATCCTGAAGGGCTCTGTGAACAATGTGGTGGAGCAGTGTGTCTTCCAGGATATCTCCGGCGGCGGTGTCCTCATCGGCGGCGTGAATATCAATGATGCCCACCCGGTGACTCTGGCGGAGGATGCGACCTTGGATGAGATCAGGGAGGCCATGCAAAGGCATGCTAAGGACCCCGGAAAGTATCCCCACGATGAGCGCTATGTGGTAAAGGACAATGTGGTTACCAACTGTTATTTCAATGAGATCGGTACAGAGTACAAGGGAAGCGTGGCAGTTCTGGCGGGCTACACGGACGGAACCGTTATCACTCACAATACCATCAAAAATGTGGCCTACTCCGGCATCTCCGTTGGCTGGGGCTGGGGCTTCTGGGACCAGACGGGGCGCGCCAACTCCACAGAGGCGGGGGAGATCACACCCGAGTGGTATCCGGTATTTCCTCAGGGGGATGCGGCTGTCTCCAGAAACAATATCATTGAATACAATGACGTGGGCTACTGTATGACAAAGATGCATGATGGAGGCGGAATCTATACCCTGGGCGACATGCCCGGAAGCAGCATTTCCTTTAACAGCATCCACAACATGTCCAGTTGGCCGGGAGGCCTCTATCTGGATGAGGGCAGCGGCGGCATAAAGGTGGAGGGTAACATCACCTATGACACTCCCTACACCTGTTTTTACAATATCCGGGAATTTACCTGGGGACACCGGATGGATCAGCCTGTATTTATGGAAAACTACTGGGATACGGCGCCGGAGAGCACAGCCTATCCCCACGGGCTTGCAGAACAGATCGGCATTGAGAAAGCCTTTGAGCACATCCGCCCCAAGGAATTGGACAAGGTGACAGCCCCTGACTTTGTAAAAACAGGGGATAAGGTAACCCTTGAGGGGTATTTCGGGGAAGAGCCGGGACGAATTGTCCTGACAGGACCTGGCGGTGAAGTGGCGGTCAATGGGGATTCTCCCTGTCTTCTTGGCTGGACTAAGCACAAGATTTCCTTTTTGGTTCCGGGAGGCGTCTCAAGCGGCAGCTTTTATGTGGAAGCGGCGGACGGGACCCGTACCAACAGAGATCAGAAACTGACGGTATACGGCAGTGAAAAAGAGCTTTTTGCC
Organism: Ruminococcus sp. 8Y-12; assembly: GCF_058119865.1. Classification (NCBI taxonomy): domain Bacteria; kingdom Bacillati; phylum Bacillota; class Clostridia; order Eubacteriales; family Oscillospiraceae; genus Ruminococcus; species Ruminococcus sp. 8Y-12. The sequence continues at coordinate 537,786 of NZ_CM176623.1, read as the reverse complement.
GATGATTTTGAATCCTACTCCGAAGGGAAACTAAATGCGCAGCAGGAGGCAGTGGAGAAATATACCTTCCTGCATGACCGGATAAGTGTTGCACAGGAGGACGGCGGAAAGATTCTGAGGATGAACTCCGATGGAAATGATATCTATCTGACCAAGGAGGCGGACTGGGAGAATGTAAAGATTTCCTTTGACTACCGGTTTGATTCTGACACAAAGGACTATGGGGGAATTTACATCTCACCCAGATATCAGAACAAGGACAACCGCTGTCTGGCAAATCTGCTGCCGCATTTCAGAAACGGAATCTTTTATCAGAGGTACTTAAACGGCGGCTACTCAGAGCATGGGGACACCAATTTCACTTATGAGGTGGGCGCCTGGTACTCTATAAAAATGGAGATGACCGGGGATAACCTTCAGGTGAAAATGTGGAAGCGAGGAGAGGAGGAACCCTCCGGGTGGACAGGCGGCGCCTCCTATGGCGGCCTGCAAAAAGGAGGTTTCTTCCTCCAATACGCAGACTCCTCAGGAGCGGATACTGCTTTTGCAAGCTTTGACAACCTGGCAATCACTACCTTTCAGGAGGGTGTAACGGAAGATCTGTCAGAGGATCAGACAGCTCCGGTGACCCAGGCGCAGACGACTGGGGACCAGACAGCGCAGGGGGCATACATTAACCAGGCAACCATTTCTCTGGAAGCCGAGGACGGGGAGAGCGGCGTTGCCGGCATCCACTGGCAGTTAAACGACGGGCCGGTGAATGAGTATGAAAAGCCTGTGGTAGTCTCCAGGGAGGGGGCGTTTACCCTGACCTGCTATGCCTATGACCGGGCCGGTAACAGAGAAGCCGCGAAAAAAGTAACCGGAACCGTGGCCCAGGGAAATGTTCTCTTTGAGGAGAATTTTGACGAGTATGAAGAGGGGAAATTTACAGACCCCAATGAGGTGGGATATGAGCTGACCCATCCGGAACAGTTCGAGGTGGTAAAAGGGAATTCCATACCAGGTAAGGTGCTGAAGATACAGGGCAAGAGAGACACCGCAGTCCGCATGATCAAACAGGACAGCTGGGATGGAACGGTCATGACACTGGATTTTTGGTACCAGGAGGATTTGGGAGGAATTGAAGGCCTCTATGTGAGCAATTATTACCAGTCCTTCAGTCCTGACAACATGCATGTGTATCCTGTCGTACCGGGCTACGGAGGAATACTGCTGCAGCAAAATGTAAATGGGAATGCAAGAGAGGCGGCCAGGCTGGAGAACAAGAGAATCAGTCTGAAGGCAGGCCACTGGTATCACCTTAAGGCGTACACTTCCGGCAGTGAGATGGCGGTAAAAGTATGGCCCGAGGGTAGCGAGGAGCCCCAGGAGTGGATGGCAGCAGGGGAAGTGAACGGCCTGCAGGGCGGCGGCGGTCTGCATCTCTCCTTCTCAGCGGGAGGAAATGAGAACAACTACGCATTGTACGACAATATTAAGATCATTGATTTTACTGAGGCCAAGCCTATAGAGGAGGCGGATACCAGCGCGCTTCAGGCCAAGCTTGATGAAATGAAAAAAGTGGATTTAACCCAGTACACCCAGGAGTCCGCCCAGAGACTTGCGGCAGCTATGGAGGCGGCACAGGAGCTTTTGGACAGGGATGATTTGACGATTCTGGATCAAGAGCAGATACAGGCGGCAGTGGAGGAACTGGAAGCCGGCTACCTGGAACTGGAGAAGGAAGAACCGGAGACGGAGCCAAAACCTGCTCCTCAGACAACCTTTCAGGTGATCTTTCAGGATTACAACGGCAGTGTGCTGAGTCAGCAGAAGGTGGAGAAAAACACTTCTGCAAAAGCTCCCGCAGCGCCCGCAAGAATGGGATACACCTTTACAGGATGGAGCTCTCCTTTTGAAAAAGTAACTCAGAATATGGTGATTACCGCCCAGTACCGGGCCAATACCTACCGGATCTCCTTCCATAAGAACGGCGGCCGGGGAAGTATGGGCACCCAGTCCATGACCTATGACCAGAACAGCAGCCTGAGAGCCGGCAAGTTTAAACGCTCCGGTTACATTTTTAAGGGATGGAGTACACAGAAAAATGGAAAGGGGCCCCTCTATGCGGACCAAAAGCCGGTGAAAAACCTTACATACGTAAATGGAAAGACCGTCACTCTCTACGCACAGTGGAAAAAGGCGGCACGCCCGGGGAAGGTTAAGACCGTAAGCGCAGCCAGCAAAAGGGCGAAGGTCTGTACGGTTGCGATCACAAATGTAAAGAGAGCGGACGGCTATCAGATCAGCTATTCTTCCAACAAGTCATTTAAGAAGGCAAAAAATGTGTATGTGGCGAAAGCGGAGGGAAAGAAGACCACAAAGCTGCTGAAAGGGCTAAAGAGAAAGAAAACCTACTATATAAAAGTACGGGCCTATGCAAAGGATTCCGCAGGAAAACGCTATTACGCCAAAGCGTTTAGCAAGGCAAAGAGAGTAAAAGTAAAATGATAGCCATTATATGCAGATAGAAATATGAGAAACAGAAGGGAGAAGGAATGAAGCTAAATACTATAAAGAGGACTCTGGCGGTGGTCTTAAGTGCAGCTGCTATCCTCACGGGGACAATGGGAAATACATTCCACACATCTGCGGCAGGGGAGGGCAATGGGGGGCCTGACTCTGCTAAGGGGGTTCTGTCCCTGGCTGCTGAGGCCAGCCAGTCCCGCAGCGGATGGGACATCACACCGGACAATCTGGTAAACGGAAGCGGTCTTTCCAAAAAGAACAGTCTGGATGCCACCCACTCCAACGGGAACTATGCCCAGGGAATGTGGCAGACTGAGGACAATGCGGGCAGTTCTGTGTGGGTAGAATTTGACACCGGAAAAGTGCAGGAGCTGGCGAACCTGTACATTTGGAACCACAACCAGTACGATGGCACGGACCAGTTTTTAAAGAGAGGCTTTCACTTTGTCAATATCGAGTATTCCTCAGACGGGGAAAGTTGGACACCCCTGGACGATCAGCTGGATGTGGGTTATCACCGTGAACTGCATATGGCCACCGGCTCTGTCCGTGAACCGGTCAGCGATACAGTTGTTCTGGGGGTGGCCGCCCGCTATGTGCGCATCGCGGCAAACCCGGACCCAAGGCTTGGAACCTTTGACGGGGGCGGATGCTATGGCCTGAGCGAGGTTATGATTACTCACTACATGGGGGAGGCGGACATCGCAAAGGAAAATCTGGCAAACGCAATCGCCCGCACTCAGAAGCTGTCGGACTTTGATTTTGCGGCGGAGAAATGGACACAGCTTCAGGGAGCAGTCACTGCAGCCGAGGAAATGCTGGAGAATGAGAATGCCACTGAGCAGGAGATTGGACAGACAAAGGATAACTTGGATGCCGCAGCCGCGGATACCGGAATCCCCTCCGGAGTCTCTGCCTCGCTGGAAAAGAAAATACGGGAGGCACAGGAGCTTAAGCGTGAGGAGTACACAACCGAAAGCTGGCAGGAGGCAAAGGATGAGATTGCCCAAGCTCTGGGGGCAGCCAGGGATGCAGCCCTTCTGGGTGTGAATGATACGTCCAATGCCGGGAAAGCGGACAATGCACTCAAGACACTCACCCGGGCCATTGCAAAGCTGCGCGGCCTTCCCAGAGAACGGATGGAGATGTACCGGGAACTTGTAAATCAGCGTTTTGGCATGTTCCTTCACTACAATATGTCTACCTACACTAACAACGGACAAAATCCCAAATATGACTTTGCGCTGGAGGACTGGGGGCCGGCCATGGCGGACCCGGAGGACTTTGATCCCGCAAGCCTGGACACAGACCAGTGGGCGGATGCTGCGGTATCCGCGCAGATGGAATTCTCCTGCATGACCAGCAAGCACCACGACGGCTTTGACATCTGGCCCAGCCAGGTTTATGAACACAATATTTCTAAGGGAAACCAGCCCGGGCTGGACGTGGTGGAGGAATACCTTACCTCATTTAGGAGCAGGGGAATCCAGGCGGGCCTGTATTTTTCCATCATGGACCTGCATCTGGAGGCAGTGGAAAAACCCAATTTCAGCGGTACCAATGACCAGATACGCAAAGAGATCTATACCAAAAACCGGGATGTCATTTTAGGACAGATCCGGGAGCTGATGACAAACTACGGAGATATTCCGTTCCTGATCCTGGACGGGTGGAATGCAGATTGGGGAAGTGACCTGGGAAGCCCTCTCTACACGGAGCTGCCCTACAGGGAGGTAGAAGAACTGGTGCACAGCCTTCAGCCCAACTGTATTGTTATCAATATAAGCTGCGAGGTTAATGACACGCACACGGACCTGACCATCTTTGAAAACGGGGCTGGGCAGACCATTCCCTCCTGGTTTGATAAACCAGGTATGGCCTGCCACAATCTCCAGGGACAGTGGTTCTGGAACACCAACAACCCCACCCAGCAGCTGCAGTCTGTGGACTGGGTGCTGAACCAGATGTGCTATCCCCAGAACCGAAAAGGCTGTGCGTTCATACTGAATGCAGCGCCCAATCCGGAGGGCAGAATGGACCGGAACGTGCTGGATCGACTTCGGGAGATCGGGGATGCCTATGAGAAGCTGCCGGACCTTCAGGAGGTTCCCTCCAGCTGGTACAAGGATTATGACACAGCGGGAAATCTGGCCTGGAAAAAGACCATAAGTCAGTCTTCCGTGTCGGGGCGAAGCTACGGGGAGCGGGCAGCCGACGGCATCCTGAACGGCTCGGACAGCCGTCAGAGCGTGTCCGCCACAAAGACGGAGAGCAATCCCTGGTGGCAGGTGGACTTAGGCGGCAACAAAGAGCTGGAGGACATCACCATATGGAACTGCGAGGGGGAGGCAAAGAAGAACTTAAACAATTTCTGGATCTTCGCCTCTGACCAGGCATTGACAGGGACGTTAAAGGAATTGAAGGACAACGAAAGTATCACAAAGGTCCACGTGACCGATACCCCCGACCGGAGCCTCAATGTGGCTTTAAATACCACAGCGCGGTATGTGCGCATCCAGTTGGAGGGATATAAAGCCCTCAACCTGGCGGAGGTTATCCTGTCGGAATCCGGTAGGCACTCTGTGAAGGATATCTATAAAGTCGCCTCATTTGGAGAGCGGCATGTGGAGACGGGAACCGACATAGAGGAGCTGAATCTGCCATCCTCTGTGGAGGTAACATTGACGGACGGGAGCACCTTACGGGCAGGGGTAAGGTGGGATAACGGCGTGCCGGAATACAACAGCAATGGAAAAGGGACTTACCGGTTCACCGGGACTTTGACGGACCTTCCGGGGAACGTGACCAACTTAAGGGATTTAAAGGCCATCCTTCTGGTAACCTTTGAGGAGATCCGGCTAGAGTCCGTGGATGCCCCCAAGGAAGTTCAGGCTGGGGATAAGATTGTATTAAAGGGACATTTTGGAAAGACTCCCGGAGAGGTGGTCTTGACAGGGCCGGGACAGGCAGTGAAATTAGGGAAAGATTCTCCTTATCTGATCAGCTGGGGGCCACAGCAGATCGTGCTTTTGGTCCCAGGAGGCGTGTCCACAGGGAGTATCTATGTGGAGACTGCAGACGGTACGCAGACGGATAAGAGCTTTGTAATCACCACCTTTGAGGACGGAGTGACCGAGGATCTGACCGAGGATACACAGCCCCCGGTGACGAAAGCGGAGGTGAACGGAGAACATACAAAAGATGGCGCTTACATTAATCAGGCAGAAATCCGTCTGACGGCTGAGGATGAGGGTACAGGCCCTGCGGGGATCAGCTGGCAGTTGAACGGTGGCGGGATCAGAGAGTACGAAAGCCCTATTGTGGTTTCTAAAGAGGGGGAGTTTACACTCACCTACTATGCCTATGACCGTGCAGGAAACAGGGAACAGCAAAAAAAACTCAGAGGAGCTGTGGTGCTAGGAAAGCTACTGTTTGAGGACAGCTTTGACGAGTATGGGCTAGGAAAACTTTCGGACACCCAGGAAAAGGGATATCAGCTCACCCACCCGGACCAGTTCCTGATCGCAAAAGACGGGGACCGGGCCGGCCATGTGCTGAAGATCCAGGGAAAACAAAACGCTGCGGTGCGGCTCACAAAGCAGGACAGCTGGGATGGCACAATAATGACACTGGATTTCCGGTATCAGGATGAGCTAAATGGCATCGAGGGACTTTATGTGAGTAATTACTACCAGTCTTTCAGCCCGGACAATATGCACGCCTACCCCATTATCCCCGGATACGGGGGAATCCTGCTTCAGCAGAATGTAAACGGCAGTGCCGCGGAAACCGCCAGGCTGGAGAATGACAGGGCGGGATTAAGGCCTGGGAGCTGGTATCACTTGAAGGTCTACACCTCCGGCAGCAGGATGGCGCTTAAAGTGTGGCCGGAGGGAGGTACGGAACCAGAGGACTGGATGGCGGAGGGAAGCGTAAGCGGACTGAAAAACGGAGGAGGCCTGCACCTTGGATTTTCCACAGGCGGCAATGAGGCTAACTATGCGATGTATGACAATGTGAAGGTAATTGGCTTCCAGGAAGCGGACCCCGTCAGGCCCGCGGATAAGACAGAGCTTCGCCGGGAAACCGACAAAATGAAAGCCATTGATCTGAGTCTCTACCAGCCGGACTCCTCCGCACGTCTTAAAAACGCCCTGGCGGCTGCAGAGAAACTGCTGGAGGATGAGACGCTCACCGCTGCGGACCAGACAAAAATTCAGGAGGCAGTGGAGGAACTGCGCGCAGGATACAGGGAGCTTAAGGAGATCCAGGAACCGGATACAGAGCCGGACAAGGTGGTTTCCTATCAGGTGACCTTTAAAAATTATGACGGCAGCGTGCTGTCTGAACAGAAGGTGGAGAAGAACGCTTCCGCCAAAGCACCATCTGTACCGGAGAGATTCGGTTACACCTTTGCGGGGTGGAGCAGCGCATATGGAAATGTGACACAGAATCTAGTGATTACTGCACAGTTTAAGGCCAACACCTACCGCATCTCCTTTCAGAAGAACGGAGGAAAGGGGAACATGGGCCCCCAGAGCTTGACCTATGACCGGGAAATCAGAGTAAAGGCCAATTCATTTCGCAGGCCGGGTTATGTGTTTCATGGCTGGAATACCCAAAAGAATGGAAAAGGGGCTGCCTATGGAGATAAGAAGGCGGTGAAAAACCTGACCCATGTTCAGGGAAAGACCATCAGCCTGTACGCCCAGTGGAAGAAGGTGAAAAAACCCGGAGGAGTGAAATCATTTACAGCCAAAAGCAAAAAGGCAAAAGTCTGCTCCGTAACCATCACAAATGTGAGGACAGCGGACGGATACCAAATCCAATATGCCGCAAACAAGAGCTTCAAAAAGGCCAGGAGTGTCTACAAGACAGGGCAGAGAGGGAAGAGAACGGTGAAGGCCTTAAAGGGATTGAAAAGGAAAAAGACATATTATCTGAGAGTGAGGGCTTACGCCAGGGATTCTTTGGGCAAGCGGTATTTTGCCACTAAGTTTAGCGGTGTAAAGAAGGTTAAGATAAGATAGCGGACAGGAAGAGAATTCACCCAATATTATTTAAAGGCGGATGTGGTCAACTGGCCGCATCCGTTTCTTCGTTACATAGGAAAGCTGCTGCGCAGCCGCACATTGGCGCACAAAGTTGCCAAGCCCCTCAAAGATTGAGGGGGTGGGGAGCTGAAGCGGGATTGCCCGCTTTGTTGAACAATAAGGAGGAATGTATATGGAGTCAGGGAGAACATGGCGTGTGTGTTTGATTCACCACTCACATACGGATATCGGCTATACGGAGAGACAGGATAAGATTATGAGGTATCACTATGACTTTATCCGTCAGGCTATGGATATTCTGGATGAGGCGCATGGGAGCGGGAAAGAGGAGTGTCAGGGATTTGTCTGGCAGTGTGAGAACTACTGGCAGATCGCAAATTTTTATGAGATGGCGGATGAGAAAAGCTGTAAAAAGCTGGAGCACTACCTAGCCACGGGGGAGATAGGACTCAGCGGCAATTATCTGAATATGACGGAGCTGGTCAGCAGGCCCGCCCTGGATGAGGCTTTAAATGAAATGGAGGCCTATGGCGCCAGGATAGGCCATCCCATCACAGCGGGCATGTGTGCGGACATCAATGGTATGGCCTGGGGGTATGGGGATGCCCTGTATGAACATGGAGTCAGGTATTTCTATTCTGCGCTGCACACCCACCATGGGATGTTTCCCCTGTACCGGAAGATGATGCCCTTTTACTGGGAGACGCCTGGAGGAAACAGGCTGTTGGTGTGGAATGGAGACCACTATCAATTGGGAAATGACCTGTTTCTGGCCCCCCTCGGCGGAGCCTCGTATATGACGGGGGATGAGTACGCGCCTCTTTTGGAACAGCATTTGGTATTGAATAAAAATAGACGGGATACGGAAAGCGCAGAGAGGGTTATTTTGAAAAAACGAATTGAGCGGTACCTGGACAACCTGGAGGGGGAGGGATACCCTTATGGGATCGTACCCATCACCATTTCCGGAGTGCCCACGGACAATGCGCCTCCAAGCAGGCAGATTGCCCGGAGGGTTCGGGAGTTAAACCAGGATTACGGGGGGCGGATCACCTTTGAGATGGTGAACCTGGAACAGTTTTTTGGCTTGGTGGAGGAGAACTGTGCGGATATCCCCACCTATGGGGGAGACTGGCCAGACTGGTGGGGAGACGGGGTGGGTTCCACTCCCCGGGAAGTGAAGCTTTACAGGGAGGCAGTGCGCAAGTATGATATCTGCCGCAAACTGGACCCGGATCATGTGCTGGGGGATGAGGAGTTGATGCGGCAGTCTGTCAGGGAGCAGATGCTCTTTGCAGAGCATACCTGGGGATATTCCTCCAGTGTCTCGGAGCCCTGGGAGAGCCTGGTGGGTTCTCTGGAACTAAAAAAGGGCTCCTATGCGGTAAATGCCAACAGTTATGCAGCACGGAATCTGGACCGCATCCTGGAAGCAAAGGGGGAAGTGTCCATCCGGCACGACAGGCCGCAGGTGTATACGGTCTGCAATCCCCATGATCAGAGCCTGTATACAAAAGCATATCTGTATATTGAGCTTTGGGAGTATGTGGACGGGGTCCGCTACGACGGAAAAATACCCATCAGGGTGTTGGACTGCGCAACCGGGTCATCCATACCCTGCCAGGTGACGCGCACCGCCAGAGCCTTTCAGGTGGAGATTGAGATCCTGATGCAGGCCAAAGAGGAGCGCGTGGTAAAGATCCGGCGGATGAAACAGAATCCCCCGACGATTTCAAACCATGCCTGTGCGGGGGCGGAAGGGGTGGAGGATCTTTTGCTCAAAAGGAGATACCGGCATGATGAGGATGAGATTGAGACCGACTATTTTCTTATAAAGACCAGAGCGGAGGCGGGTATTTGCTCCATTCTCTATAAACCGGACAGAACAGAGCTGATGCGCTCTGATGCCGCGGAAGGGGCCTTCGGGGGAATCTATGAGATCTCGGATCTGGAGGGGGACCCCTGCGAGACGCGAAGACGCATGGGAAGAAACCGGAAATCAAAGGCAGCCAGGAGATATAGAGGGGTGCTGAGAAACCGGGCAGTGCTGGAAGAGGGAGATATCTACACGGCTCTGCAGCTGGACTACCAGCTGGAGGGAACTGGGGAGACCCAAGCGGCAGCAGGCTTTTTGTCCCGCAGGTCCTGTGTGCCGGGATGCCCGGACGGCTATACGATTCTGGTAAAAGTTTACAGGCATCAGCCCAAGCTGGAAGTGATGGTGCGCATTCAGAAGGAAACACGCCTGGAGCCGGAAAATCTCTACGTATCCCTGCCGTTTACAGCCGGGGAGGGGACAACGGTTTATCTGGATAAGACCGGATGTATCATTCGCCCGGGATATGATCAACTCCCTGGAACCTGCCAGGACTTTTATCTGATACAGAACGCAGTGCTGTTTCGCAGCAAAAAGAGAAATGTGGCGGTTATCCCAAAGGATGCCCCGCTTGTAAAGATCGGCAGGATGGAGGCAGGACCTGTAGCGCTATGTGGCGGGGCAGACCAGGCGAGGAACCAGTCCCCTGTATACTCCTGGCCCATGAATAATTTCTGGGAGACGAATTTCAAAGCGGATCTGGGAGGATTTTATGAGTTTGCATACACTCTTTTGGTGGATGAGGATAAATCTCCGGAGGCGATGTACCGTACCTGTGAGGCGGAGAATGAGGGGCTGCTGGCCTTTGGCACTCTGCCGGAGAGCTTGTGAGGGGGAGGATATGGAAAAGGTATACATATTGATGGATGTGGGTGGTACCCAGATAAAGGGCAGTGTGGCAGACCGGAACGGACTGATACTGGGAGAACCCATCTGCGCCCGGGCTCATTCCAGGGAGAGAGGACAGATTGTATTTGACGATTTTGCAGCATTTATACAAGGGCTTCTGGCAGGTGTGAGGGGTAAGGAGGCGGCGGGGGTGGCAATGGCGTTTCCGGGTCCTTTTGATTATGAGAAGGGCGTCAGCCTTATGCGGGGGCTGAACAAGTATGAGGGAATTTTTGGACTGTCCATTGAAGAGGAGTTAAAGAAAAGAGTACCTGAGATAAGAAATGCAAACTTCTGCTTTCTTCACGATGTGGAGGCATTTGCATTGGGTGAGAGCTGGTTTGGAGAAGTCAGAAATGTGGATAAGATCCTCTGTCTGTGTATAGGGACCGGGACAGGCTCCGCTTTTGTGGAGAATAGAGAGGTTCTAAAGAATAAGGGGAGGGGCGTTCCGGCAAATGGCTGGATATTCGATACGCCTTTTAGAGAGTCCATAATTGACGACTATCTGTCCGTCAGAGGGCTGGCATCACTCAGCAGGAGAATACTGGGGACGGAGGCCAGCGGAAGTGAACTGTATGCGCAGTGCAGGGAAAATCACAGCGGCGCCCTTTTGGTGTACCGGGAATTTGGGGAGATTTTGAGGGACGCCGTCACCCCCTTTTTAAATGAATTTAAGCCGCGGGCAGTGGTGATGGGAGGGCAGATCTCAAAGAGCTTCTCTTACTTTGGCCGGGCATTTAGGACGGAGTGCGTGAAGAGAAATATCCGGGTCTGTACGGAACCTGAGCCTTCCCTGCGCGCTATGCAGGGATTGCTGTTGGAGATGAGAAGACGCGGGAAAAGGGAGCTGCCCTGAAATGGATAATGGGGCTATACCACAGGAGGAGAACAGAAGAATGGATTTATTTGGAAGATATCACAACTATGAGCTGCATCCGGTGAAGGAAATTGTCGGTTTTGAGAATGAGGCGTGGGAGGGGGTGGATCAGGTGTCTGCCCAACTTTCCGGGGAAATACAAAGGATATTGAAAAATAAGAAACGGGTTATTGTCTGCCTGGATTTTTATCCGGGAGTGGACAGGGAGGAAATCTTAAAGATAGCCGGATCTTTGCAGCCGGACCGGGTCTTTGACATGGAGGAGTTTGTCAGAAGTGAAACGGAACTGGACAGGGAGCTGGAGGAGTATCTGACCGAAGACAGGGTTTTTGGCGTGATGTGCCGCAGGACGATGGAGAGCTTTTTTGACAGGGGGAAGCTTGAAAGAGCCGGGAGGGAGCTTGCGCAGGTCAAGGAGGGCGTATGCATGGCGGTCGGTGTGGGGGCAGGGCTGCTCGCCAGGGGAGATCTCTACGTCTACTGCAATATGACCAGATGGGAGATCCAGCTGAGATACCGGGCGGGCATGCCCAACTGGCACTGTAATAACCAAGATGCCCCTGTTCTGAGCAAGTATAAGAGAGGATTTTTTGTGGAATGGCCCGTAGCGGACCGCTATAAGAAGGCCCGGTATGAGGAGTTTGACTACATGCTGGACAGCGGGGAAAGGGGCAATCCCAGGATGATCAGCGGGAAAGCCTTCCGGGCAGGGCTGGAGCAAATAACCCGGGAGCCCTTTCGCATGGAGCCGTATTTTGCCCCCGGGGTATGGGGCGGGCACTGGATGCAGGAGAACTTTGGGCTGGATGCCGGGAAGGAAAACTTTGCATGGAGCTTTGATGGTGTGCCGGAAGAGAACAGCATAAATCTGAAGTTTGCGAAGGTGACCGTGAAGATACCGGCCATTGATGCGGTGCTTTACCGGCCCCGCAGGCTGCTGGGGGAGCGGGTACACGCCAGATTCGGCGCGGAGTTTCCCATCCGCTTTGACCTTCTGGATACTATGGGAGGGGGAAATCTTTCCCTGCAGGTACATCCTTTGACGGAATACATTCAGGATCACTTTGGGATGCACTACACCCAGGATGAGAGCTATTATCTTCTGGATGCGGATGAGGGGGAGGAGACTTATGTATATCTGGGGGTGAAAAAGGATGTGGACCGGGAGGCTATGGCCAGGGACCTCAAGCTGGCGCAGGAGGGCTTGTGTACATTTCCGGCGGAGGAATATGTGAACCGGGTTCCGGTACAGAGACATGACCATATCCTGATTCCTGCGGGTACGGTCCACTGTTCCGGGAAAAACACCATGGTTTTGGAGATCAGCGCCACGCCCTATATCTTTACCTTTAAACTCTGGGATTGGGGAAGAGTGGGGCTGGACGGCATACCAAGGCCCATCCATCTGGAACACGGTTTGCGGAATATACAGTGGGATCGGGACACAGAGTGGATTTATGACAATCTGGTGAGGCAGGAAAAGACGGTTCTGGAGAGATCGGGATGTAAAGTGGAGAGGACAGGGCTCCATGAGAGGGAGTTTATCGATACGCTGCGGTACAGCTTGACACAGCCCTGCACGGTAGAGATGGACGACTCTGTGCATGTGATGAATCTGGTAGATGGAAGCCATGTGCTCATTGAGAGTACGGATGACAGTTTTGCTCCGTTTGAGCTTCACTATGCAGAGACAGCCATTGTGCCTGCGGATGTGAAGCGCTACCGGATCGTGCCCAGGGGGGAGGAGATCATGCTGGTGGTGGCTTTTGTGCGGCGGTAGGGACACAACACGGCAACGACACTCTTCCGCGTTCGTCAGGGTTCGAAATCCGGGCTATCGCTCTGCTCTAGCAAATGGGCAGATCTGAGTAAACAGTTACAGCAAATCGACATTATGTGACTAAAAACGCAAAAAATAATTGCATGAATAAATAAAATATGTTATTATCGATTTACCAAATTATTGTAATTATTCAGTAAGTTTTCAGATATGTGTGAAATTAAATCTGTCTTTCATGACCGGATTTTCGACATTTAACTATTTTCATGCAGTCTGTACAGTCAATGCACAAAGCTGCTGAGTCGTTACATATTATGTCATTAGGATGTGAAAGGAGAAGAGTTATGGCAGTAGCATCATTAGTTTTAGGTATTATTGCAATTGTTATTGGAGTTTTTAGTGCAGGCGCTCTGGGGTGGCTGGGAGGTATTATTGGTATCGTTGGTATTATTTTAGGTGTACTTGCTAAGAAGGAGCCGGAAAAACAGTCAATGGCCACAGCAGGCTTTGTTTGTTCCATTATCGGTACCATTTTATGTCTGTTTATGTATGTTGCATGTATCGCATGTGTGGGTGGACTTGCAAGTCTGGCATAATTGCAGAAGCATTATTAAGGAACTTTGTGGGAATGCGCAGGCATTCCCCTTTTTAATTCATGAAAACTCTGTGGGCATATCTGCCTGCATTATCAAGAAAATAGAAGGATAGCTGAGTGATGGATGGATTGGGATTTTACGTGGGCAGATTTTTTATTGCATACTATGGGGCCTGTATAGCTACAGGCATCTTAGCGGCTGCATTAGTCGGAGGGTTTCAAGTCAAACGGTATGCAAAGAGCTTTGACGATTTTATACTCTTGTCAGCCATTGGAGGGTTGAGTGGAGTCATTGGTGCAAAAGTACTGTATTTGGCCGTTTCTTTTAAACAGATTGATTTTTCCAGATTAGGGGAACTTGAGTATATAAATACTCTTATGGCGGGAGGGTTTGTATTTTATGGTGGTCTGATCGGAGGACTCCTGGGATTGTTTCTATGTAAAAGACGCCTTCAAATAGATGTAACAGGGTACCTTTCTATCTGCATACCCTGTCTGCCGATTGCCCATGGATTTGGGCGGATCGGATGCAGCCTGGTGGGATGCTGCTATGGATGTCCTTATGAAGACTGGGGTTCGGTCATTTACCAAAACTCTATGTTTGCTCCAAACAATCAAAGACTATTTCCGGTACAGGGGCTGGAGGCATTATTGGACTTTATCATTGCAGGCATTTTACTATTCTATATAAATGGGTATAAAGGGAGAAAGAGTATGGAGTTGTATCTGGGTTTATATGCAGTTATGCGGTTTATATTGGAGTATTTCCGCTATGACGGCCGGGAGAGGGGGATGCTGGCCGGGTTATCAACCTCTCAATATATTAGCATAGGCATTATCGCCGGGCTGGTTCTGTACCATTTTGTGAAGAAAAATAGTTACTGTTCACTCAGGTCTGAGCATTTACTGCGCAGACCGTGAGAAAGTGATTCAAGGGTGCGTAAATCCCATCGCCAAAGGCGATTTTGCATGGATTTATGCATGTTACTGTGAACGTGTGAACAGTAACGAAAAATAAGGCCCTGTTAAAAAACGGTATTTGACAGCTATGGAAAACCAGAGGGTCCTGTGCTAGAATTTAGGATTGAGGAGGGAGCACATTATGCGCAATATAAAACTTACGTTAGAGTACGACGGAACCCGCTACAGCGGTTGGCAGCGTCTGGGCAAAGGAGAGTCTGTCAACACGATAGAGAATAAAATTTTGGACATACTATACAAGATGGATGGACAAAGGGTGGAGTTAAACTGCGGGTGCCGGACTGAGGCTGGGGTACACGCCTACGGGCAGGTGGTGAATTTCAATACCAATACTGCCATGAAGCCCTACGAGATAAAAAATTATCTGAACCGCTATCTGCCCATGGATATCGCAGTTTTGGATGCGGAGGAAAAGCCGGAACGGTTCCACGCAGCCTTGAACGCGAAGGGGACTACTTATCTTTACCGGATTTCCATCGGAGACGTGCCCAGCGTATTTGAGCGGAAATATACTTACTACAGCTTTAAGACTCCGGATGTGGAACGGATGAGAGCGGCTGCCGAGGGACTCTTGGGGAAGCATGATTTTAAATATTTTTCCACTGTGAAAAAGAGCAAGTCCACAGAGAGAGAAGTCCGAACCATAGATATTTATCAGGACCCCCAGGAGATACAGTTCACCATGACAGCCAGCGGATTTCTGCACAATATGGCCAGGATGATGGTGTCCACACTTCTGGAAACCGGGCTTGGCAAGAGGGAAATAGATTCCGCAGTGCAGGTGCTGGAGGGCAGGGAGGAGGCAGGCGCTCCGGCTGCAGCCCAGGGGTTGTTTTTGCAGGAAGTGATCTATCTCTAAAAAACGTTTGGAAAACGTATAAAATGAAACAGAGAAAGGACAGACATGGATAAAAAAGCACTATTTTACGACATAGACGGTACGCTGCTGAGCGATGTCACCGGAGAGGTTCCTGCCAGTGCCATGGAGGCGCTCAGGGCAGCGCAGGAGAAGGGACATCTCACATTTATCAATACCGGACGGACCATCTGTAGTTTGCCTCCGGAGTTGAAAGAGATGCCTTTTAGCGGGTTTGCCTGTGGCTGTGGCACGTACATCTCCTATGGGGATGAGATACTGCTGGCCAGATCCATTCCTCACAGGCGGGGCAGAGAGATCATACGGGTAATTCAGGAGTGCAACGCTTCGCCCATTTTGGAGGGACAGGAGGACTGCTACTTCTCAAGCAGAATGTCCAGATTTGAGCCGGTGGAGAACACCAGGCGCTACTTTAAAAGAATGGGAATCGGCATAGAGACCTATATAGAGAATGACAACTTTGATTACGATAAGCTGGTATTTTATGTGGATGGGCAGACGGACAGAGAGCGGCTGTTTGAGAACATGAGCCGGGATATGGATATCATGGACCGGAAAAACGGATTTTACGAGCTGGCGCCAAAGGGGTATTCCAAGGCCAGCGCCATAGAGTTTATCCTGGGACATTTTGGGCTGTCCATCGAGGACGCCTATGTATTTGGGGACAGCAGCAATGATTTGTCCATGTTCCGGTATGTGCCACATGCCATTGCCATGGAAGTGCATGATCCGGTGCTGGACCTGCATACAGAGTTTGTGACAAAGACCGTGGAGGAGGATGGGATCGCTTTCGCCATGGAACACTATCATCTCCTGTGAGTTTATAAAATTTTAATAATTTCCACCATTTTGACCTGGTCATTTCCGAAAATGACCAGGTCATTTTTGGGAATTGACCAGGTCAAAATGGTGAGTGAATAAAAAAACTACCCTTTTTCGTAAAATTTCTGAGGTCCCAATTAAGTTTAGTAAGAAAACTAACATTTCAAAGATTATAGTGTATTTTATTGTTTTGAGCGAAATGATAAGATAAATTTGAAAAGGAGGGAAAGAAATGGAGAAGAAACTGAAAATTTACAAGAAAAGGGCAGGAACTGTGATTCTCGCATCAGCACTTTTATTCACAACGATTCCATCAGGAATGCTCCACACGGAAGCGGCGGCAGCGGAACAGGGGGACCAGGAGGCAACCGCTTATTTTGTGGACTGCGGGGATTATGTTGTGAATACGGTCTGCGATGGGGATGAGCTGGGCACCCGCAACAGCGTGACCGACCAGGTGTACGGCGAGGACAGCGTGACTGGTTACAGATGGGGAATCGTGGATACGGTAAGCGATCCCCTGAAAAATGGAAGCAGCAATAAAGGAGGGGTATATACGGATAACACCTGGGCCTATGAGTTCAACACTGAGGCGCAGGATGTGAGCAGCAAGACGGGCTCCAACCGTTATACCAAGAATCAGTATGAGAACGGAATTGAGACAAGATATCTGGACTATAAATTTGAGCTGGAAGCCGGCACGTACATGGTGGAGACTTATATGGCAGATCCCTGGAACTGCTCCAAGAGTCCGTCACTTCTGTTGGACACGGAGTCAAAGACTGCAGAGGAAATCAGCAAGGACTTTAACAGCGGGAAAGGCCAGGTGCTCTCCCCCGGGGCAGCGTACTCAGAACAGGTTACTTTAGAGCAGGACGGAGACCTGACCGTGGGCTTCAGGGCAAAAGGGGATGCAAATAAGGCCATCAATGTCTGTTACATTAAGATCACAGATGTATCCAAGATCAACCCGGAAACGTATATTGACCAGGATATGCAGAGTATTTACTTTGGCTTTCACGATTTGACAAAGAATCTGAACCTTCCCTTGGCAGGGCCCAGTGGATGTGACATAACCTGGAGCTCTTCCAACAAACAGGTTCTCTCCGACCAGGGCGTTGTGACGCGGCCCGGGAGCGGGGAGGCGGATGTACCGGTAGAGCTGACCGCCACGGTATCCTACAATGGTCTGCTCCAAAAGTCAAAGGTATTTTCCTTTACGGTCTGTGCAGAGAGCACCCTGGAGGATTTAAACCATTTTGACCTGGATAAGGTAGCGGTTACGGACGCCTATTATAAGGCGGCACAGGATTCGGACATCGCGTTCCTGAAAAAATTTGACAACGACAGGCTTTTATCCAGATTCCGTGAGACAGCCGGTCTTGACACAAAAGGCATTCCTCCCTATAACGGTTGGGAAAACAGCTACATAGGCGGCCACAGTGTAGGCCACTACCTGACAGCCTGCGCGCAGGCGATCAAGGCAACGGGGGATGAGGAGCTGAAAGCCAAGCTGGCGGTCATTGTGGATGAATTGAAGAAATGCCAGGACAATCTCGGAACAGGGTTTATCTTCGGCGCACAGATTCAGGACCCCAACAATGTGGAAAAACAGTTCAACATTGTGGAGGGGAAGGACCAGGGAAATACCTGGGTGCCCTGGTACACCATGCACAAGATCATGGCCGGACTCCTGGACCTGTATAAGTTCGCGGATGATCCCGACGCGTTGGAGGTTGCCAAAAACCTGGGAACCTGGATCTACAACAGAGTAAGCAAGTGGGACAACGCAACACAGCAGAGGATTTCCTGGACAGAGTACGGCGGAATGAATGACTGCATGTATGAGTTGTACAAGCTGACCGGCGACACCAGGTACAGAGACGCAGCCCACAGATTTGACGATCCCAAGCTGTACCAGGAGATACTCAGCGGAAAACCGAACACCTTGAACCAGCGGCACGCAAACGCCACCATCCCCAAATTTGTGGGGGCTTTAAACCGCTATATAGCCTTAAAACAGGTCGAAACCAACGTATCCCCAGAGGATGAAAAGTATCTGGAATACGCAGAGGGCTTTTGGAGCCTGGTGGTGGAAAAGCACGCGTTTATTACCGGCGGCGTCAGCGACATGGAGCATTTTAAGGCAGACAACAGTCTGGATGCCGTCCGCACCCAGTGCAACTGCGAGAGCTGCTGCGCCCACAATATGCTGAAGCTCTCCAGAGAACTGTTTAAGATAACGGGCGAGAAAAAATACGCGGACTACTATGAAAATACCATGAGAAACGCCATCATGGGTGCAGTGAACACAGCGGACGGATCTGCCACTTACTTTACCCCTATGGCGACAGGATATTATAAAGTATTTGGTGATCCCGACCCCGCAAAGAATCAGTTCTGGTGCTGTACAGGCAGCGGCATGGAGAATTACACAAAGCTGGGCGACAGCATTTACTTCTACGGTGAGGATGCGCTGGTGGTAAACCAGTACGTGGATTCCAGGGTAACCTGGGATGAAAAGCAGATACAGGTAGTCCAGAAAAGCGATGTGACACGAAGTGAGACAGCGGAATTTGACATCAATATGCTGAACCAGGCGTCTGATGTGAAGATGAAGCTTTACCTGAGAGTACCTGACTGGATTGCAGGAGCGCCTGCGCTGACAATCAATGGAGCGGATACGGACTTTACGGTTTCCGGGGGATATATCTGTGTTGACCGGACCTGGAAGCAGGGGGACAAGGCAGTCCTTACCTATCCGATGAAAGTGACAGCCTATGGACTTCCGGACAACAGCACAGTTTATGGCTTTAAATATGGGCCAACTGTTTTGGCGGCGAAATTGGGAAGAGAGCAATGGAATGACCGAACCTGGGCCGGAGCAAATCTGACGGCGCCCGCATATAAGGTGGTGGGCAACGAGCAGGCAAGACTGAATGTGTCTTACGGACAGACTACAAGACAGATCCTGGGAACCGAGACCTTGCTGATAAAAAATGGTAAGTCCATAAAAGAATTTATGGACCAGGCAGACCTCTATTTCGAGAAAACCGGAACTGACGGAGAGCTATCCTTTAAAATCACAGGCACGGACGCGGATAATGTATTCAGCGACGGACTGACCTTTGTGCCGTTTAATACCTTAAATGACGAGCGGTATGGAATCTACTGGTATTTCCAGGCCGGTGATGAAGGAACCTCCGAGGACAAGATTCTGTCCGAAAAGGAAGAGGGAAGATTTGCCGCAAGCCTTTTGGATTCCATTCAGCCCGGATATCCCCAGTATGAGAACGATGACATTCACCAGATGGAGGAAAAGGACACCGAGTTCGGAAACCTGGAGGGAATCGGAAGCACCAGGTATGCAAAGCCGGGCGGCCATTTCAGCTATAACATGGTAGTGAAAAAGGGACAGAAAAATTCCCTGCTATGCCAGTTTGTAAAAGAGGACAATGGAAAGACCATAAAGATCACAGTGGGAGATACCATTATTGCAGAGGAAACCCTGTCCTACGACGGAGACGACAACCCTTACAGAGTATACTATGAGATTCCGGAGGCAGAGGTAAACAAAGCAAAAGAGATTACCATAGGAGACGAGACACACAGTGTGGTCAGGGTTCGGTTTGAGAGCAATAAGCAGGATCAGGAGAGCGCGCGCCTGGCGGGCGGACTCTATACTGCCAGACCCTACTCCAGCAATGCACAAATTACAGAAATCACTTCCAACCAGGGAGAGATAAGTAAGGACGGCGACAACTTTATCCTGGAGATACCCACAGGAATCAATCTGGCAGAACTGGATTTCACACTGGCAGACAAGATGGGCCTGCTGTATATGGACAATGTGCTGATCAATGACACCAAAACGCAGACTGTCCGTCTGAGCGGGGATTACACAACCATAGCCTTAAAAGCATATGGAGAAGATCACACAACATTTAAAGAATATTCTCTGAACATTGTTCGGGGAGGGGTTGCCAAGGGAGAAGAGATCATCAAGAATCCTGGATTTGAGGACGGCACAACAAACTGGGAAGGCTATGATTCCGCATCCCTGGAGCTGGGATATACCACACTCTATGCGGGAGCAAGATCCCTCAAGGTAGTCAACCGGACCAAGACCTCATCCGGCCCCTGCCAGGACATCACAGGGAAATTAAAACCGGGAAAGACCTATAAAGTATCCGGTGCCATTATATTCAAAGAGGGGGAGGCGTACAATCCAAACCCACCCAAGGAAGCGGTTTTCCATATGAGCATTTTCTACGGGGACAGATATGTGGACGGCAGCAGCATCCAGAATATGGCCACCCAGAAGATAAGCTTAGGGGATTGGGGAATCATAGAGGGAACTTACACAGTTCCACAGGACGCAGACCTGAGCAAGGTTCGGGTATTCTTTGAGACAGACTACAGGGCAACGCCTACGGAGCAGGATTTGATCTCATTCTTCCTGGATGAGGTGTCCATGAAAGAAGTGGACCCGCAGGAGGAGGACGAAGATCAAAAGGCTGCGGAGGCAGTACAGGCAAAGATCGGCGCCATCGGAACCGTTGTCTACACAGAGGAGTGCAAGGCAAGGATAGAGGAGGCCAGAAAAGCCTATGATCTTCTGACGGATGTGCAGAAGGGTCTGGTAAATAATTACGGAACCTTGACAGCTGCGGAGGAGACCTACCAGAAGCTAAAAGAGGAGGCAGAAAGCTCCGCTTCGGATCTGGAGGAGGCTATTAAAAAAGCCCAGGAAGCCCAGGCAGCTGCTGAAAAGGCCAGCAAGGAAGCAGAACAGGCCCAGAAAGAGGCCGAGGCTGCGAAACAGGAGGCCCAAAATGCCCGGGATGAAGCAGATACCGCTTTAAGCGAGGCAAAAAAAGCCCAGCAGGACGCAGAGGCTGCCAAGACAGAGGCGGAAAAAGCCGAAAGACAGGCGGAAGAGGCCAGACAGCAGGCGGAAGAGGCCAGACAGCAGGCAGGTGCAGACAGTGAGGCTGCAAAGGAGGCGAAGGCGAAGGCAGAGGCCATGGCAGCGGAGGCAGAGGCTGCAAGAAAGGCAGCAGAGGACAGCCAAAAAGCTGCGGATAAGGCAGCAGAGCAGGCCAGCAAATGGGCAGATGAAGCAGATAAAATGATGCAGAGAGCCGAAACGGCCCAGAAAGCAGCAGCGGCAGCAGAGCTTCAGGCCACAGCGCTCAAAGAGCAGGCCAAGGCCGACAGGCTGGCTGCAGAGGCGGCAGCCCAAAAAGCAGAGCAGGATAGACTAGAGGCAGAACAGAACCGCCAAAAAGCAGAGCAGGATAAAGCAGAGGCGGAACAGAATCTAAGGGAAGCCCAGGAGGCCCGGAAAAAGGCCCAGGAGCTCGAAAGCATGATCCAGGAAGCCAAAAGGAAGGCCCAGGAGGCCCAAAGGGCAGCGGAAAAGGCCAGGGAGGATATAAAGCCGGTTGCAGAGAAACCGGATGCCTCTGTAGAAGTAGCAGTAAAGAAGACAACACTCAAATCAGCCAAGAGTCCCAAAAAGGGCCAGATAAAGATTGCCTGGTCTAAAGTCAGCAAGGCTTCCGGCTATGAGATAAAGTATGGCGTAAATAAAAAATTCCGCAATGCCAAGACAAAGAGAGTGGGCAGCTCCAAAACAAGTTACACCGTAAAACGTTTAAAGAGCAAAAAAACTTATTATGTGCGTTTACGCGCTTATAAGCTGGTGGACGGTAAGAGAGTTTATGGACCGTACAGTAAAAGCCGAAAAGTGCGAGCAAAATAAAGAAAAGAAATGGGGGATTTACTAAATGAAAAAAGACAAGAACAAGCTATGGAAACAAGCCGGGACACTAGCGCTGTCCCTGGCGCTGGCAGTGACGTCACTGCCCCTTGGCATGGCCGAGGTAAAAGCATCCACCTCAACCATGACAGCAGATGGGCTGCAGTATTCCAATCCTGTGATTAATTCGGATGTGCCGGATGTGGATGCGATCCGGGTGGGTGATACGTACTATATGACCAGTACCACCATGAGCTACACGCCCGGTGTCCCGGTTATGAAATCAAAAGATCTTGTCAACTGGGAGATCTGCAACTATGTCTATGAGACCATGAGCAACGATAACAAAATGAACTTAAGCAACAGCGACGGAGATCTGAAAAACAACAATGGAAATGCTTATTCAAAAGGATCATGGGCCAGCAGCTTGAGGTATTTTAAAGGCACCTATTACTGCAGCTTTGCCTCCTACACCACAAATAAGACCTATATCTACAGGACCGACGACATTGAAAATGGGGCATGGGAAAAAGCAGAGTTTGACGGAGTGTACCATGACATGAGCCTTTATTTCGACGAAGAGACGGATAAAGGGTATATGATTTATGGCGGCACACCCATCAAGATCATTGAACTGAATGAGGACTATACCAATGTAGTGAAGGGAACGGATAAGGTTCTGATCCAGAAGCTCTGGCCGGAGCTGACCAATAATCCGCTGGGAGAAGGCTCCCATCTCATGAAGATAGATGGAAAGTTCTATCTGTTTCTGATCACCTGGCCTTCTGATCTGACTACTGAGGACGGAGAAAAGGTAAAAGGATGCAGAACGCAGCTCTGCTATACATCAGATAATCTCATGGGTCCTTATGAGCGCCATATTGTCTTAAATGACCAGGGCGCAGCCCAGGGACAGATTGTGGATACCCCTGAGGGAGAATGGTATGGATTTGTATTCAAGGACAGCGGCGCCCTTGGAAGAACTCCGGTATTGACACCGGTCACCTGGACAACAGAAGGCGCCAAGAATGGAATCAAGTATCCCATTCTCGGAGACAACAAAATGATGCCGCTTACGGGTGATATGCCCAAGACAGGGGAGCCCAGAACCACCATCGTGGATTCTGACGAATTTTATAACCAGTCAGAGGACGGTGCAATGGCGATGGAAGTTCTCCAGAATGGAAACTTTGAGAGCGGACTTACAGGATGGACAAACCGTGAGGGAACGACACTGACCCTTGTAAACTCACCTGTAGCCGGCGGAAAGCAGGCGTTAAAGGTTTCCGACAGAAGAAATACCGGATCAGGCGTTACACAGGATATCACCGGAAAGGTAAAGGCAGGCAAAGAGTACACCATATCCGGAAAGATACAGTACCGTTACGATGAGGCGGACGCTCCCAGCAGCGCATACCCGGACACCAAACAATTTTTTATGTCCATCGTATATGGAGACGGAACCATCAAAAATATTGCCAGCGCAAATGTCACCAAGGGGCAGTGGGGGGATCTGTCAGGAACTTATACGATACCAGCGGATGCGGATTTGAGCAAAGTAACCGTCTTTCTCGAGACTCCCTGGACTGGGTCGCCTGATGCATCAAAGGATCTGATGACATTTTATGCGGACGATCTGTCTATAACAGGCGAGGGAAGCAGGTTTACCAGCCCGGATGGCTCCAAGCTGAAACTGGAATGGCAGTGGAACCACAACCCGGACAATGCAAACTGGTCACTGACAGAGAATCCGGGATACCTGAGAATCCGAAATGCACGTACGGACAGGAGTATACTCCACACCAGAAATACACTTACACAGAGAGTATTCGGCCCCACCAGCAATGCCTACGTAAAAATGAATATCAGCAATATGAAAGACGGAGATGTAGCAGGTCTTGCCGGTATTCAGGAAAAGTACGGCTATATCGGAGTGAAAAAGGAAGAGGGCAAGTACTATCTGGTTCAGTCCAATACAGATTCGAAAAACAAAAACGGAATCGACAGCTGGAAAGAGGAAAATGAGAATGCCAGGATGGAGATTAATCAGGACGAGGTTCTGCTGAGAATGGCCTTTGACTGTACAACCTCCTGGCAACAGACAATTTCATTCTACTACAGCTTAGATGATGGCAAAAACTGGACAAAACTTGGAAAAACCTCACAAGTTGGATTTGAGTTAACTCATTTTGTAGGCACCAGGTTTGGATTGTTCAACTACGCCACAATAGAGGCCGGCGGCTACACGGACTTCGACTACTTCAGAGTAGAGCCGGGCAAAGTACAGGAAGGCGCAGTGACAGTAAAGGATGCCTGGACAGAGCAGGAAAACCTGGAGATCTTCGGAGATGAGGGAACAGAGGTAGAGATCCCTGTGATGATGGACACCACGGATACAGACTGCACTGCAATTGAGGCCACATTCTCCGTACCTGAGAATATGAAGGTTGTGGGCGTGGACTTTGACAAAGAGAATGTAACCGGAACCTGTGCCTATGAGGCCACGGCAAACAGCCTGGAGCTGAGAGTAGAGGGACAAAATGTAAGACACAGGGGCGGCAGATTTGCGGTAATCAAGCTGGCAGTGAGTGAGGCAGTCAAAGGGGAGAAACATGTTCAGTTAGCCGCAGACTGCATTAGAGGAATCGGAAAAAATATTGAATACGATGTAAGCGGAACAAAGACCAATATTGCACTTATCGGTAAGAGCGATATCCTGACCAGCGGAACCACAAAGACACCGGGCAGGACAAATCCGCTGATGGATCACAAGTTTGGCGCTGATCCGTATGCCATCACTTACGACGGCAGGGTCTATGTCTATATGACAAATGACAGCCAGCAGTATAACTTAGCAGAGAAGGACAGCAACGGATATCCCACAGGGGACAACAACTACGGAAACATTGCCACCATCAATGTGATCTCATCAGACGATATGGTGAACTGGGTGGATCACGGTGCCATCCCGGTTGCAGGGAAAAATGCGCAAAAGGACCCCAATGGTATTGCTAAATGGGCCAACAATTCCTGGGCTCCGGCAGCATGCCACAAGGTAATTGACGGAAAAGACAAGTTCTTCTTATACTTTGCGGACAATGCAAACGGAATCGGCGTGCTTGAGGCAGATTCTCCCATTGGCCCGTTCAGGGAGCCGGCCACAGGAAGCCAGCTGATCAAGAGAGGAATGCAGGCAGCGGACGGCGTTACATGGCTGTTTGACCCCGCAGTATTGGTGGACGATGACGGTACAGGGTATCTGTATTACGGCGGAGGTATCCCGGGAGGCAACAACCCCACCCAGGATCAGAAGGACTACCCCAAGACCGGACGCGTAGTAAAACTGAAAGACAACATGGTGGAAGTAGACGGAGATGCGGCAATGATAGACGCACCGGGGTTATTTGAGGATTCCGGAATCCACAAATACAACAACAAGTACTATTACACCTACTGCTCCAACTTCTCAACAAACCTTCCGGAAACAGGGCGCGGAAACATCTGTGCAATGGAGAGCGACAGCCCCATGGGTCCGTTCACATTCGTTGGAAAGGTATTTGACAACCCGGCCAATTTCTTCGGAATCGGCGGAAACAACCATCACGCATTCTTTGAATTTGGCGGACAGAACTATTTTATTTACCATGCTCAGACAGTAGGAAAGGCTCTGAATCTTCCGAAGGGCGGTTACCGTTCTACCCATATCGATGCGTTTGAATATGACCAGAACGGACATATTAAGACAATCAAGGGTACATGGAATGGAATAGCTCAGAAAAAGAACCTGGATGCTTATGCCAGAGTAGAGGCTGAGACCTTAGGATGGAGCAAAGGCATTACCACTGGAGACTGCAGCGAGCTTGGAGGCTTTGTGGAAAGTCTCAACCTGAAATTGACACAGATCAACAATGGTGACTGGACAGCCATCTCAAAGGCAGATCTGCAGTCAGGGGCAAAGACCTTTAAAGTAAAGGCAGCCGGATTGGCAGGGGGAACTCTGGAGATTCATCTGGATAAAGCAGACGGTGCATTAGTGGGTGAAGTAGTTATTCCGGCAGGCGACGGAAACACTTGGGAGGAATATAGCTGTAACGTAGAAGGCGCCCAGGGCATTCATGATCTCTATTTTGTATTCAAGGGAGCCGGAAGCGGCATAAGCCAGCTGTTTGAGCTGGATTACTGGCAATTCCTCAAAGACGGGGATGAGCCTGGCGGCGACACAGACTTAGAGGAAGCTATCAAGAAAGCACAGGAGGCACAGGCAGCAGCAGAGAAGGCAAAAGCAGAGGCTGAGGCAGCGAAAGAGCAGGCCCAGAGTGCGAAAGCAGAAGCTGAAACCGCAAAAGAGCAGGCCCAGACAGCCAAAGCTGAGGCGGATGCAGCCAAAGCGGCGGCAGAGAAAGCAAAAGCGGATGCCTTGACTGCCCAGAAGGCGGCAGAGCAGGCCAAAGCGGAGGCCGAGGCAGCTAAGAACCAGGCAGGTGCAGACAGCGCGGCGGCTAAGGAAGCGGAGCAAAAAGCCCGGGAAGAAGCAGCCAAAGCAGAAGCAGCCAAGAAGCTGGCAGAAGACAGCAGCAAGGCGGCTTTGCAGGCCAAGGCAGATGCCGAGAAGGCTATGAGTGCGGCTGAGGAGAAGGCAGCCAAAGCTCAGGAAATGATGGAAAAAGCGGAGACAGCTCAGAAGAAGGCGGAAGCAGTGCTGGCAGAGGCTTTGAATGCCCAGAAGAAGGCAGAGGAAGAACGTATAGCAGCAGAGGCAGCCCAGAAGAAGGCAGAGGCAGACCGACTGGCAGCAGAAGCAGCCCAGAAGAAGGCAGAGGCAGACCGTCTGGCAGCAGAAGCGGCAGCGGCAGAGGCAGCAGGTAACCTTGAGGCAGCCCAGAAAGCTCTGAAAGAAGCACAGGCAGCCCAGGCAGCGGCAGAGAAGGCGAACCTGGAGGCACAAAAGGCTAAAGAAGAGTTCCTGAATGCTTTGAACAAGAACAGCCAGAAGGTGACGGTAAAGAAGGTAAACCTGAAGTCTGTGAAGAGATCCAGAAAAGGCAGCATTAAGGTGAGCTGGGCTAAGGTAAGCGATGCTTCCGGATATGAGCTGCAGTATTCCACAAGCAGTAAGTTTAAGGGAGCAAAGACCAAAAAGATCAGCAAGGCAAAAACTACTTATACCCTCAAGAAGCTGAAGAGCGGTAAGATCTATCGGGTACGCATACGCGCTTACAAAATCGCAGAAGGTAAAAAAGTATACGGATCTTACAGCAAAGTCAGAAAAGTGAGAGTAAAATAATATGGTAACCATTCTTCTTCCAAAATAAGGTCCACGGTAAATGGATAAAATTTAGTACATTTATCGCAAAAAAAAGGTAGTTTTGCAGAAGAGTTTATGCTAAAAAAGCATCAGAGACACTGCCGCAACAGGTCAGCGCCTCTGATGCTTTTTAGCAAACGGACAAAAGGTCGTTGAGATTGGGGTTACGGACTATTTATTGAAACCGGTCACAGTGTTGGTTTGGCAAACCGGAACCTGGATGCCGTAAATATGATTCCAAATCATTCAGGCCAAGGAACTGCTTCGCTGCACAGGCATGAAAACCACAGAGATCAGCAGATGTCTGGGTTACAAGGACCCGCATTACTTTTATTATCTGTTTAAAAAGACCGTGGGGTGTACTCCGGGTGAGTACCGCAGGAGCAGCGCAGTGTAGATGGGGTGATGAAAAAGGAAAGGAGTAGAGATGCTATTAAAAAAATGTATAAAAAATGCGGCAATCGTGCTGATGACAGGTATGCTGTGTCTGGGCGGAATCTGTGTAAAGCAGGAGGTAAATGCAGCCGATTCTGGTATGCAGCAGTTGGAAGTATTGAACACTGGATTTGAGTCAGGAACAACGGCACCGTGGACCGGAAAAGACGGGGCCAGCGTAAAGGCTGTTGCCGGCGGAGCGAAAAATGGGAACTACTGCATGGAAATTTCAGGAAGGCCTGCCACTTACGCAGGGGCGAAGGCGGACATAGGAGCCAGCTTAAAGAACAACCAGATACTGGAATTTACCTCCTATGCCAAGTACACATCAGGACCGGATACCAAGACCATCCAGGTGACACTGTCCTCTGGCGGGAGATTTTTTAACTTTGCCAGCGGTAAGCTCAAGAAGAATGAATGGGGGGAAGTGAAGGGCAGCGTAATCATACCGGGTGACATTAACACTTCCGATGCGTTTCTTTATTTCGAGACGCCCTGGACGGGAAGTCCGGAGGCGGGGAATGACTTTATGAATATCTATGTGGATGACGCCAGGGCAACCATAAGATCCTTCAGCGACATCAGTGATTATCCGTCTTTGAAGGAATTGTACAAGGATGAATTCATGATCGGCGTGGCTTCACCCAATGGTGTGCTGACGACAAAGGTTTACAGCGACCTCATAAAGCAGCAGTTCAATAGCCTGACTATGGAAAATGAGATGAAACCAGGCTACATATTGGATCAGAACACCAGCAAAAGAGATCTGAACCGATACAGGGAGAGCGCTGCCCTGAACTTTAATTCCTGTAAAACAGGACTGGATTATGCAAAGAACAACGGACTGAAGATGAGAGGGCATACTCTGGTATGGCATGCGCAGACGCCGGACTGGTTTTTCTATGAAAACTATGATACCGGAGGAGCGCTTGCCAGCAAAGAGCTGATGCTTAAGCGCATGGAGAATTACATTAAGGGTGTAATCGAATGGACGGAAAGCAATTACCCCGGGGTAATCTATGCCTGGGATGTAGTGAATGAGGCGGTGGCTGACTACTTTGGCGCCGGCCCGGCGGGGCTGCGCACGGAAGGAAGCATGTGGTATAAGACCATAGGGGACAGTTTTGTGGAAAAGGCTTTTGAATTTGCCAGGAAATACACAAAGCAGTACGCTCCGGACCGTACCATAAAGCTCTTTTACAATGATTATAATGAATATTTTCCGGCCAAGAGAGACGGGATTATTAAGCTGCTCAAACCTATCAAGGAGGCTGGAAATATTGATGGAGTAGGTATGCAGAGCCATATCAACACGGACCGACCTCTTGAGGGAGACAGCGGCTATATCACGGCTGTGCGCAAGTTCAGCAGTGAGTTGGGACTTGAGATCCATTGCACAGAGATGGATGTTGTACTGGGAAGAGGAGCGACCATGGAGTCACAGGGGCAATATTTAAAAAGTCTGTTCAGCGCTCTGCTCAGGGAAAAGAGAAGCGGCGCAAAGATTACCTGTGTTACCTTCTGGGGACTTACAGACGACCTGTCCTGGATAGACAGTAAGGACTGCCTGCTGTTCCTGGGAGATTTGAGCAGGAAACCGGCCTTTGAGGGCATCGTGGATGCTATAAACCAGGCGGGGTCTGACACACCCGGAGAAAATCTGATCACAAACGGCAGCTTTGAGCAGGACCAGGAGGGCTGGGCACCCAATGAGGAGGCAGAACTGGGGCTGGGGTACACGACCGTCTATGACGGTTCCCGCTCCTTAAAGATCAGCGGCCGCACCCGGACCGCCTCGGGAGCCATCCAGGACATCACCGGAAAGGTGGCAAAAGGCAGGACCTATGAGGTGAGCGCTGCCGTAAGGTACAATTTATCTGAAAATGCCCAGGCTGCAGGAAATACGACCTTTCACATGAGTATCTTTTACGGAAACAATTATGTGGGTAATGAGAGTATCGAAAACATGGCCAGCGTGACCACTAAGGCAGACTCGTGGGCAATCCTGCGGGGGACCTATACCATACCGGAGTATGCAGATCTGAGCAGGGTGAGAGTGTTCGTTGAGACGAACTTTAGCTCAAACCCCACAGCCCAGGATCTGGTGACCTTTTTCGTGGATGGGGTATCCATGAGAGATATCCAGGGCTCCGGCGGTGACGATGGGGACCAGAAGGCAGCGAAGGCCGTGGAAGGCAAGATAGAGGCCATAGGGGAAGTGGAGTACACGGAAGCCAGCAGGGGGAAGATAGAGGGGGCCAGAGAGGCGTACGAGGCCCTGAGTGAGGCCCAGAAAAAGCTGGTGGGGAACTACAAAGACCTGACCCAGGCGGAAGAGCGCTACCAAGAGCTGAAGGCCCAGGCCGAACAGGCATTGGCGGACCAGAAGGCAGCTGAGGCTGTAAAAGGCAAGATAGAGGCCATAGGGGGAGTAGAGTACACAGAAGCCAGCAGAGTGAAAATAGAGGGAGCCAGAGAGGCGTACGAGGCCCTGAGTGAGACTCAGAAGAAGCTGGTGGGGAACTACCGCACCCTGGTTGAAGCGGAAGAGCGCTACAAAAAACTGAAAGCCCAGGCCGAACAGGGATTGGCGGATCAGAAAGCTGCGGAGGCCGTAGAAAGCAAGATAAAGGCCATAGGGGAAGTGGAATACACGGAAGCCAGCAGGGGGAAGATAGAGGGGGCCAGAGAGGCATACGAGGCCCTGAGTGAGACTCAGAAGAAGCTGGTGGGGAATTACCGCACCCTGGCAGAAGCGGAAGAGCGCTACAAAGAGCTGAAAACCCAGGCCGAGCAGGCATTGGCGGACCAGAAAGCGGCAGAAGCTGTAGAAAGCAAGATAGAGGCCATAGGGGAGGTAGCGTACACAGAATCCAGCAAAGCGAAGATAGAGGGAGCCAGAGAGGCGTACGAGGCTCTGAGTAATGTCCAAAAGGGGCTGGTGGGGAACTACCGCATCCTGGCAGAAGCGGAAGAGCGTTACAAAGAGCTGAAAGCTCAGGCCGAACAGGCATTGGCGGACCGGAAGGCGGCAGAAGCCGTAGAAGATAAGATAAAGGCCATAGGGGAAGTGGAGTATACGGAAGCCAGCAGGGAGAAGATAGAAGGAGCCAGAGAGGCATATGAGGCCCTGAGTGAGGCCCAGAGGAGGCTGGTGGAGAACTATCCCGTCCTGTCAGAAGCGGAAGAGCGTTATAGAGAGCTAAAGGCCCAGGCCGAACAGGAATTAGCGGACCAGAAGGCAGCAGAGGCCGTGGAAGGCAAGATAGAGGCCATAGGGGAAGTGGAGTACACAGAAGCCAGCAAAGCGAAGATAGAGGAAGCCAGAGAGGCATACCAGGCTCTGAGCGGTGTCCAAAAGAAGCTGGTGAAAAACTATAGTATGCTGACACAGGCGGAAGAACGCTACAAAGAGCTGAAGACTCAGGCCGAGCAGACATTGGCGGACCAGAAGGCAGCAGAGGCCGTGGAAGGCAAGATAGAGGCCATAGGGGAAGTGGAGTATACAGAAGCCAGCAAAGCGAAGATAGAGGAAGCCAGAGAGGCGTTTGAGTCCTTAAGCGATGTCCAAAAAGAGCTGGTGGAGAACTATAGTACCCTGGTGGAAGCGGAGGTGCGCTACGAACAGTATGTAAATGATGAAAAGACGGACCGGGAAAAGGCAGCTGCCGTACAGGAACGTATTTCTGCAATCGGAACTGTGGAATACACGGCGGAGAGCAAGGGCAGGATCGATGCAGCCCGCACATTCTACGATGACCTGACACCAATCCAAAAGAGCATGGTAATCAATTATGACATTCTGACCCAGGCTGAGGATGCGTACGCAGTTCTGAAGGCCCAGGCTGAGGAGGACCTGCGAGTTGCAGGGGAAGTTCAAAGCCTCATTGCGTCTATAGGGACAGTTAACTATACACAAAGCTGTAAGGAGTCTATTGAGGCGGCCAGAAAAGCATACAATGCCCTGAGTGATGTCCAGAAGACACTGGTCAGCAACGTTTCTCTTCTGACCGGAGCGGAGGATACCTATGCAATTCTGAGGGCACGTGCAGAGAAGGAGGAGGCAGACAGGAATGCAGCCAGAAGCGTAGAGGCAAAGATCGGAAAGATCGGAGCAGTATATTTGGCCGAGGAAAGCTCTTCCAGAATCCGGGAAGCCAGAGGAGCCTATGAATCTCTGACACCGGAGCAGAAGGCGCTGGTGGGGAATTATGGGGTCCTGACCAAAGCAGAAGCCAGATTTGAGGAACTGAAAAGAGAGCACGAGAAAGACAATAATGACAACCAGAACATTGTCCGGGGAGGGATCTACAGAAACGGAAACTATAGCTACAAGGTGACTAGCACGACAGATAGGACAGTGACGGTTGTAAAAACGCTGAAAAAGAACTTAAAGACGCTGCGCGTGTACGATCAGGTAAAATTGGGAGGACGCAGCTACAAGGTAACGGCAGTGGCGGGCTTGGCATTTAAGAATCATAAAAAGGCAACGTATGTGGTAATCGGAAAGAACGTAAAGGAGATCGGAAGCAGTGCATTTGCCGGGTGCGGCAAGATGAAAAAGCTGACCATAAACAGCAGGGGACTGAAAAAGATCGGAAGCAAGGCGTTTTACAAGTGTAAGGACTTAAAGCGCATCAGCATCAAAAGCACAGCACTGAAAAGTGTGGGCAAACGGGCTTTCCAAGGAATCTACAAGAAGGCTGTGGTGAAGGTGCCTGGCAGGAAAAGAGCGGGGTACAGAAAGCTTTTGAGGAAATATGGGCTTTCCAACCAAGCTAAGGTGGGTTAGCAAAGTTTAATGAAAAAAGACTGGTATGATTTCATCGGTTGGTGAAACTGCCAGTCTTTTTTTGAGGAGCCTGCGGATGGTTAAATATGATGCACAAAAAGAAGCCTGGCCTGCAGTAAAACATTGTTCTATAAAATTCGTACAAAATGTAAGAAAAAAATGGACCGGCAATTGAAAAACGCAAAAAAACTTACAGAAATCATAAAAAAATATAACTTTTTTAATAATTTTATGAATGAGAGGGAAATTGGAAAGATTTTCATACATTTCCAAAAAGAAATAGTGTAAACAAAAAATCGATCTTGTACTAAAATTTAAACATACTTGACTTATAAATTATGAATAAGTCAGTAAAGATAGCTGCATTGCTATGGGAACAAATAAAAACCTGATTGGGGGACGAATTAAGGAGGTGAACAGGATCAACAGAAGAGAAATTTTCTGTAATGAGAATGGCGGTTTTACACAATTTCTTTAGGAGGGTAGTGCGAGATGAAGAGAGAGATATCTATGTTATTCAGAAGGAGTAAAAAGATAATGAACAGAGCAATTTCGTTGCTCATGGTCATTACCATGCTAAGTGCAATTTTATTGTCAGCGCTTCCGGCGCTTCCGGTATCTGCAGCAACAGGACTGGATTTGACAAAGTATGACCCCTATGGGGCTGAGGATGGAAATATTGCACTGAGCGCAAAAGTGGAAGCAGTATATTCAAACGGTTCGTCTGTTGCCCGCAATGCCAATAACGGAACACTTGGCAACGGCGGTACCAATACCGTTTGGAATACATGGGGAACTCAGTATGGAAATCCCGGAAATCCGGTATGGATTCAGTATACGTGGGATCAGCCGTATGTTATTGAAGCTACTAGAGTAATGTGGTGGATTTACACAGATGCCGGTGTTCGCTGGGCCAGAGACTGCAAGCTCCAGTACCAGAAAGATGGTGAGTGGATTGACTGTGGATCCATTGGAACGGATGGAAATTCAGCCAACTTTTCAGGCGGTGCAGAAGTCAACAAGCCATGGCCGGCACCAGGCCGTTGGGGAACCAATACGGTGTGGAATCCCCTTGAACTTGAAGAAACCATTGTCACAACAGGACTGCGTCTCAGCATAACTGCTGAGAGAGACTCAGGCTCCGCTCCAGGCGTAGGTATCAGTGAGTGGGAAGTATTCGGTTATGTAGATCCCGCAATAGCTGATCTGGCTGAGATCGATGAGAACTTCTTAAGCGAACTGTACGATGATGCAGCTCTTCCGACAGAGGGTACATACGGAAGTACAATTACCTGGTCCGATTCAACCAATACGGCCCTGGCAGTTGACGGCACCGTAACCCGCCCCGAAATCGGCCAGGAGGACGCGGTAGGACAGATTACTGCCACAGCAGTGAAAGACGACTTCACGGCAACGAAAGTATTTGACTTTACCGTAAAAGCCAAGATGTCTGACAAAGCTATGGTAGATGAAGACTTAGCAGCCATTGATTTGGGAAGCACAGAAGGCAGAACCACAAACTTTGACCTTCCGGCAGAGGGACGGTTTGGCTCTGTCATCACATGGTCTTCAGACAACACCAAATACCTGTGGAATGACGGAACCGTTGTGAGACCGCCAACCGGACAGTCAGATGTATCAGCAATACTGACAGCAACGGCAACCATCGGAACTACCGTAGAGACACGCCAGTGGGAAGTAAGGATTCCGGCTTACCCGCCAGAGGGAAGAGCAATCGTTTCCTATGACCCCATTAACGTTGAGTGCCCGGCAGGCAATGCTCCGAAACTGCCGAACCAGATTAAGGTATACTATAGCAACGGAGATTCCGAACTGCGCAGAATTAAGTGGGAAGGATACAGTGTAGCTGACCAGACTACTCAGGCAGGATATCCGGTTGGCCATGAGTACACCTTAAACGGAAATATTCAGGGTGACAATGCAACCGTCAATGGATATCAGGTTGCAGCAAACATAACTGTTGTGGCAGCAGAGAAGAACAATGAGGTTCCATCTAACGAACCGGTAGCGGAGACACTGCCGTTGTCAAAGGTAACTCTGAACAATGATCCTGACGGAGAACAGAACAGACTGACTCTGAATACGGAGAGCCATATTCAGTACATCCTGGGCGTTGACGTAACCCGTATGCTCTACAATTACAGAGATACTTTTGGACTGAGTACTGAGGGTTATGCAACTCCGGGTGGTTGGGATTCTCCCACTACCAAGCTGAAAGGACACGGCTATGGTCATTATCTGTCAGGCCTGGCGCTCGCTTATGCTTCTGATGCGAAACCGGATGAGAGAGAGCAGCTTCTTTCCAGAATGAAGAGAATGACGGACGAGATGCGTGAGATGCAGGAAATGACCTTTGTGAAGATTACCGATGAAGACGGAGTGGAAAGGTTCAGGGAAGCACGCGACAGATATTCCAATGACGATGAAGTAAGGGCAATGACTAATGTTCGTTTAAGAGACGACAAGACAGCTCCCAGAGATCCTAAGCTTTTTGGTTATGGATATATTAATGCAATTCAGCCGGAGCATTTGATCCTGATTGAGAACTATGCTCCTTATAATGGAAATATGTCAGATTACGGTGTTTGGGCGCCGTACTATGCTCTGCACAAACAGCTGGCAGGACTTGTGGAAATCTACAATGTTCTGAACGGCGGAAACCAAGAAGAGCAGGCTATTGCAGAAAAGGCTCTTCTCATTGCAAAAGATATGGGTATGTGGGTATGGAACAGACTTAACTACTGTACACACGAAGGAAAACGCCCGAATAACAATACACCGGGTTACAGAGATACCATGTGGGGACTTTATATCGCTGGTGAGTTCGGCGGTATGAATGAAACCCTGGCAAGACTTTCTGATATCATGAAAAAGAAAGGTGACTCAGACGATTCAGCAAAACTTCTTGAGGCATCTACCTTCTTTGACAACAACGGTGCCAGCAGTGACACAGGAAATGTTCCGTTCTTTGGTTCACTTGCAAACAATATTGACTCCATCAGAACCCTGCACTGCAACCAGCATATTCCGCAGATCGTTGGAACGCTCTGGAGTTTCAAGGGAAGCAATGATCCGAAATATTACAACATAGCTGAGAATTTCTGGGATTACGTCTATGGACGCTATTCCTTCACCATCGGCGGTGTTGGAGGAAATGATAGCAACGAGGAGAAATTTGCAGGAACCTACAACCAGATAGGTGTGGTAAATACCAATGATGGCGGTAAGATCTGTGAGACCTGTGCAGCATATAATTTGCTCAAGCTCACCAAGGATCTGAACGGCTACAATCCAGATGACGCAAAATATATGGATTACTATGAGCGTCTGCTTTACAACCAGATCGTAGGTTCCATTGTACCGGGAAGCAAATCAAATCAGACGTCCTACGGTTACTCTATTTATCCGAACACGCAGAGAAGCAGAAGCACCGGAAATGCTACGAACCCGGGAAGTACCTGCTGTTCTGGTACCGGAACAGAGAACCATGTGAAATATCAGGAAGCAGCATACTTTACTTCCGCAGACAACCAGACCTTCTATGTTGGCCTGTACATTCCTACCACAGCCAGATGGGACGCTCAGGATGTATCGATTACCCAGTCCTGCGTATTCCCGTCCGAAGAGTCTACCTTTACGGTGGCTCCAGGTGCAGCTACAGGCAAATTTGAGATGAAGTTCCGTGTTCCCTACTGGGCTACGAAAGACTTCGATATCAAACTGAACGGCAAATCCATAGCAGACAGCTATGAGCCAAGCTCTTATGTTTCAACCGGCGTAAGAGAGTGGAATGATAAGGATACGGTAGTAGTTACCATGCCTTATGGCTTTAACGTGGACTACCTGCCCGGAAAATGTGACGGCGAGTGGTACGGTTCCCTGATGAATGGTCCTCTGGTTATGGCTGCAACGGATGTGAAAGAGCTGTCCAGAGTTGAGCTGGATTCCTATATGTCAATAGGGGAAGGCACAAACGTACTTATGAACGAGCGTGCAACCATGACAGGCGGAACAAACAATGAGAAACCAACCCGCAATGTTCACAATATGAGTGTAAAGGTAGCGCCGGGAACCTCAGGCGGGGAAGCAGCAACAAAGACATTTGTACCGCATTACTTCGCAGGCGTTCCTGCTTACACAACCTACTTCTACATTCCTGCTCCGAACGAGAATACAGGTGTAGACAAGACTCCGCTGTTTGAGAAGATTACAGAGGCAACAGACAGAATCGACACAGGCCTTTACAGCCAAGAGAGTGTTGACGCGCTGAAAGCGGTTCTGCCAAATGCAGTAGCTGCTTATCAGAGTAATGAAACAACGGAAAAACAGCTGAATGACGCAATTGCTGAAGTTCAGGCAGGTATCGAGAAACTGGCAGCCCTTCCTGTTGAGATCACAAAACTGCAGGAAAAGGTAGATGAAGCTGACAGCGTAGCAGAAGGGGACTACACTCCGGAGAGCTATGAGTTACTCAGCAGTAAAATCGCAGAAGCTGTGGCTTACAAAGAGGCCGGAAATTATACGGATGCGGAAACCGCAGAGCATATTTTTGCCATTGAGTCAGCTATGAAAGCACTGGTAGCACTGAACAAGGCTGAACTGATTGCAGCTCTTGAAAAAGCAGCAGAGCTTACAAACCCGGAAAATACGGGTGAAAAGCTTTGGGCAGAACATGAGTACACAACGTACACACGTAAGTCATGGAATGCATTTAAAGCAGTAGAAGAGAGTTCACAGAAGATTCTTCAGAATGATCCCAAGGTTCCTGCTCAGAGCGAGATCGATGGGGCAGCCAGCGAGCTGAACAAGGCTATGGATGCGTTACTTCCATACAACCTCTGTGATGAGAGAGAACCACTTGAAAAAGCAATAGAAAAGGCAAAAACCTACAAAAATGATCCTCCGCAGTACGATGAGAAAGCTTTTGAAGCTCTTCAGAATGCAATTACAGAGGCGGAAGAGAGACTGGGATATGCAAGCCTTACCTTCCCGGAACGCGACGGCTTTATCAATGATCTTGAAAAGGCCATCAAGGATCTGACGAATGTTCCTTCCGAGGGCGTTGAACTGATCAGAAATGGCAAGTTTACAGCCGGTGTTAGCCCGTGGGTAGGTCATTGGGGTGGTGCCAATGGTCTTTCTGTAAAGGATGACGAGACAGTAGGAAAATACCTGGAAGTAGATAAAAAAGGTAATAACTGGAATAGCTTCTACATGGTGAAACAGGAGGTTACCGGGGACTTTAAAGTAGGCGATGTGCTCAAATATAGTTATAAGGTGCGCAGCGGAGCAGCAAACAATAACCAGAATACCAGATTCAATATCATGATTGCCAATGTGGATGGCAACTTTGTAGAGGACAATGATGCTCTTCATAAAAAGTTTGCCGGACCGAGAGTACAGGGCGACTGGGTTACCGTAACCGGCACCTGCGAAATCTGGGCAGATACGCAGAAGATCGCATTTGGAATTAACGAAAATGGATATAGTGCAAACGCAAATAATGTTCATCTTGCAGATGTCTCAGTATTGTACGTTGAAGACACTACTTCCATTCGGGTAACCGGAATTGAGTTAAATAAAGATGCACTCACATTATCACCAGGCGCAAGAGAAGAACTGATCGCAACTGTGAAACCGGATGATGCTACAAGGAAGGGCGTATTATGGAGTTCCTCAGACCCGTCAGTAGCCAAGGTTGACAGTAAAGGTCTGATAACCGCAGTGGGAGTAGGTACAGCAACCATTACAGCAACTGCGGACAGCGACAAAACAATAAAAGCAGAGTGTGCGGTAACGGTAAATGAGATACCTGTAACAGAGGTTACTCTGAATGAATCAGCGCTTTCACTGGAGCCTGGAGTAAAGAGTACACTGAAAGCAGCAGTGAAGCCTGCAAACGCAACAAACAAGAGCGTGGAATGGAGTACATCAGACGCAAAGGTGGCAACTGTTGAAAATGGCGTGGTAACCGCAGTGGCAGTTGGAGAGGCAAAGATTACAGCAGCTTCTGTGAGCGACCCCACAAAGAAAGCGGAATGTACCGTAACCGTAACTAACGAAAAAGTGGCAGCTACCGAAGTCACACTGAATAGTACCAGACTTTCCATGAAGGCAGGAACGAAGAAGACATTAGTCGAAACCGTAAAACCTGCAAATGCGACAAACAAAAATGTGGAGTGGAGTACATCCAATCCATCCGTTGCAGCAGTGAAAGACGGTGTGGTGACTGCAGTGACTGCAGGAACCGTAATGATTACCGCAAAACTGGCAACCGATCCCTCTAAGAGAGCGGACTGCCTTGTGACAGTAACAGGCAGCATCCTGGAGCAGGCTACAGCAGCCAATCCATATCTGCCTCTGTGGGAGCACCTGCCGGACGGCGAACCCAATGTATTTGAAGATCCTGACAACCCAGGGAAATACCGTGCATACATTATCGGTTCCCATGACCTTAGGCGTAATGAGTACTGTGGCCCGGACGTAAGAGCCTGGTCCGCACCGGTAGAAGATCTGACCCAGTGGCGCGATGAAGGCCCGATCTTTACACACTATGTAAATGAGCAGTGGGATCTCATCTATGCACCGGATATCGTGGAAGTCAGAAGAAGAGATGAAAACGGAGACCGTACCATCAAGGAATACTATCTGTACCCCCACAGCCGTGGCGGAAACAGACTGTCCATGGTATGTAAGGGAGACAGCCCGGTTGGACCGTTTACCCCGATCAACCTGAATGAGGCGGGAACCGCAACACTGCCTGGAAGCCTGGTTGGATTTGACCCGGCAGTGCTGGTTGATTACATTGATGATCCGGAAGATCCGGATTACGAGATTGGATTCCGTGCATACGCATACTGGGGCTGGCAGGAAGCAGAGGCCTGCGAACTGGATCAGACCAATATGTGGGCAGTAAGGCCAGGAACCGAGAGAATACATGATTTCATACCGTGCAGCACCAGCTATGGTAATATCCGGAAACCGGATATTGAATATCCGTATGTATTCCCAGGGGAAGACCTGAAATCCTTCAACTATTTCGAGGCGTTTGAAATCCGTAAGGTAGGAAACAAATACGTCTTAACGTTCAGCGGATATTCGGGACCGGATTACGGAATGGGAAGCACCAACTCCGCACTGCGTTACGCATATGGAGATACCCCGTTAGGACCGTGGAAGAGCGGAGGAGTACTGGTAGACTCACGAGGACCTGTATTAAATGAAGCAGGAACCGGACTGGTAGGACGTACCTGGGGCCACAACACTCACGGAGGCCTGCAGCAGATCAATGACCAGTGGTATGTATTCTACCACAGACCGCCGAGAGGAAATGGAAATGCCCGTCAGGCAGTGGTAGCACCGGTGAAGATTGACTGGGACGAGAAATCCGTTGCAGATGGCGGAAAAGTAAGCATCAAGGCATATGACCCGTATTCAGAGGACAACACATGGACAGCAAAGGACAGCCAGGGAAGAGAGTACACAGGAGCGGAGATCACCTCAGAGGGATTCCACCTGTATGGACTTGATCCTTACAAGTATTACTCCGCAGGTATCGCATCCTACGTTGACGGCGGAACGCTCCAGGATTCCTATGAGATCTGGGACAGCCACATGCCGATTGAGAATGTGAGAAACAACGCGAAGATCGGATACAAATATTTTGGATTCGAGGGCATAGAGGAAGACCAGAAGGGAATCAAAGCGTTTGAGGGAACAAAACCTGGAAATAACACCAAGTTCAACGTGTTCCTGACACCGAAGACAGCAGAGAGCTTCAAGGTAAATGTATGGCTGGACGGCCCGTGGGATAACGAAACCTGGAAGGGAACAAAGATCGGTGAGATCGAGGTACCGGCAGGATCTGCACAGGAAACACAGAGATTCCAGCTTGATGTATCCGATGCAGTTGACAACCTGGACGGCAAACATGCAGTCTTCCTGGTTGCAGAAGGCGGTGACGGAAATCTGTTTGACTTAATCGGTCTTGGATTCACTTCCGATACAAAGGAAATTGAACGTCCGATTATGCCGACATTGAGTATTTCCATCAATGGATCAGAGATGACACTTCCGAGCCTGCCGATGGCATCCACAGGAAAGAACGGAATCATGACCTATGATCTGTACAATGTTAATCCTCCTTCAGGCTTAACAAGCGTACCTGATATTGAGGCACACGCAAGTGATGACAATGTGAAAATTACTATTTCTAAACCGTCTTCACTGACTGGTATTGCTTATGTAAGATTTGAGCTGAACGGCAAGACCAAGACATACAGAATTCCGTTTGCAAAACAGGAATATACCATATTTGAAGAAATGAATCTTGGCATTGCATCTGTAGAGGCCGCATCAAGTGTAATTGGTGATATGCTGATTCTTGATGATGCAGACAGCATGAACGATGAGCAGAAGGCTGCAAAGGCTAAAGAAATGATCGATGATATGCTTCAGGAAGCGCTTCTGGAGAATGATGCACTTAGAGGTGTGGCAGCAGATGTCACCAATGCAGACGGTTCCTTTGTACTGAAGCTGACCTGTGGTGACACAGAAATGACAAACAGTGCATTCGCCATCACATCACCGGTAACGTTAGTACCAGTAACAAAAGTGACAGTTGACAAAACAACACTTACTCTGGTAGCAGGAAATAAGGGAACACTGAAGGCAGCGGTACAGCCGAATGATGCAACCGTACAAGAAGTGCTGTGGAGTTCATCAGACGAATCCGTGGCAACGGTTAACAATGGAGTGGTAACCGCAGTAGCTCCTGGTAAGGCAACAATAACAGTCACATCATTTAGTGATAATACCAAGAAAGCGGAATGCGTAGTAACAGTAAATGATCTGAGCCCCGAAGAGCAGGCCAAGAAGGCAGCCGAAGAGGCGAAAAAGGCAGCTGAGGAAGCAAAGACACAGGCAGAGAATGCAAAAGCAAGTGCAGAATCAGCTAAATCAGACGCACTCAAGGCAGAGAATGATGCTAAGTCAGCAGCAGGCTCAGCAGAAACTGCAACAGAAGAGGCTAAAAAAGCTTCAGACGCAGCAGTGACAGCGACAGACGAAGCTAAGAAGGCAGCAGATGAGGCAGTAAAGGCAAAAGCAGAAGCAGATAAGGCAAAAGCAGACGCAGACAAAGCAGCTGCGGAGGCAGGAAAATCTGAGACAGCAAGACTTGCAGCAGAGGCAGCCCAGAAGAAGGCTGAGGATGCTCAGTCCAAGGCAGCAGAAGCACAGGGCAAGGCAGAGGCAGCCCAGACAAAGGCAGAGACAGCTCAGTCCAAAGCAGCAGAAGCCCAGTCCAAAGCGGAGATAGCTCAGAGCAACGCAGAAAAAGCAAAAGCAGATGCGGAAACCGCCAGAACGAAAGCTGAGGAAGCAAAAGACAAGGCAGTAGCAGCACAGAGTGCATCTGAAAAATCTGCAGCAGCAGCAGCGGCAGCACAGAAAGCAGCAGAATCAGCTAACATAGATGCACAGGCAGCTAAGAAAGCGGCAGAAGCGGCAAGAGATCAGGCAATCAGCGAGAAAGACGATGCTGTGGCAGCAGCCAAAGCGGCGGCAGATGCCAAAGCGCAGACACAGGTCATCAAGGAACAGGTTGAGACCATCAAAGCGCAGGTAGAGACCATTAAGGCAGAGGCAGTTGCAGCCAAGACAGCGGCAGAGTCAGCCAAAGCGGATGCCATTGCAGCCAAGAAAGAAGCAGAGGCAGCTAAGGCAGATGCAATTTCAGCCAGCGCAGACGCATTGGCAGCTAAGGCAGCAGCAGAGGCAGCAGCCAAAGCAGCAGAAGAATCTGCAGCAGCAGCTAAGAAGGCAGAAGAAGAGGCTAAAAAAGCGGCAGCAGAGGCAGCAGAGAAGAAGAAAGATGCAGAAGAAGCCAGAATAGCAGCAGAGAAAGCCCAGGCAGCAGCGGAAGCGGCACTGAAAGCAGCACAGGCAGCCCAGGCAGCAGCGGAAGCAAGACAGAAAGAGCTGGATTTGGCAAAACAGGCAGTGGCAGATGCACAGAAGAGTGCAAAGAAGGATTCTGATGCATTAGCCTTAGTAAGAAGAACTGCGAAGATCAAATCCGTAAAGAGTCCTTCAAAGGGCAAAGTAAAAGTTCTTCTCAACAAGGACAAAGCAGCTGTAGGCTATCAGATTCAGTACTCACAGAAAAAGACCTTCAAGGGCGGATTAAAAACAAAGACCGTGAAGACAACTTCTTATACGATCAAGTCCCTGAAGAAGAAGACTTACTATGTGAGAGCAAGAGCTTACACGACAGACTCCAAAGGAAAGAGAGTATACAGCAAGTGGAGTAAGGTGAGAAAAGTTCGCGTGAAATAACAGAATAGATCTCAAAAGACTTCATGAACAAAGAGGGAGGGGACAGCAGGCTTACAGAGCTGCTGTCCCCTCCTCTTTGTGTAAATTTACCAAAAATGTCAAAAACGACCGGGTCATTTCCGAAAATGACCCGGTCGTTTTTGAACATTCAGCTCAGGACCCATGTAATCTCATTCACAATCGCCTGATTCGTATCCCCTGTATAGTGCAGCCCGTCTGAAGAAAACCCAAGTCCGTTGGATTGGAACCAGGAGTAAGTGTCTATCCAAGTCACCTCCGCGCTGAGATAAGCACTGAGATTTTCGTTGAAATTCATAATCTTATCATTGGTGATGGTGTAACCCGCCCCGCTGCAGAGGGCATCATCCACCGGGTTCACAGACATATAGTACACATCAAATCCCAGAGGAACAATGTATTCATTTACAAAGGCCGCGTACTGGGAGGCAAGGCCGTCAAAGGGACCAGACCCCACCAGGTCGTTGACGCCCAGATTGATGATCAGGGCAGTGCGGTCACAGGCCTCCCCTAAGGAATCTGCATAGCTTAACAGTTCCTGGTAAGCAGTTCCCGTGAACCAGGAATATCCTGTCCCGATTTCACAGATAAAGCTGCACCGCTCGTCATACCCGGTATAATCCCGGATGCCTACAAACCTGGAATCTCCTAAAAACAGGAGATGCTCGTATCCCGAATGAGTCACCTGCAGGGTACTCAGATACTGGAAAAAAATCTGCCAATTGTATTCATCTACCATCTGGCAGATGTAGGACCTTTGGTGGTCCTCCGGGAAAATAGCTGCACAGATATCATCCAAATCCCCTGAAAAATCCACATCGGAAATGCCAAATCCGATTTTATCCGTTTCCCACTCAAAGCGGGAGTCCACCAGCATCAATAGCTGGGTAATCAGTGTCTCGTTTAACTGCTTGTCCTCCTCAAATCCAAAATACTCCAACTGCTCCCGGAGGAAGTCCATTCGGTAGTCCGTCTCCTCCATACCCATAAAACGGAATTGAAACAACAGCCTGCCCTCACTGGGAC
The DNA here is from genome assembly GCF_058119865.1 of Ruminococcus sp. 8Y-12. Taxonomy (NCBI): domain Bacteria; kingdom Bacillati; phylum Bacillota; class Clostridia; order Eubacteriales; family Oscillospiraceae; genus Ruminococcus; species Ruminococcus sp. 8Y-12. The sequence goes on along the minus strand of NZ_CM176623.1, from coordinate 493,823 downwards.
CTTCCGCGGAAACGGGAAGCACAAATATGCAGGAGAGGAGAAGAGAGAGGATCAAAACCTTCCAAAGATGTTCGTTTTTCATCAGCTCTTCCTGTGCGCTTCAGCACATAAAATAGATAGAAAACAGGTACCTGAATCATTTTCTTACGGTCAGCGCAGTAAGTGCGCAGACCTGTTGAATAGTTACAAAAATAGTTTCATGTTTATTATATCATGGCTTTCGAATATAGGAAGAGTAAATTTGAAAAAATTTAGAGGACGAGTGAAAAGTTTGACAAAAATTTGTCAATTTTGACATTAAACTTGTATGACAGAAAAAAGAGAACGTCTAAACCTTAGACAATTGGAATAGAGTGAATTTGAAAAGTGAATAAAAAATGAAAAATGAAAATAGGAATTTAAGTAATTATAACTAAAATCACACCCGAACAATCCCCTGTTAATGAAGTGTTAAGAAGATTTTCAAGCGATTGACAAAGAAAATGAATGGTGATAATGTTTAGAAAATATTTTTATAAAAGCTTTAACTGATAGCTATCAAATAAATAACGCGGCAGCGAGAGAAGGAAGGGAGCAATACGGAAGAATTAGCAAATCGCTTAATGGAAGAACTGAATGTGGATACGGTATTTACCATACCCATCTTTGGTGGAATAGCAATCGACGAGGCGGTAGTGGTGACCTGGATCATCATTGCAGTGCTCACATTGCTTTCCATCATTTTTGTTCGAAATTTGAGGGTGGAAAATCCCGGAAAAAAGCAGCTGGCCCTTGAGGCTTTAGTGGGATGGCTTCAAAATTTCTTCAAAGATCTTCTTGGCGAGGGTGGAAAAGCTTATATTCCATACCTGATGACAGTGGCGCTGTTTCTGGCAGTGTCCAACCTGATCGGGCTGTTGGGGTTTAAACCGCCCACAAAGGATATGAATGTGACGGCAGCCCTGGCGATCATGAGCATTTTCCTCATAGAGTATGCGGGCTTTCACAAAAAGGGCGCAAAGGGGTTTCTTAAGAGCTTTGCGGAACCGGTGCCTGTGGTACTGCCCATCAATATTCTGGAGATCTTTATTAAGCCAGTCTCACTTTGCATGCGGCTCTTTGGAAATATCCTGGGGTCCTTTGTGGTCATGGAGCTGATCAAGTGCATCGTGCCAGTGATTGTCCCGGTGCCGTTTAGCTGTTATTTTGACATTTTTGACGGTCTGATACAGGCGTATGTCTTCGTGTTTTTGACAGCACTATTTATCAGTGAATCCATCGAGTGACCTTTATTTATGTTGGTTTCCGCGTTTGCGGACAGAACCGTTTACTATGACAACCCATTAAGAAAGAAAACAAAAAAGGAGAACAGAAATTATGACAACTTTAATTGCAATCGGAGCAGGAATCGCAGTTTTGACAGGTATTGGAGCAGGAATCGGAATCGGGATGGCAACGTCCAAGGCAGTGGATGCAATCGCAAGACAGCCGGAGGCTGAGGGGAAGATCAGAACCACACTGCTGCTTGGGTGTGCGCTGGCTGAGGCAACCGCCATCTACGGGTTTGTAATCGGACTGCTGATTATCTTCTTCTTAAAATAAAAAAGGCAGGTGAAAAAGGATGCTGAGATTAGATTGGAATCTTCTCTTTACCATCATCAACCTGATCGTTCTGTATGTATGCATGAAAAAGTTTCTCTATGGCCCCATTACCGCCATTATGGATAAGCGCCAGAACATGATCCGGGAACAGCTGGCAAATGCCACCCAGACGGAGGAGGAAGCCCGGCAGATGAAGAACAGGTATGAGGCTGCGCTGCAGGGTGCGAAAGACGAATCCGGTAAAATTGTGGATCAGGCTAGGGCGGAGGCTAAGTCAGAATATGAGCGCATTTTAGGGGATGCCGACAGGGAGGCGGGCAGGATTTTAAAGGAGGCCCGGACCACTGTGGAGACGGAGAGGGAACAGGCGTTATCCCAGATCCAGTCTCAGATCGCGGGCCTGGCTATGACGGCCACAGAGCGGCTGCTGTCCCAAAAGAGCAGCGCCCAAAACGACAGCCGCCTCTACGATGCGTTTCTGGAGGAAGCAGGTGATACCCATGACACAGACGGCAATTAACTACGGCGTGGTGCTGTACCAGCTGGATGTAAAACGGGAGTGTGTAAAGGCAGCAGCGGATGAGCTTTTGCAGGTCCCGCAGCTGAAAATGGTTTTGACAGATCCCACCCTGGAGTCCGGAAAAAAGCACAGGATTATTGAGAAGGTTTTTCCAGAGGAGTTACATAAGTTTTTGAAGCAGGTGAGTGATCATCAGAGATTTGACCAGGTACAGGAGATATTTGAGGCATACAAAGCATATGCGGATGAGCAGGAGGGCATTTTGCGTGCCACGCTGTATTATGTCACACTCCCTGATGAAGAGCAGAGGGAAAAGATGAAAATATTTTTAAAGAGAAAATATAAATGCAGCCAGGTTCGGCTTTCCATGCAGGAGGCTCCAGAGCTGCTGGGTGGATTTGTCATCCGGGTGGGCAACTTTGAGTATGACAGAAGCCTGAAAGGACGTCTGAGGCAGATGAAACAGAAAATGATCCGGAGGTGAAGGAATTGAGCGCAATCAGTTCAGAGGAAATTATATCCATTCTGAAGGAAGAGATAGAAAATTATGATGCGGTCTGTAAAGATCAGGAAGTGGGAACCGTCATCTGGGTCGGGGATGGGATTGCAACGGTCTATGGAATCGATCACGCCATGTACGGGGAGATCGTAACCTTTGAGACGGGCCTGAAGGGGATGGTGCAGGATATCAGAAAAAATGAGATCGGTTGCATTCTCTTTGGAAAGGATACGGTAAGAGAGGGGACCAAGGTGGCCCGCACCAAAAAGAAGGCGGGTATTCCTGTAGGCGAAGGGTATATTGGGAGAGTTGTGGATGCCCTGGGTGGCCCCATTGACGGAAAAGGGGAGATACAAGCGGATGGATTCCGGCCCATTGAACACGAGGCGCCCGGTATAGTGGAGCGCAAGTCTGTGAGCGTTCCTCTGGAGACCGGAATCCTGGCTATTGACTCCATGTTTCCCATAGGGCGGGGCCAGAGGGAGCTGATCATCGGGGACCGGCAGACCGGAAAGACTTCCATAGCCATTGACGCTATCTTAAACCAGAAGGGCAAGGATGTGATCTGCATCTATGTGGCCATTGGTCAGAAGGCGTCCACAGTGGCCAAGATTGTGGGAACATTGAAGAAGTATGAGGCCATGGAATATACCACTGTGGTATCCTCCACAGCCAGTGAGTGTGCTCCCCTGCAGTATATTGTACCCTATTCGGGAACGGCCCTGGCAGAGTACTTTATGTACAAAGGAAAAGATGTGCTCATTGTCTATGACGACCTCTCCAAACATGCAGTGGCCTACCGGGCACTGTCTCTGCTGCTGGAGCGTTCCCCAGGGCGTGAGGCTTACCCGGGAGACGTTTTTTACCTGCACTCCAGACTGCTGGAGCGGTCCAGCCGTTTAAGTGAGGAGGCGGGGGGCGGTTCTATCACAGCCCTGCCCATCATTGAGACCCAGGCTGGGGACGTGTCCGCCTATATTCCAACCAATGTCATCTCCATCACGGATGGGCAGATCTTCCTGGAGAGCGACCTGTTTTTTGCGGGCATGCGTCCTGCGGTTAATGTGGGACTCTCCGTATCCCGTGTGGGAGGTTCAGCTCAGACAAAAGCCATGAAAAAGGCATCCGGAAGCATCCGGATCGACCTGGCCCAGTTTCGGGAGATGGAGGTGTTTACCCAGTTCAGCTCAGATCTGGACGCCTCCACCAAGGAACAGCTTCAGTATGGAAAGGGACTCATGGAGCTGTTAAAGCAGCCCCTCTGCCGTCCCCTGAGTATGCATGAGCAGGTGATTACTCTGTGTGCCGCCACCCACAAGGTGATGCTGGACGTGGAGGTAAAGAAAATCAAGGAGTTCCAGAACCAGATGCTGGCTTACTTTGAGCGGGTTCACCCCGAGATTGGACAGGAGATCGAGGAGAAGCAGGTGCTCACCGACGAGCTGGAAGAGCGGATCGCAGCGGCAGCCCTGGAATTTAAGAGTAAGAGCAGGTGATCGTATGGCGAATGTAAAGGAAATTCAGGACAGAATCAACAGCATTCAGGACACGATGAAGATTACCAATGCCATGTACATGATTTCATCCTCCAAGATGAAACGGGCACAGAAGATTCTCAGGGACACGGAGCCCTTTTTCTACGCCATGCAGGATTCCATCGGCAGGGTTCTGCGCCATGTGCCTGACATCGAACATCCGTATTTTGACGAAAGACCCCAGAAGAAACCAGAGGACCGGAGGATTGGGTATTTTGTAGTTACCGCAGACAAAGGGCTGGCGGGAGCCTACAATCACAATGTGATCAGGATCGCGGAGGAGGAACTGCAGAAGCCGGGTCAGCACAAGCTGTACGTGCTTGGGGAGCTGGGACGCCATTATTTTGTCAGGAAGAAGATAGAGATGAACACGGATTTCCGCTATACAGTACAGAAACCCACCATGCATCAGGCCAGGGTGATGTCTGATGAGGTGGTTGCCCTGTTTCGGGAGGAGAAACTGGATGAGTTTCACATTATTTTTACCAGTATGAACAGCGCAGTCTCCATGGAGGCGCAGAAGCTGGAGCTGCTCCCGCTCAAAAAAGCGGACTTCAGAGGCAGGATTCCGGATCTGGTGGATGTGCACAATGAGATGATTGCCATGTCTCCCTCCGCGGAGGCACTGTTGGAAGCCATGGTACCCAACTATCTCACCGGAATCATCTATGGCTGCCTGGTGGAATCCTACTCCAGCGAGCACAACTCCCGCATGATGGCCATGGAGGCATCCACCAAGAGTGCGAAAGATATGCTCCGGGAGCTGTCTATTCGCTACAACCGGGCCAGGCAGGCAGCCATCACTCAGGAGATCACAGAGGTAATCAGCGGTGCAAAAGCGCAGAGACGAAAGCAGAGGTAGGGATAAGCATGAATAAAGGAAAAATCGTACAGGTCATGGGACCTGTGGTGGATGTGGAGTTTGAAAACAACGACCTCCCCTATATCAAGGATGCCCTGGAAGTGGAAAATGGTGACAGGAAATGCATCATGGAGGTGGCACAGCACCTGGGAAACAACACTGTGCGCTGCATTATGCTAGCCTCCAGCGAGGGGCTGCACCGGGATATGGAGGTGACTGCAACCGGCGCAGGCATCAGGGTTCCGGTGGGGGAGAAGACCTTGGGACGCCTCTTCAACGTGCTGGGAGAGACCATTGACGGGGGAGAGGACTTAAAGGACACAGAACACTGGGTGATTCACCGGGACCCGCCCAGCTTTGAGGAGCAGAGCCCGGTTGTGGAGATTCTGGAGACGGGAATCAAGGTCATTGACCTGCTGGCCCCCTACGCAAAGGGAGGAAAGATCGGCCTCTTCGGTGGGGCAGGAGTGGGAAAGACCGTGCTGATCCAGGAGCTGATCCGCAACATTGCCACAGAGCACGGAGGATATTCCATATTTACCGGAGTGGGAGAGCGTTCCCGTGAGGGAAATGACCTGTGGACAGAGATGAAGGAATCCGGGGTGCTGGAAAAGACCGCCCTGGTATTCGGACAGATGAATGAACCGCCAGGAGCACGTATGAGGGTGGCGGAGACCGGGCTTACCATGGCAGAGTATTTTCGGGATCAGGAGAACCAGAATGTTTTGCTCTTTATAGACAACATTTTCCGTTTTGTGCAGGCGGGATCTGAGGTTTCCGCACTTCTGGGCCGGATGCCCTCTGCAGTGGGCTACCAACCGACCCTGGCTACGGAGGTGGGGGAGCTTCAGGAGCGCATCGCCTCTACCCAAAACGGTTCCGTTACCTCCGTGCAGGCCGTCTATGTGCCGGCGGATGACTTGACTGACCCGGCACCGGCGACCACCTTCGCCCATCTGGATGCCACCACAGTGCTCTCCAGAAAGATCGTGGAGCAGGGAATCTACCCGGCGGTAGACCCTCTGGAATCCACCTCCCGCATCCTGGAGGCCGATGTGGTGGGGGAGGAGCACTATGAGACAGCCAGGAGAGTACAGGAGACCCTGCAGAAATATAAAGAGCTTCAGGATATCATCGCGATTCTGGGCATGGAGGAGCTCTCCGAGGAGGATAAGATGACGGTTTACCGGGCCAGAAAAATCCAGAAATTTCTCTCCCAGCCCTTCCATGTGGCAGAAACATTCACGGGGGTTGCCGGCAGGTATGTGCCGCTTAAGGATACCATCCGGGGATTTAAAGCCATTGTGGACGGTGAGATGGACGACTATCCGGAGTGGGCCTTCTTCAATGTGGGAACCATTGAGGATGTAATTGAAAAGGCGAAATCACAGGAGTCAGTTACGGCGAATGCCTAGCAGCCAGGAGGGATGGACTATGAATACATTTGGTCTCAGAATCGTAGCCAGTGATAAGGTGTTTTACCAGGGGAGGGGCAAGTTTATTGTACTTCCCCAGCCGGATGGGGAGAAGGCCATCCAGGCGCACCACGAAGATATGATGTTTGCCGTGGTTCCCGGGGAATTGCGTTTTTTGACAGACAAGGATGAGTGGGTCAGCGCTGCCATCAGCAGCGGCTTTGCTCAGATCATCAACAACCGCGTCACGGTGCTGGTGCTCACCGCGGAGCGGCCGGAAGACATTGACCTGAAGCGGGCCCAGGAGGCCAAGGAGCGGGCCCAGGAGCAGCTGCGCCAGAAGCAGAGCCAGCAGGAATACTATATGTCCCAGATGTCCCTGGCCCGGGCCATGTCCAGGCTGAGGGTGGGAAACCGGAAGAATCTTAATCTTTGATCAGAAGTTGTGGCAGGGGCTGCAGCAGCAGGGCCGAGGGAGGCTTTGGTGCTGCAGCTCTTTTCCTGTCTGAATGATTCAGCCTTTTCTGTGGTGCGGGACCTTTGGATTTAACATCTGCGTAACATTTACCACCCTTAATTGTGATAGAATTGTGACAACCTTTATCTGGGCAGCAGATAAAGTCAACAGTGGATTGCAGACCGGCTCAGATGCAGAGTGTAATGTTAGCAAGGAAGACGGGCCGCCTGCAGCAAGCACGCCGAGGCGCGCCTGGATGGTAGTGGAAGAAAGTAAGGATTTATAAAATGGAGAAAAAAAGCAGATTTATCCTGTTGCTGTTTCTGCTTGCTGTATGTGTGATGGCAGCGGTAGTGGGCTATACAGCAGCAGTGTTTGAGACAGAGGATATCCGGATTCATCGGGAGGAGATACGGACTCTCGATGACTGGCAGGTGTCACAGAAGGGAAACACAGTCGTTTTACAGGGAAACCTGCCAGAGAAGATACAGGGAGATACGATTCTCTGGACAGAGACCAATATGCAGCAGCTGAGGATTTGGGTGGACGGAAGGCTTGTCTATGAGTTCGGAGTTCAAAGACAGGTTCCTTTTGGCAGCTATTTTGGAAGCTGTTACAACTACGTTGAGATTCCGCAGGAGTGTTCTAAGGCCCCGGTTATGTTGGAATATATCCATAAGGTAAATCACACTGTGTCATTGACACCTTCGGTCTATTTATCCAACAAGAGTTCCGCAGTCATTTACATTCTTAGGGAAAATATAGGGCTTGTTGTGCTCACTGGACTAATGATATTCACTGGCTCTCTTTTTATATGTTTTGCGGTTTGGGGGGCTGTTAAAAAGGTTAAATACGGGATTCAGAGCATACTGTATGCGGGGCTGTTTCTCACCCTCTGCGCAGTATGGCTGCTGACGGATTCCAAGGTTCTGCAGCTGCTTAATGGGAACCGTGCATGGACTTACCTGCTTTCCTTCTTTTCTTTTATGCTAATGCCCGTCCCGTTTCTCCTGTATGCGGGTGAACTATGCAGCCACGGAAAAAAATTTTTTCAGGCAGCGGGTATTCTGCACATTGTGCTGTTCCTGGGGAATCTTTTTCTGTATATTTCAGGGATCAGTGAATTGTATCTCTCAATCGTAGCCGTTCATTTACTGATGTTTCTGGATATCGTGGTTTTTCTGGCCGTCTCCTTTCGGGAACAGTTCCGGTATGGGAACAGGGAAGTGCGGGGGATGATCCTGGGCATGAACGTGCTGTGTTTCTTTACAGCGTGCAGTGTACTGCTCTTCTATACGAATCACTTAAACTGGTACGCGAATGTGTCCATGATAGGGCTTGTGGTCTTTGTAATATGCCTGGGAGTGTCCGCACTTAAAAAATGCATCAATCTGATGCGCGCTCACTCGGAAACCCTGGCATATAAAAGGCTGGCTTACATGGATTTTCTCACCAAGCTTAATAACCGGGCCGCATATGAGAGGGAGTCGGACCGTTTGGAGGCGTTAACGGATAGAGGCAGAATTACACTGTTGATCCTGGATCTGAATAGCCTGAAGTATTACAATGATAGGTATGGACACCAGGTTGGAGATGAAATCATCTGCGCAGCTGCAGACTGTATCCGGGAGGCCTTTGGGCAAATGGGAAAGTGCTACCGGATCGGGGGCGATGAGTTTGCAGTTCTGTTGGAGGAGTGCACAGAGAAGGCGCTGGATGAGGGGAAGGAAAAGCTTTGCCAGTCAATCAAGAGATACAATGAGACACATCCATATCATCTGAGCATGGCCTGCGGTGAAGGGAGCGGTGATAAGGATGTTAAAATAGCCAGGATATTTCAGGCGGCAGACAGTCAAATGTACCAGAATAAGAAGCTGACCGGCGCAGGGAGGGGAGATCAGGAGAGGGAGGAACAGAATAAATGTTGAGGATCATCATTTCCCCGGCCAAGAAAATGAGGATTAGAACAGATGAGGTTCCCTGGAGGGAACTCCCAGCGTTTCTGGACCGAGCTGGGATACTGCAGGGATATCTGCAGAGCCTCAGCTTTGAGAAGCTGCAGAATCTGCTCAGCTGCAACCGCCAGATTGCGCAGCTGAACTATGACAGATACCAAAGCATGAATCTTAAAGGGAATTTAACCCCCGCGCTTCTCTCCTACGAGGGAATCCAGTATCAATATATGGCTCCCGGCGTTTTCACAGAAGGGCAGTGGGACTATGTTCAGGAGCATCTGAGAATCCTGTCGGGCTTTTATGGAATCCTAAAGCCCCTGGATGGAGTGACGCCCTATCGTCTGGAGATGCAGGCAAAGCTTTCGGACGCCTCATGGAATAATCTCTATGAGTTCTGGGGAGATGATATTTACAGGAAATTGACGAAAAAAGTGCATTTGGTGGTCAACCTGGCTTCCAAGGAGTACAGCCGGTCAGTGGAGAGATACCTGAAAGATGATATACAGTACGTGACCTGTGTGTTTGGAGAACTGACGGATGGAAGGGTGAAAACAAAGGGAACTCTGGCAAAGATGGCCAGAGGAGAGATGGTGCGCTGGATGGCCAATGAGGGGGTCAGCAGCCGGGAGGAGCTTGAGCAGTTTCGGGGGCTTGGCTACTGCTTTGCTCCTGACTATTCCCATGGCAACACGCTGACCTTTCTGCTGAAAAAGCCAGAAGGGATCTGAGTCTCAGAGTCTCTGGGAGTCTATCTGACTGCTTCTCTCCTGCAGTTTTTCCATGATTCGTTCTCCTTCTTCCCCCTCGGCCGGAGTGGGCTGGTAATTGTTGAAGCCTGTCTCGGAGGTAATTCTGCAGGGAATGATATTTGTATTGTCATCTTCCACCAGCTCCCCATCTTTAAAGGTAAAGGTCTGCTGGTAAATGATGGTGTCCATATCTGCGGGAGCAGTGTTTCCTCCAAAGCAGAAGTTCCCCAGACTGTATGCGATATTTTTCCCGCGGTACTTCTCTATGCCCTGAAGCACATGGGAATGGTGCCCTACCACCAGATCAGCCCCATTGTCAATGGCAGCGTGTCCAAGCATTATTTGATTGGAATCAGGAATGGTTTCCCGCTCATTTCCCCAGTGAAAGACAGCGATCACCAAATCTGCCCCCTCAGCTTTCACTTGGGCGATATTGTCCTTTAGCTGCTGCATACGCTCCAGATGATCTGCAAGCTCATAGATCCCCACCAGTCCCACTTGTACACCATTTACCTCAACTACGGCAGTGTCATCGTATCCGAAGGTGGTAATACCAGCGTCATTTAAGATTCTCTGTGTGTCTGTGTAGCTCTCTTCCCCGTAATCGTGGCTGTGATTGTTGGCCAGATTGGCTGCCTCTACGGAGCCAGAGGTAAGAATTTCCACAAATTCGGGCTCCCCTTTAAAGGCGTAGAGTTCTCCGTTTCTGGCTGTGGATTCCGTCAGAGTTCCCTCCATATTGACGATTGACAAGTCATCAGCCTCCAGAATAGAGCGAACGTTATCAAAGAAATAGTCAGCTCCCCGATAAAGATAGTAGGCGTTGAGGCTGGTGTCAAATGCAAAGGCCTCATCCATGCCGAGGGTACAGTCACCCATGAGGCTGACGGTGATCTTTGCTTCTGCGGGCAGGGCGGATGCAGAGTCTGAAGAAGACCCGTTATTTCCGGAGACTTGTCCCGCTGCCCCGGCCGGAGCGGATTGTTCTGACTTGATTCCAGTGGATGACTCCACTGAGGACCCGGCTGCAGGTTTTGGCTTCAGCCAGGTATCCTTTGTAAGATAGAGCGCGGTACCGCTTATGACCAGCAGCAGTGCGGCTGCTCCGGAGATGGCCAGCATTTTCTTGCGCCTTTTTTGCCTGTGAATGCGTACTAATTTTTCAATACGTTCCAGCTCTTTCATATTTTTCCCTCATCCTGGTCCCTTCGCGTTTGGCGCGACGGGTAATTTTATGTCGTATTACCTTCATTATAAAAGGGAAAGGGCAGAATGTAAATAAGACATTCTAAGAAATGAAGAGGGGATCGAAGGTTGCTTTCAGGGTGAGAATACGTTACAATCAGAGTATAGAAAGCGGGGGATGCGTGATGAGAAATCATGAGGTTACGAAGGTTCAGGAACTCTTAAAGTATGACGGCAGTCTGCGGGAACCGGGGTGGTCCAGGCAGCTGCTTCAGGTTTACAACAGGAACAAAGTGAAAGCGCCGGCATTTCGGATTAAGGAATGGGACTATTACCTTGTGCTGGGGAAGGATTTTGGGGCAGCGTTTACCATTTCTGACAACGGGTATTTTGGACTTCAGTCTGTCACTCTGTTTGACTTCCGTATACCCTGGGAACAGACAAGCACAATACTGACGCCATTTCCCATGGGAAAGCTGCATCTGCCCTCCACATCGGAGAAGGGGTACACCATATACCGGGATAAACGGCTGCATATGGAATTTCAGGTGAGTCCCGGCAAACGGCGGATTCGCTGTGAGTTTAAAAATTTTAAGGATAAAAAGCCGTTTTCCTGTGACATCACCCTGGAACGGCCGAAGACGGACACCATGGTGATTGCAACACCATGGCAGAAAAGCCGGAAAGCATTCTACTACAACCAGAAGATCAACTGTATGCCTGCAAGAGGTGTGATGCGGTACGATGGACGGGAATATCGCTTTCACCCTGAGTCGGATTTCGGCACATTGGATTGGGGAAGAGGGGTATGGACATACCAAAACAGGTGGTATTGGTCTTCCGGCAATGGATTGGTGGACGGGAAACCTTTTGGCTTCAATCTGGGATATGGGTTTGGAGACACCCGGGCGGCCACTGAAAACATCCTATTTTATGAGGGACAGGGACACAAGCTGGAGGATGTCACCTTTCATATACCCAAGGAGGGCTACATGTACCCCTGGAAAATCACATCCAGTGACCTGCGCTTTGAGATGGACTTTGTCCCCCTCCTGGACCGGTCGGCTGTGATCAATGCACTGGTGGTGAAGTCCGACCAGCATCAGGTGTTCGGCAGAATGAGCGGAAGGGCAGTGCTGAATGACGGGAGGGTTTTAGAGATTAAGGATCTGCTTTGCTTTGCGGAGGATGTATATAACCGGTATTAGCCAGTGAACAGCGCAAGATGGGGAGGAAAAGAGGATGAGAAAAACCACGTTGGAGAATCTGAAGAAAAGAGGGGCTCTCTGTCCCGCGCGGGTGGAAGACGGGTTTGCACAATATAAGAACATGATTTTGGATGGTCATGGGCAGCAGCTCAGGGTGTTTTTGGAGGAGCAGGTTCAGGAAAATGGATGGCAGGACTCCTGGGTGGACTTTTACTATGGTACACTCTCGGAGACTGAGAGAGAGAAGGCCAGGAGTGTGCTGACAGAGGAGCAGAAGTCCTGGCTTGACGGTCAGGATATAGGAAAACAGGATCTATACTTTCAGATGGACGCGGCACTGTTTGAAATTACATACCGCCTTTCTATAACGGGGATGCTGTTTTCTACATACTATTTCACAAAAATACCATGTACCGTATGGTCCAGCTTTGATGGTAAAGCGGTTGTGTTCGGTCACACTCGAACATCGTTCACGAAATAAGTACCGGGGGAAAATGAGGATGGAAAAGTGAATCATGTGGATAAAACAGGGGAAGAAGTCTGTCAGTGTGGATTTCTTCCCTGTTTTCATGCCTGTGTATGCGCAAATAGGGGCGAATATACCCAATAGCGAAAAAGTTTGGCCTAAATGGTATCCCGCGGATAGAAATCTGTTGTGAATTGCGTATTCATTAGTGTATCACAAATGATGTCATGAAAAAGGAGCAGATCATGAAAATAACAGAGGAGAATTATGTAGATCAGCTGCAAAAGCACAATGAAAAAGCACTGCGCTATGTGATGGAATGCTACGGCGGCCTGCTGAGGGGTATCATACGAAAAAAGCTTCACGCATTTTTGGAACTCCAGGAAGAATGTCTGGACGATGTATTTCTGAATATCTGGAATCATGCGGACTGTTATGATCCGTCCAAAAGCAGTTTTAAAAACTGGGCAGCAGCCATTGCCGTGTACCGCGCCATTGATTATCAAAGAAAACAGATTCGAATGCTGGATACCGTTGCACTGGATGAGGCATCAGCAGGCGCCTGGGAGGAGCCTTTGACTGCGGAGAAGCAGGAGCTCTCAGAGGAAGTGGAGCTGCTTTTATCCAGTTTAAATCCAAAGGACCGGCAGCTATTTTATGACCTTTATGTGGAGGAATTGGATATAGAGGAAGTGAGCAGCAGGCACAAAATGTCAAAGGACAGAATTTACAACCATATCTCCCGCGGGAAAAAGAAGCTGCGCAGTAGGTTTCAGCAGGAAAGGAGTTAAAATGAACGAGAAGATTTATCGCTGCCTGAATGGGGCGCAGATCGATTTGGATGAGTTTGAGGAGATCCCTATGACAGGAGCACAGAGGAAGCGGATAGAAAAGCTTGCGAAACAGTCCGCGAACCGCAGACGGAAGGTATGGGGGAGAGCGGGACTGGCGGCGGCAGCCGCACTGGCAGTTATACTCTGTTGGGAACCGGTACGCACCCAGGTGGTGGCCGCTGTAAAGAGCATTGGAATGTCTCTGGCTCAGTTCTGGGGGGTGAGCGATAGGCTTGATGAGTATGAGGATGTGGTAAATGAGACAAATCAGCTGGGTGGGCTTCAGGTCACACTCAAGTCGGTTCTGATGGATGAAAAATACCTTTATGTATCCACAGCCTTAGAGGGCAGCCAGGAGGAGATGGATAAGCTTTGCGAAAGTATGAGCATAGAGAAGGGGGCAGCCCGAAGCGGAACTATATTTGCGGAAAAGGTGGGAGACCAGGAGCAGGACCGGGAACCGCAGTCAGCCGTGCAGGCAAATCCGGATGTCTTTGATATCCGCACAGATATGAACGGTCAGGTGCTGAAGCTAAAAGGCAATGAGATCGAGGTTTCCGAGCAGTCCTTTATGCAGATTGTGTGGTGCTATGAACGTGGAGATGCAGAAGACATAGAAGAATCACAGGTAGAGATACAGACAGTCTGCAGTTGGCAGGGGGAGACCTGTCAATATAAATTTTCTGCTGACAGCCGGAAATTGTCCAATGATACGCTAAAATTACCTCTGAATCAGAAAATTACATTTGAATCTGAAGAAGTGGAATTCTTATATTATACCAGCAGCGCCATGGGTGAAAGGATTGATTTCCTATACGAAGGAGAAGAACTTGAGGAAAATCTGTTTGATCTTTACCTGTACGGAAAGGATCAAAATGGAAACATGGTGTGGTTTGACGTGGAGTCCGGTGAGGGAAATGCCGTCCAGATGGGAAGAGAGAATGGTGATAAGGAGGGGGAGGTGCTGACAGGGATTGTGACACTAAAGCTTATCATGTTCAATGCCGATGGCATCGACAGTTACACCAGGGACGCAGACGGAGGATTTTATAGCTACGAGATCGATGAGGAAACTTTGGAGGAGAAGGAGAAAGTGTCTCTGAATGATCGGGTGACAGAGCTTGGGACCATAACATTCGATACCGGTAGGTAAATAGTACGTACGTCACGCTCCGGACACCTCTTGTGCCCTGCGTGACGTGCGCCGCTACATTTCCCCATAAAATCGTTTAGATTGCGTTTCCCCCAAAAAACAGTTCCATGTCCTCCTCCACTGAGCGGATACCTGCGATGCCGAAGCGCTCTACAAGGACGTTTGCCACATTAGGCGAGAGGAAGGCGGGGAGGGTTGGGCCAAGGTGTATATTTTTTACACCCAGGTATAGCAGAGCAAGAAGAACAATGACAGCTTTCTGCTCATACCAGGCAATGTTATAGACAATGGGAAGTTCATTGATATCCTCTAGTCCGAACACTTCCTTTAGCCTTAAGGCAATTATAGCCAGGGAGTAGGAGTCGTTGCACTGCCCCGCATCCAGTACCCGCGGTATTCCGTTAATATCACCTAAATCAAGCTTATTATACTTATACTTTGCACAACCGGCGGTGAGGATGACGGCATCTTTGGGGAGTGCCCTGGCAAAGTCCGTGTAATAATCTCTGGATTTTGCGCGTCCGTCGCAGCCTGCCATGACCACAAACTTTTTGATTGCCCCAGACTGAACTGCAGCTACAATCTCATTTGCTAAAGAGAGAACCTGATTGTGTGCAAAGCCGCCAACAATTTCACCCTGCTCAAGCTCCACAGGAGGCGTACAGCGTTTTGCATGTTCGATGATCCCTGTAAAATCCTTTTCTTCCCCGATTTCTCCTAGTATATGCCGGCATCCGGGATATCCCGCCGCTCCGGTGGTATACAACCTGTCCTTATAGCTGTCCCTGGGAGGGACAATACAGTTGGTTGTCATAAGGATCGGACCGTTGAAGCTTTCAAACTCTTCTGTCTGTTTCCACCATGCATTTCCATAGTTGCCCACAAAATTCGAATATTTTTTAAATGCAGGATAGTAATGGGCAGGCAGCATTTCAGAGTGTGTGTATACATCTACGCCTGCCCCCTCAGCTTGTCTGAGGAGCATTTCCAGATCATGCAGATCATGGCCGGAAACGAGTATGCCCGGGCGCGTGCCTGTACCGATATTTACTTTTGTGATTTCAGGGCTGCCGTAGGCCTCGGTATTGGCACGGTCCAGAAGAGCCATCCCGTTGACACCGTACTTTCCGGTCTCCAGCGTGAGGGCTATCAGATCATCTGCGGACAGGGAATCAACCAGTGTGGCAGCCAGTGCGCGCTGCAGAAAGGCATCCATTTCTGGGTCCTCCATAAGCAGGGCATTGGCGTGTTTGGAGTATGCGGCCAGCCCCTTCAGCCCATAGGTGATCAGTTCACGCAGGCTGCGAATGTCCTCATCCTCTGTGGAAAGTACGCCCACCTCCTTTGCCTTTACCAAAAACGCATCTTCCCCGGCATTCCAGAGGGCAGCTTTTGGCAGAAGCTCTTTCTTCTGTACCAGCTTAAGCAGCTCCTGCTTTTTATCCAGCGTTTCCAGAATGCGAGCGACAATAGCCTTTTTGTCAAAGTTTGCATTGGTAATGGTGGTAAATAAATTGGTGCTTATGAGATGATTCACTTCGCGGGATACACTCGTACCCTCTGTGGCCAATTGGGTGGTTACCGCACAAATCCCTTTTGTAACGTATACCAGAAGATCCTGCATGGCCGCCACATCCGGTTTTTTTCCACATACCCCTGATTGTGTGCATCCGGTACATCCAGCAGTTTCCTGACATTGATAACAAAACATCTTATTCTCCATATCGTTATTCTCCTTTTTAAAAGGACATATCTAAAGTATTTGCAATCACGGCTATCATCCTCCTTGCTCATACCTGTCTGTCCTTGACTTTACGTGCTAAGTATAATATATTGATTGGAAAAGATATGTTGTTAAAACAACAAAAAGGAGATGGAAATGGATTTTCTCAGTCTGTCGAAAACGGCCCTTTTCAAGGGAACATCAGCACAGGAAGTGGAGCGTATGCTGGAGTGCCTTGGAGCCAGGAAGAGTCATTTTGAAAAAGAAGAAATGATTTACCACATCGGTGACACGGCTGCGGCCGTGGGAATCGTGCTTGACGGAAGCGTGCTTATTGAAAACGACGATATCTGGGGCAACCGCAGCGTTTTAGACAGGGTGGAGCCCGGGCAGGTCTTTGCGGAGACTTACGCCTGCCTGCCCGGAGAAAAGCTGATGGTGAATGTGATTGCTGCAGAACCCACAGATGTACTTTTTATAAATGTAGGAAAGATGCTTCAGGTATGCTCCAATTCCTGTTCCCATCATAACAAGCTGGTTCGGAATTTACTATCCATATCTGCACAGAAGAATTTAAATTTGTCACGCAGGATTCTCCATACGTCTTCCAAGCTGATACGGGGCAGGCTTTTGTCCTATCTGTCCTATCAGGCTATGAAGAATGAGAGCCAGGAATTTACTATTCCTTTCAACCGTCAGCAACTGGCAGATTACCTCAGCGTGGACCGCTCTGCCATGTCAAATGAGCTGGGCAAAATGCAGAGAGAGAGGCTGATCAGGGTGGACAAAAATCGCTTTTATCTGGGAGACAGGCAGAGTTCCGATTTGTCTTGACATTTCATATCTTTGGTGTTAATTTATATATAATTTTCCGTGGAGGGCAGAAGAATGAGAGGAAAGCATAAGGCTATTTACGCTGTTTTGTGTATTATTCTAATCAGTACATTTCTGCCCTTTTGGCTGCCCTTAGAAAGGGCAGCGGATACAGAACGAATTCATCGGGTATATGAAGAATCCTCTCAACAGGGAGATGTGATTCATATGGAAAGTGATCATATCAATGCGGCAGACTTCATACAGCCAGAGCAGAAAAACACGGCTGTGAGGATGCGGCAGTTAAAAGAACGAACGCTTAAGAACCTGGTGCTAATTTTAACGGTTTTATCAATATCAAGTTTCTCTTTGTGGATATCTCTAAAGAGGGCATTTTTTGCATACCTTCAATCATATCTATATCCTATGGCACGCTTCTTGTGCGATATAATCACCAGACAGAAAAAAGATGGAAAAAAGAGGTGTAGGCACTTTTGCAACTGTTAACCAGTATTCGCTGACCGGCCTGTTGGTCTCTTTTTGCGTACCCTTCTATTGATGCAATACCTGGGGGACCTATTTTGGATAAGTGGAAGTGCCATAGGCAGCGTGCGCGTTAAAAAGGTAAGGTGCATAAAATGAGATGTATTCTCAATTTTTTCAAGCGTCAGCCTCCGGGCCGCTTGATAACCATGGGGTTTGCAGCAGTGATTCTTCTGGGGACACTGCTTCTTTTAATGCCCGTCTCCGTAAGGGAGGGGGCAAATGTTTCGTTTATTGATGGGTTGTTTACGTCCACCAGTGCGGTCTGCGTCACTGGCCTTATTGCCATTGACACAGCGGAGCACTTCACTGCCTTTGGGCAGGGAGTGGTTGCAGCGCTGATACAGATCGGCGGCTTAGGGGTAACCTCTGTGGGGGTTGGACTTATGATTGCTGCCGGCAAGCGTGTGAGCATTAAAGGCAGGCTTTTAGTAAAAGAGGCTCTGAACATAGACAGCTATAAGGGGATTGTACGGTTAGTTAAATCCGTTTTGCTGATGACGCTGTGCTTTGAGGCCGGGGGAGCATTGCTCAGCTTTCTGGTTTTCAGCCAGGATTATCCGCCGGTACATGCTCTGGGTATCAGTATATTCCACTCTATTGCAGCGTTTAACAATTCCGGATTTGATATCCTGGGGGGAATGCACAACCTGATTCCGTATCAGAACAATCTCCTTTTAAACCTGACTACCTGTACCTTGATATTCTTTGGGGGACTTGGTTTTCTCGTAATCCTGGATATGCTGAAGCAAAGGCGTTTTCGAAAACTTTCCCTGCATTCCAAAGTGGTGTTGATCACCAGCGCCGTTTTGCTCATCGCGGGAACCATTCTGCTCAAGGCCACGGAAAATATTTCGTGGCTGGGCGCTTTTTTTCAAAGTGTGTCTGCCAGAACAGCCGGATTTTCCACCTATTCCATAGGAGCCTTTACCAATGCGGGGCTGTTTGTTCTGTGTATACTAATGTTTATCGGCGCCTCTCCGGGCTCAACCGGAGGAGGCATAAAGACGAGTACCTTCTTTGTGCTGATTCAAGCCACAAGGAGTATGTATACGAAAAAGACAGCCAACGCGTTTCACCGGAGCATATCAAAGCAAAATATATCAAAGGCGTGTATGCTTACAATCCTTTCCGGTGCTGTAGTATGCCTGGCAACTTTTTTTATGTGTGTTTTCCAACCGGAATGCAGCTTTATACAGCTGTTTTTTGAGGTGGTTTCCGCTTTTGGAACGGTAGGCCTGTCAACCGGCATCACTCCGGAACTGAGTATTGCGGGCAAAATGGTGATTATTCTAGTTATGTTTATTGGAAGACTGGGGGCAGTTACGCTCCTTTCCATATGGATCAATCATCCGGAACCCAATACACGCTATTCAGAAGAGACTATTACAATTGGTTAAAACATAGAAAGGAATTTAAATATGAGAAAAAAATCGTCATCTGCCTCCTATGGGGTAATCGGGTTGGGCCGTTTTGGCACAGCGCTTGCTGTCACACTGGCCAAGTCCGGCAGAGAGGTTATTGTCGTGGACCGGGATGAGGGAAAGATAAAGGAGATGCGCCAGTATACGGATTATGCTTTTGTATCTGAGAATCTGAGCATCGAGACACTGAGAGAGGTTGGCATCCAAAACTGTGATGTGGTAATTGTATGCATTGGAGAAAAGGTAGATGTGAGCATACTGACTACCATTGAAGTTAAGCCTGATTACCGCTTTAAAGGGTCAGATATCATTGTGGTAATCGGGAAAGCCGATAATATCGATGAATTTGAAAATGCCATCTGATTCAGGCTGAAAGGGATACCTATCTATGGATGTTTCGTTCTTCTATTTCTGGAGAGAAATAACGTGTAATCCGATATTAGCGATTACGATCGTGCTCACGCTGGGGGTTATTTTTGTCAATGGATGGACCGATGCGCCCAACGCCATTGCGACCTGTGTGACTACCCGATGCCTCGAAGTCCGAACTGCTATTTGGATGGGCGCTGCATGCAACTTTCTGGGAGTGTTTGTCATGACTCAGATTAACAATTCTGTTGCATCTACCATCAGCAATATGGTTGAGTTCGGAAACAACACCCAGGATGCCCTGATTGCACTGTGTGCTGCTCTGGTATCGATCGTAGTGTATAGTGTGGCGGCATCCTGGTTTGGCATTCCAACAAGTGAAAGCCACAGTCTGATTGCAGGTCTGTCCGGAGCAGCCATTGCAATCAACCAGGGAATCGGCGGGATAAATGGAAGCGAGTGGGTGAAGGTGCTGTATGGCCTGGCGCTCAGCCTGTTTCTGGGATTTATTAACGGCTGGGTAATCAGTAAAATCATTACGAGTCTGTGTCATGGCCTGGAGCTGCGCAAAACAGACCGCTTTTTTGCAGGAGCCCAGATTGCGGGTGCGGCTGCCATGAGCTTTATGCACGGGGCTCAGGACGGACAAAAATTTATCGGCGTGCTGTTTCTGGGAATGGCACTCTCCAATGGACAGAGTTCTGTGGCAGGTATGGAGATACCGGTATGGATGATGCTGCTGTGCAGCGTGGTCATGGCGCTGGGAACCAGTGTGGGAGGAGAAAAAATTATCAAATCAGTGGGGATGGATATGGTAAAGCTGGAGCGTTATCAGGGATTTGCGGCTGATCTGGCTGGAGCAGCCTGCCTGTTGTACTCCAGCCTGCTGGGTATACCTGTCTCCACTACACATACAAAGACAAGCGCGATTATGGGGGTGGGGGCAGTGAAACGTCTCTCTTCCATTAATTTCAGCGTTGTAAAGGACATGATGCTGACATGGGTCTTTACTTTTCCAGGCTGCGGACTGATCAGCTTTGTGACAGCAAAGCTGTTTATGTATATTTTTTAAGAGAAATCGCTAAGGGAGGGGAGGCAGCATGTCCAATAGGCAGGATTCTTATTATTTCGAAAATTTAACCGCCTGTGGGGAAATTTCCCGCAGGACAGCCCTTATGCTCAGAGATCACCTGGCAAATTTTAAGGCAGGTAAAGCGTCTGCTGTCATGGAAGAAATTCATAAAATGAAGCGGGCGGCGGATGAAAAAAGACTTCAGATGGTGGAGAAGCTGGCAAAAGCCTTCATAACCCCAATGGATAAGGAGGATATCCTGGTACTGAGCAGCCGGATCAATGAAGTGACAGATAGCGTCGAGAAAGTGTTTCTTCGTATGTATATGAATGATATACAGATCATACGCCCGGAGGCAGTCAGCATGCTAAAGATTGCTATCCGGTGCTGTGAAGAGATGTGTGAGCTTCTAAAGGAGCTGGCTGATTTCAAACATTCCAGGAAATGGAGGGAACGGATTTTACATATCAATGCCCTGGCAAAGGAGGAGAACCGGCTGCTTCTGGACAGTATGAGAGCTCTCCACTGTAATACTGTTGATGTGTTTCATACCATCGCCTGGCGGGAGATATATGATCACATTATGAGATGTACGGATGCCTGCAAAGAGGTGGCTGATGAGGTAGAGCGCGTTTTCATAAAGAATTTATAACCCTGCTCAGCGGCCTTTTCCAGCCAGTCAGGCACATGAGTTTTCAACAAAATAAGTGAGGCTTCTCCCGCCTCTATAGGTGGAGAGAAATCGGTATTCCCCACTGACATGAAATCAATCAAGCATCGAAAGATGTGGTCGTACTCTGTTAAATTACCGAGCGTGGATTGAAATGAATAAATAAATAAACAAAAAAATGAATGCGCCTCTCTTGACATCACTGATAATAGATGTTATATTACATATAGAACAAAACACAGGCATGCCTGGAGGACGTAAAAAACGAGAGGTCAATTGCTTGGCCTCTTATTTTTTACGAGACCCATGCGTTTTTATTATAAAAGAAGGAAGGTGAGGACAGTGAGTGCTAAGAGAGATTATTATGAAATCTTAGGTCTGGACCGGAATGCCGATGCCTCCGCAATCAAAAAGGCATACCGGAAGCTGGCAAAAAAATATCACCCTGACAGCAATACAGGAAATGCAAGGGCCCAAGAGCAGTTCAAAGAGGTCACAGAGGCCTATAATATTCTGAGAGATGAGGAAAAGAGGAAACAGTATGACCAGTTTGGCCACGCCGCTTTTGAGGAGGGGGCCGCAGAGGCGAATGGATACAGGGGATATCAGGGATTTCATTTCCAGGGAAATGGAGATATGGATGATTTATTCAGCGATTTTTTCGGAGATGCATTTCGCGGCACCGGTACCAGGGGGTATTATAGCGGGGGCTTTCAAAGACATGGATTTCAGAGAGAGGAATATGGGGGAAAAGGGTTTGAAGGCAGCAGATTTGGTGAAGACGCATTTTGCACAAAAGGATCAGACCTGCATGCAGATGTGGAGGTGAGTTTTGATGAGGCAGCATTGGGCGGTAATAAAATCATTCGTCTGCAGGACAGCGCAGGAAACATGCGCACTTATGAGGTGAATATTCCTGCGGGCATAGATACAGGAAAAACAATCCGACTAAAGGGAAAGGGTATGGCTGGCACTGGTGGCGGCCGGGCCGGGGATCTGCTTTTGAAAATTACAGTGAAAGAGAAACCTGGGTTTAAAAGGGAGGGAATGGATGTGTATACCACGGTTGCCATCCCATTTACAACCGCTGCCCTGGGCGGGGAGGTAAAGATCCGTACAATCTATGGGGAGGTACTCTGTACCATCAAAGCGGGAACCCAGCCCGGAACAAAGGTCCGTCTGAGAGGGAAGGGCATTGTCTCCATGAAGAATCCCTCCGTCCATGGAGACCAGTACGCGGTGGTGGAGATTCAGGTACCCCGCAGCCTCAGCGCTGAGGCCAGGGAGAAATTGAAAGAGTTTGAGCGGGTATTTTGAAAACATTGCAAAGAATATAAATATATTAGGGCAATTTTAGAAAGCTAACCTCAGGTTAGTACAGCTGGAAAATTGGATCTGACTAAGGAGGAATTAGAATATGCAAGATTTTTTAAAAGCACTGGTAAGCAAAAGTAAAAATATAGAACTGCCCGATGAGTACAATTATTTTGGAAAGCTTATTGGCAGCTGGCAAATCGACTATATTGACCGCAACGATTCTTTCGAAATAAAAGGAGAGTGGCATTTTTCATGGGTTCTTGAAGGAATGGCGATTCAGGATGTGATTATCTTGCCAGATTATGAATATGGTACTTCACTTCGCATTTACAATCCCAAAACGCACGCATGGGATGTTGCTTATGGTTACACAGGAAATATAATACGGCTTGAAGCAAGAAAACAAGACGGTATGATCGTACTGACGTACCTTGATGATGAAAGGAGAAAGTGGGTTTTTACCAAGATTGAGGAGAACCGTTTTCATTGGCAGAATGTAACCGTAAAAGAGGATGGATATTGGCATATCAATGCGGAGATGTTTGCGAAGCGTATTGTCTGAGTATAGTTCCTCTCTAGGAGGAAAAGTAATTGCAAACCATTTATTTTAGGGTTTGCAAAAAAAAATTAAAAATATTAGCACTCACCTCTTGACAGTGCTAACAATCTGTGCTATAAAATATATAACAAATAAAACAAGTAAACATTTAGATAAATTATTCAAGGAGGAATGAACTATGTTAAGAACTTTTGATTTATTTGATGAGATGTTTAGAGACCCGTTTTTCAGCCGCAGCTATGACAACAATGTTGCGCAGGTGATGAAGACAGATGTAAAAGAGGACGCAAACACTTACACGTTAGACATCGAGCTTCCGGGATACGCCAGGGAAGATATCCAGGCAGAGTTGAAGGAAGGCTACCTGACCATCTCCGCAAACAGGACAGACAACAAAGAAGAGAAGGATGAGAAGGGGCGTTACATCCGCAAGGAGCGCTATACAGGAACGTGCAAGCGAACTTTCTATGTGGGAGATCATTTGGAGCAGGAAGACATCAAGGCCGGATTTAAGGATGGAATTTTGAGACTGGTTGTTCCCAAAGAGACACAGAAGAAAATTGAAGATAAGCCGAAACTAATTGAGATTCAGTAAATGTTCAAATGGTTTTAGAGCTTGTCCGGGAGGTTCATAGAGAATCTCCCGGGCAGGCTCTATTCTTTTTATAGTAATTTATGAAACACCGTATCCTATCTTAAGAGATAACAGCTCTCTCTTACCACCAGCCTGCAGGGTACCTCCAGGCGCACATTCTCCGTGTGCTTTCCCCGAATGCGGCTGATCAGCAGCGTAACCGCCAGGCGTCCCATATCTTCCTTGGGTATATTGATGGTGGTGAGCAGAGGGGTGGTGTCCTGCGCAGCTTCGATATTGTCAATGGAAATCACGGAGGGCTGGTATTCTGTCTGAGGAAATTCATGGTAGGCCCGCAGTACCCCCAAAGCTGTGACATCGTTTGCACAGAAAATAGCAGTGGGTTTATCCGTGCCTTCCATGATGGAGCGCATCACCAGATAGCCCTCAGGCTCTGTCTGGGCTGTGGGGTGAACGTTCTGAAAGTGGAAGGGGATTTTATGGGAGATGAGAGACTCATGGTAACCGGTAAAACGGGTCTCGGAGCTGCAGTCCCCGATATAGGCAATCTTCCTGTGTCCAAGGGAAATCAGATACTCCATTGCTGTTCGTGCAGCCATGACTCCGTCGCATACGATCTCATCAATCTCATACTCCGTAGGATTGCGGCCGATTCCCACAATGTTCCGGTAATGGCTTTTGAGCTTTGGGAGAAGGGACTGGGGGCACCGGCCTAAGATCATGAGCCCGCTGGTGGAGCCGCTGTCACAGAAGGAGCTGTCCATCAGATCCCGGGCGTACAGCACGTGATTCAGGATGCAGTGCTGCTCAAAGAGTTCTGTTTCAATGTGGCGGAACACCTCTTTAAAAAATGGATCAGTTTCCAGGGAGTCAAATCTGGACAGCAGAACAGAGACCTTTAAGGGCGCAGAGGCAGAAGACGCCCCTTTTTTCAGGTTTCTTGCGCTCTCATTGGGGAGATACCCCAGCTCTCTGGCAGCGGACCATATTTTATCCTTTATCTCCTCTGAGGCACATTTATGGTTTTTATTATTCAGGACCCTGGAAACGGTGGAAGGGGAGACTCCGGTTATCTGGGCAATTTTCTTTAAAGACATGTAAACCTCCGTGAAAACGTTTGTGTAATTTGGGGTGAATCTTTCCGCTCTATGTGTTACTATCTGGGTGTTCGCGGCAACTGTTCGGCAGGTTTCTGCCTTTGCTGTACAGGCCGCAGGAAAAAGATTCGGTATGTTTTCATTATAAAACCATAAAAATATTTGTCAATGCAGGAGGAATGGAAATATGAATATCTGGAAAAACGTAAAACTCACAGGCTTCGTTCTGTGTGCAGCCGCGGCTCTGGCAGGATGCGGAAAAAAGAATGAGGATAAGGTACGGGTGGCCTACTTTCCCAATATAACTCACTCACAGGCTCTGGTGATGAAGTCCCAGGGGCTGCTGGAAGAAAAGCTGGGGGAGAGTGCGGAAGTGGACTGGATTTCTTTTAATGCAGGTCCCGCTGAGGTGGAAGCCATTTTCGCAGGAGAGATCGATATGGGTTATATAGGACCTGTACCCGCAATCAGCGCTTATATCAAATCCCAGGGGGATGTGCAGATCATTGCCGGGGCTGCAAATGCCGGGGCGGTGCTGGTGGTGAGGGACGGTGCAGGCATTGAGAGCGTGGAGGATCTGGACGGGAAAAATGTTTCCATCCCCCAATTGGGCAATACCCAGCACCTTTCCCTGCTCAACCTCATGAAGGAGAATGGCCTGAAAACGAAAGCGGAGGGGGGCACGGTAAATGTGGTAGCAGCCTCCAATGCGGATGTGGCCAATTTGATGGATCAGGATAATATTGACGCCGCTCTGGTGCCGGAACCCTGGGGAACCATTCTGGAACAGAATGGGGCCAAGGTTCTGCTGGACTATGATCAGGTGTGGATGGAGGGAAATTACGCCACAGCTGTGGTGGTGGTGCGGAAAGAATTCCTGGAAGAGCACAGGGATGTGGTGGAGAAGTTTATAGAGGCGCACCAGGAGTCAACAGATTATATAAATGCCAACCCCAAAGAAGCGGGGAAACTGGCAAACCAGGAGATCGAGGAAGCGACGCAGAAGGGGATTGAGGATGAAGTGCTGCAGAGGGCATATGAGAGGCTGATTTTTTCCACCGTGATTCCGGAGGCTTCGATAACAGAGTTTGCCAAGCTGAATAAGCAGGAAGGATTTATAGACGAGTTGCCCAACGAGGATATCATTGATAGCAGTCTGCTTAAATAAATGGTTTTTCTTACAGTCAGCGCAGTAAACGAGCAGACCTGTTAAATAGCTACAATAATTACAAAAAAATACGGGAAACAGGGAGGTAAAGATGACCGTTTCAATAAAGAATCTGAGCAAGAGCTTTGAGGGAACCCAAAAGGAGACCCTGAAGGATATCAATTTGGAAATAGAACCAGGGGAGTTCATCTGTGTGGTGGGCCCGTCAGGATGCGGAAAGTCCACTCTTTTAAACCTGATCGCGGGACTGGAGACACCTACGGAAGGGAGTGTTCTGGTAGACGGGCAGGAGGTAAAGGCGCCGGGGGCGGACCGGATCGTCATGTTTCAGGAAGCGGCTCTTTTTCCTTGGCTGACCGTGGCAGAGAATGTGCGGTTTGGCATGGAACTGGCCGGGCTTGACCGGACAGAGCAGGAGAAAAGGGCACAGTACTATCTGAAGATGGTCCAGCTCTATCACTTTAAGGATTATCCAATTCACCAGCTGTCAGGAGGGATGAAGCAGCGGACCGCCCTGGCCCGGGCGCTGTGTTTGGACAGCAAGATACTTCTGATGGATGAACCCTTCTCAGCCCTGGACAAGCAGACCACCAATATTTTGCGGGATGAACTGCAGAATATTTGGCTGAAAACGAAAAAGACCGTCTTTTTTATCACTCACAGTGTGGAGGAGGCAGTGTTCTTTGCAGACCGGATTGTGGTGCTCTCGGACAATCCGGGGGAGATCAAACATATCTACCAGGTGAATCTGCCAAGGCCCAGAAAAATTGATTCACCGGAATTTATTAAAATACGTAAGGAAATACTGGAGCTGGTACAGAGGGAGGTAGTGAAAATTGCAAAAGAAGAATATGACCAGGAATAGGAAAATCGGAACACAGATCCTCATTTATATCATACTGCTTGCCATCTGGCAGTGCGCGTACACAGTTGGGGTAAATGTGCTGGAAATATGGAAACCTTACGCCATGCCAAGCCCTCTGGGTGTGGTGGAAACTCTGGTCAGCCTCTGTGCGGACAGAACCCTGTTGATGGCTGTCCTCTACAGTCTGCTGCGGGCTGCGTCCGGCTTTCTGATTGCCATTGTGATCGGTGTTATAGTAGGTATCATTATGGTACAGTTTGGGGCTGTGGGCAGCGCTTTAAAGCCCCTGATACTTGGAATACAGTCTTTGCCCAGTGTCTGCTGGGTGCCGTTTGCTATTTTATGGTTCGGGCTAAAGGAGCAGGCCATTCTCTTTGTTGTGATCATGGGATCTGCGTTCAGTGTTTCTTTGGCTTTAGAAAACGGGGTGAGGAGTATCAATCCAATTTATCTAAAAGCAGCCAGAACCATGGGAGCTTCGAAAAAGGCACTGTATTTGAAAGTGATTTTCCCTGCAAGCCTGCCCGCCCTGATCGCGGGACTCAGGCAGGGCTGGTCCTTTGCGTGGAGAGCCCTTATGTCTGCGGAGGTCATGTCTGCCTCCACGGGGCTTGGCTATACTCTGATTCTGGGCCGGGATCTGGCGGACATTAACCAGGTGATGCTAGTTATGCTGGTAATTATTGTGGTTGGCATTTGTATTGATAAGTTTATTTTTTCCTCTGCGGAAAAGAGGATTTTGGCAAAAAGAGGGTTTGTCTGAAAAATAGATGGGGCCTTGTCTTTCCACTGTGGTCTTGATACAATAGTAGCGAAGAAAATGGAGGTGACAGGCCTATGACGATACAAAGGGAAAGTGTGGCCGGGCGGTTTCTGCGCTATGTGCAGGTACCCACAGCCAGTGATGAAAAAAGCAGTACAGTGCCCACTACAGGGTGCCAGTTTGATTTGGCCCGTATGCTTGTAGAAGAGCTGAGGGGGATGGGGATCACGGATGCCAGGGTAGATGAGAAATGCTATGTGTACGCGTCCATACCAGCCAGTGAGGGATGTGAGAGATGTCCGTCCATTGGATTTATCGCCCACATGGATACGGTGTCAGATTTTGCCCGGGAGCAGGTAAAACCTCTGATTCATGAGGAGTACGATGGGAAGGATCTGTTTCTTGGAGACAGTGGACGTACTCTGGAAACCAGGGTTTTCAAAGGCCTTGCTGACCTGAAGAGGAGAACACTGATTACCAGTGACGGAACCACAATCCTGGGGGCTGACGATAAGGCAGGAGTGGCTGAGATCATGACCTTGGCCCAGAGGCTCATGGAGGGCGGGACGGCCCATGGAAGGATCTGCATCGGTTTTACCCCGGATGAGGAGACTGGGGCAGGGGCTGATTATTTTGACGTGGATGGCTTTGGAGCTGACTTTGCCTACACAGTGGACGGCGGGGCGGAGGGTGAAATTGAATATGAGAATTTCAATGCCGCAGGCGCGACATTTGAGATAAACGGTTTTAATGTCCATCCCGGGAGCGCAAAGGATACTATGGTCAATGCAGCCCTGGCTGCCATGGAGATCAATCAGATGCTTCCAAAGAAAGAGACACCCAGAGATACGCAAGGTTACGAGGGCTTTTACCATCTCCTGGAGATGGAGGGAAATGTGGAGAAAGCATCCCTGTCCTACATTGTCCGTGACCACGATAAGGCGAAATATGAAGAAAAGCTGCAGAGGCTTCATGAGATTGCGGATGCGCTTAACCAAAAATACGGGGAGGATACGGTTTGTCTGAAAATTAAGGAACAGTACCGAAATATGGCGGAGAAGATCAAACCCTGTTTTCACCTCATAGAGAATGCGCGAAAAGCAGCAAAAGCCGCAGGGGTGGAGCCGGTGACAAATCCCATCCGGGGAGGCACAGACGGAGCCAGGCTCAGCTTCATGGGGCTGCCCTGCCCCAACCTGGGAACAGGGGGATACGCATTCCACGGGCCTTACGAGCACATCACTGTGCAGGGGATGGAAAAAGTGGTGGAAATCCTGATGGGAATCGTGAGAGCGTACGCAGAGGTGGAAAAAGATGGAGTACTTTGATATACGCACAGCAGACGGAAAAGTAACCGGACAGGTCAAGGAGCGGTCTCTGGTACATCGGGACGGAGATCTGCATGGAACTTCCCATGTGTGGCTGGTACGGAAAAACAAAAGAGGAGAGTGGGAGATTCTGCTTCAAAAGAGAAGCGCCGACAAGGATTCCTTTCCGGGATGCTATGACATCTCCTCCGCGGGACATCTCCCGGCGGGGGAAGATTACCTGGACACAGCCGTCAGGGAGCTGTGGGAGGAGCTGGGAGTCAGGGCCTGTCCGAACCAGCTGCAGCTGGTGGGAATGCATGATGCACTGATCCATTCAGAATTTTATGGGAAGCCCTGGAACAACCACGAGCTGAGCGCGGTGTATGTGTATTTCTGTGAACTGGAGCCGGAGCGGATGCGGATACAGAAGGAGGAGGTGGAGTCTGTCCTATGGATGGAACTAAGAGAGTGTCTTTGTAAAATAAAGGCGGACAGCACCTGGCACTGCCTCTTTGAGGACGAGATGCAGATGCTGGAGCGGTTCCTTAAAAACCAGGAGTGTACATAGAGCTGGTTACTGTGCACATGTTCACAGTAACCAGAGTTGTCAGATGTCGAAGAGGTTATCCAAAAAATGGTTGACAACCACCCGGTAAGCCGTTATACTTATTTAACAGCAAAAATTAAATACTTCTGTTAAAGGGGAGTAGTTTTAATGCACTGTCAACAATCGCGGTTGATTCAGCCTGGTGGTGCATGCCATATTTTTTGGTTACGAGACTTTTAATGTATTTATTTACGGGAATCTGCGGATTCTTATAAATAAGTATATTGGAAGTCTTTTGTTATGTTGTGGGTTGATGATGGAGTGTATATTTTGTTTCGCAGGAAAAGAAACTGTGCAATGGAGAAAAGGAGGAAAAGCCATGAGCAATTGGTATCAGATGAAGGGGGAAGAGGTGCTTGAGAAGATGCAGACCCGGCTTGATGGGCTTACACCCGAAAGGGCAGGGGAACTGCTGGAGGAAAAGGGGGAAAATGTGCTGCAGGAGGGGAAGAGAAAAAGTACCCTGCAGGTTTTTTTGTCCCAGTTTGCAGACCTGCTTGTAGTAATATTAATCATAGCGGCAATTATCTCCATGATTTCCGGAAATGTGGAAAGCACAGTGGTCATTGTTGCTGTGATTATCATGAATGCAGTGCTGGGGACAATTCAGCACAAGAAAGCGGAGAAATCCTTGGACAGTCTGAAATCTCTGTCCTCTCCCAGCGCCAAGGTGCAAAGAGGCGGACAGAAGCTGGAGATTCCCTCTAAGGAAGTGGTTCCAGGAGATATTCTTCTTTTGGAAGCCGGAGACCTGGTGGTGGCAGACGGAAGGATCTTAGAAAGCTTTTCCCTTCAAGTGAACGAGAGCTCTCTCACCGGTGAGTCAACCAATGTGGACAAAAACGAACGCCTCATTGCAGAGGAGGCCCCGCTTGCGGACCGAATCAACATGGTGTTTTCCAGTTCACTGGTCACCTACGGCCGCGCTACCGTGGTGGTGACGGGAACCGGTATGGATACGGAGATCGGAAAGATAGCCAGCCTCATGAATGCCACGAA
Organism: Ruminococcus sp. 8Y-12; assembly: GCF_058119865.1. Lineage (NCBI taxonomy): Bacteria > Bacillati > Bacillota > Clostridia > Eubacteriales > Oscillospiraceae > Ruminococcus > Ruminococcus sp. 8Y-12. Next base: position 463,511 of record NZ_CM176623.1, on the reverse strand, counting down.
AGAGAAGAAAACTCCGCTGCAGATCAGCCTGGACCAGTTCAGCAGCAAGCTGGCTATGGTGATCATGGTGATCTGCGTGGCAGTGTTTGGCTTAAGCCTTTACCGCAGGATGCCGATTCTGGATTCCTTAATGTTCGCCGTGGCTCTTGCTGTGGCTGCTATTCCGGAGGCCCTCAGTTCCATTGTAACCATTGTACAAGCCATGGGGACCCAGAAAATGGCTAAGGAGCACGCTATTATCAAGGAGCTGAAGGCGGTGGAGAGCCTGGGCTGCGTTTCCGTTATATGCTCAGATAAGACCGGGACCCTGACCCAGAACAAGATGACCGTACAGGAAATCTATCTGGACGGAACAGTGCTGAAACCCGAGGAGATCGATCTGACCAATCAGCTGCACCGGTATCTGATGTACGATGCCATCCTTGCTAATGACTCCACAATTGTGGATGGAAAGGGGATCGGTGATCCTACGGAATTCTCTCTGGTGGAGATGGCCAGGGATATCGATATCCCCGATGCGGTGATCCGGGAGCTTATGCCCAGGATGGAGGAAATTCCCTTTGATTCCGATCGGAAGCTTATGACTACAAAGTACAGACTCCACGGGGTGCCCACTCTGCTCACAAAGGGGGCTGTGGATGTGCTGTTGGATAGGACCACACGAATACGAACCTCAGAGGGCGTCTGTCCAATTTCGCAAGAAGACAAGAAACAGATCCTGGAGCAGAATCTTCGCTTTTCTGAAAATGGACTGAGGGTTCTGGCCTTTGCCTATCGGGAGGTGGAGGAGGAGGATACCCTCTCACTGGATGATGAATCCGACTACATTTTCCTGGGGCTGATCTCCATGATGGACCCTCCCAGGGAGGAGTCCAGAGCAGCGGTGGCGGATGCCAAGCGCGCCGGAATACGGCCTGTCATGATTACAGGAGACCACAAAATCACAGCCAGCGCCATTGCAAAACAGATCGGCATCTTCCAGGACGGGGATATGGCAGTGACAGGGACCGAGCTGGATGCCATGAGCGAGGAGGAGCTTGACCGGAACATTGAAAAGATTTCCGTTTACGCCAGAGTCTCACCGGAAAATAAGATCCGCATCGTGGAGGCCTGGCAGAAGAATGGAAATATCGCAGCCATGACAGGAGACGGTGTCAATGACGCGCCTGCTCTTAAAAAGGCTGACATCGGCGTGGCCATGGGCATCACGGGGACGGAGGTATCGAAGGACGCTGCATCCATGATCCTGACGGACGATAACTTTGCCACCATCATCAAGGCTGTGGCAAACGGGAGGAATGTATACCGGAATATCAAAAATGCCATACAGTTCCTGCTTTCCGGAAATATGGCGGGTATCCTGGGCGTGCTTTATGCGTCCCTGATGGCGCTGCCCATGCCCTTTGCGCCTGTTCACCTACTGTTTATCAACCTGCTGACCGACTCCCTTCCTGCTCTTGCAATTGGCATGGAGCCTGCGGAGAAGGATCTGCTCTCTCAGAAACCCAGGAACCCAAAGGAAGGAATCCTCACAAAAGACTTTATGATCCGGATTCTTCTGCAGGGTGGCTTGATTGCTGTTTGTACCATGACCGCTTTTCACATTGGCATGAAGCAGGGAAATGGGGGCCTGGCCAGTACCATGGCTTTTGCCACCTTGACGGCAGCCCGCCTGTTCCACGGATTTAACTGCAGAAGCAACCACTCCATTTTCCGAATCGGATTTTCGGGTAATTGGTACAGCCTGGGAGCGTTTGTGGCCGGTATGGTGCTTCTGAACCTGGTACTCTTTGTGCCGTTTCTGCACAGTGCATTTTCCATTAACCCGCTCTCAGCGGTACAGGTGGGAACGGTCTATCTGCTGGCTGTGATTCCCACGGTTGTGATTCAGCTGGTAAAGGTGGTCAGGGAACATAGATAGAAAGTAAGCAGCAGTCAACAGGCCTGTGCAATTATAAAATAAAATGGGGTGTCACCCAGCAGTTAAGTTTTCGCTGACGGGTGACACCCCACATTTTTTTTCACATTCCCTATTCTTTTAGCTTAGGCTTTGGCAAGGTAAAGGTAAACTCAGAGCCCACGCCCTCAGTGCTTACCACATTGATGTTTTCGTTGTGGGCCTGTATGATTTCCTTTGTGATTGCCAGCCCAAGTCCGGTGCCTTTCTTATCTTTGCCCCTGGAGGGGTCTGTCTTATAGAAACGCTCCCAGATTTTTTTAATGCTGTCTTTGGGGATTCCCTCCCCTGTATCCTTGACGGATACAAAGACCTTTTCATGTCGCTCCGTTGTCTCAATAAAGATGGTGGAGTCCGGGCGGCTGAATTTAATTGCATTGTCAATCAGGTTGTACAGTACCTGCTGGATTTTTCCCATATCAGCGGACACGCTCAGGACCTCAGAGTCAAAGAGCAGGCGGATGGAAATCTGTTTTTTCTGGCAAGTGCCCTCAAAGGAGGCCGCAGTGTTGCGGATGACAGTATTGATGTCAAAGTCTGTGATCTCCAGCATAGTCCCTTTGCCGTCCAGCTTATTTAAGGTGAGAAGGCTGCTGGAGAGTTTATTGAGGCGCTCGGTCTCAGAGAGGACAATTTTTAAGTACCTTTCCTGCATTTCCGGCGGGATCGTCCCATCCAGCATGGCCTCCACATATCCTTTGATAGAGGTCAGGGGGGAGCGGAAATCATGGGAGATATTGGAGATGAACTTTCTCTGATATTCTCCGGATTCATTAATCTCCCCTGCCATATAGTTCATGGAGGCAGCCAGGTAGCCGATCTCATCGTCCGTCTCCACCGGGAGCTTGTAATTTAAGTTTCCGCTGGCGTACTCATTGGCTCCTGCGATGATCTTCTTGATGGGCAGATACACGATAAAGGTAAAGGCCAGAATGATGATCAGTGAGAGCAGGAAAACAATCACCAGTGAAATATAATTCACATTTAAAAAGCTGTTTTTTTCTGAATCCAGCTGACTGAGGCTGTAGTGCATGGCAATATAGCCCTTGGCCCGGTAGTTGGAGGTAATGGGGGCCACTACGCTGAGGACATCATCAGAAAAATGACCAAAGAAGTCTCCCTGCTGGTAATAGCTTCCCGCAAGCTGTGTGGGGTCAAACTCTTCAATGGTTTCCGTTGTGTCCGGGTCGTATTCCCTTGAGGTATCCAGGAGGATATCCCCCTGAGTATTCATCAGCCAAATCTCTGTGGACTGGTAGGCAGCCAGGGAGGAAAGGCTGGAGTAAATATCCTGCAGGGAGGTCTCCTCCTTGTAGGACTGAACCAGGCTGCCGGCAGCCACCATATTGGCGGCCTTGTACATGGCCTCTGTCTTGGACTTTACCAGGTGGTTCTGGATCAGGCTGGCAGTGACAATGGACACAGCTACAAAGCTCAGAATGCCAAAACAGAGATAGGCAATGATGAACTTCAGGTAAAGCCGTTTTTTCATTGATTTTTCACCTCGAATTTATAGCCGATTCCCCAGACGGTGGATATGGACCAGCTGTCATGGTCTTTGATTTTTTCCCGCAGGCGCTTGATATGTACGTCCACAGTGCGGGTGTCTCCGATATATTCATACCCCCAGATATGGTCCAAAAGCTGTTCCCTGGTGAACACCTGGTTAGGGGAGGAGGCCAGGAAATAGAGGAGCTCCAGCTCCTTGGGAGGCATGTCCACAGTCTCGCCCCGGTAGACAACCGAGTAATTGGTCTGGTTGACCACCAGATCCGGATACTCCACAATCTTTCCGGTCTGCCTGCCGGGTGACGTTTTTTCAGGCTGGAAACGGCGCAGCACAGCCTTTACGCGGGCCACCAGCTCCTTAGAGTCAAAGGGCTTGATCATATAGTCATCCGCACCCAGCTCCAGCCCCAGCACCTTGTCAAAGATCTCCCCCTTGGCGGAGAGCATGATGATGGGCACAGAGGAGCGCTGGCGGATCTCACGGCAGACCTGGTAGCCGTCAATGCCGGGAAGCATCAGGTCCAGCAGAATCAGGTTCGGAGAAAAGGAATCAAACTCCCTGAGGGCTGCTTCCCCGTCGTTTACAATTCTGGTGTCAAAGCACTCCTTGGTGAGATACAGGGAAATCAGCTCCGCAATATTATTGTCATCGTCTACAATCATTATTTTCTGTCTTGCAACCATTTTACATCCTCCAAACAGCGTCTATTTTTTAAACTTGTAACAGTTTATTCAAGCTGCCCTGATCTTGCATAAATCCATTAAAATCGCCTGCGGCGATGGTATTTATACACTCTTGAATCATGTTCTAACGATATGCGCAGTAAATGCGCACACCTGCCTGAACTGTTACTTAAACTCTACGATAGTCACACCCGCGTCGCCCTCTCCGAATTCTCCCAGGCGGTAGCTTTTTACAATCCTGGATCTGCGCAGGTAGTTGTGTACGCCCTTTCGCAGGGCGCCGGTTCCCTTCCCGTGCACGATACGCACAGAGGGCATATGGGCCAGGTACGCATCATCCAGGTATTTGTCCAGCTCTGAGATGGCCTCATCCACGGTCTTGCCCAGCAGATTGATTTCCGTTCCCACGGAAGCCGACTTGGACATCTTGATCTTTCCGGCTCCGGTTCTCTGATAGCCCGGAGCTGTGACAGAGGGTTCATCCAATTTCTCCAGATCACTGATATTGACCTGGGAACGGAGAATGCCCATCTGCACATAAAGGTTGCCCTTTTCATTGGGCAGGGTGCTGACGGTTCCATTTAAATTCAGGCTCAGGACTTTTACGGAATCTCCGATCTGTAAATCCCTGGACCTCAGTTCTTTTTTGGGCTTTTTGTCTGGTTTTAGGGACAGGTTCTTTTCCACACCGGAGAGCTTCGTGCGCAGGCGCTCCCTTTCCTTCTCCATCTCCTTGGCGGAGACATTGGCTTTTCCAAACTTATTGAAGTTGCGCATGGTAGTGTCGGCGTACTCCTTGGCCTCCCGGAGTATGGCCTGGGCCTCTTCGTTGGCTTTGCGCAGGATGGCCTCTCTGCTGTTTTCCAGTTTATCCTGCTTTTGTTGCAGGCGTTCCTTTAAGGTGTGTATCTCTTCTTTGTAACGGTTGATTTCTTCCCGCTCCCGTTCTATGGTAACTCTGCTGTTTTCCAGGTCCGTGATCAGATCCTCGAAGTTCTCATCCTGCTCCGACAGATGTGTCCTGGCCTCTTCAATGATCTCCTGGGGAAGTCCCAGCTTTCCTGAAATGGCAAAGGCGTTACTCTTTCCCGGGATGCCTATGAGCAGACGGTAGGTGGGGCGCAGCGTCTCCACATTGAACTCGCAGCAGCCGTTTTCAACGCCCGGTGTAGATAGAGCAAAGACCTTTAGCTCACTGTAGTGGGTGGTAGCCATGGTACGGGTTCCCCTGCGGTGCAGGCTGGAGAGTATGGCAATGGCCAGGGCAGCGCCCTCAGTGGGGTCTGTTCCGGCCCCCAGCTCATCAAACAGCACCAGGGATTTCTCCGTTGCCCGCTCCAGGATGGATACAATGTTTGTCATGTGGGAGGAGAAGGTACTAAGAGACTGCTCAATGCTCTGCTCATCCCCGATATCTGCGAACACATCCTCAAAGATGGAAAGTTCCGATCGGTCAAAGGCAGGAATGTGCAGTCCGGCTTGCCCCATGAGGGTGAAAAGCCCCACTGTTTTAAGGGAAACCGTCTTTCCGCCGGTGTTGGGGCCTGTGATAATCAGGAGGTCAAAATCCTTTCCCAGATGGATGTCAATGGGAACCACAGCCTTTTTGTCCAGAAGGGGATGGCGTCCCTTCTTTATATGAATCCATCCCTTCTCATTAAAAATGGGCTCTGTCCCATTGTAAGAGCGGGAGAGCATGGCCCTGGCAAAGATCACATCCAGATCTGTGAGCAGGGTCAGGTCCTCGGAGATGATCTCAGCCTCCCCGGCAGCCATCTCACTCAGATTGGAGAGAATCACTTCGATTTCCTGCTCCTCCTTCAGCTCCAGCTCTCTCAAGTCATTGTTCAGCTTCACCACAGCCATGGGTTCCACAAAGAGGGTGGAGCCGGTGGAGGACTGGTCGTGGATCATGCCCGGTACCTGCCCTCTGTACTCTGCCTTCACGGGCAGACAGTAGCGGCCGTTCCTCATGGTAATAACTGCGTCCTGAAGGTAGGTTCTGGCGGAGCCGTTCACCATGGAGGTCAGCTGGGAGTGGATCTTGTCGTTGGCCTGCTTCATGGACCGTCTGATCTGACGCAGCGTGTTGCTGGCATCGTCGCTGATTTCGTCCTCAGAGACAATGCAGCGGCGTATCTCAGCGGAGAGGGGAGTCAAAGGCATCAGGGCCTCAAACATGTCATCCAGAGAATCCCTCTCACCCTCCTCAGTCTCCCTGCGGGAGTAGGCCTTCACCCGGTTACACGCCTCCAGCAGCTTGCAGAGGCAAAGCAGCTCACCGATGCTCAGTATACTGCCGATCTCCAGCCTCTTTAAAATGCCGCGGACATCTGACACACCGGAAAAAGATACGCTCCCTTTCTGGAATATACGTGACAGGGCATCGCTGGTTTCCCTCTGAGCCGCGCGGATCTCATGGAGATCTGTGGAGGGCACAAGACTGCGGCAGATCTCCTTAGCCAGGGGAGAGCCCGCAAAGGAAGCCAGCTGGTCAATTATTTTATCGTATTCTAAAGTTTTTAATGCTTTTGCATTCATATCATTCACCTGTTTGTTTTGCCTTAAAGTCTGTTTCGTCATCACTTCATTGTAACCCATAATAAAACAATTGAAAACCTAAAATTTCTCCAAATTCATAGATTGTTCATATATATTTGGTAAAATAGGCGAATATATGGGGAATAACCAGGGGGAATGTTAGAATAAAAGGAGATTGCTTTTATGCCGGAGAAGGAAAGAAAAGAATTTACTTTTATGAGTGAACAGTTAAAGAAGAAACCCTTCTATAAAAAGAAGTGGTTTATACGGGGTTGTCAGGCAGTAGCGCTGGCAGTGATCTTTGGGGCGGTAGCAGGCTTCACCTTTGCGGCAGTGATGCCGTGGGCGGAAAAACAGTTCGGGGAGCCGGACGACCCGGCCCAGATCGTGATCGTTCAGGATGAGACCGAAAGCGAGACCCAAAGTGAAACGCAGACAGAGACGCCAAGGGAAACGCAGACAGAGACTGAAACCCAGACAGAGAGTGAGACAGCCCCTGTAAAAAAGGAAGAGACCATAATACAGAAAAAGGAGCTGGATATCTCAGACTATAAACAGCTGTACTGGAAGATGGCCTCTGTGGCGGAGGAGGCTGCAACCTCAATCGTCACAGTCACCGGTGAGAGCAGCAATGAGGACTGGTTCAATGAAGTGATAGAGAATCATGTGCAGGCCTCGGGGTTGATGATCGAGAAAAACAGGCAGGAGCTCTTTATTCTGACGGAGAAGCGCACCATCGAGGGAGCCGACCGGATCATAGTCACCTTCAGCAACGGAACCACTGCAGAGGCCACACTGGTGAAGCAGGACAGCGCCTCCGGAATGGCTGTGGTAAAGGTGCCCCTTGTTTATCTGGATGATGAGACGAAGAAGACCATTCACAAGGCCAACCTGGGTGACTCCTATGTGGTGAAGCAGGGAGACCCGGTGATTGCCCTGGGAAGCCCTGTGGGCAACAGCAATTCCATATCCTTTGGAATGATCACCTCTGCAGTGCCCATCTCCACGGTGGACCAGGAGTACGAGGTGCTGACCACCGATATCATAGGAAGCAGTCAGGGAAGCGGTATCCTGGTGAACCTGGACGGAAAGATCATTGGCATCATTGCGCAGACCTTCCGTCAGGGCAGTGACCAGATCACCCTAAGTGCTCTGGCGCTCTCAGACATCAGGGAGCTGATACAGGCCCTGGCCAACAATGAAGAGTGGACCTACATGGGAATTACCGGAAAGGAAATCACAGAAACCATCTCTAAGGATCAGGATATGCCCTGCGGCATCTACATCAAAGGCGTGGCAGCCGATTCCCCGGCCATGTACGCCGGAATCAAGGTGGGTATAGACATTCTGGTAAGTATCGGCGGAGAGCCGGTGAGGACCATGGAGGAGTACGTGGAGGAGCTGCAGAAGCACAGGCCGGATGAGATCGTTATGGTAGGGCTGAAACGCAGTACCCTGGATGGATATGTGGATATGGAAGTGGCGGTGACCTTAGGGAGAGGATAGATGCAGCAGGAGCCTTAGGGAAGTTAAGAAAAAGGATCGTGAGCCTCGGGGTAGTTGTGGCAGAGAAAATAGACCCGGAAGAGGTCATTAGGGAAAGAAGATAAGATTAGAAAGGTTTAAGGGACATGAAGTATATTGAGACATTAAGAGAAGGCGACCGGTTGGGGGATATTTATCTGTGCAAGTTTAAACAGATGGCGGTGACGAAGAATGGAAAGACTTACGAGAATGTAATTTTGCAGGACAAGACAGGAAGCATTGACGCAAAGATTTGGGACCCCGGCTCACAGGGAATCGATGAATTTGAGGCCCTGGACTATGTGGATGTGGTGGGGGATGTGACCAGTTTCCAGGGGGCTCTGCAGTTGAACATCAAGCGGGTCCGCAAGGCAGCAGAGGGGGAGTATGACCCCCAGGAATATCTTCCGGTGAGTGAACGGGACATTGAAGAGATGTACCTGGAGCTGCTGGACTACGTGGCTCTCATTGAGAATCCCTACCTGAAGCAGCTGACAGACAGCTATTTTGTAGACAATGAAGCGTTCATCAAGGCATTTAAATTTCACTCAGCGGCTAAGAGTGTCCACCACGGGTTTGTGGGGGGACTTTTGGAGCACACGCTGAACGTGGTCAAACTGTGTGACTTCTATGTAAAGCAGTACGCGATTCTAAACAGGGATCTGCTGTTTACCGCAGCCCTCTTTCACGATGTGGGAAAGATGAAGGAGCTGTCTGTATTTCCGGAAAACGACTACACGGACGAGGGGCAGCTTTTGGGTCATATCTACATGGGAGCGGAGCTGGTGGGAGCCAGTGTCCTGCGCATCCCGGGATTTCCAAGAAGATTAGCAGGAGAGTTGAAGCACTGCATTCTGGCGCACCATGGAGAGCTGGAGTACGGATCACCCAAAAAGCCTGCTCTGGCGGAGGCAGTAGCCCTGAACTTTGCGGACAACACGGATGCAAAAATGGAAACCTTTAAAGAAGCATTGAAAAGTGGAGGAGAGAACAGCAGCTGGCTGGGATACAACCGGCTGTTTGAGTCCAACATCAGGAAAACAAGTATATGAAGAAAGACGATATCATACAAGTAAAGATAGAAGATATAGGAACAGACGGAGCCGGCATCGGAAAGATGGACGGCTTTGCTCTGTTTATAAAGGACGCAGTCATCGGGGATGTGGTGGAAGCCAAGATCATGAAGATGAAAAAACATTACGGATACGCCCGACTCATCCGTGTCATAGAGCCGTCACCCTTTCGCGTTGAGCCTAAATGCCCGGTGGCCCGTCAATGCGGTGGCTGCCAGATCCAGGAAATGGCCTACCAGGAGCAGCTCAAGTTCAAAGAGAACAAAGTGAAAAACAATCTAAAGCGCATCGGGGGCTATGAGCATATAGAACTGGAGCCCATCGTTGGAATGGATGAGCCTTTTCACTACAGAAACAAAGCCCAATTCCCAGTGGGAGTAAACAAGGATGGAAAGATCGTCACAGGATTTTACGCGGGAAGGACCCACAGTATAATCGAAAACCGCAGCTGTGCCCTGGGTGTGGAGGTAAACAAAGAGATCCTGGATAAAGTGATTGCTTTTATGGAAGAGGAGGGCATATCTGCCTATCATGAGGATACCGGGGAGGGCCTGGTGCGCCATGTGCTGATACGTTACGGTTTTCAGACCAGGCAAATCATGGTCTGTCTGGTCATCAATGGGGAGAATCTGCCCAAAAGTGAGAAGCTGGTGAGGAGTTTGACAGATTTAGAGGGTATGACCAGTATCACACTGAATGTGAACAGGGAACGCACCAATGTGATTCTGGGGGAAAAGATCCTGCCTCTGTGGGGTAAGGAGTATATCGAGGACTATATCGGAGATATCCGTTATCAGATTTCCCCTCTCTCATTTTACCAGGTCAACCCTGTGCAGACGGAGAAGCTCTATCGCAAAGCTCTGGAGTACGCGGGACTCACTGGAAATGAGACGGTTTGGGACCTCTACTGCGGGATCGGGACAATCTCCCTGTTTCTGGCTCAAAAGGCCAGGAAGGTGTACGGGGTGGAGATCGTCCCGGCTGCGATCCGGGACGCCAAAAACAACGCCCGGATAAATGGAATTGAGAATGTGGAATTTTATGTGGGAAAGGCAGAGGAAGTGCTTCCCAGGGAATATAAAGAGCATGGAGTCTATGCAGACGTGATCGTAGTAGACCCTCCCAGAAAAGGGTGTGAGCAGAGCTTGTTGGATACCATCGTGGAGATGGGACCTAAAAGGGTGGTATATGTAAGCTGTGATAGCGCTACTCTGGCCAGGGATTTAAAGTATCTGAGGGAGAGAGGGTATGAGATGGTGAGGGGACAGGCGGTGGATCAGTTTGGGATGACGGTGCATGTGGAAACCGTCACGCTTCTCGTGCGGAAACCTTGATTCTAGGCGGGGCTGCGGGAGTATTTGGAGAAAATGGAGTTGTGTTTTTGCGGATGGTGAGATGGATAAGTTTCCGCAGATAGGGAGACGGGGATAACGCCGGAGAGTTTGAAAATGAGGATTTTGTTGGAAATAAGATACAATCTGGCAAAACCCTTACTGTTTAGCAAAAGATATACTATGTAGCAAAATCGTGGTCGGCCATTTCTTTCACATTCCAAATACTACTTTTATTATGAACGGTTTACCTTAGGTGTAGTAAACGGGACTTAGAGAAAATATAGGATGTTGCGGAGGTCCGGTATATTACGCCGATTGATGACAAAATGATAATCAGCAGGATAAATGATTAAAAGTTGGATATATGTATATAAAGGCATAATACCACAGGATTATCTTGAATCGATTCCAGAAGACCGCTGGATTATAAATTTAGAAAAATCAAGTTGGAGTATGCTGGTTAGCGTTGATAACGGAAGGATTGTGGGAACAAGTAGTTTTTGTGAATCACGTTTTAATTAGTTTGACGGGTGGAGAGAAATTATTTTTATTTATCTATTATCGGATTATATGAACTGAGGTTTTGGCAAAATCCTTTTTGACTCAGTTATTGTCGAGTTGAAGAAAATAGATTATAGATATATATTTTTGTGGGGTCTAGAAGAAAACCTGAGAGCAAGAAAATTTTACGAAAAAGAAGGATTTTTAATGGCTGATGATTAATTAGATGATAACATCGGTGGAAAAAATATACGTGAAATCAGACTTATTTATAGAGAAGAATAGTTTAATATTTGTAATTAAGGAGATATAAGTGAATAATATACCGAGAAGACATCATATTGTTCCCCAGTGCTATTTAAAATATTTTGTTAATGATAGTGGTAAAATTAAGGTATTTGATAAATTGAAAATTTGTGAATATTATGCATCCCCCAAAGATTTAGCTGTTAAGAGAGATTTTTATCGAGATTATTTAAGAAACAATGAGTTGATTTGGGAAGAGTTTTATTCTATGAATATAGAAAATAGTTTGCCAGAAACATTTGAGAAAATCATAAATAAAAGTACTAAGTTAAAATCTACGGAGAAAATTTTAGTGGATGAAGTCAAAAACAAGATGTCAATAATTATTATTACACAACTCTTTCGAACAGAAAAGTGGAGAAGGCATAGTTATAATTCTTTTAGTCCTAAGATTCCGCTTATTTTAAAAAATACAAAAGAAAAGTTGGATTTGTTAAAAGAGCGAACAGGAGAAACTTATATCTCTAAAATAGGGTTAGAGGCATTTGCTAAAAATCAATATCTTGAATTAGCAAACCACGAAATTACATTAAATCTTTCTCGCCAAATATTAATGGATAGAAATTGGATTTTAATTAGATCTAAGCTTAATGATAAAAAAATTTTTACAAGTGATAATCCAGTTGTTCTATATAATGAAAAACTAAAATCATATAAAATTGAAGATAATTATATTACTGATAGCAATAATTTTATTTTTTTTCCTATATCAACGCAGCTGTTTCTGATGATTCTTCCCTCTAATAATACCAAGTTAGATGACTTTGGTGAATATGTAGATAGTATTATTGATGGTACAAAAGAGATAATTGACTTTCAGAATTACGGACAAATGATTCAGGCGTCGCGACAGGTATTTATATAAATGGGGCAATTCCACGTTACCATATAAAAGAGTTTTAAATGATAATTTAAAATTATTTGCTATTAGTTTAGAAGATAAAGAATGAATATATGATGAGAAGCCTGTTATTAAATTTAACTTGAGAAAAGAAATAGAAGAGGTAGAAAAGCAAAATATTAAATTTAAAGAAATAAAGGAAAAAATGCCTCGAATTTAATTATTGATAATTTAATATATATTAATGCATTGCGTTAAAGTATAGGCTATTTTCCAAGTGAAGAAGAGCATTCTTAGGAAATATAAAGGGAATATGAGGCATTGGAATATGACAATGAAAAATCAAAATAACTTTGCTTAAAGAAAGAGTTATTTTTATGGGAGGGGTATTAAAAGGGGTAAATTTATTCATAAAGGGGTGATTTTTATTCAAAAGAGGTATGAGAAGTAAAATTGACGAAGAAATATACCCAACTATTCTGTAATGAATATGCTTTTGCCATGTAGTATAAAATATCCGTTTCACCGCATGTTGAGACGGTATGTCTATTGTCCAAACTTCATTCAGACTATCATATTGAGGTAGAACTTAAGATGGATAAGCTTGATTTGACGGCTACGGAGAGTAAAGCTACCTAAGAGAGTTGTATATAGAATGAAGTAGAAAGTTTATAGAAATGGCAATATCCAATATAAAGGGGGATTGAATGGTGGTGAGTAAAAAAGACAACACCAATCTAACTGGGAGCGAAATTCTCATATATCAAACGGAAGACGGACATACAAAAATTGATGTCAAATTTGAAGATGAGACTGTTTGGCTTTCACAGGCACAATTATGTGAACTCTATCAAACTAGCAAATCTAATATCAGTGAGCATATTAAGCACATTTTTGAAGAAGGCGAGTTAGATGAACAGTCAGTTGTTCGGAAATTCCGAACAACTGCAGCAGATGGAAAAAACTACAATACAATCCATTACAATCTTGATATGATTATTTCTCTTGGATATAGAGTGAAATCCAAGATTGCAACAAATTTTCGCCGTTGGGCTACTGAACGAATAAAAGAGTACATGATAAAAGGCTTTACAATGGATGATGAACGATTGAAAAATTTGGGAGGCGGAAATTACTGGAAAGAGTTATTAGACCGCATACGGGACATTCGTTCATCGGAGAAGGTCATGTATCGACAGGTGCTGGATTTGTATGCAACAAGTGTTGATTACAATCCCAAAAGTAGTGAGTCCGTGGCATTCTTCAAAATGGTACAAAACAAATTGCATTATGCGGCTCATGGTCATACGGCAGCAGAAGTTATATATGAGCGAGCAGATGCGAGTCAGCCATTTATGGGATTGAGAAGCTTTTCAGGTGATTTTCCGGCACTAAAGGATATAAGTATTGCAAAGAATTATCTCAATGATGAAGAATTAAAAATTTTAAATAATATTGTGTCGGGATATTTTGATTTTGCAGAAATTCAGGCTATGCGGCATAATCCTATGTATATGGCAGATTATGTAGAACATTTGGATAATGTCTTGAAAACGACAGGCGAAAAAGTACTGCAGGGTGCAGGAACATTTAGCCATGCACAGGCAATTGAAAAAGCAACAGAGGAGTATAGAAAATATCAGGTGCAAAATTTGTCTCCGGTTGAGGAAGAATATTTAGATAGTATTAAAAATATTCACAGTGCAGCAAAGAAAAATGGAAAGAAATGATTGAAATGCTGTTTTTCCTAAATTAAGAGGTAAGCATGATTTTCAGGCGGAGCGAGTAAAAGTATGGACAATGATACTCATGTGGAAACCGTGGCGTTGCTCGTGCGGAAACCTTGATTCTAGGCGGATTTAGGGGATTATTTGGAGAAAATGGAGTTGTGTTTTTGCGGATGGTGAGATGGATAAGTTTCCGCAGATAGGGAGACGGGGATAACGCCGGAGATTTTGAAAATGAGGATTTTGTAAAATATGTAACCAATTAGTTTTAACGAATTGCTTTTTTGGAATATAGTAACTGGAATTAGCCAAAAGTGGAAAGGTATAGGGGGAGGTGAATGTAATGTTGAGCGATGATATCCGTTTCTTAACAAACAGGGCTTTATGGGAAACAGAGAACCTGATAAATTGTATTCCAAATGAGCTTTGGAATAAGCGGTATGATGGAATTCCTATGTGGAAGTACCTTTATCATACTTTATATTCTATGGATAGATGGTATATGAATCCGTGCGATTCCTCCTATCAAAATCCTGAATTTCATACGGAAACTTTGGCAGATTTAAATATCATACCAAAGGACGAATGCCTGAAAAGAGAGCAATTAGAGAATTATTTTTGTCAGATTGAAGAAAAAATAAAAGTGTATATAAGAGATTTAAAGGACGAGGAACTTTCTTCGAAACCGGAAAAGTGCGATATTACCAGATTTTGTCTTATTTTGGGGCAATTCAGACACTGGCATCGCCATATGGGAATTATTTACGGTTTTATAGTAGCAGATACAGGAAAATGGCCATATGTTCTCAACATGGAAGGCGGATACCCAGAGGAACCAATGCCGAATTTTTACTAGGCGTTGGTACATTCTGCGAAACAAATGCAGGAATTCGGTATTTTTCGGCTGTCCTGCTGCATTTGCAGATACTTCAGGAGGAGAAATACTTGCCTGTGGCTTTTGGAGAGGAATACATAAGTTACAAAAAACATGTGTGCAGATACTTGGGAAGGAAAGGAAAAATTGGAGGTGGACAGATGGAGATAGAAAGATGTATTAAGGCCCCCTTTTCCGTGATTGGTAAAGAAGGTTCTACAGATGATGGGGAAGGATTTATACAGCGGTTGTGGAATGAGGCAAATAGCCATTTTGCAGAGATAGAGCATCTTGCTAAGAAAGATGAGGCTGGAAATATCAGTGGAATTTGGGGCATCATGTCTGATTTTTCCCATTCATTCAAACCCTGGGAAGAAAATTATTCACAGGGAGTCTACCTTGCAGGGGTAGAGGTGATTGATGGGGCCAAGGCTCCAGAAGGATGGACAAAGTGGACGATTCCGGGATATGAGTATCTCTATGTGAAATGTACAGAAGAAAATATATTTCCAAAAGTCATTTCATATATGCAAGAGCAGGGGATGGAATTAGCTGGCGCTGTCCATGATTTTAATTGTCCGGCAGAGAATGGACAGGGCTATATGTTCTTCCCGATACAGAGGATGTCAAACGGTGAAGAGATAGATGCTTGAGGAGCCAAATACCGGAAAGTAATCTCAAAGGAGTAAAAAATTGAAAGATTTCGTAAGAGACAACCTATGGTTCTCCCTCTGCGGCCTGAACTGCGGGCTATGCCCTATGAAGCTGGACGGACATTGTCCGGGCTGTGGAGGCGGAGAGGGGAACCAATCCTGTAAAATAGCAAAGTGCAGTATCCAGCATGGTAAGATAGAATACTGTAATCAATGTCAGGAGTTTCCCTGTGATAAATATGGGAGGGCAGATGAGTACGATATCTTTATCACACACCGGAATTGGAAGCAGGATTTTGAAAAAATGAAGGTAATGGGTGTGGAAGCCTACAATTATGGGCAAATGCAGAAGCTGGAAATATTGAAGCTTCTGTTGGAAGGCTATAATGACGGTAGAAGAAAAAGCTTCTTTTGTCTGGCGGTCAACCTCCTGGATTTAGAAGATTTGAAAACAGTGGTAGGGCATCTTGTGGAAGAAAAACAGTTGGAAAGTTTTACGCTGAAAGAAAAGTCAGCTTTTGCGGTAAAGCAGCTCCAGTCCATAGCAGAGCAGCGGGGCGTAGTGCTGAAATGGAATAGGAAACCCTCAAAACCGAAGAAATGACTCTTGTAAAATGTAGATTCATCATTTAAACTATTCTTATCTGGCATTACAGTTCTTAAATCACATCGTTCGGGAGTTCCCCGGTATATTCATCCATAAAAAGGGTAAAGGAGAAATGGGGATGGCATTTGGTTTAATTGATTTTGCGAAAGAGGTATTAGAGAATTCAGACAGGCCATTATCCGTAGAGGAAATGTGGGAGGAAGGATGTAAACAGGGGCTTGATGAAAGACTGGCTTCCTCCGGAAAGACTCCTGTCCGCACTTTATCGGCCAGGATTTACGTTGATTTAAAAAATAATCCCGAGTCGATATTTACACAGGTTAGTAAAAGGCCAGCGAAATTTTATCTGAATGGAAAAGCTTTCACGTCAGACCCGAAGGAAATTCAGGAAACGGATGGCAGCAGGGATACGGGCAGGTTTCATGAACGGGATTAACATATTCTTCTGTCCAGCTTTGTCTGCGCAGATGAGCATTTTAAATGTATGACAAAAACAATCTACCTCGAAGTTTCCAAGAGGGAGAAAGGCGGCAAGAACAGATGGCTGCATCCCGATATTGTCGGGGTTCATTTTCCGTTTAATTCTTATACGGAAAATACACTGAAGCTGTTCGATGTGCTGAAGGTCAATCCATATAAATTGTATTCCTTTGAGATGAAGATTAGTTTGAGTTTGTCAAACCTGCGGGAATGCTATTTCCAGGCGGTATCCAATTAAAGCTGGACGCATGAAGGATACCTGGCTGCGCTCCATATATCGGAGGAACCGGAACTGATGGATGAGTTGCGGAGGCTAAATAATGCCTTTGAAATTGGAGTAATCCGGTTGGACGCTGAAACTTTATGCAGAGTGAAATACTCTTTTCAGCGAAGGAGAAGGATTCCCTTGATTGGGATACGATAAACCGGTTGGTTGATGACAACCGGGATTTTAAAAGTTTTCTTAACGATTTGATGGAAGATATCAAGGTCGGGAAAATAAAAAGCAGATATGACAGAGTTTATGAAGACGAGGAGACGGCCAGCAGGGAGTTAAGGGAAAATAGTAATGAGCCGTTAACCCCGTTCCAGAAACAATTAAATGAAGTTAGAAAACAAATTAAAGAGTAGTAGAGAGAAAAAATAGGATACAAAAATACATTAATTTGCTTTTTAACAAATAGACAATCTAAGCATAGCTGAGAACACTTGTAGCCATGATTGTTATATGGGGAAACGATTTTAAAAACAGGGAGAAAAAGAGCCTAAAATTGGTGGAGTAAATCAAGCTTCAAAGGGGTGAAAAACCTCTGAAAGGGGTAAATCGCACCGCATGTGGAGACCGCCGTGCTTCTCGTGCGGAAACTTTGATTCTATGCGGGTTTGCTGGGATTGTTTGGAGAAAATGGAGTTGTGTTTTTATGAGAGGTGAAATGGATAAGTTTCCGTCTGGGTGGAGATGG
The DNA here is from genome assembly GCF_058119865.1 of Ruminococcus sp. 8Y-12. NCBI lineage: Bacteria > Bacillati > Bacillota > Clostridia > Eubacteriales > Oscillospiraceae > Ruminococcus > Ruminococcus sp. 8Y-12. The sequence goes on along the minus strand of NZ_CM176623.1, from coordinate 445,938 downwards.
GGTAACGTCATAGAGTATAAAAGGAGGGTTTTGTTGGAAAGAAAAGACAATCCTGCAAAACCCTTACTATTTGGCAAAAGCTCAAACTGACTAGCGAAAAAATTTTAATAGATAAGGTAAGAAGTATAAAAAGTGTTTATACAATAACGTTCTTCTTTAATATATATGTACTTACTTATAGTCTTTCGTTGTTCTGTGAGAATTTTTCAACTACTCTAAACAGATAAATACAATAAGAAATTTTTTTATAAATAAACCTATTGAAATATACTTATATGAGTGATATAATAAAAATGTCAGGAAAAATATTCCTGTGGATTGAAATAATAGTTTTATTTATATTGAATGAGGATAGTTGCCTGATCCATTATTGTAATTATAATAATATCAGGCATTCTCATTCTCGTTTCATAATAATGAGATTCTTAACATCTTTGCTTGATGTAGAGTGTTTGTGTAAATCGATATAAAATATTAAATCATTTTTGATACTGAAAAGTTTGAGCTGTATAAATGAGAAAGGTAATAAATAGAACATATAAGGAAAAGGGGGAAAATAGGGTGGAACCACACATCGACTAGTATATATTATCAAAGAGTTTATTTAAGATAGAAATAAAGTATTGAAAAATTGGAAAGGGACTTCAGGTAAATATTCTGCAGGTGAGACATGGAAGAAATATTAAGATGATTTTAATTGGTTATAAGCTGAAATTGATAATGGTAATAAAAGGAAAGTAGGGTTTATCTTAGGATGGCTTCATTGTGTGAGTTCACTTTCAAAAATAATCTAACTCGGTATAGGAAGTGGTGGACAAACACTTAAATTTAAAAGAAGATTATGATATTTTCCTTTTTTACTCAGACCAAGGATTCCTACCTATAATTCTAATTTGGAATACAAATATGGATTGGCTTATCAAAAACTCTCATTTAGTTCTATAGGTTATAAAATAGAGGAATATATTTGTTTTTTAGGAAATGAGAAAGATTGTTTCCATTTTGCTATTTATTTCTAAAGAGTTTATCATGTCTTATACAAAGAATAAAGAGAGAGTTTGACAAGGAGAAGCTATGGAACAACAGTTTTATGAACAAATTAAAAGAATTCTATTCCGAGCCAGAAACAAAGTATATCAAACTGCAAACTTTGCGATGGTGGAAGCATACTGGAATATAGGAAAAATTATCGTAGAGCAGCAAGGTGGTGAGGAAAAGGCGGAATATGGAACTAGCCTAATAGCAGAACTATCCAAACAGATGACCGCAGATTTTGGAAAGGGATTCACTGCTGCAAATCTTAAAAATATGCGTCAGTTTTATCTTACTTTTCCAAAAAGCTACGCACTGCGTAGCGAATTAAGCTAGACACATTATCGACTGCTTATGCGCGTTGAAAATAAAAATGCCCGTGAATTCTATACAGAAGAAGCAATAAAATCAAATTGGAGCACACGGCAGTTGGAAAGGCAAATTAATTCTTTCTTTTATGAAAGACTACTATCTAGTCAGAATAAAGAAAAGGTTTCGGAGGAAATCCAGAAAATGGAGCCTGTAAAAATACCAGAGGATATTATACGCGATCCATATGTATTAGAGTTTTTGGGTTTAAGTCCGAATGATGATTTCTATGAAAGCGACCTTGAAGGAGCATTGATAACACATCTGCAGAAATTCCTCTTAGAATTGGGGAGAGGGTTTTCATTTGTCGCCAGACAAAAGAGGCTTACATTTGAGGGACGGCATTTTCGAATAGATCTTGTCTTTTATAATTACATTTTGAAATGCTTTGTATTAATTGATTTAAAAATCGGAGATTTGACACATCAGGATTTAGGACAGATGCAGATGTATGTACATTACTATGAACGTGAATTGATGAATGAGGGGGATAATCCACCGATAGGAATTGTTCTTTGTGCGGATAAAAGTGAATCTATAGTAAAGTATACCTTACCAGAAAATGAAACGCAGATTTTTGCGTCAAAGTATAAGCTATATCTTCCAAGCGAAGAAGAACTGTCACAGGAATTGCAAAAAGAGTACAGGGCATTGGAATATGATAAAGATAAATCAAATTAACTTTGCTCAAAGAAAGTGTAATTTTGGGTGCTGCTGTGGATTGCCGGCGATATTATTGGGCTTTTCGGCTGTTATGCTGCATTTGCAGGTACTTGGGAAGAAAAGGGTAGATGGGGGAATACTATGAGAGAAAGTAAGATAATGATTGATCAGATTCCGGCAGTTCTCTATGGGGAGGTTTCCGATAGGTGTTTTCTATATATTCATGGAAAGCTTGGATTTAAGGAGGAAGCGGAATCCTTTGCAGAAATAGCCTGCACAAAGTGCTGGCAGGTTTTGAGCATTGACTTGCCGGAACATGGGGAGAGGAAACAGGAAAAAGACAGATTCAACCCATGGTGCGTTGTGCCGGAGTTGAAAACCGTTCTGCAGTATATGCAGCAGCACTTTAAAACCGTAGGACTGAGGGCGAACAGTATCGGTGCCTGGTTTGCTATGCAGAGCTTTGATGGTACGGAATTTAAGAGGTGTTTATTTGTCTCACCTGTTCTGGACATGGAAAAGTTGATTCAGAATATGATGCAGTGGGCAGGCGTGTCCGAAGAAAGATTAAAAAAGGAATCCTTAATTCCTACGGATTTTGGAGAGATATTATCATGGAAATATTATGAATATGTAAAAGCACATCTCATTACACAATGGCAGTGCCAGACCGATATTCTTTATGCTGGTAATGATAATATGACAGCGCTTAAGACAGTGGATGAATTTGCAGAGCAGTTCCATGCATCTCTTACGATTATGAAAAACGGTGAACACTGGTTTCACACGCCGGAGCAATTGATGGTGCTGAATCAGTGGATTACGGAGCGTGTATAAGTACGGATAGATTATTCGCTATCTGTAGTTGAAGGTATTATAGACTATAGTTTAGATGACTTTTAAATTAAAGGAAAAAAGGCTGAAGCCAGCATGAAAGGGAGAAGTGAAAATGATTATTCGAAATGAAGAAATAGGAGATTATGAGGAAGTAGAAGCCATTACAAGAAAGGCTTTTTATAACTTATATGTTCCTGGGTGCGTGGAGCATTATCTGGTCCATATCATGCGTGGGCATGAAGATTTTGTGCCGGAACTGGACTTTGTGATGGAAGAAGATGACAGATTGATTGGAAATATCATGTATACAAAAGCAAAGCTGGTTGATGAGGCAAAGAAGGAAAAACAGGTTTTAACCTTTGGGCCGGTCTGCATTTTACCGGAATACCAGCGGATGGGGTATGGAAAAATGCTGATGGAGTACTCTTTTGAAAAAGCGGCGGCTCTTGGATATGATGCCATTGTGATATTTGGAAATCCTGGTAATTATGTCGCACGTGGTTTCAAAAGCTGTAAAAAATATAACATATGTACGGAAAACGGGGGATATCCGGCTGCGATGATGGTAAAGGAACTGGTAAAGGGTACTTTTGATGGAAGAAAATGGGTTTATTATGAAAGCCCGGTTATGCAGCTTGATGAGGAAAAGGCACAGCGTTTTGACGATACTTTAGAAAAGATGGAGAAGCGGCATCAGACAAGCCAGGAGGAATTTTATATACTCAGCAATTCGTATGTACAGTAATCTTAGGAAAGGCCGGATCGCTTTCCTAAGCAATAATAAAGAATGCAGAAAGTGTATCTTTCGGAGGAGTGGATTTGGGAAAAAAGACGGAACAGTCCAAAAAAGTATATAATGATATGGCGCAGGAATATGATTCTGCCCCGGAGGGCAATTACACAAGACCCCATAAAAAAGAAATTATTAATAAGGCTGTGCTCAGGGACGGAGATAATATTCTGGACGTTGCCTGCGGTAATGGGTATCTGCTTGGAGAACTTTCCAAAAGGGCGAAAGTCAATGCTTTTGGTGTTGATATTTCTGAAAATATGATTGCTGTCGCCAGAGAAAGATACCCGGCTTGTACATTTGCAGTTGGTCCCTGCACTCCTCTCAGTTTTGAAAACGAGAGTATGGATGTTATAACAGTGTCTTGTGCATTTCACCACTTTGAAACACCCCAGAAATTTGCCAATGAATGTATGCGGGTATTGAAGAAAAAAGGGAGAGTTTTTATTGCGGAACCATTTTTTTCTCCAGTGGTGCGGTGGCTTGCCAACACGGTGGTATTTCCATTTACCAAAACAGGTGATGTGAGGGTATATAGCAAGGAAGAGCTGCAAGCGTTCTTCGAATTAGCTGGATTTACTGATATTGAATCCTACATAACAGGTACCGTGTTGTTTGTTTCGGCAAGAAAGTGAATCGTATTTTGTCGGACGGCAAAGAGGTAATGGTTTGCGGATGATGAAAAATGGACTGTATTTGTTGATCCCTGGTGGATTGAAACAACATTGGATAAAGGAGATAAAACCAAATGAAAGGTTCAGAGTGCAGATTAATAGAGTACATGGAAGGTTCAAAGAAGCGTTTTATAATCCCAGTTTATCAGCGTAATTATGACTGGAAAATGGAGAACTGCAAGCAGCTTTACGATGACCTTATAAAAGTAATTAAAAACGATAGAAGAAGCCATTTCTTCGGTAGTCTTGTATCGGTTTACGAGCCTTCTGGGAGAAATACGGAGTTCCTTGTTATCGATGGTCAGCAGCGCTTGACGACTGTATCTTTGCTGTTTTTAGCAATGTATAATCTGATTTCGAACAATGTTGTTGTTCCAGAGGATGAATCGCTTGGCAAGCAGCTTTATGAAGACTTCCTAGTTGATAAATATCAGCCACGGGAAACCCGCATGAAATTAAAACCAGTTAAAAATGACCAGGAGGCTTTTGGTAAGCTCTTTGACCGTGTAGATGAACATATCAGAGAGTCCAATCTAACTGCAAATTATAACTACTTCTACGATAGAATCCAAAGGCAGGAAATCACAATTGACCAGCTTTTTGATGCAATCTGCAGTTTGGAAATTATCAATATCACATTAAACAATGAGGATAATCCACAGCTTATTTTTGAGAGCCTCAACTCGACAGGCCTTGACCTGAGCGAAGGTGATAAAATCAGAAATTTCATTCTGATGGGACTTCCGGCAAAGGAGCAGGATGAATATTACGATAAGTATTGGAATCGTATCGAGAAATGCACCAAGTATGATGTGAGCGCTTTTGTGAGAGATTACCTCAGTGTAAAACAATTGGCCATCCCATCTCAGAAGAAGATCTATATTAGCTTCAAGGAATACGTGGAGACATCATTGTTAGTCGCAGAAGACCTGCTGAAAGATTTGCTGGCTTATGCAAAGCGCTATGAGATCTTGCTAATTGGCGGTACTAAGAATAATGCATTGAATGCTTGCATTAATAGATTAAATCGATTGGAGACGACAGTCACCAGACCGTTCTTTCTTGAAGTGCTTCGATTGCACGATGAAGGTAAAATGGATAGCTCTCAAGTAACAGATGTATTTCTGATTGCAGAAAACTATCTGTTCAGAAGAACGATCTGTGACCTGCCTACAAATGCTCTGAATAAAATATTCTTGATGCTTCATCGAGAAATCATCCGATACGACGGTACGGATACAGACTATGTTGAAAAGTTTAAGTATACGCTTCTGTCTAAAAAAGAAAGAGCTCGTTTCCCGGATGATGATGAATTTGCTGTTCGATTTACTGAGAGACCCGTTTTTCAGATGAATAGCAAGAATAAGATATACATCTTAGAACGTCTGGAGAATTACGGTACAGCAGAAGATAAAGATGTATACAGACACTGCTATGATGGTATTTACTCCATTGAACATATTATGCCGCAGCATTTAACGCCTGCTTGGGTAAAGGCATTGGGTGATGATTACGCGCAGATTCATGAGACATGGCTGCACAGAATTGCAAACCTTACTTTAACTGCTTATAATTCTAAATATAGCAATCGCATTTTTGAGGAAAAGAAAACCATGAAAAATGGTTTTGAAGATAGCGGCATTCGTATGAATACATATATTGCGAAGAATGAAAAGTGGACGCTTTCGGAACTTGAAGAGCGAAATCAGTATCTTCTGGAGCGTGCTCTTGAAATATGGGCGGCGCCATCCACAGATTTCAAACCACAGGAAAAGCAGCTGGATTCTTGTACGCTTGACGATGAGGCTGCTTTAAGTGGAAGATTGATTGCGCGTTTCAGTTACAAAAACACGGAACAGCCGGTAACAAGCTGGGTGGAAATGTTCCAGAAGGTACTACAGATTCTTTACGCTGAAGATAAAAGCGTCATTACAAAACTTGCTGTATCCGCGGATGATAATATTGCATTACACTTTAGCATGAATGAAACTGATTTTACTAAGAGCGCCGAGATAGGTGATGGCATCTTTGTTTTGACGAACACAAACACACAGAGCAAGCTGTCTGTATTAAGCAGAGTGTTTAAATTATATGATGCAGACCCTGCAGATTTAGTATTTTATCTACGCGACGAAACGGAAGGCGCGGAGGATGAAATCGGCACCAGACATGAACTTCGCAGAAAATACTGGACTTATGCTTTAGAGCATATTAAACAGGCTCATGGGAATGGCGGCTCATTTTGCAATGTAAATCCATCAAAGGAAAATTGGATAAATGGTTTCATTGGTATTAGTGGTTTTAATCTTGCTTGTGTAGCAAATTATGATTCAGCCAGAGTTGAGCTGTATTTTGGCAAGCCAAAGAGGGAAGAAAATAAAAAGGCCTTTGACTCGATCATTCAGTATAAGGATGTTATTGAGAAGACTCTGGGAGTAACTTTGATTTGGAACCGCGGCGAGGATATAAAATCATCGAAGATTGCATATCAGCTGCAAGGTGTAAGCATAGAAAACGAAACAGACTGGCTTCAGATGGCAAAGTTTCATGCAGAGTGGAGTAAAAAGTTATATGATGTAGTTGTACCTTATTTAGATGTATGACAGCAGTGCAAAGTGGAGATGTTGGTATGTGTGGAATAATATTCGATTAAAACAGATAAGAACATAAATCGGAGGTTTCCATGGAGTATATCATCAGAGAAATATTAGAAGAAGAATATGGTTTGCTTGAAACCTTTTTGTATGAGGCCATCTTTGTGCCTGAAGGTATGGCTGTCCCGCCGGAATCAATCATAAAACAGCCTGAATTGCAAGTATATTTAACAGACTTTGGGAAGAAAAAGGATGATATAGGTTTGGTGGCGGAAGTTGGCACAAAGGTAGTCGGCGCTGTTTGGGTTCGTATTATGAATGATTACGGGCACATCAATGATACGACCCCTTCGGTTGCTATTTCCTTATATAAAGAATACCGGGGAAGAGGGATAGGTACTGCTTTGATGAAAGAAATGCTTTGCTTATTGAAACAAAGAGGATATAAGCAAACTTCGCTTGCAGTGCAAAAAGTGAATTATGCAGCAAAAATGTATAAAAAAGCAGGGTTTGAAGTGGTTGATGAAAATGAGGAAGAGTATATAATGGTTTGTCATTTACAATGAAAATATCACGGAAAGGCTGAAATCAGAATCCTTGATTCCTACAGATCTTAGAAAGACACTATAAGCTGTTGATACGTTAGAGATTAACGTGTCATCAGCTTTTTCTTTTATACCTTGACATATCCATTCTACTGTAATAGAATAACAGTATATTCTATTGTAGTAGAACGGAGGAAGGATAAATGGACTTAAAACTATTTGATTCAGAGCGGCGTGTGATGGAGTGTCTTTGGAGCAGCGATGGCAGCCTCACTGCCAAGGAGATTGCAGGACAATTATCCGGGCAGGTGGGCTGGAGTAAGACCACCACTTATACAGTAATTCGCAAATGTATTGATAAGGGTATTATTAAGCGCATTGATCCGGGGTTTCACTGCTATCCATTGGTGACCCGGGAAGAGGTATGTACAAAGGAAACAGAGGAGCTGATTGAGCGCAACTTTGGCGGATCAGCAGATCTATTAGTAGCCTCCTTACTTGGGGCTAAGAAACTGTCAAAGGAAGAGATTGAGCGCATGAAAGAATTAATAAAAGAATTGAGGTGAGTTATAAATGATGTCCCTGATTGAGATGACCCTGGAAGGAGCTGTAATCATTGCAGTGATCATTCTTATCCGTTCTCTGACAATGCACAGGCTGCCCAAACAAACATTTCTCTTATTATGGGCTGTGGCATTGATCCGATTATTGGTGCCGGTACGAATAGCTTCCCCGGCAAGTATTTATTCAGTAACGCCTGGACTGACCGAGTTCAGGCGCAGCGGAATTTTAACGCCGGAATTAGCGGCACAGACTGTCGCAGTTTCAACGGACAAGGCGGCTTTTACCGCTTCACCCTGGATGATTATATGGCTGACCGGAGGTGTTCTGCTGGCCTTTGCAATCCTGATCTGTCATATAAAGAACCGGCAGATATACAGAACCTCACTTCCTGTGGAAGATCCCTGGATTTCACATTGGATGGAATGTCATCGTCTGAGGCGGCCTGTCTTTGTGCGCTTTTCGGATCAAATAGAAGCTCCTCTTACCTATGGTGTGCTATGGCCCGTTATTTTGCTGCCGGCAAAGACGGACTGGTCCGACGAGACACTGCTGGGATTTGTTCTGGCACATGAAATGTCCCATATCCGCAGATTTGACGCACTGAGCAAGTGGTTTTTGGCTGCTGTCTTATGCTTGCACTGGCTTAACCCCCTGGTATGGGTAATGTATATATTGGCTAATCGTGATCTGGAGCTCTCCTGTGATGAATCTGTGGTGCATATGTATGGACTAAAGTCACGGAGCGACTATGCTCTGGCCCTTGTAAATATGGAAGAACAACGGAGTGCATTTACACCGTTGGCTAACTGTTTTTGCAGAAGCGCCCTCAAAGAGAGGATTACAGCTATTATGAAATCACCCAAGAAATCAATCGCAAGCCTTGCGGTGGCTGCAGCTCTGATCGGAACTACCATTATAGTTTTTGCTACTTCTGCACCTGCTGACCATACCCCATCCCAAGAAACTCAGAGCAGCGCTGTAATGGAAATAGTAGAGGAGGCCGTGGCTGAGGGAGGAAATTTGCAGTCCCCTTCCTATACAAAAGCACAATATGATGATCTGATGAAGGACATCAAATTGGAGGGATATGAAGAGATGTCCATAGCTGAATTCAACAGCAGGATTTACGCTTTACTATCCAGTGAAAATGAGGAGAGGAGGATTCTGTTTGAACAGATTTTAGCTTATCTTCCCGAGGATGACCCTGAAGCTGCATACTTGTGCAACACCGTACAGGCGTCCCTTGAGGAGTATACTGCGCGAATGGAAGAAGTGTATTCGGGGAAACAAAATGATCCTGAGTTTTATGGATCTGCCTATCGTGAATTGAAGGAGGATGTGTATGGAGATGAGGTGGTGACGGAAAGCCGTCGTGTATCCTATGAATTTACCTACCGCATCTTAGACCAGGATAAGCTTACCGTCCGGGAAAGAGATGAATTTCTGCAAAACATTGTACGAGTCATGCAGAATAATGCAGATAAAAGTACCTCTGATACGTTTACAAAAGATGCGTTTGAGAAAATGCTGACATCAACAGGTGAGAAAGCCACCACCGGAAAGATTTCTTTCACAGGGGGAACGGTAATGGATATAGAAAGCTATTGAGAGAAAGGAGAATATCAGATGTCTCGTACGAAACAACAAATAATCATGGTATTTGCCATCACTGCTGCAGCCCTTGTGATGTCCGGGTGTGTATCTTCCTCTGTTAATATGCCTCAGTCCCAGGAATATAGCAGCACAAGGGGACATGCACACAGATGGGGAGGATCTGTGGAAAAATATACGAAGACAGATTATGATTTTCTGCTGGCTTTTCGGACCGATGGCTATGAAAGCCTGTCGGTGGAGGAGTTTAACCGCAGGGTAATGGACTGGGATGAGGAAGAGGCATATCACAAAACAGAAGATATCTTAAGCAGAGTCTTTGCCACACTCTCTGAAGAGGATGAAAATGCGGATTTTATTTTGATTACTCTGGGAAATACCTGGAATGAATGTGAAAAAAAGCATTATAACACCTGCGAAAGAGAGAAATCCCCATGGCACAGCGGCTATGCAGAATGTGAGACTTACGGAGATGTCTTCGGAGATAAGGTGAGGCTGACGGGGGGTTACGCAGAGTTTGGCTTTGATTACAATCTGGACACCAGCAAAAGTCTGACTGTCGGCCAGCGGGATGATTTGTTGGACAGTATCAGCACCAAGCTGGAGGCATATATGAAGGAACAGCCTGCCGGAGCATTAAAACAGGAGGAGACAATGAAAAAGGCCCTTGCCGTTCAGTTAGAAGACCTCTTGAACTCCATGGATGAAGGCATCATCTGGGGAGGAAACAGCGACATCAGCTATTATTGGGACGCTCCGTATGAGGCTGTGGAGGATACGGTTGCCCAGGCTGCAGAGGCAACCTCGGAGGGCGAATACATTTACACGAAGAAGCAGTACAATCTTGTGATGGAACAGTTAAAGCCTGAGAATTATGAACAAATGTCTGTCTCAGAATATAACCGCACCATAAACAAGGCTTTTTCCGAGGATACGAAAGATGAGGATGGGATGAATTTTGCCTATGAGATGGTTGTGTCCACCTTATCAGAAAAGGATGAGAACTGGGACTATCTGCATGGCACAGTACAGAGAGCCTTAGATGAGTACCAAACCAGAACGCGCGAAGTCTACACCGGAAAAAATACGGACTTTTCCAGCAGCGGAGACATCCATATCCCCCTGATGGAAGATGTATTTGGAGATCAGATGGAGGTAGGGGGTATTGAGGGGGCATATGAATTTACTTATCGTATTAAAGATGCGGATAAGCTGACAGTGAAGGGCAGGGAGGATTTCATAAAAAGTGTAAATCAGAAAGCAAAAGAATCTGTGGAAAAAGAGATGAAAACGGGTACTGTGGATAAAGCGGGATTCAAAGCCCTGCTGGAGACTGCGGGAAAGGAGTCGGGGAACGAATATATTGAATTTACAGGATGCACCCTGGAATTCTTTGAAGTGTACCGCTGATAAGAATCGCAAGGAATCCTTATAGAGGAATCATAATTATTCAGCAGGTCTGCGCATTTACTGCGCAGACCGTGAAAATCACAGCCAATTTGCTGCCCAGTCCGAAAGCTCTTTGCCGGAAACCTGTCCCGCAAAGCGTTTGCCCTCTGCCACCTTGGCTTTGGGTGCAAGAGCCGCCATATTTTTATCGGAATTGCCCATGTCGCTGCCGCCGGATGTTGCAAAGGGGATTATGGTCTTACCGCTAAAATCATAGGCTTCCATGAAGGTGTCAACAATGGACGGTTCTCTGTACCACCAAATCGGAAAACCTACAAATATCACATCGTACTGGGACATATCTGCTATCTTAGACCGGATTGCAGGGCGGCAGCTTGGGTCATTCATTTCAATGGAACTCCTGCTCTTACTGTTCTGCCAGTCAAGGTCCGCATTTGTGTAAGCCCTCTCTGCCTGAATTTCAAACAGATCTGCCTTGATTTCTCCTGCCAGCTTTTCCGCCAGCATTTTTGTCACTCCGCTTGCGCTAAAGTATGCAACTAATGATTTACTCATAAATATCCTCCTTGTTATTGTTTTAATTCATGCTCAGTAATTTAACAGAGTACGGCTACATCTTTCGATGCGTAGATTAGCTTCTGAGTTAAATATACAACTTGGAGTTAACTTTAAGTCAATAGGTTTTTCAGCAAAACATGGTATGATTATCCTGGTAAGTGGATTCCTCCATCCAAGGAGGGTGGCGCTGTTCCTTGAAAAAAGCAGTACTTTCGTGTAAGATATATTTATCAAACAAAGGGAGAGCAGTCGAGATATGTGCTGAGATAGGGAGGATGAAATGAACGTGAAAAAGAAATGGAATATAGCAGCAGCATTGATTATGATATTGGCTGTTTTGACAGCCGGATGCGAATACAATGAGAAGGCAGACATGGCTTTTCCCAATAATCGCTACTCTTACGATAAAACAGAAGGGTTTCGATGTGATACCTGGACAAGCTATGACAAGGAGTATTTGGAAACCCTTAAAGAGGAGTATGGACTGGAAAAGTTAGTCGCAGAGTGTAAGGACGATTTTGAAAAGGTGAAGACCGTAACAGAATGGGTTACAAACCTCTGGTCCCATAACGGAGATAACGTACCGGAACAAGGTGACCCGATCTCCATCTTACACGGTGTGACGGAAGAGGGGCAACAATACCGCTGTGTGGAATATGGGGTGGTTATCTCCGGATGTCTGAATGCATTGGGTATACCCACACGTACTCTTGGATTGAAAACACAGGACGTAGAAACAAGGGAGTATGGGGCCGGACATGTGGCGGCAGAGGCCTATATCAGGGACCTTCAAAAATGGGTCTTTATCGATGGACAGTGGGGAGTTATCCCTGTAATGGATGAAATGCCTTTGAATGCTGTACAGTTAAGTGAGGTATTGGAACATCCCGACCACTATGAGAAACCAGTGAAATTTCTCTCTTTTCTGGATGGAGGATCAGACGGATATGCAGAATGGATAGGGGAATATCTCTATTATTTTGACTGTGTTGGATATACATATTCAGATGACAGGCTGCAGGAGACATCCTTGATGCTGACACCAATAAATGCGAAAGAGCCGGGCATTTTTCAGATCAAGTATCCATTGGAGATTAATATTTATACCAATTTTGTCTCTGAATTCTATCCTGCGGCAGTTTAAACCGGGCAGCAGATAAGTTTAAAGGAACCCGCTTATTGTGTCCAAAGAATAAAAACATGACACACAGCTGACCTATTCACTTTGATAAGATAAAATGGTAACCAGAGAATGAGGCATTGAAAAATAGTAACTGGAGTGTTGGACGGATAAGGGATATCCAACCCCAGACAAGAAAGAGGAGCGGGAACAGATGTTGGATTGGATACCAGATATGGAGGAAATAAAGGGCCTTGTGGGAGAAAACGGTTTTTCCGTGTGGACGAAATTGTGTGCGGCTATTGAAGAGAAATATGATATGGATCGGATCTGGAACAGCGGAGGCAAGGCCTGGAAATATGAGTATAAATACCGTCGCGGTGGAAAGACGCTCTGCAGCCTGTACGCAGGCGGGGATGGTATGGGGTTTATGGTGATCCTGGGAAAAGCGGAACGGGAAAAATTTGAAACGCAGCGGCAGAGCTTTTCAGCAGAGGTTCAGAGGGCGTACGATGAATCCCAGACGTTTCATGACGGAAAATGGATTATGTTTATGCCAAAGGATACTTCTATGATAAAAGATTTTATAAGACTGCTGGAGATTAAGCGGAGGCCAAACCGCAAATAACAGGAGGAAGGTTTAGGAGACAAATATGAATTACACTTACAAAAGGGCGGCTGCCCCAGACATCGGCCTATTGACGAATACAAGGATAGAGGTGCTTCGTGCAGCCAATCAATTGAGTGGGGCCGTTGATATGTCATTGGTGGAGCAGCAGTCACGGGAATACTATCAGGAGGCATTAGCCTCCGGAAACCATGTGGGATATCTGGTCTTTGACGGGGATCTCTTTATAGGAGCAGGAGGGGTCAGCTTCTTCAGAGTGATGCCCACCTTCCACAATCCGACCGGGTGGAAGGCCTATATAATGAATATGTATACAAATCCAGCTTACAGGCGCAGAGGGATTGCGTACCATATGCTGGAGCTGCTGGTCCAGGAAGCGGGTAAGAGGAAGGTTTCATTCATTTCACTGGAAGCCACACAGATGGGAAGACCACTGTATGAAAGGTATGGGTTTGTAAAAATGGAGGATGAGATGGTATTGCTGCAATAAATGCAGCCAAGCTCAGCCTGTATGCAGGCCTTTCTCCATGAAAAATGAGCAGTTGTTATATTTTGATTTTTTAAATGGCAAATCTATTGAAAACATTTCTGAGAACGTCTAAGATGTACCGCATAGGGAGGCTTAAACGATGCAGACAAAAAAAGAAGAAATCAGGGATACCATCCTTGAGGCGGCCCAAAAGGAATTCCTGATCCATGGGTATGAGGGCAGCTCTATGCGGACCATTGCGAAAAAAGCAAACACCACCATTGGCAATATCTATCATTACTTTTCCAATAAAGAGGCAATATTGGAGACTCTCATGGAAGAGCCTATTAAGTCTATCCATAAAGTGGTAGACAGTCACATGAAGGCGCACAGAAGAATTTATTCTTATGATGAACTGAAAAGCGCTCTGGATGAGATAGATGACATTATCGACGACAGTGATCTCACATATTTGATGGATGAGAGGCTGCTGATTTTATTTGACTTAAAAACCACCCGGTTTGTACAAATACGTGACTGGTTTGTGAGGGAGTGTAAGAAACATCTTGCGTGGCACTTGGGAGTGGAGGACAGTGATTCCGCTTATGTGGATATTTTGACCAATACGTTCATATCCTGTGTCCGTCACATTCTTTTGGAGCATAAGAATGTGGAACAGGCAAAACAGGAATTCAGTAAAGTCTTCCGAATGCTCTGCGCGGGTCTGATTACGGATAAGGGGGGAGTTTAGATGGGTATGGTAGAATTGCGCAATGTAAGCAGAATTTACGAAAACGGCGGTCACGCGGTTTATGCGCTGAGGGAGGTCTCTTTCACTGTGGAGCCAGGAGAATTTACCGTAATCCTGGGGCCGAGCGGCGCGGGGAAAAGCACTCTTTTGAACATCCTGGGCGGAATCGACCGGGCAGACAAGGGGAGTGTGAAGGTAGCTGGTGAGGAGGTCACTGTGCTCACAGAAAAAGAGATGTCCCTTTACCGGGCCCGCAGAGTGGGGTTTGTCTTTCAGTTCTATAACCTGATTCCCACACTGACTGTGCAGGAAAACGTAGGGCTTATGCGGGAACTGAAAAAAGAGGCGCTGCCTGCAGAGGATGTGCTAAATAAGCTGGGACTTCGCGGGCAGGGCCGCAAGTTTCCAGGACAGCTCTCCGGCGGGGAGCAGCAGCGGGTCTCCATTGCGCGTGCCATTGCCAAAAATCCGGATATTCTGCTGTGTGACGAACCCACAGGGGCCTTAGACAGCGAAACAGGGTGTATGGTGCTGGAGGAGCTGCAGAAACTCTGCAGGGAGGAGGGAAAGACCATCCTGATCGTCACGCACAACGCCAGTATTGCAAAGGCTGCGGATAAGGTGATTCGGATCAAAAACGGGGCGGTGAGAGATGTGGAAGTCAATCCCCGCCCTTTAAAAATAAGTGAGGTGGACTGGTGATGCTGATTCGGAAGATGCGGAGGGATATTGTAAAAAACAGGGTACAGTTTTTGGCGATCTTTCTAATGATGTTTTTCGGGTGTTTTCTATACTCAGGAATTACCGGTGAGTGGAACGGACTTTGGAATCATTTTGATACATTCCGCAGCGAGCAGAATCTTGCTGATGAGTGGGCATACAGAGAAACATTCTCAGAGGAGGAATTGAGCAAGGTGAAAGCAGACCCGCAAATCCGTCAAGCGGAGGGGCGTCTGTGTTTGCCGGCCACGGTGCAGGGAAAAGACGATGCCTCTCTCACCTGTTATGCAGCTAAATCCAATGAAATTTCCCGTTTATATGTCACTGAGGGGGCAGAGTTTGACGGGAAAGAGGAGGGGATTTGGCTGGATGCACTTTTCGCAGGTGAGAACGGATACCAGACAGGCGATCAAATCACACTGAATATACAGGGAATGAAGCTGTCCGGCACCATACGGGGACTGGCTTACAGCCCGGAATACATCTATGGGGTTTCCGGGGATGAGATGGTACCAAACCATAAAAGGAGTGGGTTTGCGTGGATAAGTACAAAGATTCTTCCAGGGGAGATGCCCCTTTTTTTCAATCAGATCGCAATAAAACTACGGGAGGATTCCGGCAGTGATGTGCTGAAAAACATTCTGGGTGACGAGGTACAGACCATTAAGGCAGCAGACCATCCCACAGTATCTGTGATAAAAGATGAGATTGAACAGCATAAGAGTATGGGGAATATCTTTTCAGCGGCCTTTCTCTTAATTGCCCTGATGATTACCGTAACCACCATGCACCGGATGCTGAAGAATCAGCGCACACAGATCGGGATTTTAAAGGCCCTTGGTTTTACAAGGAGCAGGCTTATGCGGCATTATCTCTCCCACAGCGTGGCTGTGTGCGGACTGGGCGCGCTGGCAGGATATGTGCTGGGCACTCAGGTATTGCCCGGGATAATCTACCGGTTTTTAAAAACCATGTATGTGCTGCCTGTTTGGGAGGGAATCCTGCCGGGTGAGGCGGCAGTCCTGCCCCTGCTCTGCGTGGGGGTATCCCTGTTCATCAGCTATTGTATATGCAGAAAATATCTGCGGGGTTCTGCGGCCCAGTGTCTGTCAGGGGAGTCTGGGTTGCAGACAACCGGGAATCTGCCGGGGATGCGTACTTGGGGACGGGCAGCGCGCTTGCAGAGTCAGGGACAACGGGATGCCGGTAAGCGGCTTACCTTTGGCAGCCTCTGGAATTTAAGGGATATATTAAGAAACCGCCTGAGAAGCTTTATGACACTCTGCGGAGTGCTGGGGTGTACCGCTCTATTGTTCTGTGCTTTTGCACTATACGATACCTTTGATAATCTTTCGGAATGGACTTTTACCAAACAACAGAACTATGCGTGCAAAATCACCGGCATTCCCGATAAAGAGGGGCAGGAGGAATTAAAACGTCTGACAAATGGAGAGTATCTGATGGAGGGCTTTGCAGTGATCCGGCATGGAGATAAAGAGAAAGAAGTAAGCCTGACAGTGCCTGAGAGTAATAGATATTGGAGGCTCGCAGAGGATTTGCAGACATTCACGGACATAGGGGACGGGGCAGCCCTATCCAAAAAGACAGCAGAGAGTCTGGGAATAGAAGAAGGAGATATGATTTCCTGGAAGCATGTGGGAGAAAAGAGCTGGTGTGAATCAAGAGTGGAGGCAATTGTAAGAACCACTATGAGCCAGGGGATTGTCATGAAAAGGGAAGCCTACGAGAAGACCGGGCAGAGCTATTTACCCATAGCGGTCGTGGGTGATATTCCGGCAGAGGGCTTTGGAGACTACGAGCAGACTTGTACCATTTCCAGCCAGAAGGAGCTGACTCGCGGGATTGAGGATATGATGGAGGGAATGGTGATGATGATTACCCTTCTGGTTACCGGAGCTGTACTGCTGGGGGGAATTATGCTTTATAATTTGGGTGTGCTCTCCTACCTGGAGCGCTACCGGGAGTTTGCCACCATGAAGGTACTTGGATTTACAGACAAAAAGATACGCAGTATTATGGTGCAGCAAAACGTGTGGCTGTCCGCAGCGGGGATACTTCTGGGAATACCTGCCGGATATCTCTTGATGTGCTATATGCTCACCACCATTCCGGAATCAATGGACGTACCTGTGATGGTGAGAGGAGTGTCTTGGGGGATCAGCATTGCCGGGACATTGGGCATTTCCTGGATCATAAGCCGGATCGTGTCCAGAAAGATTCCTCACATTGATATGGTAGAGGCTCTAAAGGCGAAGGAATAAGAGAATTAAAACCGCCCCCTCATGCGAAGAGCAAAGTAACCCAATCCCACAGCATCCGCCAAAAACCAGCCAATGGGCACGGACCACCAGATACCTGCGACTCCGACAACCGGTATGGCAGAGAGAATATAGGCCAGCAGCACACGTGTCCCCAGTGAGATGACGGTCAGTATGACTGACATACCCGGTTTTCCCAAAGCACGGTAAAGTCCATACAACAAAAACAGGCATCCGATCCCGCAGTAGAAGGCCCCTTCAATATGCAGGTAGCGGATGCCTTCTGTAAGTATGGCGGTTTCCTGCGGGCTGACAAACAGAAGCATCAGCGGGCGGGCAAAGATCCATATGACGGCCGAGGATACAAAGCAAAAGAGAAGAGATGTCAGTATCGAACCCTTAAATCCCCTGCGTATCCGCTCCTTTTCCCCGGCCCCATAGTTTTGGGCAATAAAAGTGGAAAAAGCATTGCTGAAGTCCTGTACAGGCATATATGCAAAGGAATCGATTTTTACAGCGGCTGCAAAGGCGGCCATCACCGTGGCGCCAAAACGGTTCACAAGCCCCTGCACCATAAGAATACCGAAATTCATCACCGACTGCTGCACACAGGTTAGGACAGAAAAGCCCGCGATCTCCTTTAAGCAGGACAGACGCAGATGACAGTGAGATTTTTGGAGGCGTAGCCCGGGACATCTGATCCAAGTGTACAGCGCGATGCCGATTCCGGAGACGTACTGGGAGATCACTGTTGCCTCGGCAGCCCCGGCAACACCCCTGTCCAGTCCCAGCACAAACCAGAGATCCAGCACGATATTTAATACAGCTGACAGGGCCAGGAACAGCAGAGGGAGCACGGAATTGCCTACCGCGCGCAAAAGACAGGAAAAATAATTATAGAAAAAGACAGCCGGGATGCCGGCAAAAATAACCATCAGATAATCAAACATCAGTCCTCTAATCTCAGATGGAACATTTAGAAACAGCAAGATCCGGCTGATATTTAAATAAGCCAGCAAATTCAGCAGGACACTTAAAACAGAGATGAGCAGGAAGGAGGTAAACATACTTTCTTTCAGACCATCAAAGTCCCTTTGACCAAAACGGATCGAAAAGACCGTACTACTTCCCATACAAAGACCCAGCAGGATAGAGGTCAAAAAGGTCATGAGGGTAAAAGCCGAACCCACTGCGGCCAGGGCATCCGCTCCAAGGAAACGGCCAACGATCAGAGTATCCGCTACATTATAACACTGCTGCAGAAGGTTGCCCAAAATCATAGGCAGTGCAAACAACAGCATGGTTCTCATCACAGGACCTTTCGTTAAATCCCCTCTCATTTTTATCTGTTCCTTTCTAAAAGTAAGTATATTCTTACGTTTCGTAATCATTATAACGATAACAGGCTAAACTGTCAATTATCAGATTGCCTTTTGACGAAAACACTTCTATAATAAAGATATCAGTGATTTAGAAAAGGGGTGTTTGCCATGTTCCTTGGGGGTCTGAATGAGCTGGATCAGAAGATTGTCCGGTTGTTGATACAAAATGCACGCATGTCCTACTCAGAGATAGGACAGCTGGTAGGGATCTCCCGCGTTGCTGTAAAGATGCGTATCCAGTCTTTGGAAAAGCGCGGCGTGATTGAAGAATACACCGCAATCATAAACCCGCAGAAGATCAGCGGGGCCGTGTCCTGCTACTTTGAGATAGAAACAAAACCGGAGAGCTTTGCACAGGTGACGGAGATTCTGCGGAAGAATGAAACCATTACACAGATTTATCGTGTTACCGGTAAGAACAAACTGCACGTCCATGCAGTGGCTGAATCCGGCGAAGAGCTGGAGCAGTTGATGGAGGAAGTCATTGACCCCCTGCCCGGGGTGATCAGCAGCAGTTGTAATATGATTCTTTCCCGCATCAAGGATATCAAGGGGCTGAGGCTGTGATGGGAAGGCGGGCTGCCCGCAGCATTACCAGCCGAGTGTTTGCAGTGTGCGAGAAACAGGTGTTGCGTAGATGCATCTCATGTTTTTGCTGCAAAAAAGGAGGGAACACTATGCCGGTATTCAGATTGGAAAATACAGAAAAGGCGAAAATGTTATTTGAGGGATGGCAGGAGACCATCATCTGGTCCTGCCTGCAAAATGTCATGGGAACTGTTTATGGCGATGACTCTAGGGAACCGCAGTCAGCCGCCGCATATTTGGGTGACTTCGTCTTTTTTGCCGGAGTACCCACCCGGGAACTGGTAATATATATGACGGAAAATGATCCGAGCAGGCCTCTGATTTTGGTTCCGCGTACAGAAGAGTGGGGGAGGCTGATTTTGAACTGCTGCGGGGAAAGGGCAAGATCCATTACCCGCTACGCCATAAAAAAGGAAGAGGGGATCTTTGACCGCTCTAGACTGGTATCTGCAGTGGAATCCCTGAATCCGGAATATACTATGAAGCTGATCGATGAGGAGGCCTTCGCACAATGCCGAGAAAGCGGATGGGGCGGGGATCTGGTGTCCCAGTTTGAGAACTACGGGGAATTTAGAAAATTGGGGCTGGGTGTTGTGGCGCTGAGAGCTGGAGAACTGGCAGCAGGTGCAGCCTCCTACACCAGATACAGAGAGGGAATCGAGATAGAGGTTGATACAAAGGAAGAGCATCGGAGAAAGGGACTGGCTTACGCCTGTGCAGCCCGGCTGATATTAGAGTGCTTAAAACGCGGCCTGTATCCAAGCTGGGATGCCCACAACAGGGCATCGGTGGGTCTTGCGGAAAAGTTGGGTTACCATTTCTCCCACGAATACACAGCCTTTGAGGTGTGACAGGGTATAAAATACTTTATATTTTGGAGTGACAAGTGTATAATGTAGATAAGTTTTTCAGCAATGCGGCAGAAAGCGTCACTTAAGAGAGGAGAAAACTATGTCTGCTGGTGATTTGCGCAATTTATTGGATTCTCTGACCGACATCAGCATCTATGTCATAGAGGAGGAGACCCATCAGCTTCTGTACTTTAACCGCCGGAGTCTGGAGCATAGCAGGGGTAAGGCAGTGATTGGGGCGAAATGCTATGAGGTGTGGCCGGAGTTGTGTGTCCATTGTCCTCTGAACTCCATGGGTGAGAAATCCTCCATCCATTCCATATGCTATGATCCTCTGATGAAAACAATGGTGGATGTGACTGCTAACCGGATTATTTGGGAGGGGCATATTCACGCTGTAGTGATAACTGTAGCACCGCATCGGCTGAATTTTGAGGAACAGCAGGGACTGAAAAAGATTGAGAAGATGTATGCGCAGAGTCTGGTGAAGGTATTTGACGAGTGCGTTATTGTAAATCTGACGGCAGACTATTATGTCAACTGCCAAAAGGATATGATGTGGACGGAAATTCCGCAGCAGGGTAATTTTGGCGTTGAGAACCGCAATTATGCCCAGAGGGTGGTGCACCCAGAGGACTTGGAGCAGTTCAACGAGAGTTTTTCAAGGGAGGCACTGCTTGGACAGTTTAGAGAGGGAAGGAAAAAGATTACCAGGAGGATGCGCCGTCTGACCAGGGATAATATTTACCATCAGGTGGAGTTTACTGCCGCCAGGATTGAACAGCTGGGGGAGGATGAGTGCTGGTGTGTTCTTGTCTTTCGGGATATTCAAGATGAATATCTTTTGGAACAACAGCGGGACGTGGAGATCAGCCAGCTGGTAACTGCCGCAAAAGAGGCATATCAGATGCTGATCGCGGTAAATTTAAGCCGAAATACCTACCATATGATCGAATACGACCGTTATCCTATCAAAAAACCAGGGGATGAGGGAAGCTTTGAGGAACTCATAGAAAGGGAATTGTCCACAGTACATCCGGATTACAGAGAGCTGTTTCAGAGTAAATTCTCGCATTCTGCCCTGATCAACGCCTTTATGCGCGGAGAACGCATTGTGGCTATGGAGGTGCCCCACATGGACCAGGAGGGGCACTGCCACTGGAGCTTTACCCAGGTGATACGGGTGGAAAGCGCCAGCACAGATGACCTGCTGGAGATTACCCTCTCCAGAAACATAGACCAGGAGAGGCAGATGCAGGAAGCAATGCTGGAGAAGGAGAGGCGTGCAAAGCAGCTTTTGGAGGAGGCTTTGCAGAAGGCCGAGGCAGCCAGCCAGGCCAAGAGTGAGTTCCTCTCCAGGATGAGCCACGACATCCGCACTCCCATGAATGCCATCTTGGGAATGACTCAGCTTGCCATGCTGAATCTGGAGGACAGGGTAAAACTGAAAGACTACCTGGAGAAAATTTCTGGTTCGGGCACTCATCTGCTGGAACTCATAAATGAGGTTCTGGATGTGAGCAAGATAGAGAGCGGTGCGGCAGAACTGGTGGAGAGTGAGTTTAATCTGAAAAGTCTGGTTATGGATGTGGCAGAGATGGTCCAGGTATCTGCGGAACAAAAGAAACAGACCCTTAGTGTCAAAATGGATGATGATCTGAATGTAAGCGTGAGCGGGGATGAGAGGAGGATTCGCCAGGTATTGGTCAATATTTTGGAGAATGCATCCAAGTATACCCCCGCAGGCGGGAACATCATTTTTAGCCTGGAGGAGACAGAGCAGCGGGAACAGAACACGGGGACTTACCGGTTTGTCATCCGGGACAATGGCATCGGAATGAAACAGGAGTACCTGAAACACATCTTTGAACCCTTCAGCAGGGCGGATGACAGCAGGATCAGCAAAATAGCGGGAACCGGGCTGGGTATGACCATTGTAAAGAACCTGGTTTCCATGATGGGCGGCGATATTCAGGTGGAGAGCCGGTATGGGAAGGGCTCTAAATTTCAGGTGACCTTGTGCCTGACAAAATGTGGGGCTCCTGCCCCGGTAACACCAACAGAAATGACCGGGAAAAGGAATGCCTTTGCGGGTATACGGGTACTGCTGGCTGAGGACAATGAGTTGAACCGCCAGATCGCGGTGGAGATGCTGGAGATTCTGGGTGTAAAGGTGGAGACGGTTGAGAACGGACGGGAAGCCGTGGAGGCGGTCTGCACACATCCGGCGTTCTATTATGATTTGGTGTTTATGGATGTTCAGATGCCGGAGCTTAATGGCTATGAGGCAACCGGACAGATCCGGGCCTCAAAACTGGAGGCCATCGAGGAACTCCCCATCATTGCCATGACGGCGGATGCCTTTGCAGAGGACGTAAAGCAGGCAAGACTGTCGGGGATGAACGGACATCTGGCAAAGCCTATCTCTATTGGAAAGCTGCAGAGTGCGCTCTCCGACTGTATAGCCTGGAAGAAGAAGAACGGGAGGGGCAGGTTCTTTTCACCGGAGGAGTAATGTATAAAATAGCTGTTGAAAGGAGAAATTCATGACAAAAGAGAAGCTTGCGCTTGAGATTGTTTCCCGATTAAAACAAGAGTACCCGGATGTGGGATGTACCCTGGACTATGACCAGGCATGGAAACTGCTGGTGAGTGTCCGTCTGGCGGCTCAGTGCACAGATGCCAGGGTAAATGTGGTGGTGCAGGAATTATATAAAAAGTATCCGGATGTAAATGCCCTTGCAGATGCGGAGGCGGAGGATATTGAAAGGATTGTGAAGCACTGCGGTCTGGGGAAAAGCAAAGCCAGGGATATCAGCGCCTGTATGAAGATTCTGAGGGATGAGTATGACGGCAAGGTTCCGGATGACTTTGACGCGCTTTTAAAGCTCCCGGGAGTGGGACGCAAGAGTGCCAATCTGATTATGGGAGATGTGTTTGGAAAACCTGCGATTGTCACAGACACCCACTGCATCCGTCTGGTAAACCGCATGGGACTGGTTGACAACATCAAAGACCCCAAAAAGGTGGAGATGGCCCTCTGGAAACTGATTCCCCCAAAGGAGGGGAGCGACTTCTGTCACAGACTGGTTTTTCATGGAAGAGATGTCTGCACAGCCCGCACCAAGCCCTTTTGCGATAAGTGCTGTCTTCAGGATCTCTGTGCCAGAAATGGAGTGTGAATAGATGAGGTCTGACCGCAAGGGAAAGGCTGTGTGCTGAATGGAACAGCGATTTCGGAAAGGAGCATAGGATGAAAACAATTGTCAGAGGCGGCGTACTGCTGGCCCTGGGTATTTTTAGTATCATCACAGGTGTGTGTGTGGCAAAAGTGTTTTTGGCCAAGGCAGCACTTATAGTTGCAGGAATCTTTTTTATTATCATGGGGATCGGCTGTGTGCTGAACGTTGGGGGAAACAGCCAGAATGATAAGGACGCACAAGCCCCGCAGAGACGAAAGAAAAAGTCCTGATACCGGCAAACGGGCTTGAAATGCGCCCGCCCGTGTCCCGCTATTGGGGAAGGGCAGGCGGCGTGTTTCTTTTAGATATGAAACAGATTGTCAAATACAGGGACCAGTGCATCGTAGGCTTGGTCGAATACAGGCTTTAATTTGTCGTACACGGCAGCATTTTCTAAGGAAGGTGCAGTCGTGTCTTTTATTTTCAGAAAGCGGGATACCTGGGAGAAGTCCTCGTAGAGGCCGATACCCACTCCGGCAGTCACTGCAGCTGCAATGGAGGTGGCCTCCTCCACATGGTCCGGGCGGCTTAGGGAGGCCTTGAGCACATCCGCCAGTATGGAAGCCACAATGTCCCCCTTTGCGCCGCCCCCGGTCAGAACCAGATGGTCGGCAGTCATGGACCTGCGGTAAGCCTTTAGAATGAGCTCCAGGTTCATGGCTACTCCCTCCAGAGCGGCCCGCAGATAGTCATTCCGGTTGTGTTCCGGTCTGATGCCAAGGAAGGTGCCGAAGGCGTGTGGGTTCCACCTGGGGGACCGCTCGCCCAGCATATAGGGCAGGTAGATCAGACCCTTTGCGCCTGCAGGGGAATTGGCAATAAGCTGGTTTAAAAGGGAGTAAGCACTCTGACCGCTCCTGGCAGCCTGGGCAGCGACATCCTGAAAGAAGGTCTCCTTCATATAGGAGTAGGTGCTTCCCGCGGACTGCATGGTTCCGCAGGGCATGTAACAGCCGGGGATAATGTGGGCAAAACAAAAAAGAGCCTGCTCCTCATCTGTAAATACTTCCCGTGTAGTTCCCCCGATCCAGGCGGAGGTGCCAAAGGTGAGGAAGAGCTCCCCGGGATGGATACAGCCAGCGCCCAGAGCGGAGCAGGGGCCGTCTCCCCCGCCGCAGACCACCTTGGTGGAGGGCGTCAGGCCCAGAGCGCTGCCGGCCTCGGCCGTGAGGTTTCCTGCAATGTGCGTGGAGGGGAAGAGCTCGGGCAGCTTATCCGGGCTGACACCGGAGGCGTCCAGGATTTCCCGGGACCAGCACAGGTTTTTCAGATCCAGAGCATTGGTGCCAGAGGCGTCGGAGTAGTCAGTGAGAAAGCGGCCTGTGAGCCGGTAGATAATGAAATCCTTGGCCTGAAGCATCTTGCAGGTGGCACGGTATACCTCTGGCTTATTATCCTTCAGCCACATGAGCTTTTCCAGGCTGTAGGAGGCGCTGACCCGGTGGCCGGTAATGGCGTACATACGGTCCGCCCCCAAGCGCCGGGAGAGCTGGGAGGCCTGCTGGCCTGCCCTCTGATCCGCCCAGATCATAGCGGGATGCAGGGGTCTTCCTTCCTTGTCAACGGGAAGGCAGCACTGCATCTGCGCGGAAAAGGAAAGGGCAAGCACGCGGGAGGGGTCAATCCCCTCTGTGATTTTGGCAGTGGCAGTGCACACAGCCTGCCACCAGTCTTCTGGGTTCTGTTCCGCGCAGTTTTTATGAAAATAGTGTACATCATAGGGGACTGTATAGCTGCAGACCAGTTCACCCTCCGTGGAGAACAGGGAAGCCTTATCCCCGGATGTGCCCAGGTCGTGGGCGATCAGATATTCTTTCATGGATTTTTCTCCTTTACAGATCCGTTACGGGTTTCTGAACTCAATTATAACAAAATATGTTGCAAATGTAAATGGTTTAGTTTCGTACGAAAGTAATTATTGACTTGAAGGAAAGTCTCGGTTATACTAATAGACAAAACTGGAAAAGAGGGATAGAGAATAATGTTGAAGGAGCGACACACCAAACTAATTGAGCTGGTGAGTCAGAGGGGAAAGATTGAGGTATCGGAGCTGGCCGTTCTGCTGGAAACTTCCAGGGTGACGGTGCGCAAGGATCTGGACTACCTGGAGCAAAAAGGGATTTTGGCAAGAGAGAGGGGATATGCCCTGCTTCGTGATGAGGGAGATATCAATTACCGCATGGCGTTTCACTATGAGCAAAAGCAGCGGATTGCCGCAGCCGCAGCCCGGCTGGTGCAGGACAGGGAGACGGTGATGATTGAGTCCGGTTCCTGCTGTATGCTTCTGGCGGAGCAGCTGGCCCAGAGTAAAAAGGAAGTGACACTGGTCACCAATTCCGCGTTTATGGCCTCCTATGTGAAGGGGAGCAGTGTGCGCGTGGTTGTGTTGGGAGGCGATTATCAGCCCCAGGTCCAGGCAATGGTGGGACCTCTGACAAAGCTGTGTGCGCAGCAGTTTCAGGTGGATAAGCTGTTTGTGGGAACCGACGGATATTCATTTGAAAATGGATTTACTGGTGACAATCTGGTGCGTTCCGATACAGTGAAGGCCATGGCACAGTCTGCAAGGCATACCATTGTCCTTACAGAATCAGAAAAATTCACTAGGTCCGGCACAGTCTCTTTTCTGAAAACAGAGCAGGTCTCCGGAGTCATCACAGATACCGGGATTCCGGGAGAAGTCAGAGCATTTTTGGAGCAAGCGGGGTTGGATGTTAGGGCAGTCTGAGCTGCCTGTGCATATCAGGGGTCAAAATATCTTTTGACTCTGACATCATAAAATGAAGGAGAATTGAAAATGGAGTATTTATTTGATACCGCAAATTTGGAGCAGATTGAAACTTATGGAAGGTTTATTCCCATCACAGGGGTAACCTCAAATCCAAGTATTGTAAAAAAGGAAGGGAAGATTGATTTCTTCTCTCACATGAAAAAGATCCGTAAGCTGATTGGCATGGAGAAGACCCTGCACATCCAGGTAACCGGACAGGATTTTGACTCTATGATGGCGGACGCGGAGGCAATTCTTGAAAAAGTGGATGATCAGGTGTATATCAAGGTGCCTGTCACTTTGCCCGGACTCCAGGTAATACGTGCGCTGAAGGCCAGGGGAGTACATGTGACGGCAACTGCCATCTACACACAGATGCAGGGCTTTCTGGCCATGGAAGCGGGTGCGGATTACATCGCGCCTTATTATAACCGCATGGAGAACAGCGGTATTGATCCACAGGAGGTGATCGCTTCCTTTGCACAGATGATAAAGACTTACGGCTATGCCACAAAGATCCTGGCTGCCAGCTTTAAGAATATGGGGCAGGTAAACAAAGCTTTTCTGGCAGGTGCGCAGACTGCCACCATGGGGCTTGATATTGTCCAGGGAGCCTTTGAAAATGCAATGATTCAAAAGGCGGTGGATGATTTTGCACAGGACTGGTCTTCTGTGTTTGGAGACTGCCTGATTTCTCAGATGAAATAAAACTTTTTTGGGCTATGCAATTGTCCTACTCTGATTTATAATATAAGTATAGGAGATCTTTACAATACCGGATACTTCAGAGACGGAGAATGAGATGATACTTGAAGAAAACTCTCAGGGGAGAGATTTACAACTTATTATAAATTCCATACCGGGTGGGTTGTTCAGCTGTACGATGGACGAGGCTTTGACTCTGCAGTTTATGAGTGAGGGCTTTTTGTCTATGATTGGTTATACACAGCAGCAGCTTAGAGAAGAGTGCCATAACAGCCTGAAGAAGCTGATTCTTGAGGAAGATCTAAAGAGAACGCTGCAGGATGTGGAAGAACAGATGAAGTTAGGCAACACCAAACTGATCGAGTACCGGGTCCGGTGCAGAGATGGTAAGGTAATCTGGCTGTACGACAAAGGACAGAGGGTCACCTTAGAGAATGGTGAGGTAGGATTTTACTGTATTGTGATTGACATAACAGAGCAGATTGAGACAGAGCGGGAGCTGATGCTGAGCCTGGAGCGCCACAGGATTATTATGGAGCAGACAAATGACATCATCTTTGAGTGGCCTTTTCAGGGTTCGGGCCTTTCCATTTCCGGAAAATGGAAGGAGGTTTTCGGCAGCCTTCCAGGCGCTCTTGGGGAGATTCCGGCCCATCCGAATGATCTGCAGCGTTTGCTGGACTTGCTGAAGGGCAGTAAAACTCCCGGGAAACGCAGGCTGCCTGATGTGGATTTGCGTATGAAGACCGTGGAGGATGATTACAAGTGGTACCAGCTTCGCATCACCCTGCAATACGACGAGAAGGGGCATCCCATCAAATATATCGGGCTGCTGCGGGATATAGACAGGGATAAGAGGCGTACGGAAAAGCTGATGATGAAGGCGGAGCGGGATGAGCTGACAGGGCTGTATAACAGGGGAGCCGCCAGGCGTCTGATTGAATATATCATGGAAGATAAGATGCAGGGGCTTCACGCACTGCTGATCATCGATCTGGATAATTTCAAGACTGTGAATGACACCAAGGGACATCTCTATGGAGATGCGGTACTTGCCAATTTTGCACAGAGACTTAAAAAGATCTTTCGATCAAGTGATATTGTCAGCCGATATGGCGGTGACGAGTTCATCGTCTTTTTAAATGGAATCCGAAAAGTGGAGGATGCAAGGGAAAAGGCGGAGGAGATTCTTCAGATTACGGAGAAGCTGTCCTCAGAGCTTAGGGAAAATTTCCCATTCACCTGCAGTGTGGGCGGGGCGATATTTCCCGAAGACGCTATTGACTTTAAGGCCCTGTTTCAGAAGGCGGATACCGCTCTCTACCGGGCAAAAGAGTGGGGGAAAAATAAGGCGGTATTTGAGAGCGCCCAGGAGTATGCAGGGCATGTAGGCGGGATGAGTACGCTGCACACCGCCATTGACAGTGAAAGGGCTCCTGGCGGGCTTGAGAATAATCTCATCAACAGCGCGTTTGATCTGCTGTACGATGCCGGGGATTTAGAGGCAGCGCTTCAGCTGCTGATGGAGATCATGGGCCGGCAGTTCAGTGTCAGCCGTGTTTATATTTTCGAGTTTAGCTCTGACCAAAAGTATTTTAGCAATACCTTTGAGTGGTGCAATGAGGGAATTGTACCTGAGATCAATCAACTGCAGAATTTGCCCAGTGACGGCTATGACAATTATATGGGGAATTTTGACGAAAGAGGAATCTTTTACTGCACAGACATCAATCAGCTGCCCTCCTCTCAGCGGGAAATTTTGGGGAATCAGGGAATCAAGGCAGTCCTTCAGTGCAGTATCTCAGACGGAAGGCTTCTGAAAGGGTTTATCGGATTTGACGAATGCGGTGAAAATAGGTATTGGGATAAAAGTCAGGTGCTTACCCTTGCCAGATGTGCCCGGATTGTAGGTGTATTTCTGAGCAAACTGCGGATGCAGGAAAGGATCGAAGGATATCAGAAAAATCCGAATAGGTAAAAATAGGACGGACAGCGCGGTAAAAATGCGCTGTCCGTCTTTTCTTATACCATAGGAAAGTCCTTCGGAATTCCCTATGGTATAAAAAGCCCTCCGGGCGGGATCGCACTGCGGCGGAGTGGAAGATGGCAGCCGGGGCAGCCCCGCCGCAGGCGGAGAATCCTGCGCGCAGGATTCTTTTTTATTTCACAGGTAAATCTAAAATTCTCCTACGATGCATGCACGGATGATATTCGTCTTTCCGGGCTTACCCAGGGGTACACCCGCTGTCAGGGTGACAATATCCCCGTCATTTACAAGCTCCTCCCGCTGTGCGGCTTCGATGGCGTGCAGGAAGAGGATCTCAGAGCTGTACTCCTCCTTGATCAGGATGGGTGCGATTCCCCAGGACATATTCAACTGGCGGCAGGTATGCGGGGTGGTAGTGCAGCCCACGATCTGGCATCCGGGACGATACTTGGAGATCATCCTTGCGGTTGCCCCTGACTTGCTGACTGTGATGATGGCCTTGGCTCCCAGGTCAATGGCGGTCATACAGGCTGCATGGGAGATAGCGGTGGTCATATCCGGCTGGTCCGTGCGCTTGCTTGTGCGGAAGATCTGGCTGTAGTCAATATCCCGCTCCACTCTCTTAGCAATGCGCACCATGGTCTTTAAGGACTCAATGGGGTACAGACCGGCAGCAGTCTCCCCGGACAGCATGATTGCGCTTGTCCCCTGGTAGATGGCATTTGCCACATCCGTGGTCTCCGCACGGGTGGGGCGGGGATTCTTCATCATAGAATCCAGCATCTGTGTGGCTGTGATAACCTGCTTTCCGGCATTGTATACCTTGCGGATGATTTCCTTCTGAATAACCGGAACCTCCTCCAGAGGAATCTCCACGCCCATATCTCCCCGGGCAATCATGATGCCGTCCGCTGTTTCGATGATTTCATCAATGTGATCCACACCCTGCTGATTTTCAATCTTTGCAATAATGTGGATGTGGTCTCCCCCGTTATCACTTAAAATCTTGCGGATTTCCCGGACATCATCCGCAGTTCGGGTAAAGGAAGCGGCGATAAAGTCAAAGTCTTCTTTAATGCCAAATAGGATATCGTCATAATCCTTTTGGCTGACAAAAGGCATATTCAGCTCCACACCGGGCACATTGATTCCCTTGCGGTTGGATACGCGGCCGCCGTTTTTGACAAGGCATACAATATCCTTTTTGCGTATCTCCCTGACCTCCATCTCAATGAGGCCGTCGTCAATCAGGATGGAGTCTCCCGGTTTCACATCCTTATAGAGGTCCTTGTAGGTAATAGAAACCTTCTCCTCCGTTCCGTCTATCTCGTCAACAGTGAGCGTGAACAGCTGGCCTTTTTGCAGCTCAATGCCCTCATTTGTAAAACATCCGATCCGGATTTCAGGTCCCTTCGTGTCCAAAAGAGCAGCGATGGGTTTCCGGTACTGGGACCGCAGCTCCTCCAGCTTGCGAAGGCGCCCTCTTTGTTCCTCATGGGAGCCGTGGGAAAAATTAAATCTGGCTACATTCATGCCTTCCTGGACCAGGGCCTCCATAATACCATCTTTGTCAGTGGATGGTCCTAGTGTACAGATGATTTTTGTTCTACGCATGTTCAATTCCTTTCTACGAAAAAATTAATGGAAAACTAACTCTCACTCATTATACTATAATTTTCCCTAAAAAAAAACTTTTTTACATAATCTTGACAATATTATAGCGCAACCATTTTATAACCATTTTGACCAGGTCATTTTTCAAAAATGACCTGGTCAAAAATGACATTTTTGTGCAATTTGCCTAAAGGGTCAAGTCTCGCTTTGCAAAAGCGCCGATCCCGATCCCAAAAAACAGGATTCCTGCTGCGTAAAGGATTCCGGTGTACATCCAGGCCTCAGGCTCTGACTGTGCCAGCCTGTTTGGATCAAAGAGAGTCAGAGGAGTGGCGTATTTCAGAAAATCCAGCTTGTCACCCACTTGTGAGAGCATCTGAATCAGTACAAAAGCGATACAGCACCCCGCGCCCAGCCCTGTGGAGATCCTGGTGTCGTTGAACAGGCAGGAGAAGCAAAAGCACAGCCCTGCCAGAAACAGGTGCAGTCCCCACAGCCCCAGATTCACCATCACAAATCCCGAGATATCCAGCTCACCGGGAAACGCGGCCTGACAGACCAGGATGCACAGGACAGTCACATAAGCGGCCAGCACAAGGGAGGCTGCTGCCAAAAATACGCCCTGGGTGAAAACAATCCGGCTGCGCCTGTGGGGGGAAGCGATCAAATAAACCATAGATCCCCGGTCCACATACCGGGCTACCAGCTTGTTAGCTAATATAATGAAAAAGATCATGGGAAAGATCAACAGCAAAAATCCATACAGATAGTTAATGAGAAAATCCAGCAACGTGGTGCCGGGATTCTGCATATTAAAGGCGGCAAACAGATCTGGCATGCTCTCCATCATCAGATTGAGGCTGTCACCCAGCTTTGGGTCGAACATGGTGATGATTACAACGGGATACAGAGTGAGTACTGCGGCAAAGATGAGAAGCAGCTTGTAATTAGCCTTTAGTTCCCTTAAAAAAAGTGTCTTATTTGGCATGGTCTTCACCTCCGTAAAAGTGCATGAAAAGTTCTTCCAGTGTCTGAGTGCGCATCTTCAGATCTTTGACTGTGTAACGGCTCAGTAGCTTGACAAATCCATCCATATCGGAGGATACATTCACACATACCTGATTCCGTTTTACGGTACAGTCCGGAAACTCCCGGGAAAATGCCAGGGCATCCTGTGGGTCTGAGAAGGAAACCTCAAAAATGCGCTTTCTGTTTTTGCCCAGCTTTTCCATATCCGCAATATCCACAATACGGCCCTGACGGATGATGGCCGTCCGGTCGCAGGTACGCTCCACCTCCTCAAAGATGTGGGAGGACATGAGGATTGTCTTGCCCCTTGTCTTTTCCTCCAAAATCAGATCTACAAACCGGTTCTGCATAAGAGGGTCCAGGCCGCTGGTGGGTTCATCCAGCACCAGGATTTGGGGATCAGCCATAAAGGCACATACAATGCCGATTTTCTGTTTCATACCCTTAGACATCTTTTTAATCTTGCCCGAGGGGTCCAGTTCAAAGCGCTCCATCAGCTTTCGCGCGCGGTCCAGGCTTTTGAGTCCCCTCATACCTGCCGCAAAACGGATAAACTCCAGTCCCTTCATATCATCCATAAAGGCAATCTCACCGGGCAAATATCCCAGCAGGTTCTGAATCCTGGGGGCATCGGAAAAACAGTCCATTCCCTGTATCAGTGCCTGCCCGCTTTCCGGACGGATAAATCCCAGCAGCTGGCGGATGGTAGTGGTTTTCCCGGCTCCATTTGGCCCCAGAAAGCCGAACACCTCCCCGGTTTTTACAGTAAAGCTGACATCAAAGACGCCTCGGTTGTTACCATAATCCTTTGTGATATGGCTAAGCTCAATCGCGTGATTCATAAGTACTCCTCCTTATACAAAAGGGGACGAAGCAGGTTCATCCACTTGTTAAACTCATCCATCAGGTCCTCCAGCAGGATGGGCAGGTTTCGGGTACGCTTTTCGTGCAGATAGCCGTCCGACATCCAGATCAGCATGCGGAAAATGTAGAGGGGGTCCGTCCCCTCCCGGAACTTGGAAAAATCCACATTTTTCAGATAAGTGCCCATTATTCCGTCCAAAAAATCCTGGTTGTAGGTGTTGAGATCCTGAGACAGGGCCTCGCTGTCGGGATAAAAGGAGCGCATGGCAAAGTCCAAAATATAGGGGTTCTTCACCAAAATCTCCGCTTTCTTGCGGGCACAGTATCCCAGCAGCTCAAAGAAATCAGTGATGTTCCAGTAGGTCTCATCCACGATCTGCCCTGCCATCTTCTCGGTAGTGTATTGGTATAGATATAGATAGAGGGATTTCTTATTGTAAAAATAGTAAAAAAGAGAGCCCTTGGAAATTCCGGCTTTTGCGGCAATGTCGTCCGTCACCGCGCGCTTGTAATCGTTTTTGGAGAAGATCTCCATGGCTGCGTTGATAATGCATTGCTGTTTGTCAGCGGGCAGCTCCAGAAATTTTTCATACATGTCCTCACCTCAGCTGTTGACTCGTTTGGTTAATATCATTTTAGTTCATTGACCAATTTTTACAACCCCCTGGGAGTAAATATTTTGAGGCTTATGTGCTTAAGTGTTGAGAGGACAGGTTTCTCTGCAGTTTAAGCTGGGACTTCCAGCTTTGACGCCTTTTGCACCAATGTCGGCCTAAATACCTCCACAGCCATCAATCTATTTGTGAAAGCAGTTTTACGCGAAAAACGAATTCCATTTGAAATCACACAGGCCACTGATCCTTTTTTCAGAAACCAACATGGCCTATGTAAAAAAAACCGTCCAGGAACTCCGGGAAGGAAAAGGAACGGCGCATGAACTGATCAAGGCAAAGGCCTGCAAGGCGAATACAGCCGCCGCATCAACGATAACAACCACAATTTATTGATACGTGTTTAGAAAAGTTTTTTTATAGATAAAAAGTAAAATGCGTGGTAAAATATAGATAGACGTGATAACATTGATATTTGCTAATGAAAATAGTATAAATGAAGCGCAGTAAAGAACAGGATTGGAGTGAAAATTATGATGTATCCATTTATGCAACTAGAAGACAATACGGAGATTGTACACTCTGAATTGCTGGAAAATGAAAAAGTAAAAGTATATATTGAAAAACCGATAGAAGGCGTCTTTTATTCGGCTACTTGTTATTTGCCAGGATATACATGGGAAGAAGTAGTAGGTTTTTCTAATAAGGATATTGAAAAGTATCAGGAGATTTTAGAGTCAACAGCACATTTAATAATACGATTTGCAAAAGACGGAGGTTTTGAAAATGCCTCAAATTTTTAAGATTGGTTCTTATGTTGTTTATTTTTGGCAAATGAGGGAGAACCACTTGAACCTGTTCATGTGCATGTTGCAATAGGCATACCTTCTGAAGATACAACAAAGATTTGGATAACTAAGGCAGGTAAATGTTTATTATGCAATAATAATACGAAAATAGCGTCAAAAACATTAAAAAATATAATGGAAATAATTGAAGCGAGAAATCAAGATGTAATTAATAAGTGGTATAGTTTCTTTGGCCAGATAAATTACTATTGCTAAGAGATATAATCACTCTGATTTGCGGACGTTGCCGCAAGAAAATCAAAAACCCCGCAACCCCGCATAAACACTGCGGATTTCGGGGTATAAAAAAAGCGCGAGACGGGACTCGAACCCGCGGCCTCGACCTTGGCAAGGTCGCGCTCCACCAACTGAGCCACTCGCGCATTTTGTATCGCTCTTTGCGGTACGTTTGATATGATACCAAATGAAAAAACATTTGTCAATAAAAAAATAAAAAAAATTCAAAATTATATTCAAAATATGTTATATTTATATCAGCAAAGCAATTGGCGTTCGGGAAACGCCTGATTCGATCAGATGAGGTGAACATATGGCTGAGTACAAATGCAGTGTATGCGGGTATACGTATGACGAGGAAAAGGAGGGGGCTTCCTTTAAGAAGCTGGAGAAATGTCCGGTTTGTGGTCATCCGGCCTCTGTTTTCCGGAAAGTAGAGGAAAGCGGGAAGCCGGCGGACGTGGAGGCAGATTCCAGGGAGAGGAAGGGAGATTCTCTGGAGTATGATCCGGCCTATGCCAGAGAGGATGAGTCCTGCCGGTATATGAGGGAGATTCACCAGATGGCTGTCACAGGAAGGCCGATTATTGAGGCAATGGGAACCAGAATGCCCATGCCGGGCTGGGATGACATCTTGATTTTGGGAGCACAGCTAAACCCGCCTCCTTTAGATGAGCACGCGCAGGTGGATACCACCACGGTAATCGGAAGACATGCCAAAAAGCCCTTGGTTCTGCAAAATCCGGTTTACATCTCCCATATGTCCTTTGGAGCGCTGTCCAAGGAGACAAAGGTAGCCCTTGCCAGGGGAACGGCCATGGCTGGCAGTGCCATGTGCAGCGGGGAGGGCGGCATTCTACCGGAGGAGATGGCAGCGGCAGAGAAGTACATCTTTGAGTACGTCCCCAACCTTTACAGTGTGACACCGGAGAATCTGAGAAATGCCGATGCCATAGAGATAAAGGTGGGGCAGGGCACTAAGCCCGGTATGGGGGGCCATCTGCCGGGGGATAAGGTAACCCCGGAGATTGCTAAGATACGAAACAAACCCCTGGGTAAGGATGTGATCAGTCCCTCCAAGTTCGCGGATATCAACAGCAGGGAGGACCTGAAGGAACTTGTGGATCAGCTGCGCATAGCCTCTGAGGGCCGTCCCATTGGGATCAAGATCGCGGCTGGGAGGATTGAGAGGGACCTGGAGTACTGCGTGTATGCCAAACCGGACTTTATCACCATTGACGGAAGAGGGGGCGCCACAGGCGCCAGCCCCAAGCTTGTGAGGGATTCCACCAGTGTACCCACCATCTATGCGCTGTACCGGGCCAGAAAGTACCTGGATGAGGCAGGAGCAGATATCAGCCTGGTGATCACAGGAGGGCTTCGGGTATCCTCCGATGCGGCGAAGGCCATTGCCATGGGAGCGGATGCGGTTGCCATGGCCTCAGCAGGACTGATCGCGGCAGCCTGTCAGCAGTACCGGATCTGCGGTACCGGCAGATGTCCGGTGGGCGTGGCTACCCAGGATGAGACGCTCCGGGCCAGATTCCAGAAGGATGCGGCGGCGTCCAGGGTGGGAAATTTCCTGAAGTGTACTTTAGAAGAGCTGAAAACCTTTGCGCGAATCACTGGACATACCAATCTGCATGATCTGAATGTGGAGGATCTGTGTACCATAAACAGGGAAATTTCAGAATTCACGAATATTCCCCATGCATAAAGAGATGGAACCGGCAAGAGCACAATAGGGTTTTTGCAAAATAATCGGCAGGCTCCCTGCCGGGAAGGCAAGTGGGCGTTAAACTTGCGGCCCCGGAAGGGAGCTGCTTTATTCACGGGAGCATCGGCCAAAGCCTGCCTGCAGATTGACAAGAGGCCATATTTCCATGACATAAGCCTGTACAGTCTCTAAAATAGATAGTATAATGTAAAAATCCGGTCTGCCTTATCGGACAGATTAAGGAGATGAGAAAAGCCAAGAAGAATGAAAGAGAGAGATAACAAATGCGGAAACTGATCAAATATCTGGATGGATATCGGAAGGAGAGCATCATAGGCCCCCTGTTTAAGCTGCTGGAAGCCTGCTTTGAGCTGCTGGTTCCCCTGGTCATGGCGCGGATCGTGGATGTGGGAATCCGGGACAAGGATATTGCCTATATCATGAAAATGTGCGCGGTGATGGTGGCCTTTGGCGTCCTGGGGCTGGCATGCTCCCTGACTGCCCAGTACTTTGCGGCCAAGGCGGCTACCGGGTTTGGCACAGCCCTTAGAAAGGATATGTTTGGCCACATCAACAGCCTTTCCTACACAGAGCTGGACGTGATGGGTACAGCTACCCTGGTGACCAGGATTACCAGTGATATCAATCAGGCCCAGGCGGGGGTCAACCTGGTGCTGCGCCTGTTTCTGCGTTCCCCCTTTATTGTGGTGGGAGCAGTCATTCTGGCCTTTACAGTGAATGTAAAGCTGGCGTGGATTTTCGTAGTGCTGGTACCGCTTCTCTCGCTGATTATATATGGGATTATGATGGCTACGATTCCGATTTACAAAAGGGTGCAGAACAAGCTGGACTCTGTGCTTCGCCTTACCCGGGAGAGCCTCTCCGGTGTGCGTGTGGTACGGGCATTTTCCAGACAGAGCGATGAGATGGAGGACTTTGATCAGGAGAGCACACAGCTGATGCAGACCCAGCTGCGGGTGGGAAAGATCTCCGCCCTCCTAAATCCTGCCACTTATGTGGTTATAAACGGAGCCATTCTGGCAGTGCTCTGGCTGGGCGGCCATACTGTGTATGAGGGAGGGATCACGCAGGGGGAGCTGATTGCCCTGATTAACTACATGTCACAGATTCTGCTGGCTCTGATAGCGCTTGCAAATCTGATTGTCTCCTTTACAAAAGCCTCCGCCTCCGCCCTGCGCATCAATGATGTGTTTGCCCTAAAGCCTGGGATGGAAGAGAGCAAGACAATGGTGGAGGGACAAAGGGACTCTGCCGGGGTGGAGTTCTGCCATGTGGATTTTGCTTATAATGGAGGGAAAAATGCCCTGTCCGATATCTGTTTTTCCGTTAAACGGGGCGAAACCATGGGGATTATCGGAGGCACCGGTTCAGGCAAGTCAACGGTGGTAAACCTGATTCCCAGATTTTATGATGCAGCGGCCGGAAGCGTAAGGGTGGATGGAGTTAATGTAAGGGAATATCCCTTTGAACAGCTGCGCAAAAAGGTGGGGATTGTACCTCAGAATGCCGTGCTCTTTGCCGGAACCATCCGTGAAAACATGCTTTGGAGAAAAAAGGATGCCACGGAACAGGAGATCTATGAGGCATTGGAGATAGCCCAGGCCAGGGAATTTGTAGATTCAAAACCAGAGGGTCTGGACACCCTGATTATGCAGGGAGGAAAGAATTTCTCCGGGGGGCAGCGGCAGCGGCTGACCATAGCCAGAGCCCTTGTGGGAAGACCGGAGATTTTGATTCTGGACGACAGTGCCTCTGCCCTTGATTTTGCCACAGACGCAAAGCTGCGCAGGGCTATCGCGGAGCGAACAGAGGAAATGACGGTGTTTATTGTATCCCAGAGGGCAGCCTCCATCAGAAATGCGGATCGCATCCTGGTGTTGGACGATGGCATACAGGCGGGTCTGGGAACCCATGAGGAGCTGCTAAAAACGTGTGAGGTATACCGAGAAATTTGCATGTCACAGCTTTCAGAAAAGGAGCTGCACAGATGAAGGGAATAGGAAAGAATAAGAATATCTATATAAGAATCATGGGCCTGATCCGCCCCTATCTGCCTATGCTGATTCTTTCACTGGTGTTTGCGGTGGTGAGCGTGATCCTGACACTCTACGCCCCTGTGCTGACCGGACAGGGGATTGACCTGATACTTGGGAAGGGGAAGGTAGACTTTGCAGGGCTGGTGCCCATTTTGGTGCGGTTTGCCCTGGTGGTGGCGGCTACCGCTGTGGCCCAGTGGCTGATGAATCTTAGCAACAACCGGATTACCTACCGTGTGGTCAAAGACATTCGCACCCAGGCATTTAACCATCTGGAGGAGCTGCCTCTTAAGTACATTGACAGCAACCAGTATGGGGAGATCATCAGCAAGGTAATCACAGATGTGGACCAGTTTTCAGACGGGCTGCTGCTGGGATTTTCACAGCTCTTTACCGGGATTGTTACCATAGTGGCCACCTTGGGATTTATGCTCAGCATCAATGTGACCATCACGATCTTTGTGGTGGTGATGACACCCATGTCTTTTTTCGTAGCCAGCTTTATTGCAAAGCGAACCTTCACCATGTTCCGGGCACAGTCGGAAGCCAGGGCAGAGATGACCGGGCTTGTGGAGGAGATGGTTGGCAGCCAAAAGATTGTGAAAGCATTCTCCTACGAAAAAGAGGCACAGGAGCGCTTTGGGGAAATCAATGAGCAGCTGCGGGACTGCAGTTTAAGAGCCACCTTCTTCTCATCCATCACCAACCCCGCTACAAGGTTTGTCAACAATCTGGTAACCACAGGCGTGGCGATCATAGGCGCTGTGATGGCTATTATGGGAAAAATCACGGTGGGACAGCTCTCCTGTTTCATCAGCTATGCGAACCAGTATACGAAACCGTTCAATGAGATTTCGGGCGTGGCCACGGAGTTTCAGAACGCTGTGGTGTCCGCGGGAAGGGTATTTGACCTGATTGACCAGGAGCCACAGGTCCCCGATGCACCGGATGCCATAGTGCTTACGCAGGAGAAGACAGACGGGAGCGTAGAGCTTTACAATGTGGCATTCTCCTACGACCCGGAGGTTTCCCTGATTCGGGATCTGAATCTGAAGGTAAAGCCCGGACAGAGGGTGGCTATTGTGGGACCCACGGGCTGCGGGAAGACAACCATCATCAATCTGCTGATGCGGTTTTATGATGTGGACAGCGGCGAGATCCTGGTCAGTGGCTGCCCGGTGAGGAGAATCACCAGGGACAGCCTGCGCGCCAATTATGGGATGGTGCTCCAGGAGACCTGGCTGAAGACAGGCACCATTGCGGAAAATATCGCCTACGGAAAGCCGGACGCCACCAGGCAGGAGATCGAGGAGGCGGCAAAGGCGGCCCATGCCCACAGCTTTATTGAAAGACTGCCCCAGGGCTATGACACGCTCATCAGTGAGGCAGGGGGCAATCTGTCACAGGGGCAGAAACAGCTGTTGTGTATTGCCAGAGTCATGCTCTGCCTGCCGCCTATGCTGATCCTGGATGAGGCAACCTCCTCCATAGACACCAGGACGGAGATACGCATCCAGAAGGCGTTTGCACGCATGATGAGGGGAAGGACCAGCTTTATTGTAGCTCACCGGCTTTCCACCATCAGGGAGGCGGATGTGATCTTAGTGATGAGGGACGGACACATCATTGAACAGGGAGATCATGAGAGCCTCCTAAAGAAAAATGGATTTTACGCTCAGCTGTACAACAGCCAGTTTGAACAGAGCAGTGCCAAAAATAGAGCTTGATGAAAAAATACAGGGACAGACATCTGGTTTCTCCGGGGAAACTGGTGCCTGTCCTCTTTTTGCTATATTAAGTGTCATATACAGAGTTTCTGGTCACAGAGCAGTAGTACGGGTCCACAAGGAAAATGTGGGAAATGGTTGAAGGCCCGGTCGAAATAGAGTAGAATGGGTTATAACTATCGATAGGGAAATGAATGGGGTTGTGCATATGGCATATAGTGTAAATAGTAAAAATAAAAGGGGTTTTACCCTGGTGGAATTGATTGTTACCATCACCATCCTAGGTATCCTTATGGCTGTGGCAATCCCCAGCATTATGGGATATTTCAAGAAGATGGATATGATCAAGGCCAACGAAAGTGCCAGGCAGATCTACACGGCGGCCCAGAACAAGCTGACGGCAATGAAAGCCAACGGACAGCTGGACTTGGATGAGATGACCTCTGAGTGGGCGCTTGCCAGGGTGCCTGACGGATCTGCAGCGGCCGCTGATCAGACAGAGCAGATAAAATATTATTATATGAATACAGAGAAGGCAGCGGCGTTTTTAAGTCAGGCGGGACAGAGCCTGGATGATGAACTGGTAAGTACCCAGGCATCCATCGTGATTGAGCTGGACCCGGTGAACGGCTATGTGTACGGAGTGTTCTTTGCCTCCTACTCAGATGGCGACAGGACGCTCTTTTCCTACGAGAGCAGCGGCAAGAGGGGACTGCAGGGCGGCACGAAAGAATTCTGCGGTTCAGACGACTTGAGAAGCCAGGGCAGGGCCAGAATCGGATACTACGGGGGAGCTGCCGCAAAGGTGGAGTATGAGGCAAGTCTGAAGACGCCCCTTATGGAAGTGGTGAATGGTGAGGAACTGCTCATTAAGCTTAGCTCCTACGGCCAGCCGGCCCAGTTTGCCGGCTACCTGGTTGTGCTGGAGGGGGAAGAGGGAGCAGTCTACGAGAGGTATATCGCAAAAGAGCAGTTTGCGTCGGACGACGCGGGAAATCTGCTTGCGGGCAGCCGTTGCATCCTGCTTTTGGACAGTCTGGCGGAGGGGCATTCTTTTTTGGAGATGCTGGAGAGGAGCTTTACGAAAAAGAGCGGGGGGACACTGTCCCCCGGTGAAAATATAACAGTGACAGCCACTGCGGTCAGCGGACCGGACGACACAGGCAGCAGGTCCTTCGAAAACCGAGAGAAGGTAAACAGCCTTTTTGCGGCCAAACAGGAGGAGGACGGCATCCAAATAACAGTGTCCAATGTCCGGCATCTGCAGAATCTGGGACAGATCGCGGATAGCAGGTGGGATAAAAAGGGCAGCACTGTTCGGCAGATTCAGGATATGGACTGGAACAATACGCTGGCTTACTATAACGGACTGGCAGCGGAGGGCTATCCCAGAGAAGAACTGGCGGAAAATGCCGACGGGGACAGGGAGCTAAAGGGGGGGAATGACCAGGCGGCCTTCACACCCATACCATCCGGAAAATATGATTTTACAGCATATAAAGAAAGCGGGGAGAGAGCGCTCAAAGATACCACTGAGACAGGATACCGGATCTTAAACCTGAAGATAGAAGGGAATTGGGATGCGGGCCTGTTTGCCATGTTCTCCGGATCAATCAGCCATGTAAATCTGGTGAACCCTAAGGTTCGCGGAAGGGAAAATGTGGGGGCCCTGGCAGGCGTCTATGAGGCCCAGGATACTAATCGGATAATAAACTGCAAGGTTTACCTGGAACCGGAAGCGGAGCCTGGGGCTGCATTATTTGATTACAGGTCTTACACAGTTACCGGCGGGGCGGCCAGCACAGGCGGCCTGATCGGTCTGGCCCGGAAAGGTAAGATCCAGGAGTCCTTTGCTGCCATCAATGTGCAGGGCCGGGGTGGCGCAGCCGGAGGCCTGTCCGGCGATATGCGGAATGTGCAGGTGGAAGGCTGCTACGCAAGCGGACAGGTGAGCGGAGATGAGGAGACCGCTCTGGGCGGCTTTGTGGGGAAGTGTACGGGAGATACTGCAATCGAGAGATGCTACACCACAGGGGAACTGACCTCTGTGGGTTTGACAGCGGCCGGTTTTGTGGGACAGTATGAAAAGGAGGCAGGAAAGATCAATATCACCGCCTCCTACGCGGCAGTGGTACAGAGAGCGCGCCAGGACGAGGACGGCATCACCGCAGTCCCCTTTGTGGGGAACGGGCAGGCTGAGGCAGGGAAGGACTGCTTCTACCTTGGCGGTGAGACCAGCCACGGGGCTGTTGGGCTGAGCCTGGATCAGATGACAGGGAAGGCTGTGGTCAGGGACGGGAAAACTCTGGATCAGATCTACCAGGAGGGATGGCGGTATCCTGCCCATTACGGAACGGGTACATCCGTCAGCGAGAGCGCAAGGCTGACCCACCCCTACTATATAAACGGGCGTCTCACAGAGAGCGACACGGTCTTTCCTTATCCGGCCCTGACTGGGGCAGCGGGGGAGCTGAGTGTCCCTGTATCCCATTATGGTGACTGGCCACCGGATACGGCAGAAAAGGCGGATTACATCCAGCTGTTCTACTACGAAAAGTATGGGGATACGGACTACGGTTATTACTTTAAGGACAGAGACTATGCCATTGGGCTGGATGCCACAAAAGACATTCTGGAGACCGGGTATGGCCTGATGTCGCCGGAGGAGAACGGCGGTGCTCCCGCCATGGCTGGGATACAGGGATATTTCAATGCAGATGAAAATCAGAAAGCTGGTGAGCTGAAGTTTGAGCCCATCCCTGATTTCTATCAGGTGATCGACGGGGTGTACTACTATGGAATGAAGATATCAGGTTCTCAGATGAGCGGAACAGCTGCCGAAGCCGAGAGCTGGCAGAAGACCATGACCGCCAGCTACCGCACAGGGAATCCTTACAATTACATCAGCTTTGTGTATGGGGAAAAGCGCTTCTATTTTAGTCCCTGCTTTGCAAAAGCGCTGGGAAGCCAGCCAAAGGAACAGGAAAACCCTGCCTGGTTTGGTTCTGCTGCAAATCCATTTGTGCTCCGCACCGAGGCACAGCTCAAATGTATAGACGGATTTGGGGAATATGCGAGCGGGGGAAGCTTCTATTACTTTACACAGGAGAGGGCGCGCATCACACTCTCTCCGCAGGCCTGGATACCTCTGTGCCATAACGGATTTATGGGCAGCTATGAGGGAAATGGATATACCATAGACGGACTGGTTATCCAAAAGGAATCCTGGGTAACCACGGAGACGAACCTGGGACTTTTTGACACAGTGGGCCGGAATGGATCAGGCAGCACTGGCGCAGGTTCTTCCATCCGGAATCTGACGGTGGAAACTGCAGACGCGGGGTATCAAAAGGAGATACGAACAGAGCAGGCCCCGGACAAAGAGGATGTATACTTTGGAATCCTGGCGGGAAGGTGCCGGCAGTCCAGCTATATTGAAAACTGCAATACAGTACTGAATGCCTCCATCCAGTTTGTCAACGGCAATGCCCACAGCGATTTTACGAAGAAGTACTATAGAACCTATATCGGTGGCCTGGTAGGCTACTCGGACGGTACCATCAGCGGCTGTCAGGTGTGGGGGGAAGGCGAGATCAGCGCAGTCAAGAATCAGGAAGTCTGTGCAGGAGGCTTTGCGGGCTTGCTGGATAAAAACGCCCTTGTGAA
This sequence comes from Ruminococcus sp. 8Y-12, assembly GCF_058119865.1. Lineage (NCBI taxonomy): Bacteria > Bacillati > Bacillota > Clostridia > Eubacteriales > Oscillospiraceae > Ruminococcus > Ruminococcus sp. 8Y-12. The sequence continues at coordinate 402,429 of NZ_CM176623.1, read as the reverse complement.
GTCCGGCAGCAGAAATATACAGTGCCTTACCAATACCAATGTGAGAGTGAATGGCTTTGCAGCCGGGTTTGCAGCTGAGAACAAGGGAATAATCCAGGATGCCTACTCAGGCGGAACCGTTTGGGGCAGCCAGCTCTACTCAGCCGGGTTTGTGGTGGTCAATCATCCCTATGCAGAAATCAAAAACTGCAGCTCCGGGACCTCTGCAGAACAACCCATCACGGTAAAACAGGTGGAGAATAACCAGAGCGGAGAGAACAGTTCGGCAGCGGGATTTGCTGCTGTGAACGCGGGCAGCATCACAGACTGTGACGTGTATGCCAAGGTGATCACAGAGGGCACCTACGCGGCAGGCTTTGTGCTGGCAAACTGCGGTCCGGTCACCAGATGCAATGCGGTGATTTCAGTGAAAAATACAAACAATACGGCTGTGGGATTTGTGCGTGAGAACATACAGATCATCCATACCATTGCAGGCAAGGGAAACAGCAGGAGTGAGGTCTTTGAGGGAAAAGGCGGGGTGATGGACTGCCGTGTGTATTCACTTTACAGAGACAGGGAAAAGACAAATATTTTTGGGGCCCAGAAGGCAGCCGGATTTGCTGGTATCAGCGCGAATCAGATCTATAACTGCAGTGTTGAGAGCAGCATTGAGGTGGAAGACTCCAAATATAATACCGCTGGAGCTGGATTTATGCTGACCAATCAGGGATATGTGGGAAGCAGCTACTCAAACTCAATCGTAACTGTGCGGACTGCTGACCCAAGTAGGACCGCGGAGGCAGCGGGATTTGTCTACGATAATCAGTGGTTAATAGACACCTCCTATGCGGACTGTATAACCACGGCTCAGGCGGACAGGACAGCAAAAGCAGCTGGCTTTGTGCTGAAAAATGGAAAAAGTGAAGTTACGAGTTTAAATAACAATATTGAAAGCTGCTATGCCCTTCTGGAAGTGGCGGCAACGGCATACTCTCCTGGGGAGGAACCTCAGTCAGGCAGCGTGGCCGGATTTGTGCTGACCAATCAGAAGAGCTTCGGGATCGCGGACAGCTACAGCGCTGCCTATCTGAAGGCAAAGACAAAGCTGGGCTTTGGACCATCCGGAATGGATCTCACCAACTGTTATTATCTGAGCTTTGGAGGTAACCAGGGTGCAACGGGTTCGGGGACTGCTCTGACGGAGGAGGAGCTACACAAGCTCAGCCTGGGGAGCATTTGGGGAAAGGGGACGGTTTCTACCACTTTTCCCAATTCCCCAACCCTCAGCGGTATGGCATACCCTTATCCCAAGCTGGCCTATCTGGATCACCATGGGGACTGGCCGGAGGTGGTGGCAAACGATGGCACCATTTTTTACTATGAGCAGTATGGAGATAACAGCTATGGCATTCATTTTATGGAAAACAATTACCGCTCCTACAGCACACTCTCCGATAAAACCATACGGGACTGGGGATACGGTGTGATCATTGAAGGAGAGCTGAACCAGAAAGGCTCTATGACCATATTTGCCAGGGGAAGCTCTGCACAGAGCACAGCCAGTATAAATAAATGGGTGGATGGCAAGGAGCTGAAGATCACCCAGCCCCTTGGGGAAAACTATCATTTTTATCCCTTTAAGGAACAGCAGTTAGAGGGCCTGAAGGGGATGGTGGAAAATGCGAAGGTGCAGTATCTCTACACAAAAGTGGACTCCACGGATACCTACAACTTTTTTAACCCCTGCTTTGCAGCGGCCATCAACTCCAAGTCCTACGCAAGCGTGGACAGCGCCAATATGCCGGATGCCTCCTTTGGAAAAGAGGGGGAACCCTTTAAGATCCGGCATGCGGACCACTTCTATTACATGGGCCTCAAGGGGTATGAGAGTAAGGAGTCAAAATACAATTACTTTGAACAGACACACGATATCAACCTTCAGGACCAGGCGAAGACACAGGTGTGGAATCCCTGGGACAGCAGGTACAAGGGAAGTTTTGGAAACGGGCAGTACCTGCCTGAGAATCCCTACGTGGGAGACTACAATGGCGGGGGATATGAGATTACCGGATTTCGGCTTCCACAGTCCACAAATGCCCAGTATGTAGGTCTCTTTGGATATATTGGAGACGGCGCCGGAAAAGGGGCGGTCAGAAATGTAAAGCTAAAGCTGGACGCTGCGGTTGATGTGTCACTGGGGAACAGTAAAACAGCGGGTATCCTGTCTGCCTATGTGGCATCCGGCAGCAGCATCAAGGACTGCAGTGTGGACACAGGCGGCAATACCATCCGGTTTGGGAATACTGTTGCCGTGGCTGGTGCCATCGCTGCGGCAACGGAAGGCGAGATTTCGGGAACCGGACTGTACGGCGGCGGCGTGATTCGGGCTGTGCGCAGCGGAAACGCCCAGGTGAAGTTTGGAGGATTTACGGCAGAGAATAAGGGGACCATCACAGATTCTTACGTATCGGGAGTCAATGTGGAGGCGGAAGCCAATTACTGCTATGCCGCAGGCTTCGCTGCATACAATTCCGGGGTAATCACAGGCAGCAGGGTCCGGTCTATGACCGTGGATTCCAGGCTCAGGACAGCAGCAGGCTTTGTGATGGAGAATCAGGGGAGTGTCAGCTCCTGCCAGGCCGAGGGCTTGGAGGTGAAGGGAAAATGGACGGCCAGCGGCTTTGTGTACAACAATGGGCGCGATAACGCGGACACGGAATTTGACGGTCTGACCAACGGGGCCCCGGTACTGGACGGGGATTACAGCCAGGTGAGGATTGAGAACTGTACGTTCACCGGGAATGTTACCTCTACCCTGACAGAGTCCTGCGGTTTTGTCAGATACAACTTCGGCACTATAGCGGACTCTAAAGTATTGTCAGGCAGGGTCACCTACGGTACCTGGAATGATGGAAGCGACAATTACGACGACAAGGGGGCGTCCGGCTTCTGCCAGACGAACCTGGGAACCATCACAGGCCAGTGTTCCACCCAAGCGGAGGTCATTGGCTTGTCCAGAAACGCTTTGGCAGCAGGCTTTGTGGTGAACAACTATGGGACCATCCGCGGGGATGCCCAGTCCCTGATCTGCGCTGAGGGAAGCGTCACCTCCAGCGCCAAGTCCGCAGCCGGATTTGTAGTTTTCAATGCAGGGGCCGTGGACTACGCAGCCTATACCGGAGAGAAGGTGGACGCCTCATCCAACGGCAAAAAGGGAAAAGCGGCCGGATTTGCGGTGGAGAACGGAACGGAGAAACGGACATCCGCAACCATACTGCACAGCACCGCCGGGGGCAAAAAGACACTGGCGATCAGCGGAGATTCAGACAGCAGCGGATTTCTGGTAAATAATCGGGGAACAGTGGATGCGAGCCAGGCGGAGGGAATACAGATCACCAACCATGGAGGAGCTGGCAGCCATGCCGCGGGCTTTGTGTGTTACAACCAAAAGGGGGCTGTGGTGAGCCGCAGCAGCGCGCAGGGAGAGATCACAAAGTGGACTCCCGGAGAAAAGGGTACAGCCGGTTTTGCGGCGTCCAATGCAGGTGAGGTGAATAACCAATGCAGTGCGTCCGTGAGCATCACAACCAACGGCCCGTGTGCCGGGTTTGTGGGCACCAATGAGGCAGGGGGCGCTATACGGGGAACCTCCCTGATCCCTGTGAGGGTCACGGGTACGGGAGTGAAGGTTTACTCCAGCAATGAGAGCAGCGCGGGATTCGCGTGGACAAATAAAGGAACCATTGAATATGCCCGTGTGGAACTGGGGGGCGGAAGCGTGGAGAGCGGCGGAGAGCGCAGCGCCGGATTCGTATGGCAGAACGACAAGGAGATCCGCTTCTCAGAGACTGCTTCCGGAACGGTTAAGAGCACCAATACCGTCAGCGGCTTTGCAGGGATAAACAGCGGCCAGGGAGTGATACAGGAGTGCATGGTGAATGAGAAGGCGGATCTTTCCAAAACCACTGTGGTCTATGGTTTTGCAGTGGAAAATGCAGGGACCATCTCCAGAAGCAGCGTGCAGCCGGAACTGAACGGGCAGAATGTTTATGGATTTGCCGGAAGCAATGCAGACAAGGGATATATTGTAAAATGTACTGTAAACAGCAGTGCTGTAAGAGGAGAACTCTTAAGCTGCGGTTTTGCAGGGACCAATGCAGGTGAGATCGAAAGCGCCCAGGTGGTGATTCGCGGCCGGGTGGAGGGACAGGAAGCCTATGGGTTCCTGAAAACCAACGAAGCTACAGGAGAGATCACAGGTGCTGCGGTCACCGGAACCGTGTCTGAGGGGGAAGAGCGGAGTGCAATCCACGGAACCCAGAGTGCTGCGGGTTTTGCCGGAAGCAATCAGGGAACCATCGCCTCCGGGGAGTCAGGGACCTCTGTGGATGCAGAGGTGTACACAGAGGGAAAACGCGCAGCCGGCTTCCTTTTCACAAATGAGAAAAACGGCCGGATTGAGGGCCGGGCTCCGGAAAAGGACACAGATGCCGTGTTTGTAGGCTTCCGTGGTGCCTCTGTCCGGGATGGGCAGGGCTGGGGCAGTGAGACAGCCGGGTTTGTGCTGGAGAACGCGGGCCTTATCTCCTACGCCGGTGTGGAAGCTGGCCAGGGAGCATCCTCCGGGGAAAATGCTTCGGGATTTGCCGGGAAAAACGCAGGGGAGATTTCCCACAGCTATGTGAAGGCAGATACCGTGTCTGCACACGGAAATGCCGCCGGGTTCGTCTCTGAAAATACGAAGGAAATCTCAAAGAGCTACGCCGCCGGGGAGGTTCAGGGCAGTAAAGAATCGGGCAAGGCTGCAGCAGGCTTTGTGCTGACCAACACCGGAAAAGTTTCCCACAGCTTCAGTGTCTGCCAGGTGAAGGCACAGGCCGGGAGCAGTGGCGGGGAGGCGTCCGGCTTCGTCTGGAAGATGACAGGCGGCAGTATCTCATACAGCTATAGTGCCTCATCCTTAGTCAAGAACGGAGCTGTGCGCTACGCTTTTGAAAGGACAGAGGGGGCAGGGGGGCATATTGCAGACTGCTACTATCTGGACTGGGAGGGGACCACAGGGGGCACAGCCTCCGCAAATGCCTCACCGCTTGAGGCGTCTCAGCTTGAGAAGCTGTCGGATGAGGGTGGGAAGCTGCCCACGGATATTTGGCAGTCCAATTACCAGGACCAGGAAGTATCCTACCGCTATCCAAGCATCCGGGGGCTGCCTCTGCCCGTGGGAGAGCTAAAGGGAAGCGCGGCCTTCGGGCTGTTTTACTACGAGAAGTACAAAGAGGGATACCAGTTCTATCTGATTGACTGCGACGGTGCGATCCGGAATGAGCAGGCAGAGCAGAGGAATATGGATATGCCGGATGAGACCGGATACGGGATTTACATGCCGTCCAGGGCGGTGGACCAGCCGGAAGTTACCCAAAATGGGCAGAAGCTGCAAAAAGGCGCGCTGCTCACGGAGGAGGAGGGTTACAGCTATTGGAAGCTTTCGGGAAACATCCTGCAGACAGCGCCCCTAAAGGTTACGGCAGGTGAAAAGACCGCCTGGTTTTATGTAAATGCTGCGTTTGCGCAGGCAATTGAGTGGACCGCAGCGGATGAAAATGGAAATGTCCCGGAAAGTCAGCTGGGCAGGACACAGCAGACTCCACTGGGGGTACGCACAGGTGCGCAGCTTGGGGCTATCACAGCCGGGGGACTGGATAAGTACTATGTGCAGTTGGGAGATATTGACTTAAAGGACCAGAGCTTTGAACCCATCGGCGGGGTGGAGGGAAATGCCTTTACCGGAAGATACGATGGAGGAGGATACCAGATCACAGGGTTTGCCCAGCAGCGAAACTGCAGCCTAGGGAACAGCTATCTGGGACTGTTTGCGGTAAATCTGGGAGAACTGCGCGATGTGCATGTGGAGGGAACCATAAACACCACAAAGGATGCCGAAAATTCCATTACCGCGTATGTGGGAGGAATTGCGGGACAGAACGGCACAGGTGGGGTAATCTCTGAGTGCAGCGCGAATGTAGACATCAGGAATGCAAACTTTGCAGGGTGGAAAAACACCTATGTGGGAGGATTGACAGGTCTCAACGCAGGAGTGATTGAGAAATCCTACTCCTCAGGTGATGTGGAAAACGGAAACTATGTGGGAGGATTTGTGGGATACCTGGAGGTTGGCTCAGGAAGTAACACTGTTGAGATTAGGGATTCCTACTGTACCGGAAAGGTGACAAAGTCCCAGGGAGGGGCACCGGGTCAGTTTGTGGGTAAGAGCAACTGGGGTGTCATCGCCCGCTGCTATGCATACAATACAGCAGCCCATGGTTCACAGAGGATCTACAATATGGTTGGAAGCGGCACCGTAAAAGCTACGGACTGCTATTATCTGGGTGAAGCGGCCAAGGAGGGCGCGGGCATCAAGGCCCTGTCCTCGGAGCAGATGCAGTCACGGGAATCCTACGCGGGATTTGACTTTAGCGGTGTGTGGACCATGGATGCGGGTGACAATGGATTTGTCATTGGTTATGCCTGCCCGCAGCTTCAGGGCAGCCCACAGAGATATGAGGTGGAGGCCTATTTTGCAGGCGGAGGAACTGATCCCAGCGCCAGAGATATCTGGGAGGAGGACGTGGATGAAAACAAGAGCTCCGGCGGGATCACGGAGATGGAGGTAAAGGACGACAACGGGAAGAGCAACTCACCCGCCCAGAAGCCAACTGCCCCCACAGGTCCCTCCAAACCCCAGGATCAGCCCCAGACGGATCAGACGGAGCCGGAGAGCGGCAAGGACACTGAAAAGCAGACAGAGCCGGATACAGAGAAACAGAGTGAAACACAGACGGAGGCTCAGACAGAGACTCAGTCAGAGTCCCGGCCCGGAAAGCAGGCGGATTCCAACTCCCAGGCACAGAGCGAAACGCAGGCGGGAGCAAAATCGGGAATAGGTGGTGGGGCAGATGAATAAAATCAAGGAACAGCTGAAAAATGAGGATGGCTCTTCCCTGATGATTGCCATAGTCATACTTCTGATCTGTATGGTACTGGGTGGAATCGTCATCTCCGCTGCCTCGGTAAACATGACCAGACTGGAGCGCAGCAGACGGGAGCAGCAGGCATATGTCACAGCAGAATCCACCGCGCTTTTATTCCGCGACCTGATGGAGGGGCAAAAGCTCCTTCTGGAGGCGGACGCGTCCGGACAGCTTCAGGTGAAGGTGGATACAAAGACCGGTTCTGAGGAACTGGGGCAGATGCTGGCGGAGGATGTGAGCGGGCTTCTGGGCATCGGCGGTACTGCAAAGGATCAGGCAGAGCGGGATCTGGAGCTGTCCGGCGGGGATGCCCTGGCGGATCAGGAGGTGAAAGTTACCTACACTATGAATTCCGGGTATGGGATTGATTTGAAAATCCAGGTGCTCAGGGAGGGGAAGGTCCTGTCACAGATGACAGAGGAAATCCCGGCATCCCTGAAGACCCAGGATCAAAAAACCGCAATCAGCTGGAAGCAGGGTACGATAACCCGACTGAAGGAGAAAGGGAAGGAGGAGACGTGAGATGAGAAGATGGGCAGAGATCCTGAGAGGGACAAAGGGCGAGACTCTGGTGGAGATCATCGTATCCATGGTCATTGTGGCAATCGCGTTTACCGCCTTTGGAACCTGCGCGGTTATGGCGGGACGGGTCAACCATAGGGTGTCGGTGCAGGACCAGAAGATGTATGAGGAGCTGGCGGCCGCTGAGGCCAGGACCGGAGAAGCCAGGCAGCAGACCCTTATCCTAAAGGACGGGGACGGCCTGGAAATAGAGATCCCTGTTACAGTCTATGAGGGAGAGATACGGGCCTACTCCTTAGAGGAGGGGGAGAGCCCATGAGAAGACAGCGCGGGGACAAAAGAGGGATGACTCTGGTGGAACTGATTGTGGCCATGGCGCTGAGCGCTGTCCTGGTGGCGGCCGCTGCCCTGGCTCTGGCGGCCTCCTTCCGTCTGTACAACCGGTCCGCAGCTCTCTCGGAGATGGGAATTCTCAAATCCACACTCTACACAGCCATATCTGATGAGCTGCATTACGCCAGGCTGGACACTGCCCTTACCGGGGAGAATGAAGAGCTTCGCTACCGGAGCTCCATCCACGGAGGAACACAGGTGGAGATGAGGCTGGAGAACGGATATGTGACGGTGGACGGCAGGGAACTTCTGGGAGACTCCGTGTATGGGGGATACAAGGTGAGTGATCTGACGTTCGAAGACGGAGGGGAAGGCTGCATCAAGGTCACCTGTGTTCTGGAGAACAAACTTTACAGCAGTTTGGGGGAAGATATGGAGATGGTGGTTCGGATTTTGAACGGATGGGCATAAAAGTCACGATAGAGTCACAAAAATCGGTGTCCAAATTAAGGAAATGTTAACAAATCACTCAAATTAGTTGAAAATGTGTCGAAATACAGGTATAATAGGGGCAAGCTCTCAATACTGAAACGGGATGCCATTGGCAGCAGGCAAAAGAGGAAGATACAGGCACCCGTCCGCGATCTCAAAAGGCGCATTCAGATGCGCGGAAGGCAGTGTCTGGGAGAGAAAATCAGAATAGGAAGGAATAAGTATTATGAGATTATTGGAAAGATTCAAAAAGGCAAGAGAGAACAAAAAAGGTTTTACCTTGGTGGAGTTGATTGTTGTTATTGTAATCTTGGGGATTTTGGCAGCTATCTTGGTTCCCAGCTTTATTGGGTATATGAATAAGGCGAACAATTCACAGGCGCAGATCCAGGCGAGAAGTTTGTATTTGGCTGGTAAGACGATTGCGGCAGAAGAAAAATATGATTTACCTAAAACTGAAATTAAAAACACAGACGAAGATACTGGTAACAAGGCAAAATTAACGGAATTAGCTCCAGATACTGACCAGATTCAGTCTTATACAGTTACAATTCTAGGGGAAAAGGTAAATGTTACATGTACTACTAAAAGAGATGTGGTAATCAAAATAGGTGATACAATATCATAAATCTTAGCCATATGATGTATTATCTAGTATCTCCCTTTTAATTATGAACTTAAAAGAAAGCGACCATCCCCATGCCAAACAATAACCAAAAAGCAAGCCATATATTAAAAGCCCAGTCAATCAGATCCGCACTGAAAATTCTGGTCATCGGCCTTCTCATCGTTGCCCTGATCGCGCCAATGGGGAGCTGGATGAGGGAGAAGTCGAAGGCCACTTTAGTGCTGATGCAGGCAAAGGCTGTGCAGCTGGCTGTGGGGAATGTCGTTTTGGAATATTTCAGCAGCAACCAATCGTTTGCGGATCAGACCAGGGTTCACGGGATGACCGATGAGGCCTGGTCCAAGATCCGGGAACTGGCCCAGTGCGAGGGGGACTACTACCTTTTGCAGTGGGACGCCAAAAATTTCCGCGTGAAGAGGGCAGCGTACGCGGAGGGGGATTACACAGCGGTGTATTCCCGGGATCAGGAGGGGGAGCAGCACTGGCAGCTCTACCGGACCAAGTCCATGCTGACCGAATGAGACATCCCTGCACAGAGTTTCTGTGTTAGGGATAGTTTTGTATATTCAGTATACACAGTGGCAGCAGGCTTGCTGTATAGTTTGGAGATTTCTATGCTTTTATTAATGTATGTTCTAATCGGAACGGTTATTTTTTTCTTCGGCGCTTCGGTGTTTTCCTTTTTAAATGTGGTGATCTACCGGCTGCCGCGTAAACTTTCCTTTGTAAACGGCAGAAGCATGTGCCCCCACTGCCAGAAGACTTTGCGGGGGAGGGATATGCTGCCTGTGCTGAACTGGTTTTACCTGAGGGGGAAATGTCATTTTTGCGGCGAACCCATAGCCCTTCGCTATCCGCTGATCGAAGGTCTGGGAGGGTGCCTGGCGCTTTTGTGCGTCAAATATTTTGGAGCTGTTCCCGCTGCTGCGGTGGTGTTTGCCTTTTTGTGCATCCTCACAGTTGTGGCGTTTGTGGATCTGGATACCATGGAGATTCCCAATGGTCTTGTCCTCTGGGCAGGGGTGGTTGGAGTCATCTCCATTTTTGTGTTTCCGGAAGTAAATTTGATATCGAGAATAATCGGAATTTTTTCCGTTAGTCTTCCGCTCTTTCTGATCACCCTGGCTGTGCCGGGAGGATTTGGGGGCGGTGATATAAAGTTGATGGCAGCCTGCGGGTTGTTTCTGGGATGGAAGCTCTGTCTGCTGTCCCTGTGTTTTGGCTTGCTCACCGGAGGCCTGTACGGCATCTGGCTGCTGGCAGCCGGGAAAAAGGGAAGGAAAGAACACTTTGCATTCGGGCCATTTTTATGCCTGGGCATGACGGTGGCACTGTTTTGGGGAGAACAAATACTGGATTGGTATTTTTCATTTTTTTTACTTTGATAGTCCCGGATGGCAGAAGCGCGCAGATGGTTTATGCCATGTATAGCATACCAAAGGCGTCCTGTGGGTGACGCGCGCTTCGATGCAAATACGCCGAGGCGTATTTAAAATAAGAATTTTTGCATGTAACTGAGAAGCATAAGGTTCCGTTACATTTGGAGGAGGAATTCCATATGGCTAAATACCGCTATACAGCGAAAAACATGGAGGGCAAAAAGCTAAAGGGACTCATTGAGGCCCCGGACGAGACGGAGCTGTATAACAGACTGCGGGCGGAGGGGAAATACCTGCTAAGTTCCACGCCCGCGGATGGGAAGTCCAAGGGAAAGCGCATCAAGGCGAAAGACCTGGCGGAGTTCTCAAGGGAGCTGGGCTCTCTTTTGGAGTCAGGGATCTCACTGGTGCGCGCGCTCAATATCATCTGCCAGGAGAACACCATTAAGCCCTGGCAGAGAGCAGTGTATCAGAATGTGCTTCTGCTTATCCGCCAGGGTGTGGCTCTGTCGGATGCCATGGAACAGCAGGACGGGGTGTTCCCGGAGCTGATGATCCAGATGTACCGCTCCGCCGAGATGGCAGGAAATCTGGATAAAGTGGCGCTGCGTATGGCAGGCCATTTTGAAAAGGATCACCGGTTGAACAGCAAGGTGGTTACAGCCATGATTTACCCAATCGTCATCCTGGTGGCCTGTCTGGGGGCGGTGATTGTGCTGGTGACCTTTGTAATCCCCATGTTTTCGGAGCTGTTCAGTATGATGGATGAGCTGCCTCTGCCCACCAGAGTCGTTCTGGGACTGAGCGATGCTTTTCAAAATTACTGGTATATTATCATAATCGGCGTGGCAGCACTGGTGGCGGCTGTGAAATCTATATTTCAAGTCCCTGCCGCACGTCTGTGGAAGGACCGGATGAAGCTTCGGCTGCCCTTGGTTGGGAAATTGCTTTCTGTGGTATACACAGCCCGGTTTACCAGAACCCTCAGTTCTCTGTATTCTGCGGGTCTGCCCATTGTGTCCGCCCTGCAGGTGGGACGCAAGACCATAGGCAATACGTACCTGGAGTCCCAGTTTGACGAGGCCATTGCTGTGGTGAGGGGAGGAGGCAGTCTCTCATCCGCGCTCAGCGGCATCCAGGGCTTCAACAACCGCCTCACATCTGCAGTGATGGTGGGGGAGGAGACAGGCCGCCTGGACAACATGCTCACCGCCATCTCCGATGATCTGGACTACTCTTCTGAGACATCCATAAACAGGATGGTAGCCATCCTGGAGCCCCTGTTGATTGTAGTGATGGCATTGATAGTGGGATTTATCCTATTGTCAGTTCTGCTGCCGATTCTGGATTCCTACGGGGCAATTGAAAATTCTGGAGCAGTATATTAGGAGGACACAGATGATTACAGCCGTTTATCTTTCAAATAGAAATGTGCAGGTGCTTTTGGGCAATGCGAGCAGGGGAAAGGCGCAGGTTTTAAAGGTGTATGAGACCACAGTGCCGGAGGAGTGCCTGATCAATGGTATTATCACGGACAAAGAGCTGCTGGCGGATTATTTAAAGCGCTTCTGGGAGCAGAACCGTCTCCCCACAAAGAATATAAAGCTGGTGATCAACAGCTCCCAGTTCATCCTGAAATCTCTGGAGCTGCCCAAAATGAAGCAGGCTCAGCTTTTAGAGGTCCTGGACAAGGAGTTTTCGGACGTGGAGCGGAGGCATGACCCCATCTACAGCTACCGGGTACTCTCGGAGCAGTCCAGCTCCGTCAAGATACTGGCAACCATGACGGAGCGCAGCTTTGTGGGCGGTTTTCTGGAGCTGTTTTCTGAGATCGGCGTTGAGGTGGCTGGGGTGAACACTGCGTTGGGATGCGCGGTCCGTCTGCTTGAGCGTTTGCCGGATCTGAAGGGAAAGACCTGTGTGATCCAGCTCATGGAGGACAACAACCTAACGAATATCCTCTGGGCGGACGGAGGCTATGAGTATTCCAGCCGAAGCCGCCTTTTTAGCGACCACGGCACTGAGAGTATGGGAACGGAAGTGAGCCGGACCATCAACAACCTGATGCAGTTCTACGCATCTCTGAATAGAGAGGAGCCTCTTAAGGAGGTTTACACCTGCGGAATGCAGGAGGAGGATCTCCGTTACTGTGTGGGCGGAATGCAGAGCCTGGGCATGGAGGTGGGGCGGCTTCAGGCGAGCGATGTGATTGCGTTTACCACCCCTGCCAGGACCCAGGAGGCGGGTAATTATGTATTTCTTCTGGGCAGCTTGTTCACATCTAAAAGAGACCGAAACCTGATGACCTCCTACAAAAGGGGGAGGGCGGGAAATGCCGCTGCAGGACAGGTGGTGAAACGCATTCTTCCGGCAGCCGTGACCCTGGGCATCTGCACAGCAGCCACAGCGGGTATGCTGGTGTACAATGGAAGTCTGCAGAGACAGGCGGATGCCCTTTCCGATTACCTGACAGACCCCTCCAATGTGGAGAAGAGCAGCAAGAGTTCAGATCTGGAGAGTCAGATGGCCCGGATTGCCAGAAAGATGTCCGCAGCCCGGGAGGCCATGGATGCGCTGAATTCTTATCCCAGGGTGGACAGCAGTGTGGAGTCTTCCATTTCCAAGGCGGCCGGGGGCAGTGTGTCCACGGAGATCAGGAGCTATGACGCAGAAGAGGGGGCATTGACCTTAAAGGCATCCTCTGCAAGGGTGGAGAGCATCAACGGGTTTATCACGAAGCTTAACGGCCTGGCTATATTCCGCAAGGTGGAGTATTCAGGCTATACATTTAATACGGACAAAGAGATTTATGATATCAATGTGATCTGTTATCTGTCCGAAAATCCGGTAGAGTAGGAGGAGGCGCAAGTGAAATTAGAGATGAAAATCACGGAACGGGATAAGAAGCTGCTGACATTTTTGGCAGTCTTTGTAATTGCAGCCGCCTTTCTGACGCTGGTGATTTTACCGGGGTTTGACCGGGCGCAGAGTTTAAGGGAAGAGATTGCCGCAGACACTCAGAACAAGCTGGAGATGGACAGCAAGATCGCACAGTTGCCCACCCTTGAGGAGCAGCTGGGGGTGATGAATAAGGAGTGGGAGGACATCAGCAGGGAGCTCTACCCTATGATGGAGAGTCAGGATATTGATAAAATCGTGACAGACGAGGTGCTTGCACAGGGGCTGACCACTAAGAAAATGAATATCACAGTGAGCCAGGAGCCCGAGTCCCTGCAGCCCTATCTGTGGAAGGAGAAGCAGGAGCAGGCCCAGAGCGAGGCCGCGGAGACAGAAGCTGCTGATGAGGAGGAAGAAGCGGGTGAGGACACAGGGGAAGATACAGGTTCTGTACAGGCGGAAACATACGCGGAAATTTACACTGCAAAGGTAGACTTAAGCGTGGAGGGAAGCCGGGAAAAGATCCGCAGGCTCATGGACCGGTTTGTCAACGGCTATGCAGCGGTCAGGGTGCTTTCCGCCAAGTACGACACAGAGGAAGTGATTGACGATGCAGGACGGGTACAGTCCACCAACACGGTTCTGGATGTGGAGATGGGTTTTTATATGTATGAAGAGTAGCAGTGGAGGCAGACAGACATGGAAATAAAGAACGTTCCAATAGGCGAGGTGTTAAAGGAATACGGATATATAACGGAACAGCAGGTTCAGGAGGCATTGGCATATCAGCGGGATCACCGGGGCAAGAGACTGGGGGGAATCCTGATTGAGCTGGGATTTATCTCAGAGAGGCAGATGCTTGAGGCTCTTGCCCAGAAGCTTCAGCTTTCCATTGCGGATATTTCCAACATGACAGTGGATGTGAAGGCAGTGGAGCAGATACCGCCGCAGCTGGCCAGAAAATATCACGTGCTGGCAATATCTGCCCAGGAACATATGCTCACTGTAGTGACGAATGATCCCTTAAATCTCTACGGTCTGGAGGACATTCGCCAGCTCACGGGAAAAGACCTGGAGATTCTTCTGGCAGAGACAGCATCCGTGGACAAGGCAATTGACTACTACTATTCCGAGGTGGCTGCCAGGGCGGCTGCACAGAATGCCAATGTGAGCATCAAGGAGGAAGTGGAGGAGCTGGAAGTGGAGGAGGGGGATGGGGACGCCCCTATCATCAAGCTGCTCAACAGCCTGATCCAGAGAGCCAACAATACTAACGTCAGCGATATCCACATCGAGCCCTTTGAGGATAAAACATTGGTGCGGATGCGCCTGGACGGCACCATTATTGAGTATGTGACTCTTCAGAAGGCCCTGCACGCACCCCTGATTGCCCGCATCAAGATCCTGAGTGACTTAGACATTGCGGAACGCCGCCTGCCCCAGGACGGCCATTTCCGCATCCGTCTGGAGAATGAGTATATTAACATCAGAGTCTCCGTGATCCCAACCGTATTTGGGGAAAAGGCCGTGCTCAGACTGCTGGCCAACAATGCGGAGATTGACTATGTGGAGTCCTATGGAATGAATGAGGCAAATTATAAGAAATTTGCCCACATGCTGGATGCTCCCAACGGCATCATCTATATCACAGGGCCTACGGGGTCAGGCAAGACCACCACCCTGTATATGGTGCTGGAGCAGTTGTCCAAAAAACAGGTCAACATCTCCACCATAGAGGACCCTGTGGAGAAAAATCTGCCCAAGATTAACCAGGTTCAGGTGAACAACACCGCGGGCCTCACCTTTGAGGTGGGGCTGCGTGCGCTTTTGCGTCAGGACCCGGATATCATCATGGTGGGTGAGACCAGGGATTCCGAGACCGCGGCCATTTCCATACGTTCGGCCATCACCGGGCATCTGGTGCTCTCCACTCTGCATACCAACAACGCGGTAGCATCCATTGTGCGTCTGATTGATATGGGAATGGAGCCCTATATGATTGCAAACTCAGTGGTGGGTATCATTGCGCAGCGCCTTATGCGAAAGGTCTGTCCCCACTGCTGTGAGGAGGTGGAGTTAACAGAGCTGGAGCAAGAGATGACGGGCCACCAGGTGAAACGGGCCAAAAGGGCCAAGGGATGCAACCGCTGCAATTACACGGGATACCACGGCAGAATTGCGGTACACGAGATTGTGAGAATTGACAAAGCCATTCGGGATATGATTTCCAGGAGGGCCACCATGGAGGAGATCACAGCCTATGCCATTGAGCAGCAGGGGATGAAGCTTTTGCGCGAGGAAGGGCTTAAACTGGTGAGCCAGGGAATTACTACCATGGAAGAATTCTTAAAGATCGCCTATAATGCATAGGGGAGAAGGAGAGACATATGGAAATAGAGAGAATTATCATGATGGCAAGAGAGCTGGAGGCTTCCGATATCCATATCTCTGAGGGCACGCCCCTGATCCTGCGTATCCACGGGATGCTAAAGGAGGCGCCTGTGCAGCCGGGGGAGGAGACGAGAGGGCTTATTCTGGCTCTGGCGGGACAGAGCCGCAGGGAGCGGATTGAGCAGGGGGAAGATCAGGACTTTGCTTTTCAGACCGGGGACGGCAGCCGGCAGCGCGTCAATATCTTCCGGTACCAGGGAAAGCTGGCAGCCACCATCCGTCTGCTAAACAACCGGATTCCCACGCTGGAGGAGCTGATGCTTCCGGATGTACTGCGAAATCTGGCGGACCAGCCAAGAGGCCTGATTCTGGTGACGGGACCTACGGGAAGCGGAAAATCCACCACTCTGGCAGCCATGATTGACTATATCAACCACAGGCGCGCAGAGCACATCCTCACCATAGAGGACCCGGTGGAGTATGTGTATCAGGCAGAGAAGTCCCTGATCCATCAAAGGGAGGTGGGGGAGGATGTGCCCAGCTTTGCGGCGGCCCTGCGTTCTGCCCTGCGGGAGGACCCGGATGTGATTCTGGTGGGGGAGATGAGGGATTATGAGACCATATCCGCAGCCCTGACGGCAGCGGAGACAGGCCATCTGGTACTCTCCACCCTGCACACCACCGGAGCGGCCCAGACCATTGACCGCATCATCGATGCCTGCCCCGCCCAGACTCAGAATCAGGCCAGGACCCAGCTTGCGGGTATATTAAAGGGCGTGGTCACCCAGTGTCTGATTCCCAACAAGAGCGGCACAGGCAGAGTGGCAGCCACTGAGGTGCTGGTGGGAACGGATGCAGCCATGAATCTGGTGCGTGAGAGCAAGTGCCATCAAATGAATTCCGTGATGCAGTCCGGAGCCGCCTTTGGCATGCACACCTTAAACAGTGACCTCTGCCGTCTGGTGCAGAGCCAGAAGATCAGCCGGGAGAACGCCATGAAATATTCCAATGACCGAAAGGATCTGGAACAATATCTGATGTGATGGAGCAAAAGAAGATGAAAATACTGCTGACAGCGATCAATGCAAAATATATTCACTCCAATCTGGCGGTGTACAGCTTAAAGGCCTATGCCTCAGCGTATGCGAAACAGACAGAGATAGCGGAGTATACCATAAACCACCAGAACGATGACATTTTGGCTGGCCTTTACAGGCGCAGGCCGGATGTCATTGCTTTTTCCTGTTACATCTGGAATATAGAGGTAGTCAAGAGCCTGACCAGAGAGCTGGCGAAACTACTGCCCCATGTTCCCATTTGGGTGGGAGGACCTGAGGTGTCCTACGACGCCGTCCCTTTTCTGGAGGAAAACCCCCAGATTTTTGGCGTTATGAAAGGGGAGGGGGAAAAGACCTTCCACTCCCTGGTACAGTACTATACAGAGGGAAAAGGAGAGCTTGGGCGTCTGCCCGGGATTGCTTTCAGACAGGAGGAGGGTAGAATCCGGGATAATGGATGGGCGCCTCTTCTGGATCTGGATGAGATCCCCTTTGTTTATGAGGGGATGGAGGCGTTTGCCAACCGGATCGTTTACTACGAAAGCAGCCGGGGCTGCCCCTTCTCCTGCAGCTACTGCCTGTCCTCCGTGGAGAAACAGGTGCGCTTCCGGAGTCTGGAGCTTGTAAAGCGGGAGCTGGAGTTTTTCCTCTCACGGAGAGTCCCGCAGGTAAAATTTGTGGACAGGACCTTTAACTGCAGCCGCAGCCGGGCAGTGGAGATCTGGGACTTTATCAGGGAGCACGACAACGGTGTGACGAATTTTCATTTTGAAATCGGCGCGGATCTGCTGGGGGAGGAGGAGCTGAGCCTTCTGAATTCCCTGCGTCCGGGCCTGGTCCAGTTGGAAATAGGCGTTCAGTCTGCCAACCCTGAGACAATCAGGGAGATATGCAGGGTCATGGACCTGGACAGGCTGGAATACACGGTGGGCCGGTTGCATGAGGGGAAAAACATCCATCAGCACCTGGATCTCATCGCCGGGCTGCCCTGGGAGGGCTATGACAGCTTTAAAGCCTCCTTTAACCGGGTGTACGCCATGAGGCCCCAGCAGCTTCAGCTGGGATTTTTAAAGGTACTGAAGGGGTCACTGATGCACAGCCGCGCCCAGGAGTATGGGATCGTCTGTCACAGTAATCCGCCTTACGAGGTACTCTGTTCCAGATGGCTCTCCTACGGGGAACTCCTGAAGCTAAAGGGGGTGGAGGAGATGGTAGAGGTGTACTACAACAGCAGCCAGTTTTCCAACACGCTCAGAGCTTTGGAGCAGGCTTTTAACACACCTTTTGAAATGTTTGAGAGTATGGCCGCCTACTATGAGCGCAAGGAGCTGGCGGGGAGAAACCATTCCAGGCTTGGAAGGTTTGACATTCTGCGGGATTTTGCGTCAGAGGCAGACCCGGGGCAGAGAGCACGCTTCGAGGAGCTTCTGGTGCTGGATCTCTATCTGAGGGAGAATAGCAAGCGCCGTCCGGCCTGGGCAAAGGATCTGACACCTTATAAGGAAGAGATTTCAGCATTTTACCGCGGAGAGATAGAGGAGTCCCGGGTGCTGAAAGGGTATGAAGGATACAGCTGCCGCCAGCGGATGAACATGACCCACGCGGAGGTGTTTCTGGAGGACTTGTCAGGGGAAGGGAAGGCTCAGACAGTGCTGGCTGTCTTTGACTACCGCAGGAGGGATGTGCTTACAGGGAATGCGGCGGTGACTTTTTTAACCCTTGACAGAAAAGATTAGAAATTACGGAGCCTGGATTGAAACCATTGCCATATACACATGGAAATAGGAGAATCAGAATGACAAAGAGAACAAAAGCCATCCTGGATTTGCTGGATGAAACGTATACCAGAGAATACAAATGCTATCTGAACTATGAGACACCCTGGCAATTGCTGGCGGCTACCATGCTCAGTGCCCAGTGTACGGATGCCAGGGTCAATATCGTGACTGCGGACCTGTTTCAGAAATACGATACCGTGGAAAAGCTGGCCAATGCGGACCTAAAGGAGCTGGAGCAGGACATCAAGCCCACAGGATTTTACCACAACAAGGCCAGGAACCTAAAAGCCTGTATGCAGGCCCTGCTGGAACGCCATGGGGGAGAGGTGCCTAATTCCATAGAGGAGCTCACCGCCCTGGACGGAGTGGGGAGAAAGACTGCCAATGTGATCCGGGGCAACATTTTTCATGAGCCCAGTGTGGTGGTGGATACCCATGTGAAGCGGATATCCAGAAGGCTGGGGCTTACAAAGGAGACAGACCCTGAGAAAATCGAGATGGATCTTATGAAGGCGCTGCCAAAGGAGCACTGGATTCTCTACAATATTCAGATCATCACCTTTGGGAGGCAGATCTGCTTTGCCAGGAGCCCCAGGTGTAAAGAGTGCTTTCTGACAGACTACTGTCTGGAATACAAAGAAAAATGTAACTGTTAAGTACCTCACAGTTACATGCGTTGACCTGGTGAATTATTACAGAAAAACAGAGAAAGGCGGGCAGAAAGAATGGGAAGTGAGTATGTAGCCCTGGATTTGGAAACCACGGGACTGAGCCCAAAGGAGGACAGAATCCTGGAGATCGGAGCAGCCAAAGTGGTGGATGGCAGGACTGTGGCAACCTATAGAGTGTTTGTGGACAGCCAGATTGCAATTCCGGAGTTTGTTACCCAGCTCACCGGAATCGACAGAGCCATGGTCAAAGAAGGCTTGCCTACAGGGGAGGCAGTGGAAGGGCTGCTGGCTTTCTGTGGGGATTTGCCGCTTTTGGGTCACAATATTATCTTTGACTATAGTTTCATAAAGCGCCAGGCCGTGAATATGGGGCTCCCGTTTGAAAAGCAGGGGATCGATACCCTGAAGATATCCAGGAGGTTTTTAGGGGAGCTTCCCAGCAGAACCCTGGAGGCCCTCTGCCTTCATTACCACATTGAATGTGCAAGAAGCCACCGGGCCATGGACGATGCTGTGGCAGCCAGTCAGCTGTATGAACACATGTACAGGGAGTTTCACCACCTCTCTCCCCAGGCCTTTGTCCCCAAGCCACTGATCTATAAGGTAAAAAAAGAGGGGCCAATTACAAAATCACAAAAAGTTTACTTGAATGATTTAACAAAATATCATAGAATAGGGTTGGAAATGTCAATCGACAGTCTGACGAGGAACGAGGCCTCCAGGATTATTGACCGCATTATCCTGAACTATGGAAAAATAAAGAGGTGAACGCATTGATAAACTTTAACGACAATAAGACAAGAAGAATCATAGCAGCAGTGATTGTAGTGCTGATCATCGCCGCAATGGTAGTGCCCATGGTGTTAGGCTATCTGGTTTAAAGAGAGCCGCAGATGTAAGATGAGGAGTATGATAATGAAAAAAAGTATTTGCAGATTTTCTTTCGCGGCCTGCGCAGTGCTGGCCCTGTCTCTGACCTTAGGGAGCGGTCAGGCAAAGGCAGCCGGCGAGGAGGAGACCGTCAACAAAGGAGTGCTGATTGGCACAACGGATGTATCGGGGATGACTGCCCAGGAGGCAGAGGATGCAGTAGAGAAGGAAGCAAAGAAGGAACTGGAAAACAATGTGACCCTTACGGTGGGCAGCAGCAAGGTGACGGCAACTGCGGATGAGCTTGGAGTGGGCTGGTCCAACAGGGAAGTGGTCAGTGAGGCCATGGGACTTGGAAAATCAGGCAATATTGTGAAACGCTATAAGGACAATAAGGATCTTGAGCACAAGAAAAAGACCTTTGCCTTAAAATACGAGGCAGATAAGAAGGAGATCAAGTCGTTTCTTAAGAGCAAGAAGGAGGAACTGGACTGTGAGGCCCAGGACGGGAGCCTGACCAGGGAAAATGGCGAGTTCGTCATTGAGCCGGGCGTGGTAGGCGTGGAACTGGATGTGGAGAAGTCCGCTGACACAGTGTATGAGTTTATGAACAATACCTGGAAGGGGGATGGAGGAACCATCCAGCTGGAGGCAAATGAACAGAAGCCCAGGGGAACCCAGGAGGAACTGTCACAGGTCAAGGATGTACTGGGAACAGCCACTACCTACTATGGCTCTACCTATCAGCGAAACACAAATATCGAGGTGGGGGCTCAGCGGCTGAACGGAACGGTACTCTACCCGGGGGACTCCTTTTCCGTGACCGCGGCGGTGTCGCCCTTTACCGCAGAGAATGGTTATGAGCTGGCGCCCTCCTATGAGAGCGGGAAGGTGGTTGACTCCTACGGCGGCGGAATCTGCCAGGTATCCACCACTCTTTACAATGCCCTTCTGAAATCCGAGCTGGAGATCCTGGAGAGGCACAACCATACCATGATCGTGACCTATGTGGACCCATCCAAGGATGCCGCCATTGCGGAGGGCTTGATGGATCTGCAGTTTGCCAACAATACGGACTATCCCATTTATATTGAGGGCTATGGATACGGCGGGGAACTGACATTTACGGTATACGGAAAAGAGTACCGCTCACCGGACCGCACTGTAGAATACGTCAGCGAGACCACAAACACCACAGAGCCGGAAGGTGTGAAGCTCTATCCAAAGGCGGACGCGGACGTGGGCTATCTCAGCCAGACTCAGAACTCCCACACAGGAGTGGAAGCGCAGCTGTGGAAAATTGTGACGGAGAATGGAGAGACCATCAGGACCCAGGTGAACAGCAGTACTTACCAGGCAGTGCCCGTATCCTACGAGGTGGGGATCAATTCCAGCGACCCCAATGTGGTGGCACAGATACAGACCGCCATCGCAAACAATGACCTGCAGGCAGTCCAGACAATCATAGCCGGCGGGGCCTCCGGCACAGGAAACGGAAGCACGGACCAGAATCAGTCAGAGTCTGACTCCAACCAGGATACGTCAGGGCAGACCACCGCACCTACGGAGACACAGGCTACGGAGACACAGGCTACCGAGCCTCCTTCATCAGAGAGTGATGGAGGAGGCGGGGAGGGCGGAGGAATTATAGACCCGCCGGAGCCGGAAGGAATGGCGAACGCCACAGGGTGAGAAGTATAGCGAAAAGAAAAAAGCAGTCGGAAGAGGAAAACTTTCGGCTGCTTTACTTTTGCCTAAATAAAAATAACGAAGAGGCTGCTTATTTAAAAGCATCTGCATCTGCTGTGCTCTGGTTTTATGGACAAAATTCCCCATATATGGTATGCTTATGAAAACTTTTATCAGGAAAAGGAGCATCCAATGGATTTGATTGTAACGAAATGGATTGCCCTTGAGGCCGCAGCCATACTGGCGAGGGATAAGAGGGAACAGCTCAGAGAACGTTTTCCCGAAGCTCTCATTGATACGGGCAGACAGTTTGGGGATCAGGTGGACACAAAGCGGGAGCTGGAAATCGCACGGTCCGTGAAGGGGTCCTATACCTTCCCGATGGGTGAGGGAGGCATTTTTACAGCGCTCTGGAGGCTGGCTGAGGAGGCTGGCGCAGGTCTGGAGGCAGATCTGCGTAAGATTCCCATCCGCCAGGAGACAGTGGAGATCTGCGAATACTTTGACCTAAATCCCTACAATGCCCTCTCCGGGGGTTCCCTGCTTGCGGCTGTGCCGGATGGGGCATCCCTTGTGGATAAACTTGGGAGGGAAGGGATTTCGGCAGCCATGATCGGCAGACTCACGGATGGAAATGACCGGATACTGTGGAATGACGGCAGCAAACGCTACCTGGACCGGCCACAGAGGGAAGAGATGTACAAGGTGTATGAGAATATTATCAGATTGTAACTGTTCAGTACCTTCACAGTCACATGCAAAAACCATTTTAAATCACCTTCGGTGATGGGGTTTTTGCACCCCTGAATCATTTTCTTACGGTCAGCGCAGTAAATGCGCAGACCTGTTGAATAGTTACATCAGATTACGGAACTGATAAACCGATAGATTAGAAAAGGAGACAAAGAAAATGAGAGAACAGATTTTGACGTTTCTTGAGAAGAACAGCCGTATTGATCTGAAGGAGCTGGCGGTGATCCTGGGATCGGATGAGGTGAGCGTTGCCAATGAGATCAGCAGGATGGAGCAGGAAAAAGTGATCTGCGGCTACCACACTCTGATTGACTGGGACAGGGCTGGCAGCGATAAGGTGACAGCGCTGATTGAGGTGCGTGTCACACCCCAAAGGGGGCAGGGGTTTGACTCCATCGCGGAGCGCATCTACAATTACCCGGAGGTGAAGTCCGTGTACCTGATCTCAGGCGCTTATGACTTGATGGTAATCCTGGAGGGGAAGACCCTCAGGGAGGTTTCCGGGTTTGTGTCTGACAAGCTTTCTACCTTAGATACGGTGCTGAGTACGGCCACACATTTTATATTGAAGAAATACAAAGACCACGGAACGATTTTTGCCAAGAAAAATAAAGATGAAAGGATGCTGGTGACGCCGTGAGAGATCCGATAGCAGATAAAGTTAAAGATATCCAACCCTCAGGAATCCGAAAATTTTTTGACATTGTCAGCGAGATGGAGGATGTGGTGTCTCTGGGAGTGGGGGAACCGGACTTTGACACTCCCTGGCACATTCGGGACGAGGGGATCTACAGCCTGGAGAAGGGACGTACATTTTACACCTCCAACTCAGGGCTGCGGGAGCTTCGTGTAGAAATCTGTAAATATTTAAAGAGACGCTGCCATATTGACTATGATCCGGATCATGAGACCCTGATCACTGTGGGGGGCAGCGAGGCCATTGACCTGGCTATGCGCGTAATGCTCAATCCCGGGGATGAGGTGCTGATTCCTCAGCCCAGCTTTGTCTCCTACCTTCCCTGCGCCGTACTTGCGGACGGGGTGCCCAAAGTGATTGAGCTAAAGGAGGAAAATCAGTTCCGCCTCACAAAGGAGGAGCTGCTGGAAGCCGTTACAGAGAAGACGAAGCTACTGGTGCTGCCCTTCCCCAACAACCCGACAGGGGCCATTATGCGGCGTGAGGACCTGGAGGCCATTGCCGAGGTAGTGATTGAGAAGGATATTTTTGTGCTCTCAGATGAGATATACTCGGAGCTGACCTATAATGTGGACCATGTGTCCATAGCCAGCCTTCCGGGAATGCGGGAGAGGACCGTTACAATGAACGGCTTCTCCAAGGCATATGCCATGACGGGCTGGCGGCTGGGATATGCCTGCGGTCCCAGGGCAGTGATTGAGCAGATGACAAAGGTTCACCAGTTTGCCATTATGTGCGCCCCCACCAACAGCCAGTATGCGGCGGTGGCAGCCCTGCGCGATGGGGACCGGGATGTACAGGAGATGCGCCAGGCCTACAATGGACGAAGAAGGTTTCTGATCCACGCTTTTGAGGAGATGGGGCTTCCCTGCTTTGAGCCCTTTGGAGCATTTTACGTGTTCCCGTGTATCAAGCAGTTTGGCATGAGCTCCGATGAGTTTGCTACGCGGCTGCTGGAAGAGGAGCGGGTGGCGGTTGTCCCGGGCACTGCGTTCGGAGACTGCGGGGAGGGGTATTTGAGGATTTCCTACGCCTATTCCCTGGAGGATCTGAAGATTGCGCTGGGACGGCTGGGACGTTTTGTGGAAAAGCTGAGAGAGAAGGGTGAGACAAAATAATGGCTGCTTTAAACATAGTTCTGTTTGAGCCGGAGATCCCAGCCAACACAGGGAATATCGGGAGGACCTGCGTGGCTACGGGAACCAGGCTGCATTTGATTGAGCCGCTGGGATTTAAGCTGAATGAAAAGGCCATCAAGAGAGCTGGGATGGATTACTGGAAAGATCTGGATGTGACTACCTACATAAATTATGAGGAGTTTCTGGAGAAGAATCCGAACGCCAAAATCTATATGGCCACCACCAAGGCCAGAAGAGTGTACACAGAAGTATCCTACGAACCGGACTGCTATATCATGTTTGGCAAGGAGAGCGCGGGGATTCCGGAAGAAATATTGGTGCAAAATCCGGAAACTGCGGTGCGCATTCCTATGATCGGGGACATCCGGTCCCTGAATCTGGGTAACTCTGTTGCGATTGTATTGTATGAGGCTCTGCGCCAGCATGGGTTTGAGCAGATGCGGCTGAAAGGGGACCTCACCAGGTATCAGTGGGGTGAATAAGGACAGGCAGCAGGCTCCGCTACGTTGCGGAGCCTGAAACATTGCTCTGCTTTCTGACACTGCGTCGGGGAAGCGGGGCTTCTTTTTTGCGGTCCGTATAGCAATCCAAGTAACGGCGGATATAGCGGATAATGACCAGGACTGCGATAAAGCTTACGGTATCGGCTATGGGAGCGGAATACAGGGCGCCGGTGACTCCAAGGGCTGCGGGCAGCAGGAGCACCAGGGGGACGCTCAGGAGAAAGTCCCGCAGAAGAGACAGACCCATAGAGAGGACTGGTTTGCCTAGGGACTGCAGGAAAATGCTGGTGGCCTTCTGAATGCAGCAGAGGCTTATGGTGCTGAGATAGATACGAAAGGCCAGGACGGCAAACTCATTGTAGAGGCTGTCCTCACTGCCGAATATGGCAATGATCTGGAGCGGAAAACACTCAAAACACAGGGTGGCGGCCAGGCCTACGCACAGCTCGGCCAGAATCATGGTGCGGAATATCTTTTTTACGCGTATACTGTGGCCGGCGCCGTAGTTATAGCCCACAATGGGCTGTGAGCCGGCTGCGATTCCCACCACAACTGAGATTACGATCTGAAAGACTTTCATAACAATCCCCACGACAGTGAGCGGGATATCGGCGCCGTATTTGGATTCCGCCCCGTAACGGACCAGAACATTGTTCATGACAGCCATGATGATGACAATGGACACCTGGGTGAGAAAGCTGCTAACGCCCAGGGGGAGAACACGCTTCAGCACCGGGCCGCTGCGCCGGAAGCTGGATTTGCGCAGGCGGAAGGACTTGGTGTGAAACAGGTAGTATAAGGCCAGCAGGGCGGAGACGATCTGACCGGTTATGGTTGCCAGTGCAGCCCCAAACATTCCCCAGTGCAGCACAAAGATGGCAATTGGGTCCAGAATTACATTGATTATACATCCAATGAGGGTAGAGATCATGGCAAACTGAGGACTGCCGTCAGCGCGTATGATGGAGTTTAAGGAATTGGCGAACATGAAGAAAGGGATGCCGAGCACGATACAGCGAAAGTATTCCCTGGCATAATCAATATTGTTCTCAGTAGCGCCAAAGCCCCAGAGGATTTGCTCCTGAAAGAGGTAAAATACCAAAGTCATGAGAATACTGCATAGGAGGATGAGGCCAATCCCACTGCCTACACAGCGGTGGGCGCTGTCCTCATCCTTTTTTCCCTGACAGATGCTCAGGTAGGCGGCGCAGCCGTCCCCGATTAAAAGAGCAATGGCCAGGGCTATGATGGTAATGGGAAATACCACATTGGTGGCTCCATTGCCCAGATATCCCACACCGCGGCCTATGAAGATTTGATCCACGATATTGTACAGGGCAGATACCAGCAGGGACATGATGCATGGGATAGAAAATTTGAGCATCAGTTTTCCTATGGGCTGTTCTGCCAGATATTGGTTTGTGTTTGTATTCATTTTATAACCTCCATTAAAATAGTATGTTACAGTAATGAAACGCCCGCGTTTCTGCTGCAAGACGCCCGCCGTGCTCTTTAACAGTGGATACGATATTTATGGGTCAGTGGGCCGGTTGCATATTGTTTACAGCAGGGACTCGGGGGATTGGGGCAGCAAAATGGCCGCAGCCCCTGCGTGCTTGGCCTTCACGCAGGAGCTACAGCCATTTCTTTTTCATTATACCACAAAAAAGTTCCGGGCTGTAAGAGCAGGATTGCCCAAATTTTTAGCCTATATATATTGTGCACTTTCACGGAAAATCCTTAGCTTTACAGAGAAGTTAATAAATTTTGTCTTTAATCTTAATTTTTTATATAATGTGCTCTTGCGTCTTGTGTTTTAATACTATGCATTGTATAATAATGTTAATTCACAAGTGAAGGATCAAGTCGTTACTGTGAACGAGTGAACAGTAACATCAAGTCAAATAAGCGACGAGGAGGGGTAATATGATCCACATGAACATCGAAGGGTTTGCCACAGTTATGGCAGTGCTGGGGCTGGTAATTGGAATTATCGGCGCATTCGTGATTTTCTTTGGTTTCATGCCAAAGAAGAATGAGCACAGGTTCGGGGGCTGGCTGGGGAAGCTGTACGATTTCCTGAACTTCAGGTTTTACATCATCGAGGGACTTTTAAAGTTTACCTATGTGCTGGTTGCCTCTATCTGCACCGGAATGGGACTGTTTATGTCACTCTCGATTGTGGAGCTGACCCACGGGCTGATACTGCTGGTGGGAGGCAACCTGGCGGCCAGGATTGCGTATGAGTTTATTCTGATGCTGATCATGGCATGCAGAAACTTAGGTGAGCTGAACAAGAAAACACCTGACCAGTCAGAGGCGCAGCCGGACGGACAGCTGCCGCAGCCTATAAAGGAGGAGCATCACTTCTGGGGTGCTCTGCATGAAGCCGGCAGAAGTGTAAGGCAAGCGGCGTCCAAACCCCAGGAGGCAAGGCCTCAGGAGCCAAGGCCCCAGGAGCCAAAGCCCCAGGAGCCAAGACCTCAGGAGCCCGTAAGACAGGAGCCACAGACCCCGCAGCCCGGGAGGGTGGCAGAACAGGAGCCTGCTTCCTTGCAGGAACCGGCCCCGAAGCCCGCAGTTTTGGAGGCAGAAAAGCAGCCGGAAATTCCAAAGGAGACGGAGGATGCTGCATGGGCGGCGGCCAGGGAATCAGCGGTGACCAGAGAACCGCAGGAAGCAAAGAAACCGAAGAGTGGGGAAACTGCACCAAGCGTCAGCAGACCGGCAGAACCCAAAAAGGCGGCAATCATGAAGCCTAAACACCGCGTTTGCCCCCAGTGCGGGGAAAAGTGCAGCACAGAGTTTGCCTTCTGCAACATGTGCGGGGCAAAGCTGCAGCCCTGAGCGAAATGAAAGGGCAGCTTGGCTGAACGGTTATTATTTTAATAGAATGGAGGAATTAGTATGGCATTTTTAGACGATTTTGGAAAGAAACTGACAAAGACAAGTCAATCTATGGCAAAAAAGGCCAAGGATGTAGCGGAAGTGAGTAACTTAAAGCTCCAGATCAAGGATGAGGAGCGGAAGATGAAGAGCGAATTTGCGGAGCTGGGTGAGCGGTATTATGCGCTCCACAGCGAAAGCCCTCAGCAAGAGCTGGCGGACGGCGTGGAGAAGGTACAGGAGATCAAGCGAAAGATTACCATTTTGGAAGGAAGAATTGCTGAGATTGAGAATGAGCGTGTTTGTCCATCCTGTGGCATAAAGCTTCCGGAGAAAGGCCAGTTCTGCCCCGCCTGCGGCACAAGGTATCCCCAGCAGGAGGAGGAAACCGGCGAGGAGGCAGCCGTGGAATTCCACACCTGCAAAAACTGCGGCGCCCAGGTGATGGATCAGGAAGCGTTCTGCACAAAGTGCGGGGCAAAGCAGGAGAATGTGTCAGAGGTTCCGCCTGAGGGGGAAATCGACGACGTGGTGGAGGAACCGGTGGACTGCAAGGCGGAAGAGGAGAGCGCTCCGGTGGAGGAAGCACAGGCTGAGACAGTGACAGATGAAGGGGAGACGGCAGAAGGAGAAGAACAATAAGAAAATAACTTTTAATAATATTATTATATGCTATGATTGTGTACTATATGAATTAAAAGGTATAATCTTTATCACTTTTATTTAAATTTAAATGGAATAATGCTTTTTAATAAGCAAAAAGGAGAAGTGCTTTTATATTGCGCTTCTCTTTTTTATGGTTTTAGTCAGTTGAACAAAGGTAAGTTTCTTAACAGAGAAAGAAGCCTCTGGAAAACAAAAATCCATCTGCTATGCGGGTAGTGTGGTAAATACTTATGGTTAATAAGGTAAATAGTTTATCGTACACAAAAAGGTTGTGCAAATACCATATAGTGTTAACACCCCAATATATGAGAAAGATTATATACAATCAGTATAAAGAGAGTGTAGTGATTTTCATAGGTTATTATTTGTTTGATAGTATGTATGCTGTATTCTCTAAATTATTGTATCATAAGTATTCTAATGAACAGATAATCTTTTCCGCAGACAGTTTTAAACGAGTCTTAAAATGGTTTATTTGCAAATAAAATTTCATAATAAAAAATAAAAAAACAAAAAATATATAGATATTAGATCAAAATTCAGAATTATAATAGAAAAAAGATATTAATTATGATACAATATTTAATAACAATTGGACTCAATAATAAATTATTAACAACAGAATTATTTAATATTTGGGAAGGAGGAAGATCTTAAAAGCTTTAAATAAAAACGTATTAAGTTACTTTGGGTAAAAGAGGGAGGAAGAGACATATGATTATGAAAAAAAGTTTTCGTAAAATAGCGGTTATGCTAATTATTAGCTTGATTTTTTCATTATTTTCTAATATTAATGTGGTAGCGTCAGACATTGATATGAATACAATCGAGACACCGGAAGAACAATTTGTCAGAGAAATAAATGAGCTCTTAGAAGATTCTACAGTTGATATGGTGGAAACCGTTATTGAAGCATATTGCTTTGACTATGTTTTTGGGGATCAGCCTTCTTTTAATTATGAGGCATACAAAGCGATGCTAGATTATGGAAAATCTTCAGAAGGAGATATAGATACTTTAAAAAGTATTTACAGAGGTAGATATGAAGGATTGGAGGAATTTTGCAATAACGTAATATTCTTCTATCATTTAGCTTCGGATATGAAAGACTTATCAGTTAGTGCTCAGGATTTTAAGACAGAAATAGATGAAGGAGATCGAAACGAAGCAGCCAGAAAAATGGCAGAAAGTGCTGAAAGTCTGTTTAGCATTTGTAGCAATATATCTTCTACATTTATTCCGATTGTAGGAACTTTTGTTTCGTTTCCTTTTGAAATGGGTATTGCTATATTAAATCAGATAGATAAATTAATAGAATTAGCAGAGGAATACTATTTTAGACAGGCATATTTTGTTGCGAATATAATTACAGAAGAAGGGCAATCAGGCTTTGAAAACTGTTTTATGGAGTCGTGCGGTAATTTTGGGCTGCTTAATAAAGAATGCCTTGATAGAATGAGAACTGAGTTAGAAGAAATAGATATAGCTGTTCAAGATAGTAGTGCTTGTATAAAGACAATGAAGTTATTTGAATCCAATCCGGAGTATGCAGGTAAGATTGCACAATTTGAGAGGACTGTTGAGGGAAAGGTAACATATGTTGAACAGAGAAAATATGTATATAATCTTTATGAAACTCTTTTAAATGCAGGATGGGATAAAGAGAGTCAATATCAAATAAGAGAAAAAGACGGTGAATTTGTAAGGGTAAGGGTTCTTCCGAATGGAGAAGAACAAATCATTAATTCAGCGAGTGGGGCGATTGATGAGGCGAGCAAAGCTTCTTCACCCTTGGTTATAGATTTGAATGGAAATGGGATGAAAACACTATCTATAAATTGTGGTGTACATTTTGATCATAATGGAAGTGGATTTAAGGTTAAAACAGGGTGGGCAGGATCTGAAGAAGGTATTTTAGTAAGAGATTTAAATGGAAACGGACAAATTGACAGCGGAAAAGAATTATTTGGAAATGCAACATTATTAAAAAATGGAAAATGCGCATCCAATGGATTTGAAGCTTTGAAAGAATTAGACCTTAACAAAGATATGATTTTTAGTGCATCAGAGGCAGCTCAATCCGGAGTTTTAATTTGGATTGATGCTAATAGTAATGGGGTATCGGGAAAGAGTGAATTACATACATTTGAAGAGTTAGGGATAGGGTCTATTAATTTAAATTACAAAGAGATTAATATCCTGGATTCAAATGGAAATACTTATAATCAATCAAGCACGGCATCAAAAATTGATGGTAGTCTACTTGATGTTATAGATATTTGGTTTATGCGTGATTTTCGATATTCAGAGTCGTCAGATTTTATTTATATCCCAAAAGAAATATATGAGCTTCCAAACATTAGAAGTTTTGGAACAGCTTATAGTCTACATCAGGCTATTGTCCTTGATGAAAGCGGAGAACTCAAAAAGCTCGTTACTAAGTTTACTGAAGAAAAAGATAGACAAGAACGTCTTGAATTAACATCTCAAATTATACATAAGTGGACAGGTGGAGCGGATAAGATTAAAGTGCTCGAAATTTTGACAGGTGAAAAATATACAGGCGGAACAGGATCAAATGCATTGGCTATCATTAATAAAGCATATGATCGACTAATTATGGCTGTTTATGAACATCTGATGTCTTCATCACATTTAAAAGAACTTTATTATAATAGAGAATTTACACAGGAAGGTAAGGACGATTTAACACAAACAGCGTATCATTTGTTGACTGTTTTAGAGCAGGACCAAAACGCCGGTGAAGTATTGTTGGCTGATTTCGTTTCGAATATTCATGCTCTGTCCTTATTAGAAAAAGTTGATTTTTCTACTTTTAGAGATGTTTTAAATTCAAAAAATCAAAGATATGGCATGCTCGCTGATACAGTTGAGAAAAATAATATCTTTAGTTCCGAAGGTATAAATACATTGACAGGATTGGAAAGTGACAATGCTTTTTGGATATGGAATGGTGGAAATAACATAAAAGGAGGAGGCTGTAATGATTCATATATCTTTATGAACGATGTTGGGAGAAACACTATAGTGGACAATGATGGAGATGATATGATTCTTCTATGGGATGGAATTAATGAAAAAGATGTATTAGTCAATCCAATATTTAAAAATGGAAATAAGAATGTCTTTGACTTAGAAGTGAAATTAACGGGTTATACTACAGAAATCTTAGTTAAAAATTATAGACCAGATCATAGATTCTATATTATTTTCTCAGATGGAACTGAAAAGGAATTGCTTGATTTTGTAAGCAGTAACGAGATTTGGACAACTCAAGAGTTACAATTAATAGATCCTGATTTAAATTATAAGATTATGGCAGATATTGACTTGAGTGGAACTGATTGGATTCCAATTGGCACTGTAGAGAAACCATTTACGGGGATTATTAATGGAAATGGATATACGATAAAGAACCTAAGTGTAAACAGGGGGGATCAGAATTATGCGGGCCTGTTTGGCTACAGCAGTGGAATAATCCGGAACGTAAGGCTGGAAGGGGTAAGCGTAATCGGGAAGGACTATACGGGAGGAATAGCGGGCTACAGTGAGGGAATCTTGTCAGGAGTGAAGGTAGAAGGGATAGAAAGGATAAGCGGAGGGAAGTATACAGGAGGCGTAGCGGGCTACGTGGAGGGAAATCTGGGAGCATGTGAGGTAAAAGGCGGAGAAGAGATCATTGGAAGCAGCTATGTGGGAGGCCTTGCCGGAAAGGTAACGAACAGGATGAAGGGAGGAAAAGTATCCGGAGTCGGGAGTGTGACAGGAGGAGACTATACAGGAGGCCTGTGTGGAGAAGTGAGCCAGGCAGTGGCCGGCAGAGCGGAGGAAATCGGAAGTATAACGGGAGGGAATTATACAGGCGGTCTGGCCGGGAGAGCCGGAACCATAGGGAAAAGCTTTGCGGAAGGAATCGGAAATGTAACAGGAAAGGAGTATACAGGAGGCCTGGTGGGCTGTGCATCAGGAGAAGTCAGCGAAAGCCACGCGTCTGGGAAGGGGAAGGTAACGAGCGGAACCAGTAAGTATGCAGGAGGTCTGGCGGGTAGGATGGAGAAAGGTGGAAGAGCCTGCTATGCGACCGTGAATGTAGAAGGGAGTAGTTATGTAGGCGGCCTGACAGGCGAGGTAAACGGAAAGGTTTTGGAACAGAGTTATGCAACAGGGAATGTTTCAACAAACGGGACGGCAGGAATACTGGGTGGTTTGGCAGGAAGTGGGAGAATTATAGGCTACTCTTCAGCTTTAGTCATAAAGAACTGCTTTGCGACGGGAGCTGTGGCGGACCGCAGAAATACGGGAGGTATTTTGGGGGATGCTTATAACACAGAGATAAGGAACTGCTATTCGCTGAGCGGCAATGGAAACGGTCTTGGAGCGGGTAGCATAACCAGGAGCTATTTTAACGGGGATCTTGCGGGGGAGGAGAGCGCAGACCTGACGGGAAGAAAGACGACGGAAGAGCTGAAGCTTCAGGAGACATATGAGGGCTGGGATTTCGAAACAGTGTGGGAAATGGAGGAGGGGGGATATCCCTCCCTGCGCGGTCTGGCGAAAGCAGAGAGTGTGGCTTTGCAGGAGATCAGAACAGTGGAGGAATTAAAGAAGATGGCAGGGGACCCGGAAGGGGATTACTGCCTGATGGGGGATCTGGACCTGGAGGGAGAAGACTGGATTCCGGTGGGAAGCAGTGAAACGCCATACAGGGGAAGTTTTAATGGAAATGGATATACGATAAAGAACCTAAGTGTAAACAGGGGGGATCAGAATTATGCGGGCCTGTTTGGCTACAGCAGTGGAATAATCCGGAACGTAAGGCTGGAAGGGGTAAGCGTAATCGGGAAGGACTATACGGGAGGAATAGCGGGCTACAGTGAGGGAATCTTGTCAGGAGTGAAGGTAGAAGGGATAGAAAGGATAAGCGGAGGGAAGTATACAGGAGGCGTAGCGGGCTACGTGGAGGGAAATCTGGGAGCATGTGAGGTAAAAGGCGGAGAAGAGATCATTGGAAGCAGCTATGTGGGAGGCCTTGCCGGAAAGGTAACGAACAGGATGAAGGGAGGAAAAGTATCCGGAGTCGGGAGTGTGACAGGAGGAGACTATACAGGAGGCCTGTGTGGAGAAGTGAGCCAGGCAGTGGCCGGCAGAGCGGAGGAAATCGGAAGTATAACGGGAGGGAATTATACAGGCGGTCTGGCCGGGAGAGCCGGAACCATAGGGAAAAGCTTTGCGGAAGGAATCGGAAATGTAACAGGAAAGGAGTATACAGGAGGCCTGGTGGGCTGTGCATCAGGAGAAGTCAGCGAAAGCCACGCGTCTGGGAAGGGGAAGGTAACGAGCGGAACCAGTAAGTATGCAGGAGGTCTGGCGGGTAGGATGGAGAAAGGTGGAAGAGCCTGCTATGCGACCGTGAATGTAGAAGGGAGTAGTTATGTAGGCGGCCTGACAGGCGAGGTAAACGGAAAGGTTTTGGAACAGAGTTATGCAACAGGGAATGTTTCAACAAACGGGACGGCAGGAATACTGGGTGGTTTGGCAGGAAGTGGGAGAATTATAGGCTACTCTTCAGCTTTAGTCATAAAGAACTGCTTTGCGACGGGAGCTGTGGCGGACCGCAGAAATACGGGAGGTATTTTGGGGGATGCTTATAACACAGAGATAAGGAACTGCTATTCGCTGAGCGGCAATGGAAACGGTCTTGGAGCGGGTAGCATAACCAGGAGCTATTTTAACGGGGATCTTGCGGGGGAGGAGAGCGCAGACCTGACGGGAAGAAAGACGACGGAAGAGCTGAAGCTTCAGGAGACATATGAGGGCTGGGATTTCGAAACAGTGTGGGAAATGGAGGAGGGGGGATATCCCTCCCTGCGCGGTCTGGCGAAAGCAGAGAGTGTGGCTTTGCAGGAGATCAGAACAGTGGAGGAATTAAAGAAGATGGCAGGGGACCCGGAAGGGGATTACTGCCTGATGGGGGATCTGGACCTGGAGGGAGAAGACTGGATTCCGGTGGGAAGCAGTGAAACGCCATACAGGGGAAGTTTTAATGGAAATGGATATACGATAAAGAACCTAAGTGTAAACAGGGGGGATCAGAATTATGCGGGCCTGTTTGGTTACAGCAGTGGAATAATCCGGAACGTAAGGCTGGAAGGGGTAAGCGTAATCGGGAAGGACTATACGGGAGGAATAGCGGGCTACAGTGAGGGAATCTTGTCAGGAGTGAAGGTAGAAGGGATAGAAAGGATAAGCGGAGGGAAGTATACAGGAGGCGTAGCGGGCTACGTGGAGGGAAATCTGGGAGCATGTGAGGTAAAAGGCGGAGAAGAGATCATTGGAAGCAGCTATGTGGGAGGCCTTGCCGGAAAGGTAACGAACAGGATGAAGGGAGGAAAAGTATCCGGAGTCGGGAGTGTGACAGGAGGAGACTATACAGGAGGCCTGTGTGGAGAAGTGAGCCAGGCAGTGGCCGGCAGAGCGGAGGAAATCGGAAGTATAACGGGAGGGAATTATACAGGCGGTCTGGCCGGGAGAGCCGGAACCATAGGGAAAAGCTTTGCGGAAGGAATCGGAAATGTAACAGGAAAGGAGTATACAGGAGGCCTGGTGGGCTGTGCATCAGGAGAAGTCAGCGAAAGCCACGCGTCTGGGAAGGGGAAGGTAACGAGCGGAACCAGTAAGTATGCAGGAGGTCTGGCGGGTAGGATGGAGAAAGGTGGAAGAGCCTGCTATGCGACCGTGAATGTAGAAGGGAGTAGTTATGTAGGCGGCCTGACAGGCGAGGTAAACGGAAAGGTTTTGGAACAGAGTTATGCAACAGGGAATGTTTCAACAAACGGGACGGCAGGAATACTGGGTGGTTTGGCAGGAAGTGGGAGAATTATAGGCTACTCTTCAGCTTTAGTCATAAAGAACTGCTTTGCGACGGGAGCTGTGGCGGACCGCAGAAATACGGGAGGTATTTTGGGGGATGCTTATAACACAGAGATAAGGAACTGCTATTCGCTGAGCGGCAATGGAAACGGTCTTGGAGCGGGTAGCATAACCAGGAGCTATTTTAACGGGGATCTTGCGGGGGAGGAGAGCGCAGACCTGACGGGAAGAAAGACGACGGAAGAGCTGAAGCTTCAGGAGACATATGAGGGCTGGGATTTCGAAACAGTGTGGGAAATGGAGGAGGGGGGATATCCCTCCCTGCGCGGTCTGGCGAAAGCAGAGAGTGTGGCTTTGCAGGAGATCAGAACAGTGGAGGAATTAAAGAAGATGGCAGGGGACCCGGAAGGGGATTACTGCCTGATGGGGGATCTGGACCTGGAGGGAGAAGACTGGATTCCGGTGGGAAGCAGTGAAACGCCATACAGGGGAAGTTTTAATGGAAATGGATATACGATAAAGAACCTAAGTGTAAACAGGGGGGATCAGAATTATGCGGGCCTGTTTGGTTACAGCAGTGGAATAATCCGGAACGTAAGGCTGGAAGGGGTAAGCGTAATCGGGAAGGACTATACGGGAGGAATAGCGGGCTACAGTGAGGGAATCTTGTCAGGAGTGAAGGTAGAAGGGATAGAAAGGATAAGCGGAGGGAAGTATACAGGAGGCGTAGCGGGCTACGTGGAGGGAAATCTGGGAGCATGTGAGGTAAAAGGCGGAGAAGAGATCATTGGAAGCAGCTATGTGGGAGGCCTTGCCGGAAAGGTAACGAACAGGATGAAGGGAGGAAAAGTATCCGGAGTCGGGAGTGTGACAGGAGGAGACTATACAGGAGGCCTGTGTGGAGAAGTGAGCCAGGCAGTGGCCGGCAGAGCGGAGGAAATCGGAAGTATAACGGGAGGGAATTATACAGGCGGTCTGGCCGGGAGAGCCGGAACCATAGGGAAAAGCTTTGCGGAAGGAATCGGAAATGTAACAGGAAAGGAGTATACAGGAGGCCTGGTGGGCTGTGCATCAGGAGAAGTCAGCGAAAGCCACGCGTCTGGGAAGGGGAAGGTAACGAGCGGAACCAGTAAGTATGCAGGAGGTCTGGCGGGTAGGATGGAGAAAGGTGGAAGAGCCTGCTATGCGACCGTGAATGTAGAAGGGAGTAGTTATGTAGGCGGCCTGACAGGCGAGGTAAACGGAAAGGTTTTGGAACAGAGTTATGCAACAGGGAATGTTTCAACAAACGGGACGGCAGGAATACTGGGTGGTTTGGCAGGAAGTGGGAGAATTATAGGCTACTCTTCAGCTTTAGTCATAAAGAACTGCTTTGCGACGGGAGCTGTGGCGGACCGCAGAAATACGGGAGGTATTTTGGGGGATGCTTATAACACAGAGATAAGGAACTGCTATTCGCTGAGCGGCAATGGAAACGGTCTTGGAGCGGGTAGCATAACCAGGAGCTATTTTAACGGGGATCTTGCGGGGGAGGAGAGCGCAGACCTGACGGGAAGAAAGACGACGGAAGAGCTGAAGCTTCAGGAGACATATGAGGGCTGGGATTTCGAAACAGTGTGGGAAATGGAGGAGGGGGGATATCCAACTTTACGGATTATAAAGTAATAAATTAAATCCAATGTATATATGGAAAATTTAGAATATTTTACTATACAATATAATTAACAAAAGGAGTCTGTGAAAGTTTTTCTGTAAATAAAGATTCTAAGGGTCTTCTATGATAAAATAAAATCATAGGAGGCCTTTTATTATGGCAAAAAGAGAAAAGAAACCAGTACACAGAGTACAAATGACAGAAGGAAAACGCAACATCATCCATCAGCTCTTGGAGGAGTATGACATTGAGTCTGCACAGGATATTCAGGATGCACTCAAAGATTTACTTGGCGGAACCATCAAGGAAATGATGGAAGCTGAAATGGATGACCACCTTGGATACGAAAAATCCGAGCGTTCAGACAGTGATGATTATCGTAATGGCTACAAATCCAAACGTGTTAACAGCAGCTATGGCTGCATGGATATCGATGTTCCTCAGGATCGTAAGTCAACCTTTGAACCTCAGGTTGTAAGAAAACGCCAGAAGGATATCTCTGATATTGATCAGAAAATCATCTCCATGTATGCAAAAGGAATGACTACCCGACAAATATCTGAAACGATGGAGGATATTTATGGTTTTGAAGCATCAGAAGGATTTATTTCAGATGTAACAGATAAGATTCTTCCACAGATTGAAGACTGGCAGAACCGTCCATTGGATGAGATTTATCCAATCCTGTACATAGATGCCATTCATTATTCTGTCCGGGATAATGGCGTGATTCGAAAATTAGCCGCATACGTTATTCTTGGGATCAACACAGAAGGAAAGAAGGAAGTTCTGACAATCAATGTCGGAGATAATGAAAGTTCTAAGTATTGGCTCTCTGTGCTGAATGAACTAAAAAATCGTGGAGTAAAAGATATCCTCATCATCTGTGCCGATGGGCTTAGCGGAATCAAAGAAGCTATTGCTGCTGCATTCCCTAAAACAGAATACCAGCGTTGCATTGTCCATCAGGTTAGAAATACTCTAAAATACGTACCTGACAAAGACCGTAAAGCATTTGCAACAGACCTTAAAACCATCTACCATGCACCAGATGAGAAGAAAGCGCTGGAAGCCCAGGAACGGGTCAGCGAAAAATGGACACCTAAATATCCCAATTCCATGAAACGCTGGAGTGATAACTGGGAGGCCATATCCCCGATTTTTAAGTTTTCTTCACAGGTTAGAAAGGTCATTTACACGACGAATGCGATTGAAAGCCTGAACGGCACCTATCGCAAGCTGAATCGTCAGAGAAGTGTATTTCCGAGCGATACCGCTCTGTTAAAAGCACTTTATCTGTCCACATTTGAAGCCACGAAGGGTTGGACAACAACAATTCGGAACTGGGCTCAGGTCTATGGGGAACTGAGTATCATGTATTCGGACCGACTGCCAGAATAAGAAGTACAGTCCTGAAAAAGGCGGGAATCACTCGCCTTCTCTTGACATGCAAGGATATCTAAAGTATATATATAACAAGAGCTGGAAGCTAATTCCTTAACTTACCAGCTCAAACTTATCATAGAAGAACTGTATTTACAGACTTTTCTTCACACACTCAACAAAAGTAGCATATTTCATTATATGATATGATAATGTATAAATAGAGTTTAGGGGATGTTCTCTATTTTATTTACTTGTAGGTCGGAACGACAACTTTATACATAGATTGACCGTTCCGACCATATTCCTCCAGCATTAAAGGATTTGTCCCAAATTTCAACGTTTATTTCAACTGTCAGGTGTGAGCAGCGCCCATTTTAACAATCACTGCTATTGATTTGCTCGTAATGCAAAGAACAGCTTTCAATAAATACTATATATTTTTTTGATTCTTATTAAAAGAAATTATTATCTATAGACACAGAAATTTTTACGCCCTCATGGACATTCATTCACATTATAAGTGATCAGATTTTTTCCAACTCCTTTTTTGTAACAGTTCTACTTTCATCTGATCAAATGGTTTAGCACTGGCTAGAAAGTAGCTGGTTTATCCATAAATAAAGGTTTTATATCATTAAGCATCGTCAATCATCTCTTTTTTATTAACATTTCGATAATGCTCAGAATCGAGGAGTACATTTCATATCCATTGTTCTTGCTAAAACACCTTACTTCATTTGACGCTTTTTCGCTTTTCGTTCGGTCTTCTTCCACCATTATAGATGTTTACAGAGCGGCCGTCTTTCTGGTCACTGGAATGAGGGAACATAGTGGATAAGCGATCGGCAAAAGGTGAAAAAATTCAAAATTTTTATGATAATATACTTTATTCTTTGATAATGTCTGATAAAGTGGCACTTGAAGGGGGTTTTTGGTTCAATTAAGGCTGAACGGTTACTTTATTTTTTGTTATTCTCATTACTTTCAGTTGAAAAATGTGATAGGTTATAATATAATAATATGTGATGTAAAAATGAGAAATTATTTTTGGCGATAAATGATGGAGAACAAACATGAGAAAAAAGGGTATCTACATTTTACCTGCATTGGCTGCCGCTCTGTTTCTGACGGCAGTGATGCCGGTAGGAGTCGTGCATGCCACGGGAGAGAACATAGGAGAGGAAACACAGCAGGAGGGTTCGGAAGATCCCTCTGAGGGGGCGTCTGACGCGGAGAGCGAGACAGAGTTTCCGGAATCATATTACCTGCCCATTGAGTCCAATTCCATCGATGGCTGGCCTGCCGGACCTCAGGTGGAGGCGGAGGCTGCAGTTGTGATGGATGCAGGCACGGGCGCGTTCCTCTACAGCAAAAATATGGAGGCCAAGGAATATCCGGCCAGCATTACAAAGATTATGACCACTCTGGTGGCACTGGAACATGGTAATCTGGACAGCAAGGTAAAGTTTTCGGATGAGGCCATCAACAGTCTGGACCCGGACAGCAGCCGCCTGTGGATGGAGGTGGGAGAAAAGATTACTCTGCGCAGGGCGCTGTATGGTGTCATGCTGGCCTCAGCCAATGACTGCGCAAACGGTGTTGCAGAGAAGGTGGGAGGCACCATTGAGAATTTTGTGCAGATGATGAATGACAAAGCGGCGGAACTGGGCTGTATTAACACCCATTTTGTAAACGCCCACGGACTTCACGATGAGAACCACTACACCTGTGCAAGGGACATGGCAATCATCATGCAGGCAGCCATGCAGAATGAAACCTTTGCAGAGATCACCAGGACCACGGAATATGAATACCCAAAGACCAACAAGAGCAAAGAGGAGAGGGCGTTTGTCAATCATCAGAAAATGCTCTATGACGAGGAATTTTATTACAAGGGATGCCTTGGCGGAAAGACGGGATTTACGGACGCTGCCCTGAATACGCTTGTGACAGTGGCGAAAAGGGATGGGCGCAAACTGATCTGTGTAGTACTTAGAACCAACGGTTCTGGGAAGACCTTTACTGAGTCTGCTAAACTTTTGAACTATGCATTTGAGAATTTTACCCGTGTAGAGATTCCGGTTGAGGACACCAAGGTGACCCGGGCGGACATACTGGGGGTCAATTATCTGGGAAAGGCCAGAGAACTGGAGTGCGCGGCCTTAAAGGAGAAGACCGTGGAGGCAGTTTCCAGCGTAAAGGTGTCTATTCCCAAGGACGGGGATGCTGGTCAGGTGGTGCGGACACTGGGATCGGACGGAACTCTGTCCTACTCTTTTAACGGCTGGCCCGTTTCCAGCACCTCTCTAAAGTTCAATGGAGTGAACTTTGAGATTGCGGTCCCGCAGGTGATTAACAAGGTGGTTTCCGCCGGGGAAGAGCAGCCTGAGAGTGAGACGGAGGCCAAGGGTGTACTGGAAAAAGCAGAGGGAATGCTAAA
This sequence comes from Ruminococcus sp. 8Y-12, assembly GCF_058119865.1. NCBI lineage: Bacteria > Bacillati > Bacillota > Clostridia > Eubacteriales > Oscillospiraceae > Ruminococcus > Ruminococcus sp. 8Y-12. The sequence continues at coordinate 361,695 of NZ_CM176623.1, read as the reverse complement.
GACTGCAGGGGAACATATCCAGTCCGCATGGTCAGCGGCCTGGGAGTGGGTTTACGCCAACGATGTGTTTATGGCAGTGGTAGGACTGGTGGTTATAATCGCCCTGCTTCCCCTGGTAGTGATTGCCTATATCCGAAACCGAAAGTCCCAGAAGATACGCAGACAGCGGCAGAGGGAAAAGGAAGAGATGACCCGGATCGAGAGGGATATAGAGAACAAGTCAGCCCTGGAGATCGAGGCAGAGCTGCGGGCAGAGCTTATGCGGCAAGAGAAAGAGCGGCAGGAGCGGGAAGAGAAGGAAAGAGAAGAAAAAGAGAGAAAAGAAAAAGAGAAAGAACAGCAGGAGAAAGACAAGCAGGAAAGGGAACGCACGGGAACGGAGTCCGGCATACAGGAGCCGTCGGTGGCGGGACACTCTGAGACACAGACAGAAGAGCAGAAGGCATCAGAACCCGGACGCTGTGAAGCGGTTACGCTGCAAAAAGATCAGCAGGCCCCTGGATTTGAGGAGAAAAAAGACTCAGGTGCAGACACAATCAAAGAAGAGACATCAGAATCTTCAGGAGAACCGGAAAATGAGGTTCAGGGAGAGAAGACGAGCGATGAAACAATAGACAGCGAAAAGCAAATGGGTGGGGAAAAGGAGGAATAAGCTATGAATTGGGTGTCACCAATCAAAGACGAGGAAACACTGGAGAGGTTTAAGCAGGAGCTGCGGAAGGTTGACGACAAGTACTATATCTTGTTTGAAATCGGGGTGGGAACCGGGCTCCAGCTGCAGGAGATCCTGAAATTTAAGATCAAGGATATCCGTGGAAAAGAGAGCATTGAGGCAAGTATTGGAACAAAAAATATCAAGAGGATTTTCAATATTCCCAAGGACCTTCAGGAGATCATCAACAAATTTACAGAGGGCAAGGAGCCCGAAGCGTATCTGATCCAGGGGCATGCCAGTTCCGCGGCCGCACTGTCCAGAGAACAGGCGTACCGGGTATTTAAGAGTGTGGGTAAGAGCATGGGGCTGAATTCCATTGGAGCCCAGACCATGAGAAAGACCTTTGCATGGAGATATTATAAAGCCACGGATGACATCTATTATCTCCAGAACCTGCTGAACCACGCTTCCCCCTCAATTACATACCGCTATATCGGGGAGAAACCCAGTGTAGAGGTAGTGCTAAAAAAGATGACGCCGGAAGAAAATGAACGGAGCAGATATATTCTTTACAAGGACGAAGCCGGCAAAAAAAGGATTCATGCGATCATGGAAACGCTGAAATATATTGAGGGAGAGCTGGACAATCCCACCAATAACGACGCCTTTTATGGGAGGGTGGACTGTCTTTTGGCTGAGTTTGAGGACTTGGTTGAGAACTTTAATAGTACTAAATAGAAAAAGGAAGCTACCGCACTAATGATCCTGTGCGGCAGCTTTTTTAATCTCCGCCAAGTGGACGGATCTTTTCTTTTTTAAGGCATCTTTTCGCTCTTTGATCTCCTGGGCATCTTCGGGTGTGACCAGCTTTAGGATCTTAATGCAGAAATACTTTCCATTCTCTGACTTTTTGACGCGGATCTTTCCCCTTAGCCATCCATGTTCCTCGCAGTAGGCAAGGCAGAAATAGTTCTGATTTCCCGCCAGAAACCAGCGCACCTTTTTCTTCGCAGCCTTGTGGCAGAGATAGCACTTAGTGGAGAGGACCTGGCGGTCCTTCATGAGATCCTGCTTTGTGTCAAATTCCCTTGAAACGTATTTGAAATAGGTGTCAAAGGTGGCGAAGATCTCCTCCTTTTTGCTGGCTGGAGGCCGGAAATAGTCGTAAGAGTAGTTGTGAAGCACCGTCCTCTCAGGCAGGGTTTTCAGCACCTGAGCAGTGTACCAGGCATCACAGAGGGCATCGTGAAAGGGCATGCTTTTTTCCAGCCCCAGAAAGTCTACTGCGTGCTCCAGGGTACGCCTGCTTTTTCCGTCCTCATGGACCAGGCTGAAGACCTTCTGGATGTCATAGTAGCGCAAGGGTGTGCGCAGCGGATTCGGCAGCTGGTGGTAGCATACATTGCGCTGGAGCTCCAGCAGGTCCAGGGTCCCCCAGGTACAGAAATGCACCCGGTTCCCACACCAGGCCATAAAGTCTGAAAAGACCTGTGGAAAAGTGCGCGCAACAAGAAAATCATCCATATTCCGCTGTATGATTTCCTGGGTTTTAAAGTGGAAGGATTTGTACACACAGGGACGGATAATCTCAGAAAACCGGCTGATCTCCCGGTATTTGCTGTCCAGTTTTACTGCCCCGATCTCAACGATCTCAAAGGGAAGCTGCTTGTCCTCAGATTGCTTCCCGTCAGGGCATTGGTTCCATTCTAAGTCAAGTATCACGTAATCCATACCTATGAGTATACACAACACAGAGGAAAAATACAAGCCATTCGTCAATTTGTATATAAGAAGCAATTAAATTCCGTCAATCTGTCCTAAAGAAAAAGAAGTGAATAGGTTGGTAAGCAAAATTTACAAGGGTTTAAGTAAATATTTGTTCAATAATGGCATGGTTAGATCATGTGATGTCTAGTATACTTAGGTCAGTTAAAAAATGCAGTTCACTTTTTAGGAGGATGAAAGAATGGCAAGTTTATCATTACAGCACATTAACAAAACCTATCCCAACGGATTTGAAGCAGTGAAGGATTTCAATCTGGAAATTGAAGATAAAGAGTTTATCATCTTTGTAGGCCCATCAGGATGCGGAAAGTCCACAACCCTTCGTATGATCGCCGGACTTGAGGAGATCACCAGCGGAACCTTAAAGATCGGTGACAGAGTGGTTAACGATGTGGAGCCCAAGGACAGAGATATCGCAATGGTATTCCAGAACTATGCTCTTTATCCCCACATGACTGTTTATGACAATATGGCATTTGGTCTGAAGCTGAGAAAAGTGCCGAAGGATCAGATTGACAAGATGGTGAAGGAAGCTGCAAAGATTCTTGATCTGGATAAATTGTTAGACCGCAAGCCAAAGGCTCTGTCAGGCGGCCAGAGGCAGCGTGTTGCTATGGGGCGTGCCATTGTACGTGATCCCAAGGTATTCCTCATGGATGAGCCGCTGTCAAACCTGGATGCCAAGCTGAGGGTTCAGATGCGTATTGAGATTTCTAAGATCCATCAGAGACTGGGCGCAACCATCATCTACGTAACACATGACCAGACTGAGGCTATGACACTTGGTACCAGAATCGTTGTTATGAAGGATGGTGTTGTTCAGCAGGTAGACACACCGCAGAACCTGTACAACAACCCGGGTAACCTGTTTGTTGCCGGATTCATCGGATCACCTCAGATGAACTTTATGGATGCAGAGGTTAAGGTAAACAAGGACGAGGTTCGTCTGGTTGTGGGCAGCCACAGCATTAAGCTTCCGCCTGCAAAAGCAAAGAAACTCATTGACGGCGGTTATGCAGGAAAGACGGTTGTTATGGGTATCCGCCCTGAGAACGTGCATGATTCCCAGATGTTTATTGAGTCCTCACCGGATACAGTGGTAGAGTCCACCATCCGTGTATATGAGTTGCTGGGCGCTGAGGTTTACTTATACTTTGATGTAGAGGGATTCCCAATGACCGCACGTGTAGATCCGCGCACCACTGCCAGAACAGGTGACAATGTGAAATTTGCTCTGGATGCTGAGAAGATCCATGTATTTGACAAAGAGACAGAGCAGACGATTACAAACTAATCAAAATTTAAATACAGGGGGCCGCAGGAATGCGGCTCCTTTTTGTGGAAGCGATCTTACATATGGAACCAGATGAAACCTCCGACGTAGGAGGTAATGAAAAGAGAGGAGAAGAAATATGGGAATCTTTAAGTTACTTGGGAAGCGTGGCGTTCAGTATGTGGGATATGAACAGCCAGGAGGATCAGCATACCTGGGCAGTACAGTGGATGAAGCGGATACCTGAAATGGTGCAGGACACCCAGTCCTGGATAGGGATGGGACATCTGATAGACTATAATCAGACCTCTCTGATATCCAGCGTAGGGTTTCGTGCCGCCGCCACCATGCCGGTTTTTGATAATCAGGGGGAGTGGGTCAGAAACAACTGTCTACTGGGAGGCTGCTTAGCTTTTATCAGTTGATTCCCCTCTGCCATGAGGAGGCAGTATATGCACAGAGAGAGGGTGAAGTGCTTAAGGTGCTTGAGAGGATGGATGATGATCAGATAAGGATGGCGGCGGATGCGAATCGAAAGAACTTCGGCTACTAAGCGCTTTCAGAATACAATGGAGGAAAAAAACATATGATGACCCGGATTTGTAATGAGAAGCTGACACTGGACATCGAGTCACTGGGGGCGCAGATGATGTCATTGAAGGATGAAAAGGGAAAGGAGTATCTCTGGCAGGGAGATGCTGCAACATGGGAGGAGCATGCTCCGGTACTTTTCCCATACATTGGAAGGCTTACGGAAAAGACATATCTTTATCAAGGTAAAGCGTACCATATGGACATTCATGGGATCGCCATGTACTCGGAATTTGAAGTTAATAAAGAGAGCCAAGAAAAAGCTGCCTTTGTACTCAGTGACAGTGAAATAACCAGGAGGCATTACCCCTTTGCATTTCGTTTTCAGGTAACCTATGAGCTGAGAGGCAGTACTGTGTGGATTACTTATGAGGTAGAGAACCGGGGGGAAAAGGAGATGTATTTTGGTGTGGGGGGCCATCCAGGCTTTTGTGTTCCCATTGGGGCACAGGGGACGTTCAAGGATTATGAGATACATTTTGGGCAGGGGACAAGACCTGAGCGTGTGCCAATCTCCGAGGATGGATATGTGCTGGAGGACGGAGACTATGTACCTTTGGAAAACCCTATACATCTGCGGCACGACCTTTTTGACATGGATGCCATTGTGTTGAGTGGAATGGGGACTTGGGCTGAGCTCACCTCCCCTGTGGCGGACAAATGTATTACCATCAGGTTCCCGCAGATGAAGTATCTTGGTATCTGGCATTGGCCTAAAACGGAGACTCCCTATGTATGTATAGAGCCATGGACTTCGCTTCCGGCCAGAAAGGGCGTTTTGGAGAGGCTGGAGGAAAAGGAAGATTTAATACAACTGGGAGGAGGAGAAGAGTACCGGAATGAATGGAGCATTGAGATAGAGTAATACGGATACTTGTTACAACAAGATAGGGGCTCATAGATAGAGGAAGGGGTGTGAGGGGGAATATGAAACGAAAGATGAAAAATATGGTGACCATTATATATGCATTATGGGGTTTTACAATGTTTGCAGCATGCGCGATGTATGTATTTTGCTTTCCAATGGAAGGAGTGGCACAGGTATCTGTAGTGGCAACAGACGGGACTGCTTATCGGGCGGTCATAGCTGTGCCGGGTGTCCATGCGGATGTGATTTTCCGATATCCGGAAGAAGCGCCGCAAGTGGAGAAATACCGAAAGAATGGCTGCACGTTTGTTATACTTGAAAAGGAGAGAACACAGGAGGATACTTTGGCGTGCAGTCAGGAGATGCGGGTATTCTTTGAGACTAAGCCGGGCTGGCTGGAACAGACCATTAGGATACCGGATGAAATTTCAGAATGGCTTGACGAATACAGCCATAAAAGTGCCGTTGAGGATGAGCAATTGGGACAGATTTCCGGGGCAGAGAGTTCTGTTTATATCCAAGAATATGAAGTGAAGACAGGTGTAAATTATTATAAAATATTTAGCTTGGGGAGTCTGGCGCTCATTTTTACTCTGATGCTTGTAGTATTTAGTTTGCTTCATTTTAGAAAGGCTCCCTGGGCTGGTGAGCTGCAAGCTTACATTCAGGTTAAAAGGAGACAAGGAACCTACGAGGGAAAGGAACAGGAGGCAGTGAAGTGCTTTCAAAGGTACTTTAGACGCCATCAGCGGTATCTGATCCTGTCAGGGATTTTGTCTACCGGGCTGTTTGTTATCGCTGGGGGCTTAGGGCCTATGTGCCGTATAGCTATAGTATAAATCTGGCAGAGGCCATGCGGTGTGCTGGAGATTTTCAGGAGGCGCTGAAATTTAGCGAAATGATCTGGCACGGAACAAGGTACAGCAGGTTCCGGGAAAAGAGGCTGGTGTATCTTCATTACCATCATCTTCGGTATGAATGTTATTGTATGCTGAAGGATGAGGAAGGAAAAAGAGCGGAGCGGCAGCAGATAGAGGATTTTATAGGCAGAAATGGTAAGAAGAAAAGTAAGAAAATGCAGAGCATGATCTGTTATGTCAGATACTCCTTATGCATAAATGATTTACTTACAGCAGGGGAATGGCAGAGGGCTTTGGAAAAAATGGAAGCGTACGACAATGAACCATGCGCAAAGGGGACGATAGTAAGGGGATGCTATTTAGAGGTATTTAAAGAATTTCTGCGCTGCCAATGCCTGAAACAGCTGGGAGATAAGGAAGGCGCCCTGGACTGCCGAAGGTTTGTGATCGAACACGGAGGCGGTCTGGTATGGAAAAAAATACTCTTAAACGAGAACGGGACATCATAATTCTTGCTATTTCAGTAAAAATGATTTATTATTAATAAAACAAAAATATGGTATGGCAAAGGAGAAAAAAATGATTTCAAGCCAGGTATTACAAACAGCAATTGATGAATTGAGAGCCATCACCAGAATTGATTTATGTGTGATGGATTTAGAGGGACGTACAGTGGTATCCACTTTTGAGAGCGAAGAGATTCAGGGACATGCGGTAAAGTTATTCGCAGATTCTGCGGCGGAGAGTCAGGTCGTTCAGGGATACCATTTTTTTAAAATCTTTGACGACAGAAATCTGGAGTACATTTTAGTGTCCCAGGGGGCCAGCGAGGACGCCTATATGATCGGTAAGGTGGCGGTCAGCGAGATTCAGAATCTGCTCACTGCTTACAAAGAGCGGTATGACAAAAACAATTTTATCCAGAACCTGCTGCTGGACAACCTTCTGCTGGTGGATATTTACAATCGGGCAAAGAAGCTTCATATAGAGGCGGAGGCGCGCCGTGTTGTGTTCATGGTTGAGACCAAATATGAAAAGGACAGCAGTGCCCTGGAGACCATGAAGTCCTTATTCGCATCCAGAACCAGGGACTTTATCACGGCGGTTGATGAAAAAAGCATTATTTTAGTGAGGGAATTAAAGCCCGAGGATACTTACGAGGAGCTGGAGGATATCGCAAAGATGATTCGCGACATGCTGAATTCAGAGGCTATGTCCGCAGTCCGCATTTCATATGGAACAATCGTGAACGAGATCAAACAGGTATCCAAGTCCTACAAAGAGGCCAAGATGGCCCTGGATGTGGGAAAGATATTTTATGCGGAAAAAGATATTGTGGCATACAGTACACTGGGAATCGGACGTCTGATTTATCAGCTGCCGGTGCCCCTTTGTGAGATGTTCATGCACGAGGTGTTTGGGGAGAACATGCCGGATACCTTTGACGATGAAACACTAATGACAATCAACAAATTCTTTGAAAACAACCTGAATGTATCCGAGACATCCAGACAGCTGTTCGTACACCGGAATACACTGGTGTACCGGCTGGAGAAACTGCAGAAGAGTACGGGGCTGGATATAAGGGTGTTTGAGGATGCCTTAACCTTTAAGATAGCGTTGATGGTGGTGAGTTATATGAAGTACATGGCGAGCCAGGATTTCTAGTTTATAGAATTTTAATAAATTTTCCCATTTTGACCAGGTCATTTTTGGAAAACGACCAGGTCGTTTTCCAAAATGACCTGGTCGAAATTGACTTTTTGGGCGGATGCCGTTATACTTAGGTAGCAGGATGTTGAAATATAGATAGGAGGACTATACAATGGTTAAATTATATAATGGCGGCGCATATCTGTTAAATGGCACGGAGCTTGTACAGGACGACCAGGACGCAGCAGCCGTACTCAAGAGTAAATTAGGCGATCAGGTTCCCTCTAAGGCGGATGCCGCCAGGAACACTATCGCTTACAATATTTTGAAGGCACACAACACCTCTGACAACATGGACAAGCTAAAGATTAAGTTTGATAAGCTCACTTCCCACGATATTACCTTTGTGGGTATTATCCAGACGGCCAGAGCCTCAGGACTGGAGAAGTTTCCGGTACCCTATGTGCTGACGAACTGCCACAACAGCCTCTGCGCTGTGGGCGGTACCATCAATGAAGATGATCACATGTTTGGATTGACCTGTGCTAAGAAATACGGCGGAGTCTATGTTCCCCCTCATCAGGCAGTGATCCACCAGTTTGCCAGGGAAATGCTGGCAGGCGGCGGAAGGATGATTCTGGGTTCTGATTCTCATACACGCTACGGTGCTCTGGGCACCATGGCTATGGGTGAGGGCGGCCCGGAGCTGGTAAAGCAGTTGCTGTGCAAAACCTATGATATCAATATGCCGGACGTTGTGGGTGTGTATCTTGACGGACAGCCCATTCCAGGAGTGGGACCCCAGGACGTGGCTCTGGCTATCATCGGCGCAGTATTTGCAAACGGATATGTGAATAACAAGGTAATGGAATTTGTAGGCCCTGGTGTTGAGAAGCTGAGCGCGGATTTCCGCATCGGCATTGATGTCATGACAACGGAGACTACCTGCCTCTCCTCCATTTGGAAGACAAATGATGAGCAGATCAGGGAGTTCTATGAAATCCATGGACGCTCTGAAGAATATGCAGCGTTAGAACCGGGTGCGGTCACCTACTATGATGGAATGGTCTATGTGGACTTAAGCCAGATCCGCCCGATGATTGCTATGCCCTTCCATCCCAGCAATACCTACACCATTGAGGAGCTGAATGCAAACCTGATGGATATTCTGGATGATGTAGAGAAGAAGGCTCAGGTGAGCTTAGACGGCGCTGTGGAATTCACCTTAAAGGATAAGGTACGAAACGGAAAGCTTTATGTGGATCAGGGAATCATTGCAGGCTGTGCCGGTGGTGGATTTGAGAATATCTGTGATGCAGCGGATATCCTGAAGGGGCACAGTATCGGCTCGGATGAGTTTACCCTTAGCGTATATCCAGCCAGCACCCCGATCTATGTGGAGCTGGCCAAGAACGGCAGACTGGCAGATCTGATGGCGACAGGAGCAATCGTAAAGACCGCATTCTGCGGCCCCTGCTTCGGAGCAGGAGATACCCCTGCGAACAATGCATTCAGTATCCGCCATTCAACCAGAAACTTCCCCAACCGTGAGGGAAGCAAGCTGCAGAGCGGACAGATTTCCTCAGTGGCATTGATGGATGCACGTTCTATCGCAGCAACGGCGGCCAACAAGGGGTATCTCACAGCGGCTACGGATATTGATGTAAACTTCAGCCACCCGAAATACTTCTTTGATAAGACAATCTACGAAAATCGTGTATTTGACAGCCACGGGGAGGCAGATCCTTCTGTAGAGATCAAGTTTGGTCCCAACATTAAGGACTGGCCTGCAATGTGTGCACTGACAGACAACCTGGTACTGAAGGTGGTATCGGAAATCCATGATCCGGTAACCACCACGGATGAATTGATCCCGTCAGGGGAGACTTCCTCCTACCGTTCCAATCCTCTGGGGCTTGCAGAGTTTACACTCTCCAGAAAAGACCCGGCCTATGTGGGACGCGCGAAGGAAGTGCAGAAGAGCGAAAAAGCCAGAGAAGAAGGCAAATGCCCCTGCGAGGCAAACGGAGAGATAAAGCCCGTCTGGGATGCCATAAAGGAAAAATTCCCACAGATGGACAGCAAAAATACAGGCATCGGCAGCACTATTTTTGCGGTAAAACCAGGTGATGGCTCTGCGAGAGAGCAGGCGGCCTCCTGCCAGAAGGTGCTTGGCGGTTGGGCCAACATTGCCAATGAGTATGCCACCAAACGTTACCGTTCTAATCTGATCAACTGGGGAATGCTTCCCTTCCTGATCGATAAAGGGGAGCTGCCCTTTAAGAATGGGGATTACCTCTATGTGCCGGATATCAAGAAGGCAGTGGAAGAAAAGAAAACTGAAATCAAAGCCTATGTGGTAAGTGAGGGAATGAAAGAATTTACCCTGAAGATGGGTGAACTCACAGACGATGAAAGGACTATCATACTGAAGGGATGCCTGATTAACTACTACAAAGGATAAATAAAAAACGGCGGCGGCACAGGGACAAAGTGTTCTTGTACCGCCGCCTTTTTCATAGAATAAAGAGAGGAATAAATTGAAAGCAGACGTTCTTTTAGTAAACTTTCAGAAAATATCTGACCCACCTCTGATAAGGTAAAGAGATCCCTTTAACCGTTAAAAACAAGGAGGCATGATTGTATGAATCAGATTTACGCAAAACAGGCATTTAAGGTATACCGGGCAGATGGCGGCTATGTGGTACATAACACAGAGAAAAAGTTTGAGAATGGACACACACACCTATCCAGCTTTCAGTCAGCCAAATACCTGATTGATCTGGCCCTGCACAGAAGCCTGCCCTACCATCTGGATACGTACCGGCTTATCAGTCTGATGAGGATCAGCATAGACGAGGAGTATTGCGCAAAGATTATGGAATTAGTCTCCAATAAGAAGAGAAAAGACCGCTATGTGAACTGCGGGCGAAAATGCGGTTAAGAGGCCTTTGACATCCAATATCCGAACATGACATAGCGGTGTCATATTAATGGTGGTAAACTGTAACTGTTCAGTATCTTCACAGAATGTTGAGGGGTTGAACCTACACTGATATGTTAGGAGGAGGGTGTTTGAAATGACATTTGATTTTAAAAAAGAGTTTAAAGAACTGTATATGCCTAAAAATAAGCCGGCAGTTGTTACGGTACCGTCAGCGAAGTTTATTGCTGTGCGGGGAAAAGGTGATCCAAATGAAGAGGGAGGGGAATATCAAAAGGCAGTCAGTATTTTGTATGCCGTTGCCTATACTATACGAATGAGCTATAAAAGCGCACATAAAATAGAAGGTTTTTTTGAATATGTGGTGCCTCCTCTGGAAGGGTTTTGGTGGCAAGAGGGCGTTGACGGCGTGGACTATTCCGATAAGTGCAATTTTAATTGGGTCAGTGTGATCCGACTGCCGGATTTTGTAAAGAGAGAGGATTTTGACTGGGCTGTCCGGGAAACACAAAGAAAGAAGAGGCTGGACTGCGCCCCCGCCGAATTCCTGATTATAGACGAGGGCCTATGCGTCCAGATGATGCACTATGGCTCATACGATGAGGAACCTGCAACAGTGGACAAAATGGATGAATATGTGAATGAAAATGGATTTGTAAATGATTTTAGTAACCTGCGCCTGCACCATGAAATATATCTCTCTGACCCCAGAAAGACTGAGGTGTCAAAGTGGAAAACGGTAATCAGACATCCTATACGAGTGAAATAGGCTGTCAAAAGTTTTTCTTCAAAGTTGAGGCTTAGGAATTTAACTGGTTTATGCGCTTAAATACTACCAGGCCTTCTTCAAAATCCCAACCACATCCGCCACCCCTGCCTGTTTCGGATTCACAATCATGGCGCCGTCATTGATGGCCCCCTGCGCAACCCGCTCAAAGTCCTCTGGCTGTACATTTACATCCCGCAGGGTGAGCGGCAGTCCGCAGAGCCTGTTTAAGGTGCTGCACATATCCCGTATAGCCTGAATGGACCGCGCAGCGCGCTCCTTGTGCGGAGTCTGCGCATAGGTGTCCTCATCAGTGAGATACAAGAGCAAACGCCCGTAATCTTCAGACAGCATATCCAGATTGTACTCCATGCAGAAGGGAAGCAGGATACTCATAGCCTCCGCATGAGGGACATGGCAGACTGCGCCCAGGGAGTGGCCGATGGCGTGTACGATGCCCACCATAGAATTGGAGAAAGCGGCACCTGCCATCATGGAGGCGCTTGCCATGGCCAGCCGGGCGGAGGCATCACGGCCGTGCTCCACTGCAGTAAAGATATGATCCTTGATCATGCGTATGGCGGCTGTGGCATAGGCGTCGCTCAGTGGATTTTTCTGAAGGCAGGTGTATGCTTCCACAGCGTGGCAGAGCGCATCCATCCCGGTGGAGGCGGTCATCCTTGGGGGAAGGGATTGAGTCATGCGGGGGTCCAGGACAGCCACATCCGGCTGCAGGTAGTAGGAGATAAACTCCATCTTTACCTCTCTCTGGGTGTCCTTGATCACAGCCACCAGGGTCGACTCGGAACCGGTTCCGGATGTAGTGGGAATAATCACAAAGGGGATCTGGCGTCCTCTCTTGATTCCCTCGCAGCCCATCAGCTCCATAATGTCCGATACATCCTGGGAGAGCAGCATGCGCACTCCCTTAGCGGTGTCTATGACAGAACCGCCGCCAATGGCCACCAGTCCGTCGCACTTGCTCTTGCGGTAAAATCTTGCAATCTCATTGACCACGTCAGAGGATGAATCCGCGGGTATATCTGTAAAAAGAGTGTCCGCAGGCACCTGTCCGGCGAGAAGGGCGTCCTGTACAATGGCCAGGGCTCCGATCTTAGCGAGCACATGGTCAGAGAGCAGCAGGGGGTGGGAACACCCCAGGTTTTCCAGTTCGCCCGGTACATTTTCCAGGGCGAATTTTCCCGCCAGCAGCTTAGCGCTGTTTTGAAATTCATAGTATTTAAGCATATCCGTATCCCCCTATTATTGGCTTTTGGCAACTGTAAAAATATGCGGCCGCTCTTTCACAGGGCGGTGCTCCTGGCAGAGAATCCCCAGGAGCAGACGCAGGTACACAGTCACAGTGAAATGTTCTTTGGCGGGCAGCTCCTTTAGAATCCTGCGTGTCATGATTGCAGGAAACAGGTACGCCTCCGCCAGGTCGGCACACCTGCACAGAGACATGGTCTTTTGGATGTCCCCTCTCAGTGTAAAAGCATGGGCGCTGTAGGCACCGGATAGTCCCTGCTGTCCCGTGAGTACCAGAAATGCCCGGTCAATGCTTTTAAAGGTAATCTCTACATCCTCAAATCCGATGCGGGCATCCCGGAGCCGGTAGATGGTATCTCCATTTTTTTGAATATAAAGCGCCGGTCCCCATTTAGAAGTCTTCAGACAGTAGATCATCCCATCCTCCCAGGAGCTGATCTCTGCAGCCATCCGGGTATCCATTCTCGAAAGCTGCTTTAATGCTCCAAAGAGCACATAGAGCACAGCTGCACAGACAGCGCTTTTCATTTTACAGGAATATCTCTTTCTTAATCTCATCATTTCCTCCCATACACAGCTAAAAATCCATTTAAAATCACCTTCGGTGATGGGATTTTTACACGCTTGAATCAATTCTTACGGTCAGCGCAGTAAATGCGCAGACCTGTTGAATAGTCATTGAATAACTATATAATTATAACATCAAATATTTTGATGATCAAATAAAATGAGCATGGAAATTTCATAGAAATTTAAGCCTCTTTTATTTTTATGTATGTTAGAATGTAACTAACAAAGAAAACCTGCCGCGGCAGTTTTTTTCACGCCAGGGCATAAAATGATATGACAAAAAGGAATCGGAGGCTTTCACATGAATAATATAGATGGTGAAAACTTTGTAGAGCTTAAAGGTGTGTCCAAAGTGTACCGGATGGGGGAAGTGGAAATCCGGGCAGTGGACGGGATTGAATTTTCGATCAGGAAAGGTGAGTACGTGGTGGTGGTGGGCCCCAGCGGCGCGGGCAAGACCACAGTGCTGAATATACTGGGGGGAATGGATACCGCTACCAGTGGAAGTGTGCTGGTGGATGGGGAGGATATCGCAAAATACAGTTCCAGACAGCTCACGGGGTACCGCAGGGATGACATTGGGTTTGTATTCCAGTTTTACAATCTGGTGCCCAACCTGACGGCCAAGGAGAATGTGGAGCTGGCCCTTCAGATCTGTAAGAATCCTCTGGATGCTGCGCAGGTCCTGGAGGAAGTGGGGTTAGGGAACCGCCTGGACAATTTCCCTGCCCAGCTCTCCGGCGGGGAACAGCAGAGGGTGTCTATAGCCAGAGCACTTGCCAAAAATCCAAAGCTTCTTTTGTGTGATGAGCCCACCGGGGCCCTGGACTATCAGACGGGCAAAGCCATACTGCGCTTGCTGCAGAACATGTGCAGGGAGAAGGGCATGACCGTAATTGTCATCACCCACAACTCAGCTCTGACACCCATGGCGGACAGGGTGATTAAAATCAAGAATGGCAAGGTCTCCCGTATGTATCTGAATGATAACCCCATATCTGTGGAGGACATAGAGTGGTGATCCGGTGTATTAGTAAGACAAAGGTGGGGTGGCTATGAAAAGGGCGCTCAGAAAAGATTTTTATATGGAAATAAGGCGGAATTTAGGTCGCTTCCTCTCGATTTTCTTTATCGTGGCTATGGGAGTTGCCTTTTATTCCGGGATACAGTCGGCAGCTCCTGATATGCGCCATACGGGAGATGCTTATTTTGATGAAAATAACCTGATGGACCTCAAGGTCATCGGAACCATGGGGATCACCGGGGAGGATGTGGAGACCCTGGCCGGGCTTGAGGGTGTCAAAAAGGCAGAGCCGGGATACATGACGGATGTGCTCTGCGGTACGGATGAGTCCATGGATGTGCTTCACATGGAAACACTCCCGGAGACACTTAACAAAGTGACTCTTGAGGCAGGCAGGCTTCCGGAAAAGGCCGGAGAGTGCTTCCTGGACTCTGAGTACGCAGCCGCTGAGGGTTATCAGGTAGGTGATATCCTGGAGGTAAAAGAGGATTTGGAGGAGAAAGATACGGATGAGGAGGAAAGCAGTGAGGAGTCCGGTGAGGTGCTGAAAGCCCACCGTTTTACCATTACTGGTATCGGAAACAGCCCGGTCTATATCTCCTTTAGCAGAGGCAGCACCACCCTGGGGACAGGGGAGGTGTCCGGATTTCTCTATGTGACTGAGGACAGCTTTGATATGGAGGTCTACACTCAGGTATATCTGGAGGCTGAGGGGAGCCGTGAGGCATCGGCGTACACAGAGGAGTATGACTCCGTTATGGAGAGGGTCCGTCAGGCTGTTGAGGACATAGAAGGAGCCAGATGCAAGGTGCGGTATCAGGAAATCCAGGATGAGGCAAATGAAGAGCTGGATGACGCAAGAAAGGAACTGGCGGATAAGAAAGAGGAGGCGGACAAAGAGCTGGCGGACGCTAAGGCAAAGATAGACGATGCCCAAAAGAAGCTGGACGACGGCAGAAAAGAGCTTGAGGATGGAAAGAAGGAGCTAGAGGATGCCAAGGCGGAGCTAAATTCCAAGCAGGCGGATTTGGACAATGCCAGAGCCCAGATCGCTTCCGGCAGAACCCAGCTGTCCCAGGCGAAGGAGGAACTTACAAGCCAGGAAGCTAAGTTTAAAAAGACAAAGACATCTACGGAAAAAAAGCTGAAAAGCGGCGAGAAGCAGATAAAAGATGCCAAGGACACCCTGAAAAAGAATGAAAAAGAGCTGGAAGACAAAAAGAAGGAGCTGGAGAAAGGCAGGAAGGAGTACGAAGCCGGAAAGGCACAGGCAGAGGAGGCAGCCAGGCAGATCGAGGAGATGGTGGCGTCCGGGCAGATGACCCAGGAGCAGGCGGCCGCTCTCCAGGCAGATGCAGCCACAAAGCTGGCCCAGCTGGAGACGGCGAAAAAGCAGCTGGATGAGGGGGAGGCCCAGATTGCCTCGGGAGAAAAGCAGATAAAGTCTGCCAAACAGGAGATAAAGGAGCAGGAGGTTAAGATTGCAGACGGGCGCAGAGAGCTGGAGGAGGCCGAGAAGAAGATTGCGGATGGATGGGCCCAGATCGCAAGCCAGGAGGCTTCTTTAAACAATGCCGTTTCCCAGGCAGATGATGGGGAGAGGCAGATTGCAGAGGCTTGGCAGACTATTCGGGATAATGAAAAGGAGATCGCAGACGGGGAACAGGAGATTGCAGATCACGAACAGGAGCTGGCGGATGGGAACCAAGAGTATGAGGATGCCAGGAGAGAGGCGGATGAGAAGATCGCGGATGCCCAGAAGAAGATTGACGATGCCCAGAGCGATATCGATGACCTGAAAGTACCGGAGTGGAAAATCAGCGACAGGGATGACCTTCCGGAATATACAGGATACGGGGAGAATGCGGACCGGATGAAAAATATCGGGGAGGTGTTTCCGGTACTCTTTTTCCTGGTGGCAGCGCTGATCAGTCTTACCACCATGACGCGCATGGTGGAGGAACAGCGCACCCAGATCGGAACCCTGAAAGCACTTGGATACGGAAAATTTGCCATTGCGTCTAAATACATGTTTTATGCCCTTGCCGCCACTTTGGGGGGCAGTGTGTTCGGCGTGTTTGCGGGCGAAAAGATCCTGCCCTTTATTATCATCAATGCATATGGGATCATGTATCATCATATGCCGGATATTGTGATTCCATACAACATGCAATTTGCCGTGCTTGCCACCGGCGCTGCGCTGGTCTGCACCCTGGGGGCAACGGTTGTGGCATGCTACCATGAGCTGGCAGCCACCCCGGCAATTCTCATGCGTCCCCCTGCACCCAAGCAGGGGAAACGGGTCCTCCTTGAGAGGGTTACCATACTGTGGAGGCATCTGAGCTTTACCTGGAAGTCCACTTTGCGCAATCTGTTCCGCTATAAGAAGCGGTTCTTGATGACAATATTCGGAATCGGAGGCTGTATGGCGCTGATCCTGGTGGGATTTGGACTGAGGGATTCCATTATGGATGTGGCGGTTCTGCAGTATCAGGAACTGCAGCTCTATGACGGAATCATTCTGCTGGACGAGGACGCGGATACCCAGGAGAGACAGAAGCTCTCAGACTACCTGGAGGAGGAACCGGATGTATCGGTGTCTGATACCCTTTACATGAAAATGTCCACCATCGAAAACAAGGGCAAAAGCCGCGATACGTATCTCATGATCCCGGGGGATACTGAGAAGTTTTCCAAGTTTGTGGATCTGCGGGACCGGCTGACTGGGGAGGAGTACGCGCTGAATGAGGATGGAATCATCCTGACAGAGAAGACGGCCTCTATGCTGGATGTTTCGGAGGGTGACACGGTTCGTGTGGAGCTGTCAGATGACCAGGTCTGTGAGATGATGGTAGCGCAGGTCTGTGAAAACTATATGGGCCATTATGCCTATATGACATCCGGATACTATGAAAAGATAACCGGGGAAAAGCCGGAGTATAACAGCATGCTGTACCGGACCGCCGAGAAAGACCAGGCAATGACTGAGCAGGTGGGGCAGAAGGCGCTTACCTACGATGCGGGCTTAAGCGTCAGCTATACTGGCACCATTAAGGAGCAGGTGGATGACATGCTGGGAAGCCTGGATGTGGTCATCGTGGTGCTTATTGTGTCAGCGGGGATGCTGGCCTTTGTGGTACTGTACAATCTGAACAATATAAATATTAATGAAAGAAAACGGGAGCTTGCCACCATCAAGGTACTGGGATTCTATGATGGTGAGGTATCGGCTTATGTGTACAGGGAGAATATCCTGTTGACTGTGATCGGGGCAGTTGTGGGTGTGGTGCTGGGAATCATTCTGCATCGATTTGTCATTGTGACAGTGGAGATAGACGCGTGTATGTTTGGCCGGAATATCTATCTTCCCAGTTTTCTCTATGCAATTCTGTTTACCTTCGGATTTTCTCTGATCGTAAATATAGTGATGCACTTTAAGCTGAAAAAAATTGATATGGTCGAATCCCTAAAAAGTGTAGAATAAAAGAAAGTGATGAGCCTATGAATTTACCTGATGCGTTTACAGAAAAAATGAAAGCCATTCTTGGCAATGAATATGAGGACTTTTTTAACAGCTACCAGGAGCCCAGAAAGTTTGGACTTCGTGTCAATACGGCAAAGATCAGCCCGGATAAATTTGAACACATAGCGCCTTTTGGATTAAAAAAAATACCATGGATACCAAATGGATTTTATTACCGGGAGGAAGATTTGCCCTCCAGGCACCCATTTTACTATGCAGGGCTTTACTATCTTCAGGAGCCAAGCGCCATGACGCCCGCATCCCGTCTTCCGGTAGCACCCGGGGAGAGAGTGCTGGATCTGTGCGCAGCCCCCGGGGGGAAGGCCACGGAGCTTGGAGCCAGGCTAAAAGGTGAGGGCCTGCTGGTAGCAAATGATATCAGTGCGTCCAGAGCAAGAGCTCTGCTAAAAAATATCGAGGTGTTCGGCATTCCCAATTCCTTTTTGATCAATGAGGTTCCGTCAAAAATTGCGGATCAGTTTGAGGAGTTTTTCGACAAAATCCTGGTGGATGCGCCCTGCTCCGGCGAGGGAATGTTCCGGAAGGACCCGGACGTGGCAAAGGCCTGGGATCAGGAAAAGCCTGCAGCATGCGCCAGAATCCAGCAGGATATTGTGCGCCAGGCGGTGAGAATGCTGAGACCGGGGGGGATGATGCTCTACTCCACCTGCACCTTCTCACCGGAGGAGAACGAACAGATCATAGCCGGACTTCTGCGGGAGGATGAACGCATGTCCCTGCTGGAGATGGAGGGATATGAGGGTTTTGCCGAGGGAAGGCCAGATCTGGCCGATGGAAATGAGGAGCTGAAAAAATGTATCCGCATCTGGCCTCACAGAATGGCCGGGGAGGGACATTTCATGGCTCTGCTGAAAAAGCAGGGAAGCGGGGAGCAGCAACAGATACAGGTGGCCAAGACAGCTGTTTCCAGAAAGAGGAATGCAAAGACAGGAAGCCGGGAAAACGGGCGCAGGGCTGGGATGACCAGACAGGAGCGAGAGATCCTGGAGAAGTTTTTTCAAGATGTGGACATGGGACTGCTTGCGGGTCAGTTTGAGGTGCGGAAAGGGCAGGTTTACAGCGTTTCTCCCCTCTTGGGTGAGCGAAAGGGGATTCCCTTCTTACGAAACGGCCTATATCTTGGAGAGCTTAAAAAGGACCGATTTGAGCCCAGCCAGGCATTTGCAGTGGCGCTCAGGAAGAGTGAGTATGCCTCCGCAGTGAACCTTAACTGGACGGACAGCCGCGTGAGTAAATATTTAAAAGGAGAGACCATCGCAGTGGATGATGTGCCTGTGACCCGCCCCAGGGGATGGCAGCTGGTGTGTGTCAATGGCTATCCTCTCGGCTGGGGGAAATTGTCCAACGGTCTGCTGAAAAATAAGTACTTAGCCAGCTGGAGAATGAAGAACTGAATTCGAATTAATCGTATAGCGTTTTGAAAACAAGTATTCAAGGCCCATTGCTTTTTACACATCCATTTGCTATACTCTAATAATAGATAACCATACGAACAAAGTGGAGTGATTGAATTAAGGAGAATAGATATGAGCAATTTTAATATCATGCAGCCGGGATATGGCTCTGAGGAGAAAAACTCTGGCTGTGGAGAAGAGAGTATTCTGGAGGCCTGTAATCTGGGCTTCCTTCGCTTTTTATTGGATGAGGAGGGACTCATTCTCCAGGCAAATGCTCCTTTTTATTTCAGTACAGGCTATTCGGAGGAAGAATTCAGGGAACGCTTTCCCACACTGAAGCAGCTTTACGGAGCCTATCCCCACGACTTTGTTCTCCTTAAAGAGAGGCTGACCCATACAGTAGAGAAGGGCGGAGACAGGGTGGAACTGACGGCCCGCCTGCCCAGGAAAAATGGGGATTTCACATGGATGCGCTTTGCCTGTTCCATATCCCACGATGGGGGAACTGTCTGTCGTGCAGTCCTGACCAATATCACGGAGTCAATGGCGGAATGTCTGGAACACCAGCGTATGTCTGAGAACAGACTGCGGTGTTTTACATGGATGATGGAAGAATATGCCGGCAATGTCTATATATCAGATATGGAGTCCTATGAACTGCTCTATGTCAACAAACACTCCTGCGAGACCCTGGGGCAGCATCCGGAACAGGTGCTTGGACGCAAGTGCTACGAGGTCATCCAGGGGAGGACATCGCCTTGTCCCTTTTGTACTAACAAATTCCTGACAGAAGATAAATTTTATGAATGGGAGTTTGACAACCCTGTCCTGAAGCAGACATTTATGATAAAGAATCGGAAGATCAACTGGAATGGGCATAAGGCGAGGATTGAGCTGTCCCACGATGCTGTCAGTCCAGAATACAAGCTGGCGAAAAAGGACCGGGAACGGGATGCCATCATAAGGACCATCCCGGGCGGATTTGCACGGGTGGATGCAAGGGATATGAGCACAATACTCTGGTATGGCGGAGGATTTTTGGAGATGATTGGGTATTCCGGGGAGCAGTTTGAAAAAGAATTGTACTCTCAGTGCACCTATGTGCATCCGGATGATCTGGAACGCACGGTGGATGTTATGGAGAATGCCCTTAAAACCGGGGAGGATACGGTTGCAGAGGCACGTATCATAACCCGCAGCGGTGCAGTCAAATATTTGACCATGACTTTCAGCTATGTTAGCGGCAAAGACAGCTGGGACGGCATTCCTTCTTTTTACAGTGTGGGTCTGGACGTGACCAGACAGAGGGAAGAGCAGGAGAGACAGCGACAGGCGCTGGAGGAGGCATATCAGTCTGCACGGGTTGCCAGTGCGGCAAAGACCAATTTTCTGTCCTCCATGTCCCACGACATCCGCACACCCATGAATGCCATTATGGGAATGACGGCCATTGCTGAGGCCAATATAGATTCTCCTGAGAAAGTACGGGATTGTCTGCATAAAATCAGTACTTCAAACAGGCATCTGCTCAGTCTGGTAAATGAAGTTTTAGATATGTCGAAAATAGAGAGCGGAAAGATTGACTTATCGCTCAGTCGGGTGGAATTATCGGAGCTGATACAGAATGTAATGGATATGTGCAGACCGCTAATAGAGGAGAAGCATCAGCAGTTTCATATCAGCATTGGAAAGGTACTCCATGAGAGGGTGATTGCGGACTGTGACCGGCTGCAGCAGATTTTGATGAATCTCCTTAGCAATGCCATTAAGTATACACCCCAGGGAGGAAGGGTTTCCCTGAGAATCAATGAGCTATATTCGCCCACCACGGGACAGAGCCAGTATGAGTTTGTCTGTGCTGACAATGGTATTGGTATTTCAGAGGAATTTATTTCTCATATCTTTGAACCGTTTTCCAGGGCGGAGGATTCCCGCATCAGCACCATACAGGGAACCGGACTCGGCCTGGCCATTACAGAAAATATTGTCAGAATGATGAACGGCACCATCAATGTGCAGAGTGAGCTGGAGAGAGGCACCACATTCACAGTGGCAATTCCCCTTGAATGGAGCGGTGAGGAGGCGGTATGCAGCAAAGAGCTGACAGGCTTGTCCGTCCTGGTAGTGGATGATGACCAGATCACCTGTGAAAACGCCGCTGCTGTTTTGAATGAGCTGGGAATGCGGGGGGAGTGGGTTCTCTCCGGAAGAGAGGCCGTGCGGTGTATCGCTGAGGCACACACAAAAGCGGATGACTACTTTGCTGTTATCCTGGATTGGAAAATGCCTGAAATGGACGGGCTGGAGACGGTAAAAGTGATCCGGAGAACACTGGGCGATGACGTACCGATTATTATCGTGTCTGCCTATGACTACTCTGAAATCGAGCAGGACTTTCTGGAAGCCGGGGCGGATGCCTTTATCAACAAGCCTCTCTTTAAATCCAGAATGTATCATGTTCTCCAGATGTTTATTTCTAAGGGGCATCTGGAAACTGCAGCCTCAGAGGAGGAGAAAAAAAATGCGGCCACACTGAGCGGAAAGAGAGTGCTCTTGGTGGAGGATCAGTATATCAACCGTGAAATTGCCATAGAGCTGCTTAGGATGAAAGATATCCGCGTGGATGCAGTGGAAAATGGGCAAAGGGCAGTGGAGGTGTTTACCGCCTCAGCTCCCGGAGACTATGATGCGATCCTTATGGACATTCAAATGCCAGTGATGAACGGGTATGATGCAGCTGCGGCCATACGTGCACTGGACCGTGAGGATGCACGGGTCATACCCATCCTGGCACTGACGGCAAATGCCTTTGCCAGTGACGTGGGAAAGGCACGGAGCGCGGGGATGAACGACCATATCGCAAAGCCTATTGATTCCGCATATTTGTTTGAAGTTCTGGACAAGTGGATGTGTCAGAGGTAATTAATGTGATCCCGGACAGGGAATTAGAATGGACAATTAAGCTGTCCAGGGCTGTATATACAATATTGTCCACATATAGTATTTTAATAAATCCGGATTTATGCTAAAATAGTTTTAAATAATTAACCTAAGCTATACAGAAAAAGAGAGGAAAATGGTTATGCAATGTCCAAGATGCGGAGCGGAAGCGAAAGGGAAGTTTTGCGAATACTGCGGATGTGAATTGCCCAGAACTGCTCCTGAAAATGTAAATTACAGCAGCTCCCAAACAGTTATTAATAATTATTACCAGGCGCCGCCTGCATACAGCGGACAACAGACGCAGGATCAGTATGTGTATCAGCCCCCGCAGCAGTCAGAGTCCCGTGTTCGGTCATATAGCTATAAGTCAAGGACCATTGCCCTGATATTATGTGTGTGTTTAGGGTATCTGGGCGGACACTACTTTTATGTTGGCAAATTCGGTATGGGGTTACTGTATTTTTTTACTGCCGGATTGTTTGGAATCGGATGGATTGTAGATATCATCCGGATTGCAATGGGAACTTTTCCGGATAAACAGGACAGGATATTAGTGTAGCAGATGTTTTGCGTATATGGCAGGTGTGTCAGATACCCGGTTGCTGGGATATCTGACACACTTTTCTATTTGTGTTAGTTTATAATGGATTAACTAGGGCCTTGATGATGCACTTGACTTTTCAGACCGGGTAACGTACCATTAAACGTAAAGATTCAGACCGTAAGAGAGGGGAGTAACACATGCAGATTTACATTGTGGAAGATGACAGGGCCCTGGCAGGGGGAATGGCCTTCACACTGGAGAGAGAGGGATACCAGGTGGAAAGCTTTTTTTCCTGTACAGAGGCGCGCAAAGCGCTGAAGGAGGGAACGCCGGATCTGATCCTGATGGACTGGAATCTGCCGGATGGGGATGGGCTTGCGCTGTGCAGAGAAATCCGGGAACAGAGGAATATTCCGGTATTGATGATTACAGCCAGAGATATGGAGATTGATCAGGTAATGTGTCTGGAGTGCGGGGCAGACGATTACATCGCAAAGCCCTTTTCCCTGGCAGTGCTAAAGGCCAGAATCCTGGCGCTTCTGCGAAGGCAGGAGCGGACGCGCCGCATGAGCAGGCAGCTGTGCTCAGGTGCAATCCGGCTGGATGAAAAGGAGATGAAAGCTTACAGGGGCGAGGAGAGTTTGGACTTGAGCCTTACGGAGTTTCGCCTTCTAAAGCTCTTTTTGGAAAACAAAAACCAGGTGCTTTTGAAGGAGCAGATATTGGAGAGGATATGGGACAGCAGCGGGACCTTTGTGGAGGAAAACACCCTGATGGTCAACGTGCGCAGACTCCGGCTCAAGATTGAGGAAGACCCCTCCAGCCCCCTCCACATCAAGACGATTCATGGCATGGGGTATATGTGGGAGGAGAGAGATGAATGAATATCTTGTCTGCGGGGCGCTGATCGGAATCGGGATGATCTGTCTGGGGACAGGGCTGGGAATCATGGTCTACTATGCTCATTCTATACAAAAGATGGAAAAGATTCTGACAAACTACCAGGAGGGAGGGAAGGAGAGCCTGGATGCCATTAAGGAGACAAGGGAATCCAAACTGGAAAGCAGGCTGCAGTACGTCCTTGCGCAGGTTTCCTGGGAGAGAGAACGGGCATCTGAGGAGCGGGATAAGGTAGCGGCGCTGCTGTCTGATCTCTCCCACCAGCTGAAACTGCCCCTGGCCAATGTGCTGATGTACACGGAACTGCTGGTGGACGAGGGGTTAAGCAGCCAGGAGAGAGAGAAGTTCGCCAGAGAGACGCGCATACAGGCCAGGAAAATGCAGTGGTTGATAAAAGATATGCTGAAGGCATCTCAACTGGAGCAGGGGATACTCTCCTTTCCGGTGGAGTACCAGGGGATCAAGGAGACCATTGGAAAAGCGGTTGGGAGTGTATATGCACAGGCTAGCGATAAGGGGATCGCAATTGTCACAGAGGAGTTTCAGAACCTTAAACTATACCACAATCCAAAGTGGACAGCCCAGGCTTTGGGAAATATACTGGACAATGCAGTGAAGTATTCACCGGCAGGTTCCAGCGTCACAGTGAGGGTACGGCCTTTAGAGATTTATACAAGGATTGAGATTGAGGACCAGGGAATAGGCATGGAGGTCAGCCAGTACAATGAAATCTTTAAACGCTTCTACCGGGGCAGTCAGGTAGAACAGGAGGAGGGGAACGGCCTGGGTCTGTACCTGGCCCAGCTGATTTTAAACAGGGAAAAGGGCTATATCACAGTCTCTTCCCAGGTTGGCAGCGGAAGCTGCTTTCAGATATACCTCTTAAACGAAGTAAATACGCAGATCTGTTAAATAGTTACGAAAGTTCTTACAAATGGGAAAGCATCTGACAATTTTGTAAGGACTTTTTTCTTTGCTGTCATGGCGCTGTCAGAATACACTGATATAGTATTTGTATAATACAAAAAAGAAACGTATGGAGGTAATGAGATGAAGATACTGAAAACAGAAAATTTAAAAAAATATTATGGTTCCGGGCCAAGCCTGGTGAAAGCTTTGGATGGTGTGGATCTGTCAGTGGAGGAGGGGGAGTTTGCGGCAGTGGTGGGGACATCCGGCTCCGGCAAAAGCACTCTGCTGCATATGCTGGGGGGACTGGATTACGCCACCTCCGGGAGTGTCACTGTGGCTGGGAAGGAGATCTTCAAGCTTAATGAGACGGAGCTCACTATTTTCCGGAGAAGAAATATTGGGTTTATTTTTCAGAACTATAATCTTGTCCCCATTTTAAATGTATATGAGAATATTGTCCTGCCCATTGAACTGGACGGGGAAAAGCCTGATAAGCTATTTATACAGAGGATCATGGAAGTGTTGGGAATCCTGGAGAAGAAGAATAATCTTCCCAGCCAGCTCTCCGGAGGGCAGCAGCAGAGGGTTGCCATCGCCAGGGCACTTGCCAGCAAGCCAAAGATCATCCTGGCAGACGAGCCCACGGGCAACCTGGATTCCAAGACGTCCCAGGAGGTGCTTGGGCTTCTGAAGCTGACAGGGGAGCAGTTCCACCAGACTATTGTGATGATCACCCACAATGAATCTATGGCACAGCTATGTGACCGGATCATCCGTATTGAAGACGGAAAAATCGTGCGCGGTTAGGAGGCGGAGGAGATGAAAAACAATAACAGAAAGATTATCCAAACGCTTTCCGTAAAAAGCCTGAAAAACAATAAAATGCGCAACCTTTTTGCAGTTATGGCCATTGCCCTTACCTGTATGCTCTTTACTGTTTTAGCATCCATGGGACTGGGAATGGCACAGGTGACCCAGGAGCAGACCATGCGCGAAGTAGGGGGGAGATTTCATGCAGGGTTGAAAAAGGCCACCGCAGAACAGATGGAGAAGATCACCTCTGACAGCCGTGTGGTAGATTATTCCTGGAATATTTTTATAGCAAGAGCTGACAATCTGATTAAGAGAAGTGCTGAAATCCGGTACGCAGACGGAGAGAAAGAGCTAAAAAATTCCTTTGTAGAGTTGGAAGAGGGCAGGATGCCGGAAAATGAGGATGAGATCATAGCGGACACTTTGATCATGGATGAGCTGAGGGTTCCCCATGAGCTGGGTCAGGAGATTACTTTAACCTTTCATTTCCACGGGGAAGAGATCCAAAAGACTTTCAAGGTGTGCGGCTGGTATCAGGGGGATAAAGTGAGCCATGCCACTCAGCTCTATGTGTCAGAGGCCTATTGGAAGGAACTAAAAGGAGACTTATCGGACCAGGATTTCCAGGAGTGGGGAAATCAGCATCTGGAGGATTCGGGTCAGGGTCTGTACAGCGTGGGGATGTACTTCAAGAGCGCGAACAACATTGAGGAGAAAATGGTTTCCATTATTAAGGACGCTGGCTATGAACCGGAAAAGGATATAAGCTATGGGATCAACTGGGCTTATATGGGGAATCGAATGGAGAGCATTGACATACAGTCCGCGGTACTGCTGGTAGCGGCGCTGCTGGTGGTGCTCCTGACCGGGTATCTGATTATCTACAATATTTTCCAGATATCCATTATCAATGATATCCGCTTTTACGGATTGTTAAAGACGATTGGAACTACGAAACGCCAGACAAAGCGGATGGTGAGACGGCAGGCGCTGACTCTTTCCGTGCTGGGAATTCCCATAGGTCTGGCGGCGGGATTTTTGGTGAGCAAGGTAGTATTCCCATTTGCCATGTCCATGCTGGACTTGAAGGATATGAAGATTTCCCTTCACTTTGAACCCGCTATGATTCTGTTCGGTGCAGTCTTTGCACTGCTTACGGTACTGATCAGCTGCCGGAAGCCGGGTAAGATCGCCGGAAGCGTATCGCCTGTGGAGGCGCTTGGTTACAGTGAGGGCAGTGTGAAGCGCAAAAAGGAGAAGAAATCCGAGAAAGGGGCCAGAGTGCACCGGATGGCTCTGTCCAATCTGGGGAGAAATAAGAAAAAGACAACCTTTGTGATTCTGTCTCTGTCCCTCAGCGTGGTGCTGCTGTGTGTGGTTCTCACCTGTGTGAGCAGCTTCCAATTGGATGAATACTTAAAAGGCAGAATGGTGGGGGATATTGTGGTGGGGACCACTAATTATACAGGCGGATACCAGGGGATCGGTGATTACCGTTTGGACACGGGACTGACAGAGGAATTGGACAGACAGCCCGGGATTATTTCAAAATCAGAGATGTGGGCACCGGCCTACACCTGTAAACTGGGAATGGATGAGGCGGCGCTTCAGAGATACCAGGACTTTCGAAAGCAGGGATTGCTGAGGGAAGATGAGTTCTCTATCCCTACGACGGATGCGGCAATACGGTCCGGCCTTCTGGGAACAGATACGTATGCGTACGATTCCGAGCTGCTGAAAAACATAAAGGCAGTAAAAGGGGAGATAGATATAGAAAAATTCCAGAAGGGCGGCTATGTGCTCATATCATCCATTATCGGGGATGGCACGGATAACTGTTTCCTATATGAACCAGGGGATAAAGTGAAGGTGAGCACAGTCACGGATCAGTCTGAGATGGAGGAAATAAAGACAGAGAACGGGGAGACCGTGGGCGTTGAGTACACAAATATGGAGGAAAAAGAGTATGAGATTATGGCCATTGTGGAGACGCCTACCAGCATGGATGAACACAGGTATGAGGTCAATGGGGTTCAGATAATTCTTCCCAAGAAGGATCTGGCTGAGGAGCCGGAGAAAGGTTACTGCTTTGCCGTATCCTATACCCTGGAGGAGGAGCATTTGGAGAATTTTACCCAGATAGCCCGCAACTATACGGAGAATGTGAACCGATACATGGGATATTTGACAAAAGAGGGGCTGAGGGAAGAATTTAGCGGAATGACAGGTGTGGTGCAGACCCTGGGAGTGGCTCTGAGCACCGTGATTGCTCTGATTGGAATCATGAATTTTGTAAATGCTATCTTTACAGGCATTGTGGCCAGAAAGAGGGAATTTGCCATCCTTTGCAGTATTGGGATGACGAAGAAACAGCTCAAGCAGATGCTGCTGGAGGAGGGGCTCTACTACGTCTTGATTTCCGGGGGTGTGAGTATCATTCTGGGAAGCCTGCTCTCCTATCTGATCTTAAATGCACTGAACCAGGTGATCTTGTTCTTTGACTATCAGTATAATTTCTGGGCGTTTGTGTTTATGATCCCGCTCTTCACGGTTATCGCAGTTGTTGTGCCATACCTTGTTTATGGGAAGGCGGCAAAGGAAAGTATTGTGGAGAGGCTGCGGGATACGGAGAATTGAGTACCCTGTGTATGGAAAAATGCCCCGTCCCGGTGTGGTTTATATACCATTCTGGGACGGGGCATTTCTGTATGGATTACTTTTCCATGGCGTTCTCCGATGAATCGTCTGTTTCTTGTATATGGTATGCGGTCTCCTTATCTAACATTTCCCGGAGCTGCATGAGCAGCGGATGATCCACAAAGTATGGTTTCCCATAGTCTAAGTTAAACTGGTAATCAAAGTCAGGGGGATTCTTTCCCTGATTGTGCTGCAATATGGTTTCCGATTTGTCCAGTGCTTTGACCAGTTTTGCCGTATCTGTGTTGTTTTCATTGTACTCCTGCCATAAAGCCAAAAATTCCTCTTCCTGCTCTTTCGGAAGAAGTGAGAGTACACGCCGCACATCACGCTCCTCCGCTGCGTGCTTTTCTGCCTCGTCTGGGTTGGAGGCGGCTGAAATATCGCCTATGTATAATTCCCCCAAGTCGTGAACCAGGCACATCATCAGGGCCTTGCCCACATCCACCCCAAAGGAGGGGGCAAGCAGGCCAGCCAGCAGTGCCAGGCGCCAGGAGTGCTCCGCAGTGCTTTCCCTGCGTCCGGTGGAAGTCCACGCTTCGCGGGTGACAGATTTTAAACCTTCGATCTGCTTGATAAACGCAATCTGTTTTGTCAATCGTTCCATAATATTTATGCTCCTTTAGCTTCTTAATGCATTTGTATTATTGTAGTCCTCTAAACATTTAATTCCTGATGCTGCTGAAGCGTTGCATGGTCACGAACATTTCCATCCAGATTTAGATTTGCTTCTCGCCATTGCTTTGCTGTCATACCAAACATTGCCACATTCAAAACATCCGCTTCAGTCGCATATGTAAAACTCTGATATTGTTTTGGCAATTCAGGAACAATGAGACGCTTTTTTATAGCATCCGTATGAATTCGATAATTAATCTTAGAGATTTCACGGTTCATGTCCCAGTTTAGTGAAAGTCTGCTGTTTTCATCTGTTTTTAAACGTTGGTAATCTGTGATGATGCAGAGCTTAAACTCCGCAGAAATCCAGGAGGCAAATTCAAATGCGATATCACGGTGAGCGAAAGTTCCGCCATTCCTTCCAGATTTAGAATACATTCCGATTGCAGATGTAGCTTCAGCCGGATCTTCACTTTTATATTACGCAATATCAGTTAAAGAAATATAGTCATTGAAACTTCCATCCGACACTACGGAAATTTACATCCCTTTAGCAGTTATTTTTGCTTTTAAGACCTTTTCCTCCTTCATTCTTAACCTCCGCAGCTTTTCCGCTATTATATCAGATATTATTCTAAATGTCTTGCTTTTAACCCATCATTTGGGAATATGTTTGACGTTATATGACACTACTTTTTATCATATTCAAACATATTTTGTGGAATCCTGTCGTCACCACCTCCGTCACCCTTATGTCAAGCCTACGACAAAAATTTTCAACTAATTTTTATCTAACTTAAATTTAAAGTTATCTAAGGTTGCGTTTGCATAGTTTCGAATATCAATACCGGCAACCGTCCCTAATTTATACAATTCATCTAAAATAATATAGAAAAACGCTAAAACTGTTTCTTCACCAGAAGCATGTAATAGAGATATTTTAGTATCTCGATTAACTAAAAATGAATGATTTT
Source organism: Ruminococcus sp. 8Y-12 (assembly GCF_058119865.1). Classification (NCBI taxonomy): domain Bacteria; kingdom Bacillati; phylum Bacillota; class Clostridia; order Eubacteriales; family Oscillospiraceae; genus Ruminococcus; species Ruminococcus sp. 8Y-12. The sequence continues at coordinate 332,095 of NZ_CM176623.1, read as the reverse complement.
TAATTGCACATCCAAGATCTATATATAAATAAATTCATATGCTCTTCGATTTTATCAATATTAATGGAATCAATTGATAAAATACCTCCAATAATCTTGGTCAAATTACGTGGCGGACAATATTTACCAGCATTAATCACTCCCCTGGCTGAACGTTCGAGAACATTTACACTCTCTATTTTATTATTTGCATACTCTAAAGTTTCTTTATTAATTGTCGGCTTAGATTCAAAAACAGCATACACGCTTTCTGCTGTTATAAACTTTTCGCCAGCATCCGTTCCAAATATCAAAGGAGCATATAACGCATCATAGATGATAATATCTATTTGGTCACTTATATTCCCCTTAGAATCGAAAATAAAACCTTTGTCCACCGCATACTTATTTGGTAAAAAGCTTCTAAAAAAATCTATCCATGCACTTTCACAATGTTCTCCCTTTGTTACCGGATGTTCTAATAAAATACTCAGTTTACTCTCCAGTATTGTTTGCTTTGTGTTAAATAAAGATTTTATATCCATACCCATTCTCCTCTTTGCACTTAATTACTGTATTCAGTTTATTCCGTACTTAATCATCCCGGCGTTCAAGCTATCCATATATTAGTATCACAATCTTTAATTATAGCCAATCAAAATCAATTTTCATTCTTCATTTCTGTCAACCGCCGGACTCCTGCTGAATCAATCAATGACTGCATTTGTTCCTTTGCCAACCGGTTCAACTCCACCAATCGCTCCTCACCGACCATACCGTGTTTAATCATCTCTGCGTTTAAACTCTCCATATTAGAAAATATGATTAACTGCTGCAAAGTAGCATGATCACGGATATTTCCATCTAAGCTCGGATTTGCATCGCGCCATTGCTTTACCGTCTTTCCGAACATTGCCACATTCAAGGCATCGGCTTCCGTGGCATATGTAATGCTCTGATATTGTTTTGGAAGCTCCGGAACAATCAGGTGCTCCTTGATAGCATCCATATGAATTCGGTAATTAATTTTTGAAATCTCACGGTTCATATTCCAATTAAGAGAAAGCCTGCCGTTTTCGTCAGCCTTTAACCGTTGATAGTCTTTGATAATATACAGCTTAAATTCCGGCGAAATCCACGAAGCAGATTCAAAAGCAATGTCTTTGTGAGAATAAGTCGCCGCATAACGACCTTGTTTTGTGGTCACTCCAACGGCGCATATGTCTGTTACCCATTTTTTGGCGTCATAACAAAAGCATTACTGCTTGAATCATTTTTAATTGCCTCGAATTCGAGGTAATTAAAATCTGGATTATTAAGTTGTTCCCAAAGACCCAAAAATTCAATGGTGCTTCTGTTCCTCATCCAGTTTTGGAATACATACCCTTCGCATTAATTTTCGCTTTAAAGACTTTGTCATCGTTCATTTTGAGCCTCCGACAACTTTCCCTATATTTTACCAAATTATATGGTAAAAATCTTGTTTCAAATGAACTATTTAAAAATATTTTAATCATATTTTATTATATTCTGTCGAATTTGTCGTCACAATCTCCGTCACTCAACAGCTTCTATTTTTTATGATAAAGGATGGAAGGAGAAAGCCATACAGGAATAGCTAGGCTATGCAGATGCCCAAACCACACTTAATATTTACACCCATCTGTCTAAGTCCCATAAAGAGGAAAATGTAAAGAGTTTAGAAGGGATTTTTACCACGGAGGATGAATCCGTTAGAACAAATGTTAGAACAGGCTCAAAAGTCGCTAATTTCCATCATAGCATAATAACAAAAAAAGACCGGAATCCCTATAAAATAAGGATTCCGGCGCCCCTGCCAAGGAGTCGATGCGACAGGATTTGAACCTGCGACCTCTGCGTCCCGAACGCAGCGCTCTACCAAGCTGAGCCACGCATCGATAATCATTTCAGCCATGTTATTATAGCATCGCGTCTTTATAAAAGCAAGTATTTTTTTGAAAAAAATCCAAAATTCGATTTAATACAGACGATTTCCATCCAGTTTCAATTGCGAGAACTACTTTTTTATATTATGATGGAAATACAAGTGTGAAGTTAAAGACCGTGAAAGAGGGATGTAATATGCTGAAAGAAAAGATGAAAGCAGTTGTTTACAGAGGAGAGGGAGAGATCAGCGTGGAGGAAAGACCGGTGCCGAAACTGCGCCATGAGAAAGACGCCGTTGTGCGTGTGACGCTGACAACCATCTGCTCCAGTGATATTCATATCAAACATGGGTCAGTGCCCAGAGCGGTTCCCGGGACGGTCCTGGGACATGAGTTTGTGGGTGTGGTAGAGCAGACGGGCAGGGGGGTGAAGAAGTTTGTGCCCGGGGACAGAGTGGCTGTGAATGTGGAGACCTTTTGCGGAGAGTGTTTTTTCTGCAAACGAGGATATGTGAACAACTGTACAGATCCCAATGGCGGCTGGGCGTTGGGATGCAGAATCGATGGAGGACAGGCGGAGTATGTGCGGGTGCCCTTTGCGGACAATGGCCTTACCAAGATTCCGGAGGGTGTCTCGGATGAGGATGCCTTGTTTGTGGGAGACATTCTGGCTACAGGGTTCTGGGCGGCAAAGATGGCGGAAATCCATCCGGCGGACACCATTGCAGTACTGGGCGCAGGTCCCACGGGGCTATGCTCCATGATGTGCGCCAGATTGTACAGTCCGGCACGAATCATTGCTGTAGATGTTTCAGAGGATCGCCTGGAACTGGCCAAAAGCAATGGACTGGCAGATATCACGGTAAATCCTCTTATGGAAGATGTGAAGCTTGCGGTGTATCAGGCCTCTGGGGACCGGGGGGCGGATGCAGTGCTGGAAGTGGCGGGTGGTGAGGATACCTTTCAGACAGCCTGGAAGATTGCCAGAGCAAATGGCATTGTCTGTGTAGTTGCCCTATATGAGGAACCTCAGATGCTGCCGCTGCCAGAGATGTACGGCAAGAACCTGACTTTTAAGACCGGAGGAGTGGACGCTTCTAACTGTGAGGAGATCATGCGTCTGATTGCATGTAAAAAGCTAGATACCAGTTGTCTGATTACCCACCGTACTGGCTTGGGTAATATTATGGAGGCCTACCATGTGTTTGAGAATAAGCTGGACTCTGTGATCAAGTATGCAGTCAGACCATGAGAGGATAGCAGTTACCATAAATAAAACTATGTTGTTTAGAAGGAAGGCTAAGATATGGTATTGATAAACTGTCCGGAATGTGGAAAAAAAATTTCAGATAGAGCGAAGAAATGTCCTAACTGTGGCTATCGTCCCATCAGCCAAGATGGGCCTAAGGATTTAGCTTATATAAATACAGAGGATGTCCAACACAAGGATGAAACCAAAAATGATATGGAAAAATGGCGGATTGTCATGCTCGCTATTGCCGGCGGGATTGCATTATGCTGTATCGGAGTCTGTATCGCATCCTTTTCTTTACATAAAGACAAGGATGGAGATGGAGTGGCAAAAGAAGCAATTGTAGCCCAGACGGATGGCAAGGCTGAAGAGATGCAGACAGAGACATCCAAGCCGGAAAAGGAAGGTGCTGATCTGTGGGAGAGCTATGCGGATGCACACTATAGACGGGGAAAAGAACATTTAGTCCATGGAAGGTTTGAGAAGGCATTCATTGACTACAAAAAAGCACAGGGATTCCGGAACGCCAGGGAGCAGGCAGCCCTTTGTGCATATAAGTGCGGACAGAGCGCTATGAAAGAGAAGAAATATGTGGTGGCGGCTCAGGCATTTGAAGATGCCGCAGCATACAAAGAGGACAACAAGAATCTGGCATACTGCAGGTATATGGGGATCGTTGAATTATTGGAGGAAAAAAAGTATATCCAGGCAAATATACTCATGCAGAAATTGAAGGACCAGGAAGGTGGAATGGACGAGCTGGGGGACAGAGCCAAAGTGGAGCTGCACGCATGTGAAACCATCATGACCTCACAAGATTTAATTAATGGGCCTAATACGGATTATGTGAATGCTTTTCGGAATAACCGTTATGATATTGATGCCTGCAGAAACTTTTTCAAAGATTACGAGGGCGCCTATGCGAAAGAATATTATGATCTGCTTGGGCAGTATTATGAGGAGGAGTGGCAGGGGAACTACCGGGAAATCGGAGGGGATTATGAACTCGCCATCAAGCCTGACATGGATGCCGGCCTGAAGCGGAAGTATGAAGTGAGCCTTGAAGCACCGAAAAACTCCGGCCAGAAAAGCATGATTGTGATTCCTTTCCAGGATTGTAAAGAATTCATGGAAGCCGATGCCCCTGAGGAGGAAAGCAGATGGGTTCTGCATAAGGATGCTGATAAAATATATCTTCTGCGCTTTGAAACACAGGGGAAAAAGGAGGAGGAAATCGCTCAGATTTTTGCATTCAAAAAAAGATAGTTAAAAAATAAAAAAGTACTTGCGTCTTCTGGAAAAATATGATATTATATCAGAGTTCGTAAGACGCGGGTGTAGTTCAATGGTAGAACACCAGCCTTCCAAGCTGGATACGTGGGTTCGATTCCCATCACCCGCTTTTTTGATGAAAAAATTTATAAAACGTGACAGACAGGTGTCGCGTTTTTTTTGTATAATAGATTTAAAGCATGGATAAATGACAGACTGGAGGAAGTATATGGCAAGCAGCAGAGAATATATGGAGTTTATTGCAGAACAGTTGAGCCTGGCGGGAAGTATTACTTACCGTAAGATGTTTGGAGAATATGGTGTATATTGTGACGGAGTATTTTTTGGGTCCGTGGAGGATGACCAGCTGTATATTAAAATTACAGAGGATGGGGGTGCATTTTTGAAAGATCCTGTGATTGCCTCCCCTCACCAGGGCGCCCGTTACTACTTAGTGGAGGAGCTTGACGACAGGGAGTTCCTTGGGGAGCTGGTACGCCGTACTTGTGCCCAGCTGCCTCCTCCAAAGGCAAATAAAAAATAAGTGATTTTGTGCAGAAGCGACCAGGTCATTTTTGGAAAATGACCTGGTCGCTTCTGTACTTTTAGGGGAAGTGCCTAGATTAACACATCACTATGATTTTTCGCGGTGTAGTTATTGGCGGGATACTTCTGGTGGTACTAATATAATAGACAATCAGAAGGTTTCCGCCGGGGCTGCAGGTAAAGCGCTGCCCGTTTGCAGTGACAACCGTTGTGGAATTACCGATATTCAGCTTTAGTGAATTATCTGCTGCCAGCAGGTTTTTGTTGAAGTAATTGACCGCAACACTCTCGCCTGGAGCTGTCACACAGACAAAAGCTGCCTGGTACTGAGGCGGATAAATCAGGGGAACTGGAAGTGTATTGTCATAAAAGGCTGTAATCCGCATTCCTTTTCGGAGCCGAATATTGTCTACAATGTAGGTGCTGTTTGAGACCAGAAAGTGAACCATACCCTGAGAAGTCTGAAGGATAATGGTCTGACTGCAGCACTGCCCCGAAGTCTGTGAGATATTTAGAATAACACCGTTAACAGGTGTAAAAGTTGGTGTCGGCATGGGAAAGAGATCCTTTTTTCTTTATCATATGTGAGCTCTAAGGGAAATGAGTTTGTCCGTCATGTTGGAAAGCACAGGATTTACTTGTGGGAGGCTGTTTTGTGTAATATAATAAAAGAGAGAAGTGAGTGAGTGCTGGTATTTCCGTTACCGGAGAACGGAGGGGATACTGGAGATAGAACAGGAGGCCGGTTATGCAGGGAAAAAATCCAAGGGCTGGGAGAGCGGGCTATCTGGAGTATGTGGAGAAGCTATATGACGCAATGAGCAAAAGTACGGATGATTATGTTTATATCTCAGATATGAGATCAGGTACATTCCGCTATTCAAAATCCATGGTGGAGGAGTTTGAGCTGCCCGGAGAAGTGGTGGAGAATGCAGCACAGGTCCTGGGAAAGCTGGTACATCCCCACGACAGGGAAGTATTTCTGGAGGCAAACCGGGAGATCGCGGAGGGATTGACAGACAAGCACTGTGTGGAATACCGGGTGAGAAACAGAAGAGGCGAATGGATGTGGGTGCGCTGCCGGGGGCATGTGGAGTACGACGAACAGGGAAACCCCTGTATGTTTGCGGGAATGATTACAAACCTGGGGAAGAAAAACAAGATAGATCATATCACGGGATTGTTTAATAAGTTTGAGTTTGAATCTGCAGTGTGCAGGTTGATTGAGGAGACAAGCACAGAGCCCCTGGGGATTTTATTGCTGGGGTTGGATGGCTTTGCCCATATTAATGACCTATATGACCGGGTGTTTGGCGACGAGGTGATCCGCATCACAGGCCAGAAGCTGCAGAGCCTTTCCCCTTCTGACGCAGCTGTTTACCGGATGGACGGAGATGAGTTTGCAGTCCTGTTTCGAAACAGCACAAAGGAGGAAATGGAGAAGTTTTATCGCCAGATTCAGATTGAATTTGCGAGGCAGCAGATCTATGAGGGGAAGAAATACTTTTGTACCGTCTCAGGGGGAGCCGTTCTGTTTCCTTGCGATGGTGTAACATACCTGGAACTGGTAAAGTATGCGGACTATTCCCTGGAGTTCGCGAAAAAGTCCGGAAAAAACCAGATTATATTTTTCTCAAGGGAGATTATGCAGCATAAGGCCAGGGAACTGGATATGGTAGAGCAGCTGCGGGAGAGCGTGGAGAACGGTTTTTCCGGATTTGAGCTCTACTATCAGCCCTTGATAGATGTTAAGAGCGGTAAGGTGATGGGAGCAGAGGCTTTGGCCAGATGGAAATCCCGGGTATTGGGACCTGTGTCTCCGCTGGAATTCATTCCGCTGCTGGAGGAGAGCGGGCTGATTTATTCTGTGGGACAGTGGATTTTAGAGGAGGCTGTAAAGACCTGCAGCCGATGGGTGCCAAAGTGCCCGGATTTTATTATGAATGTGAATATATCTTGCCTGCAGTTTGAACACGCCGGCTTTATGGAGAGTGTTGAAGAAATCCTGAACAGGCTGGGCGGAAGGCCGGAGCACATCGAGCTGGAGCTGACAGAGAGCTATATTGCGTCAAACTACGAAAACCTGTCTTCTCTGTTTCAAGACTTGCGCAAAAAAGGGTTTCGGATAGCGATGGATGATTTCGGAACCGGTTATTCCTCCCTGGGACTTTTAAAGAATTCCCCTGCGGATATGGTCAAGGTGGATAAGACATTTGTGGATGATGTGTTGGAGAGTGAATTCGATGCCACCTTTATCCGATTTATTGTGGAGCTGTGTCACACTACAGGAATCCAGGTGTGTCTGGAAGGGGTGGAGACAGGTGAGCAGCTCGCGGCACTTGAGGGAATAAAGCTGGACTGCTTCCAGGGATTTTACTTTGGAAGGCCGGTAAATGCGGAGAAATTTGAGGAAAAATTCCTGTGCAGGAGCTGCGGGGAGCTGGGCTAGCAAGACTAATGAAAATCTGGAGGAAAGCATATGATAGCGATTCTATGTCTGGATGACAGAAAAGGAATGATGTTCAACGGTAGAAGACAATCCAGAGACCGCCGAGTGGTGGAGAGGATCTTGGAGCTGTGTGAGAAGAAGACACTGTGGATACATCCATATTCAAAATGCCTTTTTGAAGGGAGAGAACCAGAAAATATAAGGATTGAAGAGAGCTTTCTCGAAAAGGCGGGAAAAGGCGAGTACTGTTTAGTGGAAAACCAGGGACTTGCAAAATTTCAGGCTCACCTGGAAGGCATTGTGGTGTTTTGGTGGAACCGAAGGTATCCGGGGGATTTCTGCCTGGATCTGAATCTCAAACTTTGGAAGAAGATAGAGACAGAGGACTTTGTTGGTTTTTCCCATGAAAAGGTAACAAGGGAGGTATATGTAAAATGAAAAAGATCCGCTTAATTTGGGCAGCCGTTCTGGTGACTCTGAGCTTACTGCTGCCGGGCTGCGGACAAAAAGAAGGGGTGCAGCCGCTGCACATTGACGGGAGTGCGATGCAGGAGGCATCAAGCGGCAGAACTCTGTCCCTGGAAGAACTTCCGGAGTTTGGGGACACGCCCTATTTGGTCCTTGAAAACAATGAGCCGGATTTTACGCAGGAGGATTTTGCAGACCAATCCTATGAGAGTTATGGAGATTTGGACGAATTAGGCCGGTGTACGGGGGCAATTGCCAACATTGGGACGGATCTGATGCCTGTGGAGGAAAGAGGAGATATCGGACAGGTAAAACCAACGGGATGGCACACTGTGAAGTACGAGGGAGTAGATGGGAAATATCTGTACAATCGCTGCCACCTGATCGGCTTTCAGCTTACAGGAGAAAATGCAAATGAGCAGAATCTGATTACAGGTACACGTTATCTGAATGTTGAGGGAATGCTTCCGTTTGAAAATATGGTGGCGGATTATGTGAAAGAGACAGGAAATCATGTGCTCTACCGGGTTACTCCTATATTTGAGGGGGACAACCTGGTAGCCAGCGGAGTACAGATGGAAGCCAAATCCGTGGAGGATGAGGGGGAGGGTATCTGCTTCAATATTTACGCCTTTAACAGCCAGCCGGGGATTTCGATTGACTATAAAACAGGCGAGAGCCGGCCCGCCGGTCAGGAGGACAGCAGTGATAGAGAAGGAAGTAAAATAGCTGGTAAGGATAGCGGCGGCAAGGAGTATATTTTAAATACCAAGACGCACAAGTTTCATTTGCCCTCCTGTTCTAGCGCGGATGAGATAAAACCTCAGAATAAAGATACGTTTAAGGGGGACAGGGAAGAACTGATCAGCCTTAGCTATGATCCGTGTAAGCGGTGCAGACCTTGATAATGTAGGATAAAAACAGTATAAATTCCATAAATGGAAGCTATGAGTCAAACGACTCATAGCTTTTTTATATCATAGGAAAGTCCTTCGGAATTCCCTATGATATAAAAAGCCCTCCGGGCGGGATCGCACTGCGGCGGAAAGGAATCATGTCGCTAAAGCGACCCGCCGCAGGCGGAGAATCCCGCGAGCGGGATTCTTTTTCATTACATAATAAAGTCCAGTGGACAGTCCTGTGTAATGAAAAATAAATCCGAATGTTCGTGGTACACGCACATTGTGTAGAGATAACAAATTTTCTCAAAACCCAAATATTTTACCAGCAATCAAAGAATATTACCCTGGTGAAATAGTACGTTTGTTGGTATGATAACTGTGAACAAATTGTGAAATGTGCTGTAAATAATTTGTTCATAAAAATTACAATTGCACATATAGGCGAGAAATACCCGAAGCATATTGCAAATTACTAGTAAATAAACTGAACTAATATTTGCGAATGCAAAATATAGTTTAGCAGAAACGGAAAGGGAACAGTCTGGACTTATAGGCAATTGGGGAAATTAAAATAAGGAGGAAGTGTATGAGAGTAAGAAACAAAATTTTGGCGTGTGTCTTATCGGCGTCGATGTTGTTCGCCTCAGTCATACCGATGAACGCATCAGCGGCAGAAATCAGTGTGGGAAGCTTGGATTTTGCCCGGAATGGTCTGGAGGTGAATTACCTGAGAGAGCCTATCGGGGTAGACGACCAGCAGCCCACATTCAGCTGGATGCTGACTTCAGACGGCTATGACAAACAGCAGTCCGCCTACCGCATTGTAGTGTCCTCTGCAAGAGAAAAGGCAGAGCGTCACCAGGGGGATGTGTGGGATTCCGGAAAGGTGGAAGGAGAGGACAATTACGATGTTGTCTATGAAGGGACAGAACTAAAATCCCGTACAAAATATTACTGGTCAGTCCAGGTATGGGATGAAGACGGCAGGGAGACAGGCTGGAGTGAGGTTTCTTTCTTTGAGACCGGTATCATGTCCCAGGAGGAGTGGAAGGGAGAATGGATCGGTATCAATGATACGGACATGGATTTCTCAGGGGCCAATTGGATCTGGAGACGGGACGGCGCGGATTTTGCAGGGACTCCGGAGGGAACCCAGTATTTCCGCAAGGGATTCCGTACCAATTCAGATAAGGACATCACCAGTGTTTATGTGGGACTGACGGCGGATGATGAGTATGAATTTTATGTAAATGGACAGCTGGTGGGCAATAACAGTGGGGTAGATTCCTGGAAAAATGGGAAACTGTTCGATGTGACACAGCTTGTCTCAACGGATAAAGAGAATATAGTGGCAGTATCTGCCTATAACAGTTCGCGGGGCTATGCGGGACTGCTGGCTAAGATAGAAGTTACCTACAGCGATGGCAGCAAAGATACGGTTGTGTCTGACGCAAGCTGGAAGCTGAGCAAGACAGAAGAGGCGGGGTGGTACGCTGTTGATTACAATGACAGCGGATGGACCATTCCGGATCAGATGGAGAAGTATGGGAACAGCCCTTGGGGGTCAGGTGTTTCTCCAAATGCCGAGAATGCTTTTGCGGCAACCGTTGTGCGCAAGGAGTTTGAGGCAAAGAAAGAAATTGCCGGCGCTCATGCCTATGTGAGCGGCCTTGGGTTTTTCGAGATGAAGATCAACGGCCGGCTGCCGGATGACACGCTCATGAATGTGGCGAATACACAGTACACCCAGACGGCCTCTTACCGGGCTTTTGACGTGACAGACCTGGTAAAGCAGGGGAAAAATGCCATCGGCGTAGAGCTGGGCAACAACTTTTACAATGAGACCTGCTCTGTCTGGAACTGGCAGGATGCGGCCTGGAGAGATGCCCCCAAGCTGAGAATGGAGCTAAAGCTGGACTACACGGACGGGACCAGCGAATCCATCACAACTGACGGTACCTGGAAGGCTACGAAAGAGGGTCCCATCACCACAAACAGCATCTACTATGGCGAAACCTACGATGCCAGAAAAGAGCTGGTGGATGAGCAAAATGTACCTTACGCTGAGGCACAGTACGATGAGACCGGATGGGGGACGGCTGAGATCATGGAGGCACCCGCCGGCAAGCTGAAGGCACAGATCATGGAACCCATGCGCCGGACAGAGGAGAAGAAGCCGGAGAGCATCCAAAAGCTGGACAATGGTTCCTACGTCATCACAGCCCCTCATATGATGTCAGGCTGGATCAAGCTGGTTATCAGAGGAGCAGATGCGGGAGATAAGGTGACCATCACCTACGGCGAGAAACGGGGCAGTGACGGGCAGGTTCAGAAGCTGGGAGGCAAGGACGGAGTCAATGCAGGCTGGTGGCCCAAAGCTTACAACCAGCAGGACAACTACATCTGTAAAGGCCAGGCTGTGGAGACCTTTGAGCCGAAATTCAGCTACAAGGGATATCACTACGTACAGATCGACAACTATCCCGGGGAACTGACCATGGATGACGTAACCTGCTATCGCATCAGCAATGATATGGAGACAACGGGTGAATTTGACAGCTCCAGTGAGCTGGTCAATGACCTGCACTTCATGATGGTTAATACCATGAACAACAACATGCAGGGCAAGCCGACGGATACTCCGGTATGGGAAAAGAACGGCTGGCTGGGCGACGCTAATGTAGGTCTGGAGACCATGACCTACAACTATGGTTTTGCAAATATGCTGACACATTTTACAGAGATCATGGAGGACTGTCAGAAGGACTTTAACAACGTGCCCAACATGGTTCCCACCCAGGGATGGGGCAATGACAATACGGTGACATGGAACGCTATCTTTGTGTTCGGTGTGGATCAGATGTGGGATACATATGGAAATGAGAGCTATATCGCCGAGCAGTACGATGCCATGAGAAAGCTGGCCCTGAAGGATATAGAGGAAAGTAAGAAGTACGGCTGGACCTGGTCCGACGGACAGCTGGCAGACTGGGTTTCCCCCATGGGATACGGAGAGGCACAGCAGAATCTCCCATATGACGAGGGCACAAGCGAGGGCTCCGGAATTGTGGGAACCGGTATGACATACCGGCTGCTGGAGACCATGGCAGGTCTGGCAGATAAGCTGGGCAAGACAGAGGATGCGGCAGAATACAGGGCAGCCATGGAAAAAATATACACTGCCTTTAACGAGAAATTTTACAACAGGGAGAAACAGATTTACGAGACAACCACCTGGGATGGAGGTGACAAGAAACAGTACCGTACCAAGTACCGCCAGACTTCACAGCTGATTCCTCTGGCATTTGATATGGTGCCTGAGGAGTATAAGCAGGCAGTACTGATCAACCTGGTAAAAGATATCAAGGATAAAGGCTATCACCTGGATACCGGCTGTGTAGGCACGAAATTTATTTTGCCTGTGCTGGCTGACAATGGATACGAGGATGTGGCGTACCGAATTCTCTTACAGGAGTCCTACCCGAGCTGGGGATTTATGCTGAAGAATGAACAGGTTTCCTCAGGAGCTTCCCTCTGGGAGATGTGGGAAACCACGAGCCGGTCACTGGGACATTATTTCCTGGGAACCTATGATGAATGGCTCTATAAGGGCATTGCGGGTATCCGTGACATGAAGGACGGATACAAGACCGTTACGATTGAGCCTACCCTCAGCACCAGAATGGCCTCAGCAGACAGCAATGAAGCGTTTGCAGCCGGCAGTGTGAAGACGGTGCGGGGGGATGTGACAAGCAGGTGGTCATTGGATATTTCCACCAATAGGGCTGTGTTTGACATTAATGTACCTGTGGGAACCACTGCTAAAATCCTGATTCCGGGTGGAAATGCTGCAGACATTACAGCAGGCGGAAATAGGATTTCCACAGAGATGCAGGGAATCCACAAGATTTACGGGGAAGATGGAAAAATCGCCATTGAGGCCGGTTCGGGCACCTACAAATTTGAGACAACGGTTGTACCGGACGAGCTGGAAAAGGTTGAACTGCAAAAAGAGATCCTTCAGGCCGAGGGATTAAATGAGCTGGATTACCTGAAGCCAGCATGGGAAGCTTATCAGACGAAGGTTTCCAGCGCAAAGGCAGCACTCACAAATCCTGAGACAAGCCAGGAGAATATCGACAAGGCAGTTGTAAGCCTGCAGGATGCAAAAAGGGTTTTGGATGAAAACATAAATGTCAGCAGACAAGCGTTAAAAGACGTAATTGCAAAACAAGAGAAAATCAACTATGTAGAATATGCCTATGAAAATGTGGCGGCATATGAGAGGGCATATCAGGATGCAGTAGAGCTTGCCGAGGACAGAGACGCCAAAAACGACGCACTGGATAAGGCGGCAGAGGATCTGCAAAAGGCTGAGAGCATATTGGAGGAAGGCAGTAGGTTCACGAATCTGGCAAAGGGAAAGGCAGTGTCCGCATCCTCCACTCATGAAGATGCTTACTGGGGTTGGGGTAAGGATTTTGTAGCAGACGGGGACCGAAAGAATCAGAAAGACAAAGACAGTGAGTATGCAGGGTACTCCAGCAACCTTGGAAACAAAGAAACGGACCATGAGGAGTGGGTAAGTATTGATCTGAGGAAGAGACAGGAGGTCAATGCAGTCACCTTCTACGGAGCGACACAGAGCCCGGACCGTCCGGGAACCTGCTACGGATTTCCAAAGAGCTTTGATATTCAGGTGTCCAGGGATGGAAAGACTTGGACCACTGTACACTCAGAGGACAATTATCCAATCCCAAGCTACGGCCCGGTTACCTTTGCCTTTGACAAGGTAGAGGCACGCTATGTGAGGCTATTTGCGAGACATCTGAACCAGAAGGCTACGGACAATAACTTCTACTACCTGCAGCTGTCTGAATTTGAGATTTATCATTCTCTGAATACCACAGCGAACGTAACGGTGGAAGAAATCACAGGCCCTGCGTCAAAGACAGCCTACGGAAGCTTTGACCTCACTCCCGGAACCATCCGTGTGGAGGGACAGAGAGTGGCTGGTATATGGACTTTGGAGGATCAAAACGGCAATGAAATGGAGTTTAATAAAGCGCCTGCGGGCAGCTACACTGCAAAGCTTACGTTTACGGCACCGACCATATTTACCTTTGACAAGATTCTGCAGAGGGACAATGTGACTGTAGAGGACAATGGCAGAGATCTGGTCTACCGCTTTCCGGTGGAGATTGTAAAGGCAGACCAGGCAGACGTTAGCTATGAGGATACCTTTGTATTCGATGTTGGCGGCCAGGGACAGATAGATCTTGGCAAAGTGCTGAAGAAATATGGACCCTTAGATGGCTTGTTATTGGGACAGCCAGCGGACAAAGACCATGTGCTTACAGGGGAAGTCAAACTGGAGGATGGAATTTTGACCTTTCAGGTGAATGCTGTCAATAGCAAAGATCTGACGGCAACAATTCCCGTGACGGTAAAGGCACAGAACTTTAAGGACTTTACTTTGGAAGTAAAAGTGGTGCTGACCGACAAAATTGCGGTGGAGATAGCGTGTGAAGCTTTGGATGCGCTGTATACCGGAAGAGAGTACAGAGGTCTGGGAACCCCAAGCGCAGTAGTGAAGGAATCCCAGGAGGCGTACAGCGGTGGCTTTGACATTGTTTACAACACGGAAAATGGCAGAGCACCGGTGGATGCAGGTGAGTACACAGTGACGATTACACCGTCTGACTCCAATTACGCAGGGTCTCTTACAAAGACATTTAAGATTTCCCATAAGGTGATTGTATTTGACCAGCTTTTTGCACAAGCAGGTAACAGCGACCTGAAGTGGGATGAAAAAACGGAAATCATAGACGTGTCGGCCACAGACAGAGACGGGGAAACCGTCAATATGGACAGGGTGGTTCTCACATATACCACGGACAACGCCAAGGTCGCTGTGGTGGATACTAAGGGTGTGGTTACTGCTCTGAATGCAGGAAAAGCCAACATCATCGTGAGAGCTACGGCGGACGGCAGCCGTATAGACTGCAAGGTGCCGGTTACGGTGTCAGAACTCCAGCCTGAGTCCCCCGCGATAGCAGGCAAGAGTACCACCATGGTGGTACTAAACCGTGTGAACGGGTATGAATATGCCGTGGAGGGGGAGGACGGCTCACTGAAATTCAGTGACCGTGTTCTCTTTGAGAATCTGAAGCCTGGCAAAACCTATAAGTTCTATCAAAGATTCAAAGCTACGGCAACTCATGATGCCGGCACGACCAGTGAGGCTCTGATCATCAAGACAGACCAGAGAGTCAGTGTTGAATCCGTTCAGCTTGACAAGACCGTTTTAGTCCTCGAAAAGGGGCAGACGGAGACATTGGCTGCAAAGATACTTCCTGCCAATGCAACAGATCCGTCCTACACCTTTGAATCGAGTGATCCTAAGGTGGCGTCTGTCAACCGGGATGGAGTGGTGAAGGCCAACGGAAGCGGCAGCGCTGTGATTACGGTAAAGGCAGCAGACGGAAAGACTGCAGTCTGCACAGTGACGGTGAAAGCCGGGGAGACGCCTGGGAAACCTGCCCAGATCCAGCCCAAAAGCGTAGGGCTGAATGTATCCAAACAGACAATGGGGATCAGGGAGACGGCTGTTCTGAAAGCACAAGTGCAGCCATCCAATGCGTCAGATAAAAAAGTTATCTACAAGAGCAGCAACAGTAAAGTCGTGTCTGTAAGCACAAGCGGTAAGCTGACAGCTAAGAAAAAGGGTACGGCAAGCATTACAGTCACAACCGCCAATGGAAAGAAGGCTACCTGCAAGGTGACCGTAAAAGCAGCTCCTAAATCCCTGAAGCTGAATGCCAAGAGCAAGACATTAAAGATTAAAAAAACCTACAAGCTGAAAGCCAAATTAAGCAAAGGCAGCGCCGGTAAGGTAACCTATAGGAGCAGTAATTCAAGGGTTGCGAAGGTAGACAGCAGAGGAAAGATTACTGCCTTGAGAAAAGGAAAGACAACCATAACGGCCAAGACCTATAACGGCAAGAAGGCAGCAGTCAGGATTACAGTGAGGAAGTAGGTTATACCAAAGGATATTTGCAACCCTAAAAATCAAAATATTTGACAAGGAGAAAGTTATGGCAAATAAAAAGAAATGGCTTTCTGCAGTTCTCGCAGCGGCAATGATAGTAACTTCTCTGGCTCCGGCAGTCCCATCAGTGGCTGCCGGCGCCACGGAGGAGGCGGCAGTGGAGACAGCATCGGTCTATGACATGATGGTGGACAGTGTCACAAATCCCATAGGGATTGACAACGAGACACCGCGTTTTTCATGGAAGATGGATTCTAACATCACAGGCCAGAAGCAGACAGCCTACCAGATCGTGGTCAAAGAGTGGGACGTGATCAATCAGGAGCCCGGAGAAGTGGTATGGGACAGCAAAAAGACCGAGAGTGATGTATCCGTAGACATCCCCTATAGCGGCGATGATCTGAAATCCTCTGCCAAATACGCCTGGAGCGTGACGGTGTGGGATAAAGACGGGAATGAAGTGGAATCAAATGACTCCACTTTTGAGATGGGGCTTCTGGAGGAGGACGCCTTTGACGATGTAAATTGGATACGCCTCACCAAAGACGATGATCCGGACCCGGACCAGGAGGTTGTGGATACCATAGACAAGTCGGTCTATACCATTGAAGCAAACCTGAAATTCCAGGATGCGGTTGGCATCGTGTTTGCAGCGAAGGACAAGACCCATTTTTACATGTGGCAGCTGAACAACAACATGGAGAATGGCGTGGAAGGGAGCTGGCTGCGTCCTCACGTTTGGAACGGAAACGGGGGAATGTACAACCCGGAGAGCGTTCCGAACTACAAAGGATACCAGTTAAACGATATCCTCGGAGGAGATCTTAAGAACGACAGGGACTACAATTTAAAGCTAGTTGTTGACACGGAAAATAAAACGGTGGCTACAGTTCTGGACAATAAAGAAATTAATAAAATGGACTGCAAAGATGCTGACTTAAGCTTTGGAAGTATCGGTTTCCGTATGGCCACCAATACAAAGGCGAATTTTAAAGAGCAGGCTTGGGTGGATGATCTAAAGGTGACAGACAAAAATGGGAAGCTGATCTTTTTCCAGGATTTTGAACTGGCCGAGGATTCACAGTTCAGCGGCGGGGAGACAAAAGACGGCAGGCTGTATGTAACCCATGGCGATGCGGATGGGGATACCGTTTTTTGGGATAAGGAGAGTAAGGTATATTATCGATTTGATACGGACTTTACCGTAATGGAAGGAAAGCCGGGGATTGTTTATGGCGGAAATAAAGAGGGAAGTCAGTTCTATTACTCTCAGATAAAGTGGAGTGACAGCAAGGGGTACTATCTGGGGCAGCATTTTAAACCACAGGGTGGAGGTGCTTATGAATTTGACCCTTCGGGTCTTGTTTCCAATGTGGAAAAGGACCAGCTTTTGAATAAAAAGCATCATTTTACGGTTACATCAAGTGCTTCTAAGCAGGTTAATGTATATGTTGATGGTAAACTGGCAAGAGATCATGAAAGCTTAAATGATTTTCTGTTTGACGGTAAATTCGGCTTTAACAGCGACGCTGGTGATAAGGTACTCTACGACAACACGGTTGTAAAAATGAGCGGAGAGCCGGTATTCTATGAGGATTTCAGCACAGGTGAAAATCCCTTTGAAAGCGGAACGGTCAAAGAAGGCGCTTTGGAAGTATCCGGTGCCGCAACAGCTCTGGTCAAAACAGCCTTGGGAGACATTGGACAGCTCCCGGATGTGCCTAAAAATGAGAAGGTTAATTATACGGTAGAGGCTGATATGACCATTACTGGAAATGCTGCCGGTATTGTATTCTCTGCTTCAAATGACAGCAATATGTTCATGTGGCAGCTTAACGGCGAGGACCATAAAGACGAGAACGGAAAGGGAATCTTTCATCTTCGCCCCCACATTTGGGTAAACGGAAGTCCTTCCGTCAGTGAGATAGACATCAGTGAATTCTTTGACTTTGAAAAGGACATTTTAAACAAAAGACTTCATGTAAAATTAGACGTTACAAATGAATCCGTCACTACCTACATCAATGATACCAAGGTAAATGAATTCCTTCTTGAAGGCAAGCCAGGAAAGATATTAGATGGAAGAATCGGGCTGCGTTCCGGTGCGAAAGGGGAATCCTTTGTTGTTGACAATCTGAAAAGCACCTCCGCTTTGGAGAATGGAACAACGGTAGAAACTTTTCACTTTGATTTTGAGGACGGCGCAAACCCATTTATTGGAGCAACGGGAGCACCGCGAAACGGTAAAGTGGTAAATGGAGAATTTGTGGTGCAGGAAAGCGCTGGTGTATTCCTGACAAAGGACCCGGATGATGGAATGCCTATGTTCCGCAAGACCTTTGAGACCGCAAAAGAAAAAGAGGTAGTGAGCGCTAAGGTCTATGCCTCTGCGCTTGGAACGTATGATCTCTACGTAAATGGGGAAAGAGTAGGATATAGAGATCAGAGCGGCGAAATACAGTACGATGAGATGAAGCCGGGGTGGACAGATTACAATAAGCGCGTACTTTACTATACCCACGATATTACAGATTTGGTGAAGCAGGAAGGAACAAATGTCATGCTGGCAACCGTGGGAACCGGATGGTGGACCGGACGTGTTTCCTATAATACATACGGAACGAAAGATATGGCATTTATGGCAAAGACAATTATCACATACGCAGACGGTACTCAGGAGGTACTGGTGACAGACAAGTCTTGGAAAGCCGGGAAAGAAGGGACTGTCCGGGAAGCAGATATCTGGGACGGCGAGACCTATGACGCCCGGTTCCCCAGTGCGGCGGAAATTTCCCAGGATACCTATGTACAGGATGAGAGCTGGAGAACCGTAACCTACAGCAAAGATTTCAACGGAACCATCTCCGCACAGGTGGGACAGACTATCCAGGTGCGTAAAGAGATGGAACGCTCCTCAGAAAAGACAGTTGTGTATAAGGGCATTGATGACAATCAGTCAGAGTACGGAAAGATACATATTCTTAAAGAGACAGACAAACCGGATGAGGAAATTACTCTGGAGGCCGGACAGACTGCAATCTTCGATCTCGGACAAAATATGGTAGGCTGGCCGAACATAGAAGTATCCGCAGCGGAGGCAGGGACAGAAATTACCATGCATTTCGCTGAAATGCTCAATGACAGTGGTTTGGAGAGCAGAGGAAATGACGGACCGGAGGGCAGCCTCTATATGGCCAATTACCGCTCCGCACTCTCCACAGGTACTTACATAACAAAAGGGACAGAGAAGGAAACCTACAAACCTGCTTTTAGCTTTTATGGTTTCCGCTATGTATCTGTCATAGCCACAAAGGACATCACCATTCACAAGTTCAGGGCTGAGGTATTAGGCTCCGCGACTCCGGAGACAGGATCACTGGAAACCTCAGATGAATCGGTAAACCAGCTGATCAGCAACGTGCTCTGGGGACAGAGGGGCAATTACTTAAGTGTTCCCACAGACTGCCCCCAGCGTGATGAGCGTCTGGGATGGTCCGGCGATACCCAGGCATTTGTAGGGGCAGCCGTTTACAATGCCAATGTGGCAGGCTTCTTCCATAAGTGGGGACAGGATGCGAGAGACAGCCAGGTGAGCGGAATGTATACGGACGTTATTCCCAGATCCAATGCGGTTGGTCAGGGTAACGTAGGCTGGGGAGACGCAGGTATTCTGGTTCCCTACACGATGTACAAGACCTATGCGGATACCCAGATTATTGAGCAGATGTATTTTTCCATGACGGAATACATGAACTGGCTCAAAGGCAGAGGATATGCGGGACCAAACGGAGGTTACGGAGACTGGCTCACACCAAGGGATGAGGATAATAACGACAATGTAAGAGCTGTTCTGGCATCCGCTTACTATGCGCTGGATACGGAAATGATGGCTGAGATGGCAGATGCCATCGGCAAAACGGAGGACGCCAAGGCGTACCGTCAGAGAAATGCAGAAATCAAAGAAAACTTCAGAAGCCGGTTCTTTAAAGAGGACGGGGATCTGAAAAATGAGTATTCTACACAGACCTGTTACCTGTGGGCTTTGAAGACAGATATGGCAGCGTCAGAGGAGCAGAAACAGCTGCTCTCCGACCAGCTGGTGGCTAAAATTAAAAACAACGGAAACAGATTGGCAACCGGTTTCCTGGGAACTTTTGTACTAAACCCTGTTCTCAGCGATATTGGAAGATCAGATATGGCCTATACACTTCTGCTCCAGAGAGACTTTCCATCCTGGCTGTACAGTGTGGATCAGGGGGCTACTACCATCTGGGAGAGATGGAACTCCTATACACTGGAGAGTGGATTTGGACCTGTGGGCATGAACTCCTTTAACCACTATTCTTATGGAGCAGTCGTTGAATGGATGTACAGCGACATGCTGGGCATTGAAGCAGACGCGAACAATCCTGGTTTCAAGCACATCATACTTCAGCCCCAGCCAGATACGAGGGATGAGCTGGAAATCCCGGCCAATCAGAAACGGATGACCTCTGTGAAGGGATCTTATGATTCCGCATACGGCAAGATTGAGGCAGAGTGGGATTGGTCAGCAGAGGAATTTAACTATACGGCAACCGTACCGGCAAATACAACTGCAACTGCAACTATCCCGGTTGGCAGAGGATTTGAGGTGACGGTAAACGGCAAGGCTGTGCAGGATCTGACTCTGGAGAATGACGGAATCAAATATGTGGAGACAAAGGATAATAAGGCAGTCTTTGAGACCGTGGCAGGCACCTTTGTATTTAAGGCGGCTAAGGCTGAGCTGGACAAGACAGAGCTGAACGCATTGATCAAAGAGGCAAAGGACTTAAAAGCATCGGATCTCTATAAGCTGGCTTCTCAGAGCATCAAAGAGGCATTGGATACTGCTCTGGCATCTGCAGAGATGGTAGCAGAAGATGATTATGCAGTGACAGCAGATTTAGCAGGCGCGGTATCTGGCCTGAAAAATGCGATAAAACTGGTGGAAGCTGAGACAATGGATAAGGCGCAACTGGATAAAGCAATTACAAATGCGGAGCAGATCAAGGATTCGGAAGTATATGGACAGTCTTCGCAGGAGAGCAGAAATGCATTTGACGCTGCCCTGAATCATGCTTTGGATGTGCTGGCCGACAAAGATGCCGAGAAGATTGACATTGCCAATGCGATGAACACCTTGGAGGAGGCTGTCAAAGCTCTGGATGCCCAGGTAGGCATTCCTCAGAATATAACGGTTTCCAATCAGACAGGGTCTACCGCTGAGATCTCCTGGCAGGAGTCCACACAGGGTATTCAGGCTGTGAGCTATGCGGTAGTTGTAAACGGAACAGAGATGATCACTAAGGCAAACTCTGTCATGCTGATGAATCTGGAGGCGGAAAAAGAATATACGGCTCAGGTATTTGGTATTGATAGGAGAGGCGTGTACTCAAAACCGGTGAATGTTGTATTTTCAACAACAAACCAAAAGGCAGATGTGGAAGAAAAGACAGTTACGGATGAAACATCAAATGTAAATATCTCGGGAACCCTTCCCACAGAGGTGCAGTTTAACGCTCCTCTGGTTACAGAAGGAGAAGACCTGGAGTTGGTACAGAATGCATTTGCAGGAAGTGGATATGAGTATCAGGCTTATGCAATGAAGCTGACAGCAGGAAGTGCAGATCTGAACCTGTCCGGTTCAGAGGTGAAGGTAGAGATTCCGGTACCGGCTGAGTATCACCCGGAGGCAGTAAAGCTGTATCACATTGGAAAGGACAGGACACTGTCTGAGGTAACAGGAAATTATCATGCGGAAAATGGAACCGTAATATTTACCACAGCAGAAATGGGAATCTACGCAGTGGCAGTACCGGAAATCATCCGAATGGACCGCATTGTTGTCACAGCCAGGAAGAATGTCCTTGTATGGGATGAAATCAGTGATATCAAAGCAGTAGAAGCTATCGGAACCGATGGCAAAGTGATGAGCATGGAAGGAGCAATTGTCTCCTACAAATCCAATAATACAGATTCCGTGGAAGTGGATGGAAACGGAGTCCTCACGGCAAAGGAGGCCGGAAGCGCTGTAATCACCGTAACAGTAGAGCTCAACAGAAGAGTAAGAACCGGGGAGGCAGTGATTACGGTAAAAGAACTTCCTGTCTATGCACCGGCCCTAAAGACCAAGACTTCTGACAGTGTTACACTGCAGGAAGTTCCCGGCTATGAGTATGCTTTAGATGTAAATGGATTCAGAGAATTCACTGGAAACCCTGTATTTACGGGATTGAATCCGGAGACTACCTACAAATTTGTACAGAGAATTGCGGCAACCTCTACACACAGTGCAGGATGTGTCAGCCAGGCTCTTGCAGTTACCACAGACAAGAAAGCCGAAGGACCTAAGCCCACTGATCCGGAAAAACCGGCGGAGGCAGCCTCTGTAAAATTAGACAAAAAGAGTCTGACACTGGGCTTAAAGGAAAGCGTTACTTTAAAAGTCTCCGTCTCTCCTGAGAACGCACAGAATAAAAAGGTGACCTTCAAGAGCAGCAACAGCAAGGTTGTAAAAGTCAGCGCAGCAGGCAAGCTGACAGCGAAAAAGACAGGAAGTGCAAAGATCACGGTCACAACTGCAAATGGAAAGACCGCGTACTGTAAAGTAAAAGTGAGAAAAGCACCGAAGTTTATTAAGCTGAATACTAAGAAAAAGACACTCAGAGCAGGCAAGACATTCAGCCTGAAAGTAAAAAGAAGTGCTGGCAGTTCGGGCAAAGTGACTTTCACAAGCAACAATAAGAAAGTTGCATCTGTAAGTTCCACCGGTAAGATCAGAGCTCTGAGAAAAGGAAGAGCAACCATCACCGCAAAGACTTATAACGGTAAAAAAGCTACCATAAAAATCACCGTTAAAAACAGATAGAGGTCTGAAAGGAGAATGAGATGAAATACGGGAAAAAATTAATGGCGGGCCTGCTTGCATTCAGCATGGTGTGCAGCTCGGCGATACCGATGTCCGTAAATGCAAAGGCTTCAGAGACAGCGTCCAACGGCGTGTTTGACGGGAGCAGCATTGCCCAGGGGCCGACAGATTATGACTTTACAGGTAAGTGGATCTGGAGCAATGACGCAAGAGAGGCAGGCCAATGGATGTGTCTTCGCAAGACCTTTGATCTGGTCAAGGTTCCGGAAAAGGTTGAGGCTAAGATTGCGGTGGACTCCAAGTATTGGATGTGGATCAACGGAGAGATGGTGATCTTTGAGGGGCAGGTAAAGACAGGCCCCAACAGAGAGGATATGTATGTGGATACCGTTGACCTGACAAAATATCTTCACAATGGGAAGAATACAATTGCCGTCCAGGCGGTCTATTTCGGGAAAAATGGCTACGGATTTAAAGACTCCGGACAGCCGGGATTCCTGTTTGACGCGGACTTCGGAGAGGGGGTGCTAAAGGAGGGAACAAAGATTGTATCTGATACAACCTGGAAGGTAAAAAAAGACCCGGCGTACGAGGCGCATGACATTCCTTCCAACTATCGTTTGGCAGAGCCGAATATCCGGTACAATGTAAACAAAGAGATGACAGGATGGCAGACCCCGGACTTTGACGACGCAGAGTGGAGCTCTGCGGTCGTCAAGGCACAGGAGGGGGACGCACCCTACAATGACCTGTGGGAGAGACCCATCCCTCAGCTGAATGTGGAAGATATCGTAAAGTTTACCGCGGACGGAGCCAACGGAACCGGGACGTGGAAGGTTGAAAATATCGATAGCAGTACGGACGAATTTACAGCAATGGAGTTTCCTGATGAATACACAGTTACGGCTGAATTCGCAGTAGATCCCATTGATGTGACCGGTAAATACGGAGACATTACAGACACAGGCTCTTTTGGTCTGACCTTAAACATGAAAGACGCCAACAACCTTTACATGGCACAGATCAGTATGGCAAACCTGGGGGATAGGAAAAACTTTGCAGAATATCGTCCTCACATATGTAACGGCGGCAGTTGGAGTGTTCCCCAGAGCCAGGAATTAAAGGATATTATAGAGAATGATCAGAGATTTAATGTGAAACACGTGATGTCCGTGAAAGTAGAACCGGATGGTTTTACAACAAGCCTTGATGGCACAGCGCTCAACAAGGTTTATGTTCCGGTTACGGCGGGAAATAAAATAGGTTTCCGGAATGATACCATGGAAAAGATTAAGCTGTATGGCTTAAAAGTGCAGGACAAAGACGGCAAAGTGCTTTTTCAAGACACCATTCAAAGTGATTCCACCGGAACCAGATTGTCACAGTTTGCTTCGATCAATGGAGGCGCAAAGCCTGTTATTAAAAAAGAGGCGGACGGGACTCATTACCTCTCATCTACCAATTCCATTTTGGCGATCGGTTCCGTGAAATTCGGGGATGCTATGAAACGCTATACCATCCGGAACCGCACAAATCTTCAGGGAACCCCATATCTGAAGGTAAAGGCAAAAGAGGGACAGCGCATTGATATGTACACAGATACCTGGAAGGAGCCGGCGAATAACGGTGACTCTGTCCGCCATGCATACATCACCAGGGATGGAGAGCAGGAGTTTGAACCTCTGGGCTGGATCAATGGGTATGACGTTTATTTTGAGATACCGGAGTCTGTGGAAGTGCTTGAGCTGGGCTTTCGGCCGTCCACCTACAATACAAAGCCGGAGGGTTCCTTTACTTCCGACGATGCGGACATGAATAAGCTGTACCAGAAATCCTATGATACTCTTCTGGTAACCATGCGTGATAATTACATGGACTGCCCGGACCGGGAGCGTGCTCAGTGGTGGGGCGATGCGGTAAATGAGATGCAGATGGCCTTTTATGCCATGGACAGCAACGCAGGGCATCTCTACAAGAAGGCCTTAAATCAGGTAATCGGATGGCAAAATGCAGCCGGACAGCTGCCCACAACATCCCCCAACGGTGTGGACGCCATCTCAGAGCTTCCCATGCAGGCTCTGGCAGGTGTGCACTCCTTCTGGCAGTACTATATGTATTCCGGAGATACACAGCCTATGGTGGATGGATATGAGACACTGCTAAACTACCTGAAGCTGTGGAGCGTAAACAGCGAGGGATTAGTAGGCCACAGAGGTGGTACCTGGGACTGGATGGACTGGGGAAATCATGCGGATGGAACGATCATTGAGCAGTGCTGGTACTATATTGCATGCGAGTATGTCTTAAATATGGCAAATCTGCTGGACAAACCAAAGGCAGATAAAAGATTTTTGGAAGACAGAATGTATGGAATCGCAAAGATATTTGATTCCAAGTTCTGGAACGAAGAGAGAAAGGCCTACTACAACAACGTAGACGATGGAAATGCAGATGACCGCGCAAACGCGCTTGCCGTTTACACTGGACTGGCAAAGACAAACAGGTACAGTGACATAGCAGAACTCTTAAAAACCCGCAAGGAATCCAGCCCGTATATGGAGAAGTATGTACTGGAAGCCCTCTATATGATGGGATACGACGATCTTGCGATGCAGAGGACAAAAGAGCGTTATCGCACAATGATCGACGATGAATTCCCCACCCTGTGGGAGTTCTGGGATAAGAATGCGGGAACCAGAAACCATGCATGGACAGGCGGACCGCTGACCATGATGTATATGTTTAACGCAGGCATCACCCCTCTGGAGGCTGCTTACAAGGGAATCCAGATCAGGCCCCAGACGGCAGGTCTGAAGGATATCAAAGCGTCTGTCCCCTCGCCAAACGGTGAAATTTCCACTGCCGTAAAGGAAGAGGCAGACAGTATCAGACTCCAGGTATCCATACCGGAAGGAGCAGATTATGCAGTTGTGTATGTACCGCGCCTGGATGGAAAGCAGACAAAAGTACAGCTTGGCGATACCGTGATTTATAAAGACGGCGCTGCCACAGAAAAACTTCCGGAAGGCGTGATATACGAGGACGAGGATGACAAGTTTGTAGGTTTCCGTGTGGCAAGTGGAGAGTACACGTTTACAGCAACAGAAGATACAGCGGAAATCAAGGAAGAGTACTCCATTACCATTCATGCACCCCAGGGTGAAGGCACCGTTGAAATTAACGGAAAAACAGAAGAACTCCCATATAGCATGGTGGCAGCAAAAGGAAGTAAAGTTACCGTAAAGGCTACCCCGGCAAAGGGTTGGAAGATTGCAAAAGTGACAGGAAACTATCCGGCAGTCATTCCGGATAACAAGGCAGCGGAAGCTTATATTTCAGAATATACCGTGGACAGAGATATGAATTACACAGCAGTATTTGAACAGCTTCCAAAAGAGAAATATGCGGTTAATATTGACATCAGCGGAAATCACAGCTATGCAGCAAACTTATATGTAAACGGAGAAATGGTATCCGCTCCTTATGTGGGCAGCTTTTACACAGGGGAAGTGGTAACCGTGAAAGCGGAAATCCCGGAGGAACTGAAGTATAATTATGAGTTTACAGGATGGACCGGACAGGAGGATGTGAACCCTGAATATACCGTCACCGTTGGCGAAGAGGATATCAAACTGACGATGAATGTGAAAGAACTGTCAGAAAAAATCACTCCTGTCACAGTGATACAGGCAGATAACGCTATGCCGGGATCAGATTCATGGAAAAAGGATAATTTGGTGGATGGAAACCGTACTTCCGTGAACGGCAGCGACGGGTTTACCACGAACATCTATGAGACAGAGACCATTGACGGACAGAACATTGTCCTGGATCTGGGTTCAGCAAAGACCTTTAACCAGCTGTCCATGTTCCCAAGAACCAGTGCAAAGGCAAGCGGGGACAATATGAGCGCCCACTTCCCCAAGAGTTTTACCATCTCAGTGAGCACGGATGGAAAAACTTATAAGACGGTAAAGAAAGTGGTAGATCTGCCAAACCCGAGATTTAAGCAGCAGGTATTCAATTTCTGCGAACAGACAGCGAGGTATATTAAGATTACCACCACTAAGCTGGGGGATGTGGCCACGGATGAAGGCAATCCAAATTACCACAGAATCCAGATAGCAGAAGTGGAAGTGAGCGACAATACCGGAGTGAAGGCTACAGAAGCAGACCGGACGGCCATTGACCGGGAAATTCAGACAGCGCTGCAGACCAAAGAGACAGACACTTATAAGAAGGCATCACGCAAGACAAAAACGGTGTTTGATGGGACACTGGCAGCGGCCCGGGAGATCAGAGATGTTTTGGAGGCCACAGAGGAAGAACTGGCTGCAGCCGTGCAGACATTAAAAGAAGCCATTGACGGACTTGCACCGGTTGATAAAAGCGGATTGCAGGCAGTCATTGAAAAAGCACAGGCGATTGCCCGCACTGATGTGTATTATGAGTCCTCAAAGGCAGCCAGGAATACCCTGGATGATGCTCTGGAAGCGGCGAAAGTGGCAATGGGAACAGAAACCGATGTGGAAGAACCGGTAGAGAAGGCGATTGCGGATCTGGAAGCAGCGCTGGCAGGACTGGATGCTATGCCGGATGCACCTGCGGATGTGAAAGTAACGGATATTTCATCCAACTATGCAGTGGTATCCTGGACGAACACCTATGCCGGCACAAAGGCAGTGCTCTTTAAGGTGTATGCAGATGGCACACTCTTAGCAGCAGTGGACGGGGAACAGACGGCAGTCACCCTGATGAACTTAAGTGCACAGACGGAATACGATCTTCAGGTATACGCAGTGGACGCGGCAGGAACTGCCTCTGAGGCAGCCGGCGTAAGCTTTGCCACGCCGGAGCAGGGAGCAGCACCGGAAGGCCCCGCGGAACTGAAAGCAGAAGAACTGGGAATCGCGGTCAGCACAGCAGCAGGTTTCTTACCCGAAGACACACAGCTTAAAGCAGAGACGGTGGACGCCGGTGCGAGACTGGAACAGATTGCAGCAGTCCTGAAGTTTGACATTGAAAACTTCCAGGCTTACAATGTGAACTTGGTTCGAGGCAATTCCGTACTTGCATTAAACGGCGGGGAGGCAGCGATCTCACTTCCTGTTCCAGAGGGATGCGATGAGGAGAAGACAGAAGTTTATATGGTTACACCACTAGGTGAAAAAGAGAAGATGGATTGCACCATAACGGATGGAAAAGCAGAGTTTTCAACAGCAGAAATGGGTACCTTTGTAATTGGCAGGAAGGTGCTGATCACACTGGAGTCCATAAAGGCAGTTCCGAGAAAGACGCAGATCGTTTGGGATGAGGCAACCACACTCAGAGAAATCATAGCAGTGGGCATCAACGGGCAGGAGCAGAGCCTGGAGGGGGCAGTAATCAGCTATCATTCGGATAATGAGGATGCGGCAACGGTTACAGAGGATGGCACAATCCTGGCTGGAAATGCGGGAACAACAAATATTACGGTTTCAGTAGAGAAGGACGGCGTAAAAGTATCTGACACATTTGAGATAACTGTAAATGAGATTGCACCAGCTATGCCGGGATTTGAAGCAAAATCCTCAACCAGCATCACGCTTATTCAGAGAGAGGGATATGAGTATGCAATGCTGGAGGATGGGAAGGCACCGGTATTTGGCAGCCAGGTGAGGTTTGAGGGATTGAAGCAGAATACTGTTTACCGGTTCTGCCAGAGGATCGCGGCGACCAGCACTCACAGGGCAGGACAGGCTAGCGAAGCGGCGGCAATACGCACGGACGTCCAGGCGGTCGCCAAGGTAGTCTTAAACCAGACGGAGCTGACTCTGACCAAGGGTGGTACCGCGGTACTGAGGGCAGAGGTTCAGCCGGCAGATGCAGCGGACAAGAAACTGACTTTTACCAGCAGCAATGTAAGTATTGTAAAGGTGGATGCAGCCGGAAACGTGACAGCTATGGATGCCGGAAATGCAGAGATTATAGTGGAATCAGCAAACGGCAGAAAGGCTGTATGCAAAGTAACAGTGAAAGATACAGGAGATGCTACTGGCGCAGAAGTAAAGAAAATCACCTTGGATTTCAGCAGGAAAACCATGGGTGTGAAGGAAAAGGCGGTTCTTGGCGCAAAAGTTTCCCCCACAGATGCGGTAAACCAGAAGCTTACCTACAAGAGCAGCAACTCAAGGGTGGTATCTGTTAACGCAAAAGGACAGCTGAGTGCGAAGAAGGCAGGAAAGGCAGTGATTACGGTTACAGCCGCAAACGGTGTGAAGGCGACCTGCAGAATCACTGTAAAGAAAGCGCCAAAGTCAATCAAGCTGAGCGGAGCCAGGAAGACACTGAAGGTTGGAAAGTCCTTCAGGCTGAAAGTAAAATACAGCCAGGGCAGCGCCGGAGGGGTGACCTTTCGTTCCAGCAAAAAGAGTGTTGCAACCGTGAGCGCAGACGGAAAAGTAACGGCTAAGAAGAGAGGAAAAGTGACGATTACTGCTAAGAGTTACAATGGAAAGAGGGCGAAAGTCGTAATAAGGGTAACGAAATAGGAGTAATAAGAGAACAGAAATGAAAAAGTAGGTTTGTAAGTGATACCGCCCCGGGCTGAGTCTTGGCTTTGGGGTGGTATTTTGCCCCCACTCAGCCTGTAACGAACCTGACCGGTCTAACGGTTGCTGTGGGAACGATCCGGACAAAATTAGGGGATGCAGTGGGCATTGACAATCAGATCTGTACATGGTATGATTTTGAAATAAGTGTAAGGGAATGAGGTTCTCCCGTGGATTATTCCAAAATTGCGTTTAGCTGATGACTTCTGTGTAAAAACAGGGTTATCAGTTTTTTTGTGCAAAAAACACTTAAACATATGAAAATGGAGGATTGAGTCATGTTATTGAGTATTGCGTTGATTATGCTGTTTGGGATGTTTGCAGGGACTATTTTTAAGAAGATCCGTCTGCCGTATATCATTGGGATGCTGGTGGTGGGGATTCTTTTAGGACCGTATGTCCTGGACCTGTTAGATGATAGTATCTTAAATATTTCCGGGGATTTGAGACAGATTGCTCTTATTATCATATTGATGAAAGCGGGGCTGACTTTGGATATCGGTGATTTAAAGCGTGTGGGCCGTCCGGCTGTCCTGCTGTGCTTTCTGCCGGCCACAATGGAAATCATCGCCTATCTGCTGCTGGCGCCTAAGCTCATGGGTATCTCCCTGCTGGAGGCCGGGATTATCGGGGCAGTGATGGGGGCGGTGTCACCGGCTGTCATTGTGCCAGCTATGTCTAAGCTGATTGATCAGGGATGGGGCACAGAAAAGGGAATCCCTCAGATGATTATTGCGGGCTCCTCCGCAGATGATGTGTACGTAATTGTAGTGTTCACTGCATTGATCTCCCTGGCGCAGGGAGGAAAGGTATCCCCCGCTGAATTTCTGCAGGTTCCGGTATCCATTCTTTTGGGGATTGCACTGGGTGTTGCCGTGGGCTTTGCGCTGGTGCTCTACTTTAAAAAGTTTCATATGAGAGATACCATAAAGGTAATCATTCTTCTCTCCGTATCCTTTCTGCTTGTTGTACTTGAGGAGGCGCTGGAGGGAACCGTTGCAGTGTCCGGTCTGCTTGCGGTCATGACTATGGGAATTACCATCTACAACAGATATGATGTTCTTGCAAAGCGGATAACCGGTAAGTTTACAAAGATGTGGGTGCCTGCAGAGATTCTGCTGTTCGTCCTGGTGGGATCTGTGGTGAATATCAGGTATGCATTGTCAGCGGGAATCATGATGGTAGTCATGCTGATCATCGGACTGCTCTTTCGGCTGGCCGGCACATACCTCTGTGTGCTGGGGACAAAGCTGAACCGTAAGGAGCGCATGTTTTGTATGATATCCCAGATACCCAAAGCCACGGTGCAGGCGGCTATTGGCGGTGTTGCGCTGGCAAAGGGGCTTTCCTGCGGGAATATTGTGCTTACGGCAGCTGTGGTTTCGATTTTGATCACTGCTCCCATTGGGGCATTCGGGATAGAGGCTTCTTACAAAAAATTGCTCACCCGAACTTCATTAGACAGTGATGGAAATGTTTGAAGCATTTTTGCTGACAGTATCATGCCGCTGTTTCAGGAGTAAACTACGGTAGTTCACAGGCGGATATGTATCAGATGTATAGGGAATGGAAGGGGATTCGTTCCCAGCAGCTAATTTCTAAATACTAAGGTACAAATAGTTGGGGAAATGAAAATAAACATTGAATTATTATAGAAAATATGATAACTTAAAAATAGAACGCGGTACAAATAAGAGTATAATATTATCGGGAGGCGCTATATGAATGAATTAATCATAGAATCAAGGAGAGAACAAAAGTCGCGTGAAACAAAAGAGAAAATTAAAGATGCCATGAAAATGCTGATCAGTAAATATGACTACGAACATACAACAATCAATAACATATGTGTTGTGGCCGAGGTGTCAAAGGGAACTTTTTACCATTATTTTAAAAATAAAGATGAGCTTCTAAATTATTATACAGTGGATGAGTATGACAAATATAAGAAGAAAAACAGGGACCGGCTTTCAAAGATGAACAGTCTGGAGCGGATTTTTGATATCTATAAATGGTATGTGGGGTGCCTTGCGGAGAGCGGTGTACAGTTTGTCAGCGACTACTTTTCCCTGCATAACCAGGTACTGAAGAATCGCAGAACCGCGCCGGCCATGGAGGCCCAAAAGGTTGTTGAGGAAAGTCCGGACAGTTTGGCAGCGATCTCCATTTCCACATTTGCTTTTGTAAAAAAAGCCCAGAAGGAAGGGCTGCTTACAAAAGAAATAACAGCACTAGAGCTTTTCTATGAGTTGGAGATTGTGATGTTCGGTGTTGTATTTGAATGGTGTCTGAGTAATGGATTGTTTAATATTTCTGATAGAGTGGAGGAAATCCTAAATAAGTATTTAAAAACATATATAATTAAATAAGTTTTTATCGAAAGAGGCTGTCTGATAGGTAGCTTCTTTTTTTGTGGAGGTAACGATCAGCAGGCGGATTGCAAGACAGTTAAAGTGATTCCTTAATAAAAAATGCACAAAACAGAAGAAATAAATTTAGAGCAATTGTCAATATACAACAATGATTAACTGTGATATCATATAAAACAACAAATAGACCGCGTTCTATTTTTGAAAATAAACTGTAGTAGAAACCGGATGAGAAGAAGTGAGAAGAAAGGGTGAAAGAGAAGTGAAGGCAGGAAAAGGAATTACCGGTATTTTGACAGCAGCGGCGGTTTTATCCGTTTTGGCTCTGAGTATGACCGGGTGCGGGAGAGATAAGACTCCGAAAGCCAGGACAGAGCTGAAAATAGGAGTTGTTTGTCCGCTGTCCGGTACAGCGGGAGACGGTGTTTATCTTCAGAAGGCAGCGGAGCTGGCAACCAGTGAAATCAATGCAGCCGGAGGGATTAACGGTATGCAGGTTAAGCTTTACGTAGAAGACGATGAAGGTGCTCCGGCGAAATCCGTTACGGTTACAAGAAAGCTGGTGAGCCATATCGGAGTGGATGTATTGGTAGGGGCACAGCAGAGTTCCTGCACCCTGGCGGATATGATTATTACTGAAGAAGAACAAGTGCCGCAAATTACACCGGGGTCATCGGCACCAGCGATTACCCAACAGGGAAATGAATGGATTTTTCGTACCTCCATTTCGGACGCAACAGCGGCAAAGACGATTCTGAAGGAAATCAGCCAGGAGATGGGAGGCAAAAAGATCGCCGTAGTACACGACTCCACAGACTTTGGAGTAAATGCAGCAAAGATGATCGAAGGGCTGGTGGGGGAATATGGACTGGAGATCGTGGCAGAGGAGCAGTTTAATGCGGATGATGCGGACTTTACTTCCATTTTGACAAAGGTGAACTCTACAAAACCGGATGCCATTGTATGCTGGGGGTATTATGCAGCGGCATCTCAGATTTGTAAGCAGATGAAGCAGAACGAAGTGGAGATACCGTTTTTAGGATATGGATTCAATAATCCTAGCTTTACCGAACTGGGTGCCCAATGGGTGGAAGGAGCGGTGGTTGCCAGCGGATTCACTGAGCTGACTGCTGAATTTAATGATAAGGTAGCTCCCTTTGGGACAGCCTTCCGCCAGTATTTTAACAACGAACCGCCTACCCAGGTGGCGGCTCAGACCTACGACACCATATACCTTATTAAAGAAGCGGTAGAAAGGCTTGGGCACACAGATTTCACAAGTGAGGAACTGAGGGACGAATTGAAAAATACCTCTTACACCGGAGTCACCGGAAATCAGAGCTTTGATGAGAATGGAGATATTGTAAAGGACTGCACGCTGGTCACCTACAATGCGGACGGCGAACAGGTCTTATATAATCCCAAAGATGAATGAGAAAAACATAAATAGTTTTAGAAAGGCGGTAGTCCATGTTTATTACATATTTATTTAATGGATTGACGATGGGAGCCATATATGCTTTGCTCGCAATCGGAGTTACGATGACTTATAAATCCATGGGAATGCTGAATGTGGCACATGCAGATACCATCATGTTTTCCACATTTGTGGTTTTATCCATGTATCATGCCACAGGAAATCTGCTGCTTTCCATTGTGGTGGGGCTGATAGTAATGACTATATTCGGCCTCTGCCTTGAGAAATTCATTTACAATAAACTCAATTACAACTCCTTTGTTAATCTGATGATTGCAACCATAGGTATGCAGATTATACTGAGAAACGGGGCGAGAACTATATGGGGTGTGGACCCCTACAAATTTCCGGATATTTTTAGCGTGACGCCAATAAAAATAGGGGGAATCCGTATTCTGCCTCAGAGTATCGGGATCATTCTGATCTCCCTTGGAATCGTGGCAGCACTTCAGTGCTTCTACAAATTCACCAAAATAGGCCAGGGAATGATGGCAGCGGCATCCGACGCTAAGGCGGCAAAAATGTTGGGCATTAATATCAATAAAACGAGAATGCTTACCTTTGGGATCAGCACCCTGCTGGCCTGTGCCAGCGGTGTTCTACTGGCACCTATGTACTATGTAAGCCCGGACCTGGGGGTGAGTATTGGATTGAAAGGATTTGCAGCAGCCATCATTGGAGGTTTCGGGAGCATTCCGGCAGCCTTGGTGGGCGGTCTGCTTCTGGGTATCGTAGAGAGCATCGGTTCCGGTATGATCGCATCCTCCTACCGGGATATCATTTCTTTTGCGATCATGTTGATTATTCTTTGCTTCAAACCCGCAGGGCTTTTGGCAAAACGTGTAGAACAGAAATTCTAGAGGGGGAGTAAGGATGAAGATCATTAAAAAGAATATAAAATGGATTATTTTAATTACTGCACTGTTGTTTGTGCCCGCAATTGCTCCCAGTTCTTATATTATGCAGATCGTGGCAAACATTCTTCTGTACATTATTTTGGCAATGGGGCTGAATCTGCTCACAGGTTTTACAGGAATCCTATCCCTTGGGCATGCGGCTTTCTTCGGTTTAGGGGCTTATACGGCAGCGATTTTAAACACCCGATTTGGTATGCCGTTTCCAGTCACATTGATCTGTGCTGTTGTGGTCACAGGGGTGGCAGGCGTGCTGCTGGCAATTCCTTCCTTACGTGTAAAGGGCAGCTATCTGGTGCTTTTAACCATCGGTTTTGGGGAAGTGGTAAGGCTGATTTTAATTAACTGGGTGGATTTTACTAAGGGGCCGTCAGGGATTATCGGAATCCAATATCCGGATTTTGGGATTTTTAAGCTGGATTCCCTGTACCTCTGCTATTACCTTATATTATTCTTTGTGGTTATTTTGATGGTTTATCAAATCATACTGATGAAATCCAGAGTAGGGCGGGCCATGCTGGCGATACGCGATGACGACAATGCGGCAGAGCTCTGCGGTATTGACATTGCCCGGTATAAGATCAAAGCTTTTGTGATCAGCGCTGTTTACTGCGCCATTGCAGGATGCCTGTATGCGCATGTTATCCGGTATGTAAGCCCGGACAGCTTTCGCGGGGAGGAATCCCAGATTATCCTGTGTTGTGTGATTGTAGGCGGTATGGCAACCTTTAAGGGCCCGGTGATCGGAGCGTTTTTGCTTACCATGTTGCCCGAGATCCTGAGAGGATTGGACAATTTCCGAATGGTACTGTACGGAATTATGCTGATAATTGTTATCATATTTTTCCCGGGGGGAATTGCGGGGTATCTGGACCGCTTTAAAGTATATTTGAAAAAGAAAACCGGAAAAATGAAAGGCGGGGCAGAACCGCACAAAGGAGGTGGACGGTTATGAGTTTACTTGAAATATCCGGATTGACGAAGCAGTTTGGGGGACTGACGGCTGTGGATAACGTGAGTTTCCACATTGATAAAAACCAGATCTGTGCTCTGATTGGCCCCAACGGGGCAGGGAAGACCACAGCCTTTAACCTCATTACGGGTGTTTACGTACCCACAAAGGGTACCGTTACCTTCAACGGGAAAGTGCTCAACAAGATGAGGCCGAATAAAATTGTAAAAGAGGGGATCGCCAGGACATTTCAGAATATCCGCCTTTTTAAAAAAATGTCCGCTATTGAAAACGTAATGACAGGATTCCATTGCAGAACCCACGCGGATGTTCTGAGTATCATCTTTCAGCCGCAGAAGTGCGCCAGGGAAAAAGCAGAAATTACACAAAAAGCAAAGGAACTTTTGGACTACATAGGAATGCTGGATCAGAAGGATGAGCTGGCAGGCAGCCTTCCCTATGGACACCAGAGGCTTCTGGAAATTGCCAGAGCGCTGGCATCCCAACCTAAGCTACTTCTTCTGGATGAACCTGCGGCAGGTATGAATAAGGTAGAAAAAAAGGAATTAATAGATCTGATAACCAGAATTCGGAAAGATTTTGATATGACTGTGATGCTTGTGGAGCATGACATGGATGTCATCATGACCATATCAGACGAGGTAGCTGTATTAAACTACGGCTCCCTGATGGCCTATGGTACACCGGAAGAGATTCAGAAAAATGAGGAGGTCATTGCAGCCTACCTGGGAAGTGAGGATTGATATGAGCGTACTTGAAATTAACAATTTAGTAGCAACGTATGGTCCCATAGTGGCACTTCGCAATGTTTCCATGCACGTGGAAAAGGGTGAACTGGTCTCCCTGGTAGGGGCAAATGGAGCAGGAAAATCCACACTGCTGAACTCTATTTTGGGATTGGTTAATATCAAAGAGGGAGAGATTATCCTGGAAGGAGAAAACGTTGTGGGAATGCCCTACTACGAAATTTTTAAAAAGAGGATTGCCATTGTTCCGGAGGGTAGAAATATATTTGCAAATATGACAGTGGAGGAGAACTTAAAGCTGGGGGCTTTCTGCAGGAAAAAGGACAAACAGAAGGAACTGGAGGTTATGGAACAGGTGTTTTCGTATTTTCCAAGGCTTAAGGAGAGAAGAAGGCAGGCAGGAGGAACCCTGTCGGGCGGAGAGCAGCAGATGCTGGCAGTGGGACGTGCACTCATGGCTCAGCCGGATATTCTGGTATTGGACGAACCGTCTATGGGCCTTGCACCGATGTTGATTAACCAGGTGTTCCGTATTATTGAAATAATTAAGGAGACAGGGGTTACAATGCTCCTCATAGAACAAAATGCCAGCAAGGCACTGAGAATCAGCGACCGCGTATACGTACTGCGCACCGGACAGATTGTTATTGAAGATGAGGGAAAGAACCTGGTGGGTCATGAGGCCGTATTTGAGGCCTATCTGAAATAAGGACAGGAGGGCTTATGTTACAGGAGATATCCTTAGATGGGAAAACAGGACTAATCACCGGGGGAGGCACTGGAATTGGATTTGGAATTGCAGAGCAGTTTGTGGAGTCTGGAGCTAAGGTGATTCTGACAGGACGCAGGGAGGAAATACTGCAAAAGGCAGCCAGCAGATTGGGAAAGGCAGCTTCCTATTATACGGCAGATTTGACGGATTCAAACACTATAAAAGAAATGGTAGAGAAGATAGAGAGGGAGACGCCTATTGATATACTGGTAAATAATGCAGGAATAAATTTGAAAGGCCCATTTCTAACATACAGAGAAGAAGATTTTGACCAAGTGGTGGCCATTCAGGAAAAGGCTGTTTTTCTGATGACCCAGGCGGTTGCCTCCCACATGGCAGTAAGGAGAGCTGGAGCTATCATTAATATTACATCCCTGAGCGCCAGAATCGGGATGCCATCTAATCAAGCTTATACCATGTGCAAGGGCGGGATTGCAGCCCTTACCCGCAGTCTGATGGCGGAACTGGCACCCTATGGAATCCGGGTAAACAGCATTAATCCGGGCTACATAATGACAGATATGATACGAAAGATCAATGTCAATACACCAGATAGGCTGAAAGTCATGGAGGAGGCGACTCCCCTGAAGCGCTTTGGTACGGAGAAAGAAATTGGAATGGCGGCTGTATTTCTTGCTTCAGATGCCGCTTCATTTATCACAGGAAATGATCTTTATGTGGACGGGGGGCATGGAAATGCGTCTGTCCTCTAAAGCGCAGAATGAATATATACAGCACAGATATCGCTGAGAAAGGAATAAATATGCAGAAAATATTGCCGTCTGCCCATCTTTTTGAAATGTTTATGCCCATAACGGACGATGAACGGAGAATGACAGAGGTTGTGGAGCAGATACCGGAAAAGGAGTTTTACAGGGGGATTGAGCTTGGAATGTTTTTTCAGAGGGAGTACCGGGACAGAATCCGAAAGGTAGTGGAGGAGAATAATTACCAGTTGACAACCTGGGCAACACCCTATCTGTTAAGGAACAAGCTAAATCTTTCCAGCCTTGATCCGGAGTTGCGTAAAAAATCTGTAGATTATGCAGTGGAAATGGCCAAGATGCTTCCGGAGATGGGAACTGCTAATTATGGGATTCCTTCCGGAGATTATTTAGGGGAGGAGCAGAAGGAGGAGCAGAAAAAAGCGCTTTTCGAGTCCCTTACCACAATTCATGAGGAAATCAGTAAGAATGAGGGGATGCACATGGTTCTGGAGCCTCTGGACCGGTATGCCTACAAGAAGCAGTTGATTGGTCCTATGCCAGAGGTGGCTGAATGGTTTAAAGGATTGCAGAAGGTAAACCCCAACATCTATATTCACTGGGACAGCGCACATGAAGTGCTGGGTAAAATCGACCTGATTGCGTCTTTAGATTTGGCCCAGCCCTATCTGGCTCAGTTCCATCTGTGCAATTGTATTGCGGATGAGAGCCATCCCTGCTTTGGGGATCTGCACATGGATGTAGGGCGTGCACCGGAATTCAAGACCTGGGGATTCTTGACTCCGGAAGTGGGTGCAGAGGTAGTGAGGCACGCCGCAGGCTATGAGACTACTCCGGGGATCAGAAATACCTACTGTGCCCTTGAAGTGCGCTCCCATCCGGGAGATGATCTCTGGGAAAAAGAAAAGATGTGCCGGGAATTTATGATGGCAACCTTTGATCTTGCGGGAATCCATTATTAAGGAAGGTGGACAAAATGTTAAGAGTGAACCGAATTTCTCTGGCAAAGATGGAAGCAGGATATGCGGTGGCAGCCATTCGCCTGAGCGGAATTATGTATTACCTGGCAGGATCGGAGGCAGAATGCGGTGGGTATGTGTTAATCAGCAGTAAGACTAAAGCAGTTTTTCCATTGGACGGTATTGACGGAGGAATTATGAGCTTTATACCCATTCCGGAACAGGAGGGTGCTTTCTTAGCTATCCGAAAATTTTATCCGGTATTTCGATCAGAGGAGGCGGAGATTGTATATGTGCAGATGATACCAACACCCAACGCCACTGTTGCCTGCAAAGTTCAGGTGGTATGCAGCCTCCCCTTTGTGCACAGGATTGCTCTGGTTGGAAAGCCGGAAAACAGAAAAATCATTGCCGCTACTCTTTGCGGAGAAAAGTCATTTGTGGAGGATTGGTCCAGTCCCGGAGCTGTATACGAAATACGTATCCCCCGA
The DNA here is from genome assembly GCF_058119865.1 of Ruminococcus sp. 8Y-12. Lineage (NCBI taxonomy): Bacteria > Bacillati > Bacillota > Clostridia > Eubacteriales > Oscillospiraceae > Ruminococcus > Ruminococcus sp. 8Y-12. The sequence goes on along the minus strand of NZ_CM176623.1, from coordinate 293,361 downwards.
GTACCTGGAGGCGTGGTATCAGCAAACCCCATTTTACTTGGACTTCACAAAAACCATGGAATGTATCTTGATCATTCAAATGGAGAAGAGCGCATATTGGTAGGTGCTGAAGAGGGAGTTTTTGAGTTAAGGGAGATTGAGGACGGGACGTGGATGATCCGTAAGGTGATGGCGATACCAACAAGTGATATGTGGCTCTCTGATATAGACGGAGACGGAAAACAGGAGATGGCGGTCATACAGCCATTCCATGGAAATGAGCTTGCTGTTTACCGCATGGACGGGATGGGATATGAGAAGGTATTTAGCTACCCTATGGAATTTGGTCATGTGGTGTGGATGGGAGAGCTTTTAGGGGGATTTTACGTAATCGGATGCAGCCGGGGAGGGAAAAAAGAGATTTCTATACACCGGCTTAATAGGACAGGGGGAGGATTTACCTTTGATTCAAAAGTTATCCGGGAGGGATTGGGCATTGCCCAGATTGCAGTGTTCACAGAAGAAGACCAGGTACATATTCTGACCTCAGACCACGGGATTAATGAGATTGGTGAATTTATTTTAACGAGAAGTTAGGGAGTGGCGGCCCGCATCTTTTGTAAAATATTCACAATAGAGAGACCAAATAACAATGCAATTAGAAAAGAAAGAAGGAACAAAAATGGCAGAAAAAAAGATTTACAAAGCGTGTGAAACACTATTAACCGTTTGCTCCAATTGCCAGCCTGAAGAAGAAATTTTAATTGTTACAGATGATACCAGATTGGATATCGGTATGGCCATGTGGGATGCTGCAGAGAGATTTCCAAAACGCTCTCTTATTCTTATGAACCACAGGGAGATGCACGGAGAAGAACCCACTGCAACTGTGGCAGCGGCAATGCTGGCAGCAGATGTTATTTTTAGATGCACCACCTTATCACTTTCCCACAGCACGGCAAGAATGAAAGCGTGTGAGGCGGGGGCGAGGGATCTGAACTGCTGTGACTATGATTTTGCTATGCTGGAGTCTGGCGGACTCTATACAGATTTCCCTGCAAATATGAAATATGTGGACCAGATTGCAGAGGGGTTTGAAGGCGGTGACATCTGTGAAATAACCTCAGCAATCGGGACTAATTACCGGGCCAGCATAAAAGGGCATAAGGTTTTTCCACAGTATGGAATGACACTCGAACCGGGAAAAACTTCTTCACCCCCAGACATCGAATGTGCCACAGGTGCCATGCCTTACACTGCCAATGGTGTGGTGTATGTGGACGGCTCCATCACCCATCCCAGGATCGGGCTGATTACAGATGCCGAACCCATCCGGGTAGAAATTAAGGACAGTTTTGTCACAAAGATTTCCGGAGGCCCACAGGCTAAGGTCTTAGAAGAGGTATTGGAAGAGATCGGGGACCGCAGAATTTACCAGATCGGTGAGATCGGCGTCGGATTAAATCCGGATGCGAGCTTAAACGGGAGAATGCTGGAAGATGAGGGATGTATGGGAACTGTGCACGTGGCGCTGGGAAATAATGAGTCAGGGAATGATATTAACCTGCATATTGATATGATGTTCAAGAATCCAACCATCAAAGTGGATGGAAAGATAATTCTGGACGAGGGCAAGGTAGTTTTTGATTAAAAAGAATAATGAAAATAGAGATAGAAGCGGTTGAGCATCGGAAAGGCAAGGTAAGAAAATGATTAAAGAAAAAGATTACCCACAGGGATTACTATTCCCAGAAGAGCTTCAAAAAGAGGTAAAATCAAGGTTTTTAAATGTTGATACAGACCCGGAAGCAGGGGAACGTGTTTTCTTTGAAAACGCAGGCGGATCTTTGAGACTGAAAGCAGTAAACGAGATTTATCAAGAGCTGGATAGCTTTCCAGACTGTGATTCCCGTAAGCATAAAAGAGCGAAAGCTCTGAGAAAAAAGACGCTAGGGGGATTTGCAGATTTGCGCATTATGTTCAATGCCCCCAAATACGCACAGATTTTAAATGAGACCTCTTCCTCAAAAGCGATGTTTACTATCGTGCGTACCATCCTGGAAAATGTAGAGGGAAAAAATGTGGTTACCACCGAACTGGAGCACCCCTCTGTGTACGATTCTGTCAGATATTATGCCAACAAGCGCGGGATGGAAGTGCGTGTATGTGCGCCGGATAAACAGACCGGAAGTATTATTCCGGAGGAAATCGCAGCTATGGTGGATGAAGATACGGCCTTAGTTACCTGTATGTATGCATCGAATCATACTGGAGCTGTGATGGATATGAAAAAGATCGTGGAGCTATGCAGGGCGAAAAAACAGGACGTGTACATTGTGAGCGATGCCGTACAGCATATGCCACACGGCTTGGTGGATGTTCAGGAAGTAGAGCTGGATGCCGTAAATTTTGCTGCCTATAAAATATTCGGATGCCGTGGCTTCGGTGCAGCCTATCTATCCGATCGTTTGGCCAGGCTGGACCATCCCGGAATCTTCGGAAACCTGGGAGACCCCTGGGAAATCGGAGGCCCTGCGCCAGCTATGCTTGCAACTGCCACCGCAATTGTGGACTACGTGTGCTGGCTGGGCTCCCAGTTCACTGATGAGACAGACCGGCGCAAACTTTGGGAGGAGGGAATGATGCATATTGAGTTGCAGGAACGGGCTTTGATGTATCACACCCTGGAGGGAACAAAAGAAGTCCCCGGTTTGAGACATATCCCCAACGCCAAGGTTCATTTTGACAGAGAGGATTTTGAGAATAGAGATTTTATTATGGCACTCACCTTTGATAATATAAATTATACGGATGCAGTCGCCGAGTTTCAGAAGAGAGGGGTTATTGTATATGACAGAAATGACGGAAACTACTATTCTGTCCGTTCCCTGCATCCCTTTGGCCTGGACGGAATCATCCGGGTATCTCCGCTGCACTGCCATTCCACGGAGGATGTAGATAAATTTTTAAAGGCAGCTGCTGAGATAGCAGCCCTGTAAAAAGGAGACTGCCGCAGCCTAGTCAGGGTGCGGCAGCATTCCATTTTATACGGCAACATGAAGAAAGAACAGCTATACAGCCAACTATTCAGGAGGTAGAGATGAATTTTGAATATCTAAAGTTAAACAAAGAGACCAGGTTGGTGCCTAATATCGGGTGTCCCATTGAGGCACCGTCTACGCCTTATATTTACAATCCGCTGTTTGAGGACTTAGATCTAAACTGCATACTATGGCCTGTGGAGGTGCCCAGGGGAACACTTAAGGAGTATCTCGAAGCAGCCAAACAGATGGACCTGAAAATGCTTGTGGTAACCATGCCCTACAAATCCGAAATCATTCCCCTGCTGGATGAAGTGGATGAGACATCCAGAATTTTTCGGTCTGTTAACACTGTGAAGATCCAAAACGGAAAGACCTTTGGGACAGGTATGGATGGAAAAGGATGCTTAGCTGCCCTCCAAAAAAATAAGGTGAAGATGAAAGGAGCCAAAGTTTTGATGCTGGGTGCGGGTGCCATTACTGGTGTCATAGGCAGAGAGCTGGCTCTGGCGGGAGTACGTGAGCTGACCATTGTAAACCGAACTCTGGAAAAAGCGGATTTTGTGGCAGACATTCTGAGAAAGAACACATCAGGAATGGAAATATATACAATGGAAATGACCAGGGAGAACCTGGATGCCGCGGCAAGGGATAAGGATCTGATGCTACAGTGTACGTCAATGGGGTTCAAGGGGTCAGGGAGAGACTATGACTATGTGGATTTTATCGAGAATCTGCCCGGGCATGCGGTTGTACTGGATGTGATCACGAATCCTCCCAGAACTAGAATTATTAAAAAGGCAGATGCCTGCGGATTAAAAATTATTTATGGAATTAATATGCTGCTGGGGCAGGCAGGAGAGATCATAGAGTATGTTTTTGGAGAGAAACCCAGTGAAGCGGCGTTGGAAAAGAGTAAACAAGAGTGGGCAAGGTATGCAGGAGTGAATTTGGATTCCATTTAAGTAGTATGCTTTGTAAACAATTGTCAGAGGAGGATCATTATGAAGATAGGAACCGTAACGGAAATCAAGGCACATGAGTACAGAGTCGGACTTACTCCTGATTCTGCAAAGGCATTTGCGGAACATGGTCACCAAGTTTACGTGCAAAGAGGGGCAGGGGAAGGTTCCGGCTTTACGGACGAGCTGTACAGAGAGGCAGGGTGTATCATTTTAGACACAGCCAAGGAGGTTTTTGATTCTTGCGAAATGATTGTAAAAGTGAAGGAGCCACTAAAACCGGAATATCCCCTGATCCATGAGGGCCAGATTCTATATACCTATCTGCATCTGGCAGCGGACAAAGAGCTGACAGATGCCCTTGTTAAGATCAAATGTATAGGAGTAGCCTTTGAGACAATTAAGGACAGAAACGGAGCGCTTCCCTGCTTAAAGCCCATGAGCCAGATTGCGGGGAGGCTGAGTGTGCAGGAGGGTGCCAAATATCTGGAAAAACCGTATGGTGGCAGGGGTGTCCTAATGGCAGGTGTCCCCGGCGTACCGAGGGCCCGGGTGGTGGTCCTGGGAGCCGGAGTTGTTGGGACAAGTGCCGTAAAAATTGCTGTGGGCATGGGCGCGGATGTGACGGTTCTGGATATTAATATAGACAAAATGGAGTATTTGGAGGACATCTATCAGGGGAAGATCAATACAGTGTATTCAACACCTCAGAACATCCTGGCCTGTCTAAGGGATGCGGATATGGTAATCGGCGCAGTACTGATTCCGGGAGCTGTGACACCAAAGCTGATCAAAGCGGAATACCTGAAGTATATGAAAAAGGGTGCCGTTATTGTGGACGTGGCCATTGACCAGGGTGGCTGCAGTGAGGCCAGTCATGTGACCTATCATGATGATCCGGTCTTTATCAGGGACGGAGTGGTGAACTACTGCGTAGGAAATATGCCGGGAGCTGTTTCAAATACATCTACCATTGCGCTGAACAATGCGGTTTTGGGCTACGGGTTAAATATAGCGGACAAAGGACTGGAGGAGGCGCTGTCAGCAGATGAAGGGCTGAGGTCGGGTTTGAATGTATATAAGGGAAAAATTACTTTTGCGTCCGTGGCTGAGGCATATGGGTATGACTATGTTCCGGCGGCGGAGGTGTTAAGAGGGGGGATATAAGACCTACCTTTATTAAGAATCTATACTGCTTTTAAATTAGGGGCTGTTGTAAAAGTGGATAATTAATCTACCGAAGCAATGGCCTCTTTTTATGTTTTAAAACAGAAAATGGAATCGGAAGAGTATGCCATTCATTGCACCATTTGATCATTCAGGAAGGTGGCAAGGTTGTTATGGCATTGGCATGGGAAAGTGATGGCTTTGCACTGGCATAAAAAATGGTTGTAGGGTATAATAGAGTAGCGCATAGGCATCCACGGACATTAGAAGAGCAGATGCAAAGAGATATCAGAAGGAATAGCAGGGTATGAGCAGGGAGCTTATAGAATGTAATCGTGGTGAATGTATGCACAAATGATGGATAAGGAGCTTTTTATTAATGCGATACCTTGGAAGTAAAGTGAAACTATTGACAGCAATTCAGGATGTCATTGATAAATATCATATTGAGGGAGATACCTTTGCGGACTTGTTTTCAGGAACAGGATGTGTGGGAGACTTTTTCAAAGACCGCTATAATATATTGACGAACGATTTTTTGTACTATTCAGCCGTTATGAGCAAGGCAAAATTAAAATATTCCAGTACTCCCCGGTTTCGAAGATTTAACGACAGATACCATATGGATATTTACGAATGGCTGAACCATCAGGAGTATACTCCTAATTCCACATATTTTATTTACAATAACTATACTCCAGTTGGAGACAGAATGTTTTTTACAGAAGAGAATGGCATAAGAATTGATGGGATTCGTCAAAGTATTGAAGAGCTGAAGAACAACAGAATTATAGATGAAGATGAGTATAATTTTTTGATTGCCTCTCTATTAGAAAGCGTCACAAGATATTCAAATACTTCGGGAACCTATGAGGCGTTTTTTAAATTCTGGGACTCACGGGCCTTAAATGAGTTTATAATCGAACCTCTGGCAATGAACGAGACCAACGGGCTGCGCGGTTTTGTATCCTACTCAGAGGATACGAACCAGCTGGTGCGGCGTATAGAGGGAGACATTGCGTACATAGATCCCCCGTACACCGTCACCCAATATGTGTCAGCCTATCACCTTTTGGAGACACTTGCCAAGTACGACTATCCGAATATTGCCGGGGTTGGCGGCAAGAGGGGAAGAGGAGACAAAAACTCTTTGTATGCCAGAAGATTAGGTGCAAAAACGCAGTTTGAAGATTTGTTCAGACAGATCAAATTCACGCACGTCATTATAAGTTATAGTAATCAGGGGCTGGTACCATTGGAAGAGCTTGTGGAACTGGCAGAGGTATTTGCAGTGAATCACCAGGTTCACGTAGAGCATTTTGATTATAAGGAATATCAAAATCACCGTTCCAGTAACAAGGGCAACGGAAGGAACCTAAACGAAGTGATCATTTATTTTAAAAAGGATTTATCGGTAAATAAATCTCCCCTCAACTACTCCGGAAGCAAAGATACCATGGTTGAAAAGATTAACCGGGAATTACCGGCAAGGGTCGATACCTTTGTGGATGTTCTGGGCGGAGCGTTTAATGTGGGGGCGAATATCTTTGCTACAAATACGGTGGTTTATAATGAAATAGACAGGCGCATATACGAGACAGTACGGTGGCTGACACAGTCTGAAAAATCGGACATCATTGAAAGCGTGGAGCGCTGCATCAATGAGTACCAACTGGGCAAGGGGCTGGAAGAACCGTATAAGAAATTGAGAGATTACTACAATTTCCAGGGCACTTGCCTGGAACTTTTCGTTTTGCACATGTACGCCTTCCAAAATATGATCCGGTTTAATAATAGCCAGAAATTCAACACACCCATTGGAGTGGCCGGATACAGTGATGACATGAAAAGCAGAATAGAGCACTTTGTGGCCAAGTGTGAACAGGTAGAATTTATCAATCAGGACTATGTCAACCTGGACTGGGAATCATTTCCGAGCGATACCGTGTTCTATTTCGACCCGCCGTATTATATAACAAACGCGGCCTATAATGATGGCAGGCGCGGGGGAAAAGGGTGGACCATCAAAGAGGAATTGGAATTGCTGGACATTTTAACCGGGCTTGACAGCAATGGGCAAAAATTTATATTATCCAATGTGGTGGAGCACAAAGGCAAGAAACATGAGATTTTGCTAAATTGGGTGGCTCAGCATCAGTTTCATATCATTAAAGCAGGTGTTACGGGGTGGAGATATGCAAAGAACGAAGTGCTGATAAAAAACTTTGAGAGGTGAAATTATGGAACACAGACTGGTTTTTTCGCAAGATCTGGAAAATAAGTTTATTTCATCTTCCGCAGACAGTAAAAATGCCTGGAACAGCATTGGAGCTGCAGACTATATGGATTTAATGGAAGTGGCTGTGGATAAGTTAAATACAGCCTTCGAAAAATTGAATATTACAGAATTTATGTTTAATAAAACGGTAGAGATGTATGGGCAGTCCAATACCTATTTTGGTTTGATTAAGAATGAGGACAATACGGTTCTTGCCTATGTGTTTGTTATCCCTCCCAAATATGAAACGAGGTCCGGAGTGCTGGCCCAGCAAGTGTTTCCGGTCATGTCCGGTATAACACCAAAATTGAATCACTCAAAAGACATAAGAATTACCAACAGGCCGGTCTATATCATTAACCTGAATGAGTGCAGATTAACAGCGGCTACGGCGGTAAATATCGTCAGTGGTCAAATTCTTGGATTTCGTTACGTGGATGTGTATGACAGAAACATAGATGCGGTTCTGGTGTCCCATGGTATGAAACCGAAGATAAAGACGGTAGCTGATTATGACGACATGGTTGCAAAAGTAAATAAATCAGGATGCAACGAGTTCTTTTCTTTGGACCAGGCAAAAAAGGTGATAACATTTTTAACGACAAGATTAAAGGATGGTATCCATGTAAACAATGAACCTTATTGGTTTGCATTAAAGGCATATGCTGCAGCTTATTTGGCAAAAGCGGAGGGGTACCGGTTTGATCTGTCTCAAATCAACACATTAAAACGCGGTAATAAAACCTTGAACGCGTTTCGGGACTTTGCAGAGAAAGCGGACAAATAGGAGGAAAAGAAAATGCAGACAATATATTATGGTGCACCGGGCACCGGAAAAAGCCACGAGATCGATCACATGTTGTCCGGAAAGGGGATTCCTGATGAGTATATCTTTCGTATCACCTTCCATCCTGATTTCACATACAGTGATTTTGTGGGACAACTTCTCCCTACTGTGATAAAGAGCGGGCCATCCAAGGGGGATATTACCTACGCCTTCTCAAAAGGAGTCTTTACCCGGGCCATTGAAAAGGCGTATGAAGATACCTCCAAAGAGGTATATCTCATTTTAGAGGAGATGTCCAGAGGAAATTGCGCGGCTATTTTCGGGGATATTTTCCAGCTGCTAGACAGAGAGAAGACAGGAATGGATAAAGGGTACAGCAAATACTTTATCAACAATGAGATGATTGCAATAGACATTTTGGCTTTAACGGATGACAGGGTGAAGCTGCCTCCGAATTTGTCTATTTTGGGAACAGTAAATACCTCTGATCAAAATGTCTATGTTATGGATACTGCTTTTAAGAGAAGATTTGAGTGGGAGTATATCAGCACAAAACCAGTGGGGACTCCTTATAAAAATAATATAAATATAGCTCTCTTTGACGGCAGCAAAACTATTGACCTAATGTGGACTGATTTATATGGTGTATTAAATATCTTCATCTCCTCAGATAAGTGGCTGGGCCTGGGGGAGGACAAGCAGATCGGGCAGTTCTTTATCGAATTTGACACGAGCACAGGCTGGGCAGACCATAAAAAGCAGGTAAAAAACAAGTTGCTGCATTACCTTTGGTTTGACATCGGGCAGTCCTCCTACAAATCGGAGGTATCGCTGTTCGATGATGCGGTTTCAAACTTTGCACAGCTCTATGATCTGTTTGAAAACGACAAAAAAATATTTAGTGATACGTTTTTTGACTGTATCGATAAGTGGAAAGCCGGGGTGTTATAAACCCGTAAGAGCGCAAGGGGATGGTTAAAAATGCGAATATTATACGGACAGGACAGTGAAAATGTGATACAAGATCCTACAGTTAAGATATCCCTGCATCCGGGAGATACCCGGTTTATCAAGAAGGAGAAACGGACTGTTTATGATTTTGTGGGATTCGTAATTCATGATAAGGAAACTCTGGCTGTTTTTCCCAAACATTATTTTAGTGAAAGCGAATTATCCATACGAAACAAGACCGGGGCTGTAAAAGATGAAGATATCTTGCTTCTCTTTCAAGTGCTTCGTAAATATACAGAGAGCACCAAATCGAAAGCAAAAGCAGACAGATATCTTGGGAGCATAGAGGAATATGAGTCGGACTATCCTTTTCAGGCATTTTTTGATGTGTATGACTATTATACGAAGTATGGGATTTATTTTGAAGAAGAGGATATTGTAACAGCTGGTCAAAAGGGGAAAATATCGTGGAAACACACTATACAGCGCTCTAATGTAATTGTCAGCGGAGGAAATATAGTATATATCCCTCTCTATTCAAAACAGAAAAATGTAAAGAGTGCATTTATCAGTGACTGTATGATTTTCGTTATCAACCATACAATAAGAAATTTCCCTTATTTTCTTTCAATCAAACCCATAACGGGGCAGTATAAAGAGCAGGATTTTATTAGAAACAGGGACTATGTGCTGAGAACACTCTATCAAACAAGGAACCATATATTTAAGGATATCCATAAAAAGCTGGTTTCATCACTGATTGATTTTTTTGAAGAGTTCGACTCCCTGAAACACGGAGGTGCCATTCATTTAAAGATTAATTACTTTGATGCAATATGGGAGGCTATGGTTCATAAGTACCTGAATGATTGCTTTGCGGGAATAGAGGCGTCCGGGGACAGCATCGTATTTGATGAGACATTGTCCAAATCGCCTGTAAGTTTTAATAAGGCTACCTTCGAGATTGATAATTCTGTAAATGGTTTTAAGATAATGCTGGACCATTACGGGATACAAAAAGGGGAACAATATATTTTTGATTCTAAATATTATTATAAACCGAATAAGTTAAATTACAAACAATTTACATACAATATGGTTGTTGACAGCTATAAATATGGAGCGAAAGGAATAAAAACGTACAGTGCGCTCTTGCTTCCTGGGAATAAAGTCAGCGGTCTTCATCTGGATCTTAAGAAAGAGTTTGGAGGTCTTAAGGGCGGGCCGCATCAGATTATTGAGCAGTATTTGGATATTAAGAAGGTTATGATGCATTATGTGGAAAGTTAGGATAGAAAACGATTGATGATCATATCCTTGTGGCTCTTACCATTGTGATTGCAGAATCTAATCCGGAAGAAAAGGAAATGATGATAAGCGTGATTCTGACTTGCTTGCAACCATAAAATTGGATATTGTTTTACAGGAACGAATCATTTATAGTGAAATAGAGATGTATCGAGACCGTAGTATGCGGTGCAAATGTGATTGTAGAAACTTGACTTTCAGCTTGCCGGGGTGGTGTTTAATGACAGCGTAAGGAGAGAGGCAATCAACCATGAACAGATGCGGAAATTCCTGAAGTTTGAACATGACGATAACTGCTATAGAAAGAGTATGTGATAAGTGTGGCACAAAGATTGAGGGGTGTTGTGATTAATGATTAGATTTTCGGAGAAAGACTGGAAGAAATTTCGCAGCAAAATTGCTGGATGGCAGGAAGCTTATATGGAATAGAGGCGGTTAGGAATGGATGGGGCGTAAAGGAACTGGGAAGATAATATGACAGTGCATTATATGAACGGTTAGCATTGAGCAGAGACAAAGAGGGGGTAGAGCGGTTATCAACAGAAGGACAAATAATTGAGAAACCTGAAGATTGATTGAAAGACACATATATTATAGGGTTTACGGGTTTGCCAGAACTTGTAAAATATTCAGAAACGGATTTGGAAACAAAGATAATTGATCATTTACAGGAGTTCGTGCTGGAATTAGGAAGAGGATTTACTTTTGTTGGAAGACAAGTGAGATTCACTTTTGAAGATGAGCATTACAGAGTAGATTTGGTGTTTTTTAATCGTCTATTACGTTGCTTTGTACTCTTTAATTTAAAAATAGGACGATTAAAGCATCAGGATATAGGCCAGATGCAGACGAAAATGCACGCTATTGGTATATGAAAGAAGCTGTTGTCGAGAACTGGAGTTCTAGAACCTTAGATCGTAATATCAGTACGCAATATTATTATAGGCTACTTCAGGCGCCGAAAAAAGAGACTGTAATTGAAGAAATGAAGCAGAAAACAGCAGAACTTCAGAAAAATCAGTTTAACTTATCAAGAGTCCGGTGATTGCAGAATTCCTTGGATTCAAAAATGAGGATACTTACTTAGAGGGAGATTTAGAATCTGCTATTCTTTCACATATTAGAGATTTTTTGATGGAATTGGGCAGAGGATTTGCGTTTGTGGCTCGTCAGCAACATATTATAACGGAAACTTCGGATTACTATTTAGATCACGTTTTTTATAATATTGAACCTAAGTGCTATGTCCTAATTGATTTGAAGATGGGAAGAATTACTCATCAGGATGTGGGACAGATTGATATGTATGTGCGTATATATGATGATTTAAAGCGAGGGCATGGAGATAATCCCACCATTGGAATTTTATTGTGTTCAGAAACTTATGAGGATATTGCCAGATATTCAGTACTTCATGATAATAACCGATTGTTTATATCAAAATATCTGACTTATTTGCCTACAAAAGAGCAGTTGAAAGCAGAGATTGAGCGTCAGAAAGAAATTTTTTCTATGCAGCATTCAGATTTTTGAGAGCAAATGGAGGTGGCAAGATTTAAAATGAGAAGTAGAGGGTATCCATTACCTAAATCACACGACAAATTATTTGCCACGGCAACATACAAACTGTGCTTTACAGAGGGTAGAAAAATAAGGCATGACAGAAAGAAGAAAGCAGGATTTGTGATATGATACCCCTTAAGTAGACAAGGTAAATAACCAAAATCTACTTAAGGGGGTATTTTTATGGCCAAACCACGATACAGTCCAGAATTAAAAGAAAAGATTATTAATGAATATCAGTCAGGTAAATTAAATCATTCGGATTTAAGAGAGATTTATAAAATGAATCCAGATACCATATATAAATGGATTGGAAAATATGAGTTATACGGAATAGAAGCTTTTATAAAAGGTAAAAGTAACTGCACTTATTCAAGAGATTTCAAAACCAAGTGTGTTGAAGAATATATTTCTGGAAAGGGTTCTTTGCTTGATATATGCGCCAAATATAATATTTCTTCTGACTCTGTTCTTCTCAAGTGGATTGAATGTTATAATGCCAATAGAGAACTTACGGACTACTGTCCTAAACGGGAGGTCTATATGGCAGAAGCAAGAAGAAAAACAACTATCGAAGAACGTAAAGAAATCGTTGAATATTGTATTAACCATAATCGTAATTATAAAGATACCGCAGCTCTTTATGATATTTCTTATAGTCAGGTTTATTCATGGGTAAAGAAATATGACGTCAACGGAGAAGAATCATTAACAGATAAACGAGGTCATCATAAGACAGATGATGAGGTGGATGAATTAGAGCGTCTAAGACGTGAAAATCTCAGGTTAAAGCGACAACTTGAAGAAAAGGATATGTTGACAGAACTGTTAAAAAAAGTGAAAGAATTCGAAAGGATGTGAGGTTAGGAAAGTTACGATATGATTCCAGATTTATGGCAATAAAGCACTTTTTTGAAACTAAGGATTGGAGCATTAACTGGATGTGCAAACAACTGGATTAGAGCAGACCACAATTATAAGAAGTGAGGCGGTGCAAAAAAATGGAATTGAATAAGCTCCACATTAGAAATTATAGATGTTTTAAGGATACAAATATTGATTTAGATAATCATTTGACATTGTTTGTCGGTAAGAATGGTGCTGGGAAGTCCACAATACTGGATGCAATAGCAATAGCAATCAGTTCTTTTTTGTGTGGTATTGAGGGGACTGCAAGCAGAAATATGCTGAAGGAAGATGCGAAATATAATTTTTATGAATTAGATGGCATTATTGATTCACAGCACCAATTTCCAGTAGAAATTACGGGATATGGCATATGTAATGGTAAAAAGGACTTGGAATGGACACGTTCTCTAAATTCAGCGGGAGGGAAAACGACATTAAAAGATGCCCGTCAGATTATTGATATTGCGGAGCAGATGCAGAAACAGATTATGATAGGAGATACGGAAATTGTTCTGCCTATTTTATCCTACTATGGAACAGGAAGGCTTTATGCCCAGAAAAAGGAAAAGAGAAATTTAAAAGCCCTTCAAAAATTTAACCGCCAGGTGGGATACCTGGACTGTATGGCAGCCGAGTCAAATGAAAAAATGATGCTGAACTGGTTTGAGAAAATGACATTGAAAAGCCTGCAGAGTCAGCAAAAGATTGGAAATATAGAAAAAATAACACAATTAAAAGTAGTTGAAAAAGCTGTGTGCAGATGTTTTCAGAAAATTAGTGGGGCGAAAGATCCTGAAATCTCTTTTGATCTTGATACACATCGGATCATAATGGAATACACAAATGATGCCAGAGAAAAATGTAGATTTTCACTTAATGAAATGAGTGATGGATATAAGAATACATTAAGTGTGATCAGCGATATAGCTTACCGAATGGCAGTACTAAATCCTCAGCTGGGAGAGAAGGTACTGGAGAAGACACCGGGCATTATTTTGATTGATGAAATTGACCTGCATCTTCATCCTGAATGGCAGCAGACTATATTGAATGATCTGCAGAGCGTTTTTCCGGAAGTACAGTTTATTGTCACTTCATATGCTCCGGCTGTCATTCATTCTGTTGAGAAAGAGCACATTCGGATTCTTGATAATGGACAAGTTTATATGCCTGCAGAGCAAACCTATGGGAGAAGTAAAGAAGGCAGAAGAATTGTTGAATCAAATTGAAGAAATTATAGGAAATACAGACCCTGAAATAAGTGGGGCAAGAGTAACTTTGGATTTTGAAAAAATGCAAGAGGAATCACAGTGATATTAATTCGGAGAGGGAAGGAACCGGATAGTCTATTACAGTATAGGAAAAGCAATCAGGAAGCATCATATGAAGAATTACCATCGAAACCACGTGAAGATATTCGCAGGCAAATGTGGGAGGAACAAAAAGGACTGTGTGCATATTGTATGTGTAAGATTAAAGCCCCCGGAAGACGTAAGAATTGAGCATTACAGTGCCAGACATCCCAAAAGCGGAACATATCATGCAGCAAATACATTAGACTATAAAAGTATGCTGGGGGTATGCTATGGGAACAGCCTTCATCCAGGAATAAAAGTGGAAGATAAGACCTGCGATGCCCATAGAGGGAATATTCCGCTGACCGTAGATCCTCGTGACATTTACTCGATTAGAAAAATCCGTTATACTTTAGATGGTTATATTACGTCAAATGATAAAGGGATAAGAACAGACGTAGAAGATACTTTAAATTTAAATTGTAAAGCTAGTTCATTGCCAGAGAACAAAAAATGTTTACGCCTTATTGTGGTATCGTGATTTCTTGGTTGGAGAAGCAGCTTAGTATAAATTAATTAGTTGAGAAGTGATAAAGCAGGGTGTTTTGACAACATGAACCATAAGTATAAAAGATACGGTTTTAAAGAGTTTATGCCAACAGAATGAAGATGTTTACACTTGATTTGCGTTATATCATAGAAAGGGCTTTTATTTGATAGATTTTGGCATTGGTGTAGGAAGAGGTCATAAGATGTAGCGGAAACAGGAGTTGTAGAACTGAGAAGAGCTTGTTATAATAAGGATAAAAGAAAATGCAAGTAGCAAGGAGAATTGTTATGTGCGATGTAAAAAAATATGAAAAATTATATCAGGAAATAAAGCGATTAAAGCCAGAAGATACTTTACAATTAGTTATGGAAGCGGAAACGGAAGAACAGAGAGAATTTTATCAAGTAGTAGGAGACTTTCTGCTTCAAAGAAAACAGAGAGAAGTTATTGAAAGGAATCTCTTTTAATGAAGAAATATATACTGATAGCGGGTGTAAATGGCGCTGGTAAATCTACACTTTATGAGACGCTGGACATTTTAAAAGATATGCCGCGTATCAATACTGATGAAATCGTGAAAAAAATGGGAGATTGGCAGGATACATCTGTTTTGATGAAGGCAGGGAAAAAAGCGGTTCAGCTGCTTAATCATTATTTGATGGAAGGGATTTCATTCAACCAAGAAACTACATTATGTGGAAAATCCATCCAAAGAAATATCAGTAAAGCAAAAGAACTGGGATATTTTATTGAATTGCATTATGTAGGTGTAGATAGTGTTGAGATCGCAAAAGAAAGAGTTAAAAAGAGAGTAAGTAAAGGTGGACACGGAATCCCAGAAGCAGATATAGAAAAACGTTATTTAGAAACTTTCCGAAATTTAAAAGAGATTCTGCAAATTTGTGACTTAGCAGCTTTTTATGATAATACAGAAGAGTTTCGGCGTTTTGCTATTTTTCGAAATGGTGAAGCAATCAGGTTATCTCATACGCTACCAAAATGGATTGAGGAAAAGGAAATTATTTAGTGAGGGGGTAGGATAATTTATGAGGAAGACTATTTTAATATTGCATAACTGTTGTTTTAAAGAATTGAAAATAAGAAGTATAGATAAATGAAAATGCCGGACTGATTGATTCAGTCCGGTCAGACTGTAGTAAGTAGGTAATCATCCGTACCTTTACAAAACATGAAATCCCCCAGTAAATCTCTGGGGGACTTTGGTTTATTACTTTTTAAATTTGCTGCGACAGTCATCCGGAAGGCTGGCTGACCATGGACGCATAAGCGCAGCTACACGCCGAAAGACTGGGTGATCATCCCCTCGGATATGCCCGCCGAATACAAAGACTATGGCTATTGGACGGGACCTTATTTCCAGCAGAAAGCGTCCGCTATCGGCCCCAGCATCCGTGCTTTGATCGATGCAGTCATTCAGAAATATGCTGGAAAAGTACTCACCGGAAGCCCTGGAACGTTGCTGTAAAGACTCTGTCTTAGCCGGGAAATGCAACTATTCCTATATCTGCAACACAATCTCAACTTACCATAAGGAGCCAGCGCAGAGTACGGTACCACAGAGCAAACCCAAAGAAGAGGCTGCAACAGCCGTGTCCGGTGCTTACAAAGATGACGACAGCAAGTATTCCCTTAAGAACCTGCTGAAGCGTCAGGAAACGGAGGCTGGCAATGAAGAATGAGACTACCGATATCTATGAGATGTTGGACACACTATCTTTGCCGGTGGCTGCCCAGCGCTTTGCGGAACTGTCTGAAAGCCCTGAATTCGGCAGCTATACCGCTTTGCAGTTCATTCGTGAAAGTCCTGGAGCCTCAGTATATAGAAACCCTCAATAAACGGTTTGAAACAAATCTGCGGCTCAGCAGCCTGATCACCAAAGGGGCTGTGGCTGAGAACCTGAAAACCGGTAACGGGCGCATCTATAATGATGCCACTGTTGAACGGGTTCTGACATTCCACTTTGCTGAGAATCGGCAGAATGTGGGGGTCTATGGAGTCACCGGTGCCGGCAAGTCCTATTTCCTGTTTGCCTGTTGTGTAGAAGCATGCAGGTGCAATTACCGCTGTAAGTTTGTAGACTATAGTGATCTGCTGGACGAACTGATTGTTCTCAACCGGCAGGAAGATCTGAATAAGTACCGTAAGAGGATCAGATACTATGCACGGATCCAGCTGCTGTTCATTGATGACTTCGCTATCAGCCGGTATTCCGAGGAAGGGATCAAGATCCTATACCATCTCATAAAGCTTCGGGATGACCTTGGAACCTCCACCCTCTTCACCTGTCAGTATTTACCAGATGAGTGGAGAAACCAGCTGAGTGACGAGAAGGAGTGCTACGGTAAGCTTGACGGAATCCGGCGAAGGCTGACTACAGGATTTACCGTACTGATTGAGAGGACATAGCCTTGAGTGACAACGATTAATACTGATTAGCAGGGTGGGATACCCCAGCCCTGCTGATCTCTCCAACCTGTCCGCCTAATATGGCCCGGACTGTCCGGGAAATGCGGCCCTGTTGTCCGCAAAAAGTGGCTATTTGAAGAGCACATTTTAAGAAATACTATGATGGTATTTATATTTTGTTTTATACAGGGCTTCGCATATCCGAATTTGTAGGGCTGACAAAGAGTGATATTGATTTTAAAGGAATGAAGATCAACGTAGATCATCAATTACAGAGATACCATGAAAAGGGGTATCAGATGTTGAACCTAAAACAGAGAGCGGCATCAGGCAGATTCCCATGACAAGGGAGGTTGCGGAATGTTTTAGAAGAATTATTCAGGCTAGGGTGAATCCAAAGGTGGAGCCAATAATTGACGGGTATACAGGATTTCTTTGGCTTGATAAGAATAATATGCCAATGGTTGCGCTGCATTGGGAGAAATACTTTCAGCATATATGTCAAAAATATAAACGTACCTATAAGATACAAATGCCAAAAGTGACGCCGCATGTATGCCGACACACATTTTGCAGTAGAATGGCGGCAGCAAGAATGAATCCGAAGACGTTGCAATACATTATGGGGCACAGTGAGATCGGGGTTACACTTAATACATATACACATTTTGGATTTGATGAAGCAAGTGTAGAAGTAAAAAGAATCTCAGGAGAATGAGGAAAGACGGCAGATAATAAATTATCTTCATTCAGAGGTTTGAAAATATCCAGGTGCAAATCAGATGTCTGTGCACCTGGATTTGCACCTTCCAGTGAAAAAGTTATGCAAAAGAATATCACCTTTTGCAAGAGGTACTATAAGAAAGAAAAATACAAATTGCTGATATATTCAAGATTTGCAGGAATTTAAAATAATTAGGAAAGGATACAGAAATCATGATAAAAATACTATTCGTCTGCCACGGCAATATCTGCCGCTCCCCCATGGCAGAATTCATTATGAAACATATGGTAAAGGAGAGGGGCATTGCCAAGGAATTTTACATCGCATCCGCTGCCACCAGCTCCGAGGAAATCGGCAATCCGGTTCATCCCGGAACAAGAAAAAAGCTAAGAGAATATGGGATTTCCACGGATGGAAAATATGCGGTAAAGCTTAAAAAGAGCGACTATGACAATTACGATTACCTGATCGGCATGGAGCAGTGGAACATTCGAAACATGCTGCGGATACTGGGCAGTGACAGTCAGAAAAAGGTATGGCGTCTGTTGGATTTTTCGGAACAACCAAGGGACATTGCAGATCCCTGGCACACAGGTGATTTTGACACTACTTATCAGGACATTGACGAGGGCTGCAGGGCATTTTTGGATTATCTGGCCCGGAATCAGAGCATTTAGCCTGAATGGAAGGGGAAACGGAGGCATGATTTGAGACCAGGAGAAGAATTGATTACCATAGACACTTATGAACAGATGATACCGCTGGACGTGGTGGGGGGATTTCCAGTGAGGCCGGGAATGTATGATGTAAATGGAGCTACCGCGCTGACGGGTGCGGTCAATTTCACGGTGCATTCCAAGTATGCAACATCCTGCGAATTGCTCCTGTTCCGAAGGGAGGAGGAGGAACCATACGCTATTCTTGCGTTTCCCAAGCACTATAAAATAGGCAATGTGTATTCCATGATTGTCTTTGGGCTTGATATTGGGGAATTTGAGTATGCTTACCGTTTAGACGGCCCCTGGATGCCGGAAAAGGGACTTCTGTTTGATAAAAATAACACGCTGCTGGATATGTATGCCAAGGCGGTCACAGGGCAGAGTGTGTGGGGAGAGAAAAAGAGTAAGGATAAAAATTACCACGCACGTGTGGTAAAAAACAATTTTGACTGGGGAAATACGGTTCAGCCGCTGCTTCCCATGAGTGATTTGATTATCTATGAAATGCATGTGCGGGGATTTACCAGGCATGATTCCTCGGGAGTGAACCATCCCGGAACCTTCGCAGGACTGATGGAGAAGATCCCCTATCTGAAGGAACTGGGCATTACTGCTGTGGAGCTGATGCCCATTTTTGAGTTTGATGAGACTATGGGAAAGCGGCAGGTGGAAGGCCAGAATCTTCTGGACTATTGGGGGTATAATACCGTGAGTTTTTTTGCACCCAACACCAGTTATACGGCTGCGGAGGAGTACAACCGCGAGGGAACAGAGCTAAAAACGCTGATTAAGGAGCTCAATGCAAATGGGATCGAAGTCATTCTGGATGTGGTGTTCAACCATACTGCGGAGGGAAACGAGGAAGGTCCGTTTATCTCCTTTAAGGGATTTGACAATAACATTTATTATATGCTGACACCTGACGGTCATTACTATAATTTCAGCGGCTGCGGAAATACCATGAACTGCAATCATCCTGTGGTTCAGGAGATGATTGTGGAGTGTCTGCGCTATTGGACCACAGCTTACCGGGTGGACGGGTTCCGGTTTGACCTGGCCAGCATTTTGGGGCGGAACGAGGACGGTTCACCTATGCAGGACCCTCCCCTGCTTCAGCGCCTGGCCTTTGACCCTATCCTTGGAAATGTAAAACTGATTGCTGAGGCCTGGGATGCGGGTGGACTTTACCAGGTAGGGAATTTTCCTGCGTGGCACAGGTGGGCTGAGTGGAACGGTAAATACAGAGATGATCTGAGAAGCTTTCTCAAAGGGGATTATTGGATGGCTCCGGAGGCGATCAAGAGAATTACAGGGTCTTGGGATTTGTATCAGAAGGGATATGAGGGATACAATTCTTCCGTGAATTTTCTGACCTGCCACGATGGATTCACCCTCTACGATCTGTACGCATATAATGAAAAGCACAACTATGCCAATGGATGGAATAACACGGACGGCGCGGATGACAATCGCAGCTGGAACTGCGGAGCAGAGGGGATGACAGAGGATGAGAATGTCAATCAGCTGAGGATGAAGCTGATGAAGAATGCCTGCGCAGTGCTCATGTGCAGCCGGGGAACTCCCATGTTTCTGGCTGGAGATGAGTTTGGTAATACCCAGTTTGGTAATAATAATGCCTATTGTCAGGACAATGAAATCTCCTGGCTGGATTGGAATCTCTTGGATAAGAATAGAGAATTATTTGATTTTTTTAAGCGGATGATCGGGTTCCGCAGGGCGCATCCGGCTGTGCGGCGTGATCTGGAGCCTGCCAAATGCGGTTTTCCGAAGGTCAGCACGCACACGCAAAAGCCCTGGAATGGGGATATTACCAGTGAAACCAGGGTTATCTGTGTCATGTATGCCGGGTATGATGGTGACAGGGGAATGGATGATATCGTATATGTTGCAATCAATGTCTACTGGGAGGAACAAAAGATCATCCTTCCGGGCCTCTCTGAAGGATGGGGCTGGCAGCTGTACGCCTGCACTGGGCAGAAAAAAACTGGGGGAATCTGGGATGCGATGAGAATGGAACCACGAAGCGTTGCTGTGTGGCAGGCAGTGGGGAGATTTTAAAAAAACTTTGTTTTTCCCATAAGCTGTATTATAATAAGTAAAGAATGGTTCAGGAGGAAAATAATGTGATTTATAATAATGTGTTGGAGGCCATCGGTCATACGCCTATGATTCGCTTAAATAAAATGACGGATGAGGACTCCGCAGAGATTCTGGTAAAATATGAAGGCGTCAATATTGGCGGTTCTGTGAAAACGAGGACTGCCTACAATATGCTTAAGGCTGCGGAAAACGAGGGGAAACTGAAAAAGGATTCTATTATCGTGGAGCCCACAAGCGGAAACCAAGGTATTGGAATCGCACTGGTAGGGGCAGTGAAAGGTTACCAGGTGAAAATCATTATGCCGGACTCTGTAAGTGAGGAGCGGCGAAAGCTGGTACAGCAGTACGGGGCGGAAGTGGTGTTGATTCACGATGACGGGGACATTGGAAAGTGCATTGATGAGTGCCTTCAGACCGCTCTTAGGATGGAGAGAGAGGACCCCAAAGTTTTTGTCCCTCAGCAGTTTACCAACCCCAACAACCCACTGGTTCACAAGTACCATACAGCTGTGGAGATTCTGGAGCAGATAGAGGGGCCTGTGCATGGCTTTTGCTCCGGTGTGGGAACCGGGGGAACGCTCTCTGGCATTGGGGAGGTGTTGAAAAACCAGTATCCGGATATCACAATCTGGGCGGTGGAACCGGAACACGCGGCGATTCTTTCCGGGGGAAGTATTGGTACCCATCTGCAGATGGGAATCGGCGACGGACTCATTCCGGAGAACCTGAATATGGATATTTATGAGGATATCTGTGTGGTCACGGATGAGGAGGCGCTGGAAGTTTCCAAAAGACTGGCCAGAGAGGAAGGACTGCTCTGCGGGATTTCCAGCGGGTCCAATGTGGCGGCAGCGATTAAACTTGCTAAGAAGCTGGGGGCTGGTAAAACAGTGGTCACTATTTTGCCGGACACCGGGGAGCGGTATTTCAGTACCGTATTGTTTGAGGAGAATTAAGCGGTTTTATCGGGACGATGAATATTAAATAGCAAAGGAGAAAAGCAAATGAGTAATTATCAGATTGAGACAAAATGTATCCAGTCAGGCTGGCAGCCGGGGAAGGGACAGCCAAGAGTGCTTCCGATTGTACAGAGCACCACTTTTAAATACGATACTACAGATGAGATGGGGAAGCTTTTTGACCTGGAGGAGGACGGGTATTTTTACACACGCCTTCAGAATCCCACCAATGACGCTGTGGCGGCAAAGATTACGGA
Organism: Ruminococcus sp. 8Y-12; assembly: GCF_058119865.1. Lineage (NCBI taxonomy): Bacteria > Bacillati > Bacillota > Clostridia > Eubacteriales > Oscillospiraceae > Ruminococcus > Ruminococcus sp. 8Y-12. The sequence goes on along the minus strand of NZ_CM176623.1, from coordinate 271,363 downwards.
CCTGGAAGGGGGTGTGGCAGGGATGCTCACCTCCTCCGGCCAGGCGGCAAATTTCTATGCAGTCTTTAATATTTGCGAGGCAGGGGACCACATTGTGTGCGGCGCTACTGTATATGGAGGGACATTTAACCTGTTTGGGGTGACCATGAAAAAGCTGGGGATTGAGTGCACCTTTGTGGATGTGGATGCGCCTGCTGAGGAGATTGAGAAAGCGTTCCGCTCCAACACGAAAGTAGTATTCGCGGAGACAATCGCGAATCCCGCCCTTGTGGTGCTGGATATTGAAAAATTTGCCAAACTGGCCCATGACCATCAGGTACCATTGATTGTTGACAATACATTTGCAACCCCGGTTAACTGCAGACCGTTTGAGTGGGGAGCAGATATTGTGACGCATTCCACCACCAAATACATGGACGGGCACGCTATGCAGGTTGGCGGGGCAATTGTGGACAGCGGAAACTTTGACTGGAACGCTTATGGGGACAAGTACCATGGTCTCACCCAGCCGGATGACTCATACCATGGGGTCATATATACCGAGCGGTTTGGAAAAGCAGCTTACATAACAAAGGCTACTGTACAGCTTATGAGAGATCTGGGCTCCATTCCCTCTCCGCAAAACTGCTTTTTATTAAATGTGGGATTAGAAACCCTGCCGCTAAGGGTGGAGCGTCACTGCTACAATGCGCAGAAAGTAGCAGAGTATCTGCAGGCGCATGAGAAGGTGACAAACGTAAACTATGCCGGTCTTCCGGGAGATAAGTACTATGAGCTGGCAAAGAAATATATGCCAAAGGGAACCTGCGGTGTCATTTCCTTTGAAGTATCAGGTGGAAGAGAGGGGGCAGTGCGCTTTATGGACAGTCTGAAGCTGGCAGCCATTGTCACCCATGTGGCGGATGCACGCACGAGCGTACTGCATCCGGCCAGCCATACCCATAGACAGATGAATGACCAGCAGCTGGCTGAGGCGGGAGTTTCTCCGGGAATGATCCGCTTCTCAGTGGGGATAGAAAATGTGCAGGATATTATTGCAGATTTAGAGCAGGCGCTGAAGAATGTTTAATTTTTAACGAGCTGTCATTTTTGACCGGGTCATTTCCGAAAATGACCCGGTCGTTTTTGAAAAATGACCTGGTCAAAATGGTAAAAGTGGAGAGGAGGGGGAGAAATGCGTTTTTTTCACACAGCGGATATCCATCTGGGCGCTGTACCGGATACGGGGTTTGCTTGGAGCAGGGAGCGGGAAAAGGAGATCTGGGAGAGCTTTCGCAGGTTGATTGGTAAGGCAAAGGAGGAGCAGATCGATCTGCTTCTCATTGCAGGGGACCTTTTTCACAGGCAGCCGCTGCTGCGGGAATTAAAGGAGGTAAACTATCTTTTTTCTGGACTTAGCCATACCAAGGTGGTCCTGATCGCCGGAAACCATGATTATTTGAAGAGGGACTCGTATTATCACAGATTCTCCTGGAATGAAAATGTGTTGTTTTTGGGGGAGGATCGCTGTGGGCACGTGGAGTTTAAAGACATTGAAACGAGTATCTATGGCTTTAGCTATGCCTCCAGAGAAATCAGGGAACCTCTGTATGACAGTATATGTGTGGAAAGTGACAGGTGTTTTAAGATTCTTCTGGCACACGGAGGGGATGAGAAGCATATCCCGATTGACAGGAGAAAGCTTATGACATCCGGATTTGACTACATAGCCCTGGGGCATATTCACAAGCCGCAGGTGCTGGTTCCGGGCCGCGCGGCTTATGCGGGAGCACTGGAGCCTTTGGAGCGCAACGATACAGGACCTCATGGCTATCTGGATGGCGTATGGGAAGGAGGCCGCCTTTCCCTTGATTTTGTGCCCTGGGCATGCAGAGAGTACGTCTCTCTGGAGATTGGGTCGGATGAGCGGCAGACCGATTACTCTATGAGAAACAGAATTGTTAAGATGATAGAGAAGAGGGGAAAAGAGCATATCTACAAAATAAGGATTTCTGGATTTCGAGATCCCGATATAGTTTTTCATACAGAGGTATATTCCGATCTGGGAAATATAGTGGAAGTTCTGGATGATTCGGAGCCTGCCTATGATTTCGGGAAGCTTTTGGAATCGCACAGAGAAGATCTGGTGGGTGCATACATTGAAGAGCTATATCGCCCCGGAATGGGAAGTACTGAAAAAAAGGCTCTGTACTACGGAGTGCAGGCCCTGCTGGGACAGAAGGGATAAAAAATGCGGATACTGGAATTACAAATCAAAAACTTTGGAAAATTCGCAGACAAAACACTGCGGTTTCACCAGGGAATGAATATTATGACTGGTGCAAATGAAGCGGGAAAGACAACGATTGTCTCCTTTATCTGCGGTATGTTTTACGGAATCGAAAAACAGAGAGGCAGAGCATCCGGGAGAGATGAATACAGTCTCAGACAGCCTTGGGAAAATCCCGCATATTTTGCCGGCGTAATGCACTTTGAGAGCGGGGGGAAGATCTTTCGTCTGGAGAGAAGTTTTCACACCAGAGAAAAGCGGGCATCCCTGGTATGTGAGACGGATGGTGAGGAGCTCTCCATTGAGCACGGCGACCTTGCAGTTCTGTTGGAGGGAATGAGTGAGACAGCCTTTCGCAACACGATCTATATCACCCAGGGTTCAAGCGAGGCAAAGGCCGGGCTGGCAGATGAGGTGAGACGCTATATGGCAAATCTCCAGAGCGCGGGAGACAGTGAGATTGATGTGAACGGGGCGCTGGCGAAGCTGGATGAACAGAGAAAAGCCCTGGAGGGGGAGCAAAAGCGAGAGCTTATGCGGGCATCCGGGAAGTGCCGGGAGATCCAGATGAAGCTGGACTATGTACAGCAGGAGATTCAGACTCTTCATGAGGAAGCCCTGGAGAAAGAGAGGGCAGTGTGCCGGGCGCAGGAGGAATGGCAGGAGGCTTTACATCAGCAGGAGGCTTGGAAGGCACAAGTGCAGGAACCAGAGAGCAGGGATAGCAAGAGAAAGAGAGAACTTCTGTTGCTTCTTCTGGGGCTGTCCGCTATTGTAACCAGTGCCCTGGTACCGGGGATTTGGTTGAAAGGGATGACTCTGGCAGGATGGCTCGCATTGTTTGGAATCTTTTGGTGGAGGAGAAAACGCAGTCTGGAAAATGAGGAAGAGATGGATCTGGAGAGCCAGGAGGAGCTGCAGAGGCAACAGGGAGCACAGCAGGTTCAGACCTTGGGGCAGGAGTGCCAGAGGCTTATGTGGCAATTGGAGCATTTCAAGGAGGAGATAAGGGAGAAAGAGACAGCCAGAGACAATTTAAGGGAAATGATTGAGGAAATTGGGCAGGAAAGCTACAGCAGGGGGTATTTTCAAGAGGAGCTGGAGGCAGTGAAACTAGCGATTTCCACCGTAAAAAAGGTTTCGAAAGAGCTCCATCAGCGCTTGGCCGATGAGCTGAACCGAAGGATTTCAGAAATTTTGAGTGTGATTACAGAGGGAAGATATACCAGTATCTTTTTAGATGAGGATCTAAGCATTAAAATCAACACGCCCAATAAATTGCTGACCATAGAGCAGGTGAGCAGAGGAACCATGGATCAGATATACTTTGCGCTGCGTATGGCTGCCGGGGAGCTTATCAGCCAAAAGGAGCCTATGCCGATCATCCTGGACGATGCATTTGCTATGTACGATGATGAAAGACTTCGTCAGACCATCGAATGGCTAATGGATACCGGGCGCCAGGTGCTGCTCTTTACCTGTCATGAGAGAGAACAGAAGATCTATGAAGAGATTTTGGAAATGGAAGAGAAGTGAAAAAGTATGTAAATAACTTGGTAATAGGGGGTTCTGTAATGATCGAAGCGGGGACAGAGCAGGAGGGAAAGATGAAGAAAAGGATATTGAGTTTTATTTTATGCATTGCAATATTGTGCAGTAATAGCGGCCTGACTTATGCAGCAGATTTTACACAGGCGAAAAGTGGGGAGGAAAGCCTGCCGTTTACTTTTTTACCCACAAAGTATGGAGTGGAGAACGCAGATGTACTTGCCAATAAACTGGAGATCACAGATTCGGATACCTGGGTGGAGGCGGTGATCGACCAATTCCTGCTGGTACTTCGTCAGGAAGTTGATGATGCATTTGCCAATATTTATTTGGTGGGTCATTCAGGCCTGATTAAAAAATTTACGGTGTCAACCAAAGATGAAAATTGGATTGCAGATAACAACTACGGGTGGCTGTCCAGTGTACCTGCGATCTCTACCCTTAGATCTGCCGCTCATTTTCAAGAATCATACAGTGAGGTTAATAAAGATGAATACTGTGACACTCTTTACAAGATTCTCAATCCGGATACCGGGAAATACGATGTTCTAAACGCATCAACCGGAGCTTACTATGAGTATGGCCTGGATGACATCTATTCCCTGGCCTACTATGGGAAACCTACCAGATCTCTGGGTATCATTAAGGACGGGAAATATGGGCTGATGAATTTGCACGGAGAGATCATTTATGAGACCAAATATGAGGAAATTCGGGCCGTAGCAGGTGTTACAAATGCAGGTGTAACTCACTATATAAGTTCTTCAAAGGAGCATGGCCAGTATAAGCAGGCGCTGTTCAATGATGCGGGAAGCTTGAGCGGGGAATATTTATATGAGAGCGTGCAATCCTATGAGGATGACACAGTTGTGATCTGCGAAACGGATGACGGGTATGGCGTGCTGGATGCGGAAACCGGGGAGGAATTGGCTCCGTGCAGCTTTAATAAGGCTTACTATATGGGGAAGGGGACGGTAGCCCTCACTCAGTATATCTATGAGTCAGCAGATGGTCAGGACAAGAACCGGTGGCAGACCTGTCTGGTATCCCGCAGTGGAATAACGGCTTTGAATGTAAAATATGGCGGAGAATACTCCAAGGTCTTGGATACACCGAAAGATGGCGTATGCGGAATCAGTATAGGCAGCATGGAAAAATATGATGTAAACGATTATGGCTGGTGGGCTTGGGGAGAAAAGCCCAGCTTTATGGGGGCAATGGACCATGAGGGAAATCAGATGTTTCCTTATGATGAGGGAGCGGAGTACGAAAATTATGGGGGCAATTACTGGCTGAAAAAAGTGAGAGACACTTCTCTGCCGGATGATATCGTTTATGATTATACGGTTTTGGACAGAAAGGGGAATGTCATATGGAGTTTGGGAAAGGTCAGGTCTGTCTCCCTTGCGTACTGCAATGAGCGATATCTATACGTCACTGTGAATGACATGGAGGGGCGGTACTTTGCCAAAATCTACGATACTGCAGGCAAAAAGCTGGTTTTTGACCAGGAAAATGTGTCTCCAACCTGGGTCAATGAAAGCATCTGGCAGCCAACGGAGCATTTGATTGAGCTGTATAAAAATAATGAAGGGACGCCTGAAGCCTATGGTCTTTTCAATACACAAAACGGAAAGTTCTCCGGTTTTAACAGGGAGACCTCGACTTTTTCTATGGATGACTGGAAGGAGTATGTAAACGAAGAAAAATGCCTGTTCTATGATCCTGGGCAGGATAAGATTATGAATGAAGATTTTAAGATCGTACTGGATACCGGTGATATCCCATATGGGGAAATCCATTTTACGGATAAGGGAAACATTGCTTTTACTGGAGGCGGCAGTTACATAGTCTATGATATGGACGGTAGACCGCTTTCCCAATATATCCAGGACCGATATACGGAAGAGGGGTGGTATCGCTGCATGGATCTGATGGCAGTCTCTGAGAGTGAAGATGGGTTTATGGGGTTTTGCGACAAAGAAGGAAATATGGTGATAGAGCCTCAGTACGAAGATGTATCAGATATGAGATATGGGATGGCTTTTGTGATGAACAGTTATTATGATCACTCCGAAAGCGGAGTCATTAATAAAAATGGAGAATATCTGATAAAAGGCAATTACGGTAGGATGAGTAATAGTCAGAATTATCAGAACTTTTTGAATTGCGCAGTGCTTATTCTCCCCTCCAGTGAATCCAGAGACATTTACTATTTTTATGACCTCACTGAAAACATCAGAAATCAGAAGAATACACTTGGGGAAGAGGAACTATTCGGAGCTTACCACGATTACCTGGACAACCCGTTTTACAAATCCATGCAGTCATCCATCTATGACGCAGCAGCAGAGGTGCTGGCATCACGGACAGACGAAGACGACTGCTGGTCTGCATTAAAGACATTGTTTTCCGGGGGAACTGTGAGAGCGCTCAAAGAGATATTGGGAGGTTATAGCGGAGCCAATTTCAGTGAAAAGGAGATCGAGGATCAGGTGGCCGTGGAACTGGTCCGCCAGATTGGAAACAGTGACAGCATAGCGGAAGAAGCAGTGAGTGACTTAAACAACACTTTGGAATGGACCGATAAAATCTACACGATTCTCTCAAAAGCCAGCGCCTCCCGGAGCATCAGCTATCAGGAGAAGCTGGAGGTGGCAAAGGCCGTGGCGAATCCTAACCTTACCGTCCAGGCCAGCAAAATCATCGAAAAGGTGGAAGAAGAGTGGGAATCTATTGATCAGATATTCAAGAAGGCAGGTGTGGTGGGTGACTTTTTGAGTGTTTCCGTAACAGTGATCACTCTGGTGAATCTCCAGTATGAGGTGGTGACTAAGCTTCTGGATGTGACGCTGGAGGGGAGCAGCTTCTATAATGGGCTTAAGCGCCTTCAGAAAAGGCTGGGCGGTGACTACGTGGTGGACGAGTTCATGAAAAAGTTCGGGGAGGACGAGGTGTGGGAACTGCTTGCAAAGGGAATCGCTTCCACTGGGGCAAAAAAAGTGGTCACTCTGTTTGCGGGCGGTACAGGTTTGGGGGTAAGTTCGGCGTTGGCGCTGGCGGAGGCAGGGTTCTGGATTGTGGGCACCTGTATGCCGTCCCCCTCTTACGATGATCTGATCAAAGCCAATTTCAGTATGAGTGCGGCTGCTGCATTGGGAAATGCGCTGGCAAATGAGAGAAGAAATATTGCCAGCCATTATAAAAAGACAGGTACAAGCGCGGACAAAGCTCAGAGAAAACGGTATAAATTTATTTACAATGCTTATGTGACAGCGCTGAAGGTACAGGCGGAGAATCTCAGCAATATTGCAGTGGATGGAAAAAAGGATACGCTGCAATTTTGCATAGATAAATTTGCACCCAAACTTACTTACAAGAACTATATCAATTCCTGTCTGAAGAATATGAATCTGGCATTGGAAGAAAAGTATGTGTATAAACTGAATGAGGACGGAACCGCAGTCATTACCGGGATAGAGCAGAATGCCGCCTACAGTGCAAGGAGTATAAGTCCGGGCGGAGATTTAATCAGCATACCGGAGACCATCGACGGGCACATAGTTACCGGAGTTGACGGCTCTGCGTTTTTCGGCAGTTCCACGGTTGCGGGAATTTTACTGCCTGATACGGTTCTAAAAATAGGGGAGAATGCGTTTGGCGGCTGCGAGAGATTGAATACGGTATTTTTGGGAAATCAGACTGCAGAAATCGGAGCAAATGCTTTTGCGGGGTGCAGCGCTTTGTCTGATGTGCGGATTCCCGGCAGTGTGGAGGCTATCGGAGAAAAGGCTTTTGCGGACTGTGAGAATCTGGTCTTGGTGTGTCCCACAGATAGCCTGGCTCAGAACTATGCCCAGAAAAATGAAATATCCACACGCAGCGAAAAGAAGTCTTTGGTAAATCTGGAGCTTTATACACAGTCCCATAAACAGGCCTTTCTATCCTCAGAACATCTGGATCTGACAGGCCTCAGTTTAAAGGCAGTTTACGAAGACGGCAGCAGTGAAATTGTGACGGGAGGATTTACTGCATTAACCGAAAGCAGACAGGCTGGGCAAAATACCGTGCAGCTCATCTATGGAGGGAAATGTGTATCCTATCAGGTAGAGATCACGGCTGATCCACAGGAGCTGGAGACATATGAGATCCGCTATGAGGATGAAACAGGAGCCAAACTTGCCCCTGGCAAGACTGCTCAGGCTATGTTTGGCAGCACCAAAACTGAATTTGCAGTGGAAATCCCGGGGTATATCCCAACAAATGAGGAAATACAGATCAGAGTGGGCAGCTCTGAAGAATGGGTATTTGTATATAGAGAGAAAAAAAGACTGGATATAGACGAGACGCAGATATACAGGGAGATTCAATATGAATACACAGGGCTGCCCATTACTCCCGTTCTGGCTCTTTTCTACAATGGACAAGAGCTTATTCAGGGCAGGGATTACCGCATGGATATGGAAAATAATATAGAAGTGGGAACGGGGCAGGTGAGAATCTGGGGAGTTGGTGAGTATAGCGGAGTTATGGTTTTTAACTTTTATATTGAAAATCCGGATGACCAAGATCAGACAGATTCCCCGAAGACCGATCCGCCGGCGGACCAGAATCAGCCGAAACCTCAGAAACCGGTTCTGGTGCGGCAGATACGCTTGTCAGGAATATCAAAACAGATCGCTGCAGGAAAAAAATTCACCTTAAAGGCCAGCGTTTCCCCTGCGAACGCATCCAGCAAAGTACTGAGCTGGAAGTCCAGCAACCTGAAAGTGGCAGCCGTGAACAGCAAAGGCGTGGTCACCATGAAAAGGGGCTCAGGAGGCAAAAAGGTAACCATCACCGCCCAGGCAAAGGATGGAAGCGGAGTCAAGGCAGTGTACAAGCTCACCTCCATGAAGGGCGTTGTCAAAAAGATTACAGTATCCGGGACAAAATCGGTAAAGGCAGGAAAAAGTCTGAAACTAAAAGCAAAGGTAAAGGCATCCAAAAAGGCAAATACAAAGCTTAAATGGAGCAGCAGCAATACAAAATATGCCGCAGTGGGAAGTACCGGAAAGGTGAAGACAAAAAAGGCAGGAAAGGGAAAACGGGTAAAAATTACAGCCTGGGCAACAGACGGAAGCGGGAAGAAAAAAACGGTTACACTGCGCATCAGATAAAAACATCCCCATTGGAAACCATTTTTGTTAAAAATGGTTTCCAGTGGGGATACTCATATAATTCTATTTATTATGCTTTGCAAGAAAGCTATTAATCCTCTCCAGAGGATTCAACAGACTGCTGATGGATGCGTCATGATTCAGCGTGTCAATGATAAAAGCCAGATATTTGCTCATATCGCAGTTGATATAGTATGGCTTTTCCAGAAGCTCCGGAGCCTGATACACCAGGTTTGTGGTCAGCACATAATCCAGCTTACCCTCCGCGTTTGCCCTGTCAAATTCATCCATGCCATTGGTGAACAAACCAAAGGTAGAGCACACAAACACCCTTCTGGCCTTGCGCTTTTTCAGTTCAGAGGCCACCTCTAACACACTGCCCCCGGAGGAGATCATGTCATCAATAATAATCACATCCTTGCCTGAGACATCAGAGCCCAGGAACTCGTGGGCCACAATGGGGTTGGTCCCGTTTACAATGGTGGCATAGTCGCGGCGCTTGTAGAACATACCCATATCCACACCCAGCACATTGGCCATGTACACAGCACGGCTCATACCGCCCTCATCCGGGCTGATGACCATGGTGTCCTCCTTGCTGATGTGCAGATCCGGCACTGCCTTGTAAAGTCCTTTGATAAACTGGTAAACAGGCTGTACAGTGTCAAATCCCTTCAGCGGAATGGCGTTCTGGACACGGGGATCGTGGGCGTCAAAGGTAATGATATTGTCCACACCCATCTTAACCAGCTCCTGAAGTGCAAGGGCACAGTCTAAGGACTCCCTTCCGGTGCGCTTGTGCTGGCGGCTCTCATACAGGAAAGGCATGATAACGGAAATCCTTCTGGCCTTTCCGCCTACTGCTGCGATAATGCGCTTTAAATCCTGAAAGTGGTCATCCGGGGACATGTGGTTGGTCTTTCCGCACAGGGAATAAGTCATGGAATAATTGCACACGTCTACTAAGATGTACAGGTCATCTCCACGCACAGACTCATTGATAATGCCCTTAGCCTCCCCGGAACCAAAGCGTGGAACCTTTGTGTTTAAGAGATAGGTATCTCTCTGATAGCCCTCAAAGGCAATCGTGGATTTGTGTTCACTCTCCCGTTCCCGGCGCCAGTCCACCAGATAGTTGTTTATTTTTTTGCCCAGGGTTTTGCAGCTATCCAGGGCAATGATTCCCAAAGGTCCCACCGGAATGGTTTCCAGATTGCGTTCTTCTGTTGATTGCATGTTAACTCCTCCGTTGTATTTTCATTTTCATATGATTTCCCTACAAATATACGCAATATGCCTCATAGCGGGCGCAGCCGTCCGCAATAGACACATATAGTTTACCACAAAGTTTCCAGAGGTCAAGGTTTAATTCCTGATAATCTTTTTTGAATGCGAATATCATCCCCAATCAGTTTGCGCATTCGATAATTGCTGGATATGCGGGAAAAAACACGCTCAGAATAGGTATCCCTAAATACATCCATGGGAAGGTTTGTGGAGATAATCGTGGATTTTCTGCGCATGAGGCGCTCATTGATACACAAAAAAAGCTGTGAGGCCACAAAAGAGTTAGTCAACTCCGTTCCCAGGTCATCGATGATCAGTAGGTCACAGTCAAAAATGTACGAGTGCATCTGCTGCAGCTTCTCATTCTCCTGGCTGTTTCCAAAAGTGGTCTTTGAAAAGAGATCAAACAGTTCAAAGGCAGAAAAATAGATGACAGAGCGGGCGCTCTCCAACAGTTCTTTTGAGATACAGTGTGTTAAAAAGGTTTTGCCCACACCTGTGTCTCCGTAGAAAAAGAAATTTTCCTCTGAGTCATCAAAGTGTTGAATAAAGTCCTTGCACTCGTCCACAATCTGTCTTATGGTGGCCAGTGCGGACAGTCCGGTGGCCGGGTTAATGATAGTGTCAGAGTAGTAGGCAAAGGAAAAGGTTTCGAAATTCTCCTCTCTGAGCGCTTCCCGGATATTGGACTGGGTGTAGAGCAGATCAATGACAGCCTGTTTAAAACAGCGGCATTTTTTATTGTCCACAAAACCGGTGTCCCGGCAGTCAGGACAACGGTATTTCATCTCCAGATAGTCAGCAGGATATCCGTTTTCAGTAAGAAGACGTGATCGCTCCTGTCCTAAGCTTTTTATCTCATCCCTCAGAACCGTCAGGGCAGTATCGTCCCCGTCCAGAAGTTTCCGGGCCTGACTGACGCCCAGGGAGGCCACCCGGCTGTCGATTTCGGACAGGTCTGGTATACACGTATAGGCTTCGGCTACCCGCTCGTCCTGAAGGCGTTTATTTTCCAGCTGTCTTCGGTAGTATTCCCGCATAATGGTATCGTACTGGATATTTTTCAGTGCCAAAATCTTTCCTCCTAATTGTGTCAGCGGTTGAGCAGCTGCTTCTCCAGCTCCTCAAAATCATAATCCCGCTGGTGAAAGTTGTTGAATTTCGTATTTGCAGCAGGCCTGGGCTTTTGGGAAGCGGTCTTTTTCTTTTTGAGGTGCTGTTCATCCAGGGCCTGAATGTCTGAAAGATGGTGTACATTATTTTTGTGCCACTCCTCCAGGATCTTGTTGGCGTACTGGAAATTGGGGCGCTGAGTCTGGGCCACAGTGCGGCTGCAGGCCTCCTTGATGATGTCCAAAGTAAAGTGGTAGCTGTTCAGCCACTGATTCATAAAGTCAATCTCAGGTTGTGCAGGCCCCCTGCCCTTGATGCCAAAGGCATTCAGGATAGAGTAGTAGTTTCGGTTGTATAGGTTTGTGCTGTTTTTTGCCTGCTCCACTGTAGAGATCCCTTCTCTGGACCACTCCATAGCTACCTTCTCCATATAGCGGCTGCTCTTGCTGCCTTTGGAGACACAGTATTCCACCAGGTATTCGATTAAGTCCGTAGAAAAATGAAGAGTGTCATAAAAATATAGAATATTGGAGATTTCCGTGGGACTTAGGGTTTTTCCCAGATATTGGGCAGCGATAAAGAGAAGCTGGGCGATATCCTCCTGTTCCGAGAGCTGAGCCATACGGTCTGCTGTAAGCGGCACTTTTTCGGGAACCTCAGCAGATACTGCAGTCTCCGCTGTCTGCAGGGTGGGAGCTGCATTTGCAGTGGATAATTCCACAAAAGAAATGCCATCCAGCTCCCCGGAGGCGCCGTGGGACAGCTTCATCAGACCCTCCTTTTCCCAGTAGGACAAAGCGCGGAGGATATCCTTTTCGGTATATTCAAAAATTTCAGCAATCTTGCTGATGGAAATTCCCTGGCTGCTGCCTGAGAGGCGCAGCAGGTAGAGGTAGAGCTTTACGTACTCACCGTTGGCTCTGGGCATGTAGCAGTCAATAAATGTGTTTCGGACCGCAGTCACTTCTGCACTGTCCGGGGTATGTAAAGTAATTTCACTCATATTGGCACCTGTTTCTCATTTTCATGTAATCTATTGTTTCAATCCACGCTCGGTAATCTAACATCGTACGTACATCTTTCCATGCGTTGATTGACTTTAAGTCAGTGGGAGAGTGCTCACTTATTTTTGCTGAAAGAGCACTGCCGTTTACGCTTTAGTATAGCATATCTTCATTAAAAAGAGAATACGGTTTTTCCGGGCACAGAGGAAAGTGGTAAGTGTACACAACCAATGTGGAAAATGTGGATAATGTGGATAAAAGTGTGAATAGTTTTCAACTGCAACTAAAAAAGTCCAGGAAATTCAAGGCACAGAGAAAAAAAGAAAATTATGTCGGTAAAATTATGTAAACAAACATGTCCACAAAAAAATCCACATGCTTACACAAAAAAAATGTGTATAAGCATGTGGATAATGTGGATAACTATTTTCCCAACAGGCTCTCGCCAATTTTTACAACATCTCCGGCCCCCATAGTTATCAACAGGTCGCCGTGCATACAATTTTCTAATAAAAAGTTTTCAATGGCGTCAAAGGAGGGAAAGTAATAGGCATCCGTTCCCAACGCCTGGACCTTTTCCATGAGCATCTTAGAACTGATCCCAAGGCAGTCCGTCTCCCTAGCAGCGTAGATATCCGCAAGAACTACTTTATCCGCCAGGGAGAGCGCTGCGGCAAAGTCGTCCATCAGGGCTTTGGTGCGTGTATAGGTGTGTGGCTGGAATACGCACCAGATAGATTTGTGTGGATAGTTTTTCGTGGCAGTGAGCGTGGCCCGGATCTCTGTGGGGTGGTGGGCGTAGTCATCAATAATGGTAACCCCTCCAATTTCCCCCTTTTTCTCGAACCGGCGGTCCGTGCCGGAAAACTCCATCAGTCCCTTTGCCATGGTCTCTGCCGGAATGCCCAGGATGTCTCCCAGGACTAGTGAAGCCAGAGCATTTGAAATATTGTGCTCGCCAGGTACGTTGAGGCAGAAATGCCCCAGTACGCTGTCGCCTTTTACCAGGTCAAAAGCCCCATGTGCCATGGTATCATAGGTAATACCTGCAGCCTGATAATCGCCGCCTTTGCCATATGTGATCACCTTACAGGAAAGACCTTCCACCAGCTTTTGACAGTCCGGAATCTCGTTGTTGATGATCAGGATACCATCCTGGGGAAGGCGCTCTGCAAAGAGGCGGAAGGAGTGGCGAATATCGTCCAGGTCTTTAAAAAAGTCCAGATGATCCGCGTCAATATTCAGGATGAGACTGATTTTGGGATAAAAGTGGAGAAAGCTGTTGGTGTATTCGCAGGCTTCTGTGATGAACGTGTCGTGCCCGCCCACACGTATATTTCCGTCAATCGCCTTCAAGATACCACCCACGGAAATGGTGGGGTCCAAGTCTGCAGCCAGCAGAATATGGGACGCCATGGAGGTAGTGGTGGTCTTTCCGTGGGTTCCGGATACGGCGATGGGAGTCTTGTAATTCTTCATAAGCTGCCCCAGCAGTTCGGCGCGGCTGATCATGGGGATCTGTTTCTTTACCGCAGCGGCGAACTCCGAATTGTCCGGGTGAATGGCTGCCGTGTAAACAACCAGGTCCGGTTCATCCTCTATATTAGAGGCCTTCTGACCATAGTAGACGGTGGCACCTTCCTGCTCCATCCATTTGGTGAGAGGGGACTCCTTCGCATCCGAACCAGAAACCTTGAACTTCTGGTCCAGCAAAATGGAGGCGAGCCCGCTCATGCTGATTCCTCCGATACCGATAAAATGAATATGGATAGGCTTGGTGAAATCTATCTGATACATAATAAAATCTCCTTTATATCCAATTGATTTATTTCGTTTCATTATACCCTCATTTTCTGAAAATGGAAAGTGCTTCTTAGAAATCCGCAGAAATTCCTAAAAAACGGTAGAAAATGGAAAAACCAATTTTCGTGATTATTTTTCATATGCCGCTGGGAATGTGCCGTCATTTGTAAGTTTAGTATAAAAAATATTGTCGAAAGCTGGCGAAATGTCGAAAAAATATAAGAGATATGTTGGGTTGGGTAATTTATTATGATAAAATTTATAAAATGGAGGAAAAATATTTCAAATAATTGTAAAATGTGTTCACTATTATGGAAATATGTGTTATAATGAAAAAACATAAAAATAATACAACAAGAGGTGATAGCGTGATTAAAAAAGAAATGATTGCAATGTTACTTGCAGGTGGACAAGGCAGCCGCCTTGGCGTCCTAACTTCAAAAGTAGCAAAGCCGGCCGTAGCTTTCGGCGGAAAATATAGAATAATCGATTTTCCGCTGAGTAACTGTATTAATTCTGGTGTAGATACAGTGGGTGTTTTGACGCAATATCAGCCCCTCAGACTGAATACGCATATCGGAATTGGTATTCCTTGGGATTTGGATAGAAACATTGGCGGAGTTACCGTTCTTCCCCCTTATGAGAAGAGCGGAAACAGTGAATGGTATACAGGTACCGCAAACGCCATCTACCAGAACCTGGGTTATATGGAGATGTACAACCCGGAATATGTTCTCATCCTTTCCGGAGATCACATCTACAAAATGGATTATGAAGTTATGCTGGACTTCCACAAGGCGAGCAATGCAGATGTGAGTATTGCAGTGATGCCTGTTCCCATGGAGGAGGCAAGCCGGTTCGGCATTGTGGTGACGGATGATCAGAACAGAATCACCGAGTTTCAGGAAAAACCGGATAAGCCCAAGAGCAATTTGGCCTCCATGGGTATCTACATATTCTCATGGCCGGCACTGAAAGAGGCACTGGTTACTTTGAAGGATCAGAGCAACTGTGACTTTGGTATGCATGTCATCCCTTATTGCCACGAAAAAGGCGAGAAACTGGTTGCCTATGAGTACAACGGCTACTGGAAGGACGTGGGAACCTTAGGCTCCTACTGGGAAGCAAATATGGAGCTGATCGACATCATCCCGGAGTTTAACCTCTATGAGGAATTCTGGAAGATTTTCACCAGCAGTGAGATCATTCCGCCCCAGTATATCGCGGCGGAAGCAAAGATTAATAAGAGCATTATTGGTGACGGCACAGAGATTTACGGGGAAGTCAGCAATTCCGTAATAGGAGCCGGGGTTACTATCGGTAGGGGAAGCGTTGTGCGGGATTCCATCATTATGAAAGGTGCCACCATCGGTGACGGCGTAGTTATGGACCGCGGCATTGTGGCTGAGAACGCCTCCATAGGAGATAATGTAGTTCTGGGAATCGGTGAAGACATTCCCAACAAAGAGAAGCCAAAGGTATATTCCTTTGGACTGGTAACTATCGGAGAAAATACAAAGATTCCTGCAAATGTAAAGATAGGGAAGAATACTGCTATTTCAGGCGAAACCACGGCAGAGGATTATCCAGATGGCGTACTGGAAAGCGGAGAGACATTAATTAAGGCAGGTGATTTAGCATGAGAGCAGTAGGAATGATATTAGCGGGTGGAAATAGCCACCGGATGAGAGAACTTTCAAACAAACGCGCTATCGCAGCAATGCCTGTAGCTGGCAGCTACCGCGCCATTGACTTTGCACTCAGTAATATGAGCAACTCTTCCATTCAGAAGGTAGCTGTACTGACTCAGTATAATTCCAGATCCCTGAATGAACATCTGAGTTCCTCAAAATGGTGGGATTTCGGCAGAAAACAGGGCGGTATGTATGTGTTTACACCAACAATCACCTCGGACAACAGTTTTTGGTACCGGGGAACCGCGGACGCTATCTACCAGAATCTGGATTTTCTCAAAAAATGCCATGAGCCCTATGTAATCATAGCATCCGGCGATGGAATTTATAAGTTGGATTACAACAAGGTTTTGGAATACCATATTGAGAAAAAGGCAGATATCACGGTTGTCTGCAAGGAGATGCCGGCCAAAGAGGATGTGACCAGATTTGGTGTGGTGAAGATGAATGAGGACAGCCGGATTGAAGAGTTCGAGGAAAAACCCATGGTTTCCACCTCCAATACCATCTCTACCGGAATCTATGTTATCCGCAGAAGACAGCTCATTGAGCTGGTTGAGAGGTGTGCGCAGGAAGACCGGCATGACTTTGTAAAGGACATTTTAATCCGCTATAAGAACCTGAAGAGAATCTATGGTTATAAGATTAATGATTACTGGAGCAACATCGCCTCTGTAGAGTCCTATTATAAGACAAATATGGATTTCCTGAAAAAGGAAGTGCGGGATTACTTCTTCCGCCAGTATCCGGACATTTACTCCAAGGTGGATGATCTTCCCCCCGCAAAGTACAATCCGGGATCTGAAGTGAAGAACAGTCTGATATCCAGCGGCTGTATCATCAATGGGTATGTGGAGAATTCTGTTCTCTTTAAGACAGTGTTTGTGGGAGAAAACTGTGTAATAAAGAATTCTATCATTTTAAATGACGTATATCTGGGAGACAATACCTACATTGAAAACTGCATCGTGGAGAGCAGGGATACGATTCGTGCCAACTCTCACCATGTAGGGGAGGATGGGATCAAGATTGTTATAGAAAAGAACGAGAGATACGTACTATAGCATAAGGACGATTTGGCGAAAGGGGCTCAAAAGTTATGAAAATTACAGACGTTAGAGTGCGAAAAGTTGCAAAAGAAGGAAAAATGAAAGCAGTCGTTTCCATTACCATTGATGATGAATTTGTAGTTCATGACATCAAGGTAATCGAGGGGGAGAAAGGGTTGTTTATCGCAATGCCGAGCCGCAAGGCTTCTGACGGGGAATACCGTGACATTGCACATCCCATCAATTCGGATACCAGGGAGCGGATTCAAAAGATTATACTGGAGCAGTATGAGATTGCTGCAGCCCAGATGCCTGAGGAAGCGGCTGAGTAGATATAAGATATATAGAATGAAAAGAGCAATAGCGGCACAGCCATAACCAGCTGTGCCGCTTTATTATATCATAAGAAAGTCCTTCGGAATTCCCTATGATATATGCACTGGGGCGGAAAGGAATCATGTCGCTAAAGCGACCCGCCGCAGGCGGAGAATCCCGCGAGCGGGATTCTTTTCATCTTGAAGGAAGATAAAGCCTTTGCTGCAAATACACCGAGGCGTATTTGCATTAGAACAATTCTTTAAAGGTAGCTTTCTTCTGCATCGCCTCCGCATATCTGGCCATTTTGGAGATGTCTCCAATCAAAATCACACCGCAGAGCTTGTTGTTCAGAAAATAGCATTTTTCGTACTGCTTTCGTCCCATATCCTTAAACTCCACAGTCTTATAGATCAGGTTGGGATTCTTTCCAGTGTCCCCGTTGGCGTATAGGGAGGTATTCATGCTGTTAAAGGTGAGCGCAGCGGGGACTGTGGTGTACTCCTCAGTCTCCCCGGCAGCGTTTGCACCGGCTGTCTTTCCCTGCTCCACAGCCTGGGGCCAGATGGCATAGTTAATTCCATCAAACTGGGCACAGTCTCCGCAGGCGTAAACATCGAAAGTGTTGGTGAGCATATTGCTGTTTACCAGCACGCCACGGTCCACAGACAGTCCAGCCTCCTGTGCAATCCGGATGTTGGGGCGGACACCGGCGGAGACGATCACTAACTGGGCGGGGATGACCTCCCCGGCTGAGAGCCTCACCCCAGTGACATGCTCTTCTCCCTCGATCTGCTCAATGGATGCACTGGTCAGAATGCGGATACCCTGCCCCTGGCTGATGGCCTTTAACATATTTCCGGCCTCTTCATCCAACTGACGTCCCATAAGCTGCGGGGCAGCCTCTAAAACAGTTACCTTGCAGCCGGATTTTTTCAGCTCCCAGGCAGCTTCCAGGCCCAGCACTCCGCCTCCGATGACCACGGCTTCCCTCACACTGTCCAGCATATGTCCCACCTTCCTGGCATCAGCCAGACGGCGGATAGCAATGACCTCAGGCTTATCGCGGCCTGGAATCGGCGGGATAAAGCACTCGCTGCCCAAGGCGTAGATCAGTTTCGTGTACCGCAGCCTGGTCCCGTCCGTCAGCAGTACCTCGTGACTGTCCGTGTCAATGGAGGTGACGGTTTTGCCCAGCACCTGAATGATCTTATTGTCCTCGTACCAGCTCTCCTCATGGATTGCAATCTGCTCCGGGCTCAGCCCGGCCATCATAGTTTTGGTGAGCATAGGGCGGTTGTAGGGGAAATAGGGCTCATCGCTGATCATGACAATGGAACCCGTTTTGTCCCGTTTGCGTATGGCTTCCGCCGCATTGACCCCGGCGGCGCCGTTTCCAAGGATCACATAGAAGTGATCTGTATCCTTCCTGAAATCCGAGGAGTCCTCCTCCACGGGGACAAAGTGCTCCTTGCCTACTCCGCAGACCGGGCATATCTCCAGGGAGGAGTCAAAGATTTCACCGCAGACCAGACATTTAACCAGCTTCCTGGCACCGGAGGGAGCTTTCTTGGGATTTTCCTTTTCAAGGAGAGTGCAGCCAAAGTCAAAGCCGTATTCATAGGCATCCCGAAGCTGGTTGTCATCCGGCTTGAAGCGGACGCGGAAGCCCTCAACCACCTTTAGCTTCAACTGGCGAAGGCGCTCCAGAATATGAGGTACCCCCTCGCCGCTCCAGCCGTAGCTCCCAAAAGCGCTGGCCAGCTTGCCGCCGTGGGTGGGAGGGTAAATGGAGGTGGTCAGGTCCCAGATGGGTTTGAGCGCCTCACCTAAAATGGTGGGCGTTCCAAAGAGAATCCCGTCTGCAAACTCCAGTTCTTTTAGCACCTCATCCTGCTGGGTTTCCACCAGGTCATAGCTTCTCACATCAATCTCTCCGCTGTCCCGGATACCCTCCGCGATCTTCTGGGACAGTTCCCTGGTGTAGCCGTAAGCGCTCACATAGGGGATGATGACAGTCTTTCTGGGGTTGGGATTATCCGACCTGCACCAGTCCTCATAAGTATTTAAAATAAAGTCCAGATTGTCATCCAATACAGGGCCGTGTCCGGTACAGATCATGGAAAGGCTGAGCTTGCGAACCCTCTCAAGGGCAGTACGCATAAAAGACTTGTAGGGTCCGATGATACAGTCAAAGTAATAGCGCGTTGCCTTCATATAATCCTCGTGCGCCTTCACTTTGCTTACCAACACCTCCGGAAAGGCATAGTGGGAACCAAAGGAATCACAGGTGACCAGAATCTGCTCTTCCTCAATGTAGGTGTACATGGTATCAGGCCAATGCAGATTGGGCACTGCCAGGAAACGCAGCGTCTTGTTCCCGATCTCCATAGTGTAGTTGTCCTTCACCGGAATGCTGTAAAAATCCCGGTTTACAATTTCCTTTAGAAATCCAATGGCACAGGGGGTGGCCACAATTTTTATATTGGGATTCATGTTTAAGAGACCTTCAATACTTCCCGCATGATCCGGCTCCGTGTGGCTGACCACCAGATAATCAATGGTGGATATGTCCGTAATTTCCTTCAATTTTTCAATGTACTCATCAAAGAATTTGGCTTTTGCAGTTTCAAAAAGGACTGTCTTATCCCCGGTTTTCAAAAGATAGGAATTGTAGGTGGTTCCAAACTCAGTATACATGATAATGTCAAACACCCGCAGATCCTGGTCTACGATACCAACCCAGTAAAAATCATCCCTCAGTTTCAGGCTATCCATATAAATCCCTCCTCATAATTTGCGTTTTCTCTATTATAGCATAACCATGTGTAAAAAACCAGTAATAATTACTGTTATTATAAAAATTATTCGCTCCTTCCCTCTTAGTATTATTCACCTATGCCGGTATTTTTTAACCATTTATTTGACCTGCAGATAAATAGTAACAGTTCAAACAGGTGTCCGCATTTACTGCGCAGACCGCAAGAACATGATTCAAGAGTGCATAAATCCCATCACCGCAGGTGATTTTAATGGATTTATGCAGTAACAGGGCAGTTGGCTGAACTGTTACCACAAATATACGGCAGTTATGCAAATGAATGGACATTTTTTAAACCATACTGTAAAATAGGTGGTACATTCGGGCAATGTTCGACCAAGCCAGAACAGGAGAGAATAATAAAGATAAGGAAGTGAAAATATGTATATTATTGTAGGTCTGGGGAATCCGGGAAGGCAGTATGCCCATACCAGGCACAATGTGGGATTTGACACCATTGACGTTCTCGCGGACAGGTACAGGATACCGGTAGACGCAAAGAAGCATAAGGCTCTGTATGGCAGAGGCGTGATTGAGGGGGAGAAGGTCATTCTGGCGAAACCCCAGACGTTCATGAATTTGAGTGGTGAAAGCGTGAGAGAACTCATAGACTTTTATAAGATCGATGAGACAGAGGAGCTGATTGTGGTTTACGACGATATCAGTCTGGAACCGGGGCAGCTCAGGCTTCGGGCAAAGGGGAGTGCAGGGGGACACAATGGAATCAAAAATATTATTGCCCATCTGGGGGGACAGGTCTTTAAGCGCGTAAAGGTGGGAATCGGGGAGAAACCGAGAGGTTTTGATCTGGCGGATTATGTGCTGAGCCGTTTCTCCAAAGCAGAGAGGGAACTGGTGGGCGAGTCACTGGAGCGGGCGGCGGACGCGGTGGTGAAGATCATTGCCGGTGATATGGACGCTGCTATGAATGAGTATAATAAGAAGGTAATAAAATGAAAGCCTTAATTTCACCGTTAACAAAGCTGGTTGAATACAATGAAATCCGGAATGCTCTGGGGGGAGAAAAGGGGATGGTGCAGGTATCAGGCTGCATTGACGCCCAGAAAGCGCACTTTGTCTACGGGACAGGTGTGGATTTTCCCTGTAAGGTCATTATCACTTACAGTGAGACGAGAGCTAAAGAACTATATGAAAACTACAGGTTTTTTGACAGGGGCGCCCTATTGTACCCTGCAAAAGACCTGATCTTCTACAGTGCGGATATCCACAGCAATTTGCTTGTGCAGCAGCGGATTACAGTCCTGAAGGCGCTGGCCCAGGGGGAGCCGGTCACAGTCATCACTACCATGGGGGGATGCATGGACCATCTGCTTCCGCTGGAGCGTCTTGGGGCTGAGGTATTGCACATTGAGAGCGACAGTCCATTTGATATGGACGCTGCAAAGATAAAACTGACGGAAATGGGGTATGAGCGGGTTTCCCAGGTGGAAGGCAGCGGACAGTTTGCCGTGCGCGGGGGAATCATGGATATTTTTCCTCTCACTGAGGAGAATCCGGTGCGCATTGAGTTGTGGGGGGATGAGGTGGATTCCATCCGCAGCTTTGATGTGGAGAGCCAGCGGTCCATAGAAAACCTGGACCAGGTGCACATCTATCCCGCAAATGAGGTGATCGGCGGCAGAGAACGCATAGACCGCGCCATAGCCAGGATGGAGAAGGAGGTCGCAAGGCTGTACGAGACCTTCCGCAGAGAGATGAAGACGGAGGAAGCTTTTCGGCTGAAGACACTGCTGGAGGAGACTAAGGAGAGGCTGCTGGATTTTCAGGGAACCATGGGCCTGGATGCCCTGGTAGACTACCTGTATGAGGATACGGTGTCTTTTATCGACTATTTTCGGGACAAAAAGGCATTGTTTGTGCTGGACGAACCTCACCGTCTGATGGAGGAGGCCCAGGCCATTGAGCAGGAATTTCGGGAGAGTATGTCAAACCGCCTGGAAAAGGGCTATGTGCTGCCCGGACAGATGAATATTCTCTTTGGAGCCCAGGACACGGTGGGGCGGCTGAACAGGACAGCCTGTATGGGCCTGTGTACCCTGGAAGCGCCCAAAGGCCACTGGCAGGTGGGGGAGCGGTTCAGCCTGGATGTACGGGCAGTAAACCCTTACAACAATAGCTTTGAGTTGCTGGTCAAGGATCTAAAGAAATGGAAAAAGGACGGGTATCAGGTGATTTTGCTCTCCGGTTCCAGGACCAGGGCGGGGCGTCTGGCAGCAGATCTGCGGGAATATGAGTTGAACAGCTTCTACACAGAGGATCTGGACCGGGAGGTGGCGCCAGGTGAAATCCTGGTGGCCTACGGTAATGCACATCGGGGGTATGAGTATCCCCTGATTAAGTTTGTGGTTATCTCAGAGAGCGATATCTTTGGAAAAGAGAAGAGAAAAAAGAAGAAGCGGAAAACCTATGAGGGCAAAAAGATCCAGAGCTTTACCGAACTTTCCATAGGGGACTATGTAGTACATGAAAATCACGGACTGGGTGTCTACCGGGGAATAGAAAAGGTAGAGGTTGACAAAGTCATCAAGGACTACATGAAAATCGAGTATGCAGGCGGTAGCAATTTGTATATACTGGCTACACAGCTGGATGTGATTCAGAAGTATGCGGACGCGGATGCAAAGAGGCCAAAGCTGAACAAACTGGGAACCCAAGAGTGGGGCAAGACAAAGGCCAGAGTCCGGGGAGCGGTAAAGGATATTGCCAGAGACCTGGTGGAACTTTATGCAGTGCGCCAGCAGAAGGAGGGCTTTGTCTACGGGGAGGACACGGTATGGCAGAAAGAGTTTGAGGAAACCTTCCCCTTTGAGGAGACGGAGGACCAGCTCTTGGCCATTGAGGCGGCCAAGAAGGACATGGAGAGCACCAAGATCATGGACAGACTGGTCTGCGGGGATGTGGGATACGGAAAGACTGAGATCGCTATCCGCGTGGCCTTCAAAGCTGTCCAGGAGGGGAAACAGGTGGTTTACCTGGTGCCTACTACCATTCTGGCTCAGCAGCACTACAACACCTTTGTACAGAGGATGAAGGACTTTCCGGTGCGTGTGGACCTGCTTTGCAGATTCCGGACGGCGGCGGAACAGAAAAAGACGATCACGGATCTGAAAAAGGGTCTGGTGGATATTGTGATCGGTACCCACAGAGTTTTGTCCAAGGATGTGGAGTATAAGGATCTGGGCGTACTGATTATTGACGAGGAACAGCGCTTCGGAGTCGCACACAAGGAAAAAATTAAAAAGCTGAAGGAGAATATTGATGTACTGACCTTGACCGCAACCCCCATCCCCAGGACGCTGCACATGAGCCTGATCGGTATCCGGGACATGAGCGTTCTGGAGGAGGCCCCCATGGAGCGTATGCCCATCCAGACCTATGTGATGGAATACAACGATGAGATGGTGCGGGAGGCCATCAGCCGTGAGCTGGCCAGAGGCGGGCAGGTATACTATGTATACAACCGGGTCAACACCATTGTGGAGATGACCAACACCATTGCCAAGCTGGTTCCGGAGGCGAATGTGGCTTTTGCCCATGGCCAGATGAGGGAGAGAGAGCTGGAGAAGATCATGTATGAGTTCATAAACGGGGAGATCGATGTGCTGGTGTCCACCACAATCATTGAGACAGGTCTGGATATCTCCAATGTGAATACGATGATCATCCACGATGCGGACAACATGGGCCTGTCCCAGCTCTACCAGCTGAGGGGGCGTGTGGGACGTTCCAACCGGACTGCCTACGCCTTTCTCATGTATAAGCGCAATAAGATGCTCAAGGAAGTGGCGGAAAAGAGGCTGCACGCCATAAGGGAATTCACGGACCTGGGCAGCGGGTTTAAGATTGCCATGCGGGACTTAGAGATTCGCGGTGCCGGAAACCTTTTAGGGGCCCAGCAGCACGGGCATATGGAGGCGGTGGGATATGACCTATACTGTAAAATGCTCAATGAGGCTGTGAAGGAACAGAAGGGGGAGAAAGAGCCCCAGGAGGCCTATGATACCGCAGTGGATCTGGATATCGATGCCTTTATTCCTGAAAAATATATCCGGAATGAGGCGCAGAAGCTGGATATCTACAAGCGCATTGCAGGGATAGAAAATGAGGAGGAGTACGATGACATGCTGGAGGAGCTGATGGACCGGTTCGGAGAGCCGCCCAGATCAGTCCAGAATCTGCTGGCCATTGCCAATCTGAAGGCCTTAGCTCACCAAGCCTTTGTGACGGAGGTCTCGCAAAAGGGCGATTTTATCAAATTTACCATGTTTGAGAGGACAAAAGCAGATCCACAGAAAATCGAGGAGCTGGTAAAGAGGAGCCGGGGAAGACTGAAGTTCACCGTGGACACCAACCCCTACTTTCTGTACAGTAAACCCAGGAAAAGCCTGAAGGATAATGACGATGTGCTGACTGTGGTGAAGGATATTTTGGAAGAGCTGCGGTTTTTGTCAAATGAAGTGTGAAAAAACTGTTAATTTGCATAAAAAAGTTGCGGCAGAGCTCAAAAAGGGCTATAATATGCAAATGGGATAAAGAGATTAGGAGGAAATTTGTTTATGATTAAGCTACGAAAAAGACTGCTCACAGCAGGACTGTGTATTGCCATGACAGCTGCCCTGCTGGCAGGGTGCGGTTCCAATGCGGGAAAGGCAATTGCCACACTTGACGGAGAAAAAGTGGATTTTGCCCTGGCTAACTTTATGGTGCGTTACAATCAGGCCCAGATGCAGAGCGCTTACGGCGCAATGTTCGGGGACAATATGTGGAGCAGCTACGGAGAGACAACCAAGAGCGGCATCATGGAAACAATTGAGCAGCAGTTGATTCTGGAAAAGCACATGGATGAATACAAGGTGACCATATCCGATGAGGAGAAGGCACAGATTACCGAGGCTGCAAAGGAATTTTTGGAGACCAATGACGAAAAGGTGCTGGATGCCATGACCGCTTCCCAGGAGACGATTGAGCGTATGCTCACACTCACACTGATCCAGTCCAAGATGCAGAAGGCTATTATTGCGGATGTGGATACGGAGGTTTCTGATGAGGAGGCTGCCCAGAAGACCATTCAGTACGTACTGTTCAGTACAGCAGATTCCACTGATGAAGAGGGCAATACCGTTACTCTCACAGACGAGGAGAAGACGGCAATGAAGGAACAGGCCCAGCAGGTGTTGGATGCTGTAAAGGGCGGGGAAGAGCTGGACGCTGCCGCAAAGGCTGTGGATGAGAGTAAAGCCGCTTCCACATCCTCCTACGGAACAGATAACGGAACCATCCCGGATGAGGTCAAGACAGCTGCGGACGCCCTGGAGGACGGTCAGGTTGCGGACAGTGTGGTAGAGACAGAGAATGGCTACTATGTGGTACAGATGCAGTCCACCTTTGATGAGGAGGCAACACAGAACCAGAAGGCAACGATTGTCTCACAGCGACAGAGTGACAAATTCGAGGAAGTCTATAATGCCTGGAAAGAGGGAGTGACCTTTACCACAGATGAAAAGCTGTTGGAAAAGATTGATTTTGTAGATACCTTTGAGGTGAAGACAACGGAGGCTGCCACAGAGGCAGGGTCGGAATCGGCTACCGAAGCGGTTTCACAGGCAGCTACAGAAGCGGGCAGTGAGACAGAGGCAGCAGAGACCACTACTGAGACAGCAGCAGATGAACCTCAGAGTGAGTCAGCCGCAGAGACAGAAACCGCGGCAAAATAGAACAAAACCAATTATGTTTGAACAAAAATGGGACGGTTGCAGAATGAAGCTTTCATTCTGTATAGTCCCTTTTTTATACTGGAATGTTATTGACAAATTCTATCAATACATAGTATAATACCTCCAATGTAAGGGAGTAGTCAGCGTAAAACGTGACATAGCCAACATACTGGGAGAGATCTCCCTGGCTTTGGATTAAATGACGAGACTTATCTGTTTTTTGGGCAGATAGGGCTCTTTTTTTCTTTCAGGGGAAAGTTCTCAGGAACTTACAATACACTGTAAAGTGGATGAACCAATATGGATAACAGGAGGAGATAAGAGATGGGGTTGTGGGAGTTGCTTGTGCTTGCGGTGGGGCTTTCAATGGATGCTTTTGCAGTGTCTGTCTGCAAGGGACTGTCAGTGCCCAAGGTGAAACCCGTACATGTGCTGACGGTTGGAATCTATTTTGGAGGGTTTCAGGCTCTGATGCCCTTGATCGGTTACATACTGGGGGTTCGATTTCAGGCGCTTATCGTAAATGTAGACCATTGGATTGCCTTTGTACTGTTGGTTCTCATTGGGATCAATATGATCCGGGAAGCCAGGGGGGAGGATGAAAAGATAGACGGGGGATTTGGAGCTAGAGAGATGTTTCCCCTGGCAGTGGCTACCAGCATCGATGCCCTGGCTGTGGGGGTAACCTTTGCTTTTCTGAAGGTGGACATTCTTTCGGCAGTGAGCTTTATTGGAATTACCACCTTTTTGCTTTCCGGGGCAGGGATTGTGGTGGGGAATGTATTCGGATGCAAGTACAAGTCCAAGGCGGAGCTTCTGGGTGGGATTGTACTGGTTGTTATGGGATTTAAAATCCTGCTAGAGCACCTTGGGGTTCTTGGATAAAATGTAACAGTTTAGACAGGGCCTGTCCGTTTTGGGCTGAGGGGGACGCTTCCACCGGCGCAGGGCTATGCTTCGGGGACGCGTGCAGCATTGCGATGAGCTATCTGCCAACTACAACTAAGAGACTCAGGAGAGCCTTCGTCTCTAAGTTTCCGTAGGCAGAGGATCTCATCTTCATTAAAAACGCACGCCAATTGTCCCCGAAGCATAGCCCTGCGCCGGTGGAAGCTGTTTCCTATAGGCGGGAGATGGTGCCACTCAGACGATTTCTGAACGGCTTTGGGGAAGTTTTATGTTCCACTAGGTTCTGGAGAAAGCAGTCGCTTGGGCGTTGGCAGCTCTCACGCAAACACGTGCAACGCTCTGGGTAGTAACGACCCGTCTGAACAATTACGATAAAATACCATAAAAGCAAATTCCCTCTATGCAAAAGCTTGACATTTTCCGCATGGATGATACAATATTTTTGATAAATTAAATAACAGAAGATTCAGCTAGGGGAGCCTTCGGGCTGAGAGAACATTGTGTTGACCCTCACTACTTGATCCGGACCATACCGGCGTAAGGAAGCAAAATAATCAGTAGTCCCCTCCTGGATATGTCCGGTTTACCCAAAAGAGAGAAGGATATCCCTCTTTAATGGAACCGGGTGCAGAGAAAAGGAGGTTTTTTTATGTCATTTTTTGTAACCGCATCGGAGGAGGGGTATGCCCTTACCACTGCAGGGTATGCCCTTGTTGCCGTTCTGCTGGTAGCGCTGGTTGTGATAGCAGCGCTGGCAGCCAAGAAAAAAGAGAGAAAAAAGATGAATGCCAAGCAGTTGGCGTTCTGCGCTATGGTAATTGCGCTGGGAACCATCACCTCTATGATGAAGGTTTTTGAGTTTCCCTTCGGCGGGGCAGTGACGCTTTTCAGTATGCTTTTTGTGTGTCTGGCCGGCTATTTTTACGGCCCGGCTACCGGGATACTCACTGCTGTGGCCTATGGGGTTCTGCAGTTTTTAGTTGATCCGTACATTCTGTTCCCCGCCCAGGTGCTGGTAGATTATGTACTGGCCTTCGGAGCCCTGGGGCTTTCCGGCTTGTTTTACAGATCGAAAAATGGATTGGTAAAAGGCTATTTGCTGGGGATCTGCGGGCGATATGTGTTTTCCGTAATCTCAGGATGGATTTTCTTTGGCGAGTATGCCTGGGAGGGCTGGGGAGCACTTCCCTATTCTCTGGCTTACAACGGAGCGTACATATTTTCAGAGGGGGTGGTCACAGTGATTATCCTGGCAATCCCCGCAGTGGCCCACGGATTTGACCAGGTCAAAAGAACGGCGGTGGAGTGACACAACATGTTAGAGCTTGGCTTAGCCAGGCTCTTTATTTTTGAAAGGACCATTGATAAATTTCTTTGAATTGCGTAAAATGTAGAAAGATACGATTAAAAAAGGTAAAGGTAAGGAATCATAACGCATGCAGATTTATAATCACTTAATCAATAGAAAAAACACTTGTGCCGCCATAGGAGCGTTTGATGGGATGCACTTGGGGCACAGGGCTGTGCTCAGACAGCTTGTAGAGGAGAGCAGAAAGCGGGGAAGGGAGGCTGTGGCAGTGACCTGGAAGGGAGGCACAGAAGGGCAAAAGGTGCTGACCAACCAGGAAGAAAAGGCGTGGCTGATGGAGAAGATCGGCGTGGACGTAATGGTGTTTTTGGACATAGAAGAGTTGGAAAAAGGCTCTGGCGAGCTGGAGACAGAGATATTGCGCAGGCTGGGGAGTTCCCTGGTGGTTTCCGGGAATACGGCTGGGCCGGGACTGCAGGGCACAGATCTGTGCAGAGTTCGGGAGGTCTGCGATGAGAAGGGAAGGATCAGTACCGACCGGGTGCGCAGGGCCCTTATTTTGGGAGATATGGAGTACACAGCGCAGCTCTGCGGATATCCTTATATAATGATGGGCAGAGTGGTGCATGGAAAAGCCATCGGAAGAACCGTGGGTATGCCCACTGCAAATCTGGCAGTGCCGTCTGAAAAACAGTATCCCCCAAACGGAGTCTACGCGTCTTTGGCAAGAGTGGACGGTCATGTCTATCGGGGGCTTACCAATATAGGTCCCAGACCCTCTGTGGATGACCTGCCCCAAATAACGGTAGAGACCTTTATTCAAAATTTTGACAGGGAAATCTACGGGGAACCCATGGTGCTTGAGATACATAAGCATATTCGGGACATTCGTAAATTCTCCGGCATAAAAGAAGTGAGGGAGCAGGTTCAGAGAGACGTTGTGCAGGTGAAAGAATATTTTGACAAGCGGTAGCTGCGTACTGCTGCCGGTCAAGAAGTGAACAGAAAATTTTAGGGAAAACAAGCTGGTCATATTAGGGTCACACATTGAAAAGGCTCTGTGTATATGTTATAATGGCGTAAATACACGGGGTTATGGAGGAAAAGCTTATGTCACTATTTGAAAATATGAACCCGAATCTGTTGGAGAAGGAAGCGGTAATGCTTCGTTTTATGAATAACGAAAAGCTGTGGGAAAAGTTTGCGGTAAAGTTCCTGGAAGACCAGACTTTCCAGGGACTGCAAGGCGCAATGGAGAGCAGGCAGAAGACAAGAGCTTTTGAGGAAGCCCATACCCTGAAGGGCGTTGCGGGAAATTTGGGATTTCAGCAGTTGTTTGGAGCGTGCAGCGAGATTGTGGAAGCCCTTCGCTCGGACGCTGAGTGGTCACTGGTCGATGAGAAGTGGACCGGAGTGCAGAGAGAGTATAAAAGGGTTACGGAGGATATTGAAAAAAACAGAAATTGAGAGGTCCGCAATTATGGAGGGAAAGGATTCCGGAAAAATTCTTATTGTAGATGATTCAGAGCTCAATCGGGCAATACTGGCGGAACTGTTTTACCAGGAGTATGAGATACAGGAAGCGGAGAACGGCAGGGAGGCGCTTGAGAAGATCCAGGAGCAGGGAGAGGAGATTACAGCGATTCTTTTGGATATTGTGATGCCTGAAATGGACGGCTTCAGTGTGCTCAGGTTTCTGAATGAGCGCAGACTGATGGAGCGGATTCCGGTGTTTCTCATCACTGCTGAAACTTCCGTGGACACAGCCCTGCGGGGGTATGAAAACGGTGTTGTGGATATCATCAACAAACCGATTATCAATCCGGTAATTGTAAGAAAGCGTGTGAACAATGCGGTGGAGCTGTTTCGCAACAAAAACCATCTTCAGAATCTTGTGGACAGACAGGTGGAAACCATTCGCAGGCAGACAGAGAAACTCAATGGAATCAATATTTCAATGATCGACATTCTAAGTTCCGTGATTGAGTTTCGAAGCAATGAGTCAGGACAGCATGTGCGCCATATCCGTATGGTGACCCGGAAAATTTTGCAGAAGCTGAGACAGGAATATGAGGAGTACCCGTTTACGGACGAGGAGATTGAGATGATCTCAAATGCGTCAGCTATGCACGATGTGGGCAAGATTTCCATACCGGATTATATATTGAACAAGCCGGGAAAGCTTACTGCAGAAGAGTTTGATGAGATGAAAAAACATACCATATACGGATGTGAAATCATAGCCAGCATTCCCTTTTTCCGGGAGGAGGACACCTTTCGCTATGGCTATGAGATCTGCCGCCACCATCACGAGCGCTATGACGGACGGGGGTATCCCGATGGCCTGAAGGGGGAGGAGATTCCTGTGGCGGCCCAGGTGGTGTCCATAGCGGATGTGTATGATGCCCTGGTCTCTGACCGGGTATACAAAAAAGCCTGTACCCACCAAGAGGCCATTGCAATGATACAAAATGGGGAATGCGGAAACTTTAATCCCAAGATTCTGGAATGCTTTTTAAACATGGCGGATGAGTTGGACAGGGAGTTGTACGGAAAGGAGGATAAACAGGAATCCGGTTTTCTGCACAGACTGACTGTTCCGGTTGCGGCAAAGGCGCCTGTTCAGACCTGCCTTTCCGACTATGCCCTGGAGATGTTTGAGAGGGAACGCCAGAAGACCCAGTGGTTTAATGAGATGTCCGGAGAGATTCTGTTTGACTACAATAAGATAATAGATGAGATTGAGTTTACAGAAAAATTTCATGAGGTTTTTGGGGAGTGCACCCACATTCATCATGCCAGGGATTACATAGAGAGATGCAATTTTGCAGACCGGACAGATATGGAACGGATACAGAGGGAAGTCGCTTTTCTGACACCCCAAAATCCTCTATACAAGACAAGACTGTCTCTGGATACCCTGAAACACCAGGGAGAACTTTTTGAACTGTACCTGCGGGTCATATGGGGGAGCAGCCCCCATGATGAGTATGCCTGTGCGGGATATATAGGGAAGATTGTCAGTGTGCGTAAATTCCAGAAAGAGACCCAGCAGTGGCGGCAGAGAGCGCTTCATGACTATCTCACAGGCGCTATGAACCGCCATGCGCTTTGGAATCAGATGGAGCTGTTGCTGAAAGGGGATATACAGGACGAGTTTGCCATTCTCTTTATGGATTTGGACGGCTTTAAGAACATAAATGACACGATGGGGCATTTGACAGGAGACAGGGTCTTAAAGCAGATTGCCAGAATTCTGCAGGACAATGTGAGGGCCAGCGATATTGTGGCCAGGGTTGGGGGTGATGAATTTATTGTGGTTTTGGAGGGCATGAAAGGGGAGGAAGCGATTGCCAACAAGGCGGAATGGATTCGTACCCTGATCTGCGAGAACAGAAATTCCGAGCAGGTTTCCTGTAGTATCGGAATTGCCAGATATCCCGCTGATGGTAAGGACCTGCAGGTGCTTTTAGAAAAAGCGGATAAAGCGCTATACGCTGCAAAAAATAGGGGAAAGAACTGCTATGAGTTTTACAGCCCTGAGCTGGAAGAGATAGAGTGCAGCAGTTCATGGCTGGAAAAGGGGAAATAAATCATTGCTTGCGCGGCAGCTTAACCGCTGGCGCATGGGTTAACGTTACTGGTCGACAACCCCGCTGCAAAGCAGCGGGGTTGTTGACTTGACATACCCCAAGGGGCATTATATAATCATGGGTGTAGCCAGAGGCAATGGAACAAAGAGCAGGCCGGACTGGGGGAGCTCGGTTTGGCTGCAGCAATGGAGGATGAATAATGAATAGGATGAAGAAAAGTGCTGTACTGCTGGTTGCTGCGTTGGCTGCGGCGGCTATGCTCATGGGATGCAGCAAAAAGGGGGAGACAGAGTCCGTAGCTGATCAGCTGACGGAACTGACGACGGAGAAACCAACGGAAAAGGTTGAAGAAAAACCCGGAACAGCGATCACAACCACAAAAACATATACATCTAAGGATAAGACAATGTCTATAAAGCTGCCGGATGAATCCTGGAAGAATACAAAGGACGCGGATGATACCCTGGAATTTGAGTCTGATGGAAAGGGTACGATCACGGTGAATCACATCACCGGTACGGATATTTCCAAAGTGAAGCTGCCCTCTACCAAGGAGGAGGTTCTGGATAATCTGGAAACAGCAGGGAAAGACATCAAAAAGTACGAGGTGATCAACTTTACGAAGCAGACAGTGGGAACCTCGGATAAATACCATACGATTGTTAAGTGTACGGATTCAACGGAGAAATATGCATACACAGTGGGGTACGATATTGTGTCTGACACGGATATCTACTCTGTGACAGGCGTGGTTGAGGAGGAAGATGAAGAGC
The DNA here is from genome assembly GCF_058119865.1 of Ruminococcus sp. 8Y-12. Classification (NCBI taxonomy): domain Bacteria; kingdom Bacillati; phylum Bacillota; class Clostridia; order Eubacteriales; family Oscillospiraceae; genus Ruminococcus; species Ruminococcus sp. 8Y-12. The sequence goes on along the minus strand of NZ_CM176623.1, from coordinate 238,982 downwards.
TGATGCGTCAGATTCAGGTATCTGTGGAGAGCTTCCAGGTACTGAAAAAGTCATCAAGCACTAAGAAAAACGGCAGTACCACCGGCCAGTCCGAGAGTACAGACTCCACGGACAGCAGTTCCTCGTCAGCAGGGAAGACCACAGTAATCTATGACAGCAATGGAAATCCTATCTATGTGACACAGGATGCCAGCGGTGTGTGGAAGGACAGCAATGGAAAGACCTATGAAATGCAGCAGTATGGTGCCCTGGGAAGCGATGGTTACTGGTATACTTATGACAGCTCCTCATCGGACAACAACAACAGCAATACGGACAACGACAATAAAGAAACCAACAGCAGCGGCGAGACCAGTGGATTTTACGATCAGAGCGGCAACTATATTGCAGTGACCAAGGACAGCAATGGCAACTGGGTGGACAGCTACGGCACGGTTTACTACTTCGGCGAAAATGGAGTGACGGACAATGCCGGAAACTATTTCCCTTACAAAGGGACAGATGAAAGCAATGGTTTTTATGACAAAGACGGAAATTATGTGACGGTTACCAAGGATAGCAACGGCAACTGGGTGGACAGTGCCGGAACGGTTTACACCTTCGGGGATACGGGCGTGACGGATTCTTCTGGAAATTTCTATCCCTATTAATAGAATTTTGAATATTTTCCTCCATTTTACAGATAATAATTCCGGGTAAGCAATACGGATTATGATAAATGTAAGATGGAGGAATTTTTATGAAGGCAACAGGAATTGTCAGGAGGATTGATGATCTCGGACGAGTGGTGATACCAAAAGAGATCCGCAGGACACTGCGCATTAAAGAGGGAGCTCCGCTTGAGATCTTTACGGACAGAGAAGGGGAAATCATTCTGAAAAAATACTCTCCAATTGGGGAGTTGAGCGCTTTTTCTAAGGAATATGCAGAGGCCCTGGCCCAGGCATCCGGGCATGTGATCTGCATTACGGACAGGGACCAGGTCATTGCCGCCGCAGGCGGGATGCGTAAAGAATACATTGGGAAACCCATCAGCAGACAACTGGAAACCGCTATTAACGATCGTGAGCAGATACTGTCATCGGGAGATGACAGCAAATATGTGAAGGTGACCGGTGAGGAGAGTGAGGAGAGCCTTCCCCAGGTGGTCTGCCCTATCCTCTGTGAAGGCGACGCCATCGGGGCGGTGATTCTGATTGGTAAAGACGCAAAACGCAGAATGGGTGAGACTGAGCAGGTTCTGGCCAGGTGCGCGGCAGGTTTTATGGGGCGCCAGATGGAACAGTAGGCGTCTGGACATGATATTCTTCCAGGGTCAGCCCAGTGAGCGTCAGATAGAGGGCCAATGATCTGGTGACATACCGGATATGCCAGGGTTCGCAGGCATATCCGGTAATTTTTTCTTTGCTTTTCGGATAACGCAGAATAAATCCATAGAGAGGGGCATGACGCTTAAGCCAGATTCCCTCGGCAGTGTCCGCAAACTCTTCAATCAGATCCAGGTCCACACCGGGACAGGAGACGTCCAGGGCCAGCCCGGTCTGGTGTTCGCTGCCGCCGGGCGGGGCAATGTAACTGGTGTCCGCCGCATTGTCATAGATTTCCCGCTGTCTTTCATAGGAGCGGTAACCAGAGATTCCATAGAGAGACAGACCCGCTCCCAGGGCCCCGGCGAAGAGCTGTTCTGCGGCTTTTGCGGCACGGTATTCCAAAAGGCGTTTCGGGTCCCCCTCAGGGGCAATAAACGGGATGGAGGGCTCCATCAGATTGTCGGGAATATATGAAGGTGCCAGCCGATGTTCTTTGTTGACCAGCATTTCATATTCAAAACAGTACATAAAAATCCCCCTTTCACAGTCATCGCATAAAAGCTGCGTAGTACTATAACTATGAGAGGGGGATGTAAATTATGCTTAGTTTGTAATTATTCAGCAGGTCTGCGCAGTTACCTTAGTTTTTGTTGAGCGCTTCCGTACTCATCTCCTCCAGCAGGTTCGTTTTGAGACGGTAGAGCTTATCAGAGAGATCCACATAGACCTCCTGGGGATTTACGAAACGTCTGGTTTCATCCCAGAGGGTGTCCAACTCTTTCTGACAGTAACTGCGGATATCCATCACGCTGGGGGAAGTGTAGACACACTCCCCATTTTGAAAGACAGGAACCAGCAGTTTACGCAGGGTATAGCTGCCGCCCCGGATCTTGGTCTTCTTCCATGTGGCAAGGGGATCGAAGATAATCATGTCTTTGTCAGTGTCGAATTGTTCGTCTGTGAGTGCGATCAAGTCCGCCTTAATCTTGCGGTGTGTCTTGTCGTAAATGCGGAAAATGGTTTTGTCACCGGGGTTTGTGATTTTCTCTGTGTTTTCGGAAAGCTTAATTTTGGGGATAAAGGTCTGTGTCTTCTCGTCTTTGATCGCTGCCAGCTTGTAAACACCTCCGAATGCGGGGCAGTCTCTGGAGGTGATCAGATTGGTCCCCACACCCCAGGAGGAAATCCTGCAGCCCTGGAGCTTCAGGCTCTCGATCAGGTACTCATCCAAGTCGCTGGAGGCAGAGATGTAGGCATCCTCAAAGCCAGCCTCATCCAGCAGAACGCGGGCTTTCTTAGACATGTAGGCCAGATCTCCGCTGTCCAGGCGGATTCCATAGTTCTTCAGGGAAATGCCGGCGTCTCTCATCTCCTGGAATACCCGGATGGCGTTTGGAACACCGGACTTTAAGGTGTCATAGGTGTCTACCAGGAGGCAGCAAGCATCCGGATAGAGGGATGCATAGGCTTTGAAAGCGGTGTACTCGTCTGGGAAACTCATGATCCAGCTATGGGCGTGGGTTCCCTTTACAGGGACATCAAAGAGCTGTCCGGCCAATACATTGGAAGTACCGATACAGCCTCCTATCATGGCGGCTCTGGCTCCGTACACCCCGGCGTCCGGACCCTGGGCCCGGCGCAGCCCGAACTCCATGATACCGTCTCCCTTAGCTGCGTAAACCACACGGGAAGCCTTGGTGGCGATCAAGCTCTGGTGGTTTATGATGGTCAGTATGGCAGTTTCCACCAGCTGTGCCTCCATGATGGGGGCAACCACCTTGATCAGTGGTTCCCTGGGGAAGACCACTGTTCCCTCAGGAATGGCATAGATATTTCCTGAGAAGCGAAAGCTTGAGAGGTACTCCAGAAAATCCTCCTCAAAAATGCCCAGTCCCCGCAGATAACTGATATCCTCACCGGAAAAATGCAGGTTTTTAATATAGTCAATCACCTGATCCAGACCTGCTGCAATGGCGTAACCGCCCCCGGAGGGATTGGTCCGGTAAAAAGCGTCAAAGATTACGGTCTCACGAGCCTGACTTTTGAAATAGCCCTGCATCATCGTCAGTTCATACAGATCTGTTAACAGCGTCAAATTCATAGTACTCATAGTATTTTCCCCGTTTCTCTATTTTGTGGCAACAAAACTCTTTTCTATAGTTATAACACATTGGTACCTTTTATCCAAGACTGATATTTTATCAGTAATTTTCTGCCTAAGCTCCTCCTGCTCGCTTTGACTGCACTGGTAGGGCACAACCAGATCAAAGATCAGGTTGATCTGCTGCCTGCCGTCCACCATTCGGAAATCGTGCATGGAAAGTTCAGGGTTTACCTCCCTTAAAACGGAATCCAGTTGGGAGCGCACAGCCAGGATATGCTCGTCCCTGGTCTCTATGGGGTCCATATGGATGACCAGTAAAAGCCCCAGTTCATGTCCTACCTCCCGCTCTATCCTGTCAATGGTCTCATGGATCTCCTGAATATCCGCATCCTTTGGAACCTCAGCGTGTATGGAGGCCATGCTGCGGCCCGGACCATAGTTATGTATGATCAGGTCATGGCTGCCCATAATACCCGGATAGCTCTCCACGAGGACAGAAATTTTTTTGGCAAGCCCCGGGTCTGCCGGGGAGCCGATCAGCGGGGCAAGGGTGTCTTTGGCGATGCCGATACCTGCCCAGAGCACCACAGCGGCCACCACCACTCCCACAATGCCATCCACATTGATTCCCAGAAAGTGGAAGACCAGGAGGGATACAATCGTGGCGGTTGTGGTAAACACATCCCCCAGAGCGTCCGCCGCTGTGGCCAGCATTACCTGGGAGTTGATGCGCTTTCCAAGTCTGCGGTTGAAGGCACCCAGCCAGAGCTTGACGCAGATGGAGAGACCGAGAATGGCTATGGACACAAGCTTGAAGTTGAGTTCCTCCGGATTCATGATTTTTTTTATGGAATCCGTGAAAAAGGAAAAGCCCACCTGGATTACCAAAAAGGCTACAACCAGAGCGCAGATATATTCAATACGCCCATGCCCAAAGGGATGATCCTCATCTGCAGGCTTGCCGGCCATCCTTACCCCGATGAAGCTGATAATGGAGGAACCGGCATCCGAGAGATTGTTGAAGGCATCCGCTGTGACAGAGATGCTGTTCAATACCATTCCGATGATGAACTTGACCACAAACAACAGTACATTACATAAAATACCCACAATGCTGGACAGTATACCGTAGGCTGTGCGCACGGAGATACGGTTGGTTTCCTTCCAGTCCTTTACAAAAAGTTTAACTAACAGATCCGTCATGGTTATGCTCCTGTTCTACTTATAATATCAATGTGATTATACTCCATATTCTGCCAGGATGGGATAAAAATTTTCCTTTTCTATTGTAAATTGACAGGGAAGAAAATCAATGGTAGCATAGTAGACAGCGGATTATATAAGAAGGGGACTGCAAAAGATGGAACAGACGAAGGAACAGAAAAACTTTAAAAAGATTCTGGTGGGGCTGATATTCCTGGTCCTGGCGATCCTTGTGCTCTATTGGGTTTACCGGACCTTTATGCCCGGGGGACAGAGCGGTGACAAGAAGATTACGGTTAAGGTAATACACGGGGATCAGACAGAAAGGACCTTTGTTTACCAGACGGATGAGGAGTACCTGGGTGCGGTGCTGAAGGCGGACAAGCTGGCGGAAGGGGATGAGGGGCAGTTTGGTATGTTCATCACCTCTGTAGACGGTGAAAAGGCGGATGACACAAAGCAGCAGTGGTGGTGTCTCACCAAAAAGGGGGAACAGGTCAACACTTCTGCGGACCAGACTCCCATCAGCGATGGAGATACCTATGAACTGACGCTTACAGAAGGATATTAAGGTGCTGCCATGAAAACCAGGGAGCTTGTGACTATGGCTTTCCTCACTGCCATCATGTTTGTGGGACAGGTGGGGATGGCCTTTCTTCCCAATATTGAGATCGTATCTCTGCTCGTTATCCTCTACACACAGTTATATCGAAAAAAAGTGTTTTTGATCATTTACCTCTTTGCGTTTTTGGAGGGTGTAATATACGGATTTGGAATATGGTGGATCAATTACCTCTATATATGGAGTATATTGGCGGTTGTGGTACTTTTAGTTCCAAAGAAACAGCCTGTTCCTGTGTGGGCTGTCATTTCAGGTATCTATGGTCTCTCCTATGGGTTTTTGTGTGCAATTCCCTACTATATAACCGGAGGGGCCGGGGCCGGATTTTCTTACTGGGTTACCGGAATACCATTCGACATTCTGCACTGTGTGGGAAATGTGGGGGTTACTTTGGTTCTCTATAAACCTGTCTCTGCGATTTTGAGAAGGCTGACGGATTTACAGAGGACGGGTATGAAAAACAATTTTTGAAAAAATTGAAAAAATTTGAAAAAAGGACTTGCATTTTTAAAAAGAATCCTTTATAATACGTTTTGTTGTGAACGATGGGCTATCGCCAAATGGTAAGGCAACGGACTCTGACTCCGTCATTTCAAGGTTCGAATCCTTGTAGCCCAGCTGCTAAGGCTGCTTTGAAAAAAGCAGCCTTTTGTTTATATCATAGGAAAGTCCTTCGGAATTCCCTATGATATAAAAAGCCCTCCGGGCGGGATTCATTTTTACCTAGAAGAAAGGAAGCGTAGAATGATTTACCAGTTTGAGAGCCGTGTGCGCTACAGTGAAGTGGACAGGCACCAGAATCTGACTCTAAATGCAATTATAAATTATTTTCAGGACTGCAGCACCTTCCACTCAGAGCATATTGGCCTGGGACTCTCTTATATGGAGGAACATCAGAAAGCATGGGTGCTATCCTCCTGGCAGATTGTGATTCACAGGAACCTAAAGTTCGGGGAACCTATCACTGTGCAGACTTGGCCCTATGACTTTAAAGGGTTTATGGGGAGCAGAAACTTTGCCCTCCTGGATGAGGAGGGGAAGCGTGTGGTCAGCGCCAATTCTCTTTGGTCTTTTTTAGATGCAGGGACAGGCAGGCCGGTAAAGGTTGCTCCGGAACAGATTCGGGGATATGTGCTGGAGGAGAAGCTTCCCATGAAATATGCGCCCAGGAAAATTGCTCTTCCAAAGCAGATGGAAGAGATGGGGCAGATTACGGTCCAGAATCATCATCTGGACACCAACAACCATGTGAACAACGGTCAGTATGTGCAGATGGCCTACGAGTTCCTTCCGGAGCAGTTTGTGCTGCGCCAGATGCGTGCGGAGTATAAGAAGCAGGCAAAACTGCACGATCATCTGGTACCATGGGTGAAACTAGAGGAAAAAAGCTGTACCGTGGTGCTCTGCGGTGAGGACAGGACCCCATACGCGGTGGTCTCATTTGAGGAATAACAGGAGAGGAATATGTTACAGGTTGGGAAAAAGCAGGATCTAGTGATTGTAAAAAAAGTAAATTTCGGCGTCTATCTTGCGGAGGCAATGGATGCCTCAGACAAGGTGCTTCTTCCAAAGAAAGAGGTACCTGAGGATGCCAATACAGGAACCAAGCTGTGCGCGTTTTTGTACATGGACTCCCAAGACCGTATGATCGCCACACTGCGGGAGCCTGTGCTGGAGCTGGGCGGCCTGGCTGTGCTGAAGGTGGCGGATGTGGGCCGGATCGGAGCATTTTTGGACTGGGGCCTGGAAAAAGACCTGCTGCTGCCGTTTAAACAGCAGACCAGGAAAGTGCGCCCTGGGGAGAGCTGCCTGGTGGCGCTTTACCAGGATAAGAGTGGGAGGCTGTGTGCCACCATGAATGTATATGAGTACCTGAGCACGGATTCCCCATACCGCAAGGATGACCGGGTGCAGGGAACCATCTACCAGACCAGCAGTGAATTCGGAGTGTTTGTGGCAGTGGACAACAGGTACTCCGGTCTGATACCTCAGAGAGAGGCTGCAGGTCAGTACCGGATTGGGGACAGCATTTCCCTGCGTGTCACGGAAGTGAAGCAGGATGGAAAGCTGGATCTGAGCGCCAGAGAGAAGGTGGAGGTGCAGATTGACCGGGATGCAGAGGCGATCATGAAAGTGATTGAGGAGTATGAGGGCGTCCTGCCCTTTGGAGACCGGGTCTCCCCGGAGATCATCAAGCGGGAGTTCGGCATGAGTAAAGCGGCTTTTAAGAGAGGTGTAGGCCGCCTGTACAGCCAGGGAAAAATCGAGCTTCTGGAGAACCGCATAAAAAAAGTGAAGTAAAACAGAAAAAATATTTGATTTATAATGGTATATAGTTTATATTATAGGTAATAAACATAAAAACATCAGAATTTCTATAGAAAGGGGTTTTAGCAATGAAAGTGCAAAATATTACAGATATTGAAAAGTTTTTCAAAGTGATCGACAGCTGCGAGGGAAAGGTAGAGCTGGTTACAGGGGAGGGTGACAGACTGAACCTGAAATCCAAACTTTCCCAGTACGTTTCCATGGCAAATATCTTCTCTAACGGGGAGATCCCTGAGCTGGAGATCATCGCGTATGAAAAAGAAGATATTGATAAATTGATTTCTTTTATGGTAAATAACTAAGAAGTGATCGGCAAGTTAGCTGCCCGGAGGCGTTGTTTCCTGGCAGCTTTTTTACCATTGTAAAGGCAACCGGTATCAAGCAGAACGCAGCAAAAGATTTTTACGAGAGAAAGTTAGAAGGAGAGGTAAATTGGACTCGATAGACTATTATGAACGGTATGCAGGCGTATACTATGAAAATACGGCGGACCTGGATCTGGGGGAGGTTCTGGACCGTTTTTTGGATCTGCTCCCTGAAAATGCGGAGGTGCTGGATTTAGGCTGCGGTTCCGGAAGGGACAGCCTTTATCTGGAGGACAGGGGCTGCTATACAACCCTGCTGGACGGCTCCAAGGAGATGTGCAAGCTGGCTGAGATCCACACGGACAAAGAGGTGCTGAATATGACCTTTGAGGAGATGGATTTTGACGAGGTATTTGACGGCATCTGGGCATGTGCTTCCCTCCTGCATGTGGAGGAGAGAGATATGGACCGCATCATGGGAAAAGTTATTGCAGCGCTGAAGCCCCGGGGGATTCTCTACATGTCGTTCCAGTACGGTACGGCACAGGAAATTCGCGGGAACCGTTTTTTTCACGACTATACGGAGGAGGGTGCTTACGCCATGCTGAAACGGCAGCCGGGTGTGAAGGTTCTGGATATCTGGACAACACCGGATGCTGCTGGAAAGAGCAGAAAGTGGCTGAACGTGTTGGCTAAAAAGACAAGCGGAGTATTGGAAAAAGAATATGAATAAAACAAAGAGTATAAACAGGCTGTTATTATTTATGGTGATCTGGGCACTGGCCTCCAGCTTTGGGCTGGGATGGCTTTTCCGGGGGTTGAGCGCAGCCCAGCTTCTGGTGGTTTCAGAGTTGGTCTATTTTCTGCCGGTGGTGGGATATTTGCTGATTAAGAGGATTCGTCCCAGCCAGTGGATTCCCTTTAAGCTGCTTCCCATCTCAACCATATTGATGTCAGCGCTGGCAGCCTTTTTGCTGCTGCCTTTAGTGACCTTTATCAATCTGTTGTCTATGATGTTTGCCACCAACTTTGTGAATGGAACGGGGCAGCAGCTGATGGAAAACCCGTTTTTGGTCAATCTTTTTGTCATGGCAGTGGTTCCGGCAGTGGTGGAGGAACTGATTTTCCGCGGTGTCTTGTACCACGCCTACCGGGAAAAGGGAGTCATATTGGGCGCAGTAGCCTGCGGGCTGGCATTTGGAATCATGCATCTGAATCTGAATCAGTTCTGCTATGCTGCGGTTCTGGGTATAATTTTCTGTATTTTTGTGGAAATCACAGGAAGCATCTTTTCTTCCATAACAGCCCACTTTGTAATCAATGGGTGGAATGTACTGTTGCTGGCAGTGCAGCAGCCCCTGCAAGAATTTGTGAGCAGTATGGGACAGGAGACCAATACGGCTCTCACACAAAATGAGATGGTGGATGCAGTTCTGTACTATGGTATTATGGCAGTGATTGCCACTGCGCTGGCCATAGGCGTGCTCATCTGGATGACAAAGCACTGTAAGAGAGAGGCGCATATGCGTTGGTGCTTTTCCAGGCATCCCTTGCCTGAGGGGCATAAGAAAAGCTTTGTAACCCCCTGCTTTATCATTGCGGCAGCGGTTGCCCTGATTATCATGATTCTTCAGGAGATATTGATTTGAGATAAGGATATGAGAGAGAGGTAAGCTTTGAATTTTACACATTTGCACGTCCATACGGAGTACAGCCTGTTGGACGGATCTAATAAGATAAAAGAGTACGTGGCCAGGGTCAAGGAACTGGGAATGGACAGCGCTGCGATCACGGACCACGGGGTCATGTTTGGCGTCATTGATTTCTACCGGGAGGCAAAAGCCGCCGGGATCAATCCAATTCTTGGATGTGAAGTCTACGTGGCGCCAAATTCTCGTTTTGACAAAGAGACAACCGGCGGGGAGGACCGTTATCACCATCTGGTATTGCTTGCGGAAAACAACCAGGGCTACGGCAACCTGATGAAAATCGTGTCCAAGGGGTTTGTGGAGGGATTTTACTATAAGCCCAGAGTGGATATGGAGGTGCTTGAGCAGTATCATGAGGGGATCATAGCCCTCAGCGCCTGCCTGGCCGGGGAGGTACAAAGATATCTGGTGCGGGGGCTCTACGAGGATGCAGTGAAATCAGCTTTCCGGTACCAGGAGGTGTTTGGTAAGGGAAACTTTTTCCTGGAGCTGCAGGATCACGGAATACCGGAACAGAAGCTGGTGAATCAGCAGCTTCTGCGCATGAGTCAGGAGACGGGCATTGAGCTGGTGGCCACAAATGACGTGCACTACACTTACGAGGAGGACGTGGCTCCCCACGATATTCTGCTCTGCATCCAGACCGGAAAGAAACTTGCGGATGAGGACCGCATGCGCTATGAGGGAGGCCAGTATTTTGTGAAATCCCCTGAGGAGATGGAGGCGCTGTTCCCCTACGCAAAGGAGGCACTGGAGAACACTCACAGGATTGCCATGCGCTGCCATGTGGATATTGAGTTCGGCGTTACCAAACTGCCCAAGTACGATGTGCCGGAGGGATACAGTTCGTGGGAATATCTGAACAAGCTCTGCTTTGAAGGGCTTAAGGAGCGGTATGAGATCCAGAACGGGGAGCTTGAGGAGAGGCTGAACTATGAGCTGAACACAATACGGACCATGGGGTATGTGGATTACTTTCTGATTGTATGGGACTTTATCAAGTTTGCCAGGGACCATGATATCATTGTGGGCCCGGGAAGGGGGTCCGCGGCTGGAAGTCTGGTGGCGTACACCCTGGGTATCACCAAGCTTGACCCCATCAGGTATAATCTGCTGTTTGAGCGTTTCTTAAACCCTGAGCGCGTATCCATGCCGGATATTGATATCGACTTCTGCTTCGAGAGAAGACAGGAAGTCATAGACTATGTGGTGGAGAAATACGGAAAGGACCGGGTGGTTCAGATCGTAACCTTCGGTACCCTGGCGGCTCGGGGTGTAATCCGGGATGTGGGCAGGGTCATGGATCTGCCCTATGCCATGGTGGATTCCATTGCAAAGATGATTCCCACGGAGCTGAATATCACCATTGACAAAGCGCTGAATCAGAATGGGGAGCTAAGGCAGCTCTATCACGACGATGAGCAGGTCAAAAATCTGATTGACATGTCCAGAAGGCTGGAGGGACTACCCAGGCACACTTCCATGCACGCGGCGGGTGTGGTGATCAGTCAGAAGTCCGTAGATGAGTATGTGCCTTTGTCAAGGGCCAGCGATGGTTCTATCACCACCCAGTTTACCATGACCACGCTGGAGGAACTGGGGCTTTTGAAGATGGACTTTTTGGGACTGCGCACCCTTACCGTGATCCAGAACGCACAGAAACTGGTGGAGAAAAGTACAGGCAGAGCCCTTGATATGGACAGGATTGATTACAATGACAGGGCGGTGCTGGACTCCATCGGAACGGGAAAGACGGAGGGAGTATTCCAGCTGGAGAGCGGTGGTATGAAAGGGTTTATGAAGGAGCTGAAGCCACAGAGCCTGGAGGATATCATTGCAGGTATCTCCTTGTACCGTCCGGGCCCCATGGACTTTATTCCCCAATATATCAGGGGAAAGAACAACCCGGATACCATCACCTACGACTGTCCGGAGCTGATGCCCATTCTGGAGCCCACGTACGGGTGTATCGTATACCAGGAGCAGGTTATGCAGATTGTGCGGGCGCTGGCAGGCTACACCCTGGGACGAAGCGATCTCCTGCGCCGGGCCATGTCCAAGAAAAAGGCTGCGGTGATGGAGAAGGAGCGGCAGAACTTTGTGTACGGAAATGAGGAGGAGGGAGTTCCGGGGTGCATCAAAAACGGCATCCCTGAGAAGGTGGCAAATAAGATCTATGATGACATGATCGATTTTGCCAAGTATGCCTTTAACAAATCACATGCCGCGGCGTATGCGGTGGTGTCTTACCAGACTGCGTATCTGAAACACTACTATCCCGTGGAGTTCATGGCAGCTCTAATGACCAGCGTGATTGACAATCCCAGAAAGGTGTCGGAGTACATTCTGACCTGCCGTCAGATGGGGATTGCCATCCTGCCGCCGGACATCAACTGTGGGGAAGGAGCGTTTTCCGTTGACGGGAAAAATATCCGCTACGGGCTTTCCGCGATCAAGAGTATCGGCCGTCCTGTGATTGAGGCCATTGTGAAGGAACGGGAGGCCAGAGGCCGGTATAAAACACTGAGAGACTTTATCGAACGCCTTTCCGGAAAAGAAGTGAATAAGCGTACCATTGAAAATTTCATCAAATCCGGGGCTTTGGACAGCCTGGGGGGAACCAGAAAACAGCTCATGATGATCTACGTCCAAATCATGGACAGCGTGAACCAGGAGAAGAAATACGCCATGACCGGCCAGCTCACCCTCTTTGACTTTGTGGGTGAGGAGGAAAAGCAGGCCTATGATATCCGGCTTCCAGATGTGGGAGAGTATGATAAGGAACAATTGCTGGCTTTTGAAAAAGAGGTCCTGGGCGTGTATATCAGCGGGCATCCTCTGGAAGACTATGAACAGCTGTGGAAGAAAAATATATCAGCTGTGACCTCCGATTTTCTTCTGGATGAGGAGAGCGGACAGGCCAAGATGGAGGACGGCAGAAAAGTTGTGGTAGGGGGTATGATTACCGCAAAGACTGTAAAATATACACGCACCAATAAGACCATGGCGTTTATCACTGTGGAGGACTTGGTGGGGACCGTGGAGGTTGTGATTTTCCCCAGAGATTATGAACAGTTCAGGGGCCTTTTGGAGGAGGACCGTAAGGTCTTTATCCGGGGCAGGGTGTCCGGTGAAGATGAGAAGGACAGCAAGATGATCTGTGAAAAGATATGGAGCTTTGAGGATATACCAAGGGAGCTGTGGGTACAGTTTCCCAGCATGGAGGACTACAAAAACCAGGAGGACGCGCTCTTTGGATTTATCCGTGAGGAGGAGGGCAGGGACCAGGTGGTGATCTATGTAAAGTCGCCCAAGTCAATTAAAAGGCTCTCGGAGAACTGGGGAATTCAGATAAACCAGGAACTTTTGCATAAGTTGACGGAATATTTTGGGCCGGAGAACATAAAAGTTGTGGAAAAGTCTATTGAAAAACTTGGAAAAATGCATTAGAATGATGTAGGATGACGAACCAAAAGACACAAAATACTCGTAGATCACGGAGGTATTAAATATGGCAAAAGAAGTAAAGACAATAGGAGTTTTGACCAGCGGCGGAGACGCCCCCGGTATGAACGCGGCCATCCGGGCCGTAGTCCGCAAGTCCATTTCCAGAGGACTGAAGGTAAAGGGCATCTTAAAAGGGTACAACGGGCTTTTGAATGAGGAGATAATTGACATGACAGCCCGCAATGTATCAGATACCATAGCCAGGGGAGGTACGATCCTCTATACAGCCCGTTGTGCGGAGTTCCGCACGGAAGAGGGGCAGAGAAAAGGCGCTGAAGTCTGCAGAAAGCACGGCATTGACGGTCTGGTTGTGATCGGCGGTGACGGTTCTTTTGCCGGAGCCCAGAAGCTGGCGGCTTTGGGTATCAATACCGTAGGTGTTCCGGGAACAATAGATTTGGATATTGCATGTACAGAGTACACCATTGGATTTGATACAGCGGTAAATACAGCGATGGAGGCCATTGACAAGGTGCGTGACACCTCCACCTCCCATGAGCGCTGCAGTATCATTGAGGTGATGGGCCGGAATGCGGGTTACATTGCCCTCTGGTGCGGAATCGCCAACGGAGCGGAGGATATCCTGCTTCCTGAGAAGTATGACTATGATGAGCAGAAGCTGATCAACAATATCATCAACAACAGAAAACGGGGAAAGAAGCATCATATCATCATCAATGCTGAGGGTATCGGCCACTCAACCAGTATGGCCAGACGAATCGAGGCGGCCACCGGCGTGGAGACGAGGGCCACGATCCTGGGTCATATGCAGAGAGGCGGAAGCCCTACATGTAAAGACCGTGTATATGCTTCCATGATGGGAGCCTATGCAGTAGATCTTCTTGCGGAAGGGAAGACCAACCGCGTGGTGGGGTACAAAGACGGTGAGTACACAGACTTTGATATTGATGAAGCTCTGGCTATGCAGAAAAATATCAATGAATATCAGTTTGAGGTGAGTAAGGCCCTCTCTGTCTGATGGTGAGGAGAAAAGGTATGGCAGCAAAATCGTTTGTTGTGTTTGGACTCGGAAAGTTTGGCTACAGCGTAGCCACTTCCCTGTGTAACAATGGCTGTGAGGTGCTGGCTGTGGATCTGGACGGGGATATCGTGGAGGATATAGCAAACGATGTGACCTTTGCAGTAAAGGCCAATGTCACGGACCCGGATGTATATAAGAGCCTGGGGATTGGGAACATGGACGGCGCTGTGGTGGCCATCGCGGACAATATGGAGGCCAGCATACTGGCTACGATTTTTTCCAAGGAGGCAGGAATTCCCTATGTGCTGGCAAAAGCCACATCCGCCACACATGCAGCAGTGCTTCAGAAAGTGGGGGCGGACCAGATCATAATGCCTGAAAAAGAGATGGGTTCCCGCGTGGCCAGGAACATGGTTTTTGGTAAATTCATGGATACTTTTGAACTCTCCTCTACCTATAGCATGGTGGAGATGGAAGTCCCGGAATCCTGGGCCAAGAAGTCTTTGAGGGAGCTGGATGTGCGCAGCCGGTATGGAGTGAATGTGATTGCCGTGAGGGATGGCGAAAAGATCAATGCGAATATCGACCCCGACATTCCCCTTCTGGAGCATCAGATTATCCTGACTGTGGGCAACAACGATGATTTAAAGCGTATACAGTAGAGTAAGGCGGCGCCGGGGGGACTGGCGCTGCTTTTTTGTTTCATAGGAAAGTTCGTCCTATGAAATAAAAAATGCTCCGCAGGCGGAGAATCCCGCGAGCGGGATTCTTTTTTGCCCGGAAACTTTCCGGGAGGGAACAGAAGCGGACTGAACCGCTTGTACAGGAGGATTTTATGGATGGATATAAGCTGAACTTTACGGACAAGATACTGGACAATGTACATGGGTTTATTGAATACACGGATGTGGAGCGGGAGATCATTGAGCTGCCTGTGTTTAAGCGGCTTCAGAGTATCAAGCAGCTGAGCCTGACCAACTGGATCTTTCCGGGGGCTGAGCACACCAGGTTTATCCACTCCCTGGGAGTTATGCATATTGCGGACCAGATGGCCATTCAGTTGAGATATACGGATGAGGAGCGTCAGCTTGTGCGCCTGGCGGGACTGCTGCACGATTTGGGCCACTATCCCCTTTCTCATGTGGGAGAGCGGGCTTACATGCAGTTGTCTGAGAAACCGGAGGATATTTTGGGGAATCAGAAGAGAAAGGTGATTTCAAGGCTTGCGGCGCTGAGTCACCGGAAAATGGATTTCATGCAGGAGGCCTCCAATTCCTATCACCATGAACGGATCACAGAGGCAGTGATACGCAGTGACCGGGAGATTCCCGCTATTATTGAAAAATATTGCGGAGGCAGCAGGCTGATTAATATAGATAACATCTGTTCCATTATTGTGGGCAGCACTCAGAGGAATCCTGAGATTTCCGGCCTGGTTCAATTGGTCCACTCAGAGCTGGACGCAGACAGGATTGACTATATCATGAGGGATGCCACCTTTTCCGGAACCAGCTATGGTAGTTTTGAGCTGGGACTGTTTCTGCGCAGTTTGACAAGAACCTCCTACAAGGGGGCGGAGATTGTGGGTGTGCACGCAAAGGGGATCTCCATAGCGGATCAATTTCTGATGAACAGGTACTATTCATTTACCCAGGTGTTTTTTAACAGACATGTATCCATCCTGGAATTTATGGCAGGATTTTTGTCAGAACAGTTTATTCAAAGGGAACAGGGGGAATATCCATCCAGGGAAAGGCTTCTGGAATGGATAAAGGGGCATCATACAGGTACGGATTTTCTCTACTTTACGGACAGGGCATTTTGGGACAGCCTCCATCATGCTGATTTAAGCGGGTGTCCCGCTGGGCATCTTCTCGGTCAGAAGCTGCTCAGATACCAGGAGCTGGATTTGACAAAAAACAGGGAGATTTGCATCACCTTTTCTTCCAGTGAGGAGCTTCTGAGGCTTTTGGGTGAGCATGCCATCTATAAAAACCTGATGGACCCCTCAGTGCCGTATATTCCGATCTTATGTATTGAAAAGTTTACGGATCAGATACCCGTTGAGAGGTATGAAGGTATGCTAAGGCAGATGTGTACAGAAGGCGGGATATCGGAGGCGGATGCCCAAAGGATGAGGATACACAGGCTGCAGGAGGGGATCACCATCATTGAGGAGGGCAGGGAGCCCATGCTGCTGGCCGACAGCCCAGCCTCCCTCATGTCCAGGCTGTACGATACCGGGGTGTGTATCCTGCGGGAATACCAACCGGGAGTGCCTTGCCAAGTATAATAGGTACCCGTTGGATGACGGAAGGATGCAGAATTTACGCGGGCAGAAAACACTTGACAAACCATACTGTAACAAATATAATTACAGTATAAATGTAACCAATATAATAACAGTAAAATATTTGGTTCTATAAACAGAGAGCAAAAAAGAGGAGAGTGGGAAGATGACAAGTGAGTTTGCAGTAGCTGTACATGCCCTGGTATTTCTGAATCACAAGGGGGAGACTCTGCCCAGCGAGTCCCTTGCGGAAAATGTGTGTACTAACCCGGCTCGTATCCGCAAGGTTATGGCGAAACTTAAGAGGGAAAAAATAGTTGGGACAAAGGAGGGGCTCAATGGAGGGTATATGATGATCCGAAGTGCGGCGGATATCAGTTTGAGGCAGATCTGCGAGGCGCTGGAGGCGGAGGTGGTCACTTCCTCCTGGCATTCCGGAAGCAGTGATATGAAGTGCCTGGTGGCATCGGGGATGGCTGGCATTATGGATGAAATCTATGATAAGATGAACGGACAGTGTAAGGAGATACTAGGAAGCATTACCATTCAGGATATTGACAACAGAATATTTGGTGGGAATCAGCCGGAGATAGCGAAGAGTAAGGAGAAGCATGCATGATAACAAGCGTATCGAATCCTCAGATTAAGAATCTGATACAGCTGCAGAAAAAGGGGAAGGCCCGCAGAGAGCAAGGGGTTTTTGTGGCGGAGGGAATCAAGATGTTTCAGGAGGCTCCCAGGGAGCTGGTGGAGAGAGTATATATTTCTCATAGTTTTTCCATGCGTCCGGAAGCGCGGGAGCTGGAGGGGCAGAGGAATGTGGAAGTCCTGGATGATCAGGTGTTTCTGAGTGCAGCGGACACGAAGACACCCCAGGGAATCATGGCTGTCATCCGGCAGCAGCACTATACACTGGAACAAGTGCTGGCCGGCAAGCATCCCCTTGTGCTTGTGCTGGAAAATCTTCAGGACCCGGGAAACCTGGGGACCATCCTGCGCACAGGGGAGGGGGCTGGAGTAACTGGGGTGATCATGAGCTCTGACACTGTGGATATATATAATCCAAAAACCATCCGGTCTACAATGGGTTCCATTTACCGCATGCCCTTTTTGCGAACAGGGGATCTGGTGAGTGTGATGCCCGAGCTGAACCGTAGGGGCATCACTGCCTATGCCGCACACCTTATGGGAAAGCAGGCTTATGATGATCCCAACTATTGCAAAGGATGTGCCTTTTTGATCGGAAACGAGGGAAATGGTCTCTCAGACAGTCTGGCGTCTCTGGCCCAGGAATATATCCGGATTCCCATGTGTGGAAGCGTGGAGTCCTTAAATGCCGCCGTTGCCTCCTCCCTGTTGGTCTATGAGGCCTTTAGGCAGAGAAGGAGATCCCAATAATCTCCATTTTGAAAAAAACTTGACAAATAGCTGTAACTGGTATACAATACAACCGTAACAATAATTAATAATTTCGTAACAATTGAAAACGGAATGTAATAATATTTCGGGGAGCAATTGTTCAGGAGGTTAAAATGAAGGGTAAAATAAAACCTGTACTCGGTTGTA
Source organism: Ruminococcus sp. 8Y-12 (assembly GCF_058119865.1). Classification (NCBI taxonomy): domain Bacteria; kingdom Bacillati; phylum Bacillota; class Clostridia; order Eubacteriales; family Oscillospiraceae; genus Ruminococcus; species Ruminococcus sp. 8Y-12. The sequence continues at coordinate 221,056 of NZ_CM176623.1, read as the reverse complement.
CCGTATCTGCACTTGCGGTTTCCATGTTTACGTCCATGGCAGTTATGGCAGCATCACCGGATGCAGAGATAGAGAATTCAGTATGGTCCTACAGGGCGGTGGCCAATGTATCCACACAGGTCAACATCAGAGCAAACGCCTCAACGGACAGTGCGATCGTGGGATATCTGCCCAAGGCAGCATCCGCGGACGTGATTGAAAAAGGCCAGGAATGGTCACACATCATCTCCGGTGGCGTGGAGGGATACATAAAGAATGAGTATCTCGCTTACGGAGAGGAAGCCAAAGCGCTGGCCGGCGTATACGGAAAACAGGGAGTGAAAGTTTCCTGGGATGATGTCATCCTATTTTCCAACCCAAACTCCAGTTCCACAATCCTGAATAAAGCGGATGGGGGAAGTGAGTATGAGCTGATCTCAGAGGAGGGGCTTTGGTGTGCGGTACAGATGGACGATGTCACGGTAGCATATGTTCCCGCTGAGGACGTACAAAAGACCACTATGCTGGAGAGAGCCATCCCTGTGGTTACATCACCTGAGACATCCGGATATACACAGACAGCTTCAGGCGGCGGGGAGGCTTACAGCCAAACGGATGCGTCCGGGGATACAACCGCTTCTGCAGGTGCAGAGGACGGTTCCGGTTATGATGCATCCGGAGACCAGAGCGCTAGTCAGGATTATACAGATCAGGGCAGCACAGACCAGAGCTATACAGATCCGGGAACAGCAGATAACGGATACACAGACAGTTCCGCATCAGACAACAGCTATACGGGCCAGAGCGGATCGAGTGACGCCGCATCCGGAGGGGATAACAGCAGCACGGATGCTTCCGTGTCAGATCCAGGCAGCGCCGGGTCAGCCCAGACCACTCCCTCAGAGGAGACAGTTACCGCAGCGAGCTCAGATGACCTCTCATTGCTGGCAGCGCTCATATACTGTGAGGCAGGTAACCAGAGCAGAGAAGGAAAAGTAGCAGTAGGCGCAGTTGTTATGAACCGTATTGCCAGCAGTTCTTATCCAAGTACCATTTCGGATGTGATTTATCAGAGCGGACAGTTTGCCCCTGCTATCACAGGCTGGCTTGGACAGGTGCTTGCAAGTGGAGCCCCCAGTGACTGCTACGAGGCGGCACAGGCGGCCTTAAACGGAGAAAATCCGGTTCCGGGAGCACTGTATTTCAACAACAGTGCGGGCAAGGGAACTAAGATCGGAGATCACTGGTTTTATTAAAAGCATTAAGATATGAACCGGCAGCCGCCGTGTCAGAGGAATAGCCTCGGCACGGCGGTTTTTGCAGTTATTTTTCATACCTATGGAAATTTGTTTTAGTTGTATTTTGAAAGATAATATAGTAATATTATAGAGAACAGGAAAGGAGGCTTACTATGGAAATGGAATCCATTTGTTGGCTGGGGTTGCTTGTACTGTTTGTAATCATTGAGATTGCCACCATGGGGCTGACTACGATCTGGTTTGCCGGAGGCTCGGTTGCAGGATTTATCGCCTCCATTTTAGGCGGAAGTATCATTCTTCAGGTAGTGTTGTTCCTGGCAATATCCATAATCTTACTGATTTTTACAAGACCCTTTGCGGCAAAATATATTAATAAAAACAAGGTCAGAACAAACATTGATGAGCTGATCGGAAAGAAAGCGGTGGTCATTGAGCAGATTGACAATCTGGCAGCCACCGGGCAGGCGCGTCTGGAAGGAAAAGAGTGGACGGCCAGAACAGAGCAGGACAATGTAAAGATCCCCGAGGGGACGACAGTCACTGTCCTGCGGATCAGCGGTGTCAAGCTGATCGTGGAACCTATTAATGAAAGCAGCCAGAAGTAGGTAACAGGACAGCTTGGCTGAACTGTTACAGAAGTAGAGACGGAGGGAAGAGAGATGGATGCAACCTTTGGAAGTATTTTAGCACCGTTGTTAATTGCAGTATTGGTTATTATTGTATTGCTTATTCTGATTTCGTGCATCAGGATTGTACCCCAGGCTTACGCTATGGTAATTGAGCGGCTTGGAGGGTATAAGACCACCTGGGGAGTGGGACTTCATGTGAAAGCGCCGTTTATTGACCGTGTGGCCAAGAGAGTCATCTTAAAAGAGCAGGTCGTGGACTTTGCACCCCAACCCGTAATCACAAAGGATAATGTCACCATGAGGATTGACACCGTGGTTTTCTACCAGATCACAGACCCTAAGCTGTTTGCCTACGGTGTGGAAAACCCGATCATGGCAATCGAAAATCTGACGGCCACGACACTGCGAAATATCATCGGTGACTTAGAGCTGGATGAGACCCTGACTTCCAGGGAGACCATAAACACCAAGATGCGTGCATCCCTGGATATCGCTACAGACCCATGGGGCATCAAGGTTAACAGGGTGGAGCTTAAAAACATCATTCCCCCGGCAGCGATCCAGGATGCCATGGAGAAACAGATGAAGGCAGAGCGTGAGCGAAGGGAAGCAATCCTGCGCGCAGAAGGTGAGAAGAAGTCCACGGTTCTGGTAGCGGAAGGTAAAAAGGAGTCGGCAATCCTGGATGCTGAGGCTGAGAAACAGGCGGCGATCCTGCATGCGGAAGCACAGAAGGAGAAGATGATCCGTGAGGCAGAGGGACAGTCTGAGGCGATCCTGAAAGTGCAGAAAGCCAATGCGGACGGCCTGCGTTTCCTCAAAGAAGCCGGTGCGGACGAGGCAGTCCTGGCACTCAAGAGCTTTGAGGCTCTGACCAAAGTTGCAGATGGAAAAGCAACGAAGATCATTATCCCATCCGAGATCCAAAATGTGGCAGGACTTGTAAAATCTCTGACTGAGGTGGGGAAGGATGATTAGGGAAGATCACTAGTAAGAAATGCAACAGTTACAAATAGACTACCGACTATCCGGAAGTTCTGTCCATTGGGCAGAACGGTCCGGATAGATGCAGTTAAAGAAGCAGCTTACAGGAAAAGGAGAGATAAAAATGAATTTAAAAGGACGCAATTTTTTGACACTGAAGGATTTTACACCCGAGGAGATTACATACCTGCTGGATCTGGCGGCAGAACTGAAGGATAAGAAAAAGCGGGGAGTTCCTGTGGATTCCCTGAGAGGAAAAAATGTGGCTTTGATTTTTGAGAAAACCAGTACCAGGACCAGATGTGCTTTTGAGGTGGCGGCCCATGACCTGGGAATGGGAACCACCTATTTAGATCCCAGCGGCTCACAGATCGGAAAGAAAGAGAGCACCTCGGACACGGCCCATGTGCTGGGGAGCATGTTTGAGGGGATAGAGTACCGGGGGTTTGGCCAGGAGATCGTAGAGGAGCTGGCCCGCGAGGCGGGAGTGCCTGTGTGGAACGGCCTGACGAATGAGTACCATCCAACCCAGATGCTGGCTGACCTGCTGACCATAAGGGAGCAGTTAGGAGACCTGAAGGGCAGAAAATTGGTGTACATGGGAGATGCCCGGTACAATATGGGTAATTCCCTGATGATCGCCTGCACCAAGATGGGGATGCACTTTACCGCGTGCGCCCCAGAAAAATATTTTCCTGAGAGTGATCTTGTAAAGACCTGTCAGGAGTACGCAAAAGCATCCGGCGGCAGTATCACTTTAACAGAGAATGTGGAGGAGGGAACCCGGAATGCGGACGTGATTTACACGGATGTGTGGGTATCCATGGGAGAACCGGACGAGGTGTGGGAGGAGCGTATCCGTGAGCTTTCCCCCTACAAAGTGACGGCCCAGGTGATGAAAAATGCAGGGGATCAAGCAATTTTCCTGCACTGTCTTCCTGCTTTTCATGATTTAAAGACCAAGATTGGAAAAGAGATGGGAGAGCGCTTCGGCCTTACGGATATGGAGGTGACAGATGAAGTATTCCAATCTCCGCAATCCAAGGTATTTGAGGAAGCGGAAAACAGAATGCATACCATCAAGGCGGTCATGCTGGCCACACTCGGGGAATAGAGGAACAATGAAGACGGATAAAGGCAGAAGTACCCTGGATGTGGAATTTCTGGGCAGTGTGGCGGGGTTGATTCTTATTGTATGCGCTGTGATGGCATTTCTGGATTTAGAGCGTGCACCGGGATTTTTTGTTCTGGTAACCGGGATGGGGATTGTGGTTAATGGTATCCTGACGTATCTGAGACTGAGAAAAAAGAACTATGTCCTGGGTGCTGTGCTGGGTATCCTGACCGCAGCACTCCTGGTGCTGTTTGTGATGCAGATTTTGATAGTTGAAGGTGCTTTGTGATGAAAAGTGAAATTTTGCATATTTTGAGAAACGAGAAGGATTACGTCTCCGGGCAGGAGCTCTGTCTCAGATTCGGGGTTTCCCGGACGGCTGTGTGGAAGGCAATCAACCAGTTGAAGGAGGAGGGCTATGAGATTGAGGCAGTACCCAACAAGGGATATCGGATCACGGCTTTTCCGGACGTAGTTTCCGCTGAGGAGGTGGAGAGTCTGCTGGAGACGGAGTGGGCAGGGCGCACGGTTAAGTATTTCAGGACTGTGGACTCTACCAACAACGCTGCAAAACGCCTGGCTGAGGAGGGCGCTTCCCACGGCACTCTGGTGATTGCGGAGGAGCAGACAGGGGGGAAGGGCAGAAGAGGCAGAGGCTGGACCACTGCATCCGGTGAGGCTGTGGCCATGACCCTCATTATCCGTCCTTCCATGCCCCCCGAGAAGGCCTCAATGCTGACGTTGGTTATGGGGATGGCCGTCACAGCGGCCTGTCAGGAGATGGCGGGAGTCAGGGCGCAGATTAAGTGGCCCAATGATGTGACGGTGGGCGGCAGGAAGGTCTGTGGAATACTGACAGAGATGAGCGCTGAACTGCACGCAATCCACTATCTGGTGATCGGAGCCGGAATCAATGTAAATATAGATGAAATTCCCCAGGAGATCAGTGAGGTAGCGACCTCCTTGTCCATAGAGGCGGGGCAAAAGCTGAACCGGGCAGAGGTGATCCGCTCCTGTATGAACCATTTTGAACAGTATTACCAAAGGTTCTTGGAGACTGAGGATATGACCGGGCTGCGGGATGAATACAATGACATGCTGGCAAATATGGACCGCCAGGTCCGGGTGCTGGAGCCTGGCAATGAGTATAACGGAATTGCCAGAGGAATCAATGAAAAGGGAGAACTTCTCGTGGAGAGGGAGGACAAGGAAGTGTCCGCCGTGTTCGCAGGGGAGGTGTCCGTGCGGGGGATTTACGGCTATGTATAGCTATAGCCCGGCAGCCTGTCAGCGATAATAAGACGAAAGGGAGGGACCCATGGATTCAGAGAGAGTGGTGCTGTGCGGAGCCAGCGCTTATGAAGAGAAGTTTTATCTAAACGACCGTTTTCAGGCGCTGCCCCAGAGTATTCAGGATGAGCTGAAGGTGCTCTGTGTACTCTACACCCAGGATGTGGGAGGTGTGCTGACCTTAGAATATGATGAGGAGGGCGCCCTGTGTCTGCACACAGAGTACAGAGAGGATGATTTTAGTTATGATGAGATTGGCAGCGTGCTGAAAATCAAAGAAGTTCAGATGGAAAAGAGGGAACTTTTTGAGGCGCTGGAAATGTATTATAAAGTATTCTTTTTAGGTGAAGACTATGAAACTACAGATCGGTAAGGTAAAGATAGAAAGTCCGTGTGTGCTGGCGCCGATGGCAGGGGTAACTGACCTGCCTTTTCGTTTGCTCTGCAGGGAACAGGGTGTGGGGCTGCTCAGCATGGAGATGGTCAGCGCCAAGGCAGTCTCCTTTCACAACAAAAATACGGAGGCCCTGATGCAGATCGCTTCGGGTGAGAATCCCATTGCTCTGCAGCTTTTCGGGTCAGACCCGGATATCATCAGTGAGACAGCAAAGGTCATTGAGGAGCGCCCCTTTGATATCCTGGACTTCAATATGGGATGTCCGGTGCCCAAGGTGGTGAACAACGGGGAGGGGTCAGCGCTTATGAGAAATCCCAAACTGGTGGAGCAGATACTGACAAAGATGGTGAAGGCCACCTGCAAACCGGTGACGGTCAAGATCCGAAAAGGATTTGACCCGGATCATGTGAATGCAGTGGAGATTGCTAAGATTGCGGAGGCCTGCGGAATTGCGGCAGTTGCGGTGCATGGCCGAACCAGGGAGCAGTATTACTCCGGGGAGGCAGACTGGGAAATCATCCGCCGGGTAAAAGAGGCTGTCAGCATCCCGGTGATCGGAAACGGGGATGTGACATCTGCCATGAGAGCAAAGCAGATGATGGAACAGACCGGATGTGATGCGGTTATGGTTGGCAGGGCAGCCAGAGGAAACCCCTGGATTTTCAGGGAGATCTCTTCCTATATAAAGACCGGGGAGATCCCCCCGCGGCCCGGAAGGCAGGAGATTAAGGAAACGATACTGCGCCACTGTCAGCTGCAGCTGGAGTATAAGGGAGAGTATACGGGGATTCGTGAGATGAGAAAGCATGTGGCCTGGTATACAGCAGGTTATCCCCGCTCCTCAAAGCTCAGGGGGAGAGTCAATGAGATAGAGACGATGGAGGGGCTGAAGCAGCTCCTGGAGGAGAGCTTTTGACCCAAAGGGCGTATGTGCTGGTATATTTAAAACAAGCTCTCCATATATTAAAACTGTGTAAAGTCTGCCGTCAATCTTGACAATTTTACAGTGATAGGATATAATACTGTGATTGTTAAGCAGACTTATTGAGCATTGGCCACAGTTACAGCACCCAGGAGGGATCTGTCACGCAGAGGGTGACGGGCGCTGGCACTAACTTGCCGACTGCGAATGGAATGAGAAACTGCATAATGTGAAAGGGTGTAGAATAAGAGATGGAAGAAAAGAAAAATTTGCTGACCTATGCAGGATTAAAAGCATTGGAAGAGGAGCTGCATGATTTAAAGGTCGTAAAAAGAAAAGAAGTAGCAGGTAAGATTAAAGAAGCGAGAGAACAGGGAGATTTGTCTGAGAATGCAGAGTACGATGCAGCCAAGGACGAACAGAGAGATATTGAGGCCAGGATCGAGGAGATTGAGAAGATTCTGAAGAATGCAGAAGTTATTGTGGAAGACGAAGTGGACCTGGATAAGATCAGTGTCGGATGTCAGGTGAAAGTCTTTGACGATGAGTTTGAGGAAGAGATGGATTTTAAGATCGTGGGTTCTTCTGAAGCGAACAGTCTGCAGGGTAAGATTTCAAATGAATCACCAGTGGGCAAGGCCCTGATCGGTGCTAAGGTGGGCGAAGAGGTCGTAGTGGAGACCGAAGCCGGACAGATGAAATACAAGGTGTTGGAAATTCAGAGATCAAATTAGGGAGAGGATAAAGTGGCGGAACAGAAGAATACACAGGAACAGGATATTAATCAGCTGCTGAAGGTGCGCCGGGAAAAGCTGGCAGACCTCCAGGAAAACGGGAAAGATCCGTTTGTGATTACAAAATATGAAGTAACACATCACAGCCAGGAAGTGAAGGACGGATTTGAGGCATTGGAAGGCCAGACTGTCAGTCTGGCAGGGCGTATGATGTCCAAACGTGTGATGGGCAAGGCTTCCTTCTGCAATATTCAGGACTTAAAGGGCAATATCCAGTCCTATGTGGCGAGGGACAGCATTGGTGAGGAAGAATACAAGGCATTTAAAAAGATGGATATCGGCGATATTGTGGGCTTAAAGGGAGAGGTGTTCCGGACCAAAACCGGGGAGATTTCCATCCATGCGGCGGAGGTGACCCTGCTCTCCAAGAGCCTGCAGATTCTGCCGGAGAAATTTCATGGGCTTACCAACACAGATCTGCGTTACCGACAGAGATACGTGGATCTGATCATGAATCCGGAGGTAAAGGATACCTTTATCAAACGCTCTCAGATCATCAAGGAGATCCGAAATTTCCTGGACAGGGAGGGATTCATGGAGGTGGAAACCCCAATGCTGGTGGCAAATGCCGGCGGCGCTGCTGCCAGACCATTCGAGACTCACTTCAATGCCCTGGATGAGGACCTGAAGCTGCGTATTTCCCTGGAGCTGTACTTAAAAAGGCTGATCGTAGGCGGTATGGAGAGAGTCTATGAGATCGGCCGTGTGTTCCGCAACGAGGGCCTGGACACCAGGCATAATCCGGAGTTTACCCTGATGGAGCTCTATCAGGCATACACAGATTACAACGGAATGATGGACCTGACCGAAAAGCTTTACCGCCATGTGGCCCAGCAGGTACTTGGAACCACTACCATCACCTACAACGGTGTGGAGATGGATCTGGGCAAACCCTTTGAGCGCATTACCATGGTGGATGCGGTGAAGAAATACGCAGGGATTGACTTTGACGAGATCAAGACAACAGAGGAGGCCAAGGCACTGGCTAAAGAAAAGGGCATTGCCTTTGAGGAACGGCACAAGAAGGGCGATATCCTGAGCCTCTTCTTTGAAGAGTATGCGGAGGAGCATCTGATTCAGCCCACCTTTGTGATGGATCACCCCATTGAGATTTCACCCCTGACAAAAAAGAAACCGTCAAATCCCGAGTATACAGAGCGCTTTGAGTTCTTTATGAATGGCTGGGAGATGGCAAACGCCTATTCAGAGCTGAATGATCCCATTGACCAGAGAGAGCGCTTCAAGGCCCAGGAAGAACTGTTAGCCCAGGGCGATGAGGAGGCAAACCATACGGATGAGGACTTCCTCAATGCGCTGATGGTGGGGATGCCGCCTACCGGGGGAATCGGATTTGGTATTGACCGCATGGTGATGCTGCTGACGGATTCACCGGCTATTCGGGATGTTTTGTTGTTCCCGACCATGAAGAGCATCGGCGGTTCCGATACTGCGAAAAAGGCAGAAAAGCCGGTTGCAAAGGCTGTGACAGCAGAGGAAAAACCAGCAGAAAAGATGGATTTTTCTAATGTGAAAATCGAACCGCTGTTTGAGGAATTTGTGGATTTTGAGACATTCGCAAAGTCTGATTTCAGAGCGGTAAAGGTAAAAGCCTGCGAAGCAGTGCCGAAGAGCAAGAAGCTTTTGAAATTCATCTTAGACGATGGAACAGACGCAGAACGCGTGATTTTAAGCGGTATTCACGAGTATTACGAACCGGAAGAGCTGGTTGGAAAAACTTGTATTGTAATCACAAACCTGCCCCCAAGACCGATGATGGGAATTGCTTCTTGTGGGATGCTCATCTCTGCGGTTCACGAGGTGGATGGTCGCGAAGGACTGAATCTGCTGATGGTAGATGACCGGATTCCGGCAGGCGCCAAGCTGTATTAAGCGGCTTTGGAAATGGGCATTTGAGAGGTGAAAAGTGGTTACTGTGAACAGTAACGAAAAGTGTACCATTGTCCCAACTGGAACAAGATATGTAAAGTTGTATAGAGATATAAGAAAAGCTCATGGAATGATTATGTTCCATGAGCTTTTTAAAAATAAGAGCTGTTAAGTGAGTGAAATATCAGGTATAATATAAATAGAAGTATAAAAAAAGTTGTGGAAAGGGGGAAATAAAATGTGATTAAGAAGTGAATTGAATAAAATTCCACACCAAATGGCTGAAACAGATCGGGCAATCTATGGAGAAAACATTGTGGAGATTGTACTTTATGCAGCTTGATGTCGGTACTTTGTGCAGATATAGATTGGATCGTGCAAGAGAAGACTTGCTGACAGCGAAAAGAAATCAGAAATCTCCGCTGACTTGAGGCCAATCTACGCACTGAAAAAAGGTATAATAACCTTTTGTGGATGTATGGGGGATTCTATGAACAAGATATTTAACTTATTATCTGCAAAAACTATTTTTGCAAAAAGTAATGTGCTACCTATACGCAGAATCTATTATATGATATTAAGCGTTATATTATTGTCATTCTTGGGGGGCAGCTTTTCTTTCAAAACAGAGGCGGCAGCTGAAATATATACGGATGAGAACAATGCTCTTTGGGCTGATAAGTATTATGATGGTTATGAAAAACAGCCGGTTGTATTGTACTATAACGAGGATTTCACCATATGCATAGAGTTTAATATGTATAATGAACCCTATCCCAATCGGAGTAAGGGACGTTTGGGGAAAGGAACTGCAAGAATTGATGTGCTGGATAAATATGCTTTTAATAGTGACGATGGGATGTATACAGAGATTGTTTATACAGATACGTCGCAGTATGAAAACGGGAGAGGTCAGATCACTATTCCGAAAGAAAGCCTGAAATTGTCAAACAAACCGTATTACTATCAGGTAGTTCTTTATTTACCTAAAGAAGATGGAAATTATTTGACTTGGTATGTAATTGACATGATGTATAAAGATAATCGAGCATATTTCAACCATATATGTCCCCAAAATACGGTTCATAATTACCACGCGTACGAACAAGTGATAGGAATGTTAGAAACCAGACTAGCCACGGAATACGAAAATAGTTTTAATAAAAGGTCTGATCTTAGAGCGGAAGAAAGTAAAAAATGGGCTCAAAAGCTTACAGAAAACATTGCGGCTGACAAGGAGAAAGCGAATTCCATATGTGAGTGGATTGTAAACAACATTATCTATGATATTTGGCAGGAACGTTATCATTATGCTGATGAGGTATTGCAAAATAAAAAGGGCGGATGTATGGAAATCGCGATATTGACCCGTGCAATGCTATATGCAGTAGGTATTCCCTGTGTATATGTCAGTTCTGACGCGAGTAATCATGCATGGAATTTGGCTTTTATAAACGGCAGATGGAATATGATTGACAATACAATTGCTCTTAGTACAGATAATGATTTGTACGCGGCCTGTTCTTATTTTTGGATTGACGCAGAAGTTCAGACACTGGATATTTATCCTGAGATTATAGAGCTAAAGGAAAGTAATATATATCTGGAGGAAAGGGATACACGACTTTTAACGGCAGTTATTTTTCCAAAAGATGCGGGAGATCAAAGTTTGGTATGGAGCAGCAGTGATGAGACAGTGGCTACAGTAGACGCTCATGGAATGGTTACGGCAAAAAGCGTCGGTACGGCCAAGATTACAGTGAGCAGTAGTGTCAGAAGTGAGGTTAGTGCAGTCTGCGATGTAAAAGTAGCTAAGAAAAAGCGAGATTTTAAGGTCATCTATCAGTCAAATACCGCCGTATCCAACCTGCCGATTGACCAGAATAGTTATAAGCCCGGAAGCACGGCAATCGTAAAGGGGGCACCGGTCAGCTCAAGTCGCTTTTTTGCAGGCTGGAACACCAGAGCAGACGGCAAAGGCATAATTTACTTGCCAGGTAATCCGATTAAAATTACCGGAAACATTATTCTGTACGCTCAATGGAAAACTACTTATACTGATTCCAACAAGCTTACCTATAAAATAAACGGCAAAGACACAATAACTTGCACAGGAACGAAAGATATAAAAGAAAAGGCCGTAAAAATTCCCGATGCAATCAAATACTGTGGTATAACCTACAAAGTAACCGCTGTTTCTAAAAAGGCATTTTATAAAAACCTAAAGCTTACTTCCGTACAGCTGGGGAAAAATGTGAAAACAATCGGAAATAACGCATTCGAAAAATGCAGGAACCTGAAAAAAATCTCACTTGGAACCGGAGTAATGATCATTGGAAAGCATGCATTCTGTTATGCTAAGAGAGGCTGCGTCCTCACTGTTAAAGGAATAAAACTGAAGACCGTTAAGACAGCCATCGACCACGGAACGAGACAGATGTGTGTGAAAGTCCCCAAAAAGAGACTGAAAGCCTATAAAAAGCTGTTTCGTAAAACAGCTAAGAAAGTGAACGTTATAGGTAAGAAGACAGGATGAAAACTTATGTGTCAATTGACAAACGAAGCAAGAAAGCACAGAAGGAATATTATTCCGGACAACGACATACCTGGAATGGATTGAATCCGGTAACCAGGACGGTGCCAAATGGAAAGGCATACAACAGAAATAAAGACAGACAGGAAAGACGAAGAATCGGCAAAGAGTCCAGTAGTGGATTTGATGTCGATTTTTTTCTTTTTCATTAAAAGTGTCCCCGTTTCAAGCAAACTGACACTACTATTTTTGTACTCGGTAACGAATCACTTTACCAATGTTGCATCTCAGGATAATGTTTTGTATAATGGTTAACAAACATTAACGAAAGGGGAATTGGATATGGGAAAGCATAAAGTGGAGATTAATAAAGATCTATGCATTGGATGCGGCTTGTGCTCCAAGGTATGTGTTGCGCATAATATAGAAATTAAAAATAAGAAAGCGGGTATCCTATCAGAGGACTGTGTGATGTGCGGCCAGTGTACCGCAGTTTGCCCCAAAATGGCGGTGTCTGTGAGCGGTTATGAAGAGAAACAGATTGAGAAGACTGGTGAAATACGTTTAGATCCCCAGGAGGTTTTAGACGTCATCCGCTTCAGGAGAAGTATCAGACAATTTCAAAAGAAAGAAATTCCGAGTGTTGTAATAAAACAGATTTTGGAAGCAGGCAGACTTACCCATACGGCAAAGAATACGCAGGATGTGTCATTTGTGGTTTTGGATAGAGAAAAAGACCGCATCGAGAAAATGGCTGTTGGCATATTTAAAAAAGTAAAGCCCTTTGCAGATTTGGCCAGTTCCATGGCAAGGAGAATCAAAATTACGGAACATTTTTTCTTTTTTCAGGCGCCGATTGTAATTGTAATTTTGGCAAAGAATAAGACAAACGGATTGCTTGCGGCACAGAACATGGAATTTGTTGCCGAGGCAAACGGACTCGGAGTATTATTCAGCGGATTCTTTACCATGGCTGCAAATGCTTCGTTAAAAATAAAAAAGGCAATGCAGATTCCGAAAGGAAAGCGGGTAGCGGCAACGCTTGTACTGGGTTATCCGAAAGTGAAATATCTTCGTTCGGTACAGCGTGAAAGCCTGGAAGTGAGGTATATGTGAGGTAATGGCAATGGAATGTGAGGAAAGAATAGAGAGCATTATTGACGGTTTTCAGAAGAACAGAAAAGCTTTTACTGCTATTGGTGATGAAACAAGACAAATTATTCTGCTTGTGCTTTTGGAGAGCAGTTTATCAGGCATAAGAGTTGGACCGATTGCAGAAAAAACGCATCTGACAAGGCCTTCCGTGTCACATCATCTTCAAATTCTGAAGGAAGCGGGGATTGTGGCAATGCGCAGGGAAGGAACAAGAAACTATTATTATCTGAGTGCGGATGAGACCAAATGGAAAGGTATTGCAGATTTAGTCAATCTGATCTATGAAAGCATACAGCACATTGATTAGGAGGTCACCATGATTTTATATTTTACCGGAACGGGCAACAGCGAATACGTTGCAAAAAGAATAGCAAACGGAATCAGCGATGATATAACCAATTTGTTTGACAAAATACGGAGCCAGGATTATTCCGGGATACACTCGGACAGACCGTGGGTAATCACCGCCCCTGCCTATGCCTGGAGAATACCGCATATTTTAGAGAGGTGGCTGGAAAAGACAGAACTGACGGGAAACAAAAATATATATTTTATTATGACCTGTGGGGGAAGTATCGGAAATGCGGGGAGATATCTGAAAGCATTGTGCGGTAAAAAGGGTATGAATTACCTGGGATGTTACGGGATCGTAATGCCTGAAAATTATATTGCCATGTTTTCCACACCTGCAAGGGAAGAAGCGTTTAGAACCATAGAAAAGGCAGAAGGAGAGATTGACAGAGCAATAGGTTTGATTAAAAACAGCAAAGCATTTTCAGAACCGCAAATCACTCTGGGTGATAAAATGAACAGTGGGATTGTAAACAGTATTTTCTACCCCCTATTCGTTCACGCAAAGAAATTTTATGCAACAGATGCCTGTATTGCCTGTGGAAAATGTGAAAAGGTCTGTCCGACCAAGAATATCCGCATTGAAAACGGCAAGCCTGTATGGGGGAAAGACTGTACGCACTGCATGGCTTGTATCTGCCGCTGCCCCAAAGAGGCGATTGAGTATGGTAAGCACAGCAAAGGACTTCCGAGATATACTTGTCCCAAATAGCTTCTTTACGGTGCATCTTTTCCCCTTTCGTGCTATACTATATGGAAATAGGTGTATCGAAAAGGGGGCAGAAAAACGTTGGAGTCCGGACGTTCAAATTGGAGAAAACTGGATAACGCCGCACTGGCATTTCCGGCAGTGACGGGAATGCAGGATACCCGTGTATTTCGCTTCTATTGCCAGCTGAAGGAGGCAGTGGTCGGGGAGCTTCTGCAGGAGGCTCTGGATGGGACTATGGAAAAATTCCCCCTGTTTCAGGCTGTACTCCGGAAAGGACTTTTCTGGTTTTACCTGGAGAACAGACCGATCCGGGCAATGGCAACACCGGAGAACAGGCCTCCCTGCAGCAAAATTTATATTCCCGATAAAAAGAGTCTGTTGTTTGAGGTTTCCTACCATAAAAACCGCATTAATTTTGAGGTGTTCCATGCCCTCACGGATGGAACAGGGGCCATGGAATTTCTGCGGGAGCTGGTAAAGAATTATCTGATGCTTGTACATCCAAAAGCAGAGCTTCCGGAGCTGGACAGAGACAGCAGGGTGACGGAAGGGGATCAGGAGGAGGACAGCTTTTCACAGTATTACTCCCCCAAGCAGCCGGTGATGCGGGAGAAGAAAAAGGCTGCCTATCAGATCAGGGGCGAGATGCTGACTCAGGATGATATGCATATTACGGAAGTGGTCCTCTCGGTGAAAGAGGTTCTGAAAAAGGCCAGGGAGTACGGGGTGTCCATCACGGTATTTTTGACAGCTATGATGCTCTGGTCTATTCACGAGGAGGTGCCAAGGAAGCATTGGGGGAAGCCGGTCAGCCTTATGGTGCCGGTGAACCTCAGAAATTATTTTCCATCAAAATCTATGACCAATTTCTTTGGATGGATCGAGGTGGGATACGAATTTAAGGAGAATACCAGGTTTGAGGAAGTCCTCTTACATATTAAAAATTTGTTCCAGCAGGAGCTGGTGAAAGAACGGATTGATATGAGGATGAATGAGCTGGTCCGGCTGGAGAAAAATCCATTATTGCGGATCGTACCTCTGGAGATAAAAAAGGTTTTTCTCATGGCCGGAACCACACTTGGGGGAAGGAGCATTACGGCGATCTTCTCGAATGTGGGAGTGATCAGGATGCCGTCAGAATATGAGGCGTATATAGAGCAGTTTGGCCTGTTCACCAGCACAGAAAAATTACAGCTCTGCACCTGTTCTTATGCGGATCGGCTGGTGCTGGGTTTTACCTCAAAGATTCCAAGCACAAATATCCAGCGGAATTTCCTGAACCATCTGCAGCAGCAGGGATTATCCTGCCAGGTGGAGAAGAACGATTTTCCGGGTTATGAGCAGGAGCGTGGAGGCCTTGGGAAAAAGCTGTTTCAGATATTTACCTTCCTCTGTATTGCAGCCGCGGTTCTCTGCGGTATGATTAACTACATGGTTTCCGATAATATCAGCTGGTCAGGGTTTGTTGCCGGAGGCTGCCTGTGTGGTTGGATTATGGTGGCAGTGGCATACAAAAAGAGAAGGAATCTGCTGAAAAATGAAATGTGGCAGCTGCTTTTTCTGTCTGTCATTAGTATTTTGTGGGATGCCTTTACCGGCTGGAGGGGCTGGTCCGTGGATTATGTGATGCCGGTGGCATCTCTGCTGGTATTAAGCTCCATGCCGGTGATTGCCTGGGTAAGACATTTAGAGCAGGAGGAGTATCTCTTTTATATTATGCAGGCCAGTGCTTTTGGCCTGATTCCGCTTGTCTTGCTCCTTGGCGGAGTGGTAAAGATACCCTATGCCCCCATTTTGTGTGTAGGAATCAGTTTTCTTTGCTTTGTGGGGCTGTTTATTTTTAAAAGGAAAAATGTAATTCAGGAGATATGGAAAAAGTTTAGAATGTAAAGATATAACGGTTCCGCAGGTCTTTGGTGGCTAAGTTTTTACATCCTTTCGTGTATGATTTTTCATTTTTATATTGCGCAGCTGCCGATAAAATAAGAGTATCTATCAGTGTAATACTGACTGGTACTCTTATTTTTGTCTTTAAAGGGGGGAAAACATGCATTCCATAATATTTGATAATACTTACAATGATTGGAACGAGGCACTGCCCACAGGAAACGGCGTGTTTGGAGGAATGGTCTATTTCAAAGACCGCTTCTATACAACAGCTATGAACCATTATGAGGTCTATTACAGCATCCATGAGCAGTATGTCAGGAGCAACGGTTGTGAGCCTCAGAGATCCTACGAAAGCTATGTGCGGTCGGCTAAGGAAATGACAAGAAATTGTGAGAAGGAGGCATTTTGGCATTACCGGAAAACCATATGGCCGGATGCAGATGAGGTAAAGGACGCACAGCTGAACGCGGGAGTGAGCCATCCGCCCACAGGGGAGTTTTCCGTACTGCTGGATGAAAAGTTTAAATTGGAGGATGACTTCCGGTTGCAGCTGAATATAGAAAAGGCAGAAATTGAGCTGTACGCAAAAGATAAGGAAAGAGCATTGTCCATTGCCACAAAAACCTTGGTCTCTAAGGATGTGATTCTCACTACTATCTGCCAGTCTGATACGGATATAGTGAGTGCTCTGGAAATTACATATCCCATAAGGCGGAACCGCCAGGGATATGCCTATCGTTTTTTTCAGTCAGATCCAGACACATTCGGCTACCGGGCCTCTTTTTATCCGGGGAATAGAGAAGACGGGAAAACCCCGCCTTTTCAGTTCTGTGTGTTTTTCCGTCTGATTGGAGCAGAGGCAAAGATGGAGGTCAGTGGAAACAAGATGTGTTTGTGTTTAAAGAACCCCGGAAAGGAGATCTCTGTACTGACCCATGTGCTCACAGAACTGCAGAGTTGCGATCTGGAGGAAGAGGGCATTCGCAATTGCGCATTAATAAAGAGGAACCTCAAAAAAGATCTGGAGATACACGAGAAGCACTGGAAAATGTTTTTCCAAAAAGGTGGGATTCGGCTGCCGGATCGTTTCTTAGAGAAACTATGGTACCTGAACCTTTATGTAATGGGCTGCTGCAGCGGGAAAGGCGGGAGGCGGTCTGAGCATGCCTGCGGGCTGAACGGCCTGTGGGATATCCGCCAGCCGACTCTTTGGGGAAGTATGTGGTATTGGGATGTGAATATACAGTCCGCCTTCTGGGGTGTGTACACCGCGAATCATATGGAACTTGCAGAGGCGTTCAATGAAGGCCTGTTAGCTTACGCAGAGATGGCACGGAGGCGGGCGGAAGAGTTTTATCACCTGGATGGCTGTGCAATGGATTATCCCCATGAGTTTTACAATTGCATCCTGCCCTGGTGTGCCCAGCATCTCTGGTGGTATTACGAATATACTTTGGATGAAACCTTCCTGAGGGAAAAGGCTTACCCCTTTTTTCGGGATATCCTCTGTTTTGTAAAAGGAATAGTGCGGCTGGACCCTGAAAAGAATACTTATTACATTTTCCCGGATGTCTCACCGGAGCAGGGGCCCATCACGCGAAATTCCACAATTACCCTGGCTGCAGTAAAGTATTTGCTGAAGATCAGTATCTGGGCCAATGAGATATTGGGGGAGTCGAAGGAGGACAGAGCCATGTTTTCCGAGCTGTTGAGCCGATGGCCAAAGTACCCGCTCTCGAAAACTAGAAGATATGGGGTTATCCTGAGGGATTCCGAGTTGGCGCCCCCAGAGATGAAGCTGCGCCATCCCTCCCTGCTGATGCCTGTCTTTCCAGCGGGTGAAATGACGCAGTACAGCCGGGAAACAGAGAGGGAAATTGCCAGGAATTCTGTCAGGTTTGTGTCTGAGAACACAGAAATCGGTGTATTCCCATTCGGCTGGATCGCATCCGCTGCAGCAAGAGCGGGGGATGGAAATACCGCGCTGCGCGTGCTGTATGAACAGGGCCTGGATCTGGTGCTGCGTGCCAATGGAATGGGGGCGGAGGAGACGGACCGCTGGGTTAACCATTGTCCCGCGGAGCTGGGAATGGGGCAGTTGTACTATCCCTGCATGATGGAGAGCGTGGGAGGGATCGTGTCTGCGGTTAACGAGATGCTGCTGCAGAGCCACGATGGGGTGATCCATGTCTTTCCGGCAGTACCGGACGGAGGGGGAGAGCCCTGGAGAGATAAGCACCGGCAAAAGCCCTTGGCGGAGAGGGAAGAAAAGAGCAGCGTAAGGTGGGAGTACTGCAGTATTTCCCGTCTGCTGGCAAAAGGAGGTTTCGAGGTATCCGCTGACATGCGCGGGGGAAGGATGGTTACTCTTCAAATCAGAAGCCTCTTTGGGGGTACTCTGCGGATTGAGGTGAGGGAACCGGTGGCGGCAGTTGCTGTGAGGGGGGAACCCCGGGAGTTTTTCCTGGAAAAGGACAACTGCCTTACAGTGGAGACAAAACCAGGGGAAACCTATGACATTCTGTTTGCAGACACAAAGCCTTGTGTACAGGAGGAGCAGAGCTATCACACGGATATCAGCTATGTGAGTCATCTGGGACGCAGAGTTTTCTGCGGAAAGGACAGGTACACGGATACGGTGAAAATGATAGACAGCTTTTTATTTGATTACTATATGGCCAACGATCGGTATCACAATATGACCATATACAAATTCAGCTTTGGCGTGCCGAAAAATGAGATGAGGAGAATAGAAGGCAGGACCCTCTATGCGCCCCAGAAAAAAATAGAAAAAGAATTTTTGAAGCTTACCGGGGATATGGAGTATTGTACTGAGCAGGGGATTGGATTTTTAGGGAATCAGACAGAGGCAAAAGACACCGGCAGAGGAAATGTACTGCTGCAGGACTTTGTGAGCGGCAGTAAAAGGAACGCCTTCTTAGTGGAGCTTCCAAAAGGAATTTATGAGTTCCTAGTGGTGAGTGGAGGAAGCGGAAGGGATACCCTTACCAGGATAAAGAGCCAGGACGAAAGCGGAACGGTAATCCAGACAAAAAGAGATGGTTATGAGACAGGCGTTTTCATGGTTGTTCATAAGAATGGCGGGGTGATAAGACTGGATATAGAGACAGAGGCGGATGGTCTCTGGAACTTAAATCTTATGGTGATCAAGAAGTTGACAGCATTTATGTAGGAGGAAGAGGATAGAAAATGATTGTAAATATAATTCACAGGCCGGCATTTGGACGACAGTATGAGATGTTTAAGCTGCAGCAGGAAATGGCGCATAATCTGCAGTTAAAGGTGACAATCCTGATGCCATACGATTTTCTGTTTGATGAGGAAATTGTGGAAAATGTAAAAGAGTATCAGAGTCTCTACAACGACGAGGTGGGAGTGTGGTTCGGAGAGATTGCAAATGAGCGCATGAATCAAAGCTTTCTGTGTAAGGAGCCGTTCTTGTGGCTGCACACGGAGGAGAATAAGGAACGGATTTTGAAGCTTGTGATAGAAAAATTTAAGGAAGTTTTCGGATACTGTCCTACCGCTGTGGGAGGCTATCACATGGATGCCTACAGCATGAAGATGTTGAAAACCTACTATCCTGAAGTAAAGGTGAGCATTGCGGGCTGTTTTGAGGAGGGAGTAAAGGTATTCCACGGATGTAACAATTCCTGGTACATATTTAATGAGGGGATGCCCTGGAACCCCTGGTATCCTGCAAAGGAAAATTCTCTGCGGCCCGCTGAGGATGAGGAGGACTGGAACGGTATTGTCGCACTTCCCCATCTGAGCAGGGATCTGGTATTGTCCTATGAGGGGAGAAATGATTTCTTTGCCAGCCATCCTGCAAATATACAGCGGGCCATGGCGAATGACGGAGAGAATGCACCCTATGTATTTAATCTGTTGGATGTATACCGCTATCAGGAGAGATATAATGATGGTTATTCTTACACCAATGTTTTCGTGGGACCCAATTGGCTGCGGGACAGTGCGTATGTTCAGGACAGCGATGAGGTGACTCAGAACTTATACCTCAGGTATTTAGAGTATATTGCCGGACTGAGGGCAGAGGGAAAGCTTCAGGATATGTATATGAGTGAGTTTGCCCACTGGTACGTGGAGAATATTCCCATTGGCTGCCCTCAGGTGTATGATGCGAAGGAGATCCTCTACGGATCAGGGAAAAGCTATTTCTGGTACAGCGATCCCTATATGCGGGTGACAGTGGATTTATGCCAGGGAGGCTCCATCGGAGATTTTCGGCCTTTGATTGCAAAAAAGGAGCGGTATACAGGAGCGGACCGTCCGGAAAAGGCGGTAGGAAGCAATCCCTATCTGATTCACTCCCAGTACAGGAGTGGAAATGCCTACCATTATGCAGATGGAGCAAGGACCACTTTTATGCTGGAGCACCAGGACGAAAGGCGGGATCTGGCTGATTATCCCACCAAAATAGAAAATGTGAACAGACAGGGGGAGAAGGTGGAACTTATGATTGGAGAAATTCCGATTGTCTTCAAAGATGGTGCGGGGGCGAAGGTATGCACCACTTATGTCTTTGAAAAGAAGGGGATGATCACAATCAGACGAAAGCTGAAGGAGGTAAGGGGGAAAATCCATTTCAGTGAGTATTTAAAGGGCTGCTACGGGACAAATGAATATCCTGAGGATTTAAGCAGTATTGTGTTGAAAACAGCTGGGAAACACCAGAAGGCGCTAAAGTTTGAGTATAAGGCGAGAAGGATTGAGACAACGGCTCCGGGGTATGTAAGCACAGAAATCCCGCCAATCGATACCATTGTCATGCTGGAGGCAGTGGAGGAAAGCTTTGAAAGCGGGTATGCACAGGAGGGATATGTATTCAGCCCATATTATACGATGGCGCTGGAAGGGGAAACAGAACAGGAAAAGGAAGTGGTCACATGTCTGAAAATCAGAAGAAGAATTTAATATACCGATGCCCTGTATGCTTTGCAAGGGAAAATGATGTAATACTCCATAAAAAAAAGGATGATACATATTACTGTGTGAAATGCAGCTTTACGGGAACAGAGAATGATATCCGAAAGATGTATGAGGATATGAAGAAAAAGTACCGTCTGATAACAAGGAGAATAACTATAGATATGCTGGAGGAGTTTTGAGAGGAGGACAACAGTGTGAGTGAATATCATGTCTCAAAAAGTGGAAGTGATGGGGCAACCGGGAGCGCAAAGGCGCCTTTTTTAACTATATCAAAGGCAGCGCAGACTGCTGTATCCGGTGACCGGATTATAGTTCATGGGGGAATCTACCGGGAGTGGGTAAAGCCACGGAATGGCGGACGAAGTCCTTTTGAGAGAATTATCTACGAGGCAGCCAGGGGGGAACAGGTAATCATCAAAGGATCGGAACAGGTCTCAGAGTGGGAACATGAGGAGGGGAATGTGTGGAAAACCCTGGTAGATAATTCTGTGTTTGGAGATTACAACCCATATAAGGAATCCCTGTCAGGAGACTGGCTACTCTATCCGGATGACGGTTCTGTACATCTGGGTGATGTCTATATGAATGGAAAGTCATTCTATGAAGCCAAAGCTTTGGAGGAATTGAAGAATCCTGTAAGGCGGGAGATGGGAATGAATCCGCCATGGACAGGGGAGCCGGAGCCACTGCTTCACCCTGAGGATTCGGTGTACCAATGGTTTGCACAGGTGGATGAAAATACAACTACCATCTATGCAAATTTTCAGGGCAGAGATCCCAACCAGGAGTTTACTGAAATCAATGTGAGAAAATGCTGCTTTTATCCGGAAGAGACAGGCAAGAATTATATTACGGTGCGCGGATTTGAGTTCGCACAGGCGGCGTGCCCGTGGACACCTCCCACGGCAGATCAGCCGGGAATGGTGGGAACCAACTGGAGCAAAGGGTGGATTATTGAAGACAATGTGATACATGATGCGAAATGCAGCGGCGTCAGTATTGGAAAAGAGAGATCTACAGGGCACAACTTATGTACCGCCACCCACAGAAAACCGGGGTATCAGTACCAGATGGAGGCTGTTTTCAAAGGGAAACAGCTTGGATGGAACAGAGAATGGATTGGTTCGCATTGTATCCGCAGAAACGAGATCTTTGACTGCGGCCAGAATGGTATTGTAGGGCATTTGGGATGTGTGTTCAGTGAAATAAGCGATAATCATATTTACAATATAGCGGTGAAGCAAGAGTTTTTTGGCTATGAGATTGCGGGAATTAAACTGCATGCAGCCATTGACGTACAGATCGTTCACAATTATATTCATAATTGCACCCTGGGAACCTGGCTTGACTGGCAGGCACAGGGAACCAGGGTAAGCAGAAATCTCTACAGGAAGAATGACAGAGACTTGATGGTTGAGGTTACACACGGCCCGTATATGGTGGACAATAATATTTTCGCCTCAAAGTATAACTTTGACAATGTAGCTCAGGGCGGAGCATACATTCAAAACCTATGTATGGGTATTATGAGACGCCAGCCGGTTCTGGACCGTTCTACACCGTATCACTATGCACACACCACGGATATTGCGGGAGTCGCGTTTGTGTACAGCGGAGATGACAGGCTCTATCAGAATATATTTGCGGGAAACCCAAAAGAGGATGAGGAGGAGTGCGGAACCCTGGGATATAGGGGACATCCGGTATCTATGAAAGAATATACACAGACAGTGGTTTCCCTTGGAAATGAAGACCATGAACAGTTTAATAAGGTGAGGCAGCCTGTCTATATTAATGAGAATGTGTATATAAATGGAGCAAAAGCCTTCGAAAGAGAAGAGAGAAAGCAGATCATTCCAGATTATCTTGAGGTGGACTTTAGAGAAGAGCCGGAGGGAATCTACCTGGATCTGGAGGTACCTGAAGCGCTTGGAGCATTTCGGGCAGAACCGTGCCGGACGAGTATGCTGGGTGTGCCTCGCATTACAGAAACGCCCTATGAAAATCCGGATGGGAGTGAAATCGTGTTTGAGAAGGATTACACCGGAAAACGAAGAACCAGTTCAGATGTATGGGCAGGGCCTCTTGCGGAGCTAAAGACCGGGAGAAACCATTTCAAAATATGGTAAGCGCCAAGGCAATAAATTACAAGCCGCAGTATATAATATTCCATTTTCAATTGTGCTTTTTTTAAATAAAGTAATGTATATGAGAAGCAATTTAGCGAGAGGGGGAGAGCAGAACAGGCAATTGGACTATTGAAAGGAGACAGAAAAATGGGGAATAGCAAAGTGCTGAAAGGAGAAAAGAGAAAAATGAGAAAGAAATATGCAAGACTGTTGAGTGGGTTTCTGGCTTTTGCAGTGATGGCATCATCGGCAGGAGTGAACAATCTGCCTGTGTTTGCAAGTAATGGGGAAATGGAAATTCGCTATGAGTCCCAGCCGCCGGTATGGCCGGACGAGGATACCTCAGATGAGAAAAGTGAGGTTAAGGAGATTGGTTCCCAGGGAGTGGCAACGGCAAGTAAGTGGACCACAGAGACAAAGGGTGATGTTACATATGAGTACAAACCGGAATTGGTCAATGACGGTGACCCAAGTACACGTTGGTACGACGGAGACAATAAGAACAATGGAAACTGGGTCTGCATAGACCTGAATAAGACATATGGATTGTCAGAGGTTGAGATAGACTGGTCTTCAGGCAGCGTACATGCCGCAAAGTACCAGGTACAGGTTTCCGGGGATGGAGAAAATTTCCGGTCTATCTACACAGGGGAGGGCGTGGACGGAATACAGAAATTTTCTGTGAAAGGATATGGAAGATATGTCCGCCTGTATTTTGTTGAACACGGAACCTGGGGAACCTCCATTGATGAACTCAGAATATACGGGACAGAAGAGATTACGGCAGAGCATATGGAGGCGGAAGATGCAGAGCTTCTTCAGGGGGAGAACAGCACGGGGGAGGCAAACCGTGTCGCGGTGAAGGAGCTGCAGAGCGCCAGCGGCGGAAAATATGTGAGCGGCTTTGAACAGGCTGGAAATGGTTCCGGAATCCGGTTTACCAATCAGTTGGGAAATGAGTCACAGAACGCATTCCTGTTATATTTGGGATATGCCAGGGAATATTACGAAAAAGAAGACAAGATCAGTGTCTATGTAAATGACGAGAAGGTAGGGTCTTTGAATCTGAGAGCGGACAGTGATAATGTGAATATTACGATACATTCAGTGCCCTTTGCACTGAGTCTGGCAAAGGGGGATGTGATCTCTCTTAAGGTGGACACAGCAGCAGGAGACCAGGGATTTTTGCGAATGGACTATGTTGAACTGGAGAGCCAGAGTGCGGCTGATCCTTCGGAGCAGATTCAGTTCACCTATCAGAAGCTGAGAATGCCAAAGGATGCCACTGCAAAATTGCTTTTGGATGTGGGAAAGACGGAAGATATTGAGTTCTTCTCAGAAGATGAGAAGGTCATTGAAATAGAGGGCGATGTGGCAACGGCCGTAGGCCAGGGAAGTACACGCATCATGGGCAGGCTTAAAAAAACCCCTTCTGTCTATGCACTGGCGCGGATCGAGGTGGTAACAGACGTTTCCTTATCCCAGACGGTATTGGAGGCGGAGGATGGCATACTGATTCATGGTGAGGTTACGGAAAAGCCTCTTGCGGTAAAAAGCAATTCTGCGGCCTCAAACGGGAAATTTGCCGATAATTTCTACGACAGCGGAAATGGGTCCGGGGTAGAATTTACTGTGCCAACAGACTTTGCAGAGGCGGAATATGATTTGTCAGTACGTTATGCGCGGGATACATATCTGATAACAACGGACTATATGACCATCTGGGTGAACGGTCAAAACGCAGCCCGTCTGGAGGCCCCGCCCTGGACGAGCATGAATGATTTTAATTACGGACCCAGTGCGGCACTTACCCTAAAGGGGGGCGATAAGGTAAAAGTCGGTGTGGACAGAACGGCCGGTGACCAGGGTATGTATCGTATGGACTGCCTGAAGCTTGTGGAGAGTATTGCGGTTCCGGTGGCCTCGTTTGATATCACTGAGGAGAAGGTTTCTGTGAAAAACAAAACCACTCTGGAACTTTCATACACTGCGGATGAACTTTCCAATACCAGAATTGACTGGGAATCCTCTAACACGGACGTGGTTATTGTTTCCGGGGGTGTGGTACGGGGACTCTCCGAGGGAAGTGCAACCGTAACGGCTTACTCAGCTCTGAACCCTGAAATCAGGGATACGGTGGAGGTTTCAGTTACTCCCAATGAAGACATGGAGATTCTGAAAAATGACCAGCTGGAAGTCATGATTGACAAGAGCTTCCCTCAGGTATATGAATATAAGCTGTTGTCAAACGGCGGAGTCATGCAGGGGAACACTACTTTACTGGATACCGTAAAGTTAAACGGCAAGGAGTATAAACCAGAAGTAACTTATAAAAAAGTAAGTGATGCCAAAGCGGAATACAAGCTGAAAATCAATGAACTGGAAGCAGAGATTGCACTGACCTTTGCCGTAGATGAGAATGACTTTAAAATGGATGTTACTGAGATCAAAGAGGGCAGCGGGGATGATAAACGAATCTTTAGCTTTGAAATTCCAAACCAGAAGCTGCTTTCCGTATCCAGTCTGGAAAAGGGGGCTTCGTTTGCAGGATCTAAGATGGAATCGGATATCACCAAGACAGGAGATGTGTACGAGGATCTGACTACCTACCGGCCTGTAAATGACACGGTGGATAAGGCATACCTATATGCATTCCTGTCCAATGAAAAGGTGTCAGCAGGCATCCGCAGCAATGCCATGCCGGACAACGAGGGTACAGGCGGAAGCTCAGCGGAGGAGAGGCTGTTTAAACAGACTGTGAAGGATGGAGCCGGTTATATGACCAGTCTCTGGTCAGGAGCATGGAAATACCGTGCAAAGGACTATACAAAGACATTCCAGGATATCGAAGGAAATTACGGGGAATCCGGTGCGGTAGTGACCAAAACTTACAAGGCAGAGTATACGGAAGAACTTCCTCTGGTGTATATCTCTTTTGCAGAGGATTTGAATAAGGATGGAAAGGTAGACTGGCAGGATAGCGCCGTTGCATTCCGTGATATTATGCAGACCGCCATCGGTATGGAGAACATCCCGGATGCTGTTGTACAGAGGCTTGTGTTCCCGCAGGCAGGCGAAGGAAATTACCCATATCTGGCATCTCTGGATGAGACAAAAAAAGTATTTCTGGCAACCGACGGCCTTGGTCAGCTGGTACTGAATAAATACCACAATGAAGGGAACTGGGCTGATTTAGGTTACTATGACGACAAGCTGGGCGGTTATAAAGATTTTAAGAAATATGTAGATGAGGCAGCCAACAAATACAATTCCTGGGTGGGTGTACATACAAACTTTACCGAAATCTATGGAAAAGCCAGATCCTTCCGCCCGGAGAAGATTATGATGCAGTCTGACGGCATCACTCCTGTAGGAGGAGGATATACCGCTTACGGTCACTGGCTGCAGCAGGTGTATATACCGGATGTACAGTTTAATGCCCTTACCTTGGAGCGGCAAAAAGATCTCGTGGGATTTAAGGAGGCAGTACCGAGCTTAGGGTTTGTTTACAGCGATGTATTCTCAGGCGGTGGTTGGAAGGGCAGAAGATTGGCAGAGGATTACAAGGCAGCAGGCTTTGCCTACTTTGTAGAGTGGCCATATCAGAATGAGGCTGAGGCCGTCTGGTCCCACTGGGCGGTAGAGAAATCATACAGTCCCACAAATCTTAAAGCCTACGCATCCGATATTGCAAGATTTATTTTCAACCATACAAAGGACCGCTGGGACAATTTTGCATCAGAGGAGGAAAAGGGCGGCTGCAAGGATCGTCATCCCAACAGCGCAAACCTGCTCATGGGTGCGGATACGACCACATATGAAGGGTGGCCCCAGAAACTTACAAATAACGGGTTCGATACAGCAATGCAGGCTGTATTTGACAACAATCTTCCGTCTAAATATATGCAGCATTTTCCGATACTGCGTATGGAAAAGGACGATGCAGGCTGGGCAACGCACATCTGGTTTGAAGATAATGTGGAAGTGTTCCGGGATGCGGATAATGGCAATAAACGTACCATTAAAAAGGACGGAAAAGTCATTTATAATGAGGATAGCTATCTGATTCCATGGGATGAGGGAGAGATAAACAATCCCGATACAGAAGAGAAGGAAATAAAGCTTTATCACTGGAATAAAAATGGAGGAACTACTACCTGGGAAATTCCGAACAGCTGGAGTGGCGTGGAGACAGTATACCTGTATCGTCTGACCGACCTGGGAAAAGTGGAACAGCAGGAGATCCATGTAGTGGACGGAAGCATCACCCTCTCTGATATACAGGCAAAGACAGCCTACGTAATCTACAAAGGCGAGGCCGCCAAGGAAGAGGACGTTGCGTATGGAAACGGCAGCTGTGTAAAAGATCCGGGATTTAACTATGGGGATCTAAGAAGCTGGACAGTTGATAAGGGAACTCCACAAGTCCGGAAAAATGATACAGAGTTCGACAATACAGAAGTAGGAAAGCTGGTGGGCTGGGGAAGAAATGTTGCATTTGGACAGCAGAGAAATTATGAGCTTGTGATGAGCGGAAGCGACGAGACCCAGGTGAGCCAGGAAATAAAGGGCTTAAAACCCGGAACCTATGCGGCTTCTGTCATGGTGGAAATCCAGCAGGGCAAGCAGAGAAAAGCTTCAATTATCATTGATAACGGGGAAGAGATCTTTGACAACTATGCGGATAAATCCATCCTGTTGGACTTCGATGAGTATGATTCGAAGATTGGTACTTACATGCTGAGAATGCGTGTTAACTTTGAAGTTCCGCAGGGAAAAGACCGTGTTACCTTAAAGCTGCATGCAGAGGCGGGGGAAGGCAAAGTGCGTTTTGACAACGTGCGGGTATTTGAAACCGAGCTGCCCAATCCGGAGAAAGGTTACGCCGCAGATAAGGTAGTCTTTTATCAAGATTTCGAACTGGCAGAGAACCAGGGGACGTACAGCTTAAATGACTATGACTTAAACAAATATAAACCTACCTATGAGGGGTATTATCCGTTTAACCTAGGCGGTGCAAGAGGAATCCATGAGACACGGGTATCCATCCAGCTGGGACATGCACCATACACCAACAATGGAACAAAAAAGTGGGACCCAACTACCGTGGATGTGGATGACACATTAAATGGGGACAGGGCCATTAAGGTCATTGGAATCGGTGCAAAGGGAATCGCAGTACAGACTTTGCCCCAGACCATCCGATTCACACCGGGAAAGACCTACCGAGTGACCTTTAAGTATCAGACACAGCCAGTGGATGACTACCAGTTTGTGTTGGGAGTGGGAGCTACCGGGCTGACTTCTTCAGAGAGAGCAAACCCCTCCAACCTGATTTACAGGGAGACACTAGAGCCAACGTCCCAGACGAAAGTATATGCCCATGAGTTTACGGCAGAGTCTGATGAGCTGTGGTTTGGTATCCACCGCCAGAATGTGTCTGTTGCGGTTATGGATAATCCCGCCCCCATTGTACTGGATGACATTCTGGTAGAAGAAGTGGGCGGGTCCGATACCCCTGAGCCGGAGGTACCGGAATTATTTGAGATTACTTACAGGGCATACCAGAATCTGGACACCACAGTGTACACAGAGGACAGCGCAATGGCCCTTGCAGAAGCCCTTGCAGCGGCTGAGAAACTGAAAAATCAGGCGGATGCCACAACAGAACAGTTCCAGGAGGCAGCAGCAGCGATCATGAAGGCAGCCGCCGGGCTGGTGCTGGATACGACAGACCTGGAGGCAGCGGCAAAGGCAGCCCAGAAAGCGGCGGATGCGGCGAGAGAAGTGGCTGAGGGGGCAATGCAGGCGGCAGCTAAGAACCAGGAGACGGCAGAGACAGCACAGAAGGCAGCAGCAGCGGCTCAGGCAGCGGCGGATAAGGCCCAGTCGGAGGCGGATAAAGCCGGAAAAGAGGCCCAGGCAGCCCGGGATGAGGCAGCAGCAGCACAGAGGAAAGCGGAGGAAGCAAAGCAAAAGGCGGAGGAAGCCGAGAAGGCAGCTGATGAGGCAAAAAAGGCGGCAGAGGATGCCAAGGCAGAATTTGAGGAGGCCTCTAAAGACCTGGAACTGGAAAGAGAAGAGCTAGAGAAACAAAAAGAGCAGTTGGACAACATGCTGGTGGAGATGGAAGAAGCCAAGAAGGCAGCACAGACTGCCCAGAGAGAGGCCCAGGCGGCTAAGGAGGCGTCCCAGGCAGCACAGGAGAAGGCGGAGGATTCCATGAAAGCAGCCGAAAAGGCCCGGGCCGAAGCAGTGAAGGCGCAGGAAGAGGCCAAGGCTGAAATCGCGGCAGCAAAGAAGATTGCGGAGGAAGCCCAGGCATCAGCCGACGCGGCAAAGGAAGCGGCAGACCTGTCAAAGCAGGAGGCAAAGCTGGCCGCTGAGAAAGCAGAGGAATCAAGGAAGGCTGCGGAAGAAGCCAGAGAAAAATTGGAGGAACTTAAAAAGCAGCTGGAGGAAGAGCGCAGACAGACAGCAGCTCAGAGGGCAGAGCTGGAGAGACTGGCAGCAGAGGCGGAGGCAGCCAGGAAAGCGTCGGAGGCAGCCCAGATTGCGTCGGAGGCAGCAAAAAAATCCTCCGAGGATGCCCAGAAGCTGGCGGAAGTGTCCCGCAAAGAGGCGGAGAATGCAAAGCAGGAAGCAAAAGAGCTGCTTGTGAGAGAGAGATTCCAGGCCAAAAAGGTAAACCTGAAGTCTGTTAAGAGTACGAAGAAGAAACAGGTAAAGATAACCTGGAAAAGGCTGGCGGGTGCACACGGCTATGAAATTCAGTACGCAGACAACAGCAAGTTTAAGAAAGCAAAGAGGCTTACGATCCGGAAAGAAGCAACAGTGACCAGGATGATCAAGAGGCTGAAGAGCAGAAGAACCTGCTATGTACGCGTGAGAGCTTACAAGACAATAGACAAAGAGAAGGTTTACACCAAGTATAGCAATAAGAAATATGCAAAAATAAAATAACAGGTACTGTGATGGCGTAAACCGTCACAGCCGGTAAACGAGAACATCCCCACAGGAATCAATGATTAAGAGCATTGTGTTTTCCTGATGGGGATATTCTTCTTTCTTGTTGCGGGCAACCAGGTTGGCGGCTAGTGCATGGGGCGTTTATTTCGTGGATGCAGTACTAGTCAGCAGACGATTCACTTCGGATTTCCGATGGGGATTTTCCAGTGATTTTTTTAAACACTTTGCTGAAATAGTACATGTCGTTAAATCCCAGCAGAGCTGCTATCTCACGCAGAGGCATATCCGGGAATTGTACGAGCAGCAGCTTCGCGCGGGATATTTTAAGACGGTTAAAGTAGTCGATTGGTGTCATGTTTTTATATTTTTTAAAAATGCGGCACAGATAAACCTTGGAGACATTAAACTCGTCAGAGAGGACCTGCAGGGACAGTGGGCGTGAAAGATGTTCCTGTAAATAACGGTCGATGTCCTTAACCAATTCTGAGGCAGAACGGAAATCGGATGACTGTCCAGAACTGGAAAAGTGAAAGAGCAGCTGATAAAAGCTCTCTGCAAAAGTCTCCTCATCCTGGTAAAAGCATAAGAGGTTCTCCGCTAAAAACACACTGCTAAGAGAGGGGTCACAGGAACCATTGTGCCGGAAGTATTCCAGTAAAAATTGTAAATCATTTTGAATGGACATTGCAGTCCGGTTCGCAGCAGCCCATTCGTGGAAGAGCTGCAGGATATGGGAATGAAGTGATGACAATTGGTTCTGATTCAGAAGCAGTAAAAACAGCTCTGCCTGGCTTTGCAGTCCGGGCCAGCGGGTTTCCTTGTCAGCCGGTTTACTGCAAAGCTGTGTCCTTCCCAAAATAATACACCGAACAGCCTCAGAGCGGGCGGAGAATACTACCTTGTTCAGCGATGCGGCATTTTCCACACATGAAAAATACATCGTCAAATAATTTTGGCAGAATGCCTCCAGCTTCGGGAGAATTCCGGTGAGCAGCTGCAGGAGTCTTGTTTCACTGAGGTGGGCCCCGGAAAAAATAAGCGCTTTTTCATTGGAGAAGATACCGTCAAAACAGTGAACCTCCAAACTGTCCGGGAGAAGTCCGCAGAGGTATTCTTCCAGGCTTTTGCTGGTAATGTAGGGGACATCTGGATGAGTGATGCTGTTTAGGGTGGAAAGTGCATTGGAGAGTATCAGGTATGCTGCGGCAAACTTATCTGTAGTGTGATCCGTGGAAAAAGAGTAGGTATTCTCACCGATCAGCAGGGACACAAGATTCTGATTCTTTCTCTGCTCCAGTCTTTTACGGCAGTCATCCAGACAGTTCTGCAGGTCTTCCACCGAAATGGGCTTCAGAAGGTAATCTTTTGTCCCAAAGCGCATTGCCTGCTTGGCATACTCAAACTCCTGGTATCCACTTAGGATTACGGTAATTATCTCAGGGCGATCTGTGGAAAGACGCTCAAGGAGTGCGATCCCGTCCATTTCAGGCATACAGATATCTGCAATGAGAATGTCAGGACTTAAATCCTGCAGTTGCTCCAGAGCGTCGATTCCATTGATTGCTGTGCCGATTACCTTATATGGCGCGCCGAGACGGGTTACCTTACACTCCAGAGCCTGAAGGGCAATCATTTCATCTTCTACTAGAAAAACTTTAATCATGGTATATTTCCTCCTCTTTGACTGTGAGCTGGATGAAACAGCCACAGGAATCCTCATTGTTGGCTATGGTAAACTGCAGGCGGGAGCCAAACATGATACGCCAGCGGATATAGATATTGCTGAGTGTTAGATTGCCGATCCTCATATTCAGTACATCCTGGTTAGTGGACAGACACTCATCGCAATGGGAAAGCTGTTCATAAATTTCTGTGAGGCGTTCCAGTGTCATACCACAGCCATTGTCTCTGATCAGGATATACCATCCGCATCCATCTCTTTTTATCACAATCTGAATGGAGAGGTGTGAGTGGGTATGGGAGAAACCATGCTTCACTGCGTTTTCCACCAGCGGCTGCAGAGTAAACTTTGGAATGGCCTGATCAAGCAGCTCTTCTTCTGCTTCCGTGGTGATTTTCAGACGGTCTCCATAACGGGTCTGGATCAGGACAGCGTAATTTTCCAGATGCTTCAGCTCATCTCTCACAAGGTACTGCTGCTGTTTAAAATCAGAGATATAGCGCAGCATATGTGAAAAGCAGATACAAAGCCGGGAAACCTCCTCATCCCCATTCATATAGCTGACAGACTCTATCATACCGATGGTGTTGTAGATAGTGTGCGGGTTCATCTGGCTTTGCAGGGCAAGGTAATTTGCCCGCTCCTCATTTGCACGGGACTGTATATTCTCCGCAATGGATTTTTTCAGGTGCTCAAACATCACGAGAAAAGAGTGATTTATATTTTCGATCTCCACAATGCCATACTGCTGAGGCAGTTCAATAGACAGATTGTTAAGAGAGACCTCTTTGAGCGCCTCATTTAAATGGGTCAGAGGGGCGGTCATTCGGTCAGTAACAATGTGGATGGCAACCATAAAGCTGATGGCAAAGAGAAGGAACAGCATCAGGATGGTCAGCAGCCATTGGGGGGTATTCGGCACCATCTGGGCAGTTGGACAGTAGAGTGCGGTGATCCAGCCGGAATACTCAGAGTACAATAAGGAAATATGATTTTTTTCATAATAGGTTTGAGCCACTGTGTTGGAGGACATTGTCTCAGTCACGGATTTCAAGGAGGTAAAAAGCTGATTGAAAAATCCTGTGTTCTCCGAGCCCGCACTTAGGGGGTAAATGATCTGACCATCCGGAGAATATACCACAATCTGCCCATACTGGGTGTTCAAAGAGCAGAGCTTTTCCAGCTCAGTATAATCCTTTTGGATTTCAATGGTCCCGTAATTGACACTGCCGACACTCACAGGACGCGCTACCGAGTACACATAGCAGGGAAGGTCGTCAAAGGTGTCCTGGTGCGGCGGAATGAAAATCTTTTTGCCCGAATGCTCCCAAAGTGATTCTGCCCATGGCCAGTTTGCTATGGCCAGTTTCATATAGCTCTGGTTCTCACCGGATTTTGAGAGATTGTAGTAATAGAAATCATTGAATGCGATAATGCGGTGGGTGGAAAACAGCGGGGCATCCAGCGCGGTGAAGGTATTCAGAATCTGCTTGCTCGCCTCATTATAGCGCTGCTGGGTAGTTGAATTTTTCATCAGCTCCAGAAAGGTATTATTAAATAAAAGTCCGTTTGCAATCTGGTCCATATTTTGAAGAGAGACATCAATCTGCTCGGATATTTTAGAAACAATCTGACTCTGATTTTCCTGAGTTTTTTTGTATTGCTGCTGGTAAAAGAGTCCCAGGACAATCAGGAAGAAGATTAAAAGAGCAGTCATATAAATACAGGAATATGCTAAAAATAATTTTTGCGGATAATTTCGCGGTTTTTTCATTTGACGTTTTCCTCCCTGTTATTGTTCACACGTTCACAGTAACTCACCCCTTCCTGATACAAGTTTATCAATATGAAAAGAAAAATTCAATCTTTAAAAGGCCAGATTAAAATATTACAACACATGGTTTACTATTTTTTAATTGGCTTTCGAAATGAGTCGGATTATAATAAAAGGAAACAGGCATGATGAGGCATGCTTGAATATTGGTAGAAGGCAGGGTGGGAATGTATGAAGAAGAATATGGTGTATCTATCATGTGGTTTGATTTTGGTGATTATCTTTTCGCTTATCGTTATGGGTCTGCCAAAGGAGGGGAAGGGCAGTGAACCCAAAGAGGCAGTGGTATTGACAATGATGCTTCCGCAGACGCATTACAAGGACTTTTTTATTCAGCTGATCAAAAAATTTGAAGAGGATCATCCGGATATTCAGATCGATCCCCAGGTGATTCCGGATAATACATGGACGGAGGTTGTAAAGACTAAGGTACAGGTGCGTGAGACGCCGGATATAATCCGGATTGAAAAATCCGTGATAAAGGAGGTGGGGGTGGAACACTTTGTGGAGATGACAGAGGAGGCATCCTGGTTTGACAGGGTCATTCTGGAACAGCGGGAGAGTAAAATGCTGGATGGGAAACTGTATGGTCTTCCTGTGGAATCCGGACCGGCAATGGGAGTAGTCTACAATCGGGAAATATTTGAGGCTAATCATCTGGAGATTCCAAAGAATATGGAAGAATTCCGGGAAGTCTGCCGAAAACTGAAGGCAAGAGGAATCATTCCTCTGTTCGCTTCCGATAAAGATTCCTGGACAGTCCAGG
The DNA here is from genome assembly GCF_058119865.1 of Ruminococcus sp. 8Y-12. NCBI lineage: Bacteria > Bacillati > Bacillota > Clostridia > Eubacteriales > Oscillospiraceae > Ruminococcus > Ruminococcus sp. 8Y-12. The sequence continues at coordinate 186,810 of NZ_CM176623.1, read as the reverse complement.
TACCCTTTAATATCACAGCACCTCAGTTGGTGTCGGAGAAAGTATGGGAGGAATTGAGAACAGGTAAGCTCAAATGGAGTGAGGTGGGGGAGTTTGAACAGATTTTGCAGGATATGAGGGATTTGAGGGAAGATGGATATACAAATGTAGATTATATGGATGCAACCTATACCAGTGCCACCAATGCAATGGCACATGGGGAGGCGGCTATGTATATCATGGGAGGCTTTTTCATTCAGGAGGTACAGACCCTGAATCCGGAGATTGACCTGATGGTATTTCCGGTTCCCTATGGGAAAGATGTACTGACCATAATAGAGGGGGGAGGTCAGTTTTCAGTTTTTAAGGATTCCAGACATAGCGCTGAAGCGGCTGTTTTTTTGGAGTGGCTCTCCCAACCGGAAAATATGGATGTCTTTACAGAGGGATGGAGCTATATGCCTGTTTTCGTTGATCAAAACCAGAAACTGACTAAATATCAGCAGTTTTTGCAGAATGAATATATTGTGCCAAAACGCACAGTGCCCTCCTTACAGAACACGATTCCGGATATTGACTGGAGTGATTACTGGGATTATCAGCAGGAGGTATATGCTGGGGTAATCACCCCTATGGAAGCCCTTGAGAAGTGGGATATTTCTTTTAAATGGCAGATAAAATAGGAGTGTTTATGATTTTCCAAAAGAACAGTATATGAAATTGCATTTGAAAAGAAGGCCTTCTGGAATACAATATTGTCAGAACAAACGAAGAGAACTTCTTCACAATATTCTATTCAAGGAGGAAACCAGAATGAAGAAATTAAAAGCGATGGCTGCGATGGCAGTTGCGGCAAGTCTCGTATTGGGAGGCTGTGGGGCAGGAGCATCAAAGGATGCAGGAGCAACAGGTGAGACTGAGACAAAAGGCAAGGCAGAGACAACAGCCCAGACAAAGGCTGAGACACCAGCAGAGACACCAGGTGATGCGGAGGATGCAAAAGCGGAGGATGCAAAATTAGTGTACTGGTCACTGTGGTCAGAGACAGAGACCCAGGGAGAGGTGATTCAAAAAATTGCCGATGATTTTATGGAAAAACATCCGGGGTGTGAAGTCGAGATCCAGTGGAACGGACGTGACTTGAGTAAGACATTAAAACCTGCGCTTGAGGGCGGGGAGCAGATTGATATCTTCGATTATCCGTCACAGTACAGTGATCAGCTCAAAGATTACTGTCTGGATTTAAAGGATTATGTGAATAAACCATATGCAGCTTTAGGCGGAAAAACATTGGAGGAGAGCGTTCTTCCAATGCTGCTGTCTACACCGGGACTTCAGACAGGGATTGGGGATAAGCTGGTTGCAGTGGGATATCAGCCGTTTATGACCTTGTTCATGTATAACCAGGGTATTTTTGATGAACTGAGTCTTGAGGTGCCCACTACATGGGAAGAGTTCGATGCAGTCTGTGCAAAAATCAAAGAGGCTGGATATTCTCCCATCACAATGGACAGCGCGTATGCACACTGGCTTCCCGGGCTGTACTTATCACGGGAAAAAGGACAGGACTGGGTTACGGAGCTTGCAAGCGACACAACCGGAGAGATGTGGAAAGACGAAGCGGTTGTAAAGATGGCAAAAGCGTTTGAAGACTTTGCAGGAAAAGGCTACTTTGATGCAAATGTAGCCGGCAACGTTTATCCTGCAGGACAGGCCGATGTAGCCAATGGAAAAGCAGCGATTTACTACAACGGAACATGGCTGCCCAATGAAGTGGCAGATATAGCGGGAGAGGACTTTCGATGGGGAGCTTTTAACTTCCCGGATGTAGCAGAGGGTGAAAACAAATTTGAGACAGAGGGGGTTGCAGGCTCTGGAATGATTTCCGTAAACAGTAAATGTGAGAATCCGGATTTGGCGATGGAATTCGTATCCAGCTTCTTCACTCCTGAGAATGACGAGGAGTTCGTACAGGTTGCCGGACACATCTCAGCTATACCGGGCGGTACATGGTCAGAGGACATGCAGGCTGTAAAGCCGGCCTTCGAGAGTGTGACAAGCGCAATCAAACCAGGCGGAAACATTGAGTCAAATGTGGACCTGACACCTGTTCTTGCAGAGAATTTCGTAAAATTAGTTGCCGGAGAGAGCAGTGCGGATGAGTTTGTAGAGGCTATGGTATCTGCAACTACAAAATAGTTACGTGCGTTCCATGAAAAAGAAAAGACTCACGCCAGTGGGTCTTTTCTTATAAGAAAATGATTCTGGAGTGCAAAAATCTCATCACCGAGGGTGATTTTTAATGGATTTTTGCATGTAACTGTGAAGGTACGGAACAGTTATAGAATATTTGAGAAAAGGAGTCTTACATGAAAAAACAGAAATGGTTTATGGTGCGTTTTTTGGCGCCGGCAGTATTAGTTTTTTTGGCAATTTTTCTATATCCGTGTATCAGAACCCTCATGATGAGTGTTCATAAAGTGGAATTTGTGACCGACAGTATGAGTGAATGGACGTTTACAGGTCTGGAAAATTTCAAGACACTGTTTGCAAGCCCGGTATTTATCCGCTCTCTGATCAATGTGTTGAAAATATGGATCGGAGCAGGTGCTGCCATATTGGGCTTGGCGATGCTCTTTTCCGTTATGCTCACATCTAATATCAAAGGAAAGCAGTTCTGGAAAGCAGTTCTATATCTGCCCAGCGTGATCAGCGCAGTGGCATTGGTTACCATGTGGCTTCAGTATGTGTTCAATAATCAGTACGGTTTATTCAAAACACTTTTTGAAACCCTGCATTGGGATAAGATGGCGCAGTTTCAATGGACCAGCCCGGATCATCTTTTCCTGTCTATGATGATAGCCTTTACCTTCGGCAGCGTAGGCTTTTATGTACTGATCTTTGTGGCTGGGATTGACGGAATTTCAAAGGACTATTACGAGGCTGCCACCATCGACGGTGCGGGGGCCATCACGAAATTTTTAAAGATTACGGTACCTCTGCTAAAAGATACGATCAAGAGGAGCATTGTGCTGTACACAGCAGGGGCTTTGGGATTTTTCGTCTACTCTTCCCTCTTTTCACTCCGTATGGAGCTGTCCACTGTGACGCCGATTGTATATATGTATGAAAATGTCTTTGGATCATCTCTGTCCGCCTCGTCCACGGAGCTGAATGTGGGTATGGGTGCGGCTGTGGGAGTGATTGTCACACTGGTGGTATTGATTGTAAATCTTGTTCTGGATAAACTGATCAAGAGCGAAAAAAATTAGGAGGGGATGCATATGAAGAAAAAATACAGAGAGCACAATAAATTTCGTGCAAAATCAATTCCTAGCTATTTATGTCTGGGGCTGTGGCTGACTTTTACAATCGTCGTGATCGGCTGGATCATAATCGCATCGTTTAGCACCACAGGGGAAATCTTCAGCGGTGATCTGCTAAAAAGCGGGTTTCATTTTGAAAACTACCTCAGAGTTCTTGAAAAACATAAGCTGGGTGTGTATTTTGGAAACAGCCTGATTTACAGTGGTGCAGGGTGTATTGGAGTGACTCTGATTGCAGCGCCGGCCGCATACATACTGGGAAGATTCACTTTTAAAGGGAAAAAGATGCTGACCAACAGCTTTGTGACAGCATTGTCCATACCAGTGGTAATGCTGATACTGCCTCTCTATAAAATGGCAGTTTCCATGCAGCTGACCGGTTCCAGGTGGGTTCTGATCCTGCTGTACATCTGTATCAACGTTCCCTTTGGCGTGTACTTCCTGACCGGATTTTTCATGTCCCTGCCAAAAGCTCTGGAGGAGGCCGCTGTGATTGACGGCTGTTCACCGGACAAGGCATTCTGGAAGGTGATGTTTCCGCTGGCACAGCCTGGGGTGGTTACGCTGGCTATTTTCAACTTTATCAACATCTGGAATGAGTATTTTATGGCATTGATTTTTGCAAATAAGACGGAGTTGAGAACCGTGTCTGTGGGGCTGCAGACCATTGTGCAATCCATGAAATACTCCGGAGACTGGGCAGGGCTGTTTGCAGGGGTTGTGATTGTGTTCCTTCCCACATTTATTTTGTATCTGTTTTTGGCAAATAAGATAATAGAAGGGGTCACCGGAGGCGCGGTAAAAGAGTAGATAGCATCTATTGAGGCAGACAGCACATTTTAAGAAGTGTGCTGTCTGCCAAACCATTTATTTCCTGGTGCCCATACATCCCATAAATTTTTGGCATAGGTTTTTACATTTACAGCCGATGCCTTGTTTCAACACTCGGAAGATTCCCCACATACCGGACTCAAGATCCCATTTCAGACTGCCAGAACGGTAGAGATAATCACCCGGACAGGGGGCTTGGTTTTTGAGTTCCATATTGAACGTATTTCCTATACTGATACCGCCCTGAAGAGGAACTACCCTGGAATAAGGGTCATCCGGCTGTTCTTTCCACGCGTTGTCATGAATACAGAAGCCCACATTTCTGGGTTTATCAGCAGGCATCATGGTGCGGAATATAACTCGTTCCCCTGCGTAAGCCTGAAATACAGGCGTTGCCGGATCACCGTGTATTCTGCTGCTAAAAATCTTTGAAATGCGCCGGTCTCTCCTTAGACGGTTTGCGAAACGCTCAGAACGGTAGTTGTATCCCTTCTCTCCGGTATCCTCCGCATCCAATATTTCTCCCTCGTCGCTAACAGCTGTTTTCACCAGCTCACCATTGGCATCAAGCATGCGGATGCCATTTTGCACCATGACTACGCATTCCCGGAAGCTCTCTATGCCCGGAGCTGTGATGACAGCTTCCTCATCATAAATTGATTTAGCAAATGAAAAATTGCGATACCATAACGATCCGGCAGGCTCGATTATGATTGCCCCGAATAAGCCGTGATATCTATGGTTCCTCATATCGCCAAATGATTGAATGATACATGCACCATATTCCCTGTCTGCATGCCAGATATACTTTTTACTCTCGCCGGGTCCTACTGTCTGTTCATGATTGTTGTACCCTACATTGACTCCGGAATCACGAACCGGATCATAGTTTAAAAATTGCGGATTAAGTGATACGCGCATGGAAGGTGTATGCTCGTAGTCCAGCGGTACTCTCGGATAGTCAAAATAGGGAATCGGTTTTTGAAGCTGAAACAGATTGTGGAGAGTGATTTCAATCCAATCACCTGCATTGGCTCTCAGAATCAAGGGCTTTGGCTGATAATTTTTATTGTACAGAGCAAGCTCGTAATCCTCCAAAGGTATAAACATTAAACCGTCAGGGTCATGATCGCCATATTGGTTGTAGGGAATGTTTTTCTGGATTGCAGCCACTTCATATCTACGGATTACTGCGTCTTTACCAGGGCATGGTGGCAGAGGAAGTATACGGTCTTTTCCTTTACAGAGAGGCTTGAGATGTTCCTGGGGGCGGTCGTAGGCCCGAATAATTCCCCAGAGCCCAAGCCAGGCGTCATCAATGCCCCCGAAATAATAGAGATAATCTCCTGGAGCATAGGGCTTATCAATGCGAATGTTAAATACCTCAGAAATGCCAATTGTCTGGGAGGCAACCAAAGGGGAAGAGGCATCGTCTATTTCACGCTTCCAGGACATCCCGGTTAAATTGAAGGCATGCTGTTCTTCATGAGCACCATCCAGCAGACGTATTACCATTTCATCCCCAGGGTAAGTCTCTATAAGAGGGGTGGCGGGGTCACCGTGGACATGGGAACTGAATACATAAGCTGGGTCATTTCCGTTGATGAGGCGTTCGCGCATTGGCTCAGAGCGATAATTGATTCCCATCACACCCGGATCATCATGTGATCCCGGAACCACCGGCGGATTGAGAGGCTCTCCATTTTTGTCAAACAGCAGAGCAAAATCGTGTACAAACAGAGCAAACTCACGCACTGACGTACCGTCCTTTCTCCTGATGACTGCTTTTGAGCCGCTCTCAAGGCTTTCACCGGTCCGAATATCATGGAAGGTTGCGCCAGCTTCCTCAATGAGCAGTGCCCCGAATACACCGTGCTGTTGGTGGGAATTGGCGAATAAATGATCATGGAAAAATACGGTGTGGAGTTCTGTATTGGCGAAAAAGCGTTCTATCAAGGTTTCATATTTTCTGGCTCCGGCTATATTGTTCCATCCATTGGCTGCACCGTCCGAAACAATGGTGTCAAACTTTACAAGGTGAATATGATATCCCACAATATCTGTTGTTGTTCGAAGTTGGAAAGGGCTTTCCTCCAAATATTCAGGAAGAAGATTGGTAAGTCGGATCTCAATGCAATCTCCGGCATTTGCCCGGATGACAAGAGGCTCCACATTGATCTGTCCTGAAGAAACTTTTTCCACGTAGGAATCAAGTCCTCCATGTCTCTCTAATTCATCTTTGAGCACAAAGAAGCGTCCCTGAGGATCATTCCACCCGTAGCGATTGTATATGATTTTGGCTTGAACAAGGGCAATCTCGAAAACCTTTACATCACATTCGCAAGTATCGTTTGTCTCCTTACAGCAGACAGTGTGACAGGGACAGGTCTCTGCATAAAGTGCACCCGGTGTAAAATTGTCGGTAAAGTTTTCTTGCTCTAACGGAGTCGGAGTTATTTTATTGGAACCATCCGAATTTAAGATTCCCAGAGGCGGCTGCAGTGGACGTTCCCCAAATTCGCCGTTTATAAAATTGGGATAACCAGGGTGCTGGGCATCCTTAGCACTGGGTGGAATTCTGTCTTTCAGCGGAATCAGCGGGGGAATCTCAGTTCCGTCAGGCAGTTTGCCGGTGCCGTCCTCAAGGCGGTCGTGAATCCGCCACAGGGTCCACATTCCCTCGTGGAAGTGAGGATAGAGATGGCAGTGGAAAATAACATCTCCAAATGTCTCAGTCAGGCTGCCTGCACCGTGGAGAATGTTTAGCGTATGGCATTCTTGGGGACTTAGCCATATAGAGTCTATGATGGCAGAGTTTGGATTTAAATCTTCGAGCCGCCACTGATGGTTGTGCAGATGAAATATATGCGTTTCCTTGACACCGCCGTGAATGAGACGGATTTTTGCAGGGTCACCAACATACGCCCGCAATATGGGGGGTGCGGGATCACCATACGTCCATGAACTCATGGAAATATCTTCACCGCTGTCTGCGTGGTCCCCGGTAAGGGGCACACGGTTTCTCATAGGCTCAGACCGGTAACTTATCCCAGTGGTGGCTGCCAAAAGACCAGTATGCGGATCAACAGGGGGAGCTCCATCTTTATTTTTTATTTCCAATTCATCGTGGAAGAATACGGCATACTCTCTGAAAGCAGGTTTTGCCGGATGGTAAATATCTGCAAACAGGCCGCTTTCCAGTTCTTCTCCTGTTTCGGGATTCAGCCATGTGGACTCTGCCTCCTCGACTATTATAGCTCCAAAAAGTCCGTGAATATTAGTTCCCTCTTCACTGCTCCTCGTATCCCCCATATCATGGAAAAGATACACTCCTTCGCATGCCGCATACCAGGTGTAAGTGATTTGATGCATTGTGGTAGAATCTCTGTTGAATCCCACACTTGAACCATCGGATGTCTGCACATCATAAGGTAGGCCCTGAACGTGAATGGAGAGGGAGCGATTGAGAGAATGTGAGAAACAAATCATAATTTTTTCACCAACATTCGCTCTGATGACAAGCGGTTTAACCTCTTCATAGGGCTGGGGTATTGTTTGAGAATAGTTGCGTATCGCACCTTCCCGGATTCTGTCCGCGTCTTTTTTCAATACATACAGAATACCGTCAGGATCATGATCTCCATATTTGTTATAGACGATTGGAATCTGTATGGCCTCGATCTCATAGAAACGTGTCGCTTCCAAGCTTGGATAATTACATAATTCCATTATTATTTCTCCTTTGCACAGATTCATTATTCAGTAGGCGTATATAGTGATTTGCCTCTCGCAGAACGTGATCTGCCAGGAGGGGAAGTATGATGGAAGAAATTTTACAATTCAGAATACCTTCTGTGCCCGCTGCTTTAAAATCACGGTATTTTAATGTTTCCTTCAGTGATTTTTTTGTCAGATTCTCCATAGCCCGGCAATCCTGAAGCTTTGCCAATTCTAAAAGTTCTCTATACTCGCTGGCGAAATCGTCGGCTGTGTGTATCAGCTGTTCTTCAGAGGGGTCCAGCAAACCACGTATAAACAAAGCGTGTTCCATCATAATGCGGTTCCAAAATTCTTCTTTTCTGTAGAGGCATTGATAGGAGACCTTCCTGTTTTGCATCAGTTCCCGCACGGTATCACGGTATAGTCTGGCTTCACGTAAGATGTGTTCAATCAGCAGTGGGTAGTTTGAGGTGAAAAGGTTTCCGCTACATACATTTTTGAGAAGGTCCTCCTTAAATTCTATGAGCCCGTTCAGGAGCTTAAAGGCCCGCTCATTTATCCAATAGACTTTTTGATATAATTCCCTGCTTTCTCCTCTCATACAGCCGTAGTTCAGATTGTGCTCCTGCTGGGAGAGCTCTGTGTCAATAGGGATTCCGCTCAGGCAGGCGGTCCTCTCTTCCGTGGGTATTGTAAAGCTGGTGACCAGTTCATCAGATTCCAGGATACCACGGCTGATACGCCCGTTACTGAAATACACTACATCCTGGAGAAGGGATTCAAACTCTATGCGAAACCAGTCAGCTTTCTCTATATACGATTGATTTTTGCAGGGAAATCCAGCCATCAAAAACAGGGCGTGTTCTTTCATTATCCTAGCAAAAAATAAATGTGTTTCTAAAGATAATACTATATAATTAGTCATTTTAGGATACTCCTTAATTAGGATTTGTAACAGTATATGAAAAAAAAGAAAGAGGAGTGTGACAAAATCTACTCTGACGGAGGATTTTAACATATTTTTTTGCAGGCAGGAAAAGTTTCGGGCTAGGATCTGCATCTGCGTCTGTGAATAATACGAGCGGTAAAGTCACGTAACAGTTCCATAACACTCTCTATGGTTATTGATTGAAAATACAAGGCCTAACAGAGAGAAAGATTGGGGAGAGAGGATGAAAAAGAAAGTACACATGAGGATTCTGACAATCCTATTGTGCTTTGCAATCTTAATTACGCGGTTCCATGTAATTGCGTCTGACAAGTCACAGAGTATAGAAAAGATTCAGAAGGAAAATATGGAAAAATCTGAAATTGTCCCAGGGCAGAACAGCAGAGAGCTTTGGAATGGGAGAAACAAATAAAATCATGATTCTGTTTTTGGCAATTCCTGTGTTATAATGAAGACATTGTAATGTACCAATACATAAATAAAGAGGATTGGAATGAAAAGCTGGAAGTTGAATTACCTGTGGATTGCCCTAATCCACCTGCTGGAACTATCCCTCACTATATTTCCCCAGCATATGAATATGAGCTATCGGGAAAGGCTTTTTGCTTCAGTTGGAGTACTGGACGTGTCTAAATGGGATTATCCGTCAAAGGGAAAGTGTAAATTGATGGGAGAATGTTCATCCCATCAATACAGGGAACAACACATTTGGATGGCTGAAGATTACACTGAAAAGTGATAAGATTGCATTTGCCAATATTATTCCCGTTCTGTATACAGATGCCTTTTATCTGAATAAGTATGGTAGGATAACGGTTTACTTTGTATTGGCGCTCAAGGGGGGATGAAAAATGGGATTTTATCTTCTGATTGTGGATGATGAGGTACAGATAAGACGTGGGATTGAGCAGGGGATTCCATGGTCAGACCACGGTGTCACACAAGTGTTTACCGCAGAGGACCCGGTGGAGGGGCTTACGCTTCTTCGGGAGCAGAAAATTCATATTCTCATTACAGATATCCGGATGCCGGGGATGACTGGACTGGAGTTTGCCAAAAAGGCAAAGGAGGTCCAGGAGGAGATCCGTGTGATTCTGCTCAGCGGGTACTCAGAGTTTGAGTATGCCAGAGAAGCAATCAATATCGGTGTGGTGGAATATCTGCTGAAGCCTATTAAGGTGAAGGAGCTGACCGGACTGGTGGACCGGATTGCAGGGGAAATTCGGGAGGAGGAGTCGGAGAAAAAGGAGGAGCGCAGAAGGATGCAGGCGAGAGAGCTGGAGCTCTGGCTGGTTTCCGGGGATGGCGGGGAGGAGTTGATAAGAACTCTTGCGGAGTTTACAAATGCAGGGCCCAGGGAAATAGTCCTCTGCGTAGTGCTGGGGCTTGACACCTCTTTTCTTCACCAGATATGCAGCCAGGAGGAACAGGTGCTGGACTGGCTTTTGAGCAGGGAAAAAGGATTTGTACTGAAAAAGGGCCGGGTTTTTGCATGGTGTTTTGTCATGGACATGCTCCATTCCAGAGACCAGGTTCTGCTTGAAGTTCAGAAGGCTCTGTCGGAAGAGAACACACGCAGAAGAGAAAAAGGGCTGTACACACTCTCGGCAGCGGCAGGCAGACTGGATAAACTGGAATCACTCCCCCGCCTTGTAAAGGAAACGGAAGCCCTTTTGCATTTCAGACTGTGCAGAGGGAGGGCCATTTGGGTTGACGGAACACTGGAGTCGAATGCAGATATTCAGGAAACAGTCCTGAGTCTGGAGCAGCTGCAGGAATTGAGGAGATATGTGTCCGGATACTGTCTTGAAAAGGCGGAGGCCTTTATACAAACACTGTTTGTGCACATGCAGCAGGAAGAGATCACATCCTACAGTCTGGTAAGGGGCATCTGTATAAACCTTATGCAGATACTCGTGGATACTCTGTCCACGATGGGGATGGATGAGAGCAGGCTGCTTGGGGTCAAAGAAAATTATATCAGGGAAATTCCTGAATTCCTTCTTTTAGGACAATACCAGCAGTGGATACAGGAACAGTACAGGGAACTTCTTCACCTATCCAAAGGCCTGAACAGGGAGGGGATCAGCAATGTCATTCTGAGTGCATTGGTATATATTGACGGGCATTATCAGGAGGAGATCACAGTGGATATACTCTCCACCAGAGTAAGAAAGTCCAGAAACTATTTCAGCACTCTGTTTAAGCAGGAGATGGGGATGCCTTTTACCGAATATTTAAACAGGTACCGCGTTGAGCAGGCCAAAAAGCTGTTGGAAGTGTCCGTGGATTTAAGCGGGGAGATCGCCGGAAAAGTGGGATTTCGGGATGAAAAGTATTTCTCCGCTGTCTTTAAAAAGATTGAGGGATGCACACCCACGGAATACAGGAGGAAAAAGGGACTGCAATGAAGAGAAGGCTCAAAGATCTAAAGATCAGTCAGAAGTTTTTGCTCAGCCTTACTGTGTTTCTGCTGCTGCCCATGCTGATCTTACTGCTTGGCGTTGGCATTGGGCTGCAGAGGCGACTGGATACAAAGGCATGTGATATAAACCTGGAAATCCTGAAGCAGACAAAGGCGGGGGTGGAGGACTTTACGGCAGAGGTAGAGTACAAGTCTGTCCGCACAGCAGCAGACCCGGATATTCAAGAACTGATCCATCTGCAGTTGGAGGAGGGAGATCCGCAGGAAATAGAGCTGATAAAAGGGTCGCTGAACAGCAGGCTTACAGAAGGAGCAGGTCTGAAAAATAAACTTACGGGTTTCTCTTTATTTCAGCCGGAACAGGTATTTTTGCGGTACGGATATTATGCGGCAAAAGAGGACGAGAGTCTGCTTCCCAGCCTGCACAGATTAGGGGGAATGCCTCTTTGGTGCCTGGCTGATGTGGAGGAGAACGGTGCAAACTCCGGGACACGTAATATGCTGCACCTGTACAGAGCAGTCAATGATATCTATACCCTGGAGACGATTGCATATGAGAGGATCACCATAGACGGATACTACCTGCGCAGCTTGTTTGAAGGTATGGCTGATGAAGAGGGAGAAATCTGCATTGTCAATGAAGAAGGACAGATTCTCTCAGCCACGGATGAGAGAAAGGTGGGACTGGGCTATCCCTCATGGGAGGAAAGCGGTATCAGGAACGGGAGAGCAGGTTATTTTCAGCGTGGAAAGCATATTGTCACTTACTACTGGCTGGATCAGGTGCCCTGGTGTATGGTGAAGACAGATTCAGCGGCGGCTCTTTTTCAGAGCAGCAGAGCAGTTTATCTTGTAATGGCCGGATCGGTACTGCTTGTGCTCCTGTTTGGCGTTATCTTTGTGCTGATCCAAAGGAAGAGTATTATACAGCCCATAGAGCTGCTTTCAAAAGAGACAAAAGAGTTTCGGGATGATTGCTTTTGTATTCATATTTATGACAATGGGGAGAATGAGATTGGGGTGCTAAACAGGAATCTTTCCGGAATGGTGGACTATATCCAGGATCTGATTCAGAACCAGTACAAGAGTGAGATACGCCAAAAGGAGATCCAGCTGAAGTATATGCAGAGCCAGATCAACCCACACTTTCTTTACAACACGCTGGATTCCATCCGGTGGATGGCCGTGGTGGCAGGTCAGGGCGAGATCGCACAGCAGATTGAGGCACTCTCCGATATCTTCCGCCATGCCCTGAACAAGGGGAAAGAGATCGTGACCGTAAAGCAGGAGGTGGAACATTTGCAGAATTATGTTCTGATCCAGAAGAACCGGTTTGGGGATAAGATTCAGATATCGATTCATGTGGAACCGGAAGCAGAGAAGTGCAAAGTATTAAAGCTGATCCTCCAGCCTCTGGTGGAAAATGCGTATGTACACGGACTGGAGAAAAAGGTGGGCGGCGGCTGGGTACAGGTCCGCATCTTTTGCGAGGGGGCAGATTTGGTCTACCTGGTGGAGGACAACGGCCTTGGTACCGACGGAGAGCGGATATCCCTTATACTGGACGGGGAGGGGGAAGAGAGAGGAGCTTTTGCTCTGAGAAATATCCAGGAAAGAATACGGATGAAGTACGGAGCGGTATATGGAATTTCATTTTATTCCAGACCAGGGGAGGGCGCCAGGGTATTTGTAAGGATACCCCGGTCTTCGGAAGGGGGAGGCGATGATGGAAAAACTGTTTAAAAAGAAATTGGGGATAACAGGACTTTTTCTGGCGCTGCTATTGATGTCCGGCTGTACACCTGTAGTAAAAAAGGAGGTAAGAGAGGAGAACGTGCCTTCTAAACTCAGGTTTTATGGGCAAGTCAAGGAATATACCTCCACTGGAGAAATGCTCGATGCTCTCCAAAAAGAGTTCGCGGATGAATATGAGATAGAGGCAGAACCGGTAGACTGGGAAAACATAGAAAATGAAATTCAGATGCAGATTATCTCCGGTGATCCCTGCGATGTACTGATCGTTCCGATGAACAGGCTGGAAAAGCTGGAGGGGCTGGCTATGGATCTGACCCCCTATGTGGAGGAGGACCCGGACTGGAAGAGCAGCTTCAATAAGGCAGCACTCAAGGAAGGAACCGTTCATGGCGAAATCAAGGCCATACCCTGGGAATACAATTTCCCGGTTATACTTGCAAACAGGAGGCTTTTGGAAAAGGCAGGTGTGGTGATTCCGCAGGAGTGGGATTATACGGCATTTGAAATGGCATGTGAAAAGGTAAAAAGCACAGGTGTATATCCCTTTGCAAATGCTGCCAATATGGGCCACGGGGGCTGGCTGTACCGAAATGGACTGCTATCCCTCTGTCAAAATACAGCCTCCTATTCCCAGTATATGGATGGCAGTCTGTCTCCGGAAAGTGATGAGATTCGAAAAACACTGCAAACCATACGCTCCCTGTATGAAAAGGATTACATGTATACCGGAAGCCGGGCTGTAAACATCCGGGTCAATGAGATTAAGGCAGCATACCTGAAGGGGGAGATCGCCATGATCACAGACATCGGCACAGGAGCCAGGGCGGCCAGGAGTGAGGCCGCGGAGGCCGGAATTGACACCGTGCTTCTGCCATGGCCCAGGATGGGAAGTGAAAACGTGATTCATTCCGGCAGCAATGGGCTGTTCATCCCCAAGAACTGTAAAAACCCGGAAGCAGCCATCCGGCTTTTAAAGGCCTATACAGGGGAAGAGGTGCAGAGCATACATCTAAAGCATGGCTATATCCCGGCCAATCAGAGGGTTGCGGCGGAGGACCCATTTATGGAGTCCGTCCGCGGGCAGATCAACTATGTGCGCACAGAGGGGAGAATATCCTCGGATTTATTGGAATACATCAGTTATGAGATGACTCCTGAGCTGGTGATGGATCAGGGAGTCGGGAAAGCAATACAAAAGATTAGCGAGCTCCAGTAGCAGGACCTCAGAGTAAAAGCAACGGGAAAACCGTTTACGCTTTTCTCTGAGGTGTTTTTTTGTTAATTTTGATGGGATTTTTGCACTCCTGAATAGTTACGTTATTTTTCACATTTGTATCCTTACCGTAGAAAAACAGGAATGATCGTAGATTATTAGGTTTAAGAGAAAATCTTAGATTGTTAATATAGATAACAGTTGAGTAAGATTTTATATCTTTACCGGAAGATATTAAAAGAAAAGGAAAATCCTGTAAGGTAAGATGAGACAAAGGGTGTGAGAAAATGTACAAGGTATTGCTTGTGGATGATGAGGTTTTGATTCAGGAGGCCATACGGGACTGTGTTCCATGGGGAAAGCTGGGGTATCAGCTTATCGGCACCTGCAAAAATGGGAAAGAGGCTATGGAGGTGATCCGGGGCACTCCTCCGGATCTGCTGCTCACAGACATCAAGATGCCGCACATGGACGGTATTGAACTGTCAAGGTTTGTGTTTCACAATTATCCGGATACAAAAATCGTGATCATCAGCGGTTACGATGAATTTGAGTACGCAAAAAAGGCAATCCGGTATAAGGTTGCGGAATATCTCTTAAAACCAGTGAGTCCGGCGGAGATGACAGGGCTGCTGACCAAAATGAAGCAGAGCCTGGATTTGAAAAACCTGTGGCTGGAGAATTTTAAGAAAATACGTTCTGCCTATTACAACGGCAGACAGATTCGCAGAAAAGCGCTGCTGAACCGCATCATCTATGAAGGATTTGACAACGAGACAGAAGAAAAGCTAGAGGAGATGGGTATCACGCTGAGTGAGCGGTTCTATACTGTTCTCTACGCGGAAGCCAGGCGGGAATCGATTTTTAAGGACAGCTCTTTTCAGGATCAGAGGGAACTGGCCTACTTTGCAGTATTTAATATCGCTTCCGAAGTAGCACAAGAGAGTGAAAACTGTATTCCCTTTCAGAGCCGGGAGGGACGGACAGTCCTTCTTTTGGGAGCTGGAGGGCCCATGGAGCTGGAATCCAGGGCGGCGGCCCTCTGCAAAAAATTGAAGGAGGCAATCTTTACTTATTTGCATCTGGACATCGTGTTCGGAGAAGGCCGGACCGTCTCTCTGCGAAGAGAACTTACAGAATCCTTTTTCAGTGCAAGGGAGGCAGTGGAGTACCGCTTTATGGACAGGGATCAGGATATTTATAAAGCGCGCCAGCCTACAGCGGACAGAGGAAAAACGATGGCAGAGATGCGTAACAGGGGACTTGGGATTGTGCACAAGGTAAAGAGAGGGGGGAAGCTTGATTTTGCCCAGGAGTTGGACTGCTTTTTTAGAGAACTGAGAAAGGGGGAGGCAGGGAAAAGGGAGTGTGTGTTCTGGCTGCAGAATGTGATGATGGAGCTGGAAAGGGTATTGGAAGAGGCCAGAATAGAGGAAGAGAAGATCTATACAGAAATGAAGCAGATTCAGATCAGCATCTATGAGGATGAAACCCTGGCAGAGATGGAGCAGGATCTGCAGTCTGCCTGCCTTCTGGTCTCGGATGTTCTGGAACAGCAGAAAGACGGCTGTAACCAGCGGCTGGTTCTGTTGGCGAGAGACTATATTGACCAGCATTATAGTGATTCAGATATCTCGCTGGATGCGATCTGCAGCTATTTATCCGTGAGTGTCAGCCATTTCAGCAGCTTTTTCAAGCGCTATACGGGAACTACGTTTGTGGAGGCCCTCACCAAAAGACGCATTGAGAGGGCAAAGGAACTGATAGAATTGACCTCACTGCGGATGTGTGAAATTTCCGAGGCAGTGGGATTTGAAAATGCCCAGTATTTCAGCAGCACGTTTAAAAAGTGGACCGGAAAGACACCGCGGGAATACAAAAGGTTTGTAAGATAGTTGAAGTTTTTCAGCGTTTCTTCTATTAAATGAAGAGAGGAAGCAGACTATAATGAAAAACAGTCAGAGGTAACTCGACAAAGGAGACAGTAAATGCAGAAGAAAGAGAGGAGAAGGAATGATCAAGAAAAGTAAAAAAGCGGCGGCAGTAGTCCTGTCGGCAGCGATGCTATCCACCGGAGTGATGGGATGGGGGCCTTTGAAAATGCCAACGGTAGATGCAGCCGGCACGGATGGGACTTTTTATGTGGCGGTAAATGGAAGTGATACCAATGGGGACGGTTCCATGGAACGTCCTTTTGCCACCTTTGAGAAGGCAAGGGATGCAGCCAGAGCATCGGACAAGGAAAATCCGGTGGTATATGTCAGGGAGGGGACCTATTTCTTTGATAAGCCTCTGGAACTGACGGCGGAGGATTCCGGAATCACCTTTTCCAATTATAGCGATGAGAAGGTGAAGCTGAGCGGAGCTATGACTCTGGATGAGTTGAACTGGACGGATTATAAGGAGAATACAGACATTAAGGTCGTCCAGATAGATCAGAATCTGGGGATTGACAAGCTGTTCATCAATGGGGACGAGCAGGTGCTGGCGCGCTATCCCGATGCGGTACCGGGCAAACTTCCCCTGGAGGGCGCATCTACCAAGGCACAGATCAAGGCCAGGGTTAAGAACTATTCGGACCCCGCCGGAGGTTATATCCGCGCCATACACAGCAACGGCTGGGGCGGAAATGATTATATTATAACAGGCAAAAATACATCGGACGCTCTGGGACTAAAGTACCAGTGGGTAGGGGACAACAACCGCGGGAACGGGATGAAAGACGCGGTGGTGGTGGAGAACGTGTTTGAAGAGTTGGACGCTCCGGGAGAGTGGTATTATGACAGCAAAGACGGCAAGCTCTATCTCTGGCCCACACAGGGGATGGATCTGGGCAAGGCATCAGTGGAAGCCTCGGTCAATACGGATATCATTACCATAAAAGGCCGGGACAGTGAACAGCCGGTAACCGATATTACCCTGGATGGCTTTACCTATTTTGGCACAAAGCGCACCATGTTTACGGTCAACCAGGAGGGAAAAGAGTATATTCCTCTGATGAGGGGAGACTGGTGTGTGGTAAGAGCAGGTGCTATTTATATGGAGAATACGAAAAATATCCAAGTGCAGAATTCTCAGTTCCTGGAGATGGGCGGCAACGGAATTTTCATGTACGGATACAATGATAAAAATATAATCAACAACAGCGAGTTTATAAACATCGGTGCAACCGCGGTGCAGGTTGTGGGCAATCCAGTGGCTGCCAGAGAGGCATCCTTCTGGGACCATGCCCTTTATCCGGATCTTCAGGTACATAAGACCAATGTTGAGTTTCCGGAATTGATCGGACCTGCAACCGAGGACTATCCAAGGGACATCGAGATTACCAACAATCATATGGAAAATCTGGGAATCTTCGAAAAGCAGTCCTGCGGTGTAAACCTTTCCGTGAGCAGCAGGGTGAAGATTCTGCACAACACCATTCACAAGAGCGCCCGCTCCTGTGTAAATGTAAATGACGGAACCTTCGGGGGACATGAAATTGCCTACAATGACATATACAATGCCCAACTGGAGACAACGGATCACGGACCCTTTAACTCCTGGGGCAGAGACCGTTTCTGGTCCGTTCCAAAATACAATGCCAGCGGACAGAGCGGGGAAATAATCCGGCATTACGAGAAGGATGGGAAGACTTATGATCTGGCTCTGATTGACGCTTACCAGACAAATAAAATCCATGATAACCGGTTTCAGCACAATTCAGACGCGGCCCATACCTGGGGCATTGATCTGGACGACGGTTCCTCCAATTATGAGATTTACAACAATCTCTGCCTGGGGCTGGGGATCAAGCTGAGGGAAGGCTTTAACAGAAAGGTCTACAACAACATTATTTTGGATGGTCAGTTCCAGATTCATGTTTCCTATACAGAGGCAAAGGACGACATACACAGCAATATTGTTGCGAATTCCACGCCCTACGGATTTGCCAGTGTGGATGAGAGCAGATTCAAAAAGGCAGAGTATGCAGTGGATCAAAACTGGTATTTTGACTACGGTGCAAAGATCAACCTGCCGGCATGGTTCTACGCAAATAAAACTTCCAATTCGTTTGACAAGAACGCCTTGATTGATGTGAGCCCGGAATTTAAGAATCCCAGAGGAAACGACTACACAGTCCAAAATCAGGAGGGGATGAGGCAGACCGGATTTGAGAACTTCCCTATGGATCAGTTTGGAAAGCCAGGGTGTGAATGTAAGGCGCCCATCTATGCCAAAATTGATTCCGGCTCCGGCGGCTCTGATATTCTTCAGAGAGAAGAGTGGAAAGGAGCTACGGTTTCCGGCATTGACGACAACATTATGTCCGCCACAGCATCCACAGGGTATGATGGTATCTACTTTGAAACAGTGCCACAGGACAGTGAGGCTTATTCCCTTGGATTCAGGGAGAGGGACATTGTAAAGAGCGTCAACGGGACGGCGCTGAAGGAGAAGAAGACCTTTTTTGCGGAATTGAACAAGCTTCCGGATGACGGACTGGTTATTCTGGATATCCACAGGACCAACCGTATGCAGACCCTGAGTTACCACAAGGCTGTGGGGGAATTCTCCAATGTAGACTGCAATGATCCCGCTGTGAAATACAGCACAGAAGTATCCACAGACCTCTATACACAGGATGGATGGTATTTTGATAAGAGGGAGATGGGAGATGACAATTCCACAATCTGCGCTTATCCGGATAGCAAGAATACAAATACAGCTTGGTTTGAGGTAGAGTTCACCGGAACCGGCATTGAATTTATTACCAGAAAATATTCAGACCAGGGAAATGTGGAGATGATTCTCACAAATGCCGAGACAGGTGAGGAGGTTGACCGCAGGACTGTCAGCTGTACGGCATCGGAGAGGCTCTATCAGCAGACTGTGTACACATCTCCGAAACTTCCTGAGGGAAAATACAAATTAAGAGGCGAGAAAAAATCGGGGAAATATTTTATCGTGGATACCTTTCATGTCCGGAAGTCAGGGGAAACACCCATGACCGTGATGACCGATCCGGCTCAGATTACCTATGACAACGGCAGTGAGGCATCGGAATTGAGGCCTAATGAGAAGTTGAATGTGAACATGACATTTCGGAATCAAGGAACAGAGCAGATAAAGGGACGGATTGCTTACCTATGGTATGATTTGAGCGCAGGAATGGAACTGGAGAGCGCTGTCTTTGAGGAGCTGACCGTGGGCGCAGGGACAAGCACAGTTTATAAGGGATCAACCCAGGTGCCAAAACAGTCGGAAAATAAAGCTCTGCAGATTCTGGCGGTGGATGAAAACAACATCCCGTTTGCTTACAGTACATGGATTAAAAAAGAGGGAACCGTACTGCCGGAGGTCAGGCTTAACAAACACACTCCGGACGGACAAATTGGAATCACCTATGACAAACACACCAGACTGGTTACTGTCACGGCAGCGGGCGTAACCCAAAATGCACAGGCAGTGATTCAGGCAGAAAGCAGCGGCGAACTTCTGTACATGGAGCAGAGAAAGGCGGAGGGCTCAAAAGCGGGATTTGCCTTTAGGATTCCAGAAAATGTAACAGGAACCATTGCCATCTCAGCTAAAGTTGCAAATGAGCTGGGGTCTGCGCTTCAGGACAGTTGGGAAATCAACACAGATGACAGTGTGATTGACACGGTGGAGCTTGAGCTTGCCATTCAAGCAGCGGAGGAAATAGCCAACAACGGTTACACAAAAGACAGCTGGTATCTCTTCCAAAAATCATTAAAAGCAGCCAGGGAGGCATTGAACCAGAAAGAGCTGACGCAGGAGGAGGCAGATGCGTACACTGCAGAGCTGAATGCAGCCAGGGAAGCCCTGGAGAGTACAGAACAGATTGCCGTTACGGAAGGGGATGCAGACGCAATCAGGAGAAACGGGGACTGGACCATAAGGACCGGCACCTGTGATACCATAGCAGTGGGTGCCACCGCATCCTTTACCTTTAAGGGAAATAAAATAGAGTGGTATGGGGTAAAGGCCTCTGACCATGGAACCGCGGAAGTGAGCATCACAAACTCCAAAGGGGAAGAGGTGGAAAACTCCAAAAAGGCTGTGGATTGCTACAGCAGCTCTAGAAAAACAGATGTGCTACTCTACAGCTTCAGTGGACTTGATCCAAAGGATGAGTACACTATTACGATAAAGCAGAACGGAAAATCTTCTTCTTCAAGCAATAACTATATTGAGATTTATTCCTTCCGTGTGTACAGCAGCGCGGATGAGTATGTGGATAAGACTGCACTTCAGGAGCTGTATAGCACGCGATCCGAGTATGAGGCAGAGGAGAATAAGTATACCGAAGAGACATATAAAGCGCTGATGGATGCCTTTGACAATGCCAGGGGTGTGCTTGATAGCCAGGAGGCAGGAAATGCAGAGATCGCTGATACCATAAAAATGCTTGAGGATGCCATAGCAGGCCTTGCGGAAGCGGGCGGACCAGATCCGGAGATTCCGGTTACCGGTGTTACACTTGACGAGACTTCAGCAGTTCTGCGAGGGCCAGGAGAGACGATTCAGCTCAGTGCAGCAGTGGAGCCGGAGAATGCTCAGAACAAGAGTGTCAAGTGGAAATCATCCAACACAGAAGTAGCGACCGTATCTGAGAAAGGTCTGGTAACAGCAGTAAACAGAGGACGGGCCATCGTCACTGTGACTACAGTGACCGGAGGATATACGGCAATCTGCGAGGTTACTGTGGAGCCATTTGTGGAAGTAGAGGGCGTGAAGCTGAATCAGAACACCGCACTGCTGACAGAGGAGGGGGAAACCCTGCAGTTGGAGGCAGATGTGTATCCGGCTAAGGCAGACTGCAAAGAAGTAAGTTACACTTCAACAAACGAAAACGTAGCAACTGTAAACGGAGATGGACTGGTAACTGCGGCAGCGAAAGGCCAGACAGTGATTATGGTGACAACCCGTGACGGAAGACATGTGGATCTGTGTCTGGTTACAGTGGAAATTCCGGAACCGGAGGTAAAAGTAACAGGTATTGCCCTGACCACAGATGAAATACAAATGACAGCAGCCGGGGAGATGGCACTACTGCAGGCAGAAATACAGCCGGAAAGAGCCACTAACAGGAAAGTTACCTATAAGTCAAGTGACAGAACAGTGGCAGCAGTCAGTGAGAATGGGGTGATCACAGCCATTCGAAGCGGCGAGGCAGTGATTACAGCAATCACAGAGGATGGCGGTTTCACTGCCAAGTGTACTGTTAAGGTGGATATACCGGAAGTGCCTGTGGAGGCGGAGGCAATTGTCATAAGCCAGACAGAGGCCGAGCTTACCAAGGCTGGGGAAATCCTGCAGCTGACAGCCCAGGTATTGCCTGAAAATGCAACGGATAAAAAGGTGATCTGGAACTCCTCCAATCCTGAGGCAGCCCAGGTGGATGAATGCGGAATGGTAACAGCTGCAGCCAACGGTACAACCATTATCACCGCAGCAACGGAGGATCAGAGACTGACTGCTGAGTGTGAAATACGTGTAAACATCCCGGTAAGGGTGGAGGGGGTTAAGCTGAATCAGAACACAGCCCAGTTTACCCGGCCTGGAGAGACCCTGCAGCTAATGGCAGAGGTGTATCCGGCCCAGGCAGACTGCACAGAGGTGAGCTATAGCTCCACGGATGCTTCAGTAGCTGCAGTAAACGAGAATGGTGTTGTCACTGCCGGAAAGAACGGTCAGGCAGTGATCATGGTGACAACACAGGATGGTAGATATGTGGATGTATGTCTGGTCACAGTCTCCATACAGGAGAATAAAAAGCCTGTGCCAGCCAGAGTAAGCGGCTTAAAGGCACTAAAGAGCAGCACAGGTTCCGTGAAATTGAGCTGGAAACCTGTGGAAGGTGCCAAAGGCTACCGTGTCTATGTGTACCGCTCAGGTAAGTGGACCGTGAAAGGAGAGACAACAGGAAACAGCCTGACCATTCAGAAGCTAAGCTCCGGAACTGTCTACCGGGTGAGGGCTGCGGCATTCAATGATGCCGGGGAAGGGGAGCTGTCAGGTGAGTTAAAGGCAGCAACCAGCCCTAAAAAGACAACCCTGAAAGTATCCCAATTAAGCGGCGGCCGAAAGGCAAAGCTGTCCTGGAAAAAAGTGAAGGGGGATGGATACCAGGTATATGTGCGGGCCGGAAAGGGCAGCTATAAGAAGTGGTATGATACCAAAAAAACAAAAATTGCATCCAGGAAACTAAAGAAAGGAACCAAATACAGCTTTAAGGTAAGGGCCTATACAAAGACCGGAAGCCAAAAAGTATACGCAAGATTCTCAGGGGTGAAATCAGTAAGGCCATAGCATAAGGCCAAAATGCCGAGACGACCGGGTCATTTTCAAAAATGACCCGGTCGTTTCTGGTAAAGACAGTTTTTGGATTGTATCATCCGTGAGATTTTGTTATACTCTTCCTGGAAAGAGAAGTCCGAAGGTGAAAATCCTGAGGCGTTTGAGGGGTAGAAAAAAGAGAAAACCGATGTTATAATCAGTAACATAAAAATAAGGGGATGAATTGACTATGAAAAAATGGAAGATACCGTTTCTGGCATTTGTGTGCCTTTTGGCCTTTTGGCTGGCAGGGGAGAGCCGGACAGCAAGAGCAGAGGCCACGCAGAGTTTTAATCTGATTCAGACAATGTCCGCCCAGTACCAGCAGCCTGGAAAATGGGTACGCAAGGCAAAGGGTTACCGGTTCCGCTATTCGGCCACCAAGACCTTTGCAAAAAATACCTGGCTGAAAGTAAATGGAAAGATTTACTTTGTAAACAAAAAAGGATACCGGGTTGATGGGTTTAAAACCTATAAAAGAAACAAATACTATCTGAACGGTAAAAACGGGCTTGCGGCGGGTTGGCAGACTGTCGATGGGGAAAAATACTACTTTTCAAAAAAAACAGGCGCCTGTTTAAAGGGATGGAATAAAATAGGAACAAAGAGATATTATTTTAGTAAGAGGGGAGTTTTGCAGACTAATAAGTGGATCAAGTCAGAGTATGTGGGTAAAAAGGGCTACCAGCTTGCCGGAAAGCGTATTTTTGTGGGAGATTCCAGGACCGTTGGGCTGCAGAAGGCCGTGGGCGGTACGGACACCTTTATCGCAAAATGGGGGCAGGGCTACCAGTGGTTTTCCAGCACTGCCGTGCGGTCGTTGAAAAAGGAGCTGAAAGAGAATCCCTACTCTGCAGTGATCCTCTGTCTTGGAATTAATGATCTGAAAAATGTAGACAGTTATCTTCTG
Organism: Ruminococcus sp. 8Y-12; assembly: GCF_058119865.1. Classification (NCBI taxonomy): domain Bacteria; kingdom Bacillati; phylum Bacillota; class Clostridia; order Eubacteriales; family Oscillospiraceae; genus Ruminococcus; species Ruminococcus sp. 8Y-12. Next base: position 163,359 of record NZ_CM176623.1, on the reverse strand, counting down.
CTTTATCAGGATTTGGTGAGTGCATATCCCAAGGCAAGATTCTATTTTCTCTCAGTAAACCCGGTGGAGGAGATTTATTTTGAGGAATGTGACAACGGACTCTATCTGGATACCAAGAAGAATGAGAGAGTGGAGGAGTTCAACGACAAGCTTAGGGCAGCTTTTCCTCTGGCTTACATAGACAGCTACCATTGGCTGCTGAGTCAGGGATATGTGGAGGATTTGCCGGGAGGAGTGGGCACTGTTGACGGACTGCACTATATGGACAGTGTGTACCAGGTGTTGTATCGATATGTGATAGCAAGGGCAAAATAGGAGTGTTAGAGTGAAAGACGAAAAAAATATTTTGGAGATGGTGCTGTCTCTTTTGCTGCCATTGGTCTTTGCGGGAGTCTTTGTGCTGATCCTTGTCCTCTGGTTTCAGGTGGACAACAGCGACAGCGTAGAGACCTTGCAGCAGCCTCAGGCAGCAGTGCAAGAGACGGGAGAGTCTGAGGATACAGTACATAAAGAGAAGCAGGGCCAGGAGGATGAGACAGACCTGGCCGGAACTGCCCAGGCCAGGCAGCTGCTTGCAGATATGAGCCTGGAGGATAAGGTGGCGCAGCTGTTTGTGATTACTCCGGAGGCCCTGACAGGGATTGAGGATGTGACAGCCGCTGGGGAGTCCACATCCCAGGCCTACGATGCCTGCCCGGTGGGCGGGCTTGTCTATTTTCAGAATAACCTGGAGTCAGAGGACCAGCTTAGAACCATGCTCACTAACATGAGACAGATCAGTACCAGCAGGGCAGGGGTTCCCGCCTTTTTGAGCATTGATGAGGAGGGCGGAGAGGTAGCCAGGATTGCCAACCATGAAAACTTTTCCGTTGAAAATACAGGGCCTATGCGAGAAATCGGAAGATCCGGTGACAAGGCAGAGGCGCACGCAGCGGGCGCAGCCATCGGAGGCTATTTAAAGGACTTTGGCTTCAATTTAGATTATGCCCCGGTCGCAGATGTGGCAGCCAGTGAAGAAAACAGCGTTATCGGGAACCGCTCCTTTGGAACAGACCCACAGACAGTGGGAGAGATGACTGCAGAGGCGGTAAAGGGATTTAAAAGCCAGGGGATGCTCACGGTTTTGAAACATTTTCCAGGACATGGCTCCACAACGGAGGATAGCCATCAGGAGTTTGCGTATAATAATAAGACCAAAGAGGAGTTGAAGAGTCAGGACTTTGTACCTTTTCAGTCAGGAATTGAGGCTGGAGCTGACATGGTGATGGTGGGCCATATCTGTGTGCCCAATGTAACAGGGGACGACATGCCATCCTCCCTTTCCGCAAAGGTGGTGACTGATATCCTCCGGGGAGAGCTGGGATTTAAGGGCCTTGTGATCACGGACGCCTTAAACATGGGTGCGATCTCCGGCAGCTATGAGTCTGCAGAGGCTGCAGTGCGCGCCCTGGAGGCGGGATGCGATCTGCTGCTGATGCCGGAAGATTTTCAGACAGCCTTCCAGGGGGTGCTGGATGGTGTGAACAGTGGGAGAATCACAGAGGAGCGCATTGATGAATCTGTAAAAAGGATTTTGGAAGTGAAAACCCGGATTTAGCTGTACTGTCTGTTTGACTTACCAAAAGAGGAGGAGGCCATGAGTATATTTGATATCCTGGGCCCAGTGATGGTGGGGCCGTCCAGTTCCCACACAGCCGGAGCAGTGCGTATTGGACTCATTACAAGAAAGCTGCTGGCAGAAAAACCCGTAAAGGCAGAGATCTCCCTGTACGGGTCTTTTGATGCCACCGGGAAAGGGCACGGTACGGACCGGGCCGTTGTAGCCGGGCTCTTGGGAATGCAGCCGGATGATATGCGTATTCCGCAAAGTTTTACAGTCGCCGGGAAGGAAGGTCTGGACTTTCACTTTGGACAGGCAAATCTGAGAGGCGCCCACCCCAATACAGTCGTGATTGAGGTGATGGGTGCGCACGGCAGACAGCTGCACGTGCAGGCCTGTTCCACAGGGGGTGGACGAATTCTGGTGAATAAACTGGATGGAATTGATGTAAACTGTACTTGTGAATGTCCCACGCTGATTGTTCACAACATGGACCAGCCTGGGCATGTGGCGGAAGTGACTTCCATGCTGTCCCACAAGTCGGTGAATATCGCAAAGATGTCTCTGTACAGAGACAAACGCGGCGGCAAGGCAGTGATGGTTCTGGAGCTGGACCAGGATGTACCCCGGGAGGCCATAAAGTGGCTAAAGCGTCTGGAAGGTGTGGAGAAGGTCACTTATATTTCCATGGGAGAGGAAACTCCTGTAATAGAAAGCAAACCCATACGGGACGGTCGGGTATAGGAGGTACAGAAATGGCATTTAGAGCACTGGAGGACATTTTGGAGATATGCGCCTCCCAGAAGATTCCCTTCTGGGAGGCAGTTCTGCTGGATGACCTCAATGAGCGCGCAGCTTTCAGGGAGGATTCCCTTAAGAAAATGGAACAGATGTGGGATGCCATGCTCCTGGCAAGCGTCGGCTACGATGAAAAACTGAAATCCAACAGCGGACTTGCGGGAGGAGACGGCGGAAAGATGGAGCGGTACATTAGGGAGGAAAAGCCTCTGGTGGGCGGCTTTGTGGGCCAGGCGATCGCAGGCGCTCTGCAGATGGGAGAGTCCAATGCCTGTATGAAGCGCATTGTAGCAGCCCCCACGGCGGGAGCCTGCGGTGTGCTGCCGGCTGTGCTGGTTCCCTATGCAAGAGGGGAAAAATTAGAGAAGGAGCAGGTGATTGAGGCCCTCTACGTGTCCGCCGGGATTGGCCAGGTGATTGCGTCCAGGGCATTCATCTCAGGAGCATCCGGCGGGTGCCAGGCGGAGATTGGCTCAGCCAGCGCTATGGCTGCAGGAGCCATGGTACATTTAAAGGGGGGCTCAGACCGTCAGATTGCCCATGCCGCTGCCATGGCTCTTAAAAATCTGTTGGGGTTGGTGTGCGACCCAGTGGCAGGCCTTGTGGAGGTGCCGTGTGTGAAAAGGAATGTGATCGGAGCCGTGAATGCGCTGGCAGCAGCGGATATGGCCCTGGCGGGAATTGAGAGCCGGATTCCCCCGGACCAGGTGATTGATGCCATGAAAGAGGTGGGAGAGCGTATGCATGTCTCTCTGAAAGAGACCGGACAGGGCGGGCTGGCCGCAACTCCGGCGGGGAAGAGGATTGTAAGTAACTATATAGATGGGTGACGTCTGGATGGCAACCCAATTCGGATTCAGAAAAAAGACTTGACTTTAAAGCCCAAAATATGATAAGATGTACAGGCGAATGGAAGTAGGTCTTTTTTTTATGCCTAAAAATCAACAGCCTACGCAAGCTGTTAACAAAATAAGATGAGAGCGAGGTGGAAGTTGTGCGCACAAGAATCACATTGGCATGTACGGAATGTAAACAACGTAACTACAACATGACAAAGGATAAGAAAACCCATCCTGAAAGAATGGAAACAAAGAAGTACTGTAAGTTCTGTAAATCACACACAATGCACAAAGAGACGAAATAGTCGGTAGAAAAGGAAGTGACAATTATGGGAGAAACTGCAAAGACAGAGAAAGCTCCGAAGAAGAGCTGGTTTGACGGTCTTAAAGCTGAATTCAACAAGATCATTTGGCCAGACAAGAAATCACTTGGCAAACAGACAGCAGCAGTCGTTGCCCTTTCTGTCGTACTTGGAGTCATTATTACGGTTGTAGATTTTGTGGTACAGTACGGTTTGGATTTCTTAATCAAGTAAGGGCAAGGGTGATTTTATGTCAGAAGCAAACTGGTATGTTGTACATACCTATTCAGGGTATGAGAACAAGGTAAAGGCCAACATTGAAAAGACAATTGAGAACAGACATCTGGAGGATCAGATCCTGGAGGTCAGAGTCCCCATGCAGGATGTTGTGGAAGTGAAAAACGGTGCCAAGAAACAGGTTCAAAAGAAAATGTTTCCAGGCTACGTACTTCTGAATATGATTATGAATGATGACACTTGGTATGTCGTTCGAAATACCAGAGGTGTTACCGGATTTGTTGGTCCTGGATCTAAGCCAGTGCCACTTACCGAAGAAGAGATGAAGCCGCTCGGAATTCATGACGCACAGTTGGTTGTGGACTTCATGGAGGGCGATACCGTCACGGTTATCGGCGGTGTATGGAAGGATACGGTTGGCGTAATCCAGTCCATAAACCAGAGCAAACAGATCGTTACGATCAATGTTGAGTTATTTGGCCGTGAAACACCGGTGGAAATCAGTTTCACGGAAATCAAGAAGATGTAACAGGAAAACCCTGGTAAGTAAATTCGCGGCTTACCAGTCAGTGGGAGGGAAACCCCCGACATTACCACATAGGAGGTGCCAAAATGGCAAAAAAAGTAACAGGTTATATTAAATTACAGATTCCTGCTGGAAAGGCAACACCAGCTCCGCCAGTTGGTCCTGCACTGGGACAGCATGGTGTTAATATTGTTCAGTTTACAAAGGAGTTTAACGCAAGAACAGCTGATAAGGGAGATCTGATCATCCCTGTTGTGATCACTGTTTACGCTGACAGAAGCTTCAGTTTTGTAACCAAGACTCCGCCAGCTGCTGTACTGTTAAAGAAAGCATGCAACCTGAAATCAGGTTCCGGAGTTCCCAACAAGACAAAAGTGGCAACCATCTCCAAGGACAAGATCAAAGAGATCGCTGAGATGAAGATGCCGGATCTGAATGCGGGCAGCATCGAAGCAGCCATGAGCATGATCGCAGGTACTGCCAGAAGTATGGGTATTACGGTTGAGGAGTAAAGATAGTACATTTGTAAACTAAGAACAAGTGGGAGGGATATTCCCGCAAACACCACCAGGAGGTTATTTAATATGAAAAGAGGAAAGAAATATGTAGAGGCTGCAAAGGCAGTAGACCGTGCAAACCTTTACGACGTAGCGGATGCTATGGCTCTTGTTAAGAAGACAGCTGTAGCAAAATTTGACGAGACAATCGAAGCTCACATCAGAACTGGCTGTGACGGACGTCACGCTGACCAGCAGATCCGTGGAGCTGTTGTATTACCACATGGTACCGGTAAAAAAGTTCGCGTTCTGGTATTTGCAAAGAATGCAAAGGCAGAGGAAGCAAAAGCTGCAGGAGCAGAGTATGTGGGAGCAGAAGAACTGATACCGAAGATCCAGAACGAAAACTGGTTCGAGTTCGACGTAGTTGTTGCTACACCGGACATGATGGGTGTGGTTGGACGTTTGGGACGTGTCCTTGGACCCAAGGGCTTAATGCCAAACCCCAAAGCCGGAACCGTTACCATGGACGTAACAAAAGCAGTTCAGGATATCAAGGCTGGTAAGATCGAGTACAGATTGGATAAGACAAATATCATTCACGTGCCAATCGGAAAAGCTTCTTTTTCAGAGGAGCAGTTAGCGGACAACTTCCAGACGCTTATGGGTGCGATTATAAAAGCAAAACCGAGCACCTTAAAAGGTCAGTATTTAAAGAGCGTGACAGTCGCTCCTACAATGGGACCTGGTATTAAATTGAATACTGCGAAATTTGTGTAAGAATTGCGCAGAGGAAAGCCGTTGGGCCATGACTGAGAGATCGGTTGTGGGCAGCGGCTTTTTTTGTGGTTGGGGAGGGGAAATCTTTAGGAGGATAACGAAATCAGCGTTTTGACATTTTCGTGTGTTTATATTAGAATGAATAAAACAGGTGATGTGTCTATCGCCTCAGGTGGAAAAGGCAGGAGGCGGCATTGTGACGTTGAAAGAGCGTGCCAAGAAAATGAAATCGGATATACCGGTTGTTTTTATTGCATTAAAAGATCCCGATACTCCAACCATTGCAAAAATTCTTGCGGGAATTACAGTGGGATATGCGTTATCACCGATAGATTTAATACCTGATTTTGTTCCTGTGCTGGGATATTTGGACGATATTATTATTTTACCTGTGCTGGTTTGGGTGACGGTTAAGTTCATACCAGAAGAGGTTTGGCAAAGTAGTAAAGACAAGGCCGCGGATGTATGGAGAGCAGGAAAGCCAAAGAAATGGTATTACGCTATTCCTATCGTTGCAATTTGGGCATTGCTGATTTGGTTTGCAGTGAAAGCAATTTGGCTTTGACGGATTCAGGTTATAGAGCGAACGTAGTGCTTTCACAAAATGAGAAAGAAATCAAAAAATATTTTCATAAGGGCGCATACATTAACTGGCATTGTACAAAGGAACATTTTACCGTCGATGAATTTATTATGGCAAATTGTGAATATCCAGGTAACTGGGCAGGAGAAAATGAGAAGAGCGGATTGACTTTATGAATATAGGGGATTTGATTATTTTTGTTTTTGTACTTAGTGCATGCTTGGCTGCCTTTATTATTAGCTATTTTCAATTTAAAGAAAAAGGATTTTTATTTAATAATACTTATCTCTATGCCTCTGAAAAAGAACGTGAAACGATGGATAAGAAGTCTCATTATAGGCAGTCTGCAATTGTTTTTCTATTAGTAGGAATAGCGTTTTTGCTTCTTGCTATAGAAATATTTTTTGCGCTTAAATGGCTGTATCCAGTAGTGATGTTGATTGTAATTTGTATGATTATCTATGCTATTGTATCTTCCATCAATATTGAAAGAAAAAATAAATAGTACATTTTTATTACATGCTTTTCAAGTTACCAATTTACAGTTGTCTGGGCTTGAGAAATTGAATTTGTTGAATCTCTGGATCTGGAATTAGAAAGCAATGAAACTTAAGTTGGCCGCGTTGGCCTACAGAAAACCTCTATGCTGCCGCTTGAGCAGGTGTAGGTATTCGGGAATGAGGATTTAGTGAGGAAAGTAAAGTGATGGATGCACAAGCATTTTGGAACGTTATTGGTAATTATAATGAGCAGACGTGGAGTATTCAAATAATATTGTTTACATTTATGTTGTTAGCGATTATGTTATCTTACATGCAAAGAGTAAAGTGGGCGGCAAAATTTTCGTTAGGAATTGTAAATCTGTTTATCGGCATTGCTTTTTTTGCATGGTATGGGACAGAGCCTATTCAAAAGTTTTTTGCTTTGCCCTGTAATCAGCCTAAGTATAGTTGTCTATGCAGGTTATGAAAGAAAAAATAAGGTCCTTTTGGCTTTATTGACTATTTGGGGATTGACTGGGATTAAATCAGTGATTTTCAACGCCTATGAAGATATTATACTTTTAGTTTGTGGTCTATATGGTATTCTATTATTTGCAAATGAGGCAAAGCAGTTAAAGAGAGTATGATGGGCATCAAATTTCAGCTCGTCTGGCTGGAAATTCTGAGATCATGGAGGTATCGCATAATGAAAGACTATATAGTGAATCGGGTACATGAATTATACTGGAACGATGATATGAACTGTGCTAGAACGGCAATCATTTGCTTAAGTGAATTATTTGAAACTATGGTTGAGCCGCAAGTCATCTGGTCTGCAGTTGGATTGCATGGTGCAGGTGGATATAGGGCGCAGTGTGGCTTAATTGAAGGTTCTCTTATGTTTTTAGGAATTTATTTTCATGAGTTGGGAAATGAAGAAAAAGAGACGGTTTCTGCTTGTTATAATTTCGCGTCTGCCTTTGATAAAAAGTTTGGTTCATTAAGATGTTTGAAATTGCGTCCTACAGGTTTTTCAGAAAGCGACCCACCACATTTGTGTGAAAATTTGACTTGTAGTGCAATTGAATTTGCATATCAATATATTTTAAAAATCACAAGGTAGTTGATAAATTGAAAAGTTGCAGGGGGAACTTATGTTAAAATTTTTAAAGATTTTTTGTTTATCAGCAGTATGTTTCATAATACTACTTGGGTGTTCGTCTAAACAAGAGAAAGTGGAGCAGGCCAAACCGAAGCAGTTAGAACAATCAGAAACAAATAATAAAACAGAAAAAAATGAAACTGAAAATACTAAGGAAGAAAGACTTGACTTAAAAAATGTTTTTCATGGCATAAATGGATGTGCAGTTTTGTACAGTCCATCAGAAAACATATATTCTTTATATAATAAAGAGTTAGCAGAACAAAAAGTTTCTCCATATTCGACTTTTAAGATTATATCTACACTAGTAGGATTACACAATAATATTATTAAGGATGAAACATCCACTATGAACTATAACGGAACTAAATATCCCAATCCAGAATGGAATGAGAATTTGACTTTGCAAACAGCATTCCAAACATCTTGTATATGGTATTTTCGCCAGATTCTAGATTCTGTAGGTGAGGATGAGATCAAAGAAGAGCTCACGGAATTAGGATATGGCAACTGTGATATTTCAGAATGGGAAGGAAGTAATGTAAATCCATACGAAGAATTAAATGGATTCTGGTTAAATTCATCGTTGAAAATCTCGCCTTTTGAACAGGTAAAGATTTTATCGAAAATCTTTGAGTGTGAAAGTATCTATGGCAGCGAGAGTATTGAAATACTTAAAAAGATCATGCTGATTCAAGATAATGAGGAGCAAAAAATATATGGAAAAACAGGTTCAGGTACTGATGGAGAAGCATGGTTTGTAGGTTTTACAGAAAAGGAACAACAAAGGAGATATATTGCTATATACCTTAGTGACAGTGCACATGCAGGACAGATTTCAAGTAGTGCTGCTAAAGAAATTGCACTTAAAATAATAGGGTAGGGAATTCCAGCTTGTAAAGCTGTGAAATTAGGAGTTGTTTGTATCAATTATATTCGGCTAAAAGAAAGGAAAAAGCATCTTGTGAATCACGATTATAGGAGTCCTCACAAGATACCAGATGAAATAATGAATGAAAAAATTTTTGTGAAAATTAATGGGGTAAAGCAGGGCATGTTTTTGCAGAGTGAAAATATAGAGAACCCTATACTATTGTTTTTGCATGGCGGAGCGGGTTCCCCTGAAATTGCTTTTACCCAGAAATACCCAACGGGATTAGAAAAGTTATTTACTGTTTGTTGGTGGGAACAACGAGGGAGTGGAATATCTTATAGCCATAAGATTACACCGCAGGAAATGACAATTGAACAAATGATTTCTGATACAATTAGGGTAACGCATTATTTACGCAATCGTTTTGGTAAAGATAAAATCTATGTCATGGGACATTCATGGGGTTCTTTGCTGGGGGTCCTAGTTGTGCAGCGGCATCCAGAGCTTTTCCATGCTTTCATCGGTATTGGGCAGGTGGCGCAACAGGAAAGATCGGAACGTTTGGCTTATACATATATGCTGGAGGAATTTGCGAAAAGAAACGATACAAAGATGATTCGCAGATTGGAAAAATACCCCATTGATAAGGGGTACCCAATTAACTTTAAGTACCTCAGCGTGCGGAGTACAGGCATGAATAAGCTTGGTATCGGCGTTATGCACAATATGACCTCTATGTTAGACTGTGTCTCAATTGTGCTTGGATATAAGGGGTATACTTTGATTGAAAAATTCAAATTCCCTCTGGGAAATAGTTTTTCTTTAAAATATCTTTGGGATACTGTACTTTACACGGATTTGATAGAACATGTACCTGATTTGCAGGTTCCTGTGTATATCTTTCAGGGCAGGTACGACTATCAGGTATCTTATGCAGTTGCCAAAGATTATGCAAAGGTGCTCAATGCTCCCATCAAAGGATTTTACACCTTTTATAATTCTGCACACAGTCCTTGTTTTGAAGAACCTGATAAAATGTTAAATATTTTACGTGAGGATGTGCTGCAAAATCAGGTTCGTTTATCGGATAAGCTTTAAGCGCTTCGTTAGCAGGAGGATGAAAGCATATGAAAACTATCAGATTACTATATCCTGATTATGTTAGTGGAGGTCTTGAGACATATTATTTTGGAGCAAATCTTCTGCAGTATATATTGCCGGAGAATAAAAATCAGCCGCTTATAAAAGTATCGGTCACTCCTCCAAACGGGGAAGAAAAGGCTGTTAAAAACGGAATTTTCGCGGAGAGTGAGGTGCTTGCGGGAATCATCTGGATTGATGCACACCCGGATGTCTCGACAACAAAAGGCAGTTATCCCAATGCCCATGCCATGGTGCTCGGATCGCTCTTGGGGGCAGGGGCGAAGCAGCTTTCACAGCAGATGAAAAATGCGAAGTTCAAGTCAGATGAAATCCTGTATGTTGGCTTGCAGCCCTTGCATGATTATCAGGAGGAATTCCTGAATCAAGTTGGTGTGAAATATAAGGTACAGGATGGGGCGTTTGTGTCTGATGAAGAAATTAAAACATTTATGAGCCGATTTAAATCTATAATGGTTCATTTTGATATTGATGTTTTGGATGAGCATTTCTTTCATTCAACGTATTTTGCCAACCCGGAATTGGCTGGCGACGGTTCTGGCGGCGGTCGGATGACAATGGAAAAGATGAGTCAACTTTTAAAAATGATCACAGCAGAGTCAGAAGTGGTGGGCTTTACCATAGCAGAATATCTGCCATTTGATGAACATAGACTGCATAAGATGTTTGCCGAAATTAGCCTGTTTACAGATTGACAGCTTCCCGTTCTTGGAGGGTTGCATGGATTGAAAAATTAGAATTTAAGGAGAGGTAAGGAAATGAAAATATTACTAATGTGTTTAAATGGTTTTGAGACAATGGAATTTAGTCCTTTTGTGGACGTTATTGGATGGGCACGTAATGATTTTAATTGTGATATATTGATTGACATATGTGGATTCAATCGTACTATCGTAAGTACATTTGGAGTGTCCATAACAGCAGATATTCTGATAGATGATGTTGAGGTAGAGCAATATGATGCGTTGGCTATACCTGGAGGATTTGAAGAATATGGATTTTATAAGGAAGCGTATCATGAAAAAACATTAAACTTAATCCGTTCTTTTCATTTACAGCGTAAGCCAATTGCATCAGTCTGTGTTGCTGCCTTTCCATTAGCAAAAAGTGGTATATTAAAAAATAGAAAAGCAACAACATATCATTTACGTGGCGGATATAAGAGAGAAGAATTGAAAAATTTTGGAGCTGTACTCGGAGATGAATGGATAGTAATTGATGATAATATCATAACATCTTCATGTCCTAAAACTGCATCTGATGTCGCATTTCATTTATTAGAAATGCTTACATCACAAGAAAAAACCATTGAAGTCAAGAAAGCAATGGGATATTAACGAATTCCAGTTCGCCGGAGGCTCCCGCACATCCCTGCCGCAAAGGGCGCATACACTGCATTACTAACAGTTCAAGAAAAACCACATCACCTCCCACCACAGTGGCAGGTGTAATATACAAAAGCTCACAAGAACCGTAGTGGAAGGAGAAAGGGGCGGGGAGGAAGCGGAGAGTGCATGTAGTGAGTTTTGTCAGTTCTTAGAGCGCGGGGACTGCGGTCAGCAAAAGTGGGCACTTGGGCCCAAGCGAGGCATTGTCTGAGCCGGGAATGCATCAGGCATTCCTGGCGAGTTGCCGAGCGCCTTTTGCGTTTCGAGCAGGCCCCGCGCTCTTAGAAATGACAAACGAAACGGTTAAGCACTCTCCGCTTCCTCCCCGCCCCTTTTTCCGTTCTCTCCCTAACGTCCCCCCGCAACTTACACCTCCCACCCTCAATTCTACTTTACATCCCCCATCAAGTCCGATATAATAGTCCTAGAAAAAATTTACTATTATGAACAAAACGAGTAAGAGAGGAAGACAAATGAAGAGAAATGACATTCACAAAGTATTAATTATAGGCTCCGGCCCTATTATAATCGGACAGGCCTGTGAGTTTGACTATTCCGGTACACAGGCTTGTAAGGCTCTGCGCAATCTGGGATATGAGATTGTACTGGTCAACTCAAATCCGGCGACCATCATGACAGACCCGGAAACCGCGGACGTGACTTACATTGAGCCTTTGAATGTGGAGAGACTGACCCAGATCATTGAGAAGGAGCGCCCGGATGCCCTTCTGCCAAACCTTGGCGGACAGTCCGGACTGAATCTCTGCTCTGAGCTGGCAGCGGCAGGAGTGCTGGAAAAATACGATGTAAAGGTGATCGGCGTGCAGGTAGATGCCATTGAGCGCGGCGAGGACCGTATTGAGTTTAAGAAAACGATGAACAGCCTGGGGATCGAGATGGCCCGCAGTGAGGTTGCCTACACTGTGGAGGAGGCCCTTGCCATTGCGGACAAGCTGGGATATCCTGTAGTGCTGCGCCCTGCCTACACCATGGGCGGCGCAGGCGGCGGCCTGGTGTACAATGTGGAGGAGTTAAAGACGGTCTGCGCAAGGGGACTGCAGGCCAGCCTGGTGGGACAGGTACTGGTGGAAGAGTCCATATTGGGCTGGGAAGAGTTGGAACTGGAAGTAGTCCGCGACTCTAAAAACAATATGATTACCGTTTGCTTTATTGAGAATATTGACCCCCTTGGTGTACATACCGGGGACTCTTTCTGCTCCGCTCCTATGCTCACCATCTCTGAGGAGGTGCAGAAGCGCCTTCAGGAGCAGGCATACAAGATTGTGGAGGCCATTGAGGTGATCGGTGGTACAAACGTACAGTTTGCCCATGATCCGGTGAGCGACCGCATCATTGTCATTGAGATCAACCCCAGAACCTCCCGTTCCTCTGCACTGGCTTCTAAGGCGACAGGGTTCCCCATTGCACTGGTTTCTGCCATGCTGGCCAGCGGCCTGACACTGGATGAGATTCCCTGCGGGAAGTACGGCACTCTGGACAAATATGTGCCGGGCGGAGACTATGTGGTGATCAAGTTTGCGCGCTGGGCCTTTGAGAAGTTTAAAGGCGCTCAGGACAAGCTGGGAACCCAGATGCGCGCAGTGGGCGAGGTGATGAGTATTGGAAAAACCTACAAAGAGGCATTTCAGAAGGCCATTCGCAGCCTGGAAAACGGCAGATACGGACTGGGCGGGGCAAAGGATTTCAGCAGCAAGACGAAAAAAGAGCTGCTGAAAATGCTGGCGGTTCCCACCAGTGAGCGCCAGTTTATTATGTATGAGGCCCTGCGCAAAGGCGCTACAGTGGATGAGCTGTTTGAACTGACAAAGATTAAACACTATTTTATCCAACAGATGAAGGAGCTTGTGGAGGAGGAGGAATCCTTAAAAGCCGGCAGCGGAAGGCTGCCAAGGCCGGAAGTTCTGAAACAGGCTAAACGGGATGGCTTTTCCGATAAGTACCTGAGCCAGATTCTGGATCTTCCCGAGGAGGATATCAGGGATGCCAGGAAGGCTGCCGGTATCGTGGAAGCATGGGAGGGCGTTCATGTGAGCGGCACCCAGGATGCGGCCTACTATTACTCCAGCTACCACATCCAGGATAATAGCCCGGTGAGCACAGAAAAGCCCAAGATTATGATCTTAGGCGGCGGTCCCAACCGGATCGGGCAGGGTATCGAGTTTGACTACTGCTGTGTACACGCAGCGCTGGCGCTCAAAGACTTGGGATTTGAGACCATCATTGTAAACTGTAATCCGGAGACAGTTTCCACAGACTATGACACCTCAGACAAGCTCTACTTTGAGCCTCTGACCTTGGAGGATGTGCTGAGTATCTACGAAAAGGAAAAACCAGTGGGCGTGATTGCGCAGTTTGGAGGACAGACACCTCTGAACCTGGCGTCAGATTTAAAGAAAGCCGGAGTCAATATCCTGGGAACCACACCTGAGACCATTGACATGGCGGAGGACCGGGACCTGTTCCGTGCTATGATGGACAAGCTGCAGATTCCCATGCCGGAGGCAGGTATGGCTGTTAATGTAGAAGAAGCTTTGAAGATTGCCAACGAAATCGGATATCCGGTTATGGTCCGCCCCTCTTATGTGCTGGGAGGAAGAGGCATGGAAGTGGTGCATGATGATGAGGCTCTTACCTTCTACATGAAGGCAGCGGTAGGAGTAACGCCTGACCGCCCGATTCTGATTGACCGTTTCCTGCATCATGCCACAGAGTGCGAGGCAGACGCTATCAGCGACGGTACAAATGTGTTCGTACCGGCTGTCATGGAGCATATTGAGCTGGCAGGTGTTCACTCAGGGGACTCCGCATGTATTCTGCCGTCAAAGCATCTGACAGAGGAACAGGTTGCAACCATTAAAGAATACACCAGGAAGATTGCTCAGGAGATGCATGTGGTGGGTCTGATGAATATGCAGTATGCTATCGAGGACGGCGTTGTGTATGTGCTGGAGGCAAATCCCAGAGCATCCCGTACCGTACCCCTGGTTTCGAAAGTGTGCAACATTAAAATGGTGAAGCTGGCAACGGATATCATGACTTCAGAACTGACCGGAAGAATTTCACCTGTTCCGGAACTGAAGGATAAGGTGATTCCCCACTATGGCGTCAAGGAGGCAGTGTTCCCGTTCAATATGTTCCAGGAAGTAGATCCCCTTTTGGGGCCGGAGATGCGCTCCACCGGCGAAGTGCTGGGAATGTCCAGCAGCTATGGAAAAGCATTCTACAAAGCACAGGAGGCTACACAGGTAAAACTGCCTCTGGAGGGCACGGTGCTGATCAGTGTCAGCGACAGGGACAAGGGAGAACTGATCGAGGTGGCAAAGGGCTTGTATGACTGTGGGTTCAAGATCATTGCTACGGGCAGCACCTATGACCGGATCGTGGAAGCGGGTATGAATGCTGTCAAGATCGCCAAGATCAATGAGGGAAGACCCAATATCCTGGATGCCATTACCAACAAAGAGATTGACCTTATCCTGAACACCCCCATCGGTAAAAAGGGATCTGTGGATGACAGCTACATCCGCAAAGCGGCGATCAAGGGCAAGATTCCTTACATGACCACCATGGCGGCGGCCAAGGCAACGGTGGCGGGGATTCAGTCCATGAGAAAGGGCGAGGGACAGCCCGTGAAGTCCCTGCAGGAATACCACGCAAATATCAAAGACGCGGAATAAAAATGATGGAAAATACAAAGAAAAGCCTGTTTCTGGCACTGCTCTTTCTGCTGCTCTTTGCCGTAGCCCCTTCGGGAATCCGAGAGGTAAAGGCAGGGATGGTGACGAACGCTAAAGGGGTTCGTTACCAGAAGCAGGACGGCACTTATCTGAAGAAAAAGTGGAAAAAATACAGAGGAAAGTATTACTACTTTAAGTGGAACAGCTACGCTGCCAAAAAGCAGTGGGTGGGTGACTATTACGTCAATGAAAAGGGAGAGAGGGTTACCAGCACCTGGGTTGGCAGGTATTTCTTGGATGCCAGAGGAAAAAAGGTAACCTCAAAATCCCTGAAGCTCTCATCGCCCTCCGCTATCCTCGTGGATGCCGATACCGGGAAAATTATTTACCAGAAAAAGGCATCCCGAAAGAGGGCCAACGCCAGCACCACGAAAATCATGACAGCCATCCTGGCGTTAGAAAACGGGGATATGGATGATCTGGTCACCTTTTCCCAGTATGCCGCCGGCCAGGAGGCGGTGAAGCTCTATGCAGCAGCCGGGGAGCAGTACCGTCTGGGGGATCTGATGTACGCCATGCTTCTTCCGTCCTACAACGATGTGGCCACTGCAGTGGCGGAGCACATAGGTGGTTCAGTCAGCCGGTTTGCAAAAATGATGAACAAAAAGGCAAAGGAGATCGGGTGTAAGAAGACAACCTTTGTCACACCCAGCGGATTGGACGAGGGAAACCATGGAACCACAGCCGCAGACCTTGCAAAGATGGCCAGATATGCACTGAAGAACAAGACGTTCCGGAAAATCATTAAGACAAAGAGCTATCAGTTTTCCTGTGTGTCTAATGGCAGAACATTTACGGTACAGACTACAGATCAGTTTCTGGGCAGTATGAAGGGAGCCATGGGAGTCAAGACCGGGTACACATCCAAAGCAGGTCACTGCTTTGTGGGAGCGCTCAAGAGAAACGGAAAAACGTATATATCGGTTGTTCTGGGGGCGCCTGACAGTGAGGCCAGATGGAGTGACACACGCAAACTGATGAACTTTGGAATTAAAAACTGGAAATAAAGTAAAAAAAACTTGACAGTTTCCGGCAGACTGTGTTATAGTCTATCAGGAAACTGCCGAAGACAGTAGGTGCCGTAAGGCATAAGGATAAAACGCCTACCGAGGAGTAAAGCGTTCGATAGAATGATTTATTGTGCCTCTCCGTCTTTGATGGGGAGGCTTTTTTGGCGGTACACATACTATAAAGGAGGTGCACCATTTTATGGCAAAAGTAGAACTGAAACAGCCAATCGTGGCAGAGATCAGCGAAGGCATTAAGGACGCAGAGTCAGTTGTACTGGTTACTTACAGTGGAATTACGGTAGAACAGGATACTGCTCTTCGTAAGGAAATGAGAGAAGCCGGTGTTAACTACAAAGTGTACAAGAACACAATGATGAACTTTGCATTCAAAGACACACCATGTGAAGAGCTCTGCAAACATCTGGAAGGACCTAACGCAATCGCCATCTCTAAGGACGATGCCACAGCTCCTGCAAGAATTCTTGCAAAGCATGCAAAGACGGTTCCGACCTTAAAGCTGATCGCCGGCGTTGTAGAGGGAGCATACTACGATGAGGCGGGCATTCAGGCACTGGCAGCAGTACCTTCAAGAGAAGAACTTCTTGGAAAACTGCTTGGAAGCATCCAGTCCCCGATTACGAACTTTGCTCGTGTTATCAGCCAGATCGCAGAAGCCAAAGAGGCTTAATTCTGACCGGATCTCAATGGGATCCCATTAGATACCGTAAGGTATCATAAACAAAAATAAAACAAAAAATGGAGGAAAATAAAATGGCAAAATTAACAACAGCTGAATTTATCGAAGCGATTAAAGAGTTATCTGTATTAGAGTTAAACGAGTTAGTAAAAGCTTGTGAAGAAGAATTTGGTGTATCTGCAGCAGCAGGCGTTGTTGTGGCAGCAGCAGGCGGAGCAGCAGAGGCAGCTGAGGAGAAGACAGAGTTCGACGTAGAGCTGACAGAGGTTGGCCCGAACAAGGTTAAGGTTATCAAGATCGTTCGTGAGGCTACTGGCTTAGGTCTGAAGGAAGCTAAAGAAGTAGTTGACGGAGCTCCTAAGGTAATCAAAGAGGCAGCTGCTAAGGCAGAGGCTGATGAGATTAAGGCAAAACTGGAAGGCGAAGGCGCTAAGGTTACCCTTAAATAATGAGATGTTGAAAAGATTGAGTCCGGTCCGCCGGGCTCTTTTTTATATCATAGGAAAGTCCTTCGGAATTCCCTATGATATAAAAAGCCCTCCGGGCGGGATCGCACTGCGGCGGAGTGGAAGATGGCTGCCGGGGCAGCCCCGCCGCAGGCGGAGAATCCCGCGCGCAGGATTCTTTTTTGCTGCCGTAGTCACTAAGTGAGGAAATACCCCGCTGTCATGATTTCAATTTTCTCGTTTAGAAATGTGGCTGTACCCGGTTAAATTACCGAGCATAGATTGGCTTATACAGAAGGGGTTGCGGGTGATTTGGTTTATATCAAACTTCGGAACTTGGGAGATAAATGAGTACGAAATGACGGAAAAACAGCAATAAACTATATAAAAATTATGGAATGTAATAAATTTAATAGAAGAGTAAAGAATTTTATATGTTTTTTAGACAAAATTAGTGGTAGGATTAAAAGTAATAAGGTGGAAAGTTCTGCCAAATTCATTTTTTTGTATTCTTCTGATAGAACGGAGATTGGGAAAGGAGGATAGGGTTCCGTAGAATACGAAGTTCTTGAAAACGAGGGCGTAGCTGTATATCTATCAGGCAGCTATTTTTCAAAAGGAGATTGTTTTATGAAGTGGAGAAAAGTGTTATCATTAGCGCTTGCTTTTTCCATGGTTGCCAGTACGGCAGTTTATGCCGCGCCACAGGCAAATGAGGAAGCGGTAAGTGTAGAGCCAAATGCCATGAGAGCGGCAGACCCGTGGACAAATACAAACATCCCAAAATTAAATTCAAAAGTGGATGAAAATGTCAACAAAACAAAATTTACACATAAGGAGTGGACAGGCACCCAGTATACGGATGTGGATGGAAACACCGTCAAGGGAGCTGACGTATATGGCATTAATGTTGAGGAAGCCAGCAGCTTTGCGACCACCAGCGTAGTATATGACAGCGTGGACAAGGCCATCAAAGGAGCCAGAGACTATGAGAAAGAGGCATCTGATTATGTGGAATTTCTGACTGGGGAGGATGCGGCAGACTGGTCGCTGGTGGTTCTTCAGAATCAGAAAGAGGCTCAGGGTGATGCTTACAAAGATTTCTATAAGACAGATTATGTTCCTTCCACAGACGACTGGAAGAGTAACTTACAGCTTCCGTCAAGCTGGGAACATTATGGATTTGATTTTTCAATTTATACCAATGTAACAATGCCGTTCCAGACAAAATATGACAGTAACGTAACGGTTCCCAACGCGCCGGTAAATTACAATCCGGTGGGACTTTACAGAAAGACCTTTACTGTGAGCGACAATATGAAAGCGGCAGACGGAAGGATTTATATTTCTTTCCAGGGAGTAGAGTCCAGCTATTATGTATATGTGAATGGCCATGAGGTGGGGTATAGTGAAGACAGCTACAGCCCGCACAGCTTTGATATCACAGACTATTTGAATGAAACCGGTGAAAACCTTCTGGCAGTCGAAGTACATAAGTTCTGCGATGGTACTTGGATGGAAGACCAGGATATGTACTATGACGGCGGTATCTTCCGGGATGTCTATCTGTATTCCGCACCGCTGGTGCACATTCAGGACTATAAGGTAGAGACAGACCTGGATGAAAATTATGAAAATGCAATGCTCGGCCTGGATGTGACCATGGCCAACGCCTCCACAGAGGAGGTATCCGGATATAAGGTAGATGCAAAACTGTACGACGAAGAGGGAAATGTGTTCGTTGACGGTATTACATTAGACCCGGGCAGTATCAAAGGAGCAGAAAACGGAGCAGACGGAAAAGCTGCGGCTTCGGGCAGTAAGCTGGTACAGTCTCCCAAGCTGTGGTCCGCAGAGACGCCGTACCTGTACACACTGGTGCTGACCGTTTATGATTCCAATACAGGCGCTTACCTGGGAAGCACTTCTCAGCAGTTAGGTTTCCGTGAAATAGAATTTGTCAGATCAGAAGTTGATGCAAAGGGCAACAGCATCACCAGTGATTCGGAATATGAACCGATCAGGATCAATGGAAAACAGCTTCTGTTAAAGGGTACAAACCGTCATGACACGGATCCGATATATGGAAAACATGTCCCCAAGGAAACCTTGGAAGAGGACGTTACCATCATGAAACAGTACAACTTAAACGCAATCCGTACTTCACACTACAGCAACGATGAATATCTTTACTACTTGTGTGATAAATATGGACTGTACATGATGGGCGAGACAAATCTGGAGTCTCACGCGATTATGAATAACGGAAACGGACAAAAAAATTTCCAGAAGTTAGCCATGGACAGAACCGTCACTGCCTTTAAGCGCTTAAAGAACCGTACGGCGATCGTGGTCTGGTCTACAGGAAACGAGAATTACTACAGCGGTGACGCCGGCTATGCGAACGGTATGTTCTATGACCTGATCTGGTACTTTAAGAATAATGATTCAACCAGACCGGTTCACAATGAAAGTTCTAACAAGTCAAATGGAACCGATATGGGCAGTAATATGTATCCGACGGTAGGCACGGTGCAGGATATGGCGAGATACAATATGCCTTACGTCCTCTGTGAGTATGATCATGCCATGGGAAATGCCGTGGGCAACTTAAAGGAATACTGGGATGCTATCCGCTCCTCCGACAATATGCTGGGTGGATTTATATGGGATTGGGTTGACCAGTCCAGACTTTTGAGTCTTGATACCCTTCCCAAAGCTTATGTGATCAGCGACAGAAAGAATAAGATCGAAGGAACAGCTTCCGTCAGCACTATCAATAAGGCTCCGGAAGAAGCTGCGCTGAGTACCCAGAGTGCAGATGGATATGCACTGTTTGACGATGAAAGTTATAATGAGGTTCTCTCAGGAACCGGAAAAACATTTACGGTTGAAGTGATCTGTAAACCGTATTCAAACAGCGGCAACGCAGTCATGTTAGGAAAGGGCGATACACAGATTGCCTTAAAGACAAACGGTACCGGACAGCTTGAATTTTTTGCCTATAATAATGGCGCATGGGGATCTGTGACAGCAAATGCACCTTCCAACTGGGTTGGAAATTGGCATCAGGTGGCGGCTACTTATAACAAAGGTGAGATTAAGATTTACTGTGACGGCAAGTTATTGGCCACAGGAAATGGAAACACCACCATTGCTTCAAGCAGCGTAGCGCTTGGTGTGGGATGCACGGCAGACAATGGCAGAACCTTTGACGGTGAAATCTCCATCGGACGTGTTTACAATAAGGTACTGAGTGCAGAGGAATTAAATGCACAGAACAGCACGGAACCGGCAATTTCAGAAACATCCGAGGATGTGGTTCTGTGGGCTGATTTTGCAGATTTGAGAGAGTCTGACGATCAGGCATATGATTATTATGCAGAAAGCTTCGCATATAAAAATATGTATCAGGAGGAGGCAAAAGGAAGCTATTACTGCTACGGCGGTGATAATGGCGAAAACCCCAACGATAATTCCTTCTGTGTCAATGGTCTGGTATCCCCTGACCGTGATGTGCAGCCGGAGCTGTATGAAGTAAAATATCAGTATCAGAGCGTATGGTTTACAGCCAGCGATGCAAACCTGATGGGTGAAAAAATTAAAGTTTACAATGAAAACAACTTCCTGAATCTGAATGAATTTGATGTAAGTTGGACTCTGACAGAGGATGGAAAAGAAATCGGCAGCGGTGTGGTAACCGATACAGACATTGCAGGAAGAGAGAGAGGAACGATTTCCGTACCTTATCTGAAATCTATGCCGAGTGAAAAGAAAGCAGGCGCAGAGTATTATCTGAATCTTTCTGTCCGCCTGAAAAAGGATACTTTGTGGGCAAAAGCAGGACATGAGGTTGCTTACGAGCAGTTCCAGGTTCCCGCAGAAGTAGAAAAGGTTACAAAAGTAGTTTCCACAGACGTTACGGTTTCTGAGGATGGGGAAGAGGCTATCCAGGTAAGCGGTAAAGATTTCAGTTTCCAGATTGATAAAGCAACCGGAACGATGGAGAACTACGTATACAAGAATGAAACACTGTTGACCACAGGCCCATTGCCAAACTATTGGAGAGGACTGGTGAACAACGACAACGGAAACTATGACGGCAACTGGCAGCATGTCAATAAAAAGATTTCAGCCTCTGATATCTCAGTGGATAAAAATGAGGATGGACAGACTGTGATCACAGTAGATCTGGCTTCCGGAAATCAAGTAAATCTGGTACAGCAGATGAAATATACGGTGGACGGCAGCGGTGCCGTTACGGTAGACGCATCGGTTGACGCTACCAAGACGGGTCTTGGAAGATATCTCCGCATCGGCACGGTGATGGAACTTCCGGCAGGATATGAGAATGTATCCTGGTATGGAAACGGACCGGTAGAGTCTATGTGGGACAGACAGGATTTTGCAATGGTAGGTATCTACAACACTACGGTCAATGAAATGTTCTATCCGTATCTGGATACACAGGATACCGGTACCGTGACAGGAGTGAAATGGTTTACTGTGACAAATCCGGAATCTGACAGTGCTATGGCAATTGCCGCAACAGATACCGTAGAGGCATCCGCCCTGCACTTTACCGCAGATGATTTGACCAAGGCACAGCATCCGTATGAACTGACCAAACTGGATTCCACTGTTTTGACCGTGAACTATCGCTCACAGGGAACTGGAAATAAAAGCTGTGGACCGGATACTTTGGCAGCCTACCTGCTTCCAAATAATAAAAAATATGAGTATCAGTATACAATGATTCCTTATGGCACAGACGAGGATGTGATGGAGGTAACCCGTCCGTACAGAACGGTTACTTCAAAATCTGAGGATGACATTATCAGCCAGGCAGCAGCGGAAGTCATTGATATGATAGACCGTATTTATGTGACAACCAGTGACACCGCAGAGCTGGAAGAAATCAAGACGGCTTATGAGATTCTGCCGGAAACAGCCAAGGCTCAGGTGACAGAAGCGCGCTATCAGAAGGTACTGGAAGCCATCGGGCTGGCGAAGCAGCTGGCAGGGGAAGACAGCGGCGTTGTTATTGAGGATAAGAGTGCCGGCAACTTTGACATCAATATGAAAGAAATGCCAAATGCAAGCCTTGTAATGAGTGAAAATGGTACAATGTTTGAAGGCTACGGCGATGTACCGGGAGCAGAGGATACCTTTAATAATTTAATTAGCGGAAGCAATAGTTTTACCATTGAAGCTGTAATTAATCCGAATAATTACGGATATAGCGGCGCTGACTATAATATGATCGCTTCCAAAGGGGATAACTGTGCTGCATTCCGAATTTCTGAGCAGAGCGTTTATTTCTTTATCAAAAATACGAGCGGTGATTGGAAAATTGCAAAGAAAGCTCTTACTGCTGAGCAGATGAATTCCTGGCTTCATGTAGCGGCTATCTATGATGGAAATAATATTTCCGTTTATCTGGAAGGAAGCGAGCTGACTACAAATGCAAATGTTGGGGCAGTTAGTTATTTAGATTGTCCGCTTGGTATTGGCTATTGTCCCGAGACTTCCCGCTTGTCCCAGTTAAGTATGCGCAATATCCGTGTATACGCTGATGCTTTGTCAAAGGAAGAACTGGATAACGGAACTTATGACTCCGGCAGTGACAATGTAGTGCTGTGGTATGACTTTGACGACAGCAAATACGTTGGTGTAGATACGGCCGCAACAGGTATCCGTTCCTATACGTCTGCACTTAGCTTAGAGTTAAACGAGGAAAAGCAGATTAAAACTTCTCCGGTACCTTACTATGCAGAAGGCGAAATTGAGTACACGGTAAAAGACAACAGTGTGGCAGCCGTCAGTGCAGACGGAGTTGTGACACCTGTGGCTGCTGGAAATACAGTTGTAACCGCATCCGTAAAAGGAACTGCGTTCTCTGTTGAGATTCCGGTTACTGTCAAGGCTGCAGAAGTAGTTGAGAATCCGATTACTGGAATTACTGTAAAAGAAGCGGCAGCGACAGTCAAAGAAGGCGAAACCTATGCGATTACAGCCAGCGTAACGCCGGAAGATACTACAGACAGCAAGGATCTTAAATTTGAAAGCGATAATACGTCCGTGGCAGCCGTGGAGCAAAACGGTGTGGTAACCGCAGTAAAAGCAGGCAAGGCAACCATCACGGTATCCAGCAAAGCCCGCCCGGATGTGACGACTCAGGTGGCAATCACCGTGGAAGCAAAAGAAAACGGTGGGGATACTCCAGAGCCGAAGCCAGAACCGGAGCCAGAGCCGAAGCCAGAACCGAAGCCAGAGCCGCAGCCGCCTGTTGTAGCGGGTGTGAAGTTTGCAACGACAAAGACAGCCACGTTAGAAGTTGGCAAGACATTAACAAGAAAAGCTTCCATCGTTCCGGCTAACGCGTCAGGCGCCGTTGCCTATACATCAAGCAAGACGAGCATAGCAACCGTGGATGCAAATGGTAAAGTAAAGGCAAAAACAGCAGGAACGGTAACGATTACTGCATCCTGCAATGGAAAGACAGCTGCTTATAAAGTAAAAGTTATTCCGAAACGTGTAAGCTGGAAGAAGGTTGTCAGCAAATCAAAGGGAAAAGCTTCTCTGAGCTGGAAGAAAGTTACCAAAGCAACCGGATATCAGATTCAGGTTTCCTACAAGAAAGGTTCCTGGAAGAACATTAAGAAATACACGGTTAAAAAAGGAAAGATTACAAGTCAGACAATCAGCAGGCTGAAAGCAGGAAGGAAAGCATTCGTTAGAATCCGTGCTTATCAGAAAGTAAGCGGAAAGACTTATTATGGAACATGGAGCAAAGTAAAACAGGTAAAAATTAAAAAATAGTCTTTTGTCTGAAAATGCAAAGTAAGTGTGTGAAAAGCCCCAAGCAGGCAATAATGGAAATTGTCTGCAACAGGGGCTTTTCTCTGAAATATAAGCAGGAGGGAATATGAGGAAAAAAATATGGAAAAAAGCAGGGAGTTTGCTGATGGCGGCAGTCATGGCTATGGGGATTTGTTCTCATGCGGCTTTGGCAAAAGAGCAGCCCGGGGAAAGGGATGAATCCGGTCTGATCGCATGGTATCAATTTGCAGAAGATGGAAAAGACTCTTCCGGTCATGGAAATGACGCCCTTATTGGGGAAGGGGTAACCGTTTCCCAAGGCGTGGCGTCTCTGCCGGGAGGAAAGAGCGGCGAAAGCGCCTATATTACGCTGCCAAAAGGAATGTTTGACGGCCGGGATGAACTGACCATTACCATGTGGTTAAAGGACGAGGACCCAAGGGATAACTGGCTGGGAGCCTTTTTCTTTGGCAGCCCGGTCAATGAAAATCAGGTGCCGGTCAATTATTTTTACTTTGTGCCGTGTGAAAAGCAGCATGAGACCTTGAAAGCAGTGATCACGGATTCGGTCAATGCAGTTCAGCCTTACAGCACAGAAAAAGGAATCCGGGAATCGGTACAGACAAAAGGATATGTGGGAAACTGGACACACTATGCGATCGTGTTAAAGCCGGGCAGCCTTGCCTGTTATATCAATGGGCGCTTAGCTGGCGCCTCAGAAGTTTCCAGAACAGTCAGCGATTTTGGCAGCGGGTTGGAAGCCTATATCGGAAAATCCAATTATACGGCAGATCCTTTGTATCAGGGTAAGTTTAAAGATTTCCGTGTTTACGGCAGAGAACTTGGAAAATCAGAGATCACAGAGGTTATGTCTCAAGGTCACAGCGAGGATATTGGACAGTATTCCATGGATATTGACGGAGAGAAGGTAACAAAGGAATTAAGCGCCGATTTGTACGGGCTTTTTTATGAGGATATCAACAGTGCGGCTGACGGGGGCCTCTATCCTGAGATGGTCAAGAACTATTCGTTTGAAAACGCGTATGTTCAAAGAGGAAGTGACGCCGGCTATTTTGCACAATATGGTTATGAGACGATCGGAAACTATAAGCTTCATTGGGACGTGTCTCCGCCGTCTGCATTTGAAGTAAAGGCAGAGGCAGGAATCAATGCCAAGAATCCTCATTATGCTGTCATTACGGGAAATGCTGTTTTGAAAAACGGCGGTTTTGCTCCTCAGTCCGAGCCAAACGGGGCGGCTATGCCTGTCAAACCGGACAGCAGCTATACGTTTTCCGCATTCGCGAGAGCGGACAGCGGATATGAGGGAGTCTTGAAGGTGAAGGCTGTGGACAGCAAAGGAAATACCATTACAGAAGAAAAAACGCTTTCTGTGGAAGCGGACGGCACATGGAAAAAGGTTTCTGTGGATTTGGCCTCAACTGTGAAGGAAAATACGAAGGGGAAAATAGTACTCTCTGTGGAGGGGGCAAAGAAAGAGGATTCGCTCTGTCTGGATATGATCTCTCTGGTTCCGCATGACAGCTATGGTTATGGAAATATGAATTATGCCTGCGGCGTAGGGGTGAGAAAAGATTTGCTGGAGCGGATGATAGCCCTAAATCCTAAATTTATGCGTTTTCCAGGTGGATGTATCGTCGAAGGGTTTAACTGGGAAGGGCTTTATGATTGGCGGGATACCATAGGGGCGCTGGAGGAGAGGAAAAGCAATACGAACAGGTGGGAGAATTGGAATAACCAGAACCGCACCTGGGGGTATATGCAGTCTTATGGATTTGGCTATCATGAGCTGTTATGCCTGTGCGAGGACTTTGGGATGGAGCCGTTTCCCATTTTAAGCGCCGGCGTTCTCTGTCAGTATGAGACGGCAGATGTGGCGGCAAAAACAGGGGAAGAGCTGAACTACTTTATCCGTATGGCAACAGATTTGCTGGATTACTGTTGGGGAGACCCCAAAGAAAATGAGTGGGCAGAGAAAAGAGCAAAAAATGGACATGAGCAGCCCTTTGATTTAAAATACCTGGGGATAGGAAATGAGAATTTCCAGGCTAAATATTTTGATAATTTGGATATTATTAAACAGGCGGTGGAGGATTACGCAAAAACCAATTACCCGCAGCGAAACCTGACGATTATCTCAAGCGCAGGTCCCACTTCCGGCGGAGAAAATCTGGAGTATGCTTATGACAGGCTGGCACAGACGATGCCGGGAGAGACGTTGGTGGATGAACATTACTATGAGTCGGAATCTTTTATGTATAATCAATCTGACCGCTATAATTATTATCAGCGCACCGCTCAGGGCGGTTCTGATATTTTTGTAGGCGAGTATGCGGTAAAGGATGACAATAAATTTCATACGGCATTGGCGGAGGCTGCTTATATTACCGGATTAGAAAGAAATGCCGATGTTGTCAAACATATTTCCTATGCGCCTCTTCTGTATAAGACAGGAAGTTTGAACTGGTCCCATGATTTGATTTATTTTGATGAATTTGATACAGCGGGGTCGGCTAATTATTATGTTCAGCAGATGTTTGGAACCCATTATGGAACAAAATTGATAGACACCAAGCTGCAGTCAGAGGGCAAGGACTATGAACATTGGGGCAGTCCGGTGATTGGCGCTGATAAGGTAGAAGGTTCCATTGACAAGATTACGGTTTATGGAGAAGATGGGAACATCTTGTTTGAGGATGATTTTGACGATATTTCGACAGAATGGGCCCTCTTTGATTCTGCCCTTGATACGAAAGGCTCTGCATCTTATACTATTAAAAATGGAAAGCTGAATTTTGACAGCAGCAGCGGAACGGTTTTGCTTTATCTTCCGCGCGCTATAAAAGAAAAGTGGTCCAACTATCGGATTGTGGCGGAGGGAGTGAAGAAAACCTTTGGCAACGGCGGCTTCATGGTAGGAGCCGGACAGAGTGACCAGTATTACTGGTATCATCTGGGAAAAGACGGCAACAGCGGAAGCTGTATGGAAGTTACCCGCAAAAACAGAGGGGAGTCCTCTCTTACGCGAATGGTTCTTGGCAATCAGTACCCTAATCAGCATTACCAGACAGAAAATGAGACCAAGTTAAAGAACAATGACAATATGAGCATTACGTTTGTTTATGGGGTGGGGGGTAAACTGGAGGGAAGTTACACCAGCACGAAGACAGCAGCGGAAGCTACCCAAAAATATGATTTTTCCAGCGATCTCTTCCAGTATCAGACAGACATTTATCAGGTAGTGAATATGGATGAGGATAATGTGTATATCAAGCTGGTTAATCCAGATGCCGGGATAAAAGAAATCAAGCTTACATTCCACAATTTGTCTCTGGATACCGATAAGCAGGCAGAAATTACGATGCTGACAGGAGGATTAAATGAGGCTAATAGCATTGGCAGAGAGACAGTGGCGCCGGAAATAAGTGAAAAGCCAATAGAAAATGAAACGCTTATTTATGATATCCCGGCATATTCAGTCAATGTCATCCAGATTCCTCTAAAACAGAAGGGAGTAAAACCAGAGCCGGAACCAGAGCCGAAACCAGAGCCGAAACCAGAGCCGGAAACAGAACCGGAAACCAATCGCAAGCCAGAGCCGGATAAGGTTTGGCAGCCGGTTCAGGTAAAAATAAGCAAAAGCGCCCTTACCATGGGATTAAAAGAAAAGCTGACGGTAAAGGCATCGGTACTTCCTGCAAAAGCTTCCCAAAAAGTAACCTGGCGTTCCAGTAAACCATCGGTGGCGTCTGTTTCAGCAGGTGGAAAAATAACCGCCAAGAAAACTGGCAGCGCAGTGATCACGGCTACCGCTCAAAATGGGATTTCCGCAAAGTGTAAGATCAAGGTGAAAAAAGCGCCTAAAAAATTGAGTTTAAATAAAAAGGCGGTTACTTTGAAGAAAGGCAGGAAATTCCAGATCAGAACAAAGCTGCCTAAGAATACGGCAAGTTATAAGATAACATTTAAGTCCGGTAAGAAATCAGTGGCAGCTGTCACGGCAGGGGGAAAAGTAGTCGCAAAGAAAAAAGGGACGGCAATCATTACTGTTAAAACTTTTAATGGGGTGAAGGCGAAAATAAAAGTAAGGGTAAGGTAATTATTCTGTAACAGTTCAGGAAGGGGCGAGGGGGGCGCTCCCTCCGCCGGGGGAAGCTGTTTCCCGTAGGCGGTAGATGGCGCTGCCCAGACGATTTCCTGACAAGCTGTAGAAAAGTTCTGGGTTCCTCTCGGTTTCAGAAAACAGCCGCTCGGGTGTTTGCGTGAGAGCTGCCAACGCCTGGGCGACGTCCTTTGGATAACGCACGTAACAGAGCTCCATCTAAACGCTTACTTTTAACAATAAGGCTTATAGAAAGCCTGTTGTATTTAGTGGTTGAAGAAAAGCATTAAA
The DNA here is from genome assembly GCF_058119865.1 of Ruminococcus sp. 8Y-12. Taxonomy (NCBI): domain Bacteria; kingdom Bacillati; phylum Bacillota; class Clostridia; order Eubacteriales; family Oscillospiraceae; genus Ruminococcus; species Ruminococcus sp. 8Y-12. The sequence continues at coordinate 134,983 of NZ_CM176623.1, read as the reverse complement.
TATATTATCATAAGAGTACAAAGTGAACTACAGCTTTTCATACCCTGGATAAAATAAACTGTACGGAAGGGAGGGACCGCATGAGAAAAAAAGTGTTTATCATATTGGCAGTGCTTGTGCTGGTCCTGACCGCACAGACTCTGGATTGTATTCAGAGCGCAATGTCCTCCGCCAGGGAGGTCGGGCGCGTGACAGAGAGGGAGGCCGGGCAGGTGACAGGCAGTATGATGTCAGAGAACATCCCGGATGCCCAAAACGTGCCTGGTCTGCAAAAAGGTCTGCAGATTCTTGCAGAAGCAAAAGGGCTTTTTTCAGGAACCAGGGCGTTCTGGATTTATCTGACCGTGCTTTTGATGGTTCGCCTGATGACAGCCCGGAGAAAGGAGTACCAGCGCTTTGCCGGGAGAAAGAAGCCCTCGGTGCGCATGCGGACCGTCCGATACATACACTGGGCCTGCGGCCTATAACGTCCATCCTTGCATTACCCGCAATATGGTATAATGGAGGTGAACAGGATGGACATCATCTCAATTCTGATGATCGCGTTGATCGCAGTTGTTTTTGTTGCAGCTGTCATCGTAGAATATAAGAAGAAATAACTACTTTATGAGAAAAAGTCAATTTCAGGCAATAAAAAGCTTGACATTGACTTTTTTTTTTGATAACATGAAAAATGCACTATTGTGAAGGATTGTGCCCTTAGGCACAAGTCTGCCCAAAAGTAGCTGATGGAAGCAATTTATATTGATATAGAAAGAACAGGGGTGAAATGTCAATGGAGAAAAACAGAATCCGTCCGATCAGAAGCGGCAAAAGTTTTCGCATGAGTTATTCAAGACAAAAGGAAGTTCTTGAAATGCCGAACCTCATTGAGGTTCAAAAGGACTCCTATCAGTGGTTCTTGGACGAGGGACTCAAGGAAGTTTTTGACGATATCTCTCCGATTGCGGACTACAGCGGTAAGCTGAGCCTGGAATTTGTGGATTTTACTTTATGTGAGGCCGATGTAAAATATTCGATTGAAGAATGCAAAGAGCGAGACGCAACTTATGCAGCACCTTTAAAAGTAAGGGTGAGACTCCATAACAAAGAAAATGACGAGATCAACGAGCACGAAATCTTTATGGGTGACCTGCCGCTGATGACAGCCACCGGAACCTTTGTAATTAACGGGGCTGAGCGTGTTATCGTCAGCCAGCTGGTGAGGTCCCCGGGTATTTACTATGCAATTACTCATGATAAATTAGGTAAAAGACTGTTTTCTTCTACTGTCATTCCAAACAGGGGAGCATGGTTGGAATATGAGACAGACTCCAATGACATTTTCTATGTTCGTGTAGACAGAACCAGAAAGGTCCCCATTACCGTGCTGATCCGCGCACTGGGAATCGGTACCAATGCTGAGATTATTGAACTCTTCGGTGAAGAGCCGAAGATTTTGGCCAGCCTGACAAAGGATACATCCGAAAATTATCAGGAAGGTCTGTTAGAGCTGTACAAAAAAATACGCCCCGGTGAGCCTCTGGCTGTAGAGAGCGCAGAGAGCCTGATTATGAGCATGTTCTTTGACCCCAGAAGATATGATCTGGCGAAGGTGGGACGGTATAAATTTAACAAGAAACTGATGCTGCGCAACCGAATCACAGGCCATGTGCTGGCTGAGGATGTGGTGGACACCACAACCGGCGAGATCCTGGCAGAGGCGGGCACAGAGGTGACCAGAGAGCTGGCTGATTCCATTCAGAACGCGGCAGTGCCTTTTGTGTGGATTCGCACAGAGGAGCGCAATGTGAAGGTGCTCTCCAGCATGATGGTAGATATTACTAACTTTGTGGATGTGGACCCCAAAGAAGTGGGTGTTACAGAGTTAGTATATTATCCTGTACTGGAAAAAATACTGGAAGAAAATGACGATCTTGAAGACATCAAGGACGCCATCCGCAGAGATATTCACGACCTGATTCCGAAACACATCACCAAGGAGGATATCCTGGCGTCTATTAACTATAATATGCATCTGGAGTACGGCCTGGGTAATGACGACGACATCGACCATCTGGGCAACCGCCGTATCCGTGCGGTGGGCGAGCTGCTTCAGAACCAGTACCGCATCGGTCTTTCCAGACTGGAAAGAGTTGTGCGCGAGCGAATGACCACTCAGGATCTGGAGGGGATCTCTCCCCAGTCCCTGATCAATATTAAGCCTGTGACTGCGGCTGTGAAGGAGTTCTTCGGGTCCTCCCAGCTGTCTCAGTTCATGGACCAGAACAATCCTCTGGGAGAGCTGACACATAAGAGACGTCTCTCCGCCTTAGGCCCCGGCGGTCTGTCAAGGGACCGTGCCGGATTTGAGGTGCGTGACGTTCATTACTCCCATTACGGAAGAATGTGCCCCATTGAGACCCCTGAAGGTCCCAACATCGGTCTGATCAACTCTCTGGCTACCTACGCCAGAATTAATGAGTACGGTTTCATTGAGGCTCCGTACCGCAAGATTGACAAGGCAGACCCCACCAACCCGCGTGTCACAGACGAAGTTATCTATATGACTGCGGATGAGGAAGACAACTACCACGTGGCTCAGGCGAATGAGCCATTGGATGATGACGGGCACTTCCTCCATAAAAATGTATCCGGCCGTTACCGCGAGGAGACCCAAGAGTATGAGAGACGCATGTTTGACTACATGGATGTGTCCCCAAAGATGGTATTTTCAGTGGCAACAGCCCTGATTCCTTTCCTGGAGAATGACGATGCCAACCGTGCGCTGATGGGGTCCAACATGCAGCGTCAGGCTGTTCCGCTTCTGACCACAGAGTCTCCCGTAGTTGGTACCGGTATGGAGACAAAGGCAGCGGTAGACTCCGGTGTGTGTGTGGTTGCCAGACATACAGGTACGGTGGAACGCTCCACCTCAAAGGATATTGTAATTAAGAATGACGACGGTACCAGAGATGAGTACCATTTGACAAAGTTTTCCAGAAGTAACCAGAGCAACTGCTACAACCAGAGACCCATTGTATTCAAAGGGGACCGGGTTGCACAGGGCCAGGTAATCGCAGACGGACCCTCCACCTCCAACGGAGAGATCGCTCTTGGAAAGAATCCCCTGATCGGATTCATGACCTGGGAGGGATACAACTACGAGGATGCGGTACTTCTGAGTGAGCGTCTGGTTATGAACGATGTGTATACCTCTGTCCACATTGAAGAGTATGAGGCAGAGGCCAGAGATACTAAGTTAGGGCCTGAGGAGATCACAAGAGATGTTCCGGGCGTTGGTGATGATGCTTTGAAGGATCTGGACGAGCGCGGAATTATCCGCATTGGTGCAGAGGTGCGCGCCGGAGATATTCTGGTTGGAAAGGTGACTCCCAAGGGAGAAACCGAGCTGACGGCTGAGGAGCGCCTGCTGCGCGCCATCTTTGGTGAGAAAGCCAGAGAAGTAAGGGATACTTCCCTGAAGGTGCCCCACGGCGAGTACGGCATCGTGGTGGATGCCCGCGTATTTACAAGAGAAAACGGTGACGAGCTGTCACCTGGAGTAAACCAGGCGGTTCGTATCTATATTGCACAGAAGAGAAAGATTTCCGTCGGTGACAAGATGGCCGGCCGCCATGGCAACAAGGGTGTGGTTTCCCGCGTGCTTCCGGTGGAGGATATGCCCTTCCTGCCCAACGGACGTCCTCTGGACATTGTGCTGAATCCTCTGGGTGTGCCTTCCCGTATGAACATTGGACAGGTGCTGGAGATTCATTTGAGTCTGGCTGCGAAAGCTCTTGGCTTTAATGTTTCTACTCCTGTATTCGACGGAGCAAACGAGAATGATATTATGGACACTTTGGATCTGGCAAACGACTATGTCAATCTGGAGTGGGATGAGTTTAAAGAAAAACATGAGGCGGAACTTCTCCCTGAGGTGATGGATTACCTCTATGAGAACAGGGATCACAGGGGGCTCTGGAAGGGTGTGCCCATCTCCAGAGACGGCAAGGTAAGATTGCGTGACGGGCGTACCGGTGAGTTTTTCGACAGCCCGGTTACCATCGGACACATGCATTACCTGAAACTCCATCATCTGGTAGATGACAAGATCCACGCCCGTTCCACAGGCCCGTACTCTCTGGTAACACAGCAGCCTCTGGGAGGTAAAGCCCAGTTCGGCGGTCAGCGTTTCGGAGAGATGGAGGTTTGGGCCCTTGAGGCATATGGTGCTTCCTATACCCTTCAGGAGATCCTGACAGTGAAATCGGATGATGTCATCGGACGTGTGAAGACCTATGAGGCGATTATCAAAGGCGACAATATTCCTGAGCCGGGTATTCCGGAATCCTTCAAGGTGCTCCTAAAAGAGCTGCAGTCCTTAGGCCTGGATGTGCGTGTGCTGCGTGACGACCACACAGAGGTGGAGATCATGGAGACCGTAGACTACGGTGAGACGGACCTTCACTCTGTCATTGAGGGCGAGCGGGGCTATGGCAAGGAGGACGAATCCTTCGGGGACTATGGCTTCAGCAAGCAGGAATTTGAAGGCGATGAACTGGTAGATGTGGAAGAAGATGACGCGGTGTTAGACCTGGAAGAATCTTTTGAGGAATAAGCAGCCCTGAAAGGATGGAAAGAAAGGAGAACCATCAATGCCAGAAACAACAAACAATGAAGTGTATCAGCCAATGACTTTTGATGCAATAAAGATCGGTTTGGCATCTCCGGATAAGATCAGAGATTGGTCCAGAGGAGAGGTGAAAAAGCCGGAAACCATAAATTATAGAACCTTAAAGCCCGAGAAGGACGGTCTGTTCTGCGAGCGTATCTTCGGACCCAGCAAGGACTGGGAATGTCACTGCGGAAAGTACAAAAAAATCCGTTATAAGGGTGTCATCTGTGACCGATGCGGTGTTGAGGTTACAAAGGCAAGCGTGCGCCGCGAGCGCATGGGCCACATAGAGCTGGCGGCTCCTGTGTCCCACATCTGGTATTTTAAAGGAATTCCCTCCAGGATGGGCCTGATCCTGGATCTCTCTCCGAGAACACTGGAGAAGGTGCTGTACTTTGCCAACTATATTATCCTGGACAAAGGGGATACGGATCTGCAGTACAAACAGGTGCTCACAGAGCGCGAGTTTCAGGAAGCCAGGGAAAAATGGGGGTTCCGTTTCCGTGTGGGAATGGGAGCGGAATCCATCAAAGAGCTTTTGGAGGCCATTGACCTGGAGAAAGAGTCTGTTGAGTTAAAGAGAGGCTTAAAGGAATCCACAGGCCAGAAGCGGGCCAGGATCATCAAGAGACTGGAGGTTGTGGAGGCTTTCCGTGAGTCCGGCAACCGCCCGGAGTGGATGATTATGACCGTAATCCCTGTGATCCCGCCTGATCTGCGTCCTATGGTGCAGCTGGACGGAGGACGATTTGCCACCTCTGATTTAAACGACCTGTACAGAAGAATCATAAACCGCAACAACCGTCTGAAAAGGCTGTTGGAGCTGGGAGCGCCGGATATCATTGTGCGCAATGAGAAGAGAATGCTCCAGGAGGCGGTAGATGCCCTGATTGACAACGGCCGCAGGGGACGTCCGGTAACCGGACCGGGTAACCGTGCTCTAAAGTCCTTATCCGATATGCTGAAAGGTAAATCAGGCCGTTTCCGCCAGAACCTGCTGGGAAAACGTGTGGACTACTCCGGCCGTTCCGTTATCGTGGTGGGACCGGAGCTTAAGATTTACCAGTGCGGTCTGCCAAAAGAGATGGCCATAGAGCTGTTTAAGCCCTTTGTGATGAAAGAGCTGGTGGCAAAGGGAATCTCCCACAACATTAAGAGCGCCAAGAAAATGGTAGAGAGACTGCAGACAGAGGTATGGGATGTGCTGGAGGATGTCATTAAAGAGCATCCGGTAATGCTGAACCGCGCCCCCACACTGCACCGTCTGGGAATCCAGGCATTTGAGCCCATTCTGGTAGAGGGTAAGGCAATCAAGCTGCATCCTTTGGTATGTACCGCATTCAACGCGGACTTCGACGGTGACCAGATGGCTGTGCATCTTCCTCTTTCCGTGGAAGCGCAGGCAGAGTGCCGTTTCCTGCTGCTCTCACCCAACAACCTGTTAAAGCCCTCCGATGGAGGACCAGTGGCAGTTCCCTCACAGGATATGGTGCTGGGTATCTATTACCTGACTCAGGAGAGACCGGGCGCTGAGGGAGAGGGCAAGTTTTTCCGCAATGTAAATGAGGCGATTTTGGCCTATGAAAATAAGGTACTGACCCTGCAGAGCAGGATCACAGTGCGCTTGAGCAAGACCACCCCGGACGGACAGGTGGTAACCGGAAATGTGGAATCTACCCTGGGGCGTTTCATCTTCAACGAAATTCTGCCACAGGATTTGGGATTTGTGGACAGAAGCAAACCGGAGAACTTCCTGAAGCTGGAAGTGGATTTCCATGTGGGTAAAAAGGGACTGAAGCAGATCCTGGAGAAGATCATCAACACCCACGGTGCAACCAAGACTGCGGAAGCTCTGGACAGCATCAAAGCTATGGGTTACAAATATTCCACCAGAGCAGCCATGACCGTATCAATCTCTGATATGACCGTGCCGCCCGAGAAGCCGGAACTAATCCAGAAGGCTCAGGATACGGTGGACCGCATCACCAAAAACTATAAGCGCGGTCTGATTACTGAGGAGGAGCGCTACAAGGAAGTGGTGGAGACCTGGAAGAACACGGATGATATTCTTACTAAGGCTTTGCTGGACGGACTGGATAAGTACAACAATATTTATATGATGGCGGACTCCGGAGCCCGTGGTTCCGACAAGCAGATCAAGCAGCTGGCAGGAATGCGTGGACTGATGGCAGATACAACTGGTCATACCATAGAGCTGCCTATCAAATCCAACTTCCGTGAGGGACTTGACGTACTGGAGTATTTCATGTCCGCACATGGAGCGCGTAAAGGTCTGTCCGATACGGCACTTCGTACTGCTGACTCAGGTTACCTGACCAGACGCTTGGTGGACGTTTCCCAGGATTTGATTATCCGGGAGGTGGACTGCTGTGAGGGTAAGGAAATCCCGGGTATGTGGGTGAAGGCTTTCCAGGATGGAAAAGAAGAGATTGAGAGTCTTCAGGAGCGTATTACAGGGCGATTCTCCTGTGAGACCATTAAGAATAAAGAGGGCGAGGTTCTGGTAAAGGCAAATCATATGATCACGCCAAGGCGTGCAGCCAGAATTATGTCTGAGGGTGTGGATGAAAACGGGAAACCGTTTGACAAGATTAAGATCCGTACCATCCTGACCTGTAAATCACACATTGGTGTGTGTGCAAAGTGCTATGGTTCCAACTTGGCAACCGGGGAGCCGGTACAGGTGGGTGAGTCCGTGGGTATCATTGCGGCCCAGTCCATTGGAGAGCCGGGTACACAGCTGACCATGCGTACCTTCCATACCGGCGGTGTGGCCGGAGGCGATATCACACAGGGTCTTCCCCGTGTGGAGGAGCTTTTCGAGGCACGTAAGCCAAAGGGTCTTGCGATCATCACTGAGATTGCCGGTGTGGCAATGATTAAGGATACAAAGAAAAAACGTGAGATTGTGGTGACCAATGAGGATACCGGGGATTCTAAGACTTACCTGATTCCTTACGGTTCCAGAATCAAAGCACAGGATGGCGCTTATCTGGAGGCTGGAGACGAGCTGACAGAAGGTAGCGTAAACCCGCACGATATCTTAAAGATTAAGGGTGTGCGTGCTGTACAGGACTATATGATCCAGGAAGTACAGCGTGTATACCGCCTGCAGGGTGTGGAGATCAATGACAAGCACATCGAAGTCATTGTGCGCCAGATGCTGAAGAAGATTCGTATTGAGAACAATGGAGATACAGAGCTGCTTCCGGGCACCCTTGTGGACATTCTGGATTTCGAGGATGAAAATGAGAAAATGCTGGAAGACGGTAAACAGCCTGCTGAGGGCAAACAGGTTATGCTTGGTATCACCAAGGCATCCCTGGCAACCAACTCCTTCCTGTCCGCAGCTTCCTTCCAGGAGACTACCAAGGTACTGACAGAGGCAGCCATCAAGGGCAAAATTGATCCTCTGATCGGATTGAAGGAGAATGTCATCATCGGAAAACTGATTCCTGCCGGAACAGGTATGAAGCGCTACCGCAATGTAAAGATTGATACCGGCATGGAGGAAGAGTACGATATGGATGATGAAGATCTGGAAATCATGGAAGCCGATTTGGATGACGGTGATGTACAGATTGAGGAAGACATGGAAGAACTGGTAGGTGTCACTGAAGAATAGAGTAAGTCATAGAAGAGGGGCCTGTCATACTGAAAAGAATCAGTATGGCAGGCCTTTTTTGGGTTTCTTTGTTTTGTAGACAAATTGTTATATTTAGGGCGTATGATAAAATCAGAAAGAGACAGAGGAGGGAAGTAGTATGATACGATTAAGCCTGAAATACATCCGATTTTTTAAGCAGCAATCTCTTTATGTGCTTTTGGGCATCATTGCCACCGTGGCAATCCTCACTGCCATCACCAGTGCCTTTGAGGCAAACAATAAGATGGAGCTGGAAAGAGCCAGGGAGATTTACGGGGATTATCATTATGCCTATAAGAATTTAGCAGATATAGAGGTAGAAAAAGCGTTCAGCCTTGCACAGGAGTGTGGGATTGAGAAGATTGGATATCAACGCCTTGGCAAGTCATATGGAGGTTATGATAATCCAATGGCGCTCCGTCTCAGCATGATAGACAGGGGATGCCAGGATATATTGGGTCTAAAGCTGCTTGAGGGACGGTATCCCAAGAGGGCAGGGGAGATTGCCTTAGAGAAGTGGGTCCTGGCTTACCTTACAGAAGATGGGCTGGGGGCGCAGATTGAAATGGAGGGAGACGCTTACACCGTAACAGGGATCTTAAAGGACAGGGAGAATGACAAGGGCTATGGTCTAAAGCATGGATATGTGTCAGAAGAGGACACCAATGGAGGTTCCTATCTGCTATACCTTAAATATGATGAGAGCAGGGATATCAGTAAGCTCCAGGCAGACTTTCATGAAAAATCCGGGATCGGGGAGGACGCGATCCAAAATCGAAATCTCTTATATAAAATAGACTATAGAAAATTTAATGTGACCGGATATGACATTGACTTCAGTTACTCATCAGATAACGGGCAGGGAACAGTCAGGGGTGAAGCGTTTAAGGAGTGGCTGGCAGGTATGGGGATGGATAAGGCATTGGGAACCATAATGGTGACGATCTTTTCCATGATCATACTGTATAGCATCTTTCGAATTTCTGTACAGCAGAGGATCAGAGAGTATGGCAAGATGGAGGCGTTCGGCTTAGAGAGGAAGGACATAGCAATCTTGCTTGGAAGCGAGCTTTTGTTTTTATTTTTGGCAGGATTTCCAATAGGGACAGCATTGGGGGCAGCGTTGATTTGGGGGATTTATCAGTTTTACCGCGGAGTGGGCGCAGTAGATTTTTCCGTATCCTATCTGGGCCAGCTGTCTCCACGAGATATTATGGTAAATGCAGGTTTGATTTTACTGATCCTGCTGTTTATTGTTCTTTTAGTCACGCTCCAACTGGGCAGAATGAATGTCATCGAGACCATAAGAGGAAAGAAAGAAAAGAAGAAAACAGGAAGGGGGTATCTGAGGTCAAAGAAAGCGGGAGAGGCAGGAGCAAGCCTCATATGGTCCAGAAAAACCAACCATATGATGCCAGTTGTGCTGCTGAAATATATTCTGGAAAGGAAAGGAAGGGTTATTACCATGATCCTTATGCTGGCGTTGGGGGGCACGGTGTTTCTGACCGGCAGTTATATCGAAGAACAGGTGGAACGGAACCATAAACTGACACAGATGTCAGATAATGGGACCAACGCGGACATCAAGGTGGCAATTGAAAACCTGAGACTGGCAGGGGAGATCCGGGAAGAACAGGTAGAAAAAATGAAAGCATTGCCGGAAGTAAGGCTGGCTGAACCCGTCTCTTTTTATTTTGGCGCGATCCTGTTAAAAAAGGAGCAAATAAGGGACTCGGCGCTGGAGAAAGGCTTCTGGGAGAACCTGGATAAGTATAATCCGCTGATAGAAACTGTGGGAGGACATATGTTCCATGAGGGAAACGGTCAATACAACCTGAAGACCGAGTTTTATGGATATGATGAAGAAATGCTCAGGGAGATGGAAGATTTTGTACTGGAGGGAGACATTGATTCTGTAAAACAGAAGGATACCGTTATTTTTCAGACGGAGATGGATGGAGTGGGGAACTGGGATATCATTGGCCTGCATGTAGGTGACAGAGTTACACTGCGTTTTCCCAAGGAAAATCCAGGCAGGATTACGGAGGAAAATATGCGTATCTTGGGTATTCTTCCCCAGGGTGAGTTTAAGGATGCCTACGAGGAGCGGACATTTACCATTGGTGCAATCGTAAAGGGAGGAGTTGCGGACAATGAGGAATTTTTGACGTATCCGCCGCCTGATACCACTGGTATTATCATAACAAATGATCAATTCAGGCAATGTTTCGATGTAGATGGCTACAACATCGTTTCAGTACAGTTAGAAAATAAAAAGACAGCTGACGAGACAGCAAAGGAAATCAGAAGTATCCTAAAAGGCGTGGACGGCTGCAGTGTCATTGATTATACTGAAGAGATCATTAGGCAGAAGGAGTATCTGGAGCAGACTATGATACTGGTGCGAATCATTGTGATCCTGCTGCTCGCGATTGGTTTTTTCAATATTCTAAGCACTGTAAATTACATTCTGATGGAAAAGAAAAAGGAGTTTGCAGTCATGAGAGCTATGGGAATCACCGATTCCAGGCTGATGTGTACCATGGCCTGGGAGGGGGTGGCATATGGAAGTATCATCAGTATTTTAATGATTATTTTTACAATAGTCATCCAGATACCCGTAAAATATTTCATGGATCACGGTTTTGTATTTATCAATGCACAGTACTCCTTCTACTGGCCCTTGGCCATAGGAGTCACGGGAGTAAATATCTTGCTCAGTTTGATAGCAGTGATACTTCCTGCCAAGAGGGTGCTGTTTCACGAAATTACAGAGGAACTGTCTGATATAGGATAGAGGCAGAGAGGGGAAGCGTATGAAAATTTTAGAAACAATAAAATTGAAAAAGTATTATGGGAGCGGCAATACGCTGGTTCGGGCGCTGGACGGAGTGGATCTTTCCATAGAAAAGGGGGAGATGGCCGCCATCGTGGGAGCCTCCGGCAGCGGAAAATCCACCCTGCTGAACTTAATCGGTGCACTGGACCAGCCGTCAGAGGGGGAAATCGAGATAGAGGGCCGGCCCCTGTCAGGCTTAAACCGAAAGGAACTGGCGGTGTTTCGCCGGCGTTTTATTGGATTTGTCTTTCAAAGCTACAATCTGTTGCCGGTATTGAACGGATATGATAATATTACCTTACCGAGTACCTTTGAGAGGGGAAACAAGATTGACCATGACTTTGTGGAGGAGGTCATGGAGATGCTGCACATAGGGGATCAGGCAGGGAAGATGCCGGGGCAGATGTCCGGAGGGCAGCAGCAGCGAATTGCGATTGCCAGGGCATTGGTGAACCGTCCGGCACTGCTTTTAGCAGATGAGCCCACTGGAAACCTGGACCGGCAGAATTCCCTGGAGGTAATGCTTTTGCTAAAGGAGATCCAAAGTAAATATAACCAGACAATTTTGATCGTGACGCACAATGAGGAACTGGCCCAGCTCTGCGACAAAATCATTACTCTGGAGGATGGCAGAATAAAGGAAATACTGTAACTATTCAACAGGTCTGCGCATTTACGAAAACTTTTGAGAAGGGATGTTGAAGCATGAGGATGCTGATTGTGGAGGATGATCACAGGATGCAGGAGGGACTGGCCTTTGCCTTTCAAAAGGAGGGGTATGAGGTAGAAACAGCGGAATCAGTAAAGGAACTAAAAAAGGTTCTGTTCAAGCAAGCAGATTTTGACATCTTGATTCTGGACTGCAATCTTCCGGATGGGGATGGCTTTACACTTTGCAGCGAACTGAAAAGGGATTATGGAATGCCTGTGATACTCCTGACCGCCAGGGACATGGAGGAGGAAATGGTGGAGGGCTTCAGGGCCGGAGCGGATGATTACGTGACAAAGCCCTTTTCACTGGCTGTGCTGCGTATGCGGGTGAAGGCTGTGCTAAAGCGCAGAGAGGAGCATAGCATACTGTGTTCAAAGGAGATACGGTTAAACTTAAACGAGTGCAGGGTATATTGCCATGGCAGAGAGTGCAGGCTCAGTAAGACGGAATATGGACTACTGGAATATTTTCTCCGAAACAAAAGCCAGCTTCTCTCAAGAGAACAGCTCTGGGAGGCCGTTTGGGGTACAAAAGAGCGGTATGTGGATGATCGTTCCATAAGTATGGCGGTTTCACGGCTGCGGCAGAAGCTGGATGATGCCGGGGAGCACCTGAGGACAGTGCATGGGATGGGGTATATGTGGAAAGATGAGTAAATGAATATGAAAATTGTGGGTATCATTGTCATTGCGGCGGCGTTTGCTCTCATTGGAGCGGGCGCCGCAAAGCTGTACTACGATAGAATAATAACTTATATTACCAGAATGCTGGATGACTTTGTCCATGGAAAGTCTGCAAAATACCCGGACCTTAAAGAGAATCTGGACTCCAGAGTAGCGTTTTTGCTTCAACAGATACAAAAGGAGATCATGAGTACATCCTTTAGGGCAAAGGAGGAGAATAATCAGGTGAAGGGACTGATATCGGATATCTCCCATCAGCTTAGGACGCCTCTCGCAAACATTCGCATGTATGGGGAGCTTTTGGAAGACCCGGAACTTTCCGTGGAGGAGAGCCAGCATTTTTTGAAAAACATCCGGGAGGAAGCGGTTAAAAGCGAATGGCTTTTGAAAAATCTTGTGAATGCTTCCAGGCTGGAGAGCGGCGCCATCCAGTTCCAGGCCAACCCGGAGTATCTGGGGCAAACCTTGTCGGAGGCAGTACGTGAAGTCTATCATCTGGCAAAGAAAAAGGAAATCTCCATTGTGCTGGAGGAGTTTGAGGACCGAAAGGTTCTGCAGAACCGGAGATGGACCAGGGAGGTCTTTGTAAATATTCTGGAGAATGCTCTCAAATATTCCCCTCCGCGCACTGTAATACGGATATCCGTACAGCGCCAGGTCAGCTATATGCAAATCTCCTTTCAGGACCAGGGAGTAGGAATCCCAAAAGAGGAACAGAAACGGATTTTTGAGAGGTTTTATCGCTGTCCAGGTGTGAAAGAGGAGAGCGGGTCCGGGCTGGGACTCTACCTGGCCAGGCTGATTTTGCTGAAGGAGAGCGGGAGCATTATGGTGGAGTCAGCGGAGGGGAGGGGGAGTATATTTACTGTGTTTTTAAAAGGCATTTAAACCTTCCGGGTGATAAGAATACGAATACTGGCGGAAGCGGACGGGCTGTGCTATAATCAAAGTATGCTTACAGAAAGGAGAAGGAAATTTCAAAATGGGGAAAAAGGTTTTAAATTTTGGGTCTTTGAATTATGATTATGTCTATCAGGTAGACCATATCATGCGTCCTGGGGAGACGCAGACTTCCAAGGGAATGGAAACATTTTGCGGGGGAAAGGGGCTGAACCAGTCGGTTGCCCTTGCAAAAGCAGGCTGTCAGGTTTATCATGCCGGTGCCGTGGGTGAGGAGGGGCAGGAATTGCTCTCATGCCTGAAGGACGATGGGGTTGACACCTCGTTTGTGCGAAGGCTGGATGGGAAGAGCGGACATACCATCATCCAGGTGGACAGGGATGCCCAGAACTGCATCATGCTATACGCCGGCGCCAACCGCAGACAGGAGAGGGCGCATGTGGACAGTGTGCTGGAACAGTTTGGGGAAGGGGATTATCTGCTCCTGCAAAATGAGATCAATGAGCTGGCCTACATAATTGACCGGGCTTATGAACGGGGAATGAAAGTCGTTTTAAACCCATCCCCCTTTGACGCTTACCTGAAAGAATGTGATATGTCAAAGGTAGCAGTTTTTATGATGAATGAGATTGAGGGCAGGGAGATTACTGGGGAAGAAGATCCGGAAAAGATTTTAAAAGCAATGGCAAAGCTCTATCCATACTCAGAGGTGGTTCTCACCCTGGGAGGGGACGGGGCCGTGTACACGGATTATCAGAGAACCGTATCACAGCCCATTTATCCCGTCAAGGCTGTGGACACCACAGCGGCTGGGGATACCTTTACCGGATATTTCATAGCCGGGCTTCTGGAGGGGCTTCCTATGGGAGAAAACTTGGACCGGTGTGCAAGGGCTTCCTCTATTACTGTATCCAGAAGGGGAGCAGCGCCTTCCATTCCGCTACTTGCTGAGTTATAAAAGCAGCACTTACAGAGTAAAGGAAAATGAATATCGCAGTATGGAATGTTACCTTTCATACTGCGGTGTTTTTATTTTGAGAGAAAATAAACCTACGATGTATACTATTACACAAAGCGTGAAAATACCTCGCCTAGTGTGAAAACTGTGCAATACTGACAAAAATCAGACAATGCGGAGGAAAGCTATTGCTTTTAGCGGGAAAAAGGAGTAGGATAGTATCAAATGATAATATAATAATTACATATGATACAAAACAGTTTTCGGAAAACTATTTAAATTACAAGATTGTTAAAGATGGAGGAGAAGCATGGACAAACAAGAATTGGAAAAAATTATTACTTTGGCAGTGGAGGAAATTGTAAGTCAGTCTCCAAAACAGAAATCGGAAATGCAGGCATATGTAATCGATGAGAAGAGACGGATGAGGGTGACCACGGTACCTCAGCCGGTCCCCACAGAAGATAATATCATTGTTTCGATAAATTTCTCTTCCATCTGCGGAACGGATTTCCGGACTTTTATGAAGGGAAATGAAAAGATCACACCTCCAAGGGTGTTAGGGCACGAATCAGCAGGGGTGATTATCCATGCCGGACGACTGGCTAAACAGAAAGGATTTCAGGTGGGAGACCGCGTCACAGTTGCACCGGCTGTAGGCTGCGGAGAGTGTTGGCCCTGCAGTACAGGGCACACGAATATGTGCAACTCCCTAAAAACCATTGGCTTTCAGTATGAGGGTGCTTTTGCGGAGAAAATGGAGATTCCAAAACAGGCCATTGAGATGGGCAATGTGATCAAAATCCCAGAAAATGTGTCCGATATGTCAGCAGCACTGTCAGAGCCGGCGGCCTGTGCCCTGAATGCGCAGACCTATCTTAACATCGGGCCGGAGGACTTTGTTTTGATCTATGGGAGCGGTTATATTGGATGTATCCACGCTGAACTGGCCAGGATCGCAGGTGCCAGGAAAGTAATTATGGTGGAGATTGCAGAACCGCGGGCAAAGATCGCCAGGGAGATGATACCGGATATCACACTCATCAATCCCAGGGAACAGAATACAGTGGAGGAAGTGATGAGACTGACAGAGGGACGGGGGGCCAATGTGGTGATCACAGCCCTGTCCGTGCCAAGTGTTCACACAGAGGCTCTCGAAGTTGCATCCAAGATGGGGCGAATCAGCCTGTTTGGTGGAATAGCAGGCGACGGCAAGGGCTATCTGGACAGCAATTTGATTCACTACAAAGAGCTGTCCGTGCACGGTGTGCACGCCACAACCGCAGCTCTTATGAGGGAGATTATGGGATATGTTTCCGCAGGCAAGATGAATCTGGAAAAGTACGTTACCCGTGTTTACCCACTGAGTGCGATTGAAGAAGGATTTTGCTGTATCCGAGATGAAAACGCTATGAAGATCTTGATATCACCTAAAACCAGAGAGGAATGAGTATGGCATTGACACAGGAAGAGATTCGTAAAATCGTAGAAGAGGCGCTGGCCAGTTATGTTCCGGTGCTAAACCAGGAGCAGGAGGAAGATAGCAGTCAAATGGGCATCTTCAGGGAGCTTGAGGATGCCATAGCTGCAGCTGGGATCACGCAAAAGAGAGTGCAGGCAATGCCTCTTGATCTGAGGGAACAGGTAATCAAAAACATAAGGCTCAGGACCAGAGAAAATGCAAAGCTGTTTGCAGAGCTGGCAGTAAAAGAAACAGGTATGGGAAATACCAGAGATAAAATAAAAAAGCATTATCTGGTGGCAGACAAAACGCCGGGTACGGAGGATTTGGTGACAACGGCATGGAGCGGTGACCGGGGGCTGACCCTGGTGGAAAGCGGCCCGTTCGGAGTCATTGGAGCTGTTTGCCCCTGTACCAATCCCTCTGAAACCGTGATATGCAACACCATAGGAATGTTTGCGGCAGGAAACACAGTGGTTTTCATGCCTCACCCTGCCGCCAAGGAGGTTTCCAACAGGGCGGTCGATATGGTAAACCGGGCCAGTGTTGAAGCGGGCGGTCCTGCCAATATCGCGGTAGCCGTGAAAGAACCGACCATGGAGATTAGTCAGAGGGTGTTCAGACATCCGGATATCAGTCTTTTGGTGGCAACAGGCGGTCCGGGGGTGGTGTCTGCTGTCCTCTCCTCCGGAAAGAGAGCCATGGGTGCAGGGGCAGGGAATCCTCCGGTGCTGGTGGATGAGACGGCGAATATCCCTAAGGCTGCAAAGGATATTGTAGACGGCTGTACCTTTGACAACAATCTTCCCTGTTTTACGGAGAAGGAAGTGATCGCAGTTGATAAAATCGCAGATGAGCTGATTTATTATATGAAACAGGCGGGATGCTACCAGGCCACCGCCCATGAGGTGAAAAAGCTGATAGGGACCGTGTTTGTACAGAAAGATGGAAAAAGGACATTAAACCGGCAGTGCGTGGGGCGGAGTGCAAAAGCGCTGCTCGAAAAAATTGGAGTAACTGTGGGGGAGGAGGTCAGGTGCATTATCTTTGAGGGTGATAAGACAAATCCGTTGATCTGGGAGGAATTGATGATGCCTGTACTGGGAATCGTGCGGGTGCCAAATGTAGAGGAGGGCATCAGAGCGGCAGTGGAGCTGGAGCATGGAAACAAGCACAGCGCACACATGCATTCCACCAACATCCACAACCTGACGAAATTTGGAAAAGCCGTAGATACCGCAATCTTTGTGAAAAATGCACCGTCCTATGCAGGTCTCGGCTTTGGGAGTGAGGGCTACACGACCTTTTCCATTTGCAGCCGTACCGGGGAAGGACTGACCTCAGCGAGATCATTCACAAAGAGCAGACGCTGTGTGATGAGCGACGCTCTCTGTATACGTTAATTTTTTTTGATCTTGCAGTATCAAAAGTTCATTGTAATCATACAAAAGATAATCGGGCGAAAAGAGGGAATGCAGGCGTATCTCTGCATTCCCTCAGAACTTCTCTATATTTGCAGCGTTGTTACAAATCAAAGAACCAGTCCTTTTTTTTCCTGGTAGGTTTCTTTTTAGGAGCTTCCCTCCTGGGCTGCTGGTGGTTGGGTATATTTGCCGGCCCTGCATTCTGAAGGGGAGGCTGAACCGGTGGAACCTGTTTTCTCTGATGTGGCTCTCTCTGGCTGGCAGGGTCCTTCAGGCCCCAGTCGTCTGCCAGCGCGTCATTTTCCGGATAGTAAGCACGATTCCTTCCGGCAGCTGATTCGTTATTGAATACGTCGGATGGATCGATTCTCCAGTCCTCCATATATTCCGGTTCCGGTATCTCCGAGTGAATACTTTGGTCCTGAGGTGCCCATGCACCGGCATCAGCGCCCTGATACCCGTAACCTGGAGAATATGGTGGCGGAGTTGCCTGTGGGCCGTGGTAACCTTGGGGCTGGCTTTGGCCTGTCTGATATGGAGTAGGTCCCTGAGGCTGTGCACTTCTGGGATCATAATAGCTTTGTCCTGGATTTGGAGGAGCACCGTAACGGTTCTGCCCCTGGGGATTGCCATAGGGAACGTGATACGTAGTATCATCCATATATTTTACTTTTTTACGTCCTTTTACCTTCTTTACCTTTGGCTTTTTGGGTTTGAAAATTGTTTTCCGGCCCGTCCATCCAACAATGCGGACCGCAATAATTCCCAAAAACACTCCTACACTGTCAATGCACACATCCTTCACTGAGGGGCTGCGGCCTGCAACAAAGGACTGATGATACTCATCCCCGCAGGCAAACCCAACACAGATCAAGCCGGCCACCAGCATCAGCAGGATACCGTGGAGGCCGTACACATATAATGGAAAGGACACGGCCACAGCCAGTGCAAAGTATTCTGTCATATGTGCGAGTTTTCGGGTGATAAAGTTGATTTTATTGGCCCATTCATCGATCTGCCAGGTTTCCAGATTTCCATCGAAGACATAATCGGCAGTTTCTACTATTTTATAGCTGACTTTATAGCTGAGCTGTGAGGATACGTCGCCTGTCTGACCGGAAAAGGAAAAAATCATATACATCAGCAGCAGGGCTGGTATAAAGGACAATGGTTTCAAAATTGTTCTGATCATAATATTCTCCTCCGTTTTTTCTATCCTATCATAGCATTTCGTCTTTTGTGTGTCCAGAGAATTAATGAAAACATCAGAAACATTAATATTTTGTGAAATAGAAATATGGATTGTTACTGTGAACAGTAACTATGACTTTTTAAAATATTGAGCGAAAACCTGAAAAAAATTGAAAAGAAATGGTACAAATAGTATAATATAGAAAAATGCAGGGAGGTAATGATTATGAATACGAAAAAAAGATTTGCAACCTTTGTGGGAATACTTTGCTTTATGGTTTTGCTCTGCGGGCTGAATGTATCGGCTGAATCTATCGTGAATTCAGGAACCCTAAAACTGCCTTATGACAGGATCAGCGGAGTTTTTACTGAAGAAAACAATGCGGCAAAGTATTATAAAGTGGTTATCAGTACTCCGGGTTGCCTGAAGGTGGATTTTATGGCAGAGTATTACCAGAGACTTTTGCTTCTGTCCGCAAGCGGAGAGGAGTTGAGATCTTCCGACAGGGATATCAATGATTCAGGGACAAGCCATCAGGAGATTAATTATTATTTGAATCCTGGAACCTACTATGTAGGCTTTGGAGCTCTAAGAGGACTCTTTATTACTACACCACATGTGGGCAGCTATACCTTAACTACTTCATTTCAGGCGATTGCCTGTGACGAGACGGAGAGCAATGACACTCTGTTTACAGCGAACCCAACGACTGTGGGGCGAACAATGAGGGGAATGATTGCGGTCGGAGATGAAAAAGACTTCTATAGAATCCACGTGGGGAAGGGAAAGTATACCTTGGCCTATTCTGCTGATTTTGATATAGAAGTGAAAGTTTATACAACCAGCGGAGATGAAAAGGGATCGTTTTACCAAGATGTGGATTCCTCACTGGGGTTGGCAGTGGACAGCGATCATATTGAGTTGGACAGCGGAACCTATTGTGTTCTTGTTAAGGCTAGGAGGGGGAATACTGGGACTTATCAGTTGACAGTTAAAAACTTCACTGGTATTCCAATCAGTAAAGCTTCCATATCGAATGTAAGCAGGCAGACCTATTCCGGAAGAACCATTACACCCTATGTATCCGTAACATATAATGGAAGAACACTGTCAAAAGGAAGAGACTACAATATAGTTTATAAAAAGAATAGGAAACCTGGAAAGGCATCCATTGTAATCCAGGGAATCGGAGATTACAGTGGGACAAAAACAAAAAATTTTGTGATTGTGCCAAAAAGTCCGATACTTAAAACAGTACGCAGGCTGGGAAACAGAAAGGGCAAGGTGGCGTTTAGCAAATCGTCTGGAGCCAGCGGATATCAGATATGGTACAGCTCAAACTTTAGAACATTTAAAAAAATAACGACCAAAAAGAGATCTTATATCTTGAAAAAACTTAAGAAGAACCGGTATTATTGTGTAAAGGTGCGTGCTTATGTGAAGATAGGTAAGAAAAAGTATTACGGTCCTTTCAGTTACAGCAGTAGTGTCTGGATGTAGTTTTTAATTATAAGCAGCTCTGTTGCCTATCTTTTATTGGGAGCAGGGCTGCTTTTGAATAAGTTAAGCATTTTTAAAATTCCATGTATACTATTACAAAACAGAGGAATACTTGAGAGGCGGCGGAAATATTTAAGAAATACGGAAAAAAATACAAAAAGTACGAGAAATCCCTCAGAAAAGGCCTTGACATGGGTAATGCTGAACAGTATAATGATGAAGTGTGCGTGAAAGTACATTTCATTTTTATGCGCATATCAAATAAAACTTTTTCAGCAACCACATTCTAACAGGAGGTGAAAGAAATGCCAACATTTAATCAGTTAGTAAGAAAAGGCCGTCAGACATCTGAAAAGAAATCTACTGCACCGGCTCTGCAAAAAGGATTTAACTCCTTAAAGAAGAGAAGCACAAACGAATCCGCACCACAGAAGAGAGGTGTGTGTACAGCAGTAAAGACCGCTACCCCGAAGAAGCCTAACTCAGCGCTCAGAAAGATCGCCAGAGTTCGTCTTTCAAACGGAATCGAGGTTACAAGCTACATTCCGGGTGAAGGCCATAATCTTCAGGAGCATAGTGTTGTACTGATCCGCGGTGGCAGGGTAAAGGACTTACCAGGTACCAGATATCATATCGTTCGCGGAACACTGGATACAGCAGGTGTTGCCAAGAGAAGACAGGCTCGTTCCAAATACGGAGCCAAGAGACCGAAAGACGCTAAATAAAAAGCGTATATAACAGGCTCAGAGCTAATTATTTTAATCGTATCACTAACAGAACTAGGTTGTGCCGGATTTTATATTCACCAGGTGGTTGCAGGTTGATTATAGAAGTCCTAGCATGCACACAATAGAACGACACATTGTGAGTACCGATGATTTAATCAAGCGATTTTATCGCAACTATAATTAAGGAGGGAAGTACCGTGCCACGTAAAGGACATACTCAAAAAAGAGACGTATTAGCAGATCCATTGTACAACAACAAAGTGGTTACCAAGCTTATCAATAACATTATGTTAGATGGTAAGAAGGGCGTAGCCCAGAAGATTGTTTATGGAGCATTTGATAGAGTGTCTGCGAAAGCTGACAAGCCAGCTATCGAAGTATTTGAAGAGGCAATGAATAACATTATGCCATTACTGGAAGTAAAGGCAAGACGTATCGGTGGAGCTACCTACCAGGTACCTATCGAGGTAAGAGCTGACAGACGTCAGGCTCTGGCTCTGCGCTGGCTGACCATGTTCTCACGCAAAAGAGGCGAGAAGACCATGGAAGAGAGACTGGCAAACGAAATCTTAGATGCATCAAACAATACAGGTGCATCTGTGAAGAAAAAAGAAGACATGCACAAAATGGCAGAGGCAAACAAAGCTTTCGCACATTATCGCTTCTAATTGCGTAGAGCATGTTTGGACTATATTAGGAGGAAAAAACCTTGGCTGGAAGAGAATATCCATTAGAGAGAACCAGAAATATTGGTATTATGGCTCATATCGATGCTGGTAAAACTACCACAACGGAGCGTATTCTATATTATACTGGTGTAAACTATAAAATCGGTGATACTCACGAAGGTACTGCAACCATGGACTGGATGGAGCAGGAACAGGAGAGGGGTATTACCATTACTTCAGCCGCTACTACATGTCACTGGACTCTGCAGGAAAACTGTATGTCAAAGCCAGGAGCACTGGAGCACCGTATCAATATTATTGACACACCGGGCCATGTTGACTTTACGGTAGAGGTTGAGCGTTCCCTGCGTGTACTTGACGGCGCTGTAGGCGTTTTCTGCGCAAAGGGCGGTGTGGAACCGCAGTCTGAGAATGTATGGCGTCAGGCTGACACCTACAATGTACCGAGAATGGCTTTCATCAACAAGATGGACATTTTAGGTGCAGATTTTTACGGAGCTGTAGAGCAGATCCGCACCCGATTGGGCAAGAATGCAATCTGTATTCAGCTGCCAATCGGTAAAGAAGATGAATTTAAGGGCATCATCGACCTGTTTGAAATGAAAGCATATATCTACAATGATGACAAGGGCGATGATATCTCTATAGAAGATATCCCGGAAGATATGAAGGATGATGCAGAACTGTACCGCACAGATCTGATTGAGAAGATCTGTGAGCTGGACGATGACCTGATGATGGAGTACCTGGAAGGGGAAGAACCGTCTGTGGAGGCTCTGAAGGCAGCCCTGAGAAAAGGAACCTGTGAGTGTACAGCAGTTCCGGTATGCTGCGGTACTGCATACAGAAACAAAGGTGTTCAGAAGCTTCTGGATGCAATTATTGAGTTTATGCCTTCACCTGTGGATGTTCCCGCTATTCAGGGAACCGATCTGGATGGCAATGAGGTTGTAAGACATTCTTCTGACGAAGAACCGTTTGCAGCTTTGGCATTCAAGATCATGGCAGACCCGTTTGTTGGAAAACTGGCTTTCTTCCGTGTATATTCAGGCACCCTGAACTCCGGCTCTTATGTCCTGAACTCCACAAAGGGAAAGAAAGAGCGTGTTGGCCGTATCCTTCAGATGCATGCCAACAAGAGACAGGAGCTTGACAGAGTATACTCAGGTGATATTGCAGCTGCTGTTGGTTTTAAATTGACAGCAACCGGCGACACCATCTGTGATGATCAGCATCCGGTTATCCTGGAGTCTATGGAGTTCCCAGAGCCGGTTATCGAGCTGGCTATTGAGCCCAAGACAAAGGCCGGACAGGGCAAGATGGGTGAGGCTCTCGCTAAACTAGCAGAAGAAGATCCTACCTTCCGTGCTCATACGGACCATGAGACAGGCCAGACCATCATTGCAGGTATGGGTGAGCTCCACTTAGAGATTATTGTAGACAGACTTCTGCGTGAGTTTAAGGTAGAGGCTAACGTAGGTGCACCGCAGGTTGCTTACAAAGAAACCTTTACAAAAGAAGTTACGGTTGACAGTAAGTACGCGAAGCAGTCCGGTGGACGTGGACAGTACGGTCACTGTAAAGTTATCTTCAAACCAATGGACCCGAATGGAGAAGAAACCTTCAAGTTTGAGTCTACCGTTGTGGGTGGTGCGATTCCGAAGGAATACATCCCGGCAGTCGGTCAGGGTATTGAGGAAGCTTCCAAGGCTGGTATCCTGGGAGGATTCCCGGTACTAGGCGTACACGCAAACGTATATGACGGTTCCTACCATGAAGTCGATTCAAGTGAAATGGCATTCCACATTGCAGGTTCTATGGCCTTCAAAGAT
This sequence comes from Ruminococcus sp. 8Y-12, assembly GCF_058119865.1. Lineage (NCBI taxonomy): Bacteria > Bacillati > Bacillota > Clostridia > Eubacteriales > Oscillospiraceae > Ruminococcus > Ruminococcus sp. 8Y-12. The sequence continues at coordinate 111,740 of NZ_CM176623.1, read as the reverse complement.
GCTATGAAAAAGGGTGATCCTATCCTGCTTGAGCCGATCATGAAGGTGGAAGTAACGATGCCGGAAGATTACATGGGTGATGTTATCGGTGATATCAATTCACGCCGTGGTCGTATCGAGGGTATGGATGACATCGGAGGCGGAAAGCTGGTTCGTGGTTACGTGCCTCTGGCTGAGATGTTCGGATATTCCACAGATTTGCGTTCAAAGACACAGGGACGCGGTAACTACTCCATGTTCTTTGAGAAGTACGAGCCGGTTCCCAAGTCAGTACAGGAAAAGGTGCTCAGCGCAAAGGCAAAATAATCAGGAAATCATAGGATTTTCGCAAAATTAGGCTTGAAAATATCTTTGATTTGAAATATAATCAAAGATAGCCTAGTGTTGGAAATAAAAACAAAAAAAAGCCGGAAAGGCACATATTTATCAAGGAGGACATTCAAAATGGCTAAAGCTAAATTTGAAAGAACAAAACCGCATTGTAATATTGGTACCATCGGACACGTAGACCATGGTAAAACAACTTTAACGGCTGCTATTACAAAGACTCTTTCTGAGAGAGTTGCTGGAAATGCTGCTGTAGATTTCGAAAACATTGACAAAGCTCCGGAAGAGAGAGAGCGTGGTATCACTATCTCAACTGCTCACGTTGAGTATGAGACAGACAACAGACATTACGCACACGTTGACTGCCCAGGGCATGCTGACTATGTAAAGAACATGATCACAGGTGCTGCACAGATGGACGGAGCTATCCTGGTTGTTGCCGCTACTGACGGTGTTATGGCTCAGACAAAGGAGCACATCCTTCTGTCCCGTCAGGTAGGTGTACCTTACATTGTAGTTTTCATGAATAAATGTGATATGGTTGATGACGAAGAGCTGCTTGAGCTGGTTGACATGGAGATCCGTGAGCTGCTCAGCGAGTATGAGTTCCCGGGCGATGACACACCGATCATCCAGGGTTCTGCTCTGAAAGCTCTGGAAGATCCCAGCAGCGAGTGGGGCGACAAGATCATGGAGCTGATGGCTGCAGTTGACAGCTGGATTCCTGATCCGAAGCGTGCTACCGATCAGCCGTTCCTGATGCCTGTAGAGGATGTTTTCACAATCACAGGTCGTGGTACTGTTGCTACCGGACGTGTTGAGCGTGGTGTTCTGCATGTAAACGAGGAAGTTGAGATCGTTGGTATCAAAGAAGAGACACGTAAGACTGTTGTAACTGGTATCGAGATGTTCCGTAAGCTTCTGGATGAGGCTCAGGCTGGTGATAACATCGGAGCTCTGCTTCGTGGTGTTCAGAGAACTGAAATCGAAAGAGGACAGGTTCTTTCAAAACCAGGCAGCGTAACCTGCCATACCAAATTCACCGCTCAGGTATACGTTCTGACAAAAGACGAGGGTGGACGTCATACTCCGTTCTTCAACAACTACAGACCTCAGTTCTACTTCCGTACAACGGATGTTACTGGTGTAATCACTCTGCCGGAAGGCACAGAGATGTGCATGCCTGGTGACAACGTAGAGATGACCATCGAGCTGATCCATCCGATCGCTATGGAGCAGGGTCTTACATTCGCTATCCGCGAGGGTGGACGTACTGTTGGATCAGGCCGTGTTGCTACTGTTATCGAGTAATTTTTCCATACAATAAAATTAAGGCTTCTGGGGTTTATTCCTCGGAAGCCTTTTATCTTGAAAGAAGATCAACGTCAGTGGAGGGCGGAGAGCGTGGATTGAAACAATGTCATGTTTGCCCTTGTTTTTTATTCGCCCGGGGGTTGTACTGGGGTCAAGAAAAGTTCCGCGTTAGAAATTCCTGAGTCCGGTTACCATTTTATCCCTCCTGACACTTTTGCTCTACTGGTTTGAGACAGAACTTCCGTTCCTCATCTGTGAGACCATAATCTATGTGAGGAACGCCACAGTGGTGCTGTCCAGGGGGATTATGATGACACCAATGCTCTTCCTTGTGACAGTGACCGGGCTGCTCTTTCACTAGGATCACAAACAGTAAAGAGATAGGGCGCTGTGCGCAATACAGAGAGACAGGTAAGATGGGGAAACAGATGGGAAAATATTTTAGAAAAGCAGTTGTATATATGTGTCTTGCATCAATTGCGCTATACATAGCTGGCTGCAGTCAGGTTCTTCCCGGCGCGGTGAAGGAATATATAGAGGCCAACCAATCCCCTCTGCATTTGCAGGTGGATGGCCTTGGGATACCTGAAAATCTGTTTTCGGACAGAGATCTCTACCAGGTTTATCTGTCTGGAGAAAGCCATGGCAGGAAAAAGAGCTATACGGCAAAGAAGGCATTTTTGGAGTATTTTCATGATAAAGCTGGTGTCCGTTTCCTGCTGGCAGAGATGGGGGTGGGAAATGGACTTCTTATGGAGCGTTACCTGGAGACAGGTGAGGAGAGGCTGCTTAAAGACTATATGGATAGGATTGAAGGGACCGCTGCCTGGGTGCAGGAGGAAGCGGAGTTCTGGAGGTGGCTTTGGTCCTACAACCAGGGGCAGGAGGAGGAACAGAAAATCCATGTTCTTGGCCTTGATATCGAGCATGTGCCCGCCCTGGGGCTTGAGGGACTTGCAGAAATACTTCCACAAGACAAGCAGGTTCCGAAAGAACTGCGGGAGGCTATGGCAGCGATTGCCAATCTGGAAGAGAACAGCTGGCATCTCCTTGCGGAAGCATTGGAAAAAAGTCCTGCGGTATGTGTTTCCTATTTTGGAGATGAGATTGTGTGGGTTAGGCAGGTTTTGGAGAATATCCGTACTGCGGAAGCATTTTATGAAAAAAGGGATCAAGATTTGGGGGACACAAACAGTTGGCAAATCCGCGAGGATGCCATGATGAGAAATTTTATATTCTTCAGGAGCTTGTACCCTGAGGGGAAATTTTTTGGACAACTGGGCTCCGAACACATCTTTCAGTCAGAATGTTTTACATACTCAGAGATGCCTGTGACACGGTTGGCAAACCTTATGAATGGGGAAGATTCCCCAGTTGCGGGACAGGTGTGTTCTCTGTTTTATATCTATTCCAATGACAAAGAGGACTACTTCCACTATGATGCGATTGATCAAACGCGGGATCGTTTCTACAGCTTAAACGGGGAGGACAGCCCCTTTAAGGAGAAGAACTATCTCATGACACAGCAGAGTGTGAGAAATAATAAGGGCGGCACTTGTGATTATTTTCAGAAATTGGTAGTGCTTGAGGACATAGGGGAGTGTGAGAAGTACGCTCCTTAAAAGTTTTGGTTGACAGACAGGTGAAGAATGTTTATAATGCAAGGGAAACAGAAACAAAAATAGTTGAGTGAAATGAGGTGTCTTTTTGTTAAGGGTTTTTGTAATGGAGATTGCAGGTAAATAAAATAACTGCCAGGACAGCCGGGGAGGATCTATACCCGTGTGCCCTGTTATTGGTGCGCTCTGCGGATCAATATATACGCCTTACGAACCCTTTTATACACCTCTGATATAGATTTAGGAGAGTATGTGAAAAGCATGGCTGTGAGCGCTGTGCTTTTTTATTGCACAGACATTTAGTGCAGGTATCGTATACCCGGAAAAGGGCGTAGTGCGTATACCTGCATTTTTTGTTTGTTGTTAATACAGAGTTTTTGCTTTGCCGGGGGGCAGTGGTTTGAGAAGGAGAATAACATGTATTGTAAATCATTAGAACAATTGGGCTATTATGAAATCACACAAAAACTGGCTGAATGTGCAATTACGCTAAAGTCAAAAAAGCAGATTAGGGAGATGGAGCCCATGATGTCTGAGACAGCTTTGAGAAAGGGCCAGGAGCAAACTACCCAGGCCAGAGCGATGCTGGAGCTGGCAGGCACACCGCCGCTGCCGTCCATGGAACATGTGGAGGAATATTTGGAGAGGGCAGTGAGGGGTGAGATGCTTCTTGCGGAGCATTTGGAACATCTGGGCCTATTTCTGAATGCGGTCAGGAGACTTAAAAGTTATCTTAAAAAGGGAGTGGAGAGTCAGATAGGAATCGCCTATTATGAGGAGAATCTCGACCTGCCGCCGGAGCTTGGGGATGAGATTGAGCGCTGCATCCGGGGAACAAGAGTGGATGACTATGCCTCCCCCTATCTTAGGGATGTGCGCAGACGGATAGCTACAGCGGAGGAAAAGATAGCAGAGAAAGCGGAACAGGCTTTGAGGGGAAACAAGGCGTTTCTCAGCGACTCCTTTGTGGTGACGCGAAACGGAAGGCTCTGTATCCCGGTGCGCAGAGAATACAGAGGGAGGGTGAAAGGAGCTGTGGTGGACAAATCTTCCACTGGAAATACGCTGTTTATGGAGCCTGAGAGTGTGGCAGGTCTGCGCGAGGAGCTGGAGATCAGCCGGCTGGAGGAGGACAGCGAGGAGAGGCGCATTCTCTATACGCTGACGAATATGGCAGCGGAATCCGAGCATTTGCTGAGGGAGGATATTAGGGTAATAGAGAAACTGGATTTTATCTTTGCGAAGGGGAAGTTGAGCCTCCAGATGAAGGCGGTAGAGCCCAGGATCAATCTGGAGGGTTTCATGCGCATCCAAAAAGCGAGACATCCGATGCTGGAGGCCAAGGCATGTATCCCATTGGACTTTGAAATTGGAAGGGGAGTCCGCGGCGTGATCATCACAGGGCCAAACACAGGGGGAAAGACCGTTGCAATCAAGACCGTTGCCCTTATGTGTGCCATGGCCTGCTCAGGTCTCCATGTACCCTGCGAGGAGGCAGATATCGCCATGAGAAACCAGATTCTCTGTGATATCGGTGACGGGCAGAACATTGCGGACAACCTGTCCACATTTTCTGCGCATATTAAAAATGTTTTGGATATCCTGAAAAGAGCCGGACGGGAGAGTCTGGTGGTCTTGGATGAGCTGGGCTCTGGCACAGACCCTGCAGAGGGGATGGGGATAGCGGCCGCCATATTGGATGAGCTTAGAAAGAGTCAGGCCCTGTTTCTGGTAACCACTCATTATCCTGAGATCAAGGAATATGCCAACCGCTGTCCGGAGGTCCAAAATGCCAGGATGGAGTTTGACAGGGAGAGCCTGCGGCCGCTGTACAGGCTGAGAGTAGGAGAGGCAGGGGAGAGCTGCGCTCTGTATATTGCAAAACAGTTGGGATTCCCGTCAGAAATGCTCAGGACAGCAGCAAGGGAAGCCTACGGGGAGAAGTCAAATGAGGTAGTGGCATCTCTGAAGATAGAGACAGGGGAGCAAAAGCTAAAGAAAGTGTCAGCACCTTGTATCCGACGGGCTGTCAAAGGGGTGGAGACACTGGAGATGAAACAGCGGTTTGGCAGAGGGGACAGTGTGACGGTTCTGCCCGAAAAACAAATTGGGATTGTAGTAAATCCGGCTGATGAGAGGGGAAATGTGCTGGTACAGGTGAAAGGGGAAAAGCTTTCTGTCAACCAAAAGAGGCTGAGGCTCAAGGTCTCGGCATCCCAGCTCTATCCTGAAGACTATGATTTTTCAATCATCTTCGATTCAGTGGAAAACAGAAAAGCCAGGCATAAGATGGGAAAACGGCATCAGGAGGGGCTGGAGATACGAATTGACAGCCCCGGCTGAGGAACCTATAATGAAACTAAACAAGAGAAAGAAGGTGGAGAATTTGAATATTAAAAAGGTGACAGCTGTCTATTTTAGTCCCACAAGCGGTACAGAGAACTATGTAAAGGCAATCGCCAAGGGCCTCTGCGCGGAGTATGAGGTGATTGATCTGACGGTTCCCCAGAACCGAAACCAAGAATATGTGTTTAGCGGGGAAGAACTGGTGATTCTGGGAGCTCCTGTGTATGCGGGGAGGCTGCCGGATGTGAAAGGAGGCATTTTTGAGAGAATAAGAGGAGAGAATACTCCTGCGGTTTTTACAGTAAGTTATGGAAACAGGGAGTTTGAGGATGCTCTGTTGGAGGAAAAGGAAATCTGTGAGCAAAATGGGCTGATCGGCATCGCAGCCGGGGCATGGATTGCTCCGCATACGTATTCTTCCAGAATCGGCGCTGGGAGGCCGGATGAGGCGGACAGGGAAAGCATAAAGAAATTCATAGATGGGATCAAGGAGGTGTTAGAGGGAGATATACCCCGGCAAGGGGACCTGAAGGTACCGGGAAATCACCCTTACCGGGAGAGAAAGCGGCCGGGTTATCACCCAAAGGGGGAGGAAAACTGCATAGGCTGCGCAGCCTGTGTCGCGGTCTGTCCTGTAGAGGCGATCTCTGAGGCGGCGCCAAGAGAAACAGATGCAGCCAAATGCATCAACTGTTTTGCGTGTGTGAAGAAATGTCCTTTGGGAGCACGTCAGGTGACTTCACCTGCCCACCAGGCATTGGTTGACAGGCTCGAGTCCAACTTGATATCGGTGAGAAAAGAGCCAAGTACATTTTATCTTGAAAAAAGTTAAAAATACCGAAAAAATGTGCAATTTCGACAACAGTTTGTTATAATGGAACTGAATCTTTGCTTTAAACAAAAAGGAGAAGGAAGGGATACTATGACAGATTGGAAGAAATTGTTGGATCAGGGGATAGAAGATATTACAGAGCTTGCAGGGGTATTAGGCATTGACAGGAAAGATCTGTCTGAACTGTGCAGAATTCAGGAGATGTTTCCCATGTACGTAAATCCTTACTACCTTTCCTTGATTGATTTCGAGGATTCGGAGGACCCCATTCGGAAAATGTGTATCCCGGACAAGGTTGAGCTGAAAAACGGAGGGGACTTTGATACCAGCGGTGAGCATGACAATACAGTTATGAATGGCATGCAGCATAAATATGCGCCAACGGTACTGATTCTCTCCACAAACAAGTGCGCCATGTACTGCAGGCACTGTTTTCGGAAGCGCCTGGTAGGGCTGTCTGAGGAGGAGATAGCTCAACACATTGATGACATGGTACGTTATGTAAAAGAACACACCAAGATCAGCAATGTTTTGATCTCAGGCGGGGATGCTTTTTTAAACTCATCTGAGACCATCCAAAAATATCTGGAAGAGTTTACCGCGATCCCACATATAGACTTAATTCGGTTCGGGACGCGCACTCCGGTAGTACTTCCCCAGAGAATTACCACAGATCCGGGGCTGGTGGCTATGCTGGAGGAATATGGAAGGAAAAAGCAGATCTATGTAGTTACCCAGTTCAACCACCCCAGAGAGATTACCGCAGAGGCGGCGGAAGCGGTCAGATTGCTGATGCGTGCGGGGATTGTGGTGAGAAACCAGACGGTGCTTCTGAGGGGAGTGAATGACACACCGGAAGTGCTGGGAGCCCTATTGCGCGGCCTTACTTCTATAGGGGTAATCCCTTACTATATCTTCCAGTGCAGACCGGTAACCGGAGTGCACAGCCAGTTTCAGGTACCACTTCACGAGGCATACCGGATCGTAGAGGGCGCAAAGCAGCTGCAGAGCGGTCAGGGAAAGGGGCTGCGCTATGTCCTTTCCCACGTGACTGGAAAAATCGAGATTCTGGGGGAGATGGAAGGAGGCCAAATGCTCTTTAAGTACCATCAGGCAAAGGATCTGAAGAATGCTGGCCGGATCTTTACACAGGAAGTTTCACCAGGCCAATGCTGGCTGGATATTGAGGAATAGTATCTTTAAAAAATGAAGAGACAACAGTCTGATGAAACTGTTGTCTCTTTTTGTACATACTTCCGTAAGCGACAGAAGACTGTCGTTTGTCAAGCGGGGCTGACCATAACCCGGCCCTGCCTTGCCAGGGCGATGGGGAACTTCATCAGTTCAACGGTGGCACAGAGCTTATCCGTAAAGCTGATCAGCCAGGCTTCTCTGCAGGCGGGCAATGGACCCAGAGGAAACATATGAGATAAAATAGCCCTACATTCTTTTTCTGTAATTCCAAAGCGGTCTGCACTGTTGTAGGCTGCTACCTTTGGGTGGTAGAAAGCCTGCATCTCTTCTGTGGGCTGCTTATCTTTGAAGTCATATAGGAAGAAATCGTGAAGCAATCCGGCACGAGCCGCTGTCCGGGCGTCCCAGTGGAACTTTTTCGCCAGCTTCCATGAAATATAGGAAACGTTGATGCTATGCATCAGGCGTGTAGTCTTCAGGTGCTGCCGATATAAGTTCAATTTCTTAAATTCGGCATCGGCCAATATGTGCTGCACAATTTCTAAAAACTCTGGGTCAATGTCCGCTGCAATGGTAATATCCATCGGCAATCACATCCTTTCATGTTTTGTATCTATAGTATGAAGGATGGAACGTGAGATTGTCAATGGAATATTGTGAGATAATTATTAAAAATATAGAAAAAAGAGTAACTATTTAATAAAGATCATTTTGAACAAAGTGTTTGATATGTTCTAATAGAATGTAAATTATTGCAAAATATGACAAATAATGTAGACAAAAGGCAGACCAGAGAGTAAGATAGATATATAAGAACGAAAGGAGTATGAGTTATGAAGAACAGAAAATTACTTAGAGTTTTTGCGGCAGCTTTGACAGGTATTATGCTTTTAGGAGAGCCATTGACTGCGGCTGCATCCAGGTCCTACCATCCGCAGGTGGATGCGGGGGTTCAGTCAGTGACAGGGCTCACCCTTCAGGTAAGGGGAGGATCACCCTATGTGAGATGGCAGAACCGGCTCAGCGGTGACATGAGAATGTATGTGGAGTGGTCCACAAAGCCTGATTTTCCCGACAATGATTTTACGGACTATTCTTCCGCATCCGATGGCAATGAGATGTACCTGTACGGCCTGGAGGCAGGAAAGACGTACTATATCCGGGCCTATATCAGGGATGAGATTGACACACAGTATGACTGGAGAAATATCTATGGACCTTATTCCAGCACAATCACCTACCAGGCAAAGGTTCCGGATGTACGGATAGGGGACAAGATCGTGGGAAGTACCAGCCTTTCCCTTCGGATGGTAAATGATGAGAGCGTGACAGGCTATGAGATTTACCGGGCAACAGGAAGCGGGTCTTATAAAAAGGTGGCTAAGATCAGCGATTTCGTCTTTAAGGACAGTGGACTAAAGGCCTCGCAGCTCTACCGGTATAAGATTCGTGCATATGTTTACAATCGGGAGAATAAAAAGACAAGCTATGGCAAATGGACCTACTTCAGTGCAACAACCTGGGGCAGGGATATGGAGCTTAGGGCCGCTCCGGTGAGCAGCAAAAGCGTTAAGCTGACCTGGAAAAAGGTATCAGGAGCCAGTGGATATGAAATATACCGCTCCGTGGGCAGCAGCATAGACAGCACCGTGGAGGGTGGGGCTTCCCGTGGTTTTACAGGCTTTAAACTGGTAAAAACCATTAAAAAAAGTTCCGCGACCTCCTATACAGACAAGAAGCTGACGCCGGGAGAGTCTTATACCTACAAAATTGTTGCCTATAAGGATGTTAAGAGTAAGAAAAAAACAGTCCGTTCTCTTACTATATCCGACACAGACAGCGCCACACTGGACTTTGGATCATTCTCTGCAACAACGGTCAACAACAAAGACGGGAGTGTGACACTCAGATGGAAAAAGATAATCGGTGCAGATGGATTTTTGGTGGAGAAAAAAGATCCCAATTCAGAAATCTGGACACAGGTAACCAAGTTAAAGTCCACAGCAGTCTCTTACACATTCCCGAAATCAGCGGTGGGTGAACAGTCCGATTACCGCATCTGTGCATATAATGGAGATAACTACTCTTACTATCTTCAGGTTTCAACGACAAACCACTCTGTCCCCAAGCCGGGTGGAGTCAAGGTTTCCGCTGCCGCGGGGAATACCGGTGTGAATGTGAGCTGGGGAGCTGTTCCGGGAGCTGCGTATTATAGGGTATACCGCTCCAGAATATTGAGTCCTTACAATAAGGACCTGGACAGCTACAACGGTATGGGTGAAACTGTTCGAATACCAGAAGGCGCAGCGGGCGGGTCTACCAACCAGATCAAGTCCACAAGTGTGACGGACACCCGGAGAGAGTATAAGTGGGGAAGCAATGCAAATGATTACTATATCATCAATGAGGGACCTCAGCAGGGGGTACGCTACTATTACTACGTGCAGGCGTTCAAATCAAATGGACAGAAGATCGATGAGGACGGGGATAAGTATGAGAGCTATAGCAGTTCCCTGATAGGCAAACCAGCCAGTATCACTTTGAATGATTCCCTGAAAAAGCCCACTATCTCTGTAAAGAGCAAAAAGAAAGGGCAGATAACCGTATCCTGGAAAAAGGTGGATGGAGCTACCAGATATTATATATACCGTTCTACAAAGAGTAAGAGCGGTTATACACTGGTTGGATCCACAAACAAGACTGGTTTTATAAGCAAAAAGCTGAAATCTAAAAAGAAATATTACTTTAAAGTCAAGGCATACAGACCAAACGCTGTGGGTGCGGATTTGTACTCCGGATTATCCGGATCAAAATCCACAAAAGCAAAGTAAGAGAAAGCCTTTAGAAAGACTTAAGATTGCAGACACATAACCCTCACAAATTGTACATATTTATCTTTTACGATAAATATGTGCAAAAAGGAGGGATTATATGACAAATGAGCAGTATTACGAGTTGATTGGACCGTATCACGATGCAAACGAAATCCTGCTGACCAGGCTGTCAATGCTGGATAAAAATCTTTACGATAAAGATGCCAGTTGTCCAATACACAATATGCAGCATAGAATTAAAAAGAAAAAGAGCATTGAGGGAAAGCTGGTACGCCGGGATTTGACGGACAGTCTTCAAAATGCCAAGGATCATCTGATGGATATAGCGGGGATACGGGTAATCTGCTACTTTGTTGAGGATATCTACAACCTTGCGGAACTTGTGAAAAAGCAGATGGACTTGATTGTCATCAAGGAGAGGGATTATATATCCAATCCCAAGCCCAACGGTTACCGCAGCTATCATATGGTGGTGGGAGTGCCAGTCTACTATCTGGATGTGATGGAATATTTTCCGGTGGAGATACAGTTTCGGACCATTTCGATGGATTTTTGGGCCAGTATGGAGCACCGTATAAATTATAAAAAAAACCGGGCGGATAAGCAGGAGGTGGCAAAAGAGCTGCTGGAATGCGCCAGGAGCCTGGAGGAAATTGAAGAACGTTTTAAAAGCTCAGTAGTCTGAATGACTCTGAGCTTTTAAAATGTCTGCAGTTAAAACAGAAGTTCACCGATACCTATGAGAATCAGCAGGATCGCGGAAGCCGGTGCCAGGAGGGAGAAGAAACGGCAGCGCAGGAGCCGCTGTCCCATACGCCCGCTGATCCACATGCTGAGACAGGAAAAGGTCATTGAGGATGCGCCTATCCACAGAGGTGACAGGTTCATAACGCCCGCACTGAAGGAAGGGGGAATGCAGTTGACGGCCAGCACGCCGCTTAGGAAGAAAATGTCTTTTAGGTCCGGATTTTCGAAGATTTCCGGAGCACTGTCTGAATCGCGGCACTGCCAGAGACAGTAAAGCCCGAAGAATATCATAATCAGGGAGCCGACAATATTGGTATATACGAGAAAATTTCCAGTAATCAATCGGGCGGCCAGGGTGGAGAGAAATGCACACACGCCTGTGGTTCCGCCGATGATCAGATTTTGCGTCAGGGAAAGTTTCTGACCGCGAAGGCTTACATTCATCCCGATAATCAGGTTGTCGAGATTCACAGCGATTCCGATCAGAAGCGCAAATAATATTGACATATATAATCACCTCACTAGTTACTGTGGACATGTGAACAGTAACCCTCACTACACATTATTTTATTCAAAAAAGAAAAAGATGTGAGGTGGTATTTTCTATAGAATCTGTGTTATAATCAGAAACAGACCAAAAATAGGAGAAAAAATATGCTTTTGGAAGTATTGGCAGATACCCTTTTAGACTGTATCAAAATGTTGCCTTTTTTACTGGCCGCATTTTTTATTTTGGAACTGCTTGAACATTATTCCGGGGACAAGATGAACCGGGCGCTGGGAAAGGTGGGAAAAGCAGGTCCGGCCGTGGGAGCCCTGCTTGGCTGTATTCCCCAGTGCGGTTTTTCCGTGGTGGCGGCGAACCTCTACTCAGGCGGCGTCATCACCATGGGAACATTGCTTTCCGTATTTTTAGCAACCTCAGATGAGGCATTGCTGATTCTCATGGGACATCCGGGACAGGGGGAGAGCATCTTTACAATTATAGCGGCCAAGGTGGCCATTGCCCTGGCAGCGGGTTATCTCATTGACCTTATTTTTCCACCGGCAAAGCAGAATAAGAAAGACATGGATCAAATTTGTGCGGACTGCGGATGCCATAACCACAAAAAAGGGAGTGTGGCAAAGGCGGCCCTCAACCATACACTGCGCATATTCGTCTATATCCTGGTATTTACGCTGATCCTGAACCTGGCTATTCAAGTGCTGGGGGTGGAAGGACTCTCCGCATATCTGCTGGGCGATTCCCTGTTCCAGCCGCTGATTGCCGGTGTCATCGGCATGATTCCCAACTGTGCCGCCTCAGTGATCCTTACTGAGCTGTATCTGAGCGGGGCCATCAGCTTTGCGTCCGTGATCTCCGGTCTTTGTACCGGCGCAGGGATCGGCCTTGTGGTGCTTTTTAAGATGAACAGGAATAAAAAAGAGAACTTTAAGATTCTGGGCCTTTTGTATGGAATTTCGGCAGCGGCAGGGATTCTGCTTGAGATTGCCATGAGGTGACAGATTACTTTACACAGATTTAAAAAAGATTTAAAGAGAGATGGTAGAAAGTGCTGGACACTCTGGTGTAATGTAAAAGTATGAAGAAAAAGAAACAGAAAATGTCTTTGGATGAGCTAAAGACAGAGATGAACAGGGACTGCTTTCTGCTGAAATATGAGTACGCAATCCGCCAGGTAGAGAAGGCGCTAAGAGGAATTACGGAGAGACAGGAGAGGGCAGGGGAACATAGGAGCATCACGTTCATAACGTCTAGAATAAAGACAGCAGAGAGTACAGCAGAGAAACTGAAGAGAAAAGGAAAGCCTGTGACCATAAAAGCAGCGGAAAAACATTTAAATGATCTTGCCGGTGTATGCGTGGTATGCTGTTACCAGGAGGATGTGTATTCTGTGGCTCGCGAATTGGAAACATGGGAAAAACTGACGATAATAAAGAGAAAGGACTTTATCCGAAAACCCAAGACCACCGGATACCGAAGCCTGCACCTGATTGCGGCCATGACAACCGGGCTGGGAGGAGAGGGGGACCGGGTAAGAGTAGAAATACAGATCCGGACTGTGGCTATGGATGCATGGGCCAGACTCGATCACGAGCTTAGGTATAAAAAGGGGCTGAGGGATGTGGACCATATTTACCACGATTTGCAAAAGTGTGCGGATACGGTCGCTTCTGTAGACAATGAGATGCACAGGATTCGTGAAAAAATAAGAAATGCGCAGACCTGTTGAACAGTTACAAAAAAAACTTTACATAGATTTTACAAAACTCCCATATGAATTTTACGTAGGAATGTTACATTGGACATACTGTACGGACAGGATTTGTGCGTACGTATCACACGTAAAAAAGGATAAAGGGAGAAGAAGATGAGCGAGACATTTCAGGTTATCTCTGGGTTATTGGGTGGACTTGCAGTATTTATTTTTGGTATGAATATGATGAGCGAAGGGCTTCAGAAGGCCGCGGGGGAGAGAATGAAGACCATCCTGGGCATTCTGACAAAGAATCCCGTCATGGGTGTACTGGCCGGAGCTCTGGTGACGGCTGTACTTCAGAGTAGCAGTGCTACCACAGTCATGGTAATCGGCTTTGTGAGCGCAGGCCTGATGTCACTGCCCCAGGCAATCTCTGTCATACTGGGAGCCAATATCGGCACCACGATGACAGCACAGATTATTGCTTTTAAAATAGACGATTTTATATGGCCAATTGTGTTTGTAGGTTTTGTAATTTATTTCTTTTCAAAAAAAGAGTTTGCGAAAAATGTGGGGCAGACTATCTTCGCATTTGGTCTGCTCTTTGTGGGAATCACTACCATGGGTAATGTAATGAAACCTCTGGCTTCCAGCCCCGTGTTTATAGAAATGATTGCCCGTGTATCCGATATCCCGGTACTGGGCGTGCTGGTGGGAACACTGATGACACTGGTGGTACAGAGCAGCAGCGCCACCATTGCTGTGCTGCAGAACTTTGCCATGCAGCCCGGACCTGATGGAGTGACCAGTGTGATTGGTCTGGCCGGAGCTATTCCGATCCTTCTGGGGGACAACATTGGTACTACCATTACCGCATTGCTGGCAAGTGTAGGGCAGTCAAAGAACGCTAAGAGGACCGCAGTTGCCCACAGTGTATTTAACATTACAGGAAGTATCGTATTTTTGATGATCATCCCCTGGTTTGCACGTTTTGTACAGTGGATATCGCCTCAAGGGAGCGAGATTGATGTAATCTCCAGACAGATAGCCAATGCGCATACCTCCTTTAATATTGCTAATACACTAATCTGGCTGCCTCTGATCTGGCTCATGGTAAAGATTGTTATGAAGATTGTTCCAGGTAAGGACGAGAACGAAAACAGAGCGGGAGAGCCAATTTTTATCGATTCCAACATGTTGAACCGCCCGGTATTTGCACTGCATCTGATCCGTAAGGAAGTGGTGCACATGGCGGGGAGCGTCTGCAAGGTAATCAGTGACACCAAGGCCGCATTTGTGGAGAGAGATCCGGAGGCATTGCTGAGGGTCAAAGCAGCAGCCCAGGATGTGGAGAGCGTACAGGAAAAATCTGTGCAGCGTCTTTCCATGCTGATGTCAGAGGGATCACTGACAGAGGAACAGGCCAAAGAGACGGTGGCTTATATGTATGTCATGAATGAATTGGCCCGAATAGGAACCAGCAGTGTGGATATTGCCAATGTGGCGGAAATGAAGCGGGAGAAGGGATCAAAGTTTTCCAAAGATGCGGTGAGGGAGATTGAGGATAGCCTGACAGCCATTGCCACCATGGTGGACAATTGCGGATTTGCCCTCCAGGAGGGAAACAGGGAGTCTGTGGAATACACTCTGGACCGAAAGAGAGAGGTCCTCTCCGTGGAGGCTCGTCTGATGAAAAATCATATGAGCCGACTAAAAAAGGGAAAGTGCAGTCCGGAATTTACCGTAGCCTTTACCACTGTACTTCACGCGTTGGAGCGAATGAACAATAACTGCATCAGTGCAGCAGAAATGATTTCACAGGAAATCAATCTGGAAAAGAGTATAGAGGAGGCTGGAGAACAGGTGCCGGTTTCGGCATAGCGTAACAAAAACGGAGATGGACTCTGTAAGTATTGGGTATAACAGGAGTGTCTGTTAAAAAACAGATGCTTCTGTTTTTTGTCTTGTTAAAAAGTTTGTATTTAAGTAGTTGGAAAATTGTGCTATATTTATTAAAAAGTAAGATATGAAGGAGAGCCCTATGAAAAGAGAACACAGCATGCGGTCGAAAATCTTATGCTTATGTCTGGGAATCACGCTGATGGCTTTAGTTTTGCAGACCATTCTTTTCGAGAGTACATCCACTAAACTGATCTACAATAAGGCGAAGGAAGACAGTTTCAGTTCTCTGCAGAATATGCAGAATGATGTATGTGAGTTTGTAAAAAGCATTGAGAGTTCTCTGATCAAGGTGTACAACGAAAAAGGTCTGCTCCAAAGTCTGCGGCGGCAGGAGAAGGCAGATTTACTCAGGGAAGAAAATTATCGCATGGCGTACAGCATGGGGACAGAGAATTTTACGACAGACGATGGAGTGGTTGCTCTTTATCTCTATACATCAGACCACCAGATCATCAGTACATACCGGCGGGCGGTTACGCCAAAGCACAATTATCCCACGGATATTTATGCCAGCCAGGGGGAGCAGAATAATGCTAAGGCTGTAAAGGATTATGTGGAATCTGATCAGACGGCTATGCTGATTTCCAGCTATTACAACACCTTCAGGGAGACAGATATCGTCCGGTTTGTGTTGAAAATATATAACAAGAGTAAATTGACGGATAAGCTGGGCTATCTGGTGTGCGATGTGGACAGTAAAGCTCTGCGTACCATCATGGAAAAGTACAGCCTGAGCGATGAGGTCTTTATGTGGCTGCAGCCTATGGGGGACAGGCCTATTGTATCAATAGGCAGTTTGGATGATACGGATCGTAAATACTACGAAGAAATTGCTCGGAATGTTCAGGACAGCCGGAAAGAATTAGGAGAGCAGCCAGTTGTGACTAAGCGGGTGTTTTTTCAGGTGCCGCAGAACAAATATAATCTCAGCGCTTATTCCCTGATGCCGCAGTCTATTTTAGCCCAAAACCAGAAGAATCTGACAAAAAACTTAATTTTAATTGCCGTTATTATGATAATTACCGCTGTTATCGCCACTACCTATGTGTCAAAGAGCCTTACAAAGCCCCTGGAAAACCTGATGGATACCATCACCCGAATACGCGGTGGGGAGACCGAGCTTCGGGTGCAGCGAAAGAACCAAGATGAGATAGGGGCACTTGGACAGAGGTTTAATGAGATGCTGGATGAGATGGATAAACTGTTACGGCGGGAGTATGAGACAAAGCTCTTGCTGAACAGGGCAGAGTACAAAGCCTTGCAGGCACAGATCAATCCCCACTTTCTGTACAATACTCTGGATACCATGAGCAGTATTGCAGAGATTCAGAACTGCAGGCAGGTGAGCAGTCTGAGTCAGTCTCTATCCAATATTTTCCGTTACAGCCTGGATATGAAAAATCCCTTATCCACAGTGGCAAAGGAGATTGTACATTTGAAAAACTACATCTATGTCATGAATGTGAGAATGATGGATAATGTAGAGTACCTTTTTGACATTGACGAGGAGGTACTGCAGGATACTCTGCCCAGGATAACGATTCAGCCTTTAGTGGAAAATGCTCTGAATCACGGATTGAAAAATAAAAGAGGACCTAAAAAAATTCTTGTGAAAGCCAAGACTCATGAGAAATGCCTCAGGATCATGGTCTGTGACAATGGTGTGGGGATCAGCCAGGAGAGAATGGAGAGTATTTTGAATGGAGAGGAGCCGGAGGGGGGAACCTCCATTGGTTTGAAAAACATTTATTCCCGAATCAAAATGCTGTATGGAGAGAGTGCGGGAATGAAGATTGAGAGTAAAGTGGAAGAGGGCACGATGATATCCCTGTTGATACCCAGAGTAAGGATGGAGGAAATAAATCAATGGACACAGTGATGTACAAGGTGCTGATTGCAGACGATGAGTACTGGACCAGAGAAAAAATAAGAAATATGATTGAGTGGGAAAAATATTCCCTGCAATTTATGGAACCGGCTGTGGACGGGGAGGACGTGCTGAAGAAGCTGCAAGGGGAGCAGCCTGATATTCTGATCACGGATATCAATATGCCCTTTGTAAACGGCGTAGAGCTGCTGAAGATTATACAGGAGAAATATCCGGATATCGTAACTTTTGTAATCAGCGGATATGATGATTTTCAGTATGTAAAAGAGGCTTTTATAGCCGGCTCCATCAATTATCTGGTAAAGCCTGTGACAAAAATTGACTTGGTAAATGCCTTGTCCAGGGCATTGGTTCTTATCAGCAGGAGAAAGAGCCTGCAGGAACAGGAAAGCCAGCAGAGGGAGAAGCTCTTAAGAGCAGCCTCACTGATACAGGACAGGGAATTCAGTCTCCTGCTGGAGCGGGAGGAGGCCCCCTTTACCCCTACGATTACCATGAACAGTGACATTGATTTTGCTGGTGCAAGCCTGATGCTGATTAAGATTCACAGCCTGAAAGGGTTGGCGGAAGAATACGGCTACGATATGAACCGGCTCTCTTATGCGGTGAAAGAAGAGACAGAAGGTATTATTGCCAGTGAAGGCAGTATTATATTTAACCATATTTACCGTTCTAACGAGTTTATTGTGGTGTCAGAACTGGACAACCAGGAGTTGAAGAAGAGGGGGCAGAAGCTGCTGGTTTACCTGTCAAACCACGCAAAATCGCCTGTTACTATCTGCATCAGTGAGCATACCTATACCATGGACAGTATCCATATGGCCTATGTTCAGGCAGTGGCCTTGCTTATGAACAGAGGATACCGGTCCGGAAACGAGCTGTTGGTTTCAGACAGCGGAAATACAAAGGATTCCATCCAGAATCGGTTGACAGAGGAAAAGGAAAAGCAGATGAAGAGCCTTCTGGGTGCCGGAAAACTGGAAGGGTTAAAAAAACTGATTTTTGAAACCATGGGTCTGTCCCGCTGCCAGGAAGCCGGATGGGGGTATTTGGAGGTAAAGCAGACTGTAAAAAAAATCGTCAATGTTCTTTCTGAATTTGCGGCGGGATATATGCAGCCCGGGGAAGTGATAGCTGTGGAGAGTATGGGGGAACAGGCGGATAAGACCATTGAACTGTTGGACAACACTGCCCTGTGCAGTGTCCTTGGAGATATGATGGAGTATGTCATACCCTACGTGAAAAAGACATCCACGGATTCCATACGCAATGCAGTGAAGAAGGCTGTGGAGTACATAAACAGTCACTATTTTGAGGAACTGAGCCTGGCTTCCCTGGCAGAGCAGTTCAATGTGGAGAGCTCTTATTTTTCAAAAATATTCCGTCAGGAAACAGGGGAGACCGTAATGGTGTACATCACACGTCTTCGTATAGAGAAGGCGCAGGAGTATATGAAAAAGCAGGAGATCAGTCTGACGGAGATTGCATTTCTGGTGGGATATGATGACTATACATATTTTAGCAGAGTCTTTCGTAAAATGGTTGGCAAAAGTCCCAGAGATTACAGGGGCAGTATGATGTTGGAGAGAAAATGAAGTATTGGAAAACGGGAGCCGTTTTGGCTGCAGCTGCGATTTTAGGGGGATGCGTCAGCGAAGAGAAAGAAATGCCCCCTCAAGAAGGGAAAAAGACTGTTCTGTCTATACTGGCCGGTCAGTCTACGCCGGATGCTGGCATAGAGGATATGATTACTGAGGCTGTGGAGGCTGCGTTTCCCCAGGTAAAACTGGAATGGGAGTGCGTGGACTGGGGGGAGCAGTTTGATGCGCAGATGCAGGCCAGATTTTCGTCAGGGGATATACCTGATATTATGATTGGAAAAGCCCAGGATGTATATAATTATTATTCTACCGGAAATCTGGGGCCCATAAGGGCGGAGTGTGGGGATAAGATCAATAAGACAGCTTTGGATGCCGTCACTGTGGATGGCATGGTTTACGGCATCCCTTATAATGCCTGGTATCAGGGAGTGATCTACAATAAAAATGTGTTTAAACAGTACCATTTAGAGCCTCCGCACAGTTTGAAGGAATTGGAACAGATCGTAAAAACGCTGGAGATGAATCAGGTGATACCCTTTGCATGCCATTTACAGGAGAGCTGGAAGCTGGGAAATATGACAATGCAGCTGTTGATGAACAGTGTATTTAAGGAAAATCCTGATTGGGGGGAGGATTTTCGCAAAGGAAAGGATAATTTTTCGGGAAACAGGGCAGTCAGAGAGTGTTTTTTACAAAACAGGGACATCATGGAAGCATCCTGGCCGGACGCGATGGACATCAACCAGTTTGAAAGTGACAGCCGGTTTGCGCAGGGGGAAGCGGCTATGTATCTGTCCGGTTCCTGGTCTATGCAGTTTGCCAGCCAGTATGATACAGGGATGGAGTTTGGTATCTTTCCCTATCCCAATGAGACAGGTGACTCCCGTCTCATAAAAGAGACGAACCTCACCTTTATGAAGAGTGCACGAACAGAAAACAGTGAACAGGTGGATCAAATTTTTTCCTATTTATTGGAGGACAAGAAACTGGCGGCGGAAATCACGGATTTTACTCAGTCTTTCCCAATGCTTATTGGCGTAGAAGCTGGGCTTCCAAATGTACTTTGGGAAGACATTATGGAGTACGAGGAGAAAGGAGAGATTGTGGAGGCTATAGTGGGGAATTCCCAGCTGGTGTGGCCTTTTCAGAGTGCAGTGGCAGACCAGGCTTTGGAATGGCTGCGGGGAAAGTGTTCCTTAAAAGAGGTTTTAAGGTATGCGGATGAGCACCGGGATGACAGTTCCTATTTTTAAAAGGTTTCCAAATTGCCTGTTTTCAAAAATGTACAACTCTTTTTTTCTGTTTTGTCCTAATTCTGCCATGGTTGTATTTGTATAATGTACATATCAACTAATAACCGGATAGAAAAAGGAGGATGTACATGAAAAGGAAATCAGTAATCAGCATGCTTTTGGCAATGACAATGACAGCGGCAATGCTGGGGGGATGCGGCAGCGGACAAACAGTAGAGACGACAGGAACGACGCCTGAAGGAGCAAAGACCCAGGGAAAGTCGGCAGATACCGCGGCACCGGTATCAGAGGACGTCACTCTCACTGTTTTGGCGGGACAGTCCACTACAGATGCGGGCATTGAGGATATGATTGATGAAGCCTTGGCAGAGAAGTACCCGAACATTACGCTGGAATGGGAATGTGTAGACTGGGGAAATGATTTTCAGCCAAAGATGCAGCAGTACATGCAGTCGGGACTTCCGGATATTATGATCGGAAAAGCGCAGGATATCGCTACCTATGCCCCTCAGGGAGTACTGGGTGAGATCGACAGTACTTATCTCGACAGGGGACTGGATGCTGCCAGAGAAAATGTGACTATAGACGGAAAGACATATGGGCTTGTGTACAATGCGCTTTATCAGGGCGTTTACTATAACAAAAAAATGTTTGAGGAGAACGGCTGGAACGTACCTGAGACACAGGAAGAGCTGAAGAAAATCATCGACGACTGCAATACCAAGGGGATCACACCCTTTGCAAGCCATATGGTGGATACCTGGTCCATCGGAAATGTCACCATGCAGTTTGCGATGAATGATGTGTTTAACAAGAACCCCGAATGGGGGGATGAATTCCGGGAGGGAAAGGTTACTTTTGCCGACAGCAAGGAGATGCAGACTGCATATGAATACAACAAGCTGATCTTTGACAATACCTTTAAAGAGACCTTCTCCACAGAACAGACAGACTGTGACGCAAAGATGGTGAACGGTGAAGCAGCCATGAAGGTTTCCGGTTCCTGGTCTATTCAAAACTTCCTGGATATTGATGAAAGCTTCGAATTTGGAATTTTCCCGTTCCCGAACCAGACAGGTGATTCCAAGCTGATCTTTGAGCCCAATATTACGGTTATGGCAAGCGCCAAGACGGAACATCAGGATGCGGTAAACTGTGTGCTGGATCTGCTCACCTCAGATAAAGAGCTGGCACAAGAGATATATGACTACACCAAAACGGCTTCTATGCTGAAGGATGTTACCCCTACCTTTGCTAATCCAAGCCAGGAAGACATCGACAAATACGCGGATGCGGGAAGAATCGTAGATGTAACTCTAGGAAACAACCAGCTGGTATGGGGGGGATTCCAGGAAGAGAATGCCAAGGATATTGCAGCATGGCTTCAAGGGGATATTACGTTTGAGGAGTGTCTGGAAGCATCTGACGCCCGTGCAGACTCCAGCTCTGCCAACTAAAATGTTTTACGAAAGGAGAGAGTATGAAAAAACAAAGTATAAAAAAACACAGTATTAAACGCTGGATCGCAGGTATATTGACAGCTGCCCTGGTTCTTCCCGGGGCAGGTGTTGTGCCGGCAGGGACAGCACAGGCAGCCGAATCTGTCCCGGGACTGACCGTAAATATGGCTCCGGATGAAAAGAGGGAGCTCTATCACGGGGCTACAGGCTGGCTGTACGGTCTGGGGGACGATGAAGTGCCCACTGCGAATACCATCACGGCATTAAAGCCTAACACAGCAGTACAGAAGGCGCCCAGGGGAATGCAGCACCCCAACGGCGATGTGCTGGACATGGCCAATACCTTTAAGAATGCGGGAGGAAAACACATACAGATTTATGTCCCGGATTACTATGCGCTGTGGTTCTATGAATTTACCGGCACAGACTATTATCTGGATATTCTCAGGATGCAGGCGGAAGAGTGCATTAAGGCGGGGATCGCTGAGGATGCAGTTTGGGTGCTGTACAATGAACCGAATGAAAATTGGGTCGGTGAATATCATGATGACCAGGGAAATAAGGTCAGCGGGTGGAACAGCCTCTACTGGTTCTGGAAGGATATGGTGGAGGAACTGAGAGAGGTTTACAGG
This sequence comes from Ruminococcus sp. 8Y-12, assembly GCF_058119865.1. Classification (NCBI taxonomy): domain Bacteria; kingdom Bacillati; phylum Bacillota; class Clostridia; order Eubacteriales; family Oscillospiraceae; genus Ruminococcus; species Ruminococcus sp. 8Y-12. The sequence continues at coordinate 89,530 of NZ_CM176623.1, read as the reverse complement.
GAAAATGGTATTACAGCCCCACCGAAGACAGCCGGACTGAATCTGGCAGTTTACAATGAAGGTGTGATGAGGGATTATATGACGTTCTGCAAGAACCATGACTGCCTTCCCGATATCATATCCTGGCATGATCTGTCCACCTGGCAGTATAATATTTTTGACAGAGAGTATAACCATTATCGGTCTCTGGAAAAGAGTCTTGGCATTGAGCCGAGAGAAATTGTAATCAATGAATACGCAGACCGCGCAGAGTGTGCCTCCCCCGGAAATCTGGTGAGATGGATTGGGCTTTGGGAGGACTATCAGGTTGCCGGCTGCCTCCCGTTCTGGCATCTGTCCAATAACCTGAATGGCTTGGCTGCAGATACCAATGAAGGAAACGGAGCATGGTGGCTGTACAAATGGTATGGGGATATGTCAGGAAATTATCTTCCTGTTTCCACATCAGGGGCAGCCCAGGCTGATTTTTACGGCGCGGCATCCCTGGACGAGAATAAAAAGAGCGCCAATGTTATCTTTGGCGGACAGAGCGGAAGTTCTGAGATTGTCCTGGATCAGATTGACCGGACAGGGACTTTTAAAGATACAGATAAGGTACATATTAAAGTAGAAGCCACCGATTTTACCGGTTTCCACGGAACAGCGGAGGAACCGTACGTGGTGAAAGAGGGGGCTGTCCAGGTGGTTGACGGCAGGGTAAGCGTACCTATGAGCGATATGAATGCCTTGAGTGCATACCGCATTACCGTTACCCAGGCAGCTGAGGACGAGAATGCAGGGTTACTTAGCAGCACGTGGAAGGAAATGTATGAGGCTGAAAAGGGAGTCCTTGCGGGGAATGCGAAGATCGTGAATGCTGACTGGCAGTTTGCCTGCTCGAACAGGCAGCAGGTACAGAATCACAACACAGGTGACAGCTTTACCATTGATGTGAAGGCTCCAAAGGAGGGGTATTACCGCTATGATATGCTGTATGGGGCAGCCACAGGAGTAAATACTGCAGACCCCGCTAATCATTTTCCGAAGACAGCTGTTCAAAAGCTAATCATAGACGGCGGGCTGGCTGAGGAGATGGTATTGCAGAATACGGTAAACTGGAGTATGGAGGATATGTACAGCACCTATATTTATCTCACGGCAGGAAATCACAAGATTACTGTGGAGGGAAGCGACAGCGAAGGAAAGGCTGTTGTGGACTGTATTTATCTTACCTATAAGGGGAAAACCTCTTACGATACTGCATTTGACAAAACCTATGAGGCAGAGCTTGGAGAATTCAATGAAATCAAAGGAGAAACTACAAAGCTAACGACGAAAAGGGATGGAGCTGCGGGATATATCACCGGACTGGAGGCACGCAGCGTTGTCGAGGGCGGCGGAGTCCGTTTCAATGTGGTAGTTCCCGACAATGGAATGTATCGTCTGGCTCTCCGGTATCAGGCAGAGGAGGATGCAAAAGCAAACATCTATCTGGATAATGATATGGTCAACCTGGATAACCTGCGCACAACCATGGAACTGAGCGCTGCGGGCAATACCTGGAGATCTGTTTATCAGAATTTATTCCTGCAGAAGGGAGTTAATGTGGTGGATATCGACACAGAGGGGGCAGTGAAGCTTGACAGCATGAGTGTGTCTGCCCTGGAAGAGGAGTCCACACCTGTTGTATCCGTGGAGGCAGAGGACGGGACACTGGCAGGAACTGCTGCCATCGGAAAGAGTACAGGAACAAAGACGTTTGCATCAGGGAATTCTTATGTGGCTGGCATGAAAGCTGCCAACGGCGTGGAACTGATAGAGGAGGAGGATCCGGACTTTACCATTTTAGGGCTTGGCCGCCAGAAGAATGAGGGAAGGGCAGTTGACGCAAACAGTCTGACTTTAACCGTGGAGGCGCCGGAGGACGGAACCTACAAGATGGTTGTGTACCAGTCCAACGGAGAACTGTTCGGAAAACACGATTACAATGCACAGATGACGGAACGCTTTGCATCCTTCCGGGTCAATGACCAGGAGGCGCAGAAGGTGGTATTCAGAAATACTTACAGCGATGAGTCCTTCCGTCCCCAGGTGGTTAACGTGAACTTGAGAGCGGGAACCAATACCATAAAGGTGTACAATGACAACTCCAGAGTCATCACAAACGGCGTGTTAAAGCCGGGAACCAGTGCGCACCGGCCGGAAAATATTGATTATGCAGCACTTGAAAATTACACTCCAAATTTCGATAAATTTGAGTTTTACCGGGTGGCCGGCGAAGCAGGGGAGGTTTTGGAAGAAAGCTCTTTTGCTGTAAACGTAAACTATACGGAGGGAGGTATTGTAGACAGCGATAAAGAGACTGTAAACAGCGGCGAAGATGTACGCCTGACCTTTGTTCCGAACGATGGCTGTGTACTGGTACAGGCGGTGGCAAATGGCCAGGATATCACAGAAAGTCTGTCGGCAGCAGGCGGCATTTATACTCTGAGAAACGTGCGCAGTACCGTAAATGTAGAGGCATATTTTACCGTGTCTGAGGAAAGTACAGAGCTTCAACGTGAGAAGGATTATGAGTATGCAGTAAATGCAGGGGATGTAAATCCAGCCACGCTAAGTGAGGGAGACACCTTTGGAGTAAGAAACAGTGTGACAGACCAATTTTATGGTGGGGACCCTGAAACTGGAGCACGCTGGGGCGTCGTAGATAAATATGTGAGTAACAATCAATACCCCGATCTGCTCACAGGTGAGAAAACCTGGCCCTGCGAAAACGATGGGGCGACAGATACGTCACCGAAAGGAAAATCCTTCCGGTATGCGAGAAACCAGCCTACAACAGATGTGGGTGTTGTCTACCAGTTTATGCTGGAACCGGGGCAAACGTATAAGGCGGAGCTGGGATTTTATGTGCCCGGATCATGGACAAATGCATCGAACCCCAGAACAATGAAGCTGGTGGTAAACGATACGGTTGTGAGCGGATATGAAAAGTTTGAGGCAAGCAACAATTCTGACGCGCCCTATGTGATTTCCACTCAGGTCACGGCCGATGAGAATGGAGATTTGAAAATACAGATTGGACATGCAGACAACGCAAAATGGGGACCAGTGGTCAGCTATATCAATATCTTCCGACCGGTGGATACCACATCTTTGGAAAACGTACTCAAAGACTGTGAAGCTTACCATCCGGGAGACTATCCCAAGACAGAGTGGGATGCTTTTGATCAGGCATATAAGGCTGCGGAGGCACTGGTGCAGGATTCCTCATCACTTACGGATATGGTTCAGATCAATGACGCACAGTACAATCTCCAGACTGCTGTGGAGAAGATGGTAAATGCAAAGAACAAAGTAAAACTGGATACACTGTGCAGCCAGTATGGGGACTATGCAGAGGAGAAGGGTCAGGGACTCACCTCAGAGGATGACTGGTATGAATTCCAGGATGCTCTCCTGAATGCAGTTTATATTAACGGACTAGAAAAAATCTCAGCGGATCAGATAGCCAGGGCGGAGGAACGTCTGGCAAAAGCAGCGGAGAAATTAAATGAACTTGTAAATCTGGAGGTCAAAGCTCCTTCTAAGATCACTTACTATGTGGGCGAAGGCCTGGATATCACTGGTATGGAGGTAAGGGCCTATGGCTCCCAGGGCGGTGATCCGGTGATCTTAGAATCAGGGGAATATACAATCGGGGACTTTGACTTCAGTGCTCCGGGAACCAAGACCATAGCCGTATCCTATCGGGGGAAAACAGCGGAATTTACTGTGAGGGTTGCGGAGGCGCCTGTTCCGACACCAGAGCTTCAGGGAATCACAGCAACGGCAGTAAAAACGATTTACGAACAGGGAGAGAAATTCGACCCGTCCACGCTCTATGTTACCGCTCATTACAGCGACGGCAGCAGTAAATCTGTGACAGACTATCAGGTCAGCGGCTTTGACAGCACAAAGCCTGGAAGCATCCAGATCACAGTAACCTATCAGGGCAAAACTGCCTCGGTCAGCCTGACGGTGAAAGAAAAATCTGCTGTGGAGGCAAAGGATATCAGGCAGGTAAAACCATCTGTGAAGGTGACCGGAAGTTCCTACAGCACCGTGCAAATTGGGTGGAGAAAAGTAGAGGGAGCAGAAGGCTACCAGATTTACCGGGCTGTTTCTAAAAACGGTACTTACCGTAAGGTGAAGACAGTAAAGGGCGGCAATACGCTGTCATTTACGGATCAAAAGAAGAAATTTAATAAAACGTACTACTACAAAGTCAGAGCTTACAGGACAGAGAAAGGCAAGGCAGTAACAAGCAAATTTTCAAATATACTGGCAGGGAAGGTGAAACTGGAGAAACCAGTTGTGACGCTTCGGAAAAAAACAACCACAGGAATGTCTGTTACCTGGAAGAGAGTAGCCGGTGCCTCCGGATACCAGGTGCGCTATTCTCTGAAAAAGAAGTCCGGTTATAAGACGGCAACAGTGAACAAAGGCAGCAGAACCAAGTATATGAGAAAGGGCTTGAAGAAAGGCAAAACCTACTATGTGAAGGTAAGGGCATACCGCACAGTGAAGGGTAAAAAGGTGTATAGCCCATGGTCCGCCCTGCAGGCACTGAGCTTAAAGAAATAGGTATATTAGAAAACGAAAAGAGTAAAAGTGGAGTTGCATATTTCAAAAATGTGCAACTCCTTTTTTCATGATTGTCCTAACGGGATACACGCCTTAAAAGGTATACTTAAGAAAAAGAAAACAAGGAGGCTTTGTTATGGAAAAAAAATTGTTCAGGCAGTATTTATGCCTGGTACTGCCGGGATTTATCATCTTTACCATCGGATTGATTATTCCCCTGTTTCTGGCTTTCAGGTATTCCTTTACCAGCTGGGACGGAATGTCGGCGGAAAAAATATTTGTGGGATTCCAGAATTATATTGATCTGTTTAAGGATGCGGATTTCCGGTCTGCATGGTGGTTTACCATTAAGTTTACCATAGGCAATACCATCATTCAGAATGTGGCGGCCCTGCTGTTTGCAGTAGCCCTGGACAGCGGTATAAAGGCCCAGAAAGTTTACCGGACTGCATTTTTTGTACCGTGTCTGATCAGTGCGGTAATTGTGGGTTTTGTGTGGCTGAAAATGTTCTCAAATGTATTGCCGGAGATTAGTAAGATGCTGGGAACAAGTATCAACTTTGCTCTGTTCGGAGATGGCAAAACCGTACTTCCGGGACTGCTGATCGCCAATAACTGGCAATGGATCGGTTATTGGATGCTAATTTATCTTGCCGGGCTTCAGTCAGTTCCCTCAGAACTGTATGAGGCCGCAAAGGTTGACGGGGCGGGTGCCATCAGAAGATTTTTTAATGTAACTATTCCCATGCTGGCACCGGCAATCACCATCTGCGTGGTGGGAATCACAACGGGATCGCTGAAGGTCTATGATCTTCTGGTTTCTTCCACAAAGGGAGGGCCAGGACGGGCATCAACATCCATTATCTATGAGACCTACACCACAGCCATCAATGGCAGGCAATACGGATACGGTTCGGCAATGTCCGTAACGCTTGTTGCGGTACTGCTGCTGGTGGCGCTGATACAGGTGAAGGGACTGAAAAAGAGGGAGGTGCAGGCGTAATGTTTAAGAGAAGAAAAAAAGAAAAAGAGGAAGTTGTGGCCCAGCCATACACAAAGAGTACACTGATCACACAGATTATTATGAGTGTTTTGGCAGTCATTTTTGTGGCTCCCCTTTTTATCATTCTGAACTATTCTTTCAAAACCAAAAAGGAATTGTACCTGACAAGTCCCCTTGCTCTGCCTGAAAGCTTTAATCTGGACAATTATTTGAAAGCGTTTGACAAGCTGAACATGGGAACCACCTTTGTCAACACCTTTCTGTATACGGCAATCAGCGTGGTGATACTGGCGCTGCTATGCGGAACCACTGCCTGGGCGATTGCCAGATGCAGACGGAAGTTTTTTAAGTTTTGTTACATCTATTTTATTGTGGGGATACTGATTCCCTACCAGGCGCTGTTTTTGCCGATCTATACCATAGGGTATAAACTTCACTTGACGAACACGCCCTTTGGAATCATATTTATGTACATAGCCACTGGCGTATCCTTTGGAGTTTTTCTGATGAACAGCTTTATGTCCACGGTGCCGCTGGAGCTGGAGGAGTCGGCCAGGATAGATGGATGCTCGGTGTTTTCTACTTACTTTAAAATCGTACTTCCTCTTTTGAAGCCAGCTATGGCAACCCTGATTATCATGCAGGCCTTTCAGATATGGAATGACTATCTGCTGGCCAGCCTGTATGTGAGCAAAAAGCAGCTGAAGACCCTCACAGTGGCCATTCAATCCCTGTTCTCCGCACAGACCAGTGATTACACCACAGCTATGGCGGCTATTGTGATTTCCGTGCTCCCCATTGCCATTCTGTTTATGTGTTTGCAGAAATATTTTATCAAGGGAATGACTGTGGGAGCCGTAAAAGGATAGGAGTGATGAGATGAGCAGGTTATTTAAGGAATACGTGTTGGGGGATATGACAGTCCGCTATGTTACAGATGAGATGAGACAAAAGATAGGTTTGGTGCTGTTGCCTGCGGATATGCCTTATCCCGACAAAATAGAAAAAAATATGAAAGTGGATTCCATGGTACAGGTAAAGGCTGCGGGCGACATTTATGAGGAAGCCTATGCACAGGGAAATACCATGAGAAATGGGGAGACAGTCCGCCGGATGAGCTTTTACGGACAGGAGGCGGAGGAGGGGGCAGATGGCACGGTGGTCACCACCACCCTGATAGATGACAGAGGGTGCCTGGTCCATCATATCCTCAGCTGGAAAAAGGATACCCCCTATATACGTATCCGCTGCAAATTTGAAAACAGGGGGCTAGTGCCTGTGGATCTGGAAATGTTTGAGAGCTTTTCTATAGGAGAAATATCCCCCTATCTGGATGGAGACGGATGGGGACAGCTGGATATCTACCGGCTGCGGAGTGTGTGGAGCCAGGAGGGAAGGCTGGAGGTTATCCCGGCGGAGGATCTGCAGCTGGAACCGGCCTGGGACCCTCATGCGGTGCGGTGTGAGAAGTTTGGGCAGGTGGGGTCCATGCCGGTGAATAAGTTTTTTCCCTTTGTGGCAGTTCAGGATAAGAGGAACCATATTTTCTGGGGAGCACAGATTGCACATCCGGCATCCTGGCAGATCGAGCTTTACCGAAAGGATGACGCTCTGGCAGTCAGCGGAGGGTTGGCAGACAGGGATTTCGGGCACTGGATGAAGAGAGTGGAGAGTGGAGCAAGTTTTACCACACCGGAAGCTATCGTGAGCGTTAGTCATACAGATTCTATTGATCTCTTTAGCGGCAGGCTGACTCAGGCGGCGCAGGAAGCGGCGGTGCTGGCCCCGGAACCGGAGCAGGAGCTTCCCATCGTTTTTAATGAATACTGTACCACTTGGGGATGCCCGTCCCAGGAAAATATTATGGAGATACTCCAGGCAATCCGGGGAAAAGGTTTTACCTATTTTGTGATTGACTGTGGATGGTATAAGGAAGAAGGAATTCCCTGGGATATCAGCATGGGAGATTATCAGGTCTCTAAGGATCTGTTTCCCCAGGGACTTAAGCCAGTTACAAAAGCCATTCGGGAGGCAGGAATGATACCGGGTATCTGGTTTGAAATTGAAAATGTGGGGAGCGCGTCCAGAGCTTACCAGGAGTCGGAGCACCTGCTAAAGAAGGATGGAAAGGTATTGACCAGCTACTTTAGGCGGTTCTGGGATATGCGTGATCCCTGGGTGGAGGAGTATCTTACAGAGAGAGTGATCGGAACACTGAAAAAATATGGCTTTGGATATATGAAAATAGACTATAATGAGACCATAGGAATCGGCTGTGACGGTGCGGAATCTTTGGGCGAGGGCCTGCGGCAGAATATGGAGGCTTCGGTCCGGTTTATGGAGAAGGTAAAGAGAGAGGTGCCCGGTATTGTGCTTGAGAACTGCGCATCCGGAGGGCATCGCCTGGAACCGGTAATGATGGGGCTGACCAGCATGGCCTCCTTCTCTGACGCCCATGAGTGTGAGGAGATACCTGTGATCGCCGCTAATCTTCACCGCTGTATCCTGCCGAGCCAGAGCCAGATCTGGGCGGTGATACGACAGAAAGATTCTCTGAAGAGAATCACGTATTCCATAGCCAATACGTTTCTGGGCAGAATGTGTATATCCGGAGATGTGACAGGATTGTCTCAAGAGCAATGGGGCCAAATCGAGAGAGGAATGACATTTTACCGGAGTATTTCTCCGATTATTAAAAATGGCCAGACCTACCGGTATGGGCCTAAGATCAGAAGTGCGCGCCACCCGGAGGGGTGGCAGGGAGTACTGCGTCTGGGCAGGAATGGACAGGCGTACGCGCTGATTCATGTATTTGGCGGAGAGGTACCGGAGGTAATTGAGATAAAGTTTCCCGAGGGAACACCGGAGCGGATCGAGGAGGAGTACAGTTATCAAAAAGAACGGATAACCATTCAAAAGGGTGTGCTGAGATACAAGCCCACAGAGAACTTTACCGCGTATGCGCTGAGGCTTGTGTAGAGATTACTATGAAGAGGTATTACCGGCAATTCAGGGGCAGAGGGAGGGAAAAGGAGACAGACCCGGGCCGTCAGATTAAAAAAAGGAGAAGGATAAATGAAAAAAAGAGTGATTGCTTTTGTTATGTGCCTAGTTCTGGTATTTTCAATGCTGCCGGCTGCGTGTCTGGACAGTGTTGCTGCCGCTGAGACAGAAGTAGAAGTTGAGCTGGGTGAGAATATTGCCCTGAAAGCTACCGCCTATGCGGACTACACGAACACAGGAACAAATGTAAAAAATGTAAACAACGGTATTTTGGCAACAGGTTCTGCGACCACATGGAATACATGGAAAAAAGGGGGCGCGGAATATCCGGCTCCGGTTTGGCTGGAGTGGGACGTAGATTACATGGTATCCGGAATGCGCATTATCTGGTGGGCGGATAATGCAAATATAACCGGCAGCGAAGGGGTTACGTTTCCGAAGTCCTGCGAGGTGGAATATTTAAATGACAATGGTGAGTGGACTAAAATAACCGGTATGCAAAATGAGGCGGGAGCACAGGTTGATACCATGGGTGTCCTTTATAATCCCAGCGACGGAAATGGTCTCAATGGCAGCAATAAGCTCTGGAATGTCGTAACCTTTCCGGAGCCGGTGAGAACAAAGAAGCTGCGATTGCTGATAGAACGCAACGGTACGGGAGACAACGGTATCGGTATCAGCGAATGGGAGGTATTTGGAGGAAAAGCTCCGTCAGATTTGGGAGTCGGTGAAAATATTGCCTTGAAAGGGCAGGTAGAAGCTGAATATTCAAATAACGGCACATCGCCATCCAACGTCAATGATGGAAAGTTAGCCGTGGGAGCTTCTACAACCTGGAATACCTGGAAGCTAAACGGCTATACATATCCATGCCCGATTACAATCAAATGGGATAAGGAGTATGAAATTTCAAGCATGAAGCTCATGTGGTGGGCGGATGACATAGACGGGCCAGGATCGTCAGGCGGCGGAGACGGAGTGATGTTCCCCAAAAGCTGTCAGGTCCAGTATTATGACTTGTCCCAAAAAGCCTGGATTGATGCTGCCGGTATGGTGGATGAAACAGGCGCCATGGTGGATGCCCTGGGTGTGAAATATGGAACGGCAGCAGAAGCGGGAGAGGATCAGACTGCTTTTACGCAGGAAAAAAACCGTTACTGGAATGGGGTAATATTTAAAAGCAAGATAAAGACGAACCAGCTTCGTCTGCTGATTGACCGCCAGGACGGCGCGACCGTTAACAGCGGAATCGGAATAGGTGAATGGGAAGTGTACGGAGAGGAAGCGGTGCGCAATATTGCGGATGGAGTGAATATCGCTTCACGGGCTGTCGCCACTGCAGAATATTCAAACACAGACACAGCGCCCGAAAGGGTGAATGATCTGTCGCTTGCCGGGAATGCGGCTACATCCTGGAACACCTGGAAATTGGGGGGAGATCTTACCTATCCGCAGCCAATCACTTTAACCTGGGATGAGCCTTACGACATCTCAAGTATGCGCGTCATGTGGTGGGCAGATGATTTGGAGGCCGGTACCTCCAGTGGAGACGGGGTACTTTATCCAAAGAGCTGCGAGGCTTGGTATTTTGACTATGACCAAAACGACTGGGCACAGCTTACGGATATGACAAATGAAAACGGCGAAAAGGTTTCAACTGTAGGTGTTCTGGGCGAGGGAACACAGGGTAATAACCGGGTGTGGAACGGAGTGCTCTTCAATACCCCTGTAAAAACAACAAAGCTGCGCCTCTACATCGACCGTCCGGATGGCACTACCGAGCGAGGCGGAATCGGGATTGGTGAATGGGAAGTCTATGGCGAAAAAGTAAAAAATGAAATGGTATCCGCCAAAATATCAGGAAAGAACAGGCTGGTAAAAAGCGAGGTCTCAAGCTACTATGGAGTGAGTGTGCCAGGTGAGTTATCCGGTACATTTGACTACGAGTGGTCGGTTCCTGAGGAGTCAAAGGATATTCTTCAGATTATAGGGGGCAGTGATCAGCAGGAGGCTCAGGTGAAGGCTCTGGACACCGGAAAGGGAACATTACATCTGAAGCTGACCTACAAAGAAGATGATATCCAGACGGTCAGGGAGACTAGCTTTGAGGTTCAGATAGACGAAATTACAAGTGTTGATGACTATATAACCACAACTATGGAAGGCAGGGAACCGATTCTTCCTAAAACGGTTGTAGCAAACGGCATCACATTTGATACACCGACACCTTCTCTAAAGAGTTCGACAAATCCATCGTTTGATTTTGCCGAGACCTTCGATTCCAAACTGGTTCCGGTAGAATGGGAACCCATAGACCCCAGTGCTTACAGTAAGGCTGGAAATGTATTTGAGGTAACGGGAAAAGTATTAAACAGTGACCTGACTGCCACAGCTAAAATTACTGTAAATAAAAAAGTGGCTGCACCGGATGAAAACAGTACGGTGACATTCGAAAACATAAAGCTGACTGATGAATTTTGGCTGCCCAAGCAGAGAGTGAATGCGCTGAATTCATTAAACGCGGCTATTTACCGAATTGGCCTGTCCTCCGGTGGTGAACCAAACTTTGACAATGCAATAAAACGGTTAAACGGAGAACCCTACAGTCCATTCAGCGGCCTGGTATTTCAGGATACGGATATTTATAAAACGCTGGAGGCTATTTCTTACACGCTATCCGTGATTCAGGATGAAACAGAGCCGGAGATCACAGAGCAGAAAAAGAACTTGGAAGATACTTTGCAGCGGTGGATCGAAAAGATTGAAAAAGTACAATATGCAGATGGCTATATCAATACCCACTTTACGCTCCGGGCAGCTGCATATGAAGGCGGCAGGGCGCCGGGAACGCACCGCTGGAGAAATTTCAACAATCACGAGATGTATAATGCGGGACATTTCCTGGAGTCCGTAGTAGCCTATACGCGGTACAGGGAAGGAATCGGTGATCCGGATTACAGCCTTTATGTGGCGGGCAGGAGATTTGCGGATCATGTTGTAGAGCGTTTCGGTCCGGAGGGAACACGCCATGAGGTACCCGGACATGAGGAGATAGAGCTTGCCCTTGTAAAATTTGCGAAATTAGTGGAAGAGTACGAGGGTGCAGGTGCCGGACAGAAATATGTCGATACCGCAAAGCTTCTGATCGACAGACGTGGAGAAGATTATAAGTTAAGGGAGAGCGGATACAGGGGGTATACGGAAGGCGTAAGAGAATACTCCCAGGATGCCAAGCCGTTCACAGAGGAGACAAATGCAGTGGGACATGCGGTGCGCGCGGCTTATTTGTACACGGGAGCAACGGACGTGGCAAGGCTGCTGCCGGACAGTGATCCGGATAAAACAGCATATATGAGCATTCTGGACAATATCTGGGATTCTGTGGCTAACCGCAAGACATACATTACCGGCGGAATAGGCGTGGCCTCCCACGGAGAGGACTTTGGCGGGGATTATGAGCTGCCCAATAATGACTCCTACAATGAAATCTGTGCTTCCATTGCACTTACAAACTGGAACCAGAGAATGAATCTGGTGCACGAGGATACAAAGTATGTGGATGTGATGGAGCGTGCGCTGTATAACGGCGTTTTAGTCGGAACCAATCTTGAAGGAAACAAATTTTACTATGCAACAAAACTGGAAATACCCAAGAAAGGGAATGTGGTTGACGGAGGAATGTACGGAGGAGTACAGCGTCAGGACTGGTTTAACTGTGCATGCTGTCCTCCAAACCTTATGCGGACAATTGCAAAATTAAGCGAGTACATTTATACAACACACAAGGATAATGTTTTTGTTAACTTATTTATCGGAAGTGATGGACACGTAAATGTAGACGGAACCAGGGTTGGCCTGAAGCAGGAGACCCAATACCCGTGGAATGGTGCGGTAAAGCTGACGGTACAGCCGGAGGAGAAAAAAAGCTTTACAATGAATATTCGTATTCCGGGCTGGGTCAAAGAGCAAAAGGATAAGAAGGTTACGATTCGCGTTAATGACACAGAAGTAACGGAAAAGGCAAAGAAGGGGTATGTGGCAATTACCAGAGAATGGGATGTGAATGACGTCATCACCATAGACATGCCCATGGAGATCAGAAAGACGGAAGCAAACCCCAAGGTGGTGACAAACAAAGATAAGATTGCCATCGAGAGAGGGCCAATTGTATACGCGATCGAAAAAGCAGGCAATGCCCAGATCAACAAAGAGACAATCAGTGAAAATGAGTTTGATCCACGGAACTTTGTGATTCCAAGAGACGCAAGACTGACGGCTGACTATGACGCAGATTTACTGAAAGGCGTAATGGAAATAACGGGTGATGTCACGTACAAGAAGGGGACGGAAACAGTTCCTGCAAAATTACAGGCGATTCCGTACTATGCGTCAAACAACAGAGGTGACAGCGGAGTCTATGGGGATGGTATCTCTACCAGAATGACAGTTTGGACAGCGGCATCCGGTACGCCAGTGGCCAGATATACGGTATCTTTAGATCCAAATGGGGGAACGGTTTCAAAAACATCCTTTGATGTGGCTGATGGCTCAGAGATCGGCGAACTGCCCGAACCGGAGAGGTTATATCACCTGTTCCAGGGTTGGTATACCGAGAAAGAGGGTGGAGAAAAAGTTACCGAAGAGACAATTGTTACCGGCAATATGACGCTTTACGCCCATTGGGTATTAAATTCAGAGGTGGCGATCCGAACAGTTACGTTGAATCCAAATGGGGGAAAAGTAACGCCTGCATCTCTGGATATTGAATCGGGGAATGCTATAGGAGCACTGCCGACTCCCACAAAGACGGGTTCTGTTTTTCAGGGATGGTTTACTTCTCTGGAAGGCGGGAAACAGGTACAAGCGAATGACATTGTAAACGAGAACATGACTATTTTTGCCCGCTGGATTGATCAGGATGTAGTATTTGGGGCTTCGGGCGCACAGACGGAGACAGATGGCACCTATTTAATAGCCATGACGGGCGGCACTTCATCCGAGGGCGCGGATCATGCAGCTGCATATATTCAGGGTGTAACAGCTACAGGAGGCTCTCCGCTTGGAAGTACTCGGATAGGATGTCTTGCGTTTAAACTTCTGGATGAATGGAAAGCCATGGACCCGGATAAGATCACTGCAACCGTTACCATGAATGTGTCGAGAGTGAACGGAAATCTGGGAACAGCAAAGACAAAAGCGGCACTTTTTGCAGTGGATAAACCGCTGAATGAGATAACGCTGACAAACGCATCCACTTATCCCGCGAAGGATTTGGATTATTCCGCCACAGCCACTGTATTCAGCAATGAATGGATTGCGGCAAATGATACAGGCAATAAAACCTTTGATGTTACGGATATGGTAAAGCAGGCTTTAAAAGATCCCGATGCCACGCACGCGATATTCCGTCTGCAGACAGTCATCTCCGGATTTTATGTAACAAATCAAGGAGAAAACGCTCCGGCGTTGATTGTCAGTGAAAAGCCGGCTGAAAAAGAGGCAGGTAAATTGACCATTAAATGCGATGGCTTTACCTACAATGGCAAGACAAAGCCGAATCCCCAGGTTGTCTCCACAACGAATACAGGAGCAGCGGTAACGTATAAGTATTACAGCGATCAGGCATGCGAGAAGGAAATCACAGCGCCAGTAAATGCAGGAACCTACTACGTAAAGGGAACAGCGGCAGAGACAGAAACGCATACGAGCGCAGCCTCGGCAGCCGTAAAATTTACGATTGCCAAGGCACAGCCAACGTACACGGATACTTCAGAGATCAAGCTGACGGCAAAAACAGGCCAGACGCTCAATGATGTTAAGCTGCAGCTGCCGGACGGCTTCCATTTTGAAGCAGACTTAACGACTCCGGTAGGAGAGGTGGGGAAAAATACGCATAAGGTGAGCTTTACTCCCGCAGATACAGATAACTACGAGATCGTTACAGGGCTTAAGGTTATAATTATGGTAACCTCCCCGGAGAAAGAGCTGGGGTCCCTGACCATCAGCTGCGCGGGTTTTGTGTATACCGGAACAAAGAAACCGGTTCCCATGGTGGTTTCAACAACGAATTCGGATGCAGCGGTAACGTACAGGTATTACAGTGATCAGGCCTGTACAAAGGAAATCGCAGCGCCAGTAAATGCGGGAACCTACTACGTAATTGGAATAGCGGCGGAGACAGAAACACATATGACGGCAACCTCAGCGGCGGTGAGCTTTACAATAGGCAAAGCAGAGGGAGCAATCACGATTCAATGTGTCGGATTTGTATCCAACGGAAAGACAAAACCGAGTCCGCAGATCATTGCCATAACTGGTCAGGCAGCAAAAGTAAGCTATAAGTATTACAGTGATCAAGCATGTAAGAAAGAAATCTCTGCACCGGTGAGTGCGGGAACCTATTATGTCAGGGCAACGGCAGAAGAGACACAGAACTATCGAAGCGCGGTTTCGAATGTGGTGAAGTTTACTATTCAGAGGGAAATACCGAAAAAGAACAGCAGCTGGAAAGTCGGGAATTATAATTATAAGGTGACAAAGGCAGCTGCGAAGAACGGTACAGTAGAATTAAAATCTCCCAGAAAGAAGACCTTGAAAACCGCCACAATACCGTCCACCATTAAGATTAACGGATATACATTTAAGGTTACCAGCATTTCCGCAAACGCCTTTAAAAATAACAAGAGGCTGCGGAAGGTTACAATTGGCAGCAATGTGAAAAAGATAGGAAAGAGTGCATTCAGTGGATGCAAGTCATTAAGAACCATTTACTTGAAAACAAAAGTTCTGACCAGTGTTGGAAAGAGCGCCCTGAAAGGAATCTCATCTAAAGCAAAGATACAGTCACCAAAGGGCAAGAAGAAGGCATATACAAAATTATTTAAAAATAAAGGTCAGAAGAAAACGGTAAAAGTAAAGTAAAAACAGAGTAAAAAAATGCTCCCTTCTGGGTAGACAAGAGAAATAATATAAACTTGTCTCCTGGGAGGGAGCATTATTTTGTGATAATACCTATGATAACCGAAGAAAAATACATTAGTTCTGTGACCAGCGCCCGGATGCCCCGCAGGGAAGGACCAAACCGTTGGAGGAGACGGGCAGTCCCACCTCCTGGGAATCCACATGTCCCTGAAATTGGCGAAGCTCCGTGGCCAGCATATAGGTCAGGACAGCAGGGGCCAGCCCGGTTGTATAGGAATTGACCAGGAAAAAGAGCGGGCGGTCACAGAGGAGCCGGCTGCACAGCCTGATCAGGGAATGGATGCAGTCCTCAATTTTCCAGATCTCCCCCTTGGGGCCTCTTCCGTAGGAGGGAGGGTCCATGATAATGGCATCGTAATGGTTACCCCTGCGGATCTCCCGCTCCACGAACTTTACGCAGTCGTCCACGATCCAGCGGATAGGGGCCTCTGAGAGCCCGGAGGAGCGAGCGTTTTCCTTGGCCCACCCCACCATGCCCTTTGAGGCGTCCACATGGGTTACGGATGCCCCAGCGACTGCACAGGCCAGGGTAGCTCCTCCGGTGTAGGCAAAGAGATTCAGCACTTTCACAGGCCGCCCTGCCTCGCGGATTTTTTTAGAAAACCAATCCCAGTTGGCGGCCTGCTCCGGAAAGAGCCCTGTGTGCTTAAAGCTGAAGGGCTTAAGGTTGAAGGTGAGGGTTTTATAACAGATAGTCCACTGCTGTGGCAGGTCAAAAAACTCCCATTCTCCGCCTCCCTTTTTACTGCGGTGGTAATGACCGTTCCTCGTTTTCCAGCCCCTGTGTGTCTTAGGGGTATCCCAGATTACCTGGGGGTCTGGCCGTACCAGGAGGTAGTCTCCCCAGCGTTCCAGCTTTTCTCCCTTTGAGGTGTCGATCACCTCATAATCCTTCCATTGATCTGCAATCCACATTTTATTCTTATTTCCTTTCTGTCAATTGTTTGGATCGGAACCAGTAGGTATAAAACTTCTGGTATCCCAGAGTCTCATATAAATGTTTGGCTCCCACATTGCCCTGAACCACCTGAAGGTAGGCATGTCTGGCCCCCTTTTTTTCAGCTTCCGAGAGAATGGCGGAGCAGATGGCCCGTGCAAAGTTTTTGTGACGGCAGCTGGCATCCACATAGATGGCGTACAGGCCGATATGCCCTCTGTCCAAAATGCCCAGGCCGGATGCAACTGTGCGGCCGTCGATCTCAATAAAGGCCACAATGGTCTCCTTAGGAATGGCCTTAAACATAGAAGGCACTATCCGGCGCAGGGTGGGGTTGGTGGTTCCGTTTAAGCGAAATAGGGAGGTGATCCACTCATCCGTAATCCTGTCGCGCATCTGGACAATGGTGAATTCCGGATATTCGATAAAGGAGGGCAGGCCGGAATTTCGGCCATAATATTCATATTCAGCTGAGACAGCTCCGTAAGGCCGGAACTTGTCCATGGGCATGGTCATGACCTCAGTGGTGTGCCGTATATCATAGCCCTTTTCTGCAAGGAGCTGGTCAAAGGACGGGTCCAGCAGAGGGTTAATTTTAAAGTTCGCCGGTGTGTGGAAGTTGCAATACATATCCTCGCAGTAGGCGATCTTTTCTTCCACTGGAATGGATGAGGCGCCCACCTGTTCCACGCTGTTAGTACGGTATGTGTAATTATGGGAAAAACGGATCAGCCATCCGTCATAGAGCTCGATCTTGTGGGACGGCCAGGCGTTCAGAGAAATCTCCTCAATTAATTTCATGTAAGCTTCGTCTTTCATGGCACCTCCAAGCTTAAGAAACCCTTTGGGGGTTTAATACTGTTCTTTATTATAGGGCAAAAGGCAGGGAGATTCAACTGATTTCTGGGCTGCGCCGTCGAAAAAACGCGTGGAAACTTAACTTGACCATATCTCTTTGATTTGATAAAGTGTTAATAGAGTTTAGCAAAGGAGGCAATATAATATGAAGTTAGGTTTTATCGGGTGTGGAAATATGGCAGGAGCCATGGTTGGCGGAATCCTGAAAAATAATCTTATCCCCGCAGGTGAGATCATTGCATCTACTTTGCGGGCAGAATCTCTGGAAAAAGTGCGGAAGACCTACGGAATCTGTACAGAACCGGACAACAGAGCCGTGGCGCGGGAGTCCGGGATATTGGTCTTGGGCGTTAAGCCGCAGTATTACCAGCAGGTGATTGAGGAAATCAAGGATTCGGTCAGAGAAGACCAGATCGTAGTTTCCATTGCGCCTGGAAAGACTTTGGAATGGCTGGAGATGAATTTTGGAAAGCCCATGAAGCTTGTCCGCTGTATGCCCAATACGCCCGCGCTTGTGGGTGAGGGAATTACCGGAGTCTGCTGCAACGAGCGGGTATCGGAACAGGAGTTAAACCGGGTGTGCGAGATCTTGTCTGGCTGTGGACAGACAGAGGTGCTGGCGGAGCATCTGCTGGATGTGGTGGTGTCAGTCAGCGGAAGCTCGCCCGCATATGTGTTTATGTTTATCGAAGCCATGGCGGATGCTGCAGTTGCAGATGGAATGCCCCGGGCCCAGGCATATAAGTTTGCCTCTCAGGCTATACTAGGAAGTGCTAAGATGGTGCTGGAGACAGGGAAACATCCGGGAGAGCTGAAGGATATGGTGTGCTCCCCTGGCGGAACCACCATCGAGGCAGTGCGCGTGCTGGAGGAAAAAGGATTCCGCAGCGCCGTGATTGAGGCTATGAAGGCCTGTGTGAGAAAAGGAAAAGGCATGTAGGAGGCAGCGGGAATGGAACGTGAGAATGCATGGAAGAAGTATGATGAGGCGGGACGGGAAAAGGTCTTTCGCTTTGGGAAGGACTATAAACAATTTCTGTCTGCTGGAAAGACAGAGCGGGAATGTGTGGAGGAGATCGTCCGGGAAATCGAGGCAGCCGGGTACCAAAGCCTGCAGCAGGTGATTGACGCCGGGGTGACACTAAAACCGGGAGACAAGGTGTATGCCAACAATATGGGCAAAACTCTGGCCCTCTACCACATGGGGGAGGAACCCATGGAAAAGGGGATGAACATTCTGGGGGCTCATATTGATTCTCCGAGACTGGACTTGAAGCAGAACCCGCTCTATGAGGACACAGACATGGCAATGCTGGAAACCCACTATTACGGCGGCGTCAAGAAGTACCAGTGGGTTGCCCTGCCCCTGGCGCTTCACGGTGTGATGGTAAAAAAGGATGGGAGTACAGTAAAGGTATCCATCGGTGAGGAGCCTTCGGAGCCCGTATTTGGCGTGTCTGATCTGCTGATCCATCTCTCAGGTACGCAGCTTGAGAAGAAGGCGGCAAAGGTCATTGAGGGTGAGGATATGAACATTCTGGTGGGCAGCATCCCCCTTGCGGGCGAGGAGAAAGAGCCGGTAAAGAAACAGATTTTAAAGCTCTTGTATGATAAATACGGTGTGGAGGAGGAGGATTTTCTCTCAGCGGAGCTGGAGGCTGTTCCCGCAGGCCCTGCCAGGGACTACGGCCTGGATAAAAGTATGATCATGTCCTACGGACACGATGACCGGGTATGCGCATATCCCTCCTACCGGGCTATGCTGGAACTTGAGAATGCTAAGCGCACTTGTGTATGCGTATTGGTGGACAAGGAGGAGATTGGCAGCGTAGGTGCAACGGGTATGCAGTCCCGCTTTTTTGAAAATACGGTGGCTGAGGTGATGAACTGTGCAGGACAGTACAGTGAGCTGAAGCTCAGAAGGGCCCTGCGCAATTCCAGAATGCTGTCCTCAGACGTGAGTGCAGCCTTTGATCCCAACTATCCCAGCGTTATGGAAAAGAACAACAGTGCATATTTCGGGAGAGGACTCACCTTCAACAAGTACACAGGTGCCAGAGGCAAATCCGGTTCAAACGATGCCAACGCGGAGTTTATGGCAGCCATTAGAAGAGTGCTGGATGAGCAGAAAGTATCTTACCAGACCGCAGAGCTGGGAAAGGTGGACCAGGGCGGCGGCGGAACCATTGCCTATATCCTGGCAAACTATGGTATGGAGGTGATCGACAGCGGAGTAGCTGTCCTGAATATGCACGCGCCATGGGAGATTGTCAGCAAAGTGGATTTGTATGAGGCATTTTTAGGTTACGTAGCTTTTTTGAAATATATATAAGGATAAAACTTGACGTCACCACTATAATTTGCTAAAGTGTTACTGATATGTTAATGTTCAGACAGTTCTGTGCATTCACTACACAGAATGTAAGAAGGTGATTCAGGAGTGTATAAATCCCATCGCCAAAGGCGGTTTTATATGGATTTATACATGTTACTGTGAATGTGTGGACAGTACACTAATATTACAAAAAAGGATAAGAGGAGAAGAGTATGAGTTCTAACATTGTATGGATTTTGATTGCCTTTGTGGCGTATCTTTGTATGATGCTCGTTGTGGGAGCATTTTATATGAAGAGAAACAAAAACGCAGATGATTTTTTCCTGGGAGGCAGGGGACTTAGCGGCTGGGTAGCAGCGCTTTCCGCCCAGGCCTCAGACATGAGCGGATGGCTGCTCATGGGACTTCCGGGAGCAGTGTACGCGCTGGGTACCGGGCAGGCCTGGATTGCCATCGGACTGTTTATCGGGACGGTACTCAACTGGATCTGTATTTCCTCCAGACTGAGACGGTATACCATCAGGGCTAACAATTCCGTGACCTTTCCGGAATATCTGGAAAACCGTTTCCACGACAAGAAAAAGGTTCTGCTATTGATCTCATCTATTGTGATCGTGATTTTCTTCCTGGTTTATACCGCATCTGCACTTGCGGCGGGAGGAAAGCTCTTTGCCAGCGTGTTTGGCATGGACTATACAGTGGCTCTCACCATCGGGGCTGCGGTAATTCTGGCTTACACTTTTATGGGCGGCTTTATGGCAGTCTGCACTACGGACTTCATTCAGGGAATGCTGATGCTGGTGGGACTTTTGGTGGTTCCTATCGTAGCATATTTTGTGATGGGCCCCAGTAACCTGTCCGCCAATCTGGCTGCCAGCGACGTGGCAGGCGGGGTGGACTCCTATCTGAATCTGTTCCACAACGGAGGAAAGCCCTACAGTGCCGTTGACATTATCTCACAGATCGGCTGGGGGCTGGGCTACTGCGGAATGCCCCATATTTTGACCAGGTTTATGGCGGTTAAGAGCGAAAAGGAACTGAAGAAATCCAGAGTGATTGCGATTATCTGGGTGGCCATCTCCCTGGGAATGGCAGTGGTGATCGGCGTAGTCGGAAGAGCTTACCTGTTCCCGGCAATCCTGGGCAGTGAAGGTGCAGTTTCCACTGAGAACGTGTTTATTGAAATGATCACAAAGCTGTTTACCAGCGATATTGCGCTTCCCTTTGTGGGCGGTATTTTCCTCTGCGGAATACTGGCGGCCATCATGTCCACTGCGGATTCCCAGCTGCTGATCACCGCATCCTCCGCATCCAAGGATATTTATCAGGGTGTCATCAACCCCAAGGCCAATGACAAGAAGGTGCTGATGATCAGCCGGGGAACCGTTATCGTGGTAGCTGTAGTGGCCTACCTGATTGCCCTGGACCCCAACAGCAGTATCATGGGGCTGGTATCTAATGCCTGGGCAGGCCTTGGCGCTGCATTTGGACCCACCATTGTGTTATCACTGTTCTGGAAGCGGACGAATCTGGCGGGAGCCGTTGCCGGCATCGTATCCGGCGGTGCCACCGTAATACTCTGGGATTACATACCGCTGGCCGGAGGCCAGACACTGGGGGCAGCTACAGGGCTGTATTCACTGGTGGTAGGATTTGCGATCAGCCTGCTGCTGATTGTGGTGTTCAGTCTGATGACCAAGGCTCCTGACGAGGAGATGCTTAGGGAATTTGACGATGTGGCAAAAAAAAGGAATATTGAGTAAGCCAACAATCGGTATTTTATTTGCGGTATTAGCCGGACGTCACCCGGGTGACTGTATTCTGGAACCGCAAATTTTCCCTAAGTTTGTTTGCAAATCGTGTGGGTGGCACCATCTCCCGGGAGACCCCATCTTTGGCCTGAAAGGAACAGCTTACTCTGGTGCAGGGCGATGCTTCGTGGACAATTGGCGTGCGTTTTTAGTGGAGATGAAATCCTCTGCCTACGGAAACTTAGTCGTGAGGGCTTTCCCGAACGACTTAGTTGTAGTTGGCAGATAGTTCATCGGAATGTTGCACGCGTCCACGAAGCATCGCCCTGCGCCGGAGGAAGCGTCCTCTTCAGCAGCAACATAAAAATTGTTTTGAAAAAAGAACAAAAAAAAACGAAAAACCCTTGCAAATGCGAGGGTTTTCCTTTATAATACTTCGTGTTGTGACCTTGATAGCGTAGAAGCGTGAGGTTGCTGCGGATCATACCGCAGGTTTTCCGTGGAGCGAATGTCAAGTTATGAAAACTGGCGACAAGTCACTGTACAATAATAACTGACCATGAACGTCCAAAGCCATAAATCAGGACGCAGAGTGGAAAACAACGTGTGGAACTTTATGATACACACGGGAGAGTGTACAGTCACCGCTTGTCGTACTGCAATTAAGTGCGAAAAGGAGGCGACTTTTTTTATGGCAAGTCAAGTAATGAGAATCACATTGAAGGCATACGATCATCAGCTTATTGATGCATCCGCCAAAAAGATCATCGAAACTGTAAAGAAGAACGGAGCAAAGGTGAGTGGACCGGTACCCCTTCCGACAAAGAAAGAGGTAGTTACCATTCTGAGAGCGGTACACAAATACAAAGACTCCAGAGAGCAGTTCGAGCAGAGAACTCATAAGAGACTGATCGATATCATCACACCGACCCAGAAGACGGTGGATGCTCTGTCCAGACTGGAAATGCCGGCTGGCGTATATATCGATATCAAAATGAAAACCAAATAAGCAGACGCAACTGAGAATTATCCTAAAAGGTTGATATAGAAGTAACGATAAGTTCCACTTATATTAACTGTTTGACTAGGATGATTGCACAACACGGTGTAATCCGCTGTAGAAGAACAGGAGGTAAAGCAATGAAGAAAGCGATTTTAGCTACAAAAGTCGGAATGACTCAAATCTTCAACGAAGACGGAGTGTTGACTCCAGTAACCGTACTTCAGGCTGGTCCCTGTGTGGTAACACAGGTAAAGACCGTTGAGAATGATGGCTACGACGCAGTTCAGGTAGGTTTTGTTGACAAGAGAGAAAAACTGGTGAACAAGCCTATGAAAGGTCAGTTTGACAAAGCTGGTGTTTCTTACAAGAGATTTTTAAAAGAGTTCAAGTTTGACAATGCGGCTGAGTATGCAGTGGCTCAGGAGATCAAGGCTGACATCTTTGAGGCCGGCGACAAGATCGACGCAACTGCAGTATCAAAAGGTAAAGGATTCCAGGGCGCAATCAAGAGACACGGACAGTCCAGAGGACCTATGGCTCACGGCTCTAAATTCCACCGTCACGCAGGTTCAAACGGCGCAGCATCCGATCCCAGCAAGGTATTCAAGGGTAAAAAGATGCCAGGCCAGATGGGTAACAAGAAAGTAACCATCCAGAATCTGGAGATCGTAAAAGTAGATGCAGAGAACAATCTTCTTTTAATAAAGGGTGCAGTACCAGGACCTAAGAAATCTTTAGTAACGATTAAAGAAACTGTAAAATCTGGTAAATAGGATTTTGTGAAAGGAGGAACACACAGATGGCAAACGTATCTGTTTACAATATGGAAGGCAAAGAAGTTGGCACAATAGAACTGAACGATGCCGTATTTGGTGTTGAAGTAAACGAACACCTGGTACACATGGCAGTTGTAAGCCAGCTTGCAAATAAACGTCAGGGAACACAGAAGGCTAAGACACGTTCTGAAGTTTCCGGCGGTGGAAGAAAACCCTGGAGACAGAAGGGAACCGGTCATGCAAGACAGGGTTCAACAAGAGCTCCCCAGTGGACGGGCGGCGGTGTTGTATTCGCACCGGTACCGAGAGACTACTCTTTCAAGATGAACAAGAAAGAGAGAAGACTGGCTCTTAAGTCCGCTCTGACAGCAAAGGTTCAGGAGAACAAGCTGGTTGTCCTGGATGAACTGAAATTTGACGAGATCAAGACAAAGGCAATGAAGAATGTGCTGGACAGCCTGAATTTAAAGAAGGCTCTGGTAGTTACAAAGGACAATGATGAGAAGGTGGTATTATCCGCCAGAAACATCCCGGATGTAAAGACTGCTCTGACCAACACGATCAATGTTTACGATATCTTAAAATACAACACAGTTGTTCTGACAAAGGATGCTGTGGCAACAATTGAGGAGGTGTACGCATAATGGCAGCAATTCAGTACTATGACGTAATCCTTAAACCGGTTGTTACTGAGAAGAGTATGAACGCTATGGCTGAGAAGAAATACACTTTCCTGGTTCATACGGAAGCGACAAAGAATCAGATCAAGGAAGCTGTTGAAAAGATGTTCGAGGGTACAAAGGTAAAAAGCGTAAATACCATGAACCTGGACGGAAAGAAAAAAAGACGCGGTATGACCGTTGGAAGAACAGCAAAATCCAAGAAAGCGATTGTGACTCTGACTGAGGAGTCCAAAGACATCGAACTCTTCGAGGGTCTGTAAGAACTTCGCACCTCAGGATTTGAGGCCGGAAGAAACTATACGCAGCGAAAAGCGTGACAATAAATATTCGAGGCGCCCAACAGGCATAGCACTAAGCACCGCCTGGCTGGGACACAGAAAGGAGAAACAAAAATGGGAATTAAGACATATAACCCATATACACCTTCCAGAAGACAGATGAGTGGTTCTGACTTTGCTGAGATCACAAAGAAAGAGCCGGAGAAGAGCCTTCTGGTATCCCTTCAGAAAAACTCTGGACGTAACAACCAGGGTAAAATCACAGTGAGACACCGCGGCGGCGGTTCCAGAAGAAAATATAGAATCATTGACTTCAAGAGAAAGAAAGATGGTATCCCTGCAACTGTTGTCGGTATCGAGTATGATCCGAACAGAACTGCAAACATCGCTCTGATCTGCTACGCAGACGGCGAGAAGGCATACATCCTTGCTCCTGAAGGACTAAAAGATGGCATGAAGGTTATGAACGGACCGGAGGCTGAGGTGAGAGTAGGAAACTGCCTGCCCTTATCCGAGATCCCGGTTGGTACTATGGTTCACAACATTGAATTATATCCTGGAAAGGGCGGACAGATGGTTCGTTCTGCAGGAAATGCAGCACAGTTAATGGCAAAAGAAGGAAAGTACGCAACACTTCGTCTTCCTTCAGGTGAGATGAGAATGGTTCCGATCAACTGCCGCGCAACCATCGGTGTTGTTGGAAACGGCGACCACAGCCTGATCAACATCGGTAAAGCCGGAAGAAAGCGTCACATGGGTATCAGACCTACTGTCCGCGGTTCTGTTATGAACCCCAACGACCATCCACACGGTGGTGGTGAAGGTAAGACAGGTATCGGCCGTCCGGGTCCATGCACACCTTGGGGCAAACCTGCTCTTGGCTTGAAGACCAGAAAGAAACACAAACAGTCTAACAAGCTGATCGTAAGAAGACGCGACGGTAAAGCGATTTAACAGTTAATCAAAATCAGAGATTATAAGGAGGTTAGAACCTATGGCTCGCTCACTGAAAAAAGGACCATTTGCAGATGAAAGCTTACTGAAAAAGGTAGATGCTATGAACGCAGCAGGCGACAAGCAGGTGATCAAAACCTGGTCCCGTCGTTCTACAATCTTTCCACAGATGGTTGGACATACAATAGCAGTTCATGACGGTAGAAAACATGTTCCGGTATATGTTACAGAGGATATGGTTGGACACAAGCTTGGAGAGTTTGTAGCAACCAGAACCTACAGAGGACATGGTAAAGACGAGAAAAAATCTGGCGTTCGCTAGAAATTAGACATTGCGGCCTGATGGGTATCTGTGGATGCCCTCCAGGTGCGGACAATATGAAAAAGGAGGTTTCATCCCATGGCAAAAGGACATAGATCCCAAATCAAGAGAGAAAGAAATGCTAACAAGGACACAAGACCCTCAGCTAAGTTATCTTACGCTAGAGTTTCTGTTCAGAAAGCATGCTACGTTTTAGATGCCATCAGAGGTAAAGATGTACAGACAGCTCTCGGAATTGTAACTTACAATCCCAGATATGCTTCTGAGTTAATAGGTAAATTACTGAAATCGGCAATTGCAAATGCTGAGAATAACAATGGAATGAATGTTGAGAATCTTTATGTAGAAGAGTGCTACGCAAACAAAGGACCTACAATGAAGAGAATCAGACCAAGAGCACAGGGCAGGGCTTACAGAATCGAGAAGAGAATGAGTCATATCACCATCGTGCTGAATGAAAGATAGGAGGTAAAGCATGGGACAGAAAGTTAATCCACACGGCCTGAGAGTCGGTGTTATTAAAGACTGGGATTCAAAATGGTATGCTGAAGGCTCTTTCGCTGATTACTTGGTAGAAGACTACAACATCAGAACATACCTGAAGAAAAAGTTATTCAGTGCCGGAGTTGCAAAGATTGAAATCGAGAGAGCTTCTGACAGAGTAAAAGTGATCATCTATACCGCAAAACCGGGTGTTGTTATCGGTAAAGGCGGATCAGAGATCGAGAAAGTGAAAGCAGAAGTTCAGAAATTAACAGATAAAAAGTTGATCATTGATATTAAAGAAGTAAAGAGACCGGATAAGGATGCTCAGCTGGTTGCAGAAAACATTGCACAGCAGCTTGAGAATCGTGTATCTTTCCGACGCGCTATGAAGTCTACCATGGGACGTTCCATGAAGGCTGGCGTTAAGGGTATCAAGACAGCCGTTTCCGGACGTCTGGGCGGTGCAGATATGGCACGTACCGAGTTCTACAGCGAGGGCACCATTCCTCTTCAGACACTTCGTGCAGACATTGACTACGGTTTCGCAGAAGCAGACACCACTTACGGAAAATGTGGCGTAAAAGTATGGATTTACAAGGGCGAAGTACTTCCAACTAAAGGACCAAAGGAAGGGAGCGATAAATAATGTTAATGCCAAAGAGAGTAAAACGTCGTAAACAGTTCCGTGGTTCCATGGCTGGTAAAGCTACCAGAGGCAACAAGATTACCTACGGTGAGTATGGTCTTGTCGCTACCGAACCATGTTGGATTAAATCAAACCAGATTGAGGCAGCCCGTGTTGCCATGACACGTTATATCAAGCGTGGCGGTAAGGTTTGGATCAAGATTTTCCCGGATAAGCCAGTAACAGCTAAACCGGCAGAAACTCGTATGGGTTCCGGTAAAGGAACATTGGAATACTGGGTAGCAGTTGTAAAACCAGGACGCGTAATGTTCGAACTTGCAGGAGTACCGGAGGAAGTAGCACGCGAAGCATTGCGTCTTGCTATGCACAAGTTACCTTGTAAATGCAAGATCGTTTCTCGCGCAGATTTAGAAGGCGGTGATAACAGTGAAAATTAATAAGTATGTAGAAGATTTAAAGGCAAAATCAGCTGCAGAATTAAACGAAGAATTAGTAGCTGCTAAGAAGGAACTCTTTAACTTAAGATTCCAGAACGCAACGAATCAGTTAGATAACACAAGCAGAATTAAAGAGGTTCGCAAGAACATCGCACGTATTCAGACCGTTATTACTGAAAAGGCTCAGCAGGCGTAAGCCATCCTTAAAACTTGAGGGATGATCCCTAAGACCCAAGGAATTCCTAGGAAACCCATGAAAGGAGTAAATGGACGTGGAAAGAAATCTTAGAAAAACCCGTACCGGTAAAGTCGTAAGCGACAAGATGGATAAGACAATTGTTGTTGCAATCGAAGACCATGTAAAACATCCACTTTACAAAAAGATCGTAAAGAAGACATATAAATTAAAAGCACATGACGAGAACAATGAGTGCCGCAAGGGCGATACCGTTAAAGTGATGGAGACAAGACCATTATCCAAGGATAAGAGATGGAGACTTGTTGAAGTTGTTGAGAAAGCAAGATAGTATAGGAGGTATATCAGCATGATACAGCAAGAGAGTAGACTGAAAGTAGCTGATAACACTGGTGCGAAAGAAATCCTCTGTATCAGGGTTATGGGCGGTTCTACCAGAAGATATGCAAATATCGGTGATGTGATCGTAGCTACGGTTAAAGATGCAACACCAGGCGGTGTTGTTAAAAAAGGTGATGTTGTAAAGGCTGTAGTAGTTCGTACAGTAAAAGGCGCTCGTCGTAAAGACGGTTCTTATATCAAGTTCGATGAAAACGCTGCTGTAATTATTAAAGATGACAAGACTCCGAGAGGAACTCGTATTTTTGGACCAGTAGCCAGAGAGCTTCGTGAAAAACAGTTTATGAAAATTGTTTCACTTGCTCCGGAAGTATTATAAGGAGGTTCTACAATGTCAGCTATGAAGATAAAAAAGGGTGATACAGTTAAGGTAATCACCGGAAAAGATAAAGACAAAGAGGGCAAGGTAATCGCTGTTGACACAAAGAACCACCGAGTTCTGGTGGAAGGTGTGAACATGGTTACCAAGCACACAAAACCATCTGCTGGAAATCAGCAGGGCGGAATTGTGAACAAGGAAGCTTATATCGACATATCCAATGTTATGATGCTCTGCAAAGGCAAAGTGACCAGAGTAGGCTTCAAGATGGACGGAGATAAGAAAGTCCGCGTTGCCAAGGCAAGCGGTGAAGTGATCGATTAATTATTAAAGAGAGGAGGTCGCACAAGTTGAGTAGACTGAAAGAGATTTACAAGAATGAAATCGTAGATGCTATGATGAAGAAATTTGAATATAAAAATGTAATGCAGGTTCCGAAGATTGACAAAGTGGTTATCAACATGGGTGTTGGCGAAGCGAAAGACAACGCAAAGGCCCTGGAGACTGCTGTAAAGGATATGGAAATCATTGCTGGCCAGAAGGCTGTCCTGACAAAAGCAAAGAACTCTGTGGCTAACTTCAAAATCAGAGAAGGTATGGCAATCGGATGTAAAGTTACCCTGCGCGGTGAGAGAATGTATGAGTTTGTTGATCGTCTGATCAATCTGGCACTGCCCCGTGTACGTGACTTCAGGGGTGTAAACCCGAACGCATTCGACGGAAGAGGAAACTATGCTCTGGGTATCAAAGAACAGCTGATTTTCCCTGAAATCGAGTACGACAAAGTAGACAAGGTGAGAGGTATGGACGTGATTTTCGTTACCACTGCCAACACCGACGAAGAAGCACGTGAATTACTGGCACAGTTCAACATGCCGTTTGCGAAATAGTATAGGAGGGAAATTTCATGGCTAAGACAGCAATGAAAATCAAACAGCAGCGTCCGCAGAAGTTCTCCACAAGAGAATACAACCGCTGCAGAATTTGTGGTCGTCCACATGCATATTTGAGAAAATACGGAATCTGCAGAATCTGCTTCCGTGAGTTAGCATATAAAGGACAGATTCCAGGAGTGAAGAAGGCTTCTTGGTAGGCACTGAACACTTAATGAAGTCGAGCGTAAGCGAAGGCTGAATTTAGTGAGAAGGCCGTTCTGTGAACGAAGTGAACAGAACTTCATTTCGTTAAGCCAAAGGCAAGCCGCAGCAAGGAATCATAGAAAAAAGGAGGCAACCTAAATGACAATGAGCGATCCAATCGCAGATATGCTTACAAGAATTCGTAATGCAAATACTGCTAAACATGATACAGTAGATGTACCCGCTTCTAAAATGAAAATTGCTATTGCAGATATCCTTTTGAATGAAGGTTACATCAAAAAATACGATCTCGTTGAGGACGGAAACTTTACGACCATCCGCATTGAACTGAAATACGGTGCGGACAAAAACGAGAAGATCATCACAGGTCTTAAAAGAATCTCTAAACCAGGTTTACGTGTATACGCAAGCAAGGAAGAGCTCCCCAGAGTACTGGGTGGACTGGGTGTGGCGATCATCTCTACAAACCAGGGTGTAATCACCGACAAAGATGCACGCAAGCTTCAGGTCGGCGGAGAAGTACTAGCATTTGTATGGTGACCGAAAGCAACTTAGTGAAAACGAGTCGCAGACGAAGTTTGAACTTAGTGCGAGGTCGTTCGCGAACCTTAATGAATGCAAGCTGAAAGCGCAGCATGAATTTAGTTGAGCGAACATACCCACATAGCAAAGTTAAGCGTTACTGAAAACAGAGAGGGCAAGGCCCCTTTCCGAAAATTTAAGTAAGGAGGACATGAAAATGTCACGTATCGGAAGAATGCCGGTAGCAATCCCAGCAGGTGTAACTGTTACGATTGCGGATGGCAATGTAGTTACCGTAAAAGGCGGCAAGGGAACTCTGGAGAGAGCTCTGCCGGTTGAAATGGAAATCAAGTTAGAAGACAACCAGGTAATTGTCACAAGACCGAATGATTTAAAGAAAATGAAATCTCTTCACGGTTTGACCAGAACCCTGATCCACAACATGGTTGTTGGTGTCAGCGAAGGATATCAGAAAGTTCTGGAAGTAAACGGTGTAGGTTATAAAGCAGCAAAACAGGGTAAGAAATTAGTATTATCTCTTGGTTATTCTCATCCAGTGGAGATGACAGATCCGGAAGGTCTGGAGACTTCAGTAGATGGTAACAAGATCACCGTAAAGGGTATCAGTAAAGAAAAAGTTGGCCAATACGCAGCTGAAATCAGAGAGAAGAGAAAACCGGAGCCTTACAAGGGCAAGGGTATTAAGTATGCTGATGAAGTGATCAGACGTAAAGTTGGTAAGACTGGTAAGAAATAATTAAGGAGAGTGTGAAAATGGTTAGAAAAGAATCCAGATCGAAAATTCGTGTGAATAAGCACAGAAAACAGCGTAACCGTTTCAGTGGCACTACTGAAAGACCCCGCTTGGCTGTGTTTAGAAGTAATAATCATATGTATGCTCAAATTATTGACGATACAGTTGGCAACACTCTTGTTTCTGCAAGCACTCTTCAGAAGGATGTAAAGGCAGAGCTGGAAAAAACCAATAACGTTGATGCAGCAGCATATTTAGGAACAGTTATCGCAAAGAAAGCTTTAGAAAAAGGTATTACCACTGTTGTCTTTGATAGAGGCGGCTTCATATATCAGGGTAAAGTTAAAGCATTAGCAGATGCAGCTAGAGAAGCTGGTCTTGAATTCTAGACAAGGAGGAAGAACACATGAAACATTCAATCATTGATGCTAGTCAGCTCGAACTGAATGAAAAAGTAGTATCAATTAAGCGTGTAACAAAGGTTGTTAAAGGTGGTCGTAACTTCCGCTTTACAGCTTTAGTCGTTGTTGGCGACGGCAACGGACACGTTGGCGCAGGCCTTGGCAAAGCTGCAGAAATTCCTGAAGCAATCCGCAAGGGAAAAGAAGACGCTGCCAAGAGACTGGTCCATGTAGCATTAGATGAGAACGCTAGTATCCCTCATGATTTTATCGGAAAATTCGGCGGTGCAAGCGTACTGTTAAAGAGATCCCCGGAAGGTACCGGAGTGATTGCCGGCGGCCCCGCACGTAACGTATGTGAGCTGGCTGGTATCAAAAATATCCGTACAAAGTCTCTGGGCTCTAACAACAAGCAGAATGTAGTTCTCGCAACAATCGAAGCATTAAAGCAGATCAAATCTCCGGAGGAAGTTGCAAGACTTCGTGGAAAATCTGTTGAAGAGATCCGTGCGTAAGGAGGATTTGAAAAATGGCAGATAAATTAAAAGTAACATTAGTAAAATCTACAATCGGTGCCATCCCCAAACATCGTGCAACGGTTAAGGCACTGGGTTTGAAGAAGCTGAATAAGTCTGTTGAGCTTCCCAACAATGCTGCAACCACAGGTATGATCAAACAGGTACAGCATTTAGTAAAAGTAGAAGAAATCTAAATTATTTGATAAGGAGGTGTCGACATGGATTTATCGAATTTACAGCCGGCTGCAGGCTCAAAGCACAGTGATAATTTCAGAAGAGGACGTGGACACGGTTCAGGAAACGGCAAGACTGCAGGTAAAGGACATAAAGGACAGAAAGCACGTTCAGGGTTACCAAGAGTAGGCTTTGAAGGTGGACAGATGCCTTTATACAGACGTCTTCCCAAGAGAGGCTTCACAAACAGAAACTCTCTGGAAATTGAGGCAATCAATGTAAGCGCTCTGGAGCGGTTTGACAATGACACAGAGGTTACCATTGAACTGCTGCTGGAGACTGGTGTAATTAAGGCACCAAAAGACGGTGTAAAGATTCTTGGAAACGGAGAACTTACGAAGAAGCTTACTGTTAAAGCAAATGCCTTCAGTGAGGGAGCAAAAGCTAAAATAGAAGCACTTGGTGGAAAAGCTGAGGTGATCTAATGTTAGAAACACTGCGTAATGCGTTGAAAATCAAAGATCTTAGAAAGAAGATTTTCTACACATTGATGATGCTGGTAGTAATCAGACTTGGATCTCAGCTGCCGGTACCAGGTGTAGACCGAACATTTTTTGCAAATTGGTTTGCGAATCAGACCAGTGAGGCATTCAACTTCTTTGATGCCTTCACTGGCGGCTCTTTTGAGCAGATGTCAATTTTCGCGTTAAATATTACACCCTACATCACTTCTTCCATTATTATTCAGCTGCTGACCATTGCAATCCCCAAATTAGAGGAGATGCAGAGGGATGGTGAAGACGGAAGAAAGAAATTACAGTCAATCACGCGTTACCTGACCGTTGGCCTGGCACTGGTTGAAGGTTTGGCAATGGCATTTGGATTCGGCAATCAGGGCCTGATTCCGGAGATGAACTTTGTGAATATCGCATCTGTTGTGGTAGCATTGACTGCAGGTTCCGCTTTCCTCATGTGGGTTGGTGAGAGAATCACAGAAAAGGGTGTTGGAAATGGTATTTCCATTGTCCTGATGATTAATATTCTGTCAAGAGTTCCGAATGATATCGTTGGGCTTTTCAGCGATTTCGTGAAGGGAAAGACAGTAGCCAAAGGTGCATTAGCAGCAATCATTATCATTGCTGTCATCGTAGTAACGATCGTTCTGGTTATTATGCTGAACGATGCTCAGAGAAATATTCCTGTGCAGTATGCAAAGAAAATGCAGGGAAGAAAAATGGTGGGTGGACAGTCCACACATATTCCGCTGAAGGTAAATACCGCAGGTGTTATCCCCGTAATCTTTGCTTCTTCCCTTATGTCCATGCCAACGCTGATTGCAACGTTTTTGGGCAAGACGGGTGGAACTGGAGTGGGGGCAACGATTTTGGGAATGCTCAGCCAGCAGAACTGGTTCAATCCCAAGCAGCCCATTTACACAGTAGGTTTCCTGCTCTATGCAGTAATGATTGTATTCTTTGCTTATTTTTACACATCCATTACCTTCAACCCAATTGAGGTAGCGGACAATATGAAAAAGCAGGGCGGTTTTGTTCCTGGTATTCGTCCGGGAAAACCGACTCAGGAATACTTAAATAAGATTTTAAATTACATTATCTTCTTAGGAGCCGTTGGACTTCTGATCGTTGTTACGATACCCATCGTCTTTAATGGTGTGTTTGGTGCATCTGTATCTTTCGGTGGTACATCTATCATTATTATCGTAGGTGTAATTCTTGAGACCCTGAAACAGATTGAATCTCAGATGCTTGTACGTAACTACAAAGGCTTCTTGAGTGACTAAACAGTGTGCTTCTTTGTCTGTCAAAATCTGTACTGCAGATTTTGACAGATAGGATAGTGCACTAAAATGCGTTATGGGACTTAGTGTCATACCTATTTATCGTAAACGGACATATCCGCAGATGTGGATATCCAATGAATAAAAGGTATGACTTTTTAACAAGAATAAGTGTGGATTGAAACAAACCATGTATTATAATATAAAGTTAGGGGGAAATACTATGAAGATTATTATGTTAGGTGCACCGGGTGCGGGCAAAGGGACACAGGCAAAGAAGATTGCTGAGAAATACGGAGTTCCCCATATCTCCACAGGAGACATCTTCCGCGCAAACATTAAAAATGGCACAGAGCTGGGGAAAAAGGCCAAGACCTACATGGATCAGGGACTGCTGGTTCCGGATGAGCTGGTGGTGGACTTGGTGGTTGACAGGGTACAGCAGGATGATTGTGCAAAGGGATACGTGCTGGATGGATTTCCAAGGACGATTCCCCAGGCAGAGAGCCTGGATGCTGCGCTAGATAAGCTGAACGAGAAGATCGACTATGCGATCAACGTGGAGGTTCCGGATGAAAACATCATCAACCGTATGGGCGGAAGACGCGCTTGCGTTGGCTGTGGATCTACATATCACATCGTATACAATGCCCCCAAGACTGGGGACGTGTGTGATGTGTGCGGTGAGAAATTGATCCTCAGGGATGATGACAAGCCGGAAACTGTAAAAAAACGCCTGGATGTGTATCATGAGCAGACACAACCGCTGATTGACTATTACAGCAAAGCGGGCGTATTAAAGGAAGTTGACGGTACATTGAACATGGAAGATGTCTTCCAGGCAATTGTACAAATATTAGGAGCGTAATTATATGTCAGTATCAATAAAATCTGCAAAAGAAATCGAGCTTATGAGAGAAGCCGGCCGTCTGCTGGAAATCACTCATAATGAACTTCAGAAGGCAATCAAACCAGGGATATCCACCTGGGATATCGACCATCTGGGGGAGCAGATTATCAGAAGCTTTGGGTGTACTCCGAATTTTCTTCATTATAATGGGTATCCAGCTTCTATCTGTGTATCAGTTAACAATGAGGTTGTGCATGGAATTCCTTCTAAGCAGCGCATTCTTAAGGAGGGTGATATCGTCAGCCTGGATGCGGGATTGATTTACAAGGGATTTCACTCGGATGCCGCCCGCACACACGCAGTGGGGGAGATTAGCCCCGAGGCCGGGAAACTGATGGATGTTACAAAACAGTGCTTCTTTGAAGGAATCAAATATGCCAAGGCAGGCTGCCATCTCCACGAGATCTCAGCGGCGATCGGCAATTATGCCGCGAGCTTTGGATATGGGGTTGTGGAGGACTTGGTCGGACATGGGATCGGCAGAGCACTTCACGAGGACCCACAGATCCCCAACTTCCCACAGAAGCGAAGAGGAATACGCCTTCTGCCGGGTATGACACTGGCCATTGAGCCCATGATCAACATGGGAAGATGTGATGTGGAATGGCTGGACGACGACTGGACTGTGGTGACAGAGGACGGGAGTCTATCTGCACACTATGAGAACACCGTGCTGATTACGGACGGAGAGCCGGAAATCCTGACACTGTCAGAGTAACCGAAAGAGCCGGAGGTGTCAGATGGAGAAAGCCAGAAAGGGAATGATGGCCTGGTCAAGAGCAGGACACGACACCGGACAGCTGTATGTAATCGTAGATACAGAGGAGGCGTATGCGTATCTTGCAGATGGAAAGCTCAGGACATTGGAGAATCCGAAAAAGAAAAAATGGAAACATATACAGGTGAAGTATGAGATCCCGGCACAGCTTGAAAAGCCGAGCTGGGATGATATAAAAAATGAAGATATCAAACGAGCAATCAAAATGATGAAGAAAGAGTGTATTTAGGAGGTAAAGCATGTCAAAGGCAGATGTAATTGAAGTAGAAGGAAGGGTACTTGAGAAATTACCCGGTGCGATGTTTAAGGTGGAACTGGAAAACAAGCACGTAGTACTGGCACATATAAGCGGAAAGCTCCGCATGAACTACATCCGAATCCTTCCGGGAGACAAGGTGACGATTGAGCTGTCACCGTATGATTTGTCTAAGGGTAGGATTATTTGGAGAGATAAATAGTAGAGATAAATAGTAGAGATAGGTAAGTAAATAGAAGCAGCAGAGATCAGAAAATTTGAGTCTCTGCTGCTTTTACTACTATATGTTTTTGGAGATGCCTATGGATTATGTATTAGCCTATAAAAAGCTGAAAAACGGAAAATTAATCTTTTGTGAGACACAGAAGAAGGCTGTAGCCGTTTATTAATTATTTATTGAATGCACAAACATGTTTTTTACTAAAAGTAAAAAAACAATTGTTTGTGCTTTTGTTTTGTTGTATAATATTGCTATATTGAAGGAATAATGTTTGCAATTATGCAAATAATGTGAATTATTGTACAAATAATAGGAAAGGAGATTTATAAGAACGTTTACGGAGTGTGAATTAAAACAATAAGACAGATGGGAGAAAAGTATGATTAAAAGAAAAATTAAAAAAATAGTAAGTGCGACTTTAGCCCTGGCAATGATAGTTGCACCTTTAGGACAGGGTTTTTTTGCAGAGGCAGCCACATTTGCGGAAACAGATTTTCAGCTACTGCCACAGAACAACATGAAGGTTTTAGAGGTATCCAGTGAATACACTGGTGTATACGGACCAAATCCAGGAGAGTTGATGGTGGATGGAAATAAGGATACCTTCTGGGAGACGGATTGGGATGCAAGCGTGAATGGCCTTCCGGCCCATTTTTTAATCGACCTTGGGAAGGAAACCAGCAATGTGTCCCGCCTTGTGTACACTCCCAGGCAGTCAGGAAACAATCTAAACGGGGCGGTCACTAAGTTTGAGATCTATGCAGGCAATGATAAGGATAATCTTGCACTGGCAGGACGGGGAACCTGGGCCGTAGACAGCAGCCGGTCTGACAAGACAGCTACCTTTGCCTCCACTACAGCGCGTTATATCAAGATGGTGATCCTGGATACCGCTACAGATGAAAAGACAGCCAGCGCAGCAGAGATCAATATTGGCACAAAGGAAGGATTTACCATTGACTACAGTGAACTGGATGCAGCCGTTCAAAATGCCAGGGACGCACTGGCTCAGATGGATGATCCGGATTTGAAAAAATCAATTGAAGATAAACTGGCGGCGATTGAAGAGGCGCGTGCAGCCTTGGTACAGGAGGAGGTTGCAAAGACAGCCGAGGAGCTGACGCAATTCATTGAAGATAATAAGAATCCGCCGGTAGATGAGGATGGCTTTGCGGTCATTTCCAACAGTGCTCTGAGTGTGGCCTATGTGAGAAGCACGGCAGCCGAAACTTCAGTGTCAAATATGCTGGACGGAAAAGACAATACCTTCTGGGAAAGCAATTACGTCAATGACCGTTTTATTCCAGGCGACTGCATTATATGGGATTTGGGTTCTGAAATTCCTGACATTTCCAGGCTTTATTATATGCCCCGTCAGGATATGTCAAATGGAAGAATTAAGAGTTTTGAAATCTTGACCAGCACAGCAGATTCCATCAACCCGGAAAATCCGTTGGAGGGATTTGTCTCCAGCGGGAAGGGAGCATGGGATACCACTTCACTGGA
The DNA here is from genome assembly GCF_058119865.1 of Ruminococcus sp. 8Y-12. Lineage (NCBI taxonomy): Bacteria > Bacillati > Bacillota > Clostridia > Eubacteriales > Oscillospiraceae > Ruminococcus > Ruminococcus sp. 8Y-12. The sequence continues at coordinate 52,621 of NZ_CM176623.1, read as the reverse complement.
AAAGACAGCCACCTTTCCCTCTGTAGCTGCCAGATTTGTAGCTATTAAGGTCTACAGTGTTGGAGGGGACGGAGCTACCATTACTTGCGCGGGTATCCGCTTTGGGAAAAAGAAAGGAGTAACCGTTGATATGTCACTTTTAGAATCAGCCCTTGGGAAGGCCTGGGATGAGGTCAACAGCCTGGACAATGAGATCGCAAAACAAAAGATTTCGAGTAAGCTTCAGAGTATAGAGGGCAATCTCTATATTCAGGAGGGCCTTGAGTCAGCGCTCTCGGAGATTCAGGATACACTGGACACCTACGCATCTATGGGGAAGGTGCAATCGATACGTCCGGGAAAGGTTTGGGTAGATGACACCGGGGAAGCGATCCAGGCACATGGCGGTGGCATTCTGTTTGACGAAAAAACAAAGACCTACTATTGGTACGGTGAGCACAAGGGCTTTGACAATATATCTACAGGTGCGGAGACAGGGACGCCGGCAGTGGGCATATCCTGTTATTCTTCAAAGGATTTGTACAACTGGAAGAATGAAGGCGTTGCCCTGCCCGTATTTAACAACCCCTATCTGGCGGATGGTACTGCAGTGGGGGATGATACGCCGATGTATATGTCCGAGCAGTCCCAGGAGTACAAAGACAGTTCCCTCCAGGAGCATCCAGGCACGGCTGTGGGAGTGGGCGGTTCAAAGTCACCCTTTGAGAGCCTGAGTAAATTCCACACAGATGCTCAGATCGAGGCCATGAATGCACTGTATTCAGATTTGGATCTTGCACAAAAGAAAGAGTTGTATAAAGAATTTAACTGGAACCGGGTTGTAGAGCGCCCCAAGGTTATCTATAATGAGAAGACCGACAAATATATCATGTGGTGGCATCAGGATGGACCGACTGCCGGTCAATATTTCGTGGCTTCCGCAGGAATTGCTATCTCCGATACTCCCACGGGCCCATTCAAATACCTTCGCACTACGCGCCTGCCGGATACAGGATTCTCCTCCGCCAATCCGGGTATGCTGCGGGATATGACCCTGTTTGTGGACGATGACGGGACCGCATATGTTATCTTCTCTTCAGAGGAGAATGCCACAACGGTGATACAAAAATTGGACGAGACCTACACCGACATCTCCGGCACGACTCCGAATAAAGACTATAAGAGGATATTTATAGGCGAGTACCGTGAAGCTCCCACCATGTTTAAGCAGGGTAATGATTATTACATGATCACTTCAGGTCAGAGCGGATGGAATCCGAATCCATGTAAATATCATGTTTCTACAAACGGCATCCTGGGTGATTGGGAAACAAAGGGATTTTTCTGTATTGACGATATTAATCTGAATGATGAGGTTGTTACAGACCCAGGCTCCGGTACCACCTACCGAAGCCAGAGTACCTTTATTCTGCCGATGCGCGACGAGGACGGAGAGGTAGTGGACGGCAAATTTATCTATTTGGGGGACCGGTGGTTCAGAGAGAACCTGCAGGATTCCAGATATATCTGGCTGCCCATACATCTGGATACAGAGTCAAGGACTTTAAGTATGAAGTGGACCGATTCCTGGACTCTGGAAAAGGAAATGGGAACGGGAACGTCGGTTACGGATATTGAGCTGAAATCCGCTCCGGCCAAGACGAAATATTATACCGGAGAGGAATTGGATTTATCCGGAGCAGTTATCACTGTGCACATGGAGAATGGAAACAGGGAAGACAAAAATGTAACAGCAGATATGGTAAGCGGCTATGACAAAAACCAGGTGGGAGAACAGACTATTACGGTGACCTACGAGGAAAAGACAACGACATTCAAAGTTACGGTGTCAGAAAAGCCAAATACAATAAAAAGTATTGAGTTGAAGAAAGGCCCAGCCAAGACAACGTATTATATCGGAGAGGAATTGGATTTATCCGGAGCGGTTATCACTGTGCACATGGAGAATGGAAACAGCGAAGACAAAGATGTGACATCAGATATGATCAGCGGATACGACAAAAATCAGTTGGGAGAACAGACCGTTACGGTAACCTACAAGGAGAAGACAACGACTTTCAAAGTTACTGTGTCTGAAAAGCCAAATCCGTTAAAAGGAATTGAGCTGAAGACAGGCCCGTCTAAGACAACTTATACAGCAGGGGAAGAGCTGGATCTGACAGGGGCGGTGCTGACACTCATCTATGCGCAGGGTACAAAAGAGATTCCCGTAACCGCCTCCATGGTTTCCGGATTTGTGAGCGCCAAAGCGGGTACACAGACACTCACAATAACTTATGAGGATATGAAGACAACGTTTACTGTCATAGTAAAAGAGCGTCCTGCTCCGCCTGTGATACCGGATGCGCCCGGACAGCCCAAGGTACAGAAAACCACCTACAATTCCATAACCATCAGCTATACAAAGCCATCAGGCGTCCATTCATTCGTTATCAGCATGACAGATACCAAGACGAAGAAAATAACGAAGGTATCCACAAGCAAGACATCCTACACCTTCAAGAAATTGGTGACCGGCAGAAAATATAGGTTCCGTGTGTACGGTATATACAGGGATGCAAACGGAAAGGATGCAGAGATCAGCTGCACCAAGGATACCGTTGCCGCACCGAAGCCCGCGGCACCGGGTAAGCTTAAGGCAAAGAAGGCGGGTAAGACTTCCCTGCGAATATCCTGGAAAAAGACAGCCGGGGCAAGTTCCTACAAGGTATACTACAAGCTGAAATCTTCAAAGAAGTTTAAAATTGTAAAAGCAAAGAGCAATAAGTGTACTCTTAAAAAGCTGAAGAAGGGAAAGAAATACCAGATCAAAGTTGTGGCAGTCAGGAAGAAGTATGCTGGAAATGCATCGAAGACCATTACCGCAAAGATATAGATTTCATTATTCTATGGTGAGAGCAAGAATTAAAAAAGTGTAATAGTTCAGATAACTATCCGGGTGACTGTTTTCAGGAACTGCGAACTTCCCAAAAGCTTGTTTGAAAATTACCTGGGTGGTACGATATCATCCGGCTAAAAGAAACAGCTTCCTCAGCCAGTAACCCTGTTACAAAAAAATTAAAAAATGATCAAAATTTCCAACAATAACACTTGCATTTTCTAAATGCAAGTGTTATACTGTTAAACGAACTTTGTGTCAGGGACACTATCTTTGTGTCCTTTTGCGCCTATTTTTGGGCAGCAAGAATGGTGAAAGGAGGGTAACCATGAAGGTTAGATCATCAGTGAAACCTATTTGCGAAAAGTGCAAGATCATTAAAAGAAAGGGCAGCATCAGAGTAATCTGTGAGAACCCGAAGCACAAACAGAGACAGGGTTAATTTCTGACACTGAAGAAATTTTGTGAAACGAAGTACCTTAGGTATGTTTGTGAAATTTTAGTGCGGCTGCAGTATGAACCGCCAGGCGGCGTTGTTTATACTGATAACAATATATTAGTGGACGTAAGTCTGCACATATATTGCTTATAATACCGGACTTGCAGGTACCGTGCAGGTGCGGAAAGGCGGCATAGTTTATGCGGCTGGATATCCTTTGGATATCTCAATTTGGGACAATATAACGAGGACTGTGGCTGTGCACACATTTCAGACGCGATTCTGATGAGAAAAGCGGGCTGCACGGAGACGGTCGAAAGAAAATGGAGGAATTATTACATGGCTCGTATTGCTGGTGTAGACTTACCAAGAGAAAAACGTGTAGAGATCGGTTTAACTTATGTATATGGAATCGGCAGAGCAAGCGCAAGCAAGATTCTTGAGGCTGCTAAAGTAAATCCCGATACACGTGTCAGAGACTTAACGGACGAGGAAGTTTCCAGAATCCGTGACGTTATGGACGAAGGTTTTACAGTAGAGGGTGATTTGAGAAGAGAGATCGCTCTGAATATTAAGAGACTTCAGGAAATCGGATGCTATAGAGGAATCCGTCATAGAAAAGGACTTCCTGTACGCGGTCAGAAGACCAAGACAAATGCTAGAACAAGAAAAGGCCCGAAGAGGACTGTAGCTAATAAGAAGAAATAAGGTAACTATTCAGCAGGGCTGTGCATTTACTGCGCAGACCGTGAGAAAATGATTCAGGAGTGCAAAAATCCCATCACCGAAGGTGATTCTAAATGGATTTTTGCATGTAACTGTGAAGGCAATGAACAGTTGCGAAATAAGTAAGAGAGAAACTATAGTTATTATTTGAGAAAGTAGGTTAGTTTAAAATGGCTAAAAAAGTTACCAAAAAAGTGACAAAAAAGCGCGTAAAGAAAAACGTTGAACGCGGACAGGCACACATCCAGTCATCTTTCAATAACACAATCGTTACTTTGACAGATGCAGAAGGAAATGCTTTATCATGGGCAAGTGCCGGTGGTCTGGGATTTAGAGGTTCAAGGAAATCTACTCCATATGCAGCTCAGATGGCAGCTGAAACAGCAGCGAAGGCAGCATTAGTACATGGTCTGAAGACAGTAGACGTTATGGTTAAGGGACCGGGTTCAGGACGTGAAGCAGCAATCCGTGCATTGTCTGCATGCGGTATTGAAGTGACCAGCATCAGAGACGTGACCCCTGTACCACACAATGGTTGTCGCCCGCCAAAACGTAGAAGAGTCTAATTAGGAGGTTAATAGGAAGATGGCAGTTAATAGAGTTCCTGTTCTTAAAAGATGCAGATCACTTGGTTTAGATCCGATTTACTTAGGAATAGATAAAAAATCCACAAGAGAATTAAGAAGAGCAAACCGCAAAATGAGCGAGTATGCTATGCAGCTGAGAGAAAAACAGAAAGCAAAATTCATCTACGGCGTTCTGGAGAAACCTTTCAGAAATTACTTTGAGAAAGCTGAGAGACAGCCGGGTATGTCAGGCCCCAACCTGATGATCATGCTGGAGACCAGACTGGACAATGTGATTTTCCGTTTGGGTTTTGCAAGAACCAGAAGAGAAGCAAGACAGATCGTTGATCATAAATTTGTACTGGTGAACGGCAAGCAGGTAAATATTCCTTCTTACCTGGTAAAAGCCGGAGACACTATTGAGATCAAAGAGAAATGTAAGTCCTACCAGAGAATGAAAGACGTTTTGGACGTTACTTCAGGAAGATTGGTACCAGAGTGGCTGGATTGTGATCCGGAGTCTCTCAAGGGCACTGTAAAAGAGCTGCCTAACAGAGAGGTGATCGATGTTCCGGTTGACGAAATGCTTATCGTCGAGCTGTATTCTAAATAATTAATCCTTAGGATTATTAATACCCTCGTAAAAATGATAACCCAGAAGGAGGGGCTTTATAGTGTTCGATTTTAACAAACCTAAAATTGAAATTGCTGAGATATCAGATGACAAAAAATATGGCAGATTCGTTGTGGAACCTTTGGAAAGAGGATACGGAACGACTCTGGGAAATTCCCTCAGAAGAATCATGCTTTCTTCTTTACCCGGCGCAGCAGTGAGCCAGGTAAAGATCGAGGGCGTACTGCATGAGTTCAGTTCTATACCGGGCGTTAAGGAAGACGTGACGGAAATTATTATGAACTTGAAGTCACTGGCAATTCAGAATAACAGTGAGACAAACGAAGCAAAAGTTGCTTATATTGAATTTGAAGGCGAAGGCGTGGTAACCGCAGCTGACATTCAGGCAGATCAGGATATTGAGATCATGAATCCGGAGCAGGTCATTGCGACCTTAAACGGAGGAGCGGACAGCAAGCTGTACATGGAGCTCACCATTACAAAGGGCAGAGGCTATGTGAGTGCAGAGAAAGGCAAAACGGAAGACATGCCGATCGGCGTGATCGCAGTGGATGCCATCTACACTCCTGTAGAGCGGGTAAATCTGACGGTACAGAACACCCGTGTAGGCCAGGTTACGGATTACGACAAACTGACGCTGGATGTATATACCAACGGTACTCTGGCTCCGGATGAGGCAGTCAGCCTTGCTGCAAAGGTACTGAGCGCTCATCTGAGTCTGTTCATTGACTTGTCCGAGAATGCAAAGTCTGCGGAAGTCATGATTGAGAAAGAGGACAATGAGAAAGAGAAGGTTCTGGAGATGAATATCGACGAGCTGGAGCTTTCCGTGCGTTCCTACAACTGTCTGAAGAGGGCCGGCATCAACACGGTAGAAGAACTGTGCAACAGAACTTCCGAAGATATGATGAAAGTCCGCAACCTGGGACGAAAGTCACTGGAGGAAGTGTTAGGAAAATTAAAGGAGCTTGGCTTACAGTTAAACCCAAGCGACGAGTAGGAGCTTGGGTGCTACTTCTCGAGCCGAAGCTTGAGAAGGTTCCCGTACCAAGCGACGAGTAGAGTGACAATTTATGGAATAACAAGCACTTACTGAGTAAGCCCGAAGAGCATCCTTAAGTGTTCCACAAATGGAGGAAATAGAAAATGGCAGGTTATAGAAAACTTAGCAGAACATCAAGCCAGAGAAAGGCTTTAATCAGAGGACAGGTAACTGCTCTGCTTCATCACGGAAAGATCGTGACTACAGAGTCAAAGGCAAAAGAAATACGCAAGGTTGCCGAGAAACTGATTGCAATGGCAGTGAGAGAGAAAGACAACTTTGAGACTGTGACTGTTACTGCAAAGGTTCCGCGCAAAGACAAAGACGGCAAGAGAGTAAAAGAAGTAGTAGATGGTAAGAAAGTGACTGTTTACGATGAAGTACAGAAAGAGATCAAGAAAGACGCTCCTTCCAGACTTCATGCCAGAAGAGAGATGCTGAAAGTTCTCTACACAGTAAAGGAAGTACCGGCTGAGGCAGCTGGAAAGAAGAAAAATACAAAAGAGATCGACATAGCTGAGAAGCTGTTTACAGAGATCGCTCCCAAGTATGCAGACCGCAATGGTGGTTACACCAGAATCGTAAAGATTGGCCAGCGTAAGGGTGATGCGGCTATGGAAGTTCTTTTAGAGCTGGTATAAATCGTATATTAGAAAAGACAGAATCCGTGTGGACTCTGTCTTTTTTGCTGTTTTGAGAAAGGTAAATTTTGATGATTACTGTGATTCTGAGGACAAATCTTTTCGCTGATAATTCTTTTCATTTTCTTTACCAGCATAGTTACCTACCAATCGTGTCGTATGGCCAATCAATGATTCCGCCAATGTCATAAATATTTGTATATCCCATTTGAATCATTTCACGGACTGCATCTGCACTTCTGCGCCCGCTGCGGCAGTAAACCAATATCAAAGCATCTTTGTCAGGCAGTTCTGTCTCGGCACGGTCGTTCAGTTCACTGTCTGGAATCAAAACTGCACCGTCAATGTGCTGTTCTTTGAATTCCTCCTCTGTTCGTACATCCAGTAAAATATGGGACGGTTCTTCCTTCATCATGCTAACTGCCTCTTCCGCAGTGATCTTTTGATATTCTATCACGGAATCCGAAGTAGCTTGAGTGCCCGTATCGTTTTTGGATGCGTCTGAAGCACATCCCGTAAGACCATGAATACTAATAGTGACAACCAACAGTAGCAGAATTCCTTTTTTCATAATCTTTCATCCTCCTCGCAGTAATATTTTTTGAGCACATGGACTATTTCCTCCACACGGTGATCTCCTATGGAATAGATAATGCTTTGGCCGGATTTGCTAAAATCCAGTATGCCATGCGCTTTCAGCAGTGTCAGGTGCTGTGATAAGGCCGACTGTGTAATGTTTGGCACATAAGCAGCGATTTCCCCCACTGACATGGGCTGTTTCATCAAGGCGCATAAAATCAATAGCCTGTTTTCATTTGCCAGCATTTTTAACAATTCAGCAATTTTTTTTGCGTTTTCTTCCATTTCGTTCTCCTTATTTCTTATTTTATGCCTCCGGTTTAAGATAAGGTCTGGCTTTCTGCCGCATCTATCTGTTTGCCTTTTCTGTAGTCCTGAAAATAAGAATATTAGATATTTCTAATATACTAATATGTAATAGGTTTGTCAAGCGAAATATTTTTACAATGGTGGTTACAATTGATCCAGAGCCGCAAGCTAATATCTGTTATATCAGAAACCCCATGAACATCTTTTAGCCATATGAATATATTTATCGCTTTTGGGAAAATATAGATGTAATTGAAATATTTAAGGAAAATAACCACGAAAGTTTTAGCATATCGATTCAGAATCAGGACACTAGTGGATTCAGGGAAACCAGTCCCATTACCGAGATGCTGATGGACATACTCACCAACGATTAATAAGGGACGACCGTTGGATAGGTTGACATCCTTTCTTAATAGAAAGCTGTATATGAGGAGAAACAATTTATGAGATTATGGATAAAAAAGGGTTTTGCATTGGGAGGGATATTTTTTCTGGCAGTATTGCTGGTAAAGCCGATTGGAGTTTCTACACAATTTTCAGTGTTGTCCGGCATTTTCCACAGTGCGCTGGATGAGGCGGTGATCACTGAAAATGACAGTCGAAGTAGCGGGTATGAGAGCACCAATGCCTACTACGATAAGAGCGAAGGCAAGCTGGCAAAAGCGATTGAAAACCCATGGAACTATGATTTCGTTTTTGTACTGGCGATTCCCGTGGGGGCCTATTTAGCCTATGCCTCAAATGACAAACGGAAACGCCTGCAGATGAGCGATGTTGGTCAGAACCCCAATGTTCCTGACTATCGTGAGAGTTTTTGGAGACGCTATATACCAGCATTTCTGGGAGGTTTCATTATCCTTTACGGGGCCCGGATGGCAGATGGATGTACCAGTGGTCACATGATGAGCGGTATGATGCAGGGGAGTGTAAGCGGTTATATTTTTGCCGCCGCTGCCTTTGCTGTTGCTATTCCTGTTGCCATATTCACCGGACGTGCGGCGGAAGGAGGAAAATAAGATGGAACTTGTACTGGCAATTATTCTGGGGCTGCTCTTTGGGTTTGTCCTATACTGGGTAGGGGCCTCTTCCCCTAAAAAGCTGATATCCATGCTGCGGTTACAGAACCTTACAATCATGAAGATTATCGTTTTTGGAATTGGATGTGCCAGCGTGCTTCTCTCCGTCTTCAGTTTGCTTGGACTTTTTAATATAGAGCACTTAAGTGTTAAGGAAGTCAATCTTGGTGTGATTATCGGCGGCTTGCTCTTTGGTATTGGTTTTGGCACTGTAGGCACCTGCCCCGGCACTTGTGTGGCGGCAACAGCCGGCGGCGGCTTTCGGAAGGCTTTAAGCGCTGTGCTGGGAGGTTTACTGGGTGCGTGGGTGTTTTCTATGAACTATGGATTTTGGAAGAACCTTGGGGTGTTCAAGGCAATGGGCTGGGGCAGGCTGACTCTGTTCCAGATTTCAGATAAGTACCCATCGGTATTTTCCTTGGGGTATGTGGGATTATTGATTGTAGGAATTTTATTTATTGCCGTGGCATTCCTTCTGCCTGCTGATTCAGGAAGCGACTAATATGAAAGATGCATATCATTAACGCTTCCAGCTGTGGGCAAAACAAGCGGCATCCAATCGTTCCAGGCAATTCAGTAAAATGTAGCAGTGATTTCCCCGGTACTATCCGCAGAAATAATGCTTTAGCCAGATCTTTGCAATGAGCCTGTGGCCCGCTTGGGTAAGATGAATGCCATCTGTGGTGACAGCGGGATAGCCCAGCTCTTTGGCAAGCTGGTTTAACGGCTCATGGAGGGGGAGAAAGGTCAGGCTGTACTCTTTTGCAAGACTGGCTGTCATCTCCTCAATATAGTGTATAGAAGGCAGCCAGAGAGCATATTCCCGGGGATAGGGAAAGACAAAGGGTCCCATGCAGATGATTTTGGCAGCACTTTCAGACAGCAGACGATCCAGGAGCAAGCGGTAATTTTCACAGAAAGGCTGCTGCAGTGACTTGCCGGTATTCATGGCAACGCTGACATCATTTACCCCTATCAGGACGGTGACCAGATCCGGGGACAGGGGGAAACAGTCAACAGACAGATTGCGCAACAGGGCAGGCAGGGTAAAACCGTCATGCCCTTTATTTATGATTTTTAGGGAGGGATCTTCCTTCAGCAAAAAATCAGCAATGAGTTTAACATAGCCGTCCCCAAGTCCGTTATACTGCTCAGACCACAGGCGACCGGAATCCGTGATGCTGTCGCCAAGAAACAAAAGTCTTTTCATAGAGCACTCCTTTTTGTATTGCAGCTATCAGTGTAACTGTACATTTCAAAATAAACAAGTATACCATACCATAATGAAAATGCAAATACAAGGGAAGAGCAGCAGAGCTTTTACGTAATTGCGCTTTAAAACCCCAAGGGTAAAAATAGCATAAACGGGGAGACTGTGTTAATATGGTAGGGAAGACTTTGAGCAACCTATTCTAAGAAAGGGATGGAAAATAAATGTTAAAGATCGGAAATCATATATCGTCTGCCAAAGGTTACGAGGCTATGGGAAAGCAGGCTTTAAAGCTTGGAGCCAATACCTTTGGATTTTTCACCAGGAATCCCCGGGGAGGCAGCGCCAAGGCTATCAATCCGGAGGATGCGGAGAAGTTTTTAAAAATTGCTGAGGAAAATGAGTTTGGGAAACTGGTGGCTCATGCGCCCTATACCCTGAATGCCTGCGCAGCCAGGGAGGAAGTGCGCACTTTCGCAAGAGAAGCGTTTGCGGATGACCTGAGGAGAATGGAATATACCCCGGGACAGTATTACAATTTTCACCCGGGCAGCCATGTGGGACAGGGGCCGGAAAAGGGAATAGAGCTGATTGCCGATATGCTAAATACCTGTTTGTTCCCTGAGCAGACCACAACCGTACTGCTGGAGACCATGGCGGGAAAGGGCAGTGAGGTGGGGCGCACCTTTGAGGAGCTGCGCGCCATTATAGACCGGGTAAATCTGCAGGACAAAATAGGAGTATGCCTGGATACCTGCCATGTGTGGGACGGAGGTTACGACATCGCCGGGGACTTAGATGGAGTGCTGCGGGAGTTTGATCAGGTAATCGGCCTGGATCGGCTCAGGGCAATCCATATCAATGACAGCCAGAACCCTCTGGGCAGTCACAAAGACCGCCATGCCAAGATAGGGGAGGGGATGATCGGGCTGGAGGCGCTGGGAAGGGTGGCGTCACATCCCGTGCTCACAGACCTCTCTTTTGTGCTGGAAACGCCAAATGATGACGAGGGATGGGCATGGGAGATCGCAACCCTGCGGAGAATTGCGGGAGAGAACCGCAACAGAGAGTAACATCCAATGTCATCGTGGGTTGGTAGTGTTTCCACAAAGCCAATGATATAATGACAGCAGGAGGTATGAAAAATATGATTTCCAGGAATTTGGCATATCTGCGCAGGGCAAATGGCTATTCGCAGGAAGAGGTAGCGGAAAAGATAGGGGTCTCCAGACAGGCTGTGGCGAAGTGGGAGAATGGGGATTCTATTCCGGATCTCGCAAACAGTATTGCACTTTCGGAGCTTTACCGAGTGACTCTGGACAATCTGGTAAAGTATGAAGAGCGCGCGAGCAAGCTTCCCATACCGGAAAAGGGGAAGCATATATTCGGAAGTGTGACAGTGGGGGAACGGGGGCAAATTGTAATCCCCAAAAAGGCCAGGGAGATTTTTCATATCGGGCCAGGGGACAGCCTTCTGGTGCTGGGAGACGAAAGCCAGGGAATTGCCATTGTAAAGAGCGACGAATTTCTAAAAGCAGCCCACGATATATTAAAAAAGGCAGGTGCTTCGGATGAGTAAACGGGTTTTGATTATTGGCGGCGGTATAAGCGGCCTGACTGCCGGTGTGTACGCGGCGAAAGCAGGGTATGAGACACATCTCTATGAACAGCAGGCATATGTGGGAGGCGAATGTACGGGATGGGACAGGGGCGGATATCACATTGATAACTGTATCCACTGGATGAACGGTACGGCTCCGGGGGATTCCCTCAATCGCCTGTGGCAGGATATCGGGGCGTTGGGGCCTGAAACAGAGATCATCCATCCTGACCGGATGTACACCTCTGAGTTGGGGGGAGAGGAGATTACGCTCTGGAAGGATATCGACCGGACGGAGAGAGAACTTTTGGAACTGTCCCCTGAGGATGAACAGGAGATAAAGAAACTGATGCATTTCTGCCGGCTTGGCGGAAAGGTCAGGATACCGGCAGAAAAGCCCCCTGAGATGCAGAGTGCGCTGGATGGGATCAGACTCATGTTGACCATGGTTCCTGCTTTGAAGATCTTTAAGGAATACAAGGGAATGGATACGAGGGATTTGATGGAGCGTTTTCAGCACCCGCTGATCCGATGTATGATCTCCGATTTCTGCACCCGGGAATCCATGGCAAGCAGTTTCCCTTTGGCCTACGGCAGCTTTGCAGCAGGGGATGGGGGCATTCCAAGGGGAGGCTCAAGAGAGATGGCCGTTCGCATTGGGAGGCAGCTGGTGAAATGTGGAGGAAAGATACATACGGGAAAAAGGGCCGAGGAGATTCTGCTAAAAGATGGGAGGGCAGTGGGGATACGGTTTTTGGATAAAACGGCAGCGGAGGGGGAGTATGTGATCCCCGCCTGTGATCCCCAGGTCACATTCGGCAGGCTGCTTTCTGAGAATTATATGCCGGAACTGCTGAGGGAGATGTATGACAACAGAGAGGCATATCCAGTGTACACCACCTTCCAGGCTGCATATTCACTGGACAGTTCTGCGGATCTCATTGGCGCGGATCGTATTTTGGATGGCAGCGGACTGGATCTGTTTCCGGGACTTGGTGAGCGGATCAATGTAAAGTCATATGCCTACGAGCCATCCTTTGCACCTGATGGGAAGCATGTGATTCAGGTACTGACGGGAGGACCTGAGGCTTTATATAAATCCTGGGCTGAGCTTTACCGGGAACGGGAAGCTTACCTGGCCAAAAAGAATCAGATGGCAGAGGATATCAGGAAGCTGTTGGAGCAGCGCTTCCCGGAATGTTGCGGAAAGCTTGCGCTTTTAGACTGCTGGACCCCTATGACTTATGAGCGGTACTGCAGCGCCTACAAGGGATTCTATCAGTCGTGTACTGTCACAAAACAAAGCAGCAGGCTTCCGTATCCTGAGAGAAAAGTGGATGGGCTTGAAAATGTGTATTTGGCCGGACAATGGCAAAACCCGCCGGGAGGTCTGCCGGGAGCGGCCATTGCGGGGAAATATGCAGTGCAGCGGATGATAAAGGAAGACATATCATAAGCAGGAAATTTAAACAGAAACAGGAGGCGGTGAATCACCGCCTCCTGCTATATTTCATGGAACTCTATTGATAATCTACCACATCAATCCATTTCATAAGAAACTCTTTTTCTTCCTCCACACCCTTGGTAAGCTGAGATGCAGCCACGATGGGGAGCCACTGCTGTACATACTGCTTTGCAGTGTCGCTCTTTTTACAGAACGTGTCCAGGTAAAGGTTCGCTTTCTTCTCATCTTTCAGAGCAAACAGCAGGTAGGTCCTGGCAGCGTCAGCGCTGGCATTTCCCTGAGTTGCATGGGACCAGTCCAGGATATAGGCTGTTTTGTCATCCTTTATGATGATATTGCTGGGGTTGTAGTCGCCATGGCAAACTTTTGTGTGCTTGGGCATGCTGGACAGACGGGTCAGCAGCTCATAGCGTGTGGTAGCATCCAGGCCGGATGCGGAGATTTTGCGGCTCATTTTATCCTGGATCTTGTTCAGCAGGGGAGCTCTTTTGGCGTGCATGCTCAGCTGCAGATCCACAAAGAGATCCATATACTCTTCCAGCTTCTCCGGATTTTCGGACATCAGCTGCTCCAGGGTCTTGCCCTCCACATACTCCAGGGTAATGGCCCATTTCCCATCTGTCTTGGAAACTTCCAAAAGCTTTGGAATGTTCAGGCCAGTCTCCTCCACTCTGGCGTGGTTAACCGCCTCATTTAAGATGTCAGCCTTGGAAAAGCTGTTGTCAAACACTTTGACAGCCTTATCCCCATCCCTGTAGATTGTTTTTGATGCTCTTGTTGCAATTGTCTGAAGTTCTGCCATAATCTAAATCCCCCTTCTTATTTGCCGTAGTAAACGTTCAAATACATTTCTCTGATTTCACTCATTAACGGGTATCTCGGGTTTGCTCCTGTACACTGGTCGTCAAAGGCCTGCTCGGTCATCTCATCCAGGGTTGCCAGGAAGTCTTTTTCTTCAATGCCATAGTCCTTGATGCACTTTTTGATTCCCACTTTTGCTTTTACTTCTTCAATCTTGTCAATAAACTTCGCCAGAGTCTCCTCGTCATTTTTCCCGGAAATTCCACAGAAGTTTGCGCACTCTACATAACGCTCAAGGGTGTGCGGATACTGGTACTGTGGGAAGGTGCCCATCTTTGTTGGAACGGAAACTGCATTGAACTTCATGATTTCAGTGATCAGAAGGGCATTTGCAACACCGTGGGGCAGGTGATGGAACGCTCCTAACTTATGTGCCATGGAATGGCACAGTCCCAGGAAGGCATTGGCAAAGGCCATACCAGCCATACAGGAAGCGTCTGCCATCTTTTCTCTGGCAACCGGATCATTGGCGCCGTTCTCATACGCGGAGGGCAGGTAGTTCAGCACATTTTTCATTGCTTTCAGAGCCAGGCCATCTGTGTAGTCAGAAGCCATAACGGAAGCGTAAGCTTCCAGAGCGTGAGTCAGTACGTCAACACCGGATGCGCTGGTAAGCCCCTTTGGCTGATTCATCATATTGTCTGTATCGACAATGGCCATATTGGGCATCAGCTCATAGTCAGCCAGAGGATATTTTACACCGGTGCGGTCATCCGTGATTACCGCGAAGGGGGTCACCTCAGAACCGGTACCGGAGGAGGTGGGAATGGCTACGAAATACGCTTTCTCACCCATTTTGGGGAAGGTATATACACGCTTGCGGATATCCATAAAGCGCATTGCCAGATCCAGGAAGTTTACTTCCGGATGCTCATACATTACCCACATGATTTTTCCGGCATCCATAGCAGAACCGCCGCCAAGTGCGATGATGCAGTCCGGCTCAAAGGCGCGCATGGCTGCTGCGCCGGCAGTGGCGCTGGAGAGGTTGGGGTCAGGTGCTACTTCATAGAAACAGGTATGCTGGATTCCCATTTCATCCAGTTTTGCCTCAATGGGTTTTACATAACCGTTTTTATAGAGGAAGCTGTCAGTGACAATGAACACTTTTTTCTTGTGCATGATTGTACCCAGCTCATCCAGGGCTACCGGCATACAGCCTTTCTTAAAGTAAACCTTCTCAGGTGCACGGAACCAAAGCATATTTTCTCTCCTCTCAGCAACTGTCTTAATGTTTATCAGATGTTTTACGCCAACGTTTTCTGAAATAGAATTTCCGCCCCAGGAACCGCAGCCAAGTGTGAGAGAGGGGGTGAGTTTAAAGTTGTATAAGTCACCGATACCGCCCTGTGAGGAGGGGGTATTGATCAGCACACGGCAGGTCTTCATGGCAGCTGCGTGTTTTGCGATCTTTTCCTTCTGTGCAGGATGCACATAGAGGGAGGAGGTGTGGCCGTAGCCTCCGTCTGCAACCAGCTGCTCTGCCTTGACAATGGCCTCGTCAAAGGTGGCTGCCTTGTACATAGCAAGCACTGGAGAGAGTTTTTCGTGTGCAAACTCCTCGCTGATATCTACGGACTCTACCTCACCAATGAGAATCTTGGTCTCCTTGGGAACCGTAACACCTGCCAGGTTTGCAATGGTGTAAGCGGACTGGCCTACGATCTTGGCGTTGAGCGCGCCGTTGATAATAATGGTCTTGCGCACCTTATCCAGCTCCTCGCCTTTTAAGAAGTAGCAGCCGCGGTCCTTGAACTCTTTCTTTACCTGGTCGTAGATATCTCCAACGACTGTCACGGACTGCTCAGATGCACAGATCATACCATTGTCAAAGGTTTTGGAATGGATGATGGAGTTTACAGCCAGAAGTACGTCCGCTGTGTCATCAATGATTACCGGAGTGTTTCCGGCGCCCACGCCCAGAGCTGGTTTTCCGGAAGAGTAGGCTGCTTTTACCATGCCCGGTCCGCCGGTTGCAAGAATGCAGTCCGCTTCCTTCATTACCTCATTGGTCAGTTCCAGTGAGGGAACGTCAATCCATCCGATGATACCCTCAGGAGCTCCGGCTTCCACTGCAGCGTCCAGAACCACCTTAGCAGCCGCAATGGTGCAGTCTTTGGCACGGGGATGCGGGCTGATGATAATGGCATTTCTGGTCTTTAAGCAGAGCAGAGTTTTGAAGATTGCTGTGGAAGTAGGGTTTGTGGTTGGGATCACCGCAGCGATCAGCCCCAAAGGCTCCGCTACTTTCTTAATTCCGAATGCAGGATCTTCTTCTATAATACCACATGTTTTTGTGTTTCGGTATGCATTGTAAATATATTCGGAGGCATAGTGGTTTTTGATAACCTTGTCTTCGACAATTCCCATTCCGGTTTCGGCTACTGCCTGCTTTGCAAGGGGAATGCGCAGCTTGTTTGCTGCCATAGCGGCGGCAAAAAAGATTTTATCCACCTGCTCCTGTGTGTAGGTTGCAAATATTTTCTGGGCCTTGCGCATAGCGTCCAGTTTGGCTGTCAGCGCTTCTACATTGTCGATGACCGCCGTTGTTTTCGCAGCTGTTTCATTCTTTGCCATAGAATAACCTCCATTAAATCTATAATTGAATTGATATTTTTTTAACAATGCCATCATAAGACATTGTTAAAATATTGTCAAGTAAAATTTTATTAAAAATATCGAAATTCTGTAAGCAGACAGGAAACAACAGCGGAAGTGTTGGATCGTACGAAACTTGCGGCGGAAAACACAGAAAAAACAAAACCCGCAGATTTCAGCGAATCTGCGGGCAATTGTGTTAAAATATTAACATTTCTCCGGCTCCGGATAATCTACTCCAAAGGTCTCCACAGTCATAGAAGTAATCTTCTGTGGATCTAAGGGGCGGTCACTGTAGTCGGTATCCACCTCTGCAATTTTATTTACTATATCCATGCCCTCAATCACTTTGCCGAAGGCAGCATAGGAACCATCCAGGTGAGGCGCGGCTTTGTGCATGATAAAGAACTGGGAACCTGCGGAATCCGGATGCATTGCTCTTGCCATAGAGAGAACACCGGGATCATGCTTAAACTGATTGGTAAATCCATTCTGGCTAAATTCGCCTTTGATGCTGTAGCCGGGGCCGCCCATGCCGTTTCCGTCTGGACAGCCGCCCTGGATCATGAAGCCATTAATGACTCTGTGAAAAATCAGGCCGTCATAGAAGCCCTTTTTGACCAGGCTGATAAAATTGTTGACACTGTTTGGGGCAATGGAGGGGTAGAGCTCCGCCTTCATGACATCGCCGTTTTCCATAGTAATCGTTACAATTGGATTTTGTGACATGTGTTTTCTTCCTTTCTTGATTTGCCGTAATCAGCGGACCTCTGGTGTCCGCGGTAATCTATATTATAATATGACGGAAGGGATGTGGCAAGAGTATTATCTGGTAAGCAGAAAAATGCATTTATTTTGGTAACAGTTCAGCCCAGCTGCCCTGTTGCTGAATAAATCCATTAAAATCGCTTGCGGCGATGGGATTTGCTTGTCAAAGGCTGTAAATAAAGAGTATAATCATTGTAGCAATATGGGAGTTAAAGAAATAAAAAAGTGACCTCCAATAACAGCGGGTATTATATATAGAGATGTGGTAATGATAATTTAATAAGGGAATGGAAAGAGTATGAAAACAATTTTAATGGATATCCGGGGAATATACCGGGAAGATGAGTGGATAGATCTAAAGAGAAATCTGGAGAAAAACGGAGTCGGAATCATTTATAATACAGAAGATTTAAGCTCGGAAAAGGAGCTTTTGATTATAACAGACTGTCAGGATACAGTCAGTGAGGCGAAGAAATATGGGATTGCCTGCGTGGGGTATGAAAGACCGGGCAGGCAGGAACGGATTTACGGGACAGATATGGTGATTCAGGGATTTGGTGAGCTGGAATACATGTTTTTCTATCTGGTATACCAGCGGCACCACAGGCTTCCCTGGGATATCGCCAGCACAGGCAGACTTCTGATCCGGGAGACAACCATGGAGGATTTTGACGCCATGTATGAACTGTACCAGGACCCGGATATCACGAGATTTATGCCGGGCATGGATGAGGATAAGGAGGAGGAGCGCCGCCAGATGGAACTGTACATCCACAATATGTATGCCTTCTACGGATACGGACTCTGGTCTATCATTGAAAAAAAGACGGGCAGGCTGATCGGCAGGGCGGGGCTTGAAAATGGGCATCTGAAAGGACGCAATGTCATTGAACTGGGCTATATGCTGGGAACACCTTATCAGGGAAAGGGCTTTGCCTACGAGGCTGTGCGGGCTATTATCTCCTACGCTTTTGAGGTGGTGGGAGTGAAGAAGCTTTATGTACTCATCAGCCGGAACAATCTGCGGTCACTGCGCCTGGTGCGCAAGCTGGGCTTTCGGGAACAGGAATGTGAGGCGGGAGATATCTGCACTTTTTGTCTGGCTCAGGGAGAAGAAAAGTTACTGTTTACTCAGGTCTGAGCATTTACTGCACAGAGGGTGAGAATTTTTTGTTGAAATGGCCACAAAAACCTCGTATAATCATACTATAAACGGAAAAACGAGGTGCTACATGAAAAAGACAAAGGTGATCTGTTTTGCGAATAACAAAGGGGGAAGCGGCAAGTCCACCACCTGTTCCAATGTAGGCTGTGCTATGGCCCTGCAGGGAAAGAGGGTTCTGCTTATTGATACGGATATGCAGATGAATCTGTCGCTCTCCCTTTTTTCGGAGGAAGAGGTTTTGGAGTTTGCCACCAGTGAGCGCAATCTATATCATGCGGTTAAGGGGCAGAAGGAGCTTGGCAGCTATATTGTGCCTACTGCCTACGAAAACCTGGATCTCATTCCCTCATCCACCTTGATGAGCTCCATAGAATACGAGCTTTTCACCAAATGGCAGCGGGAATACATCTTGAAAAAGTGCCTGGCAGAAGTGCGGGCATCCGGCGTATATGACTATATTTTGATTGACGCGCCGCCCACCCTGGGGGGCTGGGTGATGAATATCCTGTGCGCCTCAGACGGGGTGATCATTCCCGTGGAGGCCAGCCCGTGGGGACTTTTCGGTCTGGCAAATATGTTTGATTTTCTCAATGAGGTGAAACAGATAGCTCCGGAGTTGAAAATTCTGGGTGTGGTGATTACAAAGGTGGATACAAGAAAGAATTATTTCAAACAGACATTGGAGTCGCTTCAGGAGATGGAGGGAATCCATCTCTTTGAGTCTTATATTCGTGTGGACAGCTCTGTGGAGTGGTCCCAGGACAGCAGCGCTCCAGTTGTGGCATACAAAAAGAGCAGCCGGAGCGCCAAAGAATATATGGCACTGGCAGAGGAGGTAATGAAGCTTGGCAGTAGGTAAGAGCAGTATCATGAGAGCAGCCAGCGCCGGAAGTAAAGTGAAGCAGAGCGTGCTGACGCCGGATCAGGAAGTGATGAAACAGGTACAGTTTATGACAGAGCCGGAAAAAGGAGTGGAAGACAAGATGGAAAAAGAGATCAAAGTTGAAGCAGCAGAAGTAGTCACAGAAGAAGAGACCACTGTGGAGAAGAAAGAGGCAGCTTTGGCAGAGCCCAAACCTAAGACTGCAAGAGCCAGAAAGCCAAAGGCAGCAGCTGAGACGAAAGAGGAGAGGACAGAGACCGCAGCAGCTAAGAAACCGGCTGCTAAGACTACAGCTAAAAAAGCACCTGCAAAGAAGGCAGTCTCCCCAAAGCCTGCTGCCAAGTCCGCCGGAAAGAAGACAACTGCTCCCAAGGCATCCACAGCTAAGAAGTCTGTAGACAAGGACGAAAAAGAGGAGAAAGCACAGAATGCTAAGCGGAATATTGCTGTTAAAGAGGAACTGCCGATTTACCTGCTGTAATGCCTACCTTCTAGGTAGCTGTTCTGCAGTCAGTACTTTTGGGAAATAGTTAGCTATTTGTTATGGTTCTGTGGGTTTATGTTGATTTTTGCGAAAAGACATTGCGAATCCCAAGCAATTATGGTATAGTTATATCCAAAGACAAACCATTGGATAAGGGGAAAGGATAGGCGGTATGAACAGTTTTGATATCAGAACCAAAATTTATTTCGGTGACAACGCACTGGACCGGCTGGAAGAGATTCCATACAAGAAAATCATGATCATTACAGATCCCTTTGTAGTTCAGAGTGGAATGATTGAGATGGTCACAAAGAGGCTGGACAAGGGGAGCAAGCAGTACTCTATCTATAAAGATGTAGTGCCCGATCCTCCGGTGGACAAGGTGGTTGGGGGAATCAAAGCCCTTCTGGATTATCAGCCGGAGGCCATTGTAGCAGTGGGAGGCGGCTCTGCCATCGACAGTGCAAAGGCTATGCGTGAGTTTGCGGGGAAAGTGGGCAACCTTACAGGAGTAGCTCTGATCGCAATCCCAACCACCAGCGGAACTGGTTCAGAGGTGACTTCCTTCTCTGTAATTTCAGACCCTATTGAGCAGGTGAAATATCCTCTGGTATCTGACAATCTGCTGCCCACAGAGGCTATTCTGGACGCAGAGCTGACAGCCAGCGTACCGCCTGCTATCACAGCGGATACGGGAATGGATGTATTTACCCACGCTCTGGAGGCGTATGTTAGTACAAACAATCAGGAATTTTCCGCCGCGCTGTCTGAGAAGGCCATTGAGATCTGCGGCAGCTTTTTGCTGAGAGCGTATCTGGACGGCAACGACAGGCATGCCAGAAAGAAGATGCATGTGGCCTCCTGTTTGGCAGGGCTGGCGTTCAACTCCGCGTCGCTGGGAATCAATCACAGCATGGCCCATCAGCTGGGAGCCAGATTTCACATTCCCCATGGCAGGGCAAATGCCATGCTGCTGCCATACATAATCGAGTACAACAGCTATATCAATAAGCACAGCAGAAGCCGCAAGGATTATCCAAAGCAGGTTGAAAAGTACTGTACAATTGCCAGGATACTGGGTCTGCAGAACTTTAACACCATTACAACCGTGCGCGCGCTGGTTGCATGGGTACAGTTTATGTTAAAAGAGATGGATATCCCTCTCAGCATTTCTCAGACTGGAAAGTGCACCAGGGAGGCGTACTTTAAGGCAATTCCTGATATGGCAGACGCTGCACTTGCAGATGCCTGTACACCGACGAACCCAAGGGTACCGACAAAGGATGACATCATGGAAATTTATGAGAGACTTTGGGCTTAAACAGAATAAACGATGTAAACAGAGACCTCCGGCAGAACGCTGGGGGTCATTTTATTGCAGCGGTAATTTTTTCATTTGCTGATTCTTTCGGAACCAAACATTTGTATTGGCAGTAATGGGAAAATTGGGCATAAAAACTATAAAACCTTCAAATACTAGAAGTGCGTGATCCATATATGCGTTTTGAACAGGGATGGACTGACAATCATTTTTGAGAAAGAAGGTTGAGACAATGAAAAAGTTTAGAAGAATTGCAGCGTTGGGTTTGTCCGCGGCAATGATGGCATCTGTGCTGGCCGGCTGCGGCACGAATAATAAGAATCAGGAAACGAGTCCGGCAACAGAAACCACACAGGAGTCTGCAGGCCAGGAGAGCAGCAACACTCAGAACACCGAAACAACAGGAGAGACATCCGGTACTGCATCCGCTAACGGTGGAAAAGTATATTATCTGAATTTTAAGCCCGAACAGGCGGAGCAGTGGGAGGAACTTGCGGCTGCTTATACGGATGAGACAGGGGTGAAGGTCAGTGTGGTGACAGCCGCATCAGGAACCTATGAGTCCACTTTGAAGTCTGAGATGGCAAAATCAGAGGTACCGACGCTGTTTCAGGTAAACGGACCCGTGGGGCTGGCCTCTTGGAAAGATTATTGCTATGATTTGAAAGACAGTGAGATTTATAAAAATTTAAAGAGCGATGATTTTGCTCTGATTGATGAGAACGGGGCAGTGGACGGCGTGGCCTATGTGATTGAGACCTACGGCATCATTTACAATAAAGAACTTCTGGATGAGTATTGCCAGACAGAGGGTGCGGTGATTCAGTCTGCGGACGAGATCACAAGCTTTGAGACTTTAAAGGCAGTTGCGGAGGATATACAGTCCAAAAAGGATGAACTGGACATTGAGGGCGCATTTACTTCTGCGGGCATGGATTCCTCCAGTGACTGGAGATTTAAGACTCATCTGGCAAATCTTCCGGTTTACTATGAATACAAAGATGAAGGGATAGACTCCACAGAGGCAATCAAAGGAACCTATCTGGACAATTACAAACAGATCTTTGACCTGTATATCAACAATGCCACCTGTGATCCCAGCCTGCTTTCCAGCAAGACAGGGGAGGATGCGGCCTCAGAGTTTGCTCTGGGAGAAGCAGTCTTTTACCAGAACGGCACCTGGGCTTATACAGATATCCAGGGAAATGAGGTGGATGATGAGGACATCGGAATACTTCCCATCTATATTGGCGTAGAGGGTGAGGAGAACCAGGGACTCTGCACAGGAAGCGAGAACTATTGGTGTGTGAACAAAAATGCATCCAAGGCGGATATACAGGCAACTCTGGATTTCTTAAATTGGGTCATCACCAGCGACACCGGAAAGGAAGCGCTGTCTCAGAAAATGAACTTTGTGACACCCTTTAAAACCATCAGTGATGAGGAGCTGCCGGACAATCCTCTTTTGAAGGCAGCCAATAAGTATATTGATGAGGGAAAAACCTCTGTGGGATGGTACTTTACCACCATGCCCTCTGAAGAGTGGAAAAATGGTGTGGGCAGCGCCCTCCTGGAGTACGCCCAAGGGACAGGAGACTGGGACGCGGTCAGAAGCGCCTTTGTGGACGGCTGGGCATCTGAGTATCAGCAGACCAACGGACAGCAGTAATTGAATGAATAAAAGAGGGGCAGAGAGCTGTTTCTGCCCTCTTTTTTAGAGAAGGAGAGGAGGAAGCAATGCACAAATCCATGGCAAGATATTTTCCGGTTTTTGTGCTCCCCACACTGATTGCGTTTACGATCGGATTCATAGCCCCGTTTGCAATGGGAATCTATCTGTCTTTCTGTAAGTTTACGACAGTCACGGATGCAAAATTAATCGGATTTTCCAATTACACAAAAATATTTACCGATGCCTCATTTAATCATGCACTCTGGTATACAGCGCTCTTTACGGTGGTGTCTGTCATCCTGATCAATGTGCTGGCCTTCGGGGTGGCGCTTCTGCTCACCCGGAAAATCAGGGGGACAAATGTATTTCGAACTGTATTTTTTATGCCTAATCTGATTGGAGGAATCATTCTGGGATACATCTGGCAGCTGCTGCTAAACGGCATTTTGCTCCAGTTTGGCAGGACCCTGACTTACTCCTCCACATACGGTTTTTGGGGGCTGGTGATTCTGCTCTGCTGGCAGCAGGTGGGTTATATGATGATTATCTATATAGCCGGCATTCAGAATATTCCCGGGGAGCTGGTGGAGGCGGCGCGCATTGACGGGGCAGGAACGGGTCAGATCCTGAAAAATGTGACCATTCCCATGGTTATGCCCTCAGTGACCATCTGTACATTTCTGACCCTCACCAATTCCTTCAAGCTCTTTGACCAGAACCTGGCCCTGACCAACGGGGAACCCTCCAAGATGTCAGAGCTGCTGGCCCTGAATATTTACAATACTTTTTACGGCAGACCGGGGTATGAGGGCGTGGGGCAGGCAAAGGCGGTTGTATTTTTCCTTCTGGTGGCTGTGATCGCCATTGCCCAGATCAGGATTACCAGAAGAAAGGAGGTACAGCAGTGATGAGCGCAGCAAGACCAAAGTACGGCAGTCTTCTGACAGCCGTATTCACCCTAATCTCCCTTGCCTATGTTTTCCCAATTGTTCTTGTGGTACTGAATTCATTTAAGAAAAAAGCCTATATCAGCAAGAGGCCTTTTTCCATTCCCTCCGGGAAGATGAACGCCGGGATGGAAAACTATGTAAGGGGTATTGCCAAAACCGGATTTTTTGAGGCGTTCGGATGGACCCTGTTCATCACTGTGGGATCTGTGCTGGTAATCCTGCTGTGCACCTCCATGTGTGCCTGGTACATCAGCCGGGTCAGAAATGCTTTGACAGCGGCAATATACTATGCCTGCCTGTTTTCCATGATTGTGCCCTTCCAGATGGTGATGTTTACGCTTTCCAAGCTGGCGAACATTTTACACTTGAATAATCCATGGGGATTGATTATAGTATACCTAGGGTTTGGAGCCGGGCTGGCAGTGTTTATGTTCTGCGGCTTTGTCAAGTCCATACCGCTGGAGATCGAGGAGGCGGCTATGATCGACGGGTGCAATCCACTGCAGACATATTTCAGGGTAGTGCTTCCGATTATGAAGCCTACCTGTATCACTGTGGCGATTCTGCAGGCGATGTGGATTTGGAACGACTATCTTTTACCCTACCTGGTGCTGGATATCAAGAAATACAAGACGATTTCTATCGCGGTCCAGTATTTGAGGGGAGGGTACGGCTCCATTGACATGGGGGCCATGATGGGCGTGCTGGTATTGGCAATCATCCCAATTATTTTGTTTTATCTGGTCTGCCAGAGATACATCATAGAAGGTGTGGTGGCAGGAGCAGTGAAAGGTTAAGTATTGGAGGAAAAGTTATGAGAGCGAGTGGAATACTTCTGCCCATCGCCAGCCTCCCGTCAAAGTACGGGATCGGCGCTTTTTCAAAGAGCGCTTATGAGTTTGTGGATGCACTCAGGGCTGCGGGTCAGCGCTATTGGCAGATTTTGCCTTTGGGTCCCACCGGTTATGGGGATTCGCCGTATCAGTCCTTTTCAACTTTTGCGGGAAATCCCTATTTTATTGATTTGGATGCCCTGGTAAAAGAGGGATGGCTGCAGGAGTGGGAATGCCGGGAGTGTGATTTTGGAGACAATCCCAGGTATGTAAATTACGAAAAGATTTACAAAAGCCGTTTTCAGATATTGAAAATGGCTTTTGAGAGAAGCAGAATAGAGGAGCGGGAGGACTACCGCCGCTTTTTGCAGGAGAATCGGGAGTGGCTGGAGGACTACTGCCTGTATATGGCAGTGAAGAATCACTTCCAGGGTGTGAGCTGGAATAAGTGGGATGAGGATATCCGCAGCCGGAGACCGGAGGCCATGGAGCGCTATGCCGGGGAGCTTGGCGAGGAGATAAAGTTCTATTCCTTCTTGCAGTACGAGTTTGACCGTCAGTGGCGGAAACTGAAAGGCTATGCCAATGACAAGGGAATACAGATCATTGGGGATATTCCCATCTATGTGGCCTTTGACAGCGCGGATACCTGGGCCAGTCCGGAGCTTTTTCAGTTCAATGAGAACAGGGAGCCCACCGCAGTGGCCGGGTGCCCGCCGGATGGATTTTCCGCAACGGGGCAGCTCTGGGGCAATCCCCTCTACGACTGGGAGTATCACAGGAATACAGGGTTTGCGTGGTGGATCAAGAGAATTGCCCACTCCTTTAAATGGTATGACGTTGTGAGAGTGGACCACTTTCGCGGATTTGACGAATACTATGCGATCCCCTATGGGCATACCACAGCTCAGTACGGCACCTGGAGGCAGGGGCCTGGAATTGAACTGTTTGAAGCACTCAAGGCAGAGCTTGGAGAGCTGAATATCATTGCGGAGGATTTAGGCTTTCTGACACCCAGCGTTCTGGAGCTGGTGAGAAGGACCGGATACCCGGGAATGAAGGTGCTGGAGTTTGCCTTTGACTCCAGGGAGGAGAGTGACTATCTTCCCCATAATTACCATCACAACTGTGTGGTATACACCGGGACCCACGACAATCAGACCCTTCAGGGCTGGTACCGGGAACTCTCGCCTCACGACCGCCAGTTTGCCAGGGACTACCTGGACCTGGAGGGAAAGCGGGAGGAGGAGATTCACTGGTCCTTTATCCGCGCCGCCTTGTCCAGTGTGGCCGACACAGCCATCATTCCCATGCAGGACTATCTGGGGCTGGGAGCAGAGGCAAGGGTAAATACACCCTCAACCCTGGGGAATAACTGGCAGTGGAGGCTGTTGGAAGGTGAGATCAAGGGGAATCTGACGGAAAAGATTTGGAAGATGACGAAGTGGTATGGGAGAGTGTGCTTCTGATTTTACTTTCAGTTTGAAACCAGCTCCATGAGGGGGCTGTATAATCTGGTACAGGTCACAGATTGAATAAGGCGGCGTGGATTCACTGTCTGGTGACACATCCCAAATCAACCGCGATCCAACCATTGGATTTCGTCTGGTAGGACTTTAAAAGACCCCAGGTGTGTCCGCCGGATGTCTCCTCGCGGACAATGGTGAAGGTTCCCGCGCCGGTATATCCGGATGCGGGATACTGGGTGCCCGGACCTGTGCGGATGTAGAGCACATCTGAAGTGACTTTTACTGTATAAGGGACGTTCAGTCCCTTTTTTTCTACCCTTTTTACCCTGGGGCGTCCCTTTACATTGGCTGCAATCCAGCCATTTTTAATGCGCATCCAGATATTTCCATCCAGTTTTCCGCTCTCCAGTGCAGTGATCACAGTTCCCTTCTTCAACTTGCATTTTCCGTCGGAACACTTCAGGCTTTTCTTTTTCGCTGATTCAGAGAGGGCGCGAAAGGGGACGTATCCGCCGCCGGGGGAGGTGCGGATGTAGTTGTCTGTTGTGAGGCGGTATTTTTGACCGCTGGGGTAGTCTTTCAGGGAAGAAGCATACCCGGAATCAGAGGCGGCATTACCCGATACTCCGGGATCAATCCTGATCTCGGAGTACTCGTTGGCAGCCAGAGCTTTCAGGGCATCGCCGTACTGTGCGGACTTTGTCCAGCGCCCCGCATCGGAACTGCCGTAGGCCCGGTAAGCGATGGAGAGGATTTCCTCTTCCGAAGATTGGTCCCTGCAGCCCTCAAATTTCCTGGCTCCGGCGAGAGCGCCGCTTCGGATGCTCATGGAAAAGGCGGTTCCCTTCACTGCGGGAGAGTGCCTGTCCAGGTGGAGTGCGTAGAGGTTCTGAAGATATTTTTTGATTTCCAGGTAATAGTTCTGATATGCAAAGGTATCCTGCAGGGCTTCAAACTCTGTGGGATATTTGTCGCAATAGCTGAGCCAGAGTGAGGCAAGGGGTGCGTTGGATACCAGCTCAGGACTGCCGGGGCCGCAGCCGATATATTTTTGAAACCCGGCGTAATGTCCGGGAAAGCGGTCTATGCAAAACTGCATAAAGGGAACCAGGGCGTATCGGCAGTCAAACTGGTACTTGCCCTGGGCATGGCCGCTGTCCCCGTTGACGCAGCGAAATCCGGCAGAACCGGACTCACGCTTTGTCCAGCCAAGCCAGATGCGGTCTGAGCCAGGAGCCTCATTGAGCTGTGCTGCAACATCCCTGCGAAATCCGTCCATGGAGAGACCAAAGCGGTTCCAGATGTGGGTGGGGTCCACATGGGAGGAGCTGACGCCCTTTAATCTGCCTTCATTGTGGGAGGAGATCAGGTAGAGTCCATTGGATAATTTAGCCAGCGGATTCCATTCTCTGCGCCTGCAGATGGAGGCACAGAGCTGTACGCAGGTGTCATAGGATCTTTGGATGTCGGCCTTAAACTTGTCAGCATCCAGCACCACATAGCTGGCCCCGCTGGTATACCGTATGGAGGAGGATTCCATCATTTCAATGGTGATCAGATTGTTGTTGCCAAATCCTGCATCTGCCCAGGAGCGGCAGTCTTCCGGCAGTATTTGATAGACCAGGCCTTCCGCCCTGGCATCGCAGAGGTAGTGCACGCAGCAGTCAATGCCAGGCTGGTTCCAGTAGGAAATCAGGGAAGCGGCGTCATTTTGCCCGGTGCCTATGGAGTGGATTTGGATGCCAATGGGGGAGATGGATTTGCCGGATTTGTAGCAGTCGTTTTGGGTGAGGTGATTTTTGAGAATTTTCATTTTGGGGAGGCTCCTTTCTTGGAGGAATCGGGGGTTTTTGAGAGTGCATTTTCAGAGTGTGTTTTCAGAAAAAAGGCTACTTCTTCTTTTGTGATCTTTCCGTCCCGAAGCGCATACAGAATTTCATCTCCAATCTGGGCCAGTTCTGTGACGGAATTGTTTTTCCAGGCCGGGTATACGACAGCGATAATTCCCAGAATCGTATTGACGGCATTTGTAATATCTCCCTCCTCAAATTTAAGGATGGGGATGCCTGCCAGGCGGAGTATCTGGTTCGCAAAGAGCAGCAGGACCATGATGATGCTGACCCATGTGTGGGGTTTGATTCCTGTGATATGGATTTGATTGAAAAATTGCTTTGTCTTATTGATCATTTTTTCACTTCCTCTCTACTAGTTCCCAGGTGTAGGATTCGGGCATGACAATATCGTGGACAAAAGAGTTGTTTCCTCCAGCCTCCTCATACTCCTCTATAAGCCCGTCAAATGCTTCCTTTTCCATTTCGTTCCACTGCTTAATGGAATGGTAGTAGCGGTAGGATTGTCCAAGCCGCTCTTTGAGTTCGGCTTGGACACGTTTGTTAGTCTTGCGCTGGGATTCATCCAGCTTTTGATTGATTTGCTCAATAGCAGTCACCAGTTTCTTTTGGATGATCAGGGACTGCTCTCTGTCTTGTGCTCTGTTTTTGGAAAATTCCTCCTGCTGTTTCTCCAGATCATAAACTTTTTCCATGGTTTCCTCCAGGAGTTCCTGTTGTCTTCGGCTGCGGTGTCTCCACTTTGTCTCCAGGCCTAACCAGCTGCAAAATTCTTCAACGATCTTTTTTGCAGCCAACAGTCCGGCCAAAATGGTTAAACAAGCCAAGAATACAGTTGCGTAATCAATTTTTGTGAGCGCTATTAATGGCTGCATAAAATGTAAACCGATCCTTTCTTTCATGTATTACAATTATTCA
Source organism: Ruminococcus sp. 8Y-12 (assembly GCF_058119865.1). Taxonomy (NCBI): domain Bacteria; kingdom Bacillati; phylum Bacillota; class Clostridia; order Eubacteriales; family Oscillospiraceae; genus Ruminococcus; species Ruminococcus sp. 8Y-12. Next base: position 23,681 of record NZ_CM176623.1, on the reverse strand, counting down.
CATTCTCTTTTTGGTAATCTAAATAAGATTTTGCCGTTTAATTTCTTGTAATATGGCCTGGGATTTTCATGAAACGCGTAATAGCAGATTGCATCGGACAGAACGATGGGGATGAAGGAGAGTAAAACCCACAGAAGGGTGAACTGGGGACAGACAATGCCCAGTATATTTCCAGGGAGATTACTGTAATCCCACATTCCTTTTAATAGCAGATATTTGTCAAGCAATCCGGCTAAAAATTCAAAAGCGGTAATGGCAAGTCCGCCGATTGCCATCTGCACCAACAGAGGGATATCCCAGGAAAGCTTATTGTTAAGGGAGGAGATCAGCAGAAATGCCAACCCGCCTACAATTCCCATCAATATATAGGATACACCTCTTGCAGTGATTTCCGTTGCTATGTACATGCAATATCCGGTTAGGAAGATAATGAGACTTTTAAGAAACTGATGTTTCGTTTTCACTTAGTTCACCTTCCACTGTAGAAGAGTCTGGCTGTGTTATTCCAGCCTTAGTCATGATTGCGTCCACAACATCTTGTCCATTAGCCAGTGCAATATCCATTTTATCTTTGAGATCACTGGGCAGTTCCATACCATATGTTACAGCTTTCATTTCTGTCTTGGTACTGTATCTGCCGAGAAGTGTGTTTAACATATTGCAGTAGGTCTGGTGGTATAGAAGATTGGACTGCAGTGTGAGATAAATAGAAATAATGTCTTTTGCGGAATAGACGGTACAGGGAGAGGATGGGTCTGTGCTGGGGTGATAGGATTGGGGTAAACCGGTGTTCAGTGCCGCAAGATAAGTGGTGTTGAGGTTCATCTGGTCATCTGCATTAAAGGTGAAATGTTCTGTTCCATATTCGGTTACTACGTCACAGCCCTCGTAGATCTTTTGTCTGCAGATTTCGCCCAGTTCCTTTTTCTTGTATGCGCAGTATCCCTGGATAGTCATAGAGGATTCATCGAAGACGGGGTCTACTTTCTCGATCAGTCGTTTTACTTTTTCTTCTAAATCGATGGACTTAAATGTGATTTTGAAGGTATCAACGGAATCTTTCGTTTGTGGATTTCTGAATCGGGTGTATTCGGATTTGCTCTGAAAATTTATTTCCCGATATCTGTCATAATCAGTGGTGGATAATAGCGTCGTACCATTGCCATCCACGATATCAATAGTGTTGATATTTTCCATAGCATTTCTTGCCGGCTGAAAATCTTCCGCAGAAATTACCACCGAAAAAGAATCAGTTGGTATTTGCCCTACCTTATGATATTCATAGCAATTGAATTCGTGGGTTTTATTTATAATTACTTTGTCTAATTTACCTAATACCATTATGTAATTCCTCCTTTCTTTCTACACGGATGGTTTCACTAAGACTTGCTCCAGTAACAGATAGTCTTTGGTAGATAAACCGGAACAATATAATTTATCAAACTCATCCCGGTCAACCTGGAAAAAGTTGATTTCAATTTCTATCTTCAGCAAAGGCTCAATCTCTTTTATAAAAGAGGTGTAAGCCTTTTCATCTTTTGCGTCAATGGAATAAGTTCCATCTTTTTCAGCACCATATTTTTTAATTAGGTTATCCCTCATTTTATTGAAATCTTCACATTCATTTAGAAGGATTCGGAGATTCTTGTAGATGGCATAGCCAAGAATTCCTTCTACATCAGTCATACCTGGTTTGGATAAGGTGTTTAAGAGTACAAGTGCGGTATCAATATTTGTTTTCATAGATTTTTCCTCCAATTTAAAAGAGCCGTGTACTTTGTACACGACTCTAAAATAATTTTATTTATTATATACAGTGACAAAAACTTTACGGACCTTTTTACCAGCTCTGATTATAATTGTAGTTTTTCCTTTCTTGAGTGCTTTGATAGTACCTTTACTATTTACTCCAGCGACCTTTGGTTTAGAGCTTCTAAATGTAATTTTTCCATCATTTGCCGTAAGAGGCTTTCTTAATACCTCAATTTTGTAAGTTGCTCCTTTTTTTAAAGAGAATCTGGATAATATAACAGAAATACTTTTTGTTTTAACGGAACCTTTTTGCACCTTGACTCGACATTTGGATTTGGCACCACTTTTTAGCTGAACAGTGATATTGGCAACTCCTGGCTTTTTAGCAGTTAATCTTCCGGTTTTTTTGTTTACAGCAACAATGCTGGGTTTTGATGATGTCCATTTTAATACCTTATCATTACTTAAATGATCGATTACTTTTAAAGCGGAAGAAGACTGCTTTATTTGCATGACTAATGTTGATGTATTTATTTTAACAAATGGTTTTCTGTAACTCAACTTTTCTTGACTCAATAAAAAATTGGAATTGTGAGTTATGTCAAATTGGCACCAGTAATTCCCATTACTATTTGTAGTGACAACATCTGTATTCACTAAAACTGGATTTTTACCATCTAAATAATATAAAAACAGATTTTCTGCTTTGTATAAGGATAATAAATAATCCGACTTAAATTTAATCGTTGCTTTTCCAGGGAGTGCTCCATTTGGTGGAAATGCAAATTTTAATAATTTTTTCTTACTTCCATACATATCACCTTGTACAGCGGAAATCGAAACATTACAATCAATATCTTTCGTAACACCTGTTATATTTTTACCGTCAAATAACCATCTAAATCCACTAGTCAAAGATACATTCATTTTTTTGTTAGTACCTTTTATTGCATCAAAAGCTGCTTTTGGTACAATAGTGCTTCTGCTCGAACTATAAATATTGGCGATTTGTCCATCTTCCATTCGTTCGAGCAAACTTGCAATATTGGGATTGTTAAGAGCAATGTTAATATCATAGGTTTCTTCGCCGTAAATAGTTATAGCGCCACTCACTTCGCAGGTATCCCCATTCTCAGAGATTAATGTATAGCTCGATGTAGGCGGCATTTTGGGTTTTTGTAATGGGTAATCAGCTGTATAAGGACTTCTATAAGTTGTGCCTCCCCCTCCTTCTAAATAAATTTTACTAATGTAATATGTAGCAGTAGGAGCTTGAGATGTAAACGATTCAGTATAGACAACTTGTTTAGTTGAAAACAACGGGTTGTCAGTATATCCACTGCCAGCCCAAGCATTGCCTACAAAATTACCATCAGAGTCAAAGCCATCTAAAGTTATTGTAAGGCTAAATATTCCCGAGCCTTCTTCTTTTATGTTATTTACCTGGACCTGGTATACACAAGGTGCATATCCTGTACTCTGAAGTATTCTTGCACTTTCTATAGTAGGTGGATCTTGTGGATAAGGATAAGCGCTTACTTTAATAAAGTTTATTAACCATAAGGTGCTGAATAACATACAAAAACAAAGGATACGTTTTAAGTTTATCAATTTACTCATCATTATTTACCTCCCATCTCTTTGTAAGTTAATTATAGCACTTGATTTGATATATGTATAGGAATTGAAAAAAATTAGTAAAAGTATCTAAAGGATATTTTAAATAATAGATTGAATTTTTTCTTTTAAATCATTGATGTGCATATTAGCTTTTTCTAAATTTTCCGAAAGATCTTTAATGATAGGTATAAGTAATGTCCATAATCTATCATACATTATTCCTTCTACTTCTCCATATGCATTATATTGACAATATTTTGATAAGCCGGCATTTTCAACATCTTCAGCGATAAGACCATAGCAGCTATCAATTGATTCTACGTCCAGGTACGGGTCTAAATTCTCCCCATAATAGATATCAGTTAAGTTTTTTGCATAGTTTTCAATAGATGTTTTATCAAACCATTGTTTAGGTTCCAATTTTAAAATATTATAGGCATATTCAGAAGATTGTTCTAAAGGTTTAATATCAAGTTTGTATTTAGATGCAGATGTAGCTCTTGTGAATCTCTGTACTGAATTGATATAAACATTAGGTGTTCCTCCGGTTGTGTTATATACATCGCTTGAATACATAGGTGCGTTTACATATAGTTTTGTTGCTATATAAACGGCACCATCAGTATTATTAATTCGTAATGGCCGTAATCTATTAAATGTTCCATATACGTCTAGCATATCAGTAAGCAGGAAATACGTAGCATTGCCGTCGTTTCTAATAAGAAAACCATAACTTCCACCTATGGCACGAAAAGCATTTATCGTAGTATCTGAATTATAGGAAATAATTTCTTGAGACGCATATAATTCTCCATCTAAGACCAACCTTGGAAAAGCTGAATTAGCAACTAGCCACGACTTATAATATTCACTGGTCCCATTAGAGCCAGTTTGTATACTAAGTCTTAAACCTTCACCTCCTAGATTTGATCGATAATAGTGATCTATGCCATTCTTTCCAGCATGTGAAATTACTCTACCACTAGCAAGCATAGTTTCTACCTTACATCTTTCGCTATCGAAAATTTCATGATCTTCAGTCATAACTCTTCCATTACTCATAGTAACCTTTCCCCAACCGTCTAATTCGGTAGTTATATTAGAACCTACCAAGTTAACTCCCCTTATAGTTCCAGTTGCGGTTATGTTTTGAGCGAAGATGCTATTTACATCAATTTTATCAGCAGTAATACTCTCTGATATTATATTTCCACCATCTATAACAGTAACTCCTGCTGGCTTAAATGGCCCCGCTTTCTGGGAAGATGAAGAAACCTCTTCAATCATAATAGCATCAAAATACATAGTTGTATCTGAACCGCCATTATTCTGCAAACGAACAGAAACATATGGATAAGAAGATGTTACAGTGAAACCTAATTCTAGTCGTGTCCATGTTGTCCCTATTGTAGCAGATATAGAGCTTAATGATGAATTGGTATTATTGATGCCAGTGTGTTTAACAATATATAAATAAGCGGTTAAAGATGAGCTGGCTTTAGCATAACAAGAGAGTCTATAATATTTCCCAGTCTGTACTGGAATACAACCATAATTATTAGTAGAATGACCCAGATATACGTAAGCGCTGCTTCCAGTGGCTCTTATACATAGAGATTTTTTACCATAATAAACATTTGCTGTATTTAAGGATACAGTTGCATAGGAAGATTTATTATAATACAAATTATCTTCAGTAATATTATCAAATGTATCGTATCCAAGGTTATATAGATTTGCTCCAGATCCTATTGCTAATTTATCAGCAGTGATAGTATTCGTGGCAATTTTATCAGCAGTAATAGTATTTGTAGCGATTTTATCAGCAGTAATAGTATTTGTAGCGATTTTATCAGCAGTAATGCTATTTGCAACGATTTTTTCCGAAGTAATGCTATTCGCAACAATTTTATCAGCGGAAATAGTATTTGCAGCGATTTTATCAGTAGTTATAGTATTAGTAGCAATCCAACCACCTTGAATATAAGTGGAATCACTTACGGCATTATTGGTCCATTTCTTAACCATTGAATATAAGTTATTCATATTGCTACCATTATTGTAAGTCCAGGAGTATGCTGAATTTCCATTATTTATTAAAGCTTTAGTGTTGCTGTCCAAACCATCGAATTGAACAAGCCCCTTAAGATTGATGTAATCAGAAATCAAAGTAGCTGTCCTGTCAGTCAGAGTAAAGTTAGTCGAACTTGTCCCTGACTTAATCAACCAGTCCATCATATTTGCTTTCTGAACTGTTTGACTATAGGTTCCATCATTATTGTCAACCTTACTCGAAATTTCAGTTGCAGTCATCTTTTGGTAGGCATTACCTGAAAAGTTATGGTAACAGTTCATAGATGTACATCCCGTTAATAATGAGATGTTTTTAGAGAACCTCATTCCATCATTGCCAGTACTTGCAGTCCACCAAACCTCAATGATATTCCAGCCAGCAACAAAACTACCGGTGCTTATCGTAGTAGTACTCCCTGAGGAAGTTTGTTTTATTTCGGCTCCATTGATGTACAAAATTCCTTTTCCATTTGTGGTTAAACTTATGCTATTTCCAGTTGTGGCAAAGTTGTAATTGGAAGAAAACTTGACATACGTTTGAGCGTGACCAATATAATAATCCCCGATATTCATTGAGGTTGAGAGTGAACTTTCGGCATACTCCAATATTTTACTTGGGGATATTCCCAATACTTCCTTTGGATATGGAACTACAGTAGAGGAAATTCCTGATTTTGGATAGACTTCTATGATCCATTTATTTAAGCCTTTCGCAAGCTCATCGGTCTGGTCTATAGTCGTCTTGTAAGCTGCTGTTACAGACTGATAAACCTCTCCGGATTTTTGATTAAATTGAGATTTTAAATCAGCAGTGGAGGTGTAGTCATCTGCCAATGTATTTCTTAATGCACCTATCTCCTGGATATGCTCACTAACCGTATTCACTGTCTCATTAACTAAACTTTGCAGTGACATAAAATCTTTTCCATCAGCTTTTTCTATAATAGACTGAGCGTTTGCAGATACTTCCTGTGTGATCTGATCAAGTTCAATATGAATGTCAGCAATACGGTCAATTTGAGAGGTCTGCCTTCTCGTAGGTCTTGCTATATGACAGTTCATCGATTTGCAAGATGCATGTTGAGAGAGAGCAGTAGTAAATTTAAACCCCTTCGTGCCAGTAGTCGTATTAACCACTGCCTCAATAATGTTCCATCCTTTACTAAAATTCAGAGTGACAGTACTCTTCCCATTTGTAGCATTAGATACTACGGAGCTACCATTCAGGTATAAGGTGGAAGCGTTGTTATGATAAAAATCAGTGTCTATTTTTGTTTTTTCTTCGAAATAAACATAAGTTAACCCATAAAGAATCGAATTATTCTGTACAATATCAGAGCTATGAGTTTCTCCATCCGCTACCTCCAATGTCTGGTCAGGTTCAATATTATTTCCCCAAAATGCGTCTATATTGTACTTACCTTGATTTTTTGTAGGAAGAGAAAATTTAGGATATATTTCTACAAGCCATTTATTGATTCCGCGATTGGCTAACGCAGTATCCTGTCTAATGCCGTCAATGGTTGTAGTAAAGTCAGTTTGTTCTACTTTGGCATCAATTTGCTTTTGCTGCTTGTCAACAAGCACCTCAACATTGGCGATAGAAGAAGTATTAGCTGTGATATTTGTTTCTAATGTTTCGATTTGTTCTTGTATGTCTTCGGGCGCTGGAGTCCAGTCGGTTGCCTTTTCCCCACGCTCAACCTTAAACATTTTATAATAAACAGTTCCGCTTTGAACGTAATCGTGCCGCATACTAGTGAGCCAATATGAATTTTTTAAATGATCGGAAGTTACATTAAAGGAATAAAGAATTTCTACTTCTCCACTTCCAGAGAGCATAAGTTTTGAACTGGATAGAAAGGCACCTGATCCCCATCCCACAACATCACCACTCCCTTGAATCAAACATAGTGCCGTTTTGCCCTCAGCAGCTATTATATTCTCATATTTATAAAACAAATGAACTGTAACAACGTCCCCAACTTTGAGTCCGTCGGTTAAAACTTTTCCCAAAAGTATGCACGTGTTAGCTCCTCCATTAAAATTTGAGAAACCAGAAGAATATTCAGAAGACGTTCCAAGAGCAAGATTTCTACCGCCAATCTCCAAGTCATCTATTTTTTGATTACTTATTGCATCAATAGCAGATTCATAAGCACTGCGATAAGTAGTCATAGCATTGCGATAATTTGTGAACGCATTTGTCACGTCAGCAGATTCTGCTTCTGTAATATTGCTATCTGATATGACAGTAGTGATTGTATTCAGTAATACATTATATTTGTTATCTAGTCCCGATTTTGCTGATGTAAGATTTGTTTTAGGAGTTCCAGATAGTTTGGAATTATTATAAACAGAAGAGTATTCTTGATCAATAGATGTCTTTTCTGTCTTTAAAAGTTCCATTTGATATTTCAGTGTTTTGGCTTCTGCCTCTGAAATGACTCCATCTTTAAAAGCGCCGTTAACCACATCCTGAAAGTCTGAGAGAGACTTGTTCAGTTTATAATTTTCATAGTATGCTTGTGTTCTTGCTGATACCGTGTAACTTGTAGCGAGAGGATATGTAGTGTAAATATAAGTGATACCAGAATAGGATAAGAGTTTATTGAATTCTTTTTCATCCAATGGCGTTTCTATCGGAGTGGCAATGGCGTATATTATATGCATTGGACATTCCGCAAGTTTAATTTTAAATTCTTCCAATGATGCAAAACCAGCAACTTCGTACCCAAATGTAAACCGCTGATATCCATTTATGAAATTAGTGATTAATGTTGCACTCCACCATTCAAGAGTAGAATAATTAGAAATAATAGGAGTATTGTACTGGGATATACCTCTTTCATTTAACTTAATTGAGGCACAATTTATATTAATATCACCTACAGGACTTTTAATCACAATCCATTGTTCATCTTCTGATCCATCAAACACGCAACTTTCCACCCTTTTCACATACACGCCGCGTTCCAGGTTTATCTCATCACATATCCACTGCTGACCATTAGAGTCAGTATAATTTCCTCCTGATTTGACCGGAATACCGCAGAGACCGTTTGGGGTAGTCAATTGCGCCTTAGCAATATAAGGTAAATATTCCTCTTCGTTTTCAGATGTTATATCTTCTGGTGCTGGTGTCCAAGGCGTTGCTTTGTTGCATTTTTCTATTTTTACATTTCGGAATATATAACTGGTGCCAACGTCCGAATTTGGAGGCATTAAATACAGAACCTGATTTGTTTCTGACGGAAGCACATCTTTTAATGTCACTAAACATTCGCATTTGTTCCATTGATTTGCTGTAATAGTCATGTTTGCCGTAATTGTTTTTTGGGTTAAATCGCTCATCCCACCTGCAGTAACCAACCTAACTCTATTGGAAACAAAAGTACCAGATACACTACCTTTTACCTCAAAAGATACGGCATACTGTTCACCAGCTTCTAGTTTATTCCGTCCAATATCGTTATAACATATTACTGACCATCCATTTTGTGCAATAGATCCACGTTCCAGTTTACAACATCGTATTCCATCTTCAACGACTTCCGTTTTTGAAAAATCTCCCGATTGCATAGACCAAGTCCAATTCGTAACACCTTGGTTAGTCTTTTCAGCAAGGTTCCTTCCGCCAACGCTACTATAAATGTCAATACTCCCATCATCCCCAGCATTTATAATCTCTTGAGTATAATCTGGACTTGGTGATGGTTTATTTCCGGTGTAGGGCTCCCAATTGATTTCTTCAACCCCGGCTTTGACCAATATTTTAGATAAATTAAACGTTCCATCATAAGTAAAAGGGAGATTGGTTCTCCGGATCTGCATACCGACCGTTGTTTGCCCATCTATAAAACTGTATTTGGGCAACTGTATTTTATTTATGCCTTTTATGATTTTGAGATAAACCGTATTGCCCCAATTAGAAACTGTATTCATATTGAAAAATTGAATTGTCACACTATCACTGATTTCAGTATCACAGTAGAAACTTAAAAAGCCGCCATCTTGTAATATATCACCACATTGTAAACTAAATTTAATCGAATTTACGTTTACATTATTGTCTGTGCTGTTCCACGTTAGATTAATATCTCCTCCTGAATAAAGCTGTGCTCCGGTCGTTTTGTTTTGTATTGATTTACCATACAAGACATCAACTGTAACACACCCACCATCCTGCCCATGTGTGCATTCTATATATCCGGTATCCGTACTATGTGAACAGATAGGCTTAAAAGTTGTCTGCTCTTCTATATTTAAAATTGTTAATTGATTTGAACATTTCATTTTTTATTGTCACATCCTTTCGATTTATGCCTTGCTATTTCAGGCGTTAAAAATAACAAGGCATATAAAGGAGCCTTGTTTACTCTACTTCAACTATTACTGATAATTTTTCGTCTACCAGCGAACCATCTATATATACGGCTTTTCCAGACCATGTAGTTGGTGTATCTAGGATATTTCCAAGCTTATCTATTGTAGACCAATTATATGTGAATTGTGGGAGATCGGAACCGGTTGCGGCCGCCCATGCAGTGCCATTATACTTCATCAGAGTCACTGTTTTTGCAGCCTTATCGATTTTATAGTAGAAATCTCCATTTGCAGGGGAGGATGGGGCTGTTTGTGAAAACGTTGTGGTCTTAAGTGGATCGACTTCCACACCGTTTTGCCATACTTTACAGTAAATTGCTCCCACGCCGTCGGAATTCTTTAGCTGTAAACCAACGGTTGAAAACAACTCGCAGCTGTAAGGATCGGATTTGTCAATTACCGTTGCATAAGCATAATACGTTTTTCCTGAATAGGTAGCAGCACACCGAAATGTAGTTGCAGATGTCACATGATCCGGAGTAGCGGTAAATGAGGAGGATGTGGCGCCAGTAATATCACTCCACGTGCTATTGACAAATTTAGACCACTTATAGGTAATACCGGATGTGATTTGTGTGGCACCCTTATAAAATATAGTTCCAATAGGGCAGCTTCCTTCACCGTTCATAATTACATTGCCGCTTGTAAAGGTACAGTCAAATATGATGGCATCCGCTCCTGCCGCACCAGTATTTCCTTTTGGAGATTTACTCCAGCTAAAGGCTTTTTTGATACCGGAAATTCCACCAGCAGAGATTGTGAAATCAAGCGTTCCGGACATGGTGGCAGCATTCCCCAGTGTGGCATTATTGGCTGCCGTCATTGTTACAGTAACGGTATTGCCAGAGGTTGCCTGAGTGATGGTCATACCGGATGGGGCAGTGGGCAGGGTTACGGTTGGCGTGATTGCCGTGGTTCCTTTATACGCTGTAATTGCAGAGGTCACTGTTCTTGCGGGGGATACCAGCCCGTCGTTTGTACAGGGAAATACTTCCGCTTCATTTTGCATAATAACATTGACTGCAGAGGCACCAGCCGCACCGGTCGCGCCATCGTACAGTTTTGTGATGGAGTGCACGTCATAGCAGTTATTATCACTGGTGGTAACTTTTATGGTAGCTACATTATTAAAGAATACCGTATGTGAAGGTTTCACAACGAGTGATCCGGATGTGATATTAGCATTATCAGATGTGGTTGGGTAATCGGCCCAGGCTCCATCTGCTTTTTTGTACTGCCATTTTGCTATGGTGACGTTTTGTACAGAAGCAGTAAGGGTAATCTGTGAAGGGCCGGATAAGGTACTGTTTTTATCATATTTAAAGAGCTGTTCTCCGTCAATCGAAACGGTATGCGCATTACCGCCCTGCTTAACCAGGGAGAACGTCAGCGTATTCTTTGCATTTACACTTACCTTACTGTTGGGATCAGTATATACAATATAGCAGATATAGGTGATAATTCCGGAACTTGCAGAGGCAAGTTTGTTCTGATTAACAGTAAGAATTCCTGATGCAGCCGTTTCACCAGCAGTCAGTGCCGCTTCGGCTGTATTACCATCCTGTCTTTTATAGGTAATATTTAAACTGGAATCCGTCAATGATACCGCTTTATCGTTTACGAATATTACAGGGGTGATTTTCAGATTTGTCCAGGACGGAGCATAGGTCCCGGCATTGCTGTCATAAATTTGTGTTGTGGGATAGTTTGCAGAGATATAGGTTGATAATTTGATATCAGATACATCCATGATTGTTAACATTGATGATGCTTTTGTTTGATTAGCCATAATTTTAAAATCCTTTCTTAATTCATTATATTTGAGAGCTGGCAAGTACGGTATCTTCCAATACAAAATCACACCGAAAAGTAGTGATCTTATAGACATCCTCATTGGTGATCCGTAATTGCTTTTGGGGAACGTGCTGGGAGTCCCAGTATTCATCGTATTCCTGGTCGTCAGACAGCCTGTGCCATATAAAACATTCATCTCCATACTGGTCTGTAACGTCAATGTTTCCTCTGTACAGTATAGGAGTAAGGGTGGTATGGATGACGGAATTGGAGAATAGTATGCCATTTGTGCTTATGATTTCCAGTTTATATTGGATGTTTTCTTCTATTTTCTGGTTTAAATCACCTAAGCCGGAATGGACATCGTTGAGACCGGATGAGACCGATTCTTTAAACTGATTGTACTGAATCCCCCAGACATTTCCTTTGCCGTCATAAATTTGGGTAATATCGATGCCTCCATATTCATTGGCTTCTATGACAGGGAAACTGAGCCGGTCTTTGTGGATCGTGCCGGATTCAATCATCTCATTTACAATCAAGCCGTCCGCGATTGCGTTTCTTGTCACTCCATTTTTGCCATCAATGAGTGTTGTGGCGCCATCGGCAGCGCGCAGGATAAAGGTAAATTCGCCAGAAGCGTCCTGTCCGATCTGGACGCGCACGTGGCCATCGCTGTCATAAAACTGCTGGGTGGAATCTTTAAAAGCTATTGTGGGGGTTCCGGTAGAAGAGGAGATGAGCGTAATCAGCTCAGCCGAAGCGGAGTGCGCGGCCAGATCAGCCACAGAGATGTTCGAAGCGATCAGATTTTTAATAACCGCTTCTTCAATCACTACATTATCTGCAGTCAGGCGGATTGCCTGTAAGTCACCCACGCCGGCATGACCGGCCAGGAGGGATTCCAGATCAGCGATGTCGGCGGATATGTTTTTGAAGATAGCAGAGTCGCCTACGATTGTGTCTACATCGAGATAGGAGACAAAGAATTCCTCAAACTCTCCGGTTGTACCGGTGATCTTTCCAACATTGATTTCCACTGCCTGAAAGAAGTTTGCGGATAAATAGTCAAAGCTGCCCCGGATAGCGGTAACGGAGTCCCCTACCACATTACTCATATAGCCGTTAAAGGTGCTATTATGCAATAACTGATAGATGAAATCGGCATCAACCGTAAAACCGTCCTTGGAACTGCTGCTGGTTAGAGCGGTGATTTGATTCTTTTGTGCAGACATGGCTGAGCTTAACAGATCAGCGATGTCGTTTCTTTTTGACGCGTACTGGGTCATTGTAGAAAACTCAAACTCCAGGTTGTTATCCAGTGTAAGCGGATTCAGGGTGATAGAGGTAAGACGCAGCTTTGCCTGGCTGTGCTCATCTGTAGCTACCCGAATAAAATTGCCTACCTTTAACTGATCATGCCAATCTTTGAATTCCGGCATTGCCAGAATATTATCCTGGGTGGTTGTGTAGGAGTACTGTGGCCTGCAGGCAGCGGACAGTTCCTCTACTGCATAGTCATACAGGGTTTTGGTTTTATCTATTTGGGATTTTGAATCATCCAAAGAAGTGATGAGAATATTGTCGTTCACATAGTCTGTGCGGATGTAATAGTTTGTGAAAATGTCCAGCTCAGCCTGAGTGAAGCCAAAAGAGGAGTCCATCATATCCACAGAGCGGATTATTTCCAGCCGTGATTCTTTTATGTCGCTTATTTTGTCAGTCACGGTCTGGTGTTCCTGCTTTCGGATACTCAGCACTCGTTCACATTGGTCATATGCAGATTTGTATTTCAGATAATCTTTATAGCGCTCCGCGTGCGTTACATCCTCGGGGTCGCCTTCCACATTGGTTCCGTTTTTAATATGGCTGTCGATATAGTTCTTATAGTTTTTTAACAGGATTTCAAGCTCTTGTATGCCATACAGATCTCCGTACATATCCAGATTATAGAGGTATTCGTCATTAAATTTCTCCTGATCCTCCTCGGATACAGCCTCACGGTTGCTCAATTCTGTTTCAATGTTTGGAAGAATGACGTCAACAATCAGTTTGTACTTTGTCCAATCAGAGGAGGCTTTTAATTTCTCCATATCGAAATTCCCATCAGAGTCTGTATAAGAAGCCTCATACCCGGTTTTCAGGGCAGTGTACTTTTTCAGCATGTTGTTAAGCTGTTCTGTACTGTAGGACTCATACTTGTCTATGTCTGACCCGGAGTCCGGAACACGATAGTAGATTTCATCGGCTTTCTCGGTCGCGGCATAAAGATCCTTTGTCAGATCTATAAAACTCTGACGCTTTGACTCGCGAAAAGCTTCCCATACGTGGAATTTGTCTATGAATTCCCGGGAGAAGTGTTTCGTATTCATGAAATAGGAATAGTCGAAAATCGTATCTTCTTCAAAGTTCACATTTCTGATATTCAGCCCATCATTGTTTGCCACCCGAAAAACGGTATATTGTCGGGCATCAAATGTTTGAGACAAGCTCTGCTGAACGTTGTGATAACTGAGAAAAATGTTTGTGTCTTCTCCATAGTTGGCAAGCTTAATGGCATTTACCTGATGTGTGTTGGTGTCAAAGGTGAACAGGCATTGGAAATACTGTGCCAGATCCTGGGTTAAGAAACTGTATACATCCTGTGAGTCAACTTCAAACTTACCCACCATATCGGCAAGCCGTTCATTTGTCTTTGGATCAATAGAATCATCGATCACTCCCACAGACCATGGAGCAGCACTGAAACGGAACACCAGCCTCATCAATGAGAGCTGGTTCATTCGCTCCTCTTCCAGGGTGATAAGCTCCAGCAGAGTATACTCTTCGCCAGAATCCTCTTTTGATAAATTCACCTCTATTGAGATGTATTTTAGAATTTCAGGGTAAATTCTTATGACTTTCCGGGCTTTTGACAAATCGTCCGGTGGGTTTTCCAGGTAGGACTCCAGAACCTCAGTAGGCTTTCCCATTAATCTATAGTCAGCAATCACGCACTGGACGGCCGAGACAAAAGTGTCCATGACAGGGCCGATGCGCCAGGATGACAGAATACAGGGGTGTTTATATAAGAGGGAATGGAAGGATTCTAAAGATTGATCTGTAGAAACAAAGTCATCTTTGAGGTTAGAGTAATCTTTCGTGTCTCTCCAGAAGGTTACCTGATCGCGGGGAAGCTTATTTCCATAGTCATCCTCATAGGTGTTGTCTACAGCATTCATTTCGGCTGAGTCTGAGACACCGCAGTTTATTCTAAAACCAGTGAGATCAAAATGCTGCAGTTGGGTTTCTAAAGATTCTGCACTTACTGTTTTGTATTCATTCTCACCGTCGAATTCTACCTGGGGAGGCTGGTTGATTAAAAACCAGCCAAACCCCGTGACTTCCAGTTCATAATTCTCAGCTACATGGTCATAGTAGTTGGACAGTTCTCCATCGACATATTTGTCAATTTCAAAATCCAGAGTGGAAGCATTATTACTGTTTACGGTTAAAGAGCAGCTATCCGGTCGGATACCGTTTAGCTGCCCCAGTTTTCTTTGACCGGGACGAGCCAGGTGGATTTGTGATGGCTCTATCCGATCATAAATAGAATCATTCGCCATTAATAGGCACCTACCTTCCTTGGCTCGCGATAACGAAATTGAATATCCGTATCACCGGTTATTTTTATAGCGTTTATTCCATACCACAGGCGGGGCCAATAGACCTCGCCCACATCAGCAAGCCCCAGATCCTCAAAGGAGACCAGTCCCAGATGGTCATAAATTTTGGTTTTCCCACAATCTATGGTTACAGGGATTTTGGGCAGGTTCAGGGACAGAGTTTTGCCTTCTTTTGTTGTGATGGAGACAGGTAACCGTCCCACGTTTCCATTGTTATGGGGAGTTACCACGATCACAGGGTAAATGGGGGTTAGTCTCTCGGCAGTTTTACAGTCTATTGTGATGTCGATTGAGGTAGTGGAAGAGCAGCTCTTGACAATCTCATCCGTCCAGGCATAGGGGGCATTGGTTGTAAAAGTAGCTGTGAATCCGTGCACCATCTCTCCCACGGGATGGAATAGCTCCATATCTGTGAACACTCCAAAATAGTTGTAATTTTTTTCATCTCTGTTGTCTGAAACCATTCTGAACAGGGTGGGATAGCAAGGGGAAGTCAGCCAAGCCATAATGTCGTTGATCTCCTCCTCGGTAAATGCCAAAACAGTCTGGTTTTTGGCATACCTGTCATACTTTGCGAATGAGACGGAGAAGGAGAGCACGTCGCTGTATCTTGTGCCCAGATGATTCGCTATGGGACAAAATTTTGTGGTTTCCCCTTTTATAATTTCTCTCCCTAACCCCATGGGGATTTCAATAGAATTGAAAGAGCAGATTTTTAGATTGTAATCTTTGGATGTTTCTCCATTGTATTCAAAATATTTACCAAACATTTTTCACCTCCTTACAAAATGGGAGAGCAGATCCTGCGCTCTCCCTTACTGAATTACCTGGTTCATTATCGGATTCCTGTTTTTCGAAGCTCTGAATTTAAGATAGGAGTAATCGCATTGGTTAACTCTGCAGCTACGGCCCTGGGCATTTTTCTAAAGTAATCTATGTCATCCTTGTAGACCCTGCCGTTTAGACTCACATGAACACCGCCGATTTCAACTGTTAATCCGGAGCCGACGTTCGTACCGCCTTTCAATGCCCCATTGGGTAAGGCGGGGCTTGCCTGAAGACCC
Source organism: Ruminococcus sp. 8Y-12 (assembly GCF_058119865.1). Lineage (NCBI taxonomy): Bacteria > Bacillati > Bacillota > Clostridia > Eubacteriales > Oscillospiraceae > Ruminococcus > Ruminococcus sp. 8Y-12. Next base: position 7,327 of record NZ_CM176623.1, on the reverse strand, counting down.
TGCATCATAAAGAAAGGATCAATGGCGCCCCACTTCCACAGATTTTCTGTGAGATCAGCGGGGATAATGCTGTCACCTTTTTTTACCCTGGTTAAAATCGCACCGTCGTTCTTGCGGACAATCATTTCAGAACCTTCTTCATCCATCCAGGCAAATCCATCGCCCTGATAGTTCTTCGTTCCCTGTGCGTAGCCGACTTCTTTGAGCTTTCTGAGGATATTGGTCCGGTAAGTGCCATTCATCTTACTGGCTTTCTTTGGAACTTGTACGTCAAGAATTTTACCTAGTTTTATAAAATCCTCGGCATTGAGCGAACGCTTGGATTTGCCATAGATATATTGGAATAGGGCCGAACGGCCTTCAAGCTGCTTATTTGTCAAATTCACCTTTTTCTTGGTGTTGATAAATTCCTTTGCCTTTTTAAGGTATTCTTTATTTTTGGCTTCCAGCGCTTTCTTTATTGCATCTTCTTGCGCTTTCTTTTTTGCAGCTTCCTCTTGCTCTTTTCTCAGCCTGTCCGATTCCGCAACAGAATCTTGATAAGTATTCTTTTCAGCCCCGGCAGTGGAGCCGCCCTGGGAAGTATTTACGGGGGAAGTGTTGATATTGTTTACTGTATCGGATGCATTTACAGCAGCAGACTGTGCATTGCCTACCGTGGCGTTGGCCCCAGCCTGACTATTTAAAGAATCTATATTATCCTTTGTGTTTTGGGAAATGGCAGTGCCGGTCTCCTTAATGATATTGGTTATCTCGGAATAAGCAAGGGAATAGCTCTCTTTGATTTTATTCAACATTTTATCCACTACCATTTTCTGCTCATCCGCATTTGTCTCAAGGTTGTGAAGGAGATTATCCAGCTGCTTTTCCGCATTTTCGGCCATCTTGTCATAGCCGTCGCTGATCATGTCATATTCGTGGCTTTTTACCGTATCATCCAGATCATCTTGTTTTTCCGCCAGCTCCGCTTTTAAACGCTCCAGTTCCGCTTTTGCAGCAAGGTTTGTGGTTCCTTCCAGAGCGAGTATCTGCGCTTTTAGCCCGCTTACATCTTTGTACTGAGACTTTAGCTTTCTCTGGTATTCATATGCCTTTTGGTCCTGTTTGTTGGCTTCCTTGCGAATGGAAATGTATTCCTGGTATACTTCATTTTGTTTTTCCAACTGCGTCTTGTGCATATCTATGAGACTGGACTTGTAGTCCTCAACGGAAGAAGCAGATTTCTGGATAATCTCGATCTGTTCTCTGGAGCGCTCATTATACTCTTCCTGGGATATGGTGCCATTCTCAAGTTCTTTCTGCAGTTTACCTAAAGCAGCTCTGGCATTTGCGGCGCGCTGCTTTTCCAGCTCCATGCTCTTACCGATAAGAGCGATATTGGCAAAGGCTGTTTTTGTCAGCCCTCCATCATCGTCAAAGAACTGTCCCTCCTGTAACAGGCTGCTTAGGTGCTCAAGATCGCTGATAGAGTCAGCAAGCTTGTTTTGGAGATCATGGAAGGGCTTCCAGCGCAGCTCATTTATGGAATCTTTGAGATCCTCATTGTCACTCAGCAGGCCCAAGATAGCATTGTCACATTTCTGTACAGCCTCATAGGCTTCCTGCCATTTCTCTGAATAGGGTTGGGACGCTGCCATTTCATTGAGGTGTGTCTGGCGCATTTTATCGTACTGGTTGACGAGCTGATTGTTGTTGGCTATCTGAGAACTGTAATCTGTCTCGCTCAAAGAGGCGCCCCGCTTTGTTTTGAGCTCTAATATGCCTCTCAGCTTTTCACCAGCGCCCTTAAGCCCGTCAATGACATACTGCATCTTGGTAAGGTCTAACTGGCGCAGCTGGTCATTTAGGCTATTATAAGCGGTTTTGCTTTCGTAGATAGACTCGTTGAGTTCTTCCAGCCTTGCTTTTGCTTCACGGTATTCGTTACTGTTTTCACCATAGACTTTTTTGGCACGCCTCAGTTCTTTTGTGTAAGCGGATTTCTCTGATTGCAGTTTAGTGGTAATCGTATTTTGCTTAGACTTCTGACTCTTGATTTGCTGTCTGGCCTCTTCACTGTCAACCGCTTTGCCCGCAGAGGTGTAGTACTCCAGCATTGCTTTAGAAGTATTTTGTGCAGCTTCGGCCAGACCTGTAATACTTTCGTACTGGTCAATAATATTATCGAGTCGTGTCTGGGCCAATTCCTTTTGCTGCTGCTTGAGATCCTGCACCGCTTTCTTTGCATCCAGGGCCTTGTCCCTCCACTGCTTATAAGCATCAACCCGCTTCTTGTTTTCTTCACTTAATTCTTTGATACGAATATTCGTACCATTATTAACTTGTTTTTTCAGCTTGCTGGGAAGATTGGTTTGGGCTGCAACCTGGTTGGCTTTTTTCGTATACTTTTTGTAGGCTTTTTCTTCTGTATGGATCAGGGAACGGTTATCCTTTGCTGCTTTGGTGATATATTTATTTTTATCCTTATAGGATACCGCATTTTCCGCTCTGGACAGGGAATAGTCAATTTTTCCCTGCAAACGGTCAATTCTATGTTCGATCCAGTCGAAGAGATTGGCCAGGCGTTTTAGCACATTTTCCAGCGAGGAACCAGCATCTTTGTCAGAGTTACCGGAAACGGACTTGACATTTCCCTCAGCCAAAGCTCTGCCGCGGCCGGCAGTATGTCCCCTTGATAGCAGTTCGCGTGTCTGCCTGTGGTTAAACACAATATCACCCTGACGCAGATGAACCATCTCGGGGCCATGATCGCCGACGGTAAAGAATCTGTTTCCGCGGACAACCATCTCCTGACCGAGTTCACCGGTGAGCGCGTCTATAGCTCTTGGCTCGCCTACGGTTCCCCCTAATGCCAGTGCCTTGCCCAGGGTACCGTTATTGAAAGTAGATGACTGGATAAAAGGTGTGCCATTTGCTTTTGGAACACCGGACAGAAGCGATAAGCCTGTATATAATGGTGTGACCTTTATGTAATGCTCACCGGAGAGGGCTGCATTTATCTTTGATGCGAGAGAGATTGAATTTATATCCACGGGTATAGTTGCAGATAAAGAATTTATAAATAGAGGCAATTGTAGTGCTTCAATTTTTCCTGGGGATGTATTGGAGTGAACCGTTATAGTTGCCTCAGTATTATTTGCTGTGTTAACCAATTCTTCTAATTGTTCTTTACTGGGTAAATTGCTATATGGATTTGGAAGACCTGGCACTGACATGTAGGAAAAGGGTGGGAGAGAGCTTGCGGCAGAGGAGGAAGAGGATTCTTGTGGTGTACCCGCATTTGACGTGTCGCTCTTAGTAGTTTCTGTTTTAATTACAACAGGAGTGCTGTCCGCTTCGGACTGTAGTTCTCTCTGAACACCGCCAGGATCTTGCAGTTCCGCCTCCACTTCCAGTTTGGACAGTCCGGTAGGATCTTTTGGCGTCAAAGTAGGATCTTGAAGACCGCCCTCATCCAGTAAATGCATCTGATCTAAGACAGCGATTACGGTTTCAGCCTGTTCTTTTACCAGACCAAGAGACGCTATGTAATTTTCAAGTTCTTCCTCCCCCTCGGACCATTGGCCGTCAGAAAGGTCAATATCTCTCAGCTGTTCAGCAGTGTAGCTACCTAAAGCCTCTGCCGTGTTTTGCTGGGTTTCATCGTCGGAATAACGCTGTTCCTGTATGGCGCTTAAAACCTGGGCATAGTTTTCTGCCTGTTCGATGGAATCTTCCCCAGCGAACATCCCAAGCTGTACATCGGCATCAATTTCCTGGCCGTTTAGAAGTTCTTTTGCGTATTCCGATAATTGTTCCGGACTTAGCACCGTACCATCAGGTAAAACAGGCGTTAAAAGGACCGTTTCTGTTCCATCCTCATTGGAATAATGGGAGGAATATATAGGGGAGTAATCGGTATCTTCTGTTTCCCATCCGGCTTTTTGGATTTTTTCATTGGGCACTTGCGGACGGCTTGTTATGTTAACATTTCTGGTTTTTTTATTAATATCATTTTGGACGCTTTCTTCAGTGACAGGATTGCCGTTTTCATCTACAATATTTAAATCAGCATCCAGTTCAATGTGGAGTTCCTTTGCGATCTCTTTGATATCATCCTCAATAATACCTTTTACGCTATTATAGTTTTCTTCCTCGGGCTTCAACTCTTTCAGCTCTTTTTGCATGGCGAAGATAGCGGCTTTGCCAGCGGTTACCTCACTGCCTGCATCCTCCGCAGACTTTGCGGTAAGCTGAGACATATATTCCTTTGTTTCCTGTATACCGGCCTTTAACTCTGCTATTTTGGCGATGGAGGCGTCTATGGCTGTCTGATCACCAAAGGTTTTCCGCTTATTGCCATTTTCATCTATAGTGGTGTATTTGCCGTCTCCCTGAAGTTTTGCCAAATGCTGTTCTTCATCTGCCAATTCACCGTACAAATCTTCCAAATGGTTTAGACCATCCTCAGTATTGCTTATAAAATTGTTTGAAAAACCTTTGTCGGATAATTCGCCCAGCAATGACATGAAAAGTTCGAATGGCAAGCTCATTTCATAGGCGGCGCTTTCCAGGTCTTGGATATCGTAGGTTAATTTCTTTGTTCCATCTTGCAGGGTTTCCAATTCGGCATATTTTTTAGATTCAAGGTCTTTTAAGAAATTTTCGATGCCGCTTTCATCATCTGTCAGATAGCGGTCTGCCTTGGGAGAGTTTTCTTCGAAGTTTTTCACATCTTCAGCCCCGGTGGGGGAGATGACAGCAGCGCCTTTTTTAAAGTCGTCAGTACCAATGTCACCGGATTCGTAGAGCGCTTTGGCCTCTTTATAGGCTGCTCTCATTTTATCGTAGTTGCTGCCGGCGTTTTGGGTTTCCTTGGCGGCTATGTACTCGTTGAGAAGAGGGGTGGCGTGGATATCAACAGGTTCGGCAGCGGCTTTCTTGACTTTTTCAATGCGTTCTAGTAGTTTATCAAAAGGGATTTCAGTATCATCGTTGGCAATGATATCTAGTGCAATCTTTTTATCCCCAAGGGTCATATTATCTATATCGTCAGTATTTTTTTTGTATTCTTCTTTTAACTGCTTAGCTTCTTGTTGCAATTCCTCATCGAAGTCTGTAAATCCTAACTTATTTTTCCAATCGCTCTGCTTTGATACATCATTTGGAAATAAATCATTTAGTTTTTGTTGCCACTCATTAGTATACTCATCGTAAGTAATATCCGATTTATCTAAATTCAGTAAATCACCCAAGGCTTCTTGGGCTTCAGGTGTGAGTTCTGATATTGGCTCAATGAAATCAGAATACAGAAAAGTCTTGACATCACCATTGTATTTTTCCGTTAGGGAACCAATATCAAGATTGCCCAGATTGGATAACAGTGCACCCTGCAGTGTCTCAGACAGATTAGTGAAGGAGCCGGCAGTCTGAAGATAATTGGATATGGGCCCAGTCATATTAGCCCAAGTGTCAGCTATCTGCATTTTTGCAACTGCTATTTGGTGGTCATAATCATTTGATCTGGCTTTTGAATCCTCTGCTTCCTGGCTGAAAAGTGCCGTAAGTTCGGTCCTTACATCTGCCAAAGATTCATCGTTGCCTACGGAGTCAAAAGCAATGTTTATCGTACCATCATCATTCTGTGTGAGATTTGGGGCCATAGCATGAGCTATCAATGTCTTTACAATTTTACTCTCATACGTTTCCACATCATCTGTCTCAGCAGAATCCAGAGTAATTGATCCTTTTTCAAGTCCTGACAAGATTTTATTATTTAATGTGGTATTTGCAAAAGAGTTTGCAGTTTCGTCAGTTTCAGCCTTCGAACTCTGAAGGTCAGATATTTGTTTTGTCAATTTCTCCACTTGAGCAGTTGCGCCATCAAAAGAAGTCTGTAAATTATTACTGATTTCCACATGTGCCATTTGGCGTTGCATTTCTAGCAAGGAGTTTAGCTGATCTGTGGCCGATTGAGCACCGTTGCCTAGAGTTAGCAAAGCATTTCCCTGACTGTCATATCCGGACACAAGAGTTGGGAATAGCCCGGCTAATTGATTGCTTATCTCAAGAAATTCAGTATACTTATCATCAGACAGAGACAGGTTGGCTTTCGTCAATGGATTTACCCCTTGAGAAAGTTCTTCATATCGGTTTCCAAGATCAGATGCTGCAAGCGTCTTTTGCTTGTAGTTATCAAAGGTCTGTGATATCTTTGCATTGGCCTCTGCGCCTTTTTCGATGGCAATATCTAAACGGTGAACATAATTGTCAATCATGGTGAACACGCCTTGAATTGCAAAATCAGTAATTATACCTACCCCTATATTTGCTAACGAGGAAACAACAGAACTACCAAAACTCTTCAACTTTGAGGTAAGCTTTGTAGAATTTATTGCAGCTTCATTAAGTTTAATTTGTTGGGATGCGAATTGTTCTACAGAACCCTTGCCATCCATCATTCCTTTTGCATAGTTGATAGCAGTAGAGGAAGAACCTTTCATGATGTTTCTGAACCTCTCCTGATTTACGGCATTTGCATCAAGTTCTTGAGAGAGCGCAGATAACGCTCGCTTGTCACTCTCTAACTGATTAGAGAACTCTTCTGCATTACCAGTGCGTAACTTTCTGTTATTAAAATAATCAGAAAAAACAGATGAAACGGTTTTATTTCCTGTTTCATCTGTTTTTGTGTGAAAAATCAATCTGTTACTTTCGTATAATAATTCATCATGCTATGATGGTGGAATCGTTACTATACTACTGACCATAATTTAGACCCAGCTAATAAAGGAGAAGGGCCTTTCTGATAAACTGCTTTTAAAGCCATTGGTAAGCATAGAAGTAAATAAATTAATTAACCCCATACTCTTTTAATATGTTATTTGCCTTTGAATAGTCATCACATACACACAATATGGCGTATAATCCTTTCGTTTTGATAATAGCATTTTCAAGTTTGTTGACTTTTTCGATCTTATCGTTAAGGTCATATAGATGTATCTGGCTTTTTATATGGTCATTAAAGGCAGTGACAGCTTGTTCAAGAGTGCTTTCATCATCACATAGTACAATTGTAACTTCATTAATATCTGCATCTATGTAATATGAAAATTTCTTTAAATTTGAAATAGGATAAATACTTTTAAAATAGTCTTCATCATTTATAGAATCAAGAGAATTGTCACAGGTCTCCATCAAATCATAAGTTAATTGTTTCATATCCAATACAAATGGTGCACCGTCACTTTCTTCCGATTGAGATGATATCTGTGATTTCGTTTTTTGTCTGCTTACCCTTGTGGCAGTTGAGTTTATTATCCTTTCTAAATCCTCATCAGAATACTTT